>CAWAXK010000001.1:0-92932 GCA_963786025.1 uncultured Alphaproteobacteria bacterium
CTGCGCGACATCGTGGTGTTCCCGCACATGATCGTCCCGCTCTTCGTCGGCCGTGAAAAGTCGATCAAGGCGCTGGAAGAAGTGATGCGCTCCGACACCTTCATCCTGCTGGCGACGCAGAAGAACGCCTCCGACGACGATCCGGCGACCGACTCGATCTTCGAGGTCGGCACGCTAGCGAGCGTGCTGCAGCTGCTCAAGCTGCCCGACGGCACCGTCAAGGTTCTGGTCGAGGGCGCCGAGCGCGCGAAGGTGCTCAAATACACCGACCGCAGCGAATATTACGAGGCCGATGCCACCGTTCTCGCCGACGATATGGGCGAGCGCGTGGAGGCCGAGGCTATGGCGCGTTCGGTCGTCACCGAATTCGAGAATTATGTGAAGCTCAACAAGAAGGTGTCGCCCGAAGTCGTCGGCGTGATCCAGCAGATCGAGGATTACGCCAAGCTCGCCGACACCGTCGCGTCGCACCTCGCCGTCAAGATTCCGGACAAGCAGGAAATCCTGGAGACGCCCGTCGTTACCCAGCGCCTGGAGAAGGTGCTCGGCCTGATGGAGAGCGAGATCTCGGTCCTGCAGGTGGAAAAGCGCATCCGGACCCGCGTCAAGCGGCAGATGGAGAAGACGCAACGCGAGTACTATCTCAACGAGCAGATGAAGGCGATCCAGAAGGAGCTCGGCGACGAAGAAGGCAAAGACGAACTCGCCGAACTGGAAGAGAAGATCAAGAAGACCAAGCTCTCCAAGGAAGCCCGCGAGAAGGCCACGCACGAGCTCAAGAAGCTGCGCCAGATGTCGCCGATGTCGGCGGAAGCCACCGTCGTGCGCAACTATCTCGACTGGCTGCTGTCGATCCCGTGGAGCAAGAAGAGCAAGGTCAAGAAGGATCTCATCGGCGCGGAGAAGATTCTCAACGACGACCACTATGGCCTGGAGAAGGTCAAGGAGCGCATCGTCGAGTATCTGGCCGTGCAGCAGCGCGCCAACAAGCTGACCGGGCCGATCCTGTGCCTGGTCGGCCCTCCCGGCGTGGGCAAGACGTCGCTCGGCAAGTCGATCGCTCGCGCCACGGGCCGTGAATTCGTGCGCGTCTCGCTCGGCGGCGTGCGTGACGAAGCCGAGATCCGCGGCCACCGGCGTACCTACATCGGTTCGATGCCCGGCAAGATCATCCAGTCGATGCGCAAGGCCAAGACCTCGAACCCGCTGTTCCTGCTCGACGAGGTGGACAAGATGGGCGCCGATTTCCGCGGCGATCCGTCGTCGGCGCTGCTCGAGGTGCTCGACCCCGAACAGAACCACACCTTTGCCGATCACTACCTGGAGGTCGATTACGATTTGTCCAACGTGATGTTCATCACCACGGCGAATACGCTCAATATTCCGGCGCCGCTGATGGACCGCATGGAGATCATCCGTATCGCCGGCTACACCGAGGACGAAAAGGTCAAGATTGCGCGCGAGCACCTGATCAAGCACGCAGTTGAGAAGCACGGCCTCAACGAGAAGGAATGGTCGATCGACGACGAAGCGCTGCTGCTCATGATCCGCCGTTACACGCGGGAAGCGGGCGTGCGCAACCTCGAGCGCGAGCTGTCGACCCTGATCCGCAAGGCGGTGAAGGAACTGATGACCTCGAAGAAGAAGTCGATCGCCGTCACCGCGGCGACCGTCGGCGACTATCTCGGCGTGCCGAAATACCGTTACGGCGAGATCGAAGCCGAGGATCTGGTCGGCATGGTCACCGGGCTCGCCTGGACCGATGTGGGCGGCGAGTTACTCACCATCGAAGGCGTGATGATGCCGGGCAAGGGCAAGATGACCGTCACCGGCAACCTGCGTGACGTGATGAAGGAGTCGATCTCGGCGGCGGCGTCCTACGTGCGCTCGCGCGCGGTCGCCTTCGGCATCGAGCCGCCGCTGTTCGACAAGCGCGACATCCACGTGCACGTGCCGGAAGGCGCGACGCCGAAGGATGGACCGTCGGCGGGCGTCGCCATGGTCACCGCGATCGTTTCGGTGATGACCGGCATTCCGGTGCGCCGCGACGTCGCCATGACCGGCGAGATCACGCTACGGGGCCGCGTGCTGCCGATCGGCGGCTTGAAGGAGAAGCTGCTCGCCGCTTCGCGCGGCGGCATGAAGACCGTGCTGATCCCGGAGGAGAACGCCAAGGACCTGGTGGAAATCTCCGACTCGATCAAGAAGGGCCTGGAGATCATCCCGGTCACCCGCATGGACGAGGTCATCGCCCGCGCGTTGGTGCGCAAGCCCGAGCCGATCACCTGGGACGAGGAGAGCGCCAAGCTCGCTGCCACGGCGGCCGCTGCCGAGCCTGTGGTGGAAGACGACGGCTCCGGTCTGACGACCGCGCACTGACGCGGCAACAAGGTAAAAGGAAACGGCGCCACAAGGCGCCGTTTTCGTTTACGGGGCGACGTGCTTGCATCGCTCCGCATTCAGGGGATATTGGATGTAAAGTATTATTCGCGCATGATCTTATCCGAAAACCGGTTCCGACCTTTCGGGGGCATGCGCGGTCGGGCGATTAGCTCAGTTGGTAGAGCGCCTCCTTTACACGGAGGATGTCGGCGGTTCGAGTCCGTCATCGCCCACCAGCCTTCGCTCGCGTGGCGAGTGAAGGCTGTCGCGCCGCAGCCCGAAGGCGGACCATGTTGCCGCATGCTACGGCTCGGCAAGCCAACCTCCGCAACAATCCAAATCGCAAAACGGCAGGCCGGGAGCTTGCCGCTCCTGGCCTGCCGTTATTCCCCGGAGGGTCCGGTCTGAAGTTAGACCAACTCTTTCAGTTCCTTGGAGGCGCGGAAGGCGACCTTCTTGCTCGCCTTGATCTGGATCGCTTCGCCGGTGGCCGGATTGCGGCCCATGCGCGCGGCGCGCTTGCGCACCTGAAGGATGCCGAGACCACCGATGCGGATGCGCTCGCCCTTCTTCAGATGCTTGACGATGTTGCCGACGAAATCGCCGAGCACGGCTTCCGCCTGCTTCTTCGACATTTCGTGCGCTTCAGCGAGCGCCGCGGCGAGATGTTTCAGCGTGACGGTCGTCGGTGTCGGAGCTTTTCCAGGAACACTTGCCATCTTTGGGACCCTCCTCGTGAATCCGTGTGCTTGGCGGATCGCCAAGCACATCGCCCGCATAGACGATTCGGGGGCGGTCTGACCATCAATTCTTAGCGGTAAATAAGGCTTTTTCGCAATTTCTCGGGGGAGGACGGCGTTTGCCTTGACTTGGGGTAGGGGCGCCTATAACTCGATCCGGCGCCCGCGGGGGCGTAGCTCAGTTGGTTAGAGCGCTGCCCTGTCACGGCAGAGGCCGCCGGTTCGAGTCCGGTCGCTCCCGCCATTTTATCAATGACTTAGCCCCGATTGCGGCGCCCTGAAACGGCCGCTTCGGGGGTCCGAAAGGCGCCGCGTGAACGCCTCTTCAGCCCCAATCCGCGCCCTGTTTTTCGACGTATTCGGGACCATCGTGGACTGGCGCACGTCGGTAGCCCGGGAGAGCGAAAATATCCTTGGTCCCCTTGGGTATAAGCTCGATTGGACGGCTTTTGCCGACGCCTGGCGCGGCGAATACCAGCCCGGGATGGAGGAGGTGCGCTCCGGCCGGCAGCCCTTTGCCAAGCTTGATGTCTTGCACCGGCGCAATCTCGTGCGGCTGTTGCCGCGCTTCGATTTGCAGCATCTGTCCGACGAGGTGCTCGACGGTCTGACGCTGGTTTGGCACCGGCTCGATGCCTGGCCGGAGGTGCCGGCGGCGCTGGCGCGGCTGAAGCGGAAATTCTGGCTGGCGCCGGTGTCGAACGGCAACATATCGCTGATGGTCGATCTCGCCCGCCGCAATAATTTTCCGTGGGATGCGATCCTCGGTTCTGAGATCGCCGGCGATTTCAAGCCAAAGCCTGTCGTCTATCTCGCCGCCTGCGCCGCATTCGATCTGCCACCGGGCGAGTGTATGATGGTCGCCGCGCACTCGAACGATCTCGCCGCCGCCGCCAAGCTCGGCCTGCGCACGGCGCACACCGCGCGCGTGAACGAATATGGCCCGAACACCGGCGAGGCAGCGCCGACTGTTGTCGTCGATTACGCGGCGAAGAGTTTGGCCGACTTTGCGGATAAGCTTGGAGTTTAGTTATTGTCATGGCCAGGCCTGTCCCGGCCATCCACGCCTTCGTCTTAGAAACCAAGGCGTGGATGCCCGGCATAAAGCCGGGCATGACGGATGAACATCATCCCCGATACACCGGCGCCGGCTGCGCGAAGAAGCTCGCCAGTATGTGATAGACCATCATGTAGTTCTTCTGCTGGAAGCTGGCGTGCGAGATGCCCGACATGACCGAGAATTGCTTGTCGGGGTTCGGCAGCTTCGCAAAGAACTTCAGCAAATCGTCCATCGACGCGATGCCATCGTGCTGGCCGCGCATGATCAGCGTCGGCACGGTGATCTTCTCGGGGTCGACCACCGGAAGCCGCGAACACATGTCGACGTAAGTGCCCGTCGGCACCGAATCGTCGAGCGCGACGACGGCGTCGGCGAAGGCCTCGATGACCGTGCGGTCGGCGGTGTCGGGATGGTCGCGGTCGAACACCGAATGAATGAATGCCTTGCTCATCGGTCGGCGTTTCATCTTGCTGAACTCGGGCAATTTCTTGCGCCGCTCAACCAGCGTCGGTGAGCCTTCGCCGGTCCATACCATGGCGTCGAGCGCAAGCCGCGCCACCATTTCAGGATGCCGTTCGGCGAACATGGCGGCCCGCAGGGCGCCGGAGGAGATACCGTAGACGAGGAGGGGGTGTTTGCCCCGCAGCTTTTGGATATAGAGTGCGGCGGCATAGCAATCGTCGGCGCCTTGTGAAATCGGCGCGTTGTTGTCGCGGTCCTTGGTGGAACGGCCATAGCCCTCCATGTCGACCGACCAGCAGTCGTAGCCGCGGCGGGCGAAGTGATCCATGGCCGAGGAATCGGGCCGCCCCGGCACCTGCAGATCGAAGGTCGGCTGCGAGGCCATCGACGATCCGTGCACGAACAGAATTGTGCCCACGCTCTTGGTCGGATCGCCGGCGCATTTCTCGAACAGGAACAGCTTCACGCCGCCGTCTTTGTTGGTCCAATGCTCCTCGCCCTTGATCGCCGCCGGCATGCTCATTTCATTCATCGCGCACCCATCGTGTTGAGAGATTAGTTGATTGCTGGAATGTGGTTGGCCTTGATGACGCCCGCCCATTTGGCGATCTGCGCGTCCATGAAGGCCTTGAATTGCGGCTGCGTCATCGTGACCGGCTCGGCGCCTTGCTTCTCCCACGCCGCTTTGATGTCCGGCCGCGACACGATCTTGGTGATTTCTGCGTTGAGCTTTTCGACGATCGGCTGCGGCGTACCGGCCGGCGCCATGAAGCCGACCCAAAGCGTCGCCTGGAAACCGGGCACGCCGGCTTCCGCGATCGTCGGCACGTCCGGCAGGATGGCGGAGCGCGTGGCGCCGCTGGTGCCGAGCGGGCGGACTTTGCCCGCCTTGATCAACGGCGCCATGGTCGGGACGCTGTCGAACAGCATCTGGATCTGGCCGCTGAGGATGTCGGTGCGCATGCCGGTGGAGCCCTTGTAGGGCACGTGCACGATGTCGATGCCGGTCAGATGCTTCAGCAGTTCGGCGGCCATGTGATAGTTGGAACCCGGACCGGACGAACCGAAATTCAGCGTGCCCGGCTTGGCGCGCGCCAGCGTGAGCAGTTCGCTCAAGTTTTTTGCCGGCACCGACGGATGCACCACCAGCACCAGGTCACTGTCGATCAATGGCGCAATCGGGACCAGATCGTGCATCAGGTGATACGGCTTCTTGGTGTAGAGCGTTTCGTTGACGGTCTGCGTGCCGGAGACCATCAGCAGCGTGTAGCCGTCGGGCGCGGCCTTGGCGACGTAGTCGGTTCCGATGGTGGTTCCGGCGCCTGGCTTGTTCTCCATGACGAAGGTCTGGTGCAGCGATTTGCGCAACTCCTCCGCGATGGCGCGGGTATAGACGTCGGTCGGCCCGCCGGCGCCGAACGGGACAATGATTCGAACCGGCCGCGACGGATAGTCGTCGGCCTTGGCCGGTGGTGCCCCGATAATGGCTGCAACCAGCAGAGCGAAAACGGCTGCGAAATGTCGCATGTGTGTCATACGTGGTTTCCCGATCTTTGCGCGTCGCGTCGCCCGTGCTGACTATCGAGGGCCGCTGACGGCTCGTCAATCGCTGCAATACGCGGATACGCCCACGCAAATCTGTGTGTTCCCTAATGTCGTCTTGCCTCTCTTTGTGCGCTGCGCTAAGCCTCAACCGCTCCCGTCCTTGGCGTAATCACAGACGCGGCAAGGGAAAATTTGTGCGGGGCTACGGCGCCTTTGAGAGCTGCCGAGCAGTCCGAGGCGAGCGAATTCCGGGTAAGGGGCTCGGGGCTATACGCTGAGGTCGCCATGAGCGCACTGCTGCTGACGTATCTTCCGCTGGTCATTTTCGTAGCGATCGCGCTTGTGATCGCTCTGGTGCTGCTGATCGCGCCCTTCATCGTCGCCTACAAACAGCCGGACCCGGAAAAGCTGTCGGCTTACGAATGCGGGTTCAACGCCTTCGACGACGCGCGCATGAAGTTCGACGTGCGATTCTATCTGGTCGCCATCCTGTTCATCATCTTCGATCTGGAGGTGGCCTTCCTGTTCCCGTGGACCGTGGCGTTCCGCCAGATCGGCCTCTTTGGCTTCTGGTCAATGATGATCTTCCTCGGCGTCCTCACCATCGGCTTCATATACGAATGGAAGAAGGGCGCACTCGAATGGGATTGATGGCCCGATGACACTCGTCGCACCAGCGCCGCAAGGAATTCTCGATCCGCGTACCGGCAAGCCGGTCGGCGCCGACGACGAATTTTTCGTCGGCGTCAACAACGAACTCGCTGACAAAGGTTTTATCGTCACCGCCACCGATGAGTTGATCACCTGGGCGCGCACCGGCTCGCTGATGTGGATGACGTTCGGTCTCGCCTGCTGCGCGGTCGAAATGATGCACATGGCGATGGCTCGCTATGACTGCGAGCGCTACGGCTTCGCGCCACGCGCCTCACCGCGCCAGTCCGACGTGATGATCGTTGCCGGCACGCTCACCAACAAAATGGCGCCGGCGATGCGCAAGGTCTACGACCAGATGCCGGAGCCGCGCTACGTCATCTCGATGGGGTCGTGCGCCAACGGCGGCGGCTACTATCACTACTCTTATTCGGTGGTGCGCGGCTGCGACCGCGTCGTCCCGGTCGACATCTACGTACCCGGCTGTCCGCCGACCGCCGAGGCGCTGCTTTACGGCGTCATGCTGCTGCAAAAGAAGATCCGCCGTATCGGCACAATCGAGCGTTGAGCGGGGGTCTTCGAATGGACGAGATGCTCGACCGGCTTGGAGCAACGATCAAGAACGCGCTTCCCGCGTCGGTCACCGGCTATGAAGTCGCCTACGGCGAACTCGCGGTCACGGTGCAGGCCGCCGACATCGTCAAAGTCGCGACCTTCCTGCGCGACGACGCGGCCTGTCAGTTCGTCAGCATCATTGACATCACCGCGGTCGACCGGCCGAGCCGCGAGCGGCGTTTCGATGTGGTCTATCATCTGCTCTCGCCGCGGCTGAACCAGCGCATCCGCGTGAAGGCGCCGACCGACGAAGTGACGCCGGTGCCGTCGCTGATCGACGTGTTCCACGGCGCCGATTGGTACGAGCGCGAGGCCTTCGATCTTTACGGCGTGCTGTTTACCGGTCACCCGGACATGCGGCGCCTTCTCACCGACTACGGCTTCGAGGGCCATCCGCTGCGCAAGGATTTCCCGCTCACCGGGTTCGTCGAGGTGCGCTACGACGACGAGCAGAAGCGCGTGGTCTACGACAAGGTAAAGCTGGCGCAGGAGTTCCGCACTTTCGACTTCCTGTCGCCGTGGGAAGGCACCGATTACGTGCTGCCGGGCGACGAGAAGGCGAAGGGCGAAGGCAAGGGGTCGTGACGTAAATGGCGGAAACCGCGCTACGCAACTTCACCATCAATTTCGGGCCGCAGCATCCGGCCGCGCACGGCGTGCTGCGCATGGTGCTGGAACTCGACGGCGAAGTCGTCGAGCGCGTCGATCCGCATATCGGACTGCTCCATCGCGGCACCGAGAAGCTGATCGAACACAAGACGTATATGCAGGCGGTGCCCTATTTCGACCGGCTCGATTATGTCGCGCCGATGAATCAGGAGCACGCCTTCTGCCTGGCGGCCGAAAAGCTGTTGGGCGTCCAATTGCCCAAGCGCGGCCAGCTTATTCGCGTGCTGTTTTCCGAAATCGGGCGGCTGCTTTCGCACATCCTCAACATCACGACGCAGGCGCTCGACATCGGCGCGCTCACGCCGCCGCTCTGGGGCTTCGAGCAGCGCGAGTATCTTATGGCGTTCTACGAGCGCGCCTCGGGCGCCCGCATGCACGCGGCCTATTTCCGCGTCGGCGGCGTACATCAGGACATCCCGAACAAGCTGATCGACGACATCGAGGCCTTTTGCGATCCGTACTTGAAATTCTGCGACGATCTCGAGGGGCTGCTTACTGAAAATCGCATCTTCAAACAGCGCACCGTCGACATCGGCACGGTCAAGCTGGCCGATGCCTGGAACCGCGGCTTCTCCGGCGTGATGGTGCGCGGTTCGGGCGCGGCCTGGGATCTGCGCAAGGCGCAGCCCTATGAGTGCTACGCCGAAATGGATTTCGACATCCCGATCGGCAAGAACGGCGACAGCTACGATCGCTACTGCGTGCGCGTCGAAGAAATGCGCCAGTCGATAAAAATCATGCGTCAATGCGTGGAGAAGCTGCGCAGTCCGGAGGGGCAAGGCCGCGTCTCGGTCGACGACGGCAAGATCGTGCCGCCCAAGCGCGCCGACATGAAGCGCTCGATGGAAGCGCTGATCCAGCATTTCAAGCTCTATACCGAAGGCTTCCACGTGCCGGCCGGCGAAGTCTATGCCGCGGTCGAAGCGCCCAAGGGCGAGTTCGGCGTGTTCTTGGTCTCCGACGGCACCAACAAGCCATACAAGTGCAAGATCCGCGCGCCGGGCTTCGCGCATTTGAGCGCGATGGATTTCATGTGCCGCGGTCACATGCTGGCCGACGTGTCCTGCATCATGGGCACGCTCGACATCGTGTTCGGGGAGATCGATCGATGAGTGTTCGTCGTCTCGCCCCGCCGGAACAGCAGCCGAAGGATTTCTCCTTCAGCAAGGAAAACCTGGCTTGGGCCAAGCAACAGATGGCCAAATATCCGGAAGGCCGCCAGCAATCGGCGATCATCCCGCTGTTGTGGCGCGCGCAGGAGCAGGTAGGCGGCTGGCTGCCGGAAGCGGCCATCCGTCACGTCACCGAATTGCTCGGCATGGCGCATATCCGCGGGCTGGAAGTCGCCACCTTCTACACGATGTTCAATCTGACGCCGGTCGGTAAGGTTCACGTGCAGTTGTGCGGCACCACGCCGTGCCGGCTGCGCGGCGCTGACGATCTGGAGCACGTCTGCCGCAAGCGCATCGGCGACCAGAACCACGTTACCGCCGACGGCCAGTTCTCCTGGGTCGAAGTCGAGTGCCTGGGCGCTTGCGTCAATGCACCGATGGTGCAGATCGGCTCCGACTACTACGAGGACCTGACGCCGGAAAGCTTCGGCAAAGTGCTCGACCAGTTTGCCGCCGGCAAGACGCCGAAACCAGGTCCGCAGACGGACCGGCAATTGTCGGCGCCGGCAGGCGGGCCGATCACGCTCACCGACAAATCGATTTACGCGGCACGCTCACGGGAATGACGAATGCTCGCTGACAAAGACCGCATCTTCACAAATCTCTACGGCCTGCACGACTGGGGCCTCAAGGGCGCACGCGCGCGTGGCGCCTGGGACGGCACCAAGGCTATCCTGGAAAAGGGCCGCGACGGCATCGTCAACGACGTCAAGGCGTCGGGCCTGCGCGGCCGCGGCGGCGCCGGTTTCCCGACCGGGCTGAAGTGGTCGTTCATGCCCAAGACGCTGGGCGAGCGGCCGCATTATCTCGTGGTCAATGCCGACGAATCCGAGCCCGGCACCTGCAAAGACCGCGAGATCATGCGGCACGATCCGCATCTGTTGGTCGAGGGCTGCCTGATCGCCGGCTGCGCCATGGCGGCGCACACCGGCTACATTTATGTGCGCGGCGAGTTCATTCGCGAACGGGAGCGGCTGCAGGCGGCGATCGATCAGGCCTACGAGGCCAAGCTGATCGGCAAGAACAATGTGCACGGCTGGGATTTCGATCTCTATGTGCACCATGGTGCCGGCGCCTATATCTGCGGCGAGGAAACCGCGCTGCTCGAAAGCCTGGAAGGCAAGAAGGGCCAGCCGCGCCTGAAGCCGCCGTTCCCGGCCAATGTCGGCCTCTATGGCTGCCCCACCACCGTGCAGAACGTCGAGTCGATCGCAGCGGTGCCCGACATCATGCGGCGGGGTGCTGCTTGGTTCGCCGGCATCGGCCGGGCGAACAATACTGGTACCAAGCTGTTCTGCATTTCCGGTCATGTCGCGAAGCCGTGCAACGTGGAAGAGGCCATGGGCATTCCGCTGCGCGAGCTCCTGGAGACCCATGCCGGCGGCGTGCGTGGCGGCTGGGACAATCTGCTCGCGGTCATTCCCGGCGGTTCCTCGATGCCGCTGGTGCCGGCAGGCGCCGACCAGGCCGATACGCTGCTGATGGATTTCGACGGCTGCCGCGACAAGAAGTCCGCGCTCGGCACCGCCGCGGTGATCGTGATGGACAAGTCCACCGACATCATCCGCGCGATGGCGCGCATCTCCTATTTCTACAAGCACGAAAGCTGCGGCCAGTGCACGCCCTGCCGCGAGGGCATGGGCTGGATGTGGCGCGTGCTCACCCGCATGGCGGAAGGCCGCGCGCAGAAGCGCGAGATCGACATGCTGATGGAAGTCACGACTCAGATCGAAGGGCACACAATTTGCGCCTTCGGCGACGGCGCCGCCTGGCCGGTGCAGGGCCTGCTGCGGCATTTCCGTCCCGAGATCGAGCGGC
Organism: uncultured Alphaproteobacteria bacterium; assembly: GCA_963786025.1. Taxonomy (GTDB): domain Bacteria; phylum Pseudomonadota; class Alphaproteobacteria; order Rhizobiales; family Xanthobacteraceae; genus Pseudolabrys. The sequence goes on from CAWAXK010000001.1 coordinate 11,115, forward strand.
GCATCGACGAATACACGCGCAACGCCGACGCCCATGGCGCGGTACGCGAAGCGGCCGAGTAGGAAAGGGCCGGCTCGTGGAGCAAAACAATGTCGTGGGAAAACCGGAATTTGAGGTGCTTCAACTGCAGATCCTGGTGGCCGACCGCGGAAGGCGCGGGCGGCGAGCCAAGCCGCGAACGTTCGATTCTCGGGCAGTGCCGGCATCAGGCGCCGCCTTCCATGGTGTTCGATGTGCCGGAGCACGCCCGGCACTACCCGGGCTGGGTGACTACCAAGCGGGATGATTGGTGCGGGCAGCACGCGCACCGGGAAATGTGAGTGAGTGGCGACGCCGGACCAGATGAATTGAAGAAGAAGACATGACCAAGCTTATTGTCGACGGCAAAGAGATCGACGTTCCGCCGGAGTACACGCTGCTCCAGGCCTGTGAAACCGCCGGCGCGGAAATCCCGCGCTTCTGTTTCCATGAACGGCTATCGATCGCCGGTAATTGCCGCATGTGCCTGATCGAAGTGCAGGGCATTCCGAAGCCGCAGGCCTCCTGCGCCATGGGCGTGAAGGACTTGGCGCCCAACAAGGACGGCACGCCGAAGCAGCTTTTCACCAAGACTCCGATGGTGAAAAAGGCGCGCGAAGGCGTCATGGAATTCCTGCTGATCAACCATCCGCTCGATTGCCCGATTTGCGATCAGGGCGGCGAATGCGATCTGCAGGACCAGGCTATGGCCTATGGCGTGGACGCCAGCCGCTACGCCGAGAATAAGCGCGCGGTCGAGAACAAATATATCGGCGCGCTGGTCAAGACCATCATGACGCGCTGCATCCACTGCACGCGCTGCATCCGGTTCACCACCGAAGTCGCCGGCGTGCCGGAACTCGGCGCCATTGGCCGCGGCGAGGACATGGAGATCACCACCTATCTCGAGCAGGCGATGACCTCGGAGCTGCAAAGCAACGTGGTCGATCTCTGCCCGGTGGGCGCGCTCACCTCCAAGCCCTATGCGTTCGCGGCGCGGCCGTGGGAACTCAACAAGACGCAGTCGGTCGACGTCATGGACGCGCTCGGCTCAGCGATCCGCATCGACACGCGCGGCCGCGAGGTCATGCGCATCCTGCCGCGCACCAACGACGACGTGAACGAGGAGTGGATTTCCGACAAGACCCGCCACATCGTGGATGGCCTGCGCACGCAGCGGCTCGATCAACCTTATGTGCGTGAGAACGGCCGCCTGCGGCAGGCCACTTGGAAAGAGGCCTTCGCGGCCATCGCCGACAAGGTGAAGGCGGCGGGCGGAAAGCGCATCGGCGCCATCGTCGGCGATTTGGCGGGCGCCGAAGAGATGTACGCGCTCAAGGATATGCTCGGCCGTCTCGGCAGCGCCAATATTGACGCGCGGCAGGACGGCGCAGCGCTCGATCCGGCCTTGGGCCGCGCCAGCTATCTGTTCAACGCGACGATTGCCGGCATCGAGAAGGCCGACGCGCTGCTGATCATCGGCTCCAATCCGCGGCGCGAGGCGGCGGTGCTCAATGCCCGCATTCGCAAGCGCTGGCGCGCCGGCAATTTCCCGATCGGGCTGATCGGCGAAAAGGCCGACCTGACCTATCAATACGATTACCTCGGCGCTGGCGCGGAGAGCCTCGCCAATCTCGGCAAGAGCAAATTCGCCGAAGCGCTGAAGGCTGCCCAACATCCGCTCATTCTGGTCGGCGCCGGCGCGCTGGCGCGTGCGGACGGCGCAGCCATTGCCTCGCTCGCCGCCAAGACGGCGATCGAGTTCGGCGCGGTCAAGGACGGCTGGAACGGTTTCAGCGTCTTGCACAATGCCGCGTCCCGCGTGGCCGCTCTCGATCTCGGCATGGTGCCGGGGGCGGGCGGTCTCGACGCCGCGCATATGGCGGAGGGCGGCGTCGGCGTGCTGTTCCTGCTCGGCGCCGACGAGATCGAAATCGCACCCGGGCCGTTCGTGGTCTATATCGGTACCCACGGCGACCGCGGCGCTCATCGCGCCGATGTGATCCTGCCCGGTGCCGCTTATCCGGAAAAATCGGCGCTCTTCGTCAATACCGAAGGCCGTGTGCAGATGGCCAACCGCGCCGCGTTCCCGCCAGGCGACGCGCGCGAGGATTGGGCGATCCTGCGCGCTCTGTCCGGGGTGCTTGGTCAAACGCTGCCGTATGACTCGCTGCCGCAGTTGCGCCAGGCGCTGTTTGCCGCGCACCCGCATTTCATGCGCCTCGACCAGATCGCCCCCGGCGATGCCGCCGATATTGGCAAGCTCGCCAAGCTCGGCGGCGCGGCGGACAAGGCGCCGCTGTTCTCGGCGGTCAGCGAATTTTATCTCACCAATCCGATCGCGCGCGCCTCCGCGACCATGGCCGAGTGTTCGGCCCTGGCCAACGCGGCCACCAAGACGGCGGCGGAGTAGCGGCCATGGAACTCACCGAATTCTTCTGGACCTATCTCTGGCCCTTCATCATCATCCTGGCGGAATGCCTGTTGCTGCTGGTGTGCCTGCTGGTCGCCATCGCCTATGTGATTTATGCCGACCGCAAGATCTGGGCGGCGGTGCAGATGCGGCGGGGCCCTAACGTGGTCGGGCCTTGGGGCCTGTTCCAGTCCTTCGCCGACATGCTGAAATTCGCGCTCAAGGAGCCGACGATCCCGGCCGGCGCCAACAAAGGCGTGTTCCTGCTGGCGCCGCTGGTGTCGACCACGCTGGCGCTTGCCGCTTGGGCGGTCATTCCGGTGAATGTCGGCTGGGCGATCGCCGACATCAATGTCGGCGTCCTGTACATCTTCGCAATCTCCTCGCTCATGGTCTACGGCATCATCATGGCCGGCTGGGCGTCGAATTCGAAATATCCGTTCCTTGCGGCGTTGCGCTCGGCGGCGCAGATGGTGTCCTACGAAGTCTCCATCGGCTTCGTCATCATCACCGTGCTGCTGTGCGCGGGCTCGCTCAATCTGACTACCATCGTTACCGCGCAGCAGAACGGGCTGGCGAATATGCTCGGCCTGCCTTGGCTCGGCTTCTTGAACTGGTACTGGCTGCCGCTGTTCCCGATGTTCATCATCTTCTTTGTCTCGGCGCTGGCGGAGACCAACCGCCCGCCGTTCGATCTGGTGGAAGCGGAGTCCGAACTCGTCGCCGGTTTCATGGTGGAATACGGTTCGACGCCCTACGTCTTGTTCATGCTCGGCGAATACGTGGCGATCTGCACCATGTGCGCCATGGGCACCATCTTCTTCCTGGGCGGCTGGCTGCCGCCGATCGCCGTTGCGCCCTTCACCTGGGTGCCGGGCGTGATCTGGTTCGTGCTCAAGGCGTCGATGCTGTTCTTCATGTTCGCGATGGTGAAGTCGATCGTGCCGCGCTACCGCTACGATCAGCTGATGCGGCTCGGCTGGAAGGTGTTCCTACCGCTATCGCTGGCCATGGTGGTGATCGTGGCTGGCGTCATCCAATACGGCTTGCCGGCGATAAAGTGAGGATGCGATGAGACTGGACCGCGCGGCCAAAGGCCTGTTCCTGAAGGAGTTCGTGACCGGCACGATCCTCGGCCTGCGCTATTTCTTCGGGCCGAAGGCGACGCTCAACTATCCGGCCGAGAAGGGGCCGATCTCGCCGCGCTTCCGCGGCGAACACGCGCAGCGCCGCTATCCGAACGGGGAGGAGCGCTGCATCGCCTGCAAGCTGTGCGAGGCGATCTGCCCGGCGCAGGCGATCACCATCGAGGCGGGTCCGCGCCGCAACGACGGCACGCGGCGAACCACGCGCTACGATATCGACATGGTCAAATGCATCTATTGCGGGCTGTGCCAGGAAGCCTGCCCGGTCGACGCCATCGTCGAGGGACCGAATTTCGAATTCGCGGCGGAAACGCGCGAGGAGCTTTACTACGACAAGGAGCGGCTGCTCGCGAACGGTGACCGCTGGGAGCGCGAGATCGCCAAGAATCAGGCGCTCGACGCGCCTTATCGATGAAGATTTGCAGGTGAGATGATGATCGTCGCCGCGTTATTCTTCTATCTCTTTGCCGGCATTTGCGTGGCGAGCGCCTTCATGGTGATCGCGGCGAGAAACCCGGTTCATTCCGTGCTCTATCTCATCCTCGCCTTCGTCAACGCGGCAGGGTTGTTCGTGCTGCTGGGCGCCGAATTCCTCGCCATGATCCTGATCGTGGTCTATGTCGGCGCGGTCGCGGTGTTGTTCCTGTTCGTGGTGATGATGCTCGACGTCGATTTTGCCGAGCTCAAGCAGGGCGCGCTGCAATACTTGCCGATCGGCATGCTGATCGGCGGCATTTTCCTCGCCGAGCTCTTGCTGGTGGTCGGCGCCTGGGCGATCGGTCCGGGAGTTCCGCACGCGATCACCGCGCCGATCGCGGCCAACGTGTCGAATATCGAGGTGATCGGCCTCGTGCTCTACACCCGCTACGTCTATTTCTTCGAAGCCGCCGGCATGATCCTGCTGATCGCCATGATCGGCGCCATTGTGCTCACCTTGCAACACCGGGTGCGCGTCCGCCGGCAGAACATTCCCGAGCAGGTCGCGCGCACGCCGGCAACCGCGATGACCATCGTCAAGGTGCGGTCGGGGCAGGGTCTGGGGAGCAATACATGACCATCGGCCTCGGACATTATCTCTCGGTTGCTGCGATCCTGTTCACGCTCGGGATTTTCGGCATCTTTCTCAACCGCAAGAACGTGATCATTATTCTGATGTCGATCGAGCTGATCCTGCTGGCGGTCAACATCAACCTGGTCGCTTTCTCCAGCCATCTCGGCGACATCGTCGGCCAGATCTACGCACTGTTGGTGCTCACGGTGGCGGCGGCGGAAGCCGCCATCGGGCTCGCCATCCTCGTGGTCTATTACCGCAACCGCGGTTCGATCGCGGTCGAAGACATCAATCTGATGAAGGGCTAAGCGCAGGATCGAGAAAATTGAGAACCGGTTTTCGAACCAGATCATGCGCCAACGGAAAATAGCTTAGATGTATCAGGCAATCGTCTTCTTACCCCTGCTCGGCGCCATTTTGGCCGGGTTGATTGCGCTCGTGGGCGCGCGCGCGCGCTGCCCCGGCGAGGGGCCGCCGCCGGGCTTGGAAGAGGGGGCGGTCGCTGCCGCTCACGCTACCCATGCCGAGCATGGGCACGCCGCGCACGGCCATGATGCGCACGATGCGCATGCGGCGGGACCTGCTGCCGCCGGATCGCGCATGGCGGAATTGATCACCACCACGCTGCTGCTGATCCCGATGATCCTGTCGTGGATGGCCTTCGTCCAGGTCGGCTTCGGCCATCACGACGAACACGTGCCGGTCTTCACCTGGATTCTGTCGGCCGATCTGAAGATCGACTGGGCATTGCGCATCGACACACTCACCGCCGTGATGCTGGTGGTGGTGAATACGATCTCGGCCTTCGTGCACGTCTATTCCATGGGCTATATGGCAGAAGACCCGTACCGGCCCCGCTTCTTCGCCTACCTGTCGCTCTTCACCTTCTTCATGCTGATGCTGGTGACCGCCGACAATCTGGTGCAGATGTTCTTCGGCTGGGAGGGCGTCGGTCTCTCGAGCTATCTCTTGATCGGCTTCTGGTACCACAAGCCCGAAGCCAACGCCGCGGCGATCAAGGCCTTCGTGGTCAACCGGGTCGGCGATTTCGGCTTCGCGCTCGGCATCTTCTCCTTGTTCGCCATGGTCGGTGCGATCGATTTCGACACCGTCTTTGCGCAGGCGCCGTCGCTCGTCGGCAAGACCATTCCGTTCTTCGGCTGGCATCCCGACGCACTCACGCTCATCTGCCTGATGCTGTTCATGGGCGCGATGGGCAAGTCGGCGCAGTTCCTGCTGCACACCTGGTTGCCCGATGCCATGGAAGGCCCGACCCCGGTTTCCGCGCTGATCCACGCGGCGACCATGGTGACCGCCGGCGTATTCATGGTGGCGCGCTTGTCGCCGCTGTTCGAACTGGCGCCCAACGCGCAGAGTTTCGTCATCTTCATCGGCGCCACCACTGCCATGTTCGCCGCGACCGTCGGGCTGGTGCAGAACGACATCAAGCGCGTCGTCGCCTATTCGACCTGCTCGCAGCTCGGCTACATGTTCGTCGCCATGGGCTCAGGCGCCTATTCGATCGGCATGTTCCATCTGTTCACGCACGCCTTCTTCAAGGCGCTGCTGTTCCTCGGCTCCGGCTCGGTGATCCTCGCCATGCATCACGAGCAGGACATGCGGCACATGGGCGGCCTCAAGGACCGTATTCCGTACACCTATATCGTGATGATCATCGGCACCTTGGCGCTGACCGGGTTCCCGCTCACCGCCGGCTACTTCTCCAAGGACGCCATCATCGAGGCGGTGTTCGTGGCGAAGAGCCCGATGGCCCTATACGGCTTCGTTTGCACGGTCGGCGCCGCGCTGCTCACCTCGTTCTACTCATGGCGCCTGATTTTCAAGACCTTCCACGGCGAGCCGCATGACCGCAAGCATTGGAAGGAAGCGCATGAGAGCCCGATGGTGATGTTGATCCCGCTCGGGTTCCTTGCCTTCGGCTCAATCATGGCCGGCTTGCCGTTCAAGGAGATCTTCGCCGGCCACGGCGTCGAGGGCTTCTTCCGCGAGTCGCTTGCCTTCGCCAAGAGCAACACCGTGCTCGAGGACATGGAGCATATCCCGCTCTGGATCGGACTGATGCCGACATTGATGATGGTGCTCGGCTTCGTCACCGCCTGGCACTTCTACATCCGCCGGCCGGATATCCCGGTCGAACTCGCGCGTCAGCACGAGGTGCTCTACAAGTTCCTGCTCAACAAGTGGTACTTCGACGAGCTTTACGAGCTGATTTTTGTGCGGCCGATGAAGTGGCTCGGGCACAGTCTGTGGAAGGGAGGCGACGGCTGGCTGATCGACGGCTTCGGCCCTGACGGCGTCTCGGCGCGCGTGCTCGACGTCACCCGCAACGTGATGCGGCTGCAGACCGGTTATCTCTATCACTACGCCTTCGCCATGCTGATCGGCGCGGCCGCCTTCATCACTTGGTTCATGTTCGCGGTGCATTAGCATGATCCCGAAAAGTGGAAACCGGTTTTCGGACAAGATCATGGGCAGAGAAAAACGATGAACATCAATTGGCCCATCCTTTCAGTTGTCACCTTCCTGCCGCTGCTCGGCGCACTGCTCGTTTTGCTGCTCGCGCGCGGCAACGGGCCGATTGCCAAGGGCACCGCGCGCTGGGTGGCGATGTGGACGACGCTGGTCACCTTCGCGATCTCATTGGTCCTGGTGTGGCGTTTCGATCCGACCTCGCCTGAATTCCAGTTCGTCGAGAAACATCCCTGGCTCGGCGTCGCCTCCTATCACATGGGCGTCGACGGGATTTCGCTGCCGTTCGTGATCCTCACCACCGCGCTGATGCCGATTTGCATCCTGGCGAGCTGGACCGTGATCCAGAAGCGGGTGAAGGAATATATGATCGCGTTTCTGGTGCTCGAAACGCTGATGATCGGCACCTTCTCGGCGCTCGATCTGGTGTTGTTCTACCTGTTCTTCGAGGGTGGCCTGATCCCGATGTTCCTGATCATCGGCGTCTGGGGCGGCCCGCGCCGGGTCTATGCCAGCTTCAAGTTCTTCCTCTACACGCTGCTCGGCTCGGTTCTTATGCTGTTGGCCATAATGGCGATGTATTGGGAAGCCGGCACCACCGATATTCCGGCGCTGTTGCACCACGGCTTCCCGCTCGCCATGCAGAAATGGGCGTGGCTCGCCTTCTTCGCGTCGTTCGCGGTCAAACTGCCGATGTGGCCGGTGCATACCTGGCTGCCGGATGCGCATGTCGAAGCGCCGACCGCGGGCTCGGTGGTCCTCGCCGCCATCCTGCTGAAGATGGGCGGATACGGCTTCTTGCGGTTCTCGCTGCCGATGTTCCCGGCCGCCAGCCATGACTTCGCGCCGATGATCTTCACGCTGTCGGTGGTCGCCATAATCTACACCTCGCTGGTGGCGCTGATGCAGGAGGACGTGAAGAAGCTGATCGCCTATTCCTCGGTCGCCCATATGGGTTTCGTGACCATGGGCATCTTCGCGCTCACTCCGCAGGGCGTGGCCGGCGGCATCTTCCAGATGATCTCGCACGGCATTGTCTCCGGCGCGCTCTTCCTTTGCGTCGGCGTGGTCTACGACCGCATGCATACGCGCGAAATCGCCTTCTACGGCGGGCTCGTCAACCGCATGCCGGTTTACGCCGCGGTGTTCATGGTGTTCACGCTCGCCAATGTCGGCTTGCCAGGCACCTCGGGCTTCGTCGGCGAATTCCTGTCGCTGATCGGCACGTACAAGGCCAACATCCCGGTGGCGACGATCGCCACGCTCGGCGTCATCCTGTCGGCGGCCTATGCGTTGTGGCTCTACCGCAAGATGATCTTCGGAACCTTGAAGCCGGCGCTAGTCGGCATCAAGGACATGGGCTGGCGCGAAATCTTTATTTTCACGCCGTTGGTGGTGCTGACCATCCTGTTCGGGGTGGCGCCGAAGCCGGTGCTCGACATGTCGGCCGCCTCGGTTACGCAGTTGCTCGACAATTACAAGCACGCCATCGCCGCGCTGCCTGCGCCGGATAAAGTTGCAACGACCGGCGCCGCCATCAAATTGGAACGGGCCGAAATGATCCCAGCGAGCGCCGCCCGATGAACCAGTTGACGCAATTGCATGCCTACTTGCCGATCCTGCCGGAAGCCGTTCTGGCGATTGGCGCCATGTTGATGCTGATGGCGGGCGTCAGTGCGCATCAGAGCGAACGCAGTTCGATGATCGTGAACGGCTTCTGCATCGCCGTGCTGGCCTTGGCCGCGGCGGCCGTGGTGTGGCTGCCGGCCGGCCGCACCGAATTGTTCGGCGGCAGCCTGGTGATCGACGATTATGGCCGTTTCCTCAAGCTCTTGGCGCTCGCCGGTTCTGGCGGCGCGCTGATGCTGTCGATCAATTGGCTCACGGTCGAGCATCAGCAGAGGTTCGAATACGGCGTGCTGTTCCTGCTGTCGACGCTCGGCATGATGCTGCTGATTTCCGCCAACGACCTGATCGCGCTCTATCTCGGGCTCGAGATGATGAGCCTGCCGCTCTACGTAGTGGCCGCCTCGAACCGCGAAAACGTGCGCTCGACCGAGGCCGGGTTGAAGTATTTCGTGCTGGGCGCGCTGTCGTCCGGCATGCTGCTGTACGGTGCGTCGCTGATTTACGGCTTCACCGGCACCATCAACTTTGCCGGGATCGCCAAGGCGAGCGAGCAGGGCGCCAATCTCGGCCTGATCTTCGGCCTGGTGTTCATGTTCGTCGGTTTCTGTTTCAAGATCTCGGCGGTGCCGTTCCACATGTGGACGCCCGACGTCTATGAAGGCGCGCCGACCCCGGTGACCGCTTTCTTCGCGGCCGCGCCCAAAGTCGCCGGTATCGCCATCTTCGTGCGCGCGACCATGGTCGCGTTCCCCGGCATTACGCACGAATGGCAGCAGATCGTGGTGTTCGTCTCGATCGCCTCTATGGCGCTCGGCGCCTTCGCCGCCATCGGCCAACGCAATATCAAGCGGCTGATGGCCTATTCCTCGATCGGCCACATGGGCTTCGCGCTGGTCGGCCTCGCTGCCGGAACGGCCGAGGGCGTGCAGGGCGTGCTCATCTATATGGCGATCTATGTGGCGATGACGCTCGGCGTCTTCGCGGTGATCCTGAGCATGCGGCGCGACGGCAAGTTCGTCGAGAACATCAGCGATCTGGCGGGTCTTGCCCGCACCCATCCGACCATGGCGTTCTTCCTGGCGATGCTGCTGTTCTCGCTCGCCGGCATACCGCCGCTCGCCGGATTCTTCGCAAAGTTTTACGTCTTCCTCGCTGCCATCAAGGCTGGGCTCTACGTGCTCGCGGTGATCGGCGTGCTGACCAGCGTTGTGGGCGCCTTCTACTATCTGACCATCGTGAAGGTCATGTATTTCGACGAACCGGTAAAAGGCTTCCAGAGCATGCCGGGGCTGTTGCGGCTGGTGCTGTGCGTTTCCGGGCTGATCAACATCCTGTTCTTCGCCTATCCCGCTCCGCTGGTGGGCGCAGCCACGGTGGCGGCCAAGTCGCTCTTTTGATGCGCGCGATCCCGAAAAGCGGGAAGCGGTTTTCGGTAATGACCGCGCGCCACTAAGATGAACCGCGAAGCCACGGGCCTGGCGGGGGTCCGGCACATAACGTACGAGACGCTCGGCTCCACCAACGCCGAGGCGCTCAAGCTTGCGCGTGCGCGCGAGCTTGAGCCGCTGTGGATCAGCGCGCTCCGCCAGGACGCCGGCCGCGGCCGCCGCGGCAGCACCTGGGTTTCGCCGCCCGGCAATCTCTACGCCAGCCTGCTGCTGAGCGAGCCGTCGCCCAAGCCTTTGGCACCGCAATTGTCGTTCGTGGCGGCGCTGGCGCTGCACGATGCCCTGTGCGACTGCGCGCCGCGGCTGGGGCCGTTGTTCAAACTCAAATGGCCGAACGATGTGCTGCTGGGGCCGGACAAGCTCGCGGGCATCTTGATTGAAGGCGAGAGCGAGCCGGCCTTCGCGGTCGTCATCGGCTTCGGCGTCAATTGCGCCAGCCACCCGCCCGGTACGGCCTTCCCGGCGACCGATTTGCTCAAGGCTGGCGCAAGGGTGGCGCCTGAGGCGCTGCTCGCAGCCCTGGCTACAGCGATGTTGCGCCGGCTGGCCCAGTGGGGCCACGGCGCCGGATTTGCGGCGATCCGCGCCGATTGGCTGGTACATGCCGCAGGGCTCGGCGAGGACATCCGCGTGCGCCTGCCGGAGCGCGAGCTCGCTGGCCGCTTCCGCGGGCTCGACGAGGCCGGTCGGCTGCAGGTCGAGCAGCCGGGCGGCCTAGCGACGGTCACCGCCGGCGAAGTATTCGGCCTGGGCGGAACCTGATCATGGCGCAGGCAGCACAAGAATTGGTATTCGCGCCGCTCGGCGGCGTCGGCGAGATCGGCATGAACCTGTCGATCTACGGGCTGGGCCCCGAGCGCCACCGGCAATGGCTGGCGGTCGATCTCGGCGTCTCGTTTGCCTCCGAGGAGCAACTGCCGGGGATCGATCTTATTTTCCCCGATATCCGTTATCTGCTGGCGGAGCGGAAAAACCTCGCCGGCCTCGTGCTCACCCACGCGCACGAGGATCATTACGGCGCGGTGCTCGATCTGTGGCCGAAGCTGAAGATTCCGATCTTCGCCACGCCGTTCACCGCCGCCTTGCTGGCGGCCAAGCGCGCGAGCGAGCCGGGTGCGCCGGAAATTCCGGTCACCATCGTGCAGCGCGGCAGCCGTTTCAAGGTCGGGCCGTTCGACGTCGAACTGGTGTCGATGGCGCATTCGATCCCCGAATCGAACGCGCTCATCATTCGCACGCCCTGCGGCGCGGTGCTGCATACCGGCGACTGGAAGATCGATCCGACCCCCATCCTGGGCGATGTCACCGACGAGAAGAAGCTGCGCGCGCTCGGCGACGAGGGCTGCCTCGCCATCGTCGGCGATTCCACCAATGCGGTGCGCGACGGCCGCTCGCCGTCGGAAAAGGACGTGGCGAAAACCCTCGTCGAGCTCATCAAGAACGCGCGCGGCCGGGTGGCGGTGACCACCTTCGCCTCCAACGTGGCGCGCCTGCGCAGCGTGATCGACGCCGCGCGAGCCGCCGAGCGCGAGGTGGTGGTGGTCGGCCGCGCCATGGACCGCGTCATCCAGGTCGCGCGCGAGACCGGCTATCTGGAGGGCGTGCAGCCACTGCGCGGAACCGATGCCTATGGCTATCTGCCGCCCAACAAGGTGGTGGCGCTGTGCACCGGCAGTCAGGGTGAGCCGCGCGCGGCGCTCTCGCGCATCGCCGAGGACCAGCATCCGGACGTGACGTTATCGCGCGGCGATACCGTGATCTTTTCCGCCCGCACGATTCCCGGCAATGACAAGGCGGTCGGCCGCATCATCAACGGGCTGATCGACCAGGGCATCATCGTGATCACCGATCGCACCCATCTGGTGCATGTGTCGGGGCATCCGCGCCGCGCCGAGCTTGAAGAGCTCATCAGTTGGGTCCGCCCGAAGATCCTCATCCCGGTGCACGGCGAGGCGCTGCATTTGTCAGAGCACGCCGCGCTTGCCCGCCGCTGCGGCGTCAAGGAGGTCGTGCAGTGCCGCAATGGCGATCTGGTGCGGCTGGCGCCTTCGGCGGGGATCATCGACGAGGTGCCGTCCGGGCGGCTCTACAAGGACGGCTCGCTGCTGGTCGAGGCCGACGCGCGCACGGTAGCCGACCGCCGACGCTTGAGCTTCGCAGGCGCGGTGTCGGTCGCCCTCGCGCTCACCGACAAGGGCATGTTGGCGGCCGATCCCGAGCTCGACATGATCGGCATTCCGGAACGCGACCGTGACGGCGGCCTCATGCAGGAAGCGGTCGAAGACGCCATTCTGCAGACGTTCGAATCCTTGCCGCGCAAGCGCCGCAGCGATCCGGATGCGGTGGCGGAGGCCATCCGCCGCGCGGTGCGTTCCGTGGTGAATGAGCGCTGGGGCAAAAAGCCCATGTGCCATGTGCACGTCTTGTCGGTATGATCCGGACCGCCGGAGCTAAGCGAGGAAGTTCATGATCGGTCGTCTCAATCACGTGGCTATCGCCGTGCGCGACATCGCCAAGGCCGCCAAGGTGTATCGCGACACGCTCGGCGCGGAAATTTCCGCCACCGTCAAGCAGCCGGACCACGGCGTCTCGACCGTGTTCATCAATCTGCCCAACACCAAGATCGAATTGTTGGAGCCGCTGGGCGACGCCTCGCCGATCAACAAATTCCTGGAGAAAAATCCGGACGGCGGCATCCACCACGTCTGCTACGAGGTGCCCGACATCCGCGCCGCCCGCGACACATTAAAGGCGCAAGGCGCGCGCGTACTCGGCAATGGCGAGCCGAAGATCGGGGCGCACGGCAAGCCGGTGCTATTCCTGCATCCGAAAGACTTCTGCGGCACACTGGTCGAACTCGAGCAGGCGTAACTCTTCATGCAGGTTGGCACCGCCATCGCGATCTATTTCATCATCTGGTGGGTGGTGTTGTTCGCCGTGCTGCCATGGGGCGCCTACAGCCAGCAGGACAGCGGCGAGGTGACGCCGGGCACTGAACCGGGTGCGCCGGCGGTGCACCGCGTCTGGCGCAAGCTCATGTGGACCACCGTAACTGCCGCCGTCGTGTACGGCTTTTTCGCGCTGCTCTACAAAGAGGGCCTGATCCCGTTCGAATTCTTGAAGTCGATTTCCAATCCGCCGCATTCGTGACGCGGGCCAATCACGCGCAGCGTCCGCGGAAAAAAAAGAGCAGGGCACGCTTGCCCTGCTCGTCGCATTTAGAAGTCCCCATCCTCGCGTTTTTATCCGCGTTATGTTCGAGGCGGCGGCGATTTCCGCGCCAAGGACTTGGCTCCTCCCAAGACTTGGACCGCAACTTGGGGCCGGCTTATAGGGCCGGACTCTCCATCTTACGGATGCACAACGCTAGCCGATTGCCGCCGTGCTGTCACCACGATTCCGTCACGGAACGATAATGATCGGAGCGTCCGGGCACGCATAGGTGTTCGCTATGGCACATCAGCGGAAATTCTCCGCAGTCCAATGCCGGAGCCGCAAACTTCTCGCTTTCGCCGATGAGGGCCTAGTTTCCAGAAGCTATCGCACCGCACCGTTATACAAAAGGCAGAAAAGTATTATGATTTATCGTTAGAGTAGCATCCCGTTAGAGGGGGAACTCGCCCGCCTTGTGTTTTCCCGGCCGATCCGCTTTCACTCAGGCCCCAACAGCCCTCGATTCCGAGCCGCCCGCAATGCGCCTGTCCCGCTACTTCCTGCCGATTTTGCGTGAAACCCCGAAAGAGGCGGAGATCGTCTCGCACCGGCTGATGCTGCGCGCCGGCATGATGCGGCAGGAGGCGGCCGGCATCTATGCCTTCCTGCCGCTCGGGCTGCGGGTGCTGAAGAAGATCGAACAGATCGTGCGCGAGGAGCAGAACCGCGCCGGCGCCATCGAATTGCTGATGCCGACCATACAGTCGGCCGATCTGTGGCGCGAAAGCGGACGCTACGACGCCTACGGCAAGGAGATGCTGCGCATCAAGGACCGGCACGAGCGCGACATGCTCTACGGGCCGACCAACGAGGAGATGATCACCGAGATCTTCCGCGCCTATGTGCGTTCCTACAAGGATCTGCCGCTCAACCTGTATCACATCCAATGGAAATTCCGCGACGAGGTGCGCCCGCGCTTCGGGCTGATGCGTGGGCGCGAATTCCTGATGAAGGACGCCTATTCGTTCGACATCGACCAGGCCGGCGCGCAACACAGCTACAACAAGATGTTCGTGGCCTACCTGCGCACGTTCCAGCGCATGGGGCTGAAATCGATCCCGATGCGCGCCGAGTCAGGTCCGATCGGCGGCAATCTTTCCCACGAATTCATCATCCTCGCCTCGACCGGCGAGTCGGAGGTGTTCTGCCACAAGGATTACCTCGATCTGCCGGTGCCGCCGGCTGACGTGAATTTCGACGACATTGCCGGCTTGCAGGGCATCGTCGACAAATGGACGTCGCAATACGCCGCCACCTCCGACATGCACGATGCGGCGGCCTACGCCAACGTCCCCTCTGACAAGCAGGTGTCCGCGCGCGGCATCGAGGTGGGCCACATCTTCTATTTCGGCACCAAATATTCCGAACCGATGAAGGCGGTGGTCGCCTCCGGCGCGGGCGGCGAGCAACCGGTGCATATGGGCTCCTACGGCATCGGGCCGTCGCGCCTGGTCGCCGCCATCATCGAGGCCTCGCATGACGATGCCGGCATCGTCTGGCCGGAGCCGGTGGCGCCGTTCAAGGTGGCGATCCTCAATGTCAAGCAGGGCGATGCGGCAACCGACGGCGCCTGCGCGCAGCTTTACAAGGAACTTGCCGGCAAGGGCGTCGAGGTGCTTTACGACGACCGCGACGAGCGCGCCGGCGGCAAATTTGCCACCGCCGACCTCATTGGTATCCCGTGGCAGGTGATGGTCGGCCCGCGCGGGCTGGCCGAGGGCAAGGTCGAAGTCAAGAAACGCGCTGGCGGCACGCGCGAGATGATTAGCCCGGCCGCGGCGCTCGACCTGCTGTCGCGCTGATGGTCAAGGTTTGAACTGACCCGTGGTCGCCGCGGGCGACGCCGATACCACATGCACGATGTGGAAATGCCGGGCGTGCAACGCGCGCAGCAGCTTCGGCAGCGCCCGAGCGGTTTCCGGCTGAACGTCATGCAACACGAGGATGCCACGACCCTTGCGCTCAATCCGCGCCAGCACGCGCGCGGAGATTTGATCCGCGGTGCCCGACCAGTCGTCGGCGCCAAAATCGGCGCTCCAGGCCATGACGCCGCGCGACGCGAGATGCTGCTCGAGCGCCGCCGAGCGGCTGAGACCCGGGAATCGATAGAACGGCGCGACCGCTTTGCGGTCGCCCAGGGCGACGGCCACCATTTCGGCGCCGCTGTCGAAATCCCACTCTACTTCGGCCGCCGACGCGTGCTGGCCGAGAACGCGATGCTGCAGCGAATGCGTTGCGATGGTGTGGCCGTCGGCGTGAGCGCGGCGCAGCAAGGCCGGATGCGCCTTGGCCATGTTGCCGAGCACGAAAAAGGTCGCCTTGACGCATTCGGCCCCCAGCGCGTCCAGAATCCGCGCGGTATTCGGCGGCCGCGGGCCGTCGTCGAAAGTGAGGACGATTTCGTGGTCGCGCAACGGCAGCGTGTCGGGGTATTGCATCGTCCCAACGCGGCGGATGTGCGCCACATCGACCGCGATTGCCCGGCTGGTGCCGAGCGCGTCGGGATGCCCGGGACAGTCGGCTGCGGCCATCGGGGGTCACCGTGGCACAAAGCAACACCGACCCGGCAATCGCGATAAGGCGGTACATGGTGCGGGCTCGGTCGGTTCCAGGGCGGAGGGGCAACGGCGGTAGGGCGTTTCGTATGGCCTATCCGGAGGCTTTCGGCATTGATCCAAATCTAAGGCGGGCGGCAAAGCAGTGGTGGAACCGTTTAAAATACCTGTGTGCGGCCAAGCACTTTGGCTGGCATATACGGCTTGAATCCGCCCGAATCGTGTGAAAATCCAAACCCCGGGAAACAATTAATCAATGACCGAGCCCAACGGGACGCGGCCCTTCTCCCCGTTTGAGTGGATGCTGTCGCTGCGCTACTTGCGGGCGCGGCGCAAGGAAGGATTCATCTCGGTGATCGCCGGGTTTTCCTTCCTCGGCATCATGCTGGGCGTCGCCACCCTTATCATCGTGATGGCGGTGATGAACGGGTTCCGCAAGGAACTGCTCGACAAGATCCTCGGCCTCAACGGCCATCTCTTGATCCAGCCGCTGGAAAAGCCGCTGACAGACTGGGAAGCAGTCGCCGCGCGCATTGCCGCCGTTAGGGGCATCAGACTGGCGGCGCCGATCGTCGAGGGCCAGGCGCTGGCGTCCTCGCCGTTCAATGCCGGCGGCGTGCTGATCCGCGGCATTCGCCTGGCCGACCTCGAGAAGCTTCCCTCGGTCGCCAAGAACATCAAGCAGGGTACGCTGCAAGGCTTCGACGAGGGGCAGGGGGTGGCGATCGGCCGCCGGCTCGCCGACCAGTTGTCGCTGCGCGCCGGCGACAACATCACGCTGGTGGCGCCGCGCGGCGCGGTCACGCCCATGGGCACCATGCCGCGCATCAAGGTCTACAAGATCGCCGCGGTGTTCGAGATCGGCATGTCGGAATACGATTCCGCCTTCATCTTCATGCCGCTGAAGGAGGCGCAGGCCTATTTCAACCGCGCCGGCGACGTCACCGCGATCGAAATCTATACCGACAATCCCGACCGCGTCGATTCGTATCGAAAAGCGGTGCAGGACGCGGCGCAACGGCCGATCTTCATGATCGACTGGCGCCAGCGCAACGCCACCTTCTTCAACGCGCTGCAGGTCGAGCGCAACGTGATGTTCCTGATCCTGACCCTCATCGTCCTGGTGGCGGCGCTCAACATCGTGTCCGGCCTGATCATGCTGGTGAAGGACAAGGGCCAGGACATCGCAATTTTGCGCACCATGGGCGCGACGCAAGGCTCGATCATGCGCGTGTTCCTGATCACCGGGGCCTCCATCGGCGTGGTCGGCACGCTGGTCGGCTTCCTGCTCGGCGTGGTGATCTGCCTGAATATCGAGACCATCCGGCAGTTCCTGTCCTGGCTCACCAATACGGAGCTGTTCTCGCCCGAACTCTATTTCCTCTCGCATCTGCCGGCCGACATGGACACCGGCGAGACCACTGCGGTGGTGGTGATGGCGCTCATGCTGTCGCTGCTCGCGACGCTCTATCCGTCATGGCGCGCGGCTCGCCTCGATCCGGTGGAGGCGCTGCGCTATGAGTGACACCGTCGTGGCGGACAAGGGCGCGGCGGCGCAGAAACAGGGTGAGGATATCCCCATCCTGTTCATGCACGCGATCGAGCGCACCTATCGGCAGGGCGACGAGGCGCTGCATATCCTCAACGGCACCGAGCTCGCGGTCTGGCCCGGGCAGTCGGTGGCGCTGGTGGCGCCTTCGGGCGCCGGCAAATCGACGCTGCTGCATATTGCCGGCCTGCTCGAGCATCCCGACCACGGCGACGTCTATATCGACGGCCGCGCCACCGCGATCCTGCCGGATCATGAGCGCACCCGCATCCGACGCAACGAGATCGGCTTCGTCTACCAGTCGCATCATCTGCTGCCGGAATTCACCGCGCTGGAGAACGTGCTGCTGCCGCAGATGATCCGCGGGCTCGGGCGCGGCGAGGCCAAGAAGCGCGCGGTCGAATTGCTCGGCTATCTCGGCTTGCAAAACCGGCTCACCCATCGGCCGGCGGAACTCTCCGGCGGCGAGCAGCAGCGCGTCGCCATCGCGCGCGCGGTCGCCAATGCGCCGCGGATTCTGCTGGCCGACGAGCCGACCGGAAATCTCGACGTCCACACCGCCGATCACGTGTTCGCGGCTTTGACGCAGCTGGTGCGCGCTTCCGGCCTCGCCACCATCATCGCCACCCACAACATGGAACTCGCCGCCCGCATGGACCGGCGGGTGACCTTGCGCGAGGGCGTGGTGGTGGAGCTGGCGTGAGAGCAATAGCCAATAAGCCATTGAATTATTTAGGAATATATTGCGTTTGGAGCCGCAGTTTCATCGCCATTGACTCCGGAACATAGCATGAACTATGTTCTCTCTTCGTTCTGGGGAGAGAACCATGTTCAAAGCCGTGATCCAAGAGGCCGCCGCGCTTACCTCGCTCGCGCTGTTCGTCGGCATGATCGCCATCTGGTCGCAGGTGTTCAGCAACCTGTAGGATCGGCATCGCCGTTGAACGTCGGTCTGGCCTGTTGAAAGCCGGCATAGCCGGCGCACCAAGGGCTGATGGCTGTAGACGCGGGCGCTGACTGTCCCCACTCTGGGTGACAACAAGGAATCACCCGTGGCTGGTCTCGATTTCGTGCACTTGCACGTGCACTCGAACTATTCGCTGTTGGAAGGCGCGATCCCGCTGGCGCGCCTGGCCGAGCTCGCCAAGGCTGATAAGCAGCCGGCGCTGGCGCTCACCGACACCGACAACATGTTCGGGGCGCTGGAATTTTCCGAAAAACTGGCCGGCGCCGGTATCCAGCCGATCGTCGGCTGCGCGCTCGCCATCGACTTTGGCGACACCGATCACGGCGCCCGCAACGTCAACGCGCCGGCGCCGCGCGAGCGCATCGTGCTCCTGGCCGCGCGCGATGCCGGCTATCGCAGCCTGATGCGGCTCAATTCGCGCGCCTTCCTCGATACGCCGCCGAACGAACCGCCACGCCTTAAGATCGAATGGCTGGAAGGCGAAACCGACGGCATCATCGCGCTCACCGGCGGCCCGGGCGGACCGCTCGACGGTGCAATCGCGGCCGGGCAGAGCCATCTCGCCACCACGCGGCTCGAGGTGCTGCACCGCCTGTTCGGCGACCGCCTTTACGTCGAATTGCAGCGCCACGGCACCGCCAACGAGCGCCTGACCGAGCCGATGCTGATCGATCTCGCCTATGCCAAAGGCGTTCCGCTGGTCGCCACCAACGAGCCGTTCTTCGCCGACCGTTCCGACCACGAAGCGCACGACGCGCTGATCTGCATCGCGGAAGGGCGGGTGGTGGCCGAATCCGACCGCCGCCAGCTCAATGCCGAGCACCGCTTCAAAAGCCGCGCCGAAATGCGCGAATTGTTCGCCGATCTGCCGGAGGCGCTCGCCAATACGGTCGAAATCGCCGAGCGCTGCTCGTTCCGCCCGCATACCCATCATCCGATCTTGCCGCGTTTTTCCGTCGGCGACAGCGTGGTCGACGAGGCGAGCGAACTGCGCAAGCGCGCCGAGGCCGGCCTGACGCAGCGGCTTGCCAGCGCCGGCGTCGCGCCCGGCCGCACCGAAGATGAATACCGCGCGCGGCTCGAGTTCGAATTGGGCGTCATCGCCGGCATGAAATATCCCGGCTACTTCCTGATCGTCGCCGATTTCATCCAATGGGCGAAGGCGCATGGCATTCCGGTCGGCCCCGGCCGCGGCTCCGGCGCCGGGTCGCTGGTTTCCTACGCGCTGACCATCACCGATCTCGATCCAATCCGCTTCGGGCTGCTGTTCGAGCGCTTCCTCAATCCCGAGCGCGTGTCGATGCCCGACTTCGACATCGACTTCTGCCAGGACCGCCGCGACGAAGTGATCCGCTACGTGCAGGAGCGCTACGGCCGCGACCAGGTGGCGCAGATCATCACCTTCGGCACCTTGCAGGCGCGCGGCGTGCTGCGCGACGTCGGCCGTGTGCTGCAGATGCCCTACGGGCAGGTCGACAAGCTGTGCAAGCTGGTGCCGCAGAACCCCGCCAGTCCGGTCACGCTGGCGCAAGCCATCGAGGGCGAACCGAAGCTGCAGGCCGAGCGCGACGGCGATCCGGTGGTCAAGCGCGCCTTCGATATCGCGCGCAAGCTCGAAGGCCTCACCCGCCACGCCTCGACGCATGCCGCCGGCATCGTCATCGGCGACCGCGCGCTGTCGGAACTGGTGCCGCTCTACCGCGATCCGAAATCCGACATGCCGGTGACCCAGTTCAATATGAAATGGGTGGAGCAGGCGGGCCTCGTGAAGTTCGACTTCCTCGGCCTCAAGACCTTG
This sequence comes from uncultured Alphaproteobacteria bacterium, assembly GCA_963786025.1. Lineage (GTDB taxonomy): Bacteria > Pseudomonadota > Alphaproteobacteria > Rhizobiales > Xanthobacteraceae > Pseudolabrys. Next base: position 31,391 of record CAWAXK010000001.1, read on the forward strand.
ACCGTGTTGCAGACCGCGGTTGCGCTGGTGAAGCGGCGCGGCATCGACATCGATCTGACCCATCTGCCGCTCGACGACAAGAAAACCTACGACCTGCTGGCGCGCGCCGAAGCGGTCGGCGTGTTCCAACTGGAAAGCGCGGGCATGCGGCGGGCGCTGCTCGACATGCGGCCCGACCGTTTCGAGGACATCATCGCGCTGGTCGCGCTCTACCGGCCGGGTCCGATGGCGAACATTCCGACCTATTGCGCGCGCAAGCACGAGATGGAGAAGCCGGACTACATCCACCCCAAGCTCGAATCCGTGCTGAAAGAGACCTTCGGCGTCATCGTCTATCAGGAACAGGTGATGCAGGCCGCGCAGATTTTGGCCGGCTACACGCTCGGCCAGGCCGATCTCCTGCGTCGCGCCATGGGCAAGAAGATCAGAAAAGAAATGCAGGCGCAGCGCGCCATTTTCGTCGAGGGCGCGGTCAAGAACGCCATCGAACGCAACCAGGCTGACGCCATTTTCGATCTGCTCGAGCGCTTCGCCGAATACGGCTTCAACAAGAGCCACGCCGCGGCCTACGCGCTGGTCGCCTACCAGACCGCCTATATGAAGGCGAATTTCCCGGTCGAGTTCCTGGCCGCCTCGATGACGCTCGACATGGGCAACACCGACAAGCTCGCGGAATTCCGCGCCGAGGCCGAGCGGCTTGGCATCAAGGTCGACCCGCCCTCGATCAACCGGTCGCATGTGGCCTTCGAGGTCGACGGCAACACCATCATCTACGCGCTGGCCGCGCTCAAGGGCGTCGGCAAGCAGGCGGTGGAAGCGATCATTGCCGCGCGGGCAACGGCCAAGTTCAAGGACTTGGCCGACTTCGCCGACCGCGTAAATCCGCGCGCCGTCAACAAACGCGTGCTGGAAAGCCTGGCGCAAGCCGGCGCCTTCGACGAATTCGAGCAAAACCGTGCGCGGGTGTTCATGACCGTGGATCAGGTCTTGGGCCGCGCCCAGCGCGCGCACGATTCCGCGACCATCGGGCAGAACGAACTGTTCGGCGGCGGCGGACAGCGCGAGCCGATTGCCTTGCCCAATGTCGAGCCCTGGCTGCCGGCGGAGCGCTTAAAACGCGAATACGAGGCGGTGGGATTTTTCCTGTCCGGCCATCCGCTCGACGACTATGCCGCCGTGCTCAAGAAATTGCGCGTGCAGTCCTGGGCGGAGTTTTCGCGCACGGTGAAAGCCGGTGCGACCGCCGGGCGCGTCGCCGGCACCGTGGTATCGCGGCAGGAGCGGCGCACCCGAACGGGGAGCAAGATGGGCATCATCGGCCTGTCCGATCCGACCGGCCATTACGAGGCAGTGATTTTCTCCGAAGGTTTGGCCGAGCACCGCGATCTGCTCGAGCCGGGCACCGCGGTGCTGCTGTTCCTGTCGGCGGAAGTGCAGGGCGACGAGGTGCGCGCGCGCATCCAGTCGGCCGAGCCGCTCGACGCCGCCGCCGCCAATCTCAACAAAGGTCTGCGCGTCTTCCTGCGCAACCAGGCGCCGATCGAGGCGGTGGCCAAGCGGCTCGAATCGATCCCGCGCAACGCCGCGGCCAATGGCGACGGCGAGGTGAGCGTGGTGCTGATGCTGGATCGCGGCACCGAGGTAGAAGTGAAGCTGCCCGGCCGCTTCAAGGTCTCGCCGCAGATCGCCGGCGCCATCAAGGCGGTGCCCGGCGTGGTGCAGGTCGAGGCGCTGTAAGCCGCGCCACTAATAGCCGGCGTGCGGGATGTCGAAATAGTACACCAGGCCGAAGATAAACATCCCGATCGAAACCGCCGCGATCGGCAGCAGGATCTGCATCGCCGCCTCGCGGCCGCTCAGGGCGCCGGTCCGGGTGGCGAAGCTTTGCGACGCCCAGGCGTCAAATGACTCCTTTGGCTCGCGCGTTTCCTCCGCCGGAGCGTTATGCTGCCACGTCTTCCAGATGAGGACGGGAATGCCCACGAGGATGACGAAGAATACGGTGATCATCGCCAGTGTCAGCCCGACATAGGCGCCGCGATTGAAAAAGACCCAGACCGACAGCACCAGCCAGATCGTCAGGGCAATCATGCTGCGGTAGACGAGCGGATGCAGGCCGTCATGCATGGGCCGGTCGTGGTGGGTGTGCGTACTCATGGCGTCCTCCGCGGTCGCCGCCCCAGCGAAGATGCGACCGAAACGGCCGCTATGTTGCCTATGATCGGATAACGCCTATTGGCGGCGATGGTTCGCGGGTTAAATGGGCATCCTTACCCCATTAGGGGGCCGGTCGCGCCTTGCATCGCGGAAATCGCCCCTATATAAGCCCGGCATCACTCACGCGGATCGTTGGCTTTAGGCCCCAACAATGGGTCAAAAAGGCCGTCCGGTGGTCCCTTTAGGGGGCTCACACACGACCGCGGCGGATCAACCGGAGAAGACTATGGCGCTTCCTGAATTCAGCATGCGTCAGCTTTTGGAAGCTGGCGTGCATTTCGGCCATCAGGCCCACCGTTGGAACCCGAAGATGGGGAGTTACATCTTCGGCACCCGCAACAATATCCACATCATCGACCTCGCTCAGAGCGTGCCGATGCTGCATCGCGCGCTGCAGGCGGTGAGCGACACCGCCGCCAAGGGCGGCCGCATCCTGTTCGTCGGCACCAAGCGGCAGGCGCAAGACGCCATTGCCGCGGCCGCCAAGCAGTCGGCGCAGTATTACGTCAATTCGCGCTGGCTCGGCGGCACGCTGACCAACTGGAAAACCATCTCCGGTTCGATCTCGCGCCTGCGCAAGCTCGACGAGATGCTCAATTCCGGCGAAGCGGGCGGCTACACCAAGAAAGAGCGCCTGACGATGCAGCGCGAGCGCGACAAGCTCGACCGCTCGCTCGGCGGCATCAAGGACATGGGCGGCGTACCCGACCTCTTGTTCGTGATCGACACCAACAAGGAAGATATCGCGATCAAGGAAGCGCGCCGGCTCAATATTCCGGTCGCAGCGATTGTCGATACCAATTCCGATCCGGCCGGCATCACCTACGCGGTGCCCGGCAACGATGACGCCAGCCGCGCGGTTTCGCTTTATTGCGAACTGGTGGCGAAGGCCGCGCTCGACGGAATTTCGCGCGCGCAAGGCGATTTGGGCATCGACATCGGCGCTGCGGAAAAGCCGATCGTCGAGCCGGTGCCGACGGCGCCTGCGGCCGGCGATCTCGGCTTCGAACAACTGCCCGGTCCGCGCGGCGTCGCCGACGACCTCAAGAAGTTGCCCGGCATTTCGCCGGCGATCGAAAAGCAGCTCAACGACCTCGGCATCTTCCACTACTCGCAGATCGCCGAGCTTTCGCCCACCGCCGCGCACAATGTCGGCGAAGAAGTGGGATTGCCCGGCCGCGTCGACGGCTGGATCGCGAAAGCCAAGCAACTGACCGCGGAGTAACGACGAGATGGCGAATATCACGGCCCAGATGGTCAAGGAGCTGCGCGAGTCGACCGGCGCCGGCATGATGGATTGCAAGGCTGCGCTCACCGAAAACAACGGCGAGATGCAGGCGGCGCAGGACTGGCTGCGCAAGAAAGGTCTGTCGAAAGCCGCCAAGAAGGCCGGCCGCGTCGCCGCGGAAGGCCTGATCGGCGTCATGGTGCAGGGCACCAAGGGCGTCGTGGTTGAAGTCAATTCGGAAACTGATTTCGTCGCCCGCAACGACCTGTTCCAGGGCCTGGTGAAGATGATCGCGGACGTCGCGCTCAGCACCGGCACCGACGTCGAGAAGATCAAGGCCACCAAGGCCGGCTCGATCACCATCGGCGACTCGATCAACGATACGATCGCCAAGATCGGCGAGAACATGACGCTGCGCCGCGCCGCCTCGCTCGCGGTCAGCAGCGGCGTCGTTGCTTATTACGTGCACAACGCGGTCAGCGACGGCCTCGGCAAGATCGGCGTGCTGGTCGCGCTGGAATCGTCAGGCAAAGCCGATGAGTTGATGGCATTCGGCCGGCAGGTTGCGATGCACGTTGCTTCCGCTAATCCGCTTGCGGTCGATGCTTCCGGCGTGGATCCGGCGGTGATCAAGCGAGAAAAGGACATCCTCGCCGACAAATTCCGTCAGCAAGGCAAGCCCGAGAATATGATCGAGAAGATCGTCGAATCGGGTCTGAAAACCTTCTACAAGGAGCAGACACTGCTCGACCAACCCTTTATCTTCGACGACAAGAAGACCGTCGCGCAAGCGTCGAAGGAAACGGAAGGCAAAGTCGGCGGGCCGATCAAGATCACCGGGTTCGTGCGCTATGCGCTCGGCGAGGGAATTGAGAAGCAGGAAACCGATTTCGCCGCCGAGGTCGCGGCGGCGGCCGGTCAGGGCTGACCGTACGACCGCTTCGGCGATCCGATGGAGGATCGCAACGCATGAGTGATCCGCTCTACCGACGCGTCATCGTCAAATTGTCCGGCGAGGCTCTCACCGGAAGCAGCGGATTCGGCATCGATCAGGCGACGGTCGAGCGGCTGGCGGCCGATCTGGTCGCCACCGCGAAACTCGGCGTCGAACTCGGTGTGGTGGTCGGCGGCGGCAACATTTTTCGCGGCGTCGAAGTGTCCGAGCGCGGCGTGCCGCGCCCGGTCGGCGACACCATGGGCATGCTGGCGACGGTAATGAATTGCCTAGTGCTGGAGGCCGCCGTCGAGCGCGCGGGTTGCGAGGCGCGCACGCTCTCGGCGCTCGCCATGACCGCGGTGTGCGAGACCTATAACCGCAAGCGTGCGCTGAAAAATCTCGGCAAGGGCCGCGTCGTACTGCTGGCCGCCGGCACCGGCAATCCGTTCTTCACCACCGACACCACGGCGGTGCTGCGCGCCGCCGAACTCGGCTGCCACGCGGTCCTCAAGGCCACCAATGTGGATGGGGTCTATACGGCGGACCCCAAGAAGGACCCGAAGGCCAAGCGCTACGACAAGCTCGGGCACCAGGAGGCGATCGAGAAGGACCTGCGGGTGATGGATTCGACCGCCTTCGCGCTTGCCCGGGAAAACCACATGCCTATCATCGTGTTTTCGATCGCCGATAAGGGCGCCATCGAAGCCGTTCTGCGCGGCAAGGGCCGTTCGACGATGATTGGCTAGACCGGGTCCGCGCGTTTCGCGCGACGTCGTGTTCGGGGGATCGCCATGACAAACGCAACGTACGATATCAACGAAATCAAGCGCCGCATGCAGGGCGCGAGCACCGTGCTCAAGACCGAATTATCCGGCCTTCGCACGGGAAGAGCCTCCGCCCACATGCTCGATCCGGTCATGGTCGACGCCTATGGCGCGCAGATGCCGCTCAATCAGGTGGCCAGCGTCAGCATACCGGAGCCGCGCCTGATCGCGGTCAACGTCTGGGACCGCGCGCTGGTGCACGCAGTGGAAAAGGCGATCATCAATTCCAATTTGGGCCTGTCGCCGGCGACCGAAGGGCAGATGGTGCGGCTGCGCATCCCCGAGCTCAACGAGGAGCGGCGTAAGGAACTGGTCAAGATCGCGCATAAATATGCCGAGACCGCGCGCGTGGCGGTGCGGCACGTGCGCCGCGATGCCATGGAAACGGTCAAGAAGCTCGAGAAGGACCACAAGATCAGCAAGGACGACCACGACCGCTATTCCGGCGATATCCAGAAGGCGACCGATGCCGGGATCACCGAGATCGACCATCTTTTGGCGGCGAAGGAAAAGGAGATCCTCACCGTCTGAGGCAGCGCCTAGGGTCCGAAATAGCCGGTCTTTTGGTTAATCCCGGCGCAAAACCGGTTTTCGGACAAGATCATGCGCAAGGATAGTGTTAGGCCAGCATACTGATTCAACTGGAAACGATACGGCTCAAAACCCATGCCCGAGGCCGAGGTTCCGCATAGCGCCACGCCGCCGTTCGAGCGGGCGCCGCGTCATGTCGGCATCATCATGGATGGCAACGGCCGTTGGGCGGCGGCGCGCGGGTTGCCGCGCGTGGAGGGGCATCGCCGCGGCGTCGAGGCTTTGCGGCGGACGATCCGCGCGGCGACCGAGATCGGCATTCGCTTCATTACCATCTTCTCCTTCAGCGCGGAAAACTGGTCGCGGCCGGCCAACGAAGTCGGCGAACTGATGGGCTTGCTACGCCGCTTCATCCGTAACGATCTCGCCGAGTTGCACCGCAGCGGCGTGCGTGTGCGCGTGATCGGCGAGCGTAACGATCTCGATCCGGATATCGGCCGGCTGCTGGTGGAGGCGGAAGAACTTACCAAGGACAACGACGGCCTCACTTTGGTGGTGGCCTTCAATTACGGTGCGCGACAGGAGATCACCCGCGCGGCGCAGCGCATCGCCGAAGAAGTGGCGAAGGGGGCCCTCAAGCCCGCCGACATCACCATGGAAACCGTCGGCGCTTATCTCGACGCGCCGGATATCCCCGATCCCGACCTCGTCATCCGCACCAGCGGCGAGCAGCGGCTGTCGAATTTCCTGCTCTGGCAATCGGCCTATAGCGAATTGGTGTTCGTGCCGACCTATTGGCCGGACTTCGACCGCGCGGCGCTCGACGCGGCGATCCGCGAATATCAGCAGCGCGAGCGCCGGTTCGGCGGCCTGGTCGCGAAGACCGGATCCTGACGCCGTGGTCGATGCCGACCCCGTTTCCAAACCGGGCGACAGCGGCGCAGCTGCGCCCACGAACAATCTCGTACTGCGAATCGCGTCCGCCGCGGTGATGGCGCCGCTGGCGCTGTTCACGGCCTATCTCGGCGACTGGCCGTTCGCGTTGTTCTGGGGCCTCGCCGCTATTGCCGTATTGTGGGAATGGACCACGCTGGTCGCCGGCCCGAGCCACCGGTTGATGTTGTCCGCCTGCGGCAGCGCGATCGCGGTGGCTGCTTTGGTCGCCTGGCACGGCCGGCCGATCGCTGCAATTCTGGTAGTCGGGCTGGGCGCGCTCGCGGCTTTGATTTTCGCGCCGCGCGAGCGGCGGCTGTGGATTACTGCCGGGATCGGCTATGCGGGGTCCATGCTGCTCGCGCCGATGCTGCTGCGGGCCGATGACGTCGATGGGTTTCTCGCGATGGTGCTGTTGTTCGCGATTGTCTGGACGACCGACGTGCTGGGCTATTTCGCCGGCCGCGCCTTCGGCGGGCCGAAACTGATGCCGGCGGTGAGCCCGAAAAAGACTTGGTCGGGAGCCATTGCCGGCACGCTCGGCGCCATGATCGTGGCCGTCCTGGTCGCTAGCCAGTTTGACCCGTTCAATAAGACAGCCATTGCGAGCGTCGCGTTGCTGCTGTCGGTGGTGGCGCAACTCGGCGACCTTCTCGAATCCTGGGTCAAGCGCCAGTTTGGCGCCAAGGATGCGAGCCACCTCATTCCCGGTCATGGCGGCGTGATGGATCGGCTCGACGGTTTCTGGGCGGCGGCGCTAGTCGGTTGCCTGGTCGGATTGCTGCGCGGTGGTTTCGATGGCGCCGCGCGCGGGTTGCTGGTGTGGTGAACGCATGACCGTCCCTGGCATCGCCCGATCGAAACCGCGGCCGGCCGCCGCCGTACGCAGCATCACCATTCTCGGCGCCACCGGCTCGATCGGTGCCAGCACCGTCGATCTGATCAAGCGCGCGCCCGAGCGCTATCGCGTCGAGGCCGTCAGCGCGCGGCGCAATGCAGCGGCGCTAGCGCAAATCGCACGCGAGGTCGGCGCACGCTTTGCCGTGGTCGCCGATCCGGCGGCCTATGGCGAACTGAAAGATGCCTTGGCCGGCAGTGGCATCGAGACGGCGGCCGGCGAGGGCGCTCTGCTCGAAGCCGCGCAACGTCCTGCCGATTGGCTGATGGCGGCGATCAGCGGCGCGGTCGGACTGAAGCCGACGCTCGCGGCCATCGAACGCGGCGCGACCGTCGCACTCGCCAACAAGGAATGTCTGGTTTGCGCCGGCGCCTTGTTCATGCGGCGCGCCGCAATTGCCGGCGCGACGGTGTTGCCGGTCGACAGCGAGCACAACGCCATCTTCCAGGCGCTCGGCTCCGGCACGCGCGAAGAGCTCAAGCGCGTGATCCTGACCGCCTCGGGCGGGCCGTTCCGCACATGGTCGCTTGAGGCGATCAAGGCGGCGACACCGGAACAGGCGCTGCGTCATCCGAACTGGTCGATGGGTCCGAAGATCACCATCAATTCGGCGAGCCTGATGAACAAGGGCCTGGAAGTGATCGAGGCCTATCACCTGTTCGCGCTCAAGCCGGAAGAGATCGACGTGCTGGTGCACCCGCAGTCGGTGGTGCATGGGCTGGTGGAATTCAGGGATGGTTCGGTCGTGGCCCAGCTCGGTTCGCCTGACATGCGGATTCCGATCGCGCATTGCCTGGGCTGGCCGCACCGGATCGACGGGCCGGCGGCGCGGCTCGATCTGGCGCGGGTCCGTGAATTGACCTTCGAGGCTCCCGACCTTGTGCGCTTTCCGGCGCTCGCGCTGGCACGGCGCGTCCTGCAGGCGGGCGGGGCGGCGCCAACCGTATTCAATGCCGCCAACGAAGTCGCGGTCGCCGAATTCCTCGCCGGCCGCATCAGTTTTCCCGCCATTACGGCGCTGGTTGACGCGACGCTGGACGCTGCTTCCGGGCGCGGCCTGCTGGCGGAAGCGGCCGATATCGATGCCGCACTCGCCGTTGACCATAATGCGAGAAGTTTAGCCTTAGCCCTCTTGCCCGAAATTGCCGTAAAGTCATCCTAGTAATCTTTCGCTAACGATGCGGGCGCCATAGCGGCGGGACGAGGGTGTGATGAGTATGGAGATCATGGGGCACTTGGGCGCCTTCGGCGGCCATATCGTTGGCTACGTCGTCCCGTTCCTGTTTGTACTGACAATTGTTGTTTTCTTTCATGAGCTTGGCCATTTTCTGGTGGCCCGTTGGTGCGGTATCAAGGTACTGACGTTTTCGATCGGCTTCGGTCCCGAAATCGTCGGCTTCTTCGACCGCTACGGCACGCGCTGGAAAATCTCCGCGGTCCCGCTCGGCGGCTATGTGAAATTCTTCGGCGACGAAAACGCGGCGAGCGTGCCCGACCATGAGGCCGCCGCCGCCATGACCGAGGCCGAAAAAGAAGTCAGCTTTGTCCACCAGCGGGTGGCGCCGCGCGCCGCGGTGGTGGCGGCCGGCCCGATCGCGAATTTCATCCTGGCAATCGTCGATTTTCGCCGCGGTCTTCATGACCGTCGGCAAGCAAACCACCAGCGCCCGCGTCGATGCGGTGCAGCCGGCGAGCGCCGCGCAGGCCGCCGGATTCATGCCGGGCGATCTGGTGGTGGCGATCGACGGCGAGAAAATCGACAGTTTTGCCGACATGCAGCGCATCGTCAGCGTCAGCGCCGGCGAGGCGCTCAATATCGAGGTCGAGCGCGGCGGCGTGCATGTCACGCTCAAAGCCACGCCGCAGCTCAAGGAGATCAAGGACAATTTCGGCAACGCCCACAGGCTCGGCGTGCTCGGCATTAGCCGGTCCATGGCGGCCGGCGACATTAAGACGCAGAAAATGGGACCGTTGCAGGCGGTCGCCGCCGGCGCGCAGGAAACCTGGTTCGTGGTCGACCGTACGCTGGCCTATATCGGCGGGGTGTTTACCGGCCGTGAGGCAGCCGACCAGCTCGGCGGGCCAATTCGGATAGCCCAGGTCTCCGGCCAAGTGGCGTCCGCAGGTTTCGCCGCGCTCATGCACCTGACCGCGGTGCTGTCGATTTCAATCGGACTTCTGAACCTTTTCCCAATACCGCTGCTCGATGGCGGTCACCTTTTGTTCTATGGAATCGAGGCGATTCGCGGCCGCCCGCTATCCGAGCGCGCCCAGGAGGTCGGGTTCAGGATTGGCTTGGCGATCGTGGTCATGTTGATGATATTTGCAACGTTTAATGACATTCTGCACTTGGCAACCTCCTAGAGCGTGTCCTACGGGCAACTTTATGAGGGGAAAGGGAAACTCGGTCCGGGAGTTTCGTTTGCAGCGCGCTTAAAACGCTGTACAAAGCGGACCAAAGCTAGCCCAACAGTCTGTCGGCTCCGCAATGGGGGCGGCCGCACGGGTAAATATAAGGCGCGTGGCGAATGGGACTTGGTGTGCGGTTTTTACGGGGACTAGCCGTCGTCAGTTTGGTCCTCGGGGGATTCCTTGTCGGGACCGGGATTGTGGCTGTGGCGTCTTCGGGCGTCGCGGTCGCGCAGTCGGCTAATTCCATCGTTGTTCAAGGCAACCGCCGGGTCGAAGCCGAGACCGTCCGGTCCTATTTCAAGCCCGGCCCGGGTGGCCAGCTCGGTCCGGCGCAGATCGACGAGGCTATCCACGCGCTCTACGCCACCGGCCTGTTCGAGGACGTGCGCATCGACCATTCCGGCGGCCGGATGGTGGTCACCGTGGTCGAGAATCCGGTGATCAACCAGGTCGCGTTCGAGGGCAATAAGAAAGCCAAGGACGAGCAGCTCAAGGCCGAAATTCAGTCGAAGCCGCGCGGAACCTTATCGAAACCGGCCGTGCAGGCCGACGTGCAGCGCATCATCGAAATCTATCACCGCAGCGGCCGCTTCGACGTCAGCGTCGATCCGAAGATCATCGATCTGCCGAACAACCGCGTCAATTTGGTCTTCGAGATCAAAGAAGGCGCGAAAACCGGCGTAAAAGATATCCGTTTCGTCGGCATCAAGGCGTTCTCGTCCGGCCGTTTGAAGGACATCATCAAGACCTCCGAAAGCAACTGGCTCAGCTTCCTGCAAACCACCGACATCTACGATCCGGACCGGGTGGAAGCCGACCGCGATCTGCTGCGCCGTTTCTATCTCAAGCACGGCTATGCCGACGTGCGCATCATCTCGGCAGTCGGCGAATACGATCCGGCCAAGAAGGGCTTCATCGTCACCTTCACCATCGATGAAGGTGCCCAGTATCACTTCGGCACGGTCGACGTGGTGTCGAACGTGCACGCGATCAGTCCGGCTTCGCTGCGCAACAGCCTCAAGGTTTCCTCGGGCAGCGTTTACAACGCCGATCTGGTCGAGAAGAGCGTCGAGGCCATGACGATCGAGGCGGCCAAGCACGGCTACGCCTTCGCCAATGTGCGCCCGCGCGGCGACCGCGACTTTCAGAAAAAGATCATCAATATCGCTTTCGTGGTCGAGGAAGGCACGCGCGCCTACATCGAGCGCATCAATATTCACGGTAACACGCGCACGCGCGACTATGTGATTCGCCGCGAATTCGATATCGGCGAGGGCGACGCCTATAATCGCGCGCTGATCGACCGCGCCGAGCGCCGGCTGAAGAATCTCGACTATTTCAAGACCGTCAAGATCACCAACGAGCCAGGCTCGGCGCCCGACCGCGTCGTCATCAATGTCAACGTCGAGGAAAAGTCGACCGGCGAGTTCTCCATCTCGGGCGGCTACTCCACCGCCAACGGTTTCCTTGCCGAGGTCAGCGTCGCCGACCGCAACCTGATGGGCCGCGGCGAGTTCGCCAAAGCGTCGGTGAGCTATGGCCAGTATTCGCGCGGCTTCAATCTGTCGTTCGTCGAGCCCTATCTGCTCGGTTACCGCATGGCCGGCGGCATCGACCTGTTCGCGCGGCAGTCCTTCGCGACGTCGTACGTATCCTATGACACGCAGTCTGTCGGCGTTAATCTGCGCCTCGGCTTTGCGCTGTCGGAGGAACTCTCGTTAACGCCGCACTATTCGATTTACCGGCAGGAAATCACGCTGCCCGATCAGTACAATAACTGTATCTCGACCATTACGCCGATGTTCACGCCGACTCCGGCTGGATACCTCCCGCACGCCCCCGGTGCTGTGGTGCCTGGTGACGAATGCTTCTCGGACGGCGAAGCTTCGCTCGCCGTGCGCAAGGAGCTGGCCAACGGTGCCGTGTTAACGTCCTTGGTTGGCTACACGCTGGCCTATAACACGCTCGATAACGTCAAATCCCCGACCAGCGGCCTCTATGCCTCGATCACGCAGGACGTCGCCGGCGTCGGCGGCGACGTGAATTTCGTCCGCACGACCGCGGAGACGCGCACGTATTACGAAATGCTCCCGGACATCGTCAGCGTGCTCCACCTGCAAGGCGGCAATTTGAGCGGCTGGGGTGGCAAGGACCTGCGCATGCTGGATCACTTCCAGATGGGTCCGAACCTGGTGCGCGGCTTCGCGCCATCCGGCATCGGTCCGCGCGACATGACGCCGGGCACCACCAACGATGCGCTCGGCGGCACCATGTACTGGGGCGCGAGCCTGGAGGCGCAGACGCCGCTCTATTTCCTGCCCAAGGAGATCGGCATCAAGGTCGCCGCCTTCGTCGATGCCGGATCGCTGTGGAACTATCAGGGGCCGACCAGTTGGAACGTGACCGGCGAAACGCTGAATGTCGCCGACAACATGACCGTGCGCTCGTCGGCCGGCATGGGCTTCATCTGGGATTCCCCACTCGGGCCATTGCGGTTCGACTTTGCTTATGCCCTGACCAAGGCGAGCTACGACCAAACGCAGTTCTTCCGCTTCAGCGGCGGCACGAAGTTCTGATCTTGATCGCGTTTGGCGGCATGGAACTGGCGGCATGAGCGAGCCGGTATTCCAACGACGCACGCGGGGTCTCACTCTGGCTGAGATCGCAGCCTTGACCGGCGCCGCGCCGCCGCCGGCGCCGCTGTTGACGCGCCGCATTACCGACGTCGCGCCGCTCGATCGCGCCTCGCCGAGCGCCATCACTTTCTTCGACAACAAGACGTATGCCGCATCGGCGGCCGCCAGCCATGCCGGCGCCTGCCTGACCAGCGAGGCGCTGGCGAAGCTTCTGCCGGCGCGCATGGCCGCGCTCGTCGTGCGCGATCCGTTTCGCGCCTTCGTCGAGGTGGCGCGCGAACTATTCCCGCATGCATTGCGGCCGTCCTCGCTGACCGAAGCGGGCAGCGGCACCGGCGCCCATGTGCATCCGACCGCGCGGCTTGAAAGCGGCGTTACCGTCGAGCCCGGCGCGGTGATAGGACCGCTGGCCGAAATCGGCAGCGGCACCGTTATCGGCGCTACCGCCGTGATCGGAACCGAGGTGCGGATCGGCCGCGACTGCTCGATCGGCGCCGGGGCGATAATTACCGACGCGCTGATCGGCGACCGGGTCATCATTCATCCGGGCTGCAAGATCGGTCAGGACGGCTTCGGCTTCGTGATGAACGGAAGTGGCCATCGCAAGGTACCGCAGGTCGGCCGGGTCATCATTCAGGACGACGTCGAGATCGGCGCCGGTACCACCGTCGATCGCGGCGCCATCCGCGACACCGTGATCGGCGAGGGCAGCAAGATCGACAACCTGGTTCAGGTCGGCCATAACGTAAGTATCGGCCGCCACTGTATTTTGGTGTCGCAGGCGGGGATTGCCGGCAGTTCGACCCTTGAGGATTTCGTTGTGCTGGGAGCGCGCGTCGGCGTAAATAACGACGCGACGATCGGCGAGGGAGCTCAAATCGCGGCTACCAGCAACGTAAATGGCATTGTCCCGCCCGGCGCACGGTGGGGTGGAACGCCGGCAAAGCCGCTCAAGCAGTGGTTCCGCGAGATGTTAACCGTCGAACGGCTTGCGCGCGCCAAAGACCGGACTGAAGCGCCAGCGGACGAATGAGGCGATCTGCATGGACGAAGCCGTAATAAAGATGGAAGCGGCCGATATCGCGGCGATCCTCAAATTGCTGCCGCACCGCTATCCGTTTCTCATGGTCGACCGGGTGATCGACATCCGCGGCGACGAATTTGGCATCGGCATCAAGAACGTGACGATCAACGAGCCGCATTTCATGGGGCACTTTCCCGGCAACCCGGTGTTCCCAGGCGTATTGATGATCGAGGGCATGGCGCAGACGGCCGGCGTGCTCTGCATCGCCAAGTTTTTTAGGACGCAGCCGAAATCGGTGTACTTCCTGACCATCGACAAGGCGAAATTCCGCGCGCCGGTTTTGCCGGGCGACACCATCGAGTATCACATGAAGAGAGTGGCCCGCCGCGGAAACATGTGGTGGTACGGCGGCGAAGCCAAGGTAGCCGGCAGAATCGTGGCCGAGGCGAAAGTCGGCGCCATGCTCACCGAGGCGACAGCGCAGCCATGATCGATCCTACGGCGCGGATCGAGGCTACGGCAGCGATCGGACATGACGTTACCGTCGGCCCCTATTGCACCATCGGCCGGCATGTCACTATCGGCGACGGCTGCCGGCTGATCGCGCACGTCAATGTCACCGGGCACACCACGATCGGTGCCCGCACCGTCGTCTATCCCTTCGCCTCGCTCGGCTCGCCGCCGCAGTCGGTGCACTATCGCGGCGGCGCGACCCGCCTGGTGGTCGGCGCCGATTGCGATATCCGCGAGAACGTGACGATGAACACCGGCACCGAGGATGGCGGCGGCGTCACCGAGGTCGGCGACAAATGCTTTTTCATGGTCGGTTCGCATGTCGCGCACGATTGCAAGGTGGGCAACAATGTCGTCTTTGCCAATAACATCTTGCTGGCCGGTCATGTGACCGTCGGCGACTATGTTGTGTTCGGCGGCGGCGTGGCGGTGCGCCAGTTCGTTCGCATCGGCGCCGGCGCGATGATCGTCGGCTTGAGCGGCGTGCGCGCTGACGTGATCCCCTGGGGTACGGTGCACGGGCCGCTCGCCAATCTCGTCGGTCTGAACGTGGTCGGCATGCGCCGGCGCGGTTTTGCCAAAGCCGACATCCACCGCTATCGCGAAGCTTATCGCGCGCTGTTTTTCGGCGCCGGCGAATTTCGCGCCAGGCTCGAACGCGTCGCCGCCGACTACGGCGGGGATCCGCAGGTTGTGAAAATGATCGACTTCATTCGCGCCGGCAAACGGCCGCTGACCATGGCCGGCAAACGTCGCGAGGCCGACGAGGACACATGACCGCCGCGCCGGCCGCGACCCAGGAAGGCCCGCTCGCGCTCGTATGCGGCGGCGGCAGCCTGCCTCTGGCGGTCGCCGATTATGCTGCCGCGCGTGGTCGTAAGGTGTTGCTGTTTCCGCTGCATGGCGCCGCCAAACCCGCCGATTTCGAGCGGCGGCCGCATCAATGGCTGTATTTTGGCCAAGGCGGAAAATTCATTCGGCTTGCACGCGCCGCCGGTTGCCGCGACGTGGTGTTCATCGGATCGCTGGTGCGCCCGGCCCTGTGGCAGATCAGGCCGGATTTCAAAGTGCTGATGCTGATGCCGCGGGTCGCCGCAGCCTTTCGCGGCGGCGATAACCATTTGCTGTCGGGGGTCGCGCGGCTGTTGGAGCGGGAAGGCTTCCGGGTGCTCGGCGCGCACGAGGTCGCTCCGGAAATCCTCGTGCCCGAAGGCACGCTCGGCCGCGTGCCGGCGTCGGAGCGCGATCGCGCCGATATTGCCTTGGGTCTCGATTATTTGCGGGCCACCGGCGCATTCGACGTCGGGCAGGCGGTGGTGGTTGCGGGAAAACATGTGTTGGCGGTGGAAGCGGCGGAAGGCACCGATGGCATGCTCGCGCGCGTGGCGGAGATGCGCGCCAGTGGCCGCGTGCGCGCCCCGGGCGGCACTGGGGTGCTGGTGAAGGCGCCCAAGCCCGGCCAAGACCGCCGCTTCGATCTGCCGTCGGTCGGCCCGCAGACGGTGGAAAACGCGGCGCGTGCCCGGCTTGCCGGCATTGCCGTGGTGGCGGACTTGACGATCATTGCCGAGCCGGAGCGGCTGATAGCGGCCGCCGACCATGCCAATCTATTCGTCGTCGGCGCGGCGGCCGTGGCCGAGCGATGACGCCCGTGCCACATGTCTTTCTGGTGGCTGGCGAGGACTCCGGCGACCGGTTGGGCGCGGCCCTGATTGCCGCCGTCAGGCAACGGTGCCCGGGCGCACGATTTTCCGGCGTCGGCGGCGTGCAAATGGCAGGCCTTGGCGTGCCAAGTCTGTTTCCGCTGGGCGAGCTTGCCATCATCGGCTTTGCCGCCATCCCGGCGAGCCTGCCGGAAATTTTCAAACGCATCCGGCAGACCGCCGACGCCGTCGTCGCCGCCAAACCGGATGTTCTGGTCATCATCGACAGTCCGGAATTCACCCATCGGGTCGCGCGGCGTGTGCGCGCGAGGGCGCCGGAAATCCCGATCGTCGACTATGTGTGCCCGTCCGTATGGGCGTGGCGGCCCGGCCGGGCGCGCGCCATGCTTTCGTATGTCGATCATGTGCTGGCGCTGTTGCCCTTCGAGCCGGCGGCGATGCAGCGGTTGGGCGGGCCGGCTTGCACCTTTCGTCGGTCATCCGCTTAGCGAAAGGGCCGGGCAGTTGCGTCCTAGCCCCGAGGAGGCGCGCCGGCGCGCGGCCGATCCGCCGCTGCTGCTGGTGCTGCCGGGCAGCCGCGCCAGCGAAATCCGGCGCCTGGCGGGCGTATTCGGCGAAGCGGTGGAGCTAGCTGCAAAGCGCGCCGGTGCGCTTGATGTGGTGGTGCCGGCAGTGCCGCGGCTTGCCGATACGGTGAAGGCGGCCGTCTCATCTTGGCGCATCCCAGCGCGGGTGGTGACCGATCCGGGCGAAAAGGATGCATCCTTCCGCACCGCGCGCGCCGCGCTGACCAAATCCGGCACGTCGACGCTCGAACTGGCGGTCGCCGGAGTCCCGATGGTTGCTGCCTATAAGGTGCCGTTGTTCGAGGAGCTAATCGCCCGTGTCCTGGTCAAGGTTCAAAGCGTGATTCTTGCCAATCTGGTCCTGGGCGAGAACGTAGTGCCGGAGCTTCTGCAACGGGACGTCACGGCGGAACGGCTGGCCGTGGCCCTGGCGCCGCTTTTGAGCGATACGCCGGAGCGCCGGAGGCAGATCGACGCCTTTGCCCGGCTCGATACGATCATGGAGATCGGCCGGGCCGTTCCCAGCGACCGCGCCGCCGCCGCTGTCCTGGATTGCGCCGGCGCCGGGATCCAACCGGACCGCGAAACAGTGGCGTCCGTCCCGCCAACAGCGTAGTTTGCCTGGCTTGGCCAAACAGGCTTATGCCTAGGCCGTTAATGGGAATTGTCGCCTTTGACCTTTGCTCAACGCGCCTCGATTACCGCGGTCCATGGCTACTTGCCGCCGGACCTGCTCACCAATACGGAACTGGCGCGCTTGGTGGACACCAGCGACGCCTGGATCACCGAACGTACCGGCATCAAGGAACGCCACATCCAGAAGGGCGAGGGGCTCGGCACTTCGCACATGGCGGCGGAAGCGGTGCGCGGGTTGCTGCAAAAGACCGGCACCAAGCCGGAAGAAATCGACCTGCTGATCTGCGCCACCACCACGCCGGACATGCAGTTTCCGTCGACCGCGAACATCATCTGCGACATGGTCGGGGTGAAGAATATCGGTTCATTCGACGTGCAGGCCGCCTGCTCGGGCTTTCTCTATTCGCTCACCATCGCCTCGCAATTCATCGCCAACGGCACCGCGCGCAAGGTGGTGGTGGTGGGCGCCGACAAGATGTCGTCGATCATCGACTACACCGATCGCGCCACCTGCGTTCTGTTCGGCGACGCGGCCGGCGCCGTGCTGCTGGAGCCGAGCGTCGACGGCACCGGCATCATGGACGCGCTGATCCGCTCCGACGGCGCGGGCATGATCCATCTGCATCAGAAAGCCGGCGGCAGCCGCATGCCGGCGAGCGCGGAGACGGTGGCCAAACGCCTGCACTACGTCCACCAGGAAGGCGCCGCGGTCTACAAATTCGCCATCGCCAAGATGGCGGAAGTGGCGGGCGAGATCATGAAGCGCAACAATCTGCGCGCCGACATGATCGACTGGCTGGTGCCGCATCAGGCCAACAACCGCATCATCGAATTGACCGCCGAGCGCATGGGCCTGCCGATGGATAAGGTGATGGTGACAATCAACAAATACGGCAACACCACCAACGCCACCATCCCGCTCTGCCTGTGGGACTACGAGTTGAAATTGAAGCGCGGCGACCGCATGGTGCTGGCCGCTTTCGGTGGCGGCTTCACCTGGGCCGGCATCTACGTGCAGTGGTCCTACGACGGCGCCAGCGCGCCCAAGCTCAACGGCAAGAGCACAAACGGAAAGGGCGGCTCTTAAGCCGCCCTCCGCGAGTAACTTCCTGGGAGACTATTTCCGTCTTGAAATCGGCACGTAATCGCGTTGCGCTGCGCCGGTATAAAGCTGGCGCGGGCGGCCGATCTTCTGCTTCGGGTCCTCGATCATTTCCTTCCACTGCGCGATCCAGCCCACTGTGCGGGCCACGGCAAAAAGTACGGTGAACATGGTGGTGGGGAAGCCCATCGCCTTGAGCGTGATGCCGGAATAGAAGTCGATATTTGGATAGAGCTTCTTCTCGACGAAATAGTCGTCGTGCAGCGCGATCCGCTCCAACTCCAAGGCGACGTCGAGCAGCGGGTCGTCCTTGATGCCGAGCTCGGTCAAGACCTCGTGGCAGGTCTTCTGCATGATCTTGGCGCGCGGATCGTAGTTCTTATAGACGCGGTGGCCGAAGCCCATCAGGCGGTAGGAGTTGTTCTTGTCTTTGGCGCGCTTGATGAATTCCGGAATGCGGCCGACCGTGCCGATCTCGCGCAGCATGTTGAGCGCGGCCTCGTTGGCGCCGCCATGCGCCGGGCCCCAGAGGCAGGCGCAGCCGGCGGCGATGCAGGCGAACGGGTTGGCGCCGGACGAGCCGGCCAGCCGCACCGTCGAGGTTGAAGCGTTCTGCTCGTGGTCGGCGTGCAGGATGAAGATGCGATCCATGGCGCGCGCCAGCACCTTGTTCGCTTTGTATTCCTCGGTCGGCACGGCGTAGCACATGCGCAGGAAATTGGTCGAATAGTCGAGGTCGTTCTTCGGATAGACGAACGGCTGGCCGATCGAATACTTGTAGGCCATGGCGGCCAGCGTCGGCACCTTCGCGATCATGCGGATCGAGGCGATCAGGCGCTGATGCGGATCCGAGATGTCCGTGGAGTTGTGATAGAACGCCGACAGCGCGCCGATGCAGCCGGTCATCACTGCCATTGGATGGGCGTCGCGGCGGAAGCCCTGGAAGAACCGGGCCATCTGCTCGTGCACCATCGTGTGCCGGGTGACGGTATAGTCGAAGTCGGCCTTTTGTTGCGGCGTCGGCAGTTCGCCGTAGAGCAGCAGGTAGCAGGTCTCCAGGAAGTCGCCGTGTTCGGCGAGCTGATCGATCGGATAGCCGCGGTAGAGCAGGATCCCTTCATCGCCGTCGATGTAGGTGATCTTGGACTCGCAGCTTGCCGTCGAGGTGAAGCCCGGGTCGTAGGTGAACATGCCGCTCTCGCCGTAGAGCTTGGAAATGTCCAGCACGTCCGGGCCGATGCTGCCGCCGTAGATCGGGAAATCCCAGTTCTTGTTTCCGACGGTAATGCTGCCGGATTTATTCTTGGCGTCGGTCTTGGCATCCATGGTCAAGCCCTCAATTTGGAGGCGGGCGATGCGTGTGGAAACTTTAAGGCCGGGAGCCGACACGCCGGTCGAGGCGAGCGTGGTTCCGGCGCTTTTTGGGTAGCCCATCCTTATGTGCGCTGCAAGATAGCCTATTTCACAGGCCAGCCTGCCAATTAGACATAGATCAAACCGGCACGCTGAAGACGCAAAAATATCAACAGGATGGTTAGCTCGCTTGATCCTGCAAACGGCCCAGGCTCTCGTCCTTGCCCAGCACGGCTAGCACGTCGAAGATCGGCGGCGAGGTAGTCCGCCCGGTGAGCGCGGCCCGCAGCGGTTGCGCCACCGCGCCGAGCTTGAGGCCGGACCGCTCGGCGTAGCCGCGCACCACCGTCTCGATCGCCGTTGGGGTCCATTCGGTAACTGCCGCCAGTTCGGGCAGCAACGCAGCGGTAACCGACTTCGCCTCGGGCGTGAGAATGGCCTTGGCCTGATCGTTCAAATCGAGCGGCCGGCTGGCCCAAAGAAAACGTGTTGCGTCAAAGAGTTCGACTAAAGTCTTGGCGCGCTCTTTCAAGGCCGGCATGGCCGTGAGCAGCTTGCCGCGCAGCGCTGGCGACATCTTGCTAGCAAGTTCCTGGCCGCCGACGATATGCGGCAGCAGACCTTCCAGGGTGGCGATCAGATCGGCGTCGGCGCTTGCCCGGATGTAGTGGCCGTTGAGACTTTCCAACTTGGCGAAATCGAAACGCGCCGGCGAGCGGCCGATCTGCGGCAGATCGAAAGCCGCGATCATCTCCTCGGTGGAAAAGATCTCCTGGTCGCCATGCGCCCAGCCGAGCCGGACCAGGTAATTGCGCATGGCCGCCGGCAAGTAGCCCATGGCCCGGTAGGCATCGACGCCGAGCGCGCCATGGCGCTTGGACAGCTTGGAACCGTCCGGCCCGTGGATCAGCGGAATGTGCGCCATGATCGGCACGTTCCATCCGAGCGCCTCGTAGATATGCTTCTGACGGGCGCCATTGGTCAGGTGGTCGTCGCCGCGGATGATGTGGGTCACGTTCATGTCGTGGTCGTCCACCACCACGGCCAGCATGTAGGTGGGGTTGCCATCCGAGCGCAGCAGCACCAGATCGTCGAGATCGGAATTCTGCCAGACCACGCGGCCCTGCACCTTGTCCTCGATCACGGTTTCGCCGGTAAGCGGGGCGCGCAGCCGGATGACCGGCTTGACGCCGGGCGGCGCCTCGGACGGATCGCGGTCGCGCCAGCGCCCGTCATAGAGCTTGGAGCGGCCCTCCCGGCGGGCCGCTTCGCGCATGGCGGTGAGTTCCTCGGGGCTGGCGTAGCAGCGATAGGCCTTGCCGGCCGCCAGCAGTTGCTCGACGATCTGGCGGTGGCGCGCCGCGCGCGAGTACTGGAATACGATCTCGCCGTCCCAGGCGAGCCCCAGCCAGGTGAGGCCATCGATGATGGCGGCGATGGCGGCGGCGGTCGAGCGCTCGCGATCGGTGTCCTCGATTCGCAGCAGCATCTTGCCGCCGAACCGGCGCGCATAGAGCCAGTTGAACAGCGCGGTGCGGCCGCCACCGATATGGAGAAAGCCGGTAGGGGACGGCGCAAAACGGGTGACGACGGGCTCGCTCATCGCGCGCCCTGTACCATAATTTCGGTAAAAAAAGTTAGTGCAATTGACATTGAGCCGAACGGCACGTCATGGGATTGGGCCGCCGCGAGCGGCGAGTTGGCATAGGCCGCCCAAGGGCGGGATTTGAGATCGAGGAAGCATGGCCACCGACGATAAAGCAAGCGGCAATCCGGCAACCACAGAGGCCGGGCGCGATTTCATCCGCGACATCGTGCAGGCCGACCTGGATGCCGGGCGCGTCAAAACGGTGGTCACCCGCTTTCCGCCCGAGCCGAATGGCTACCTGCATATCGGACACGCCAAGTCGATCTGTCTGAATTTCGGCATTGCCCAGGAGTTCGGCGGGCGCTGCCATCTGCGCTTCGACGACACCAATCCGACCAAGGAAGAGCAGGAATATATCGACGCCATCGAGCGCGACGTGCGCTGGCTCGGCTTCGACTGGGGCGAGCACCTCTACCACGCCTCCGACTATTTCGAGCGGCTCTATGGCTGGGCCGAGGACCTGATCCGCGCCGGCAAGGCCTATGTGGACGACCAGACGCAGGAGCAGATCCGCGACAACCGTGGCACACTGACCGAGCCCGGCAAGAACAGCCCGTTCCGCGACCGTTCCGTCGACGAGAACCTCGACCTGTTCCGCCGCATGCGCGCCGGCGAATTCGGCAACGGCGCGCGCGTGCTGCGCGCCAAGATCGACATGGGCAGCGGCAATATCAATCTGCGCGATCCGGTGATCTACCGCATCCTCCACGCGCCGCATCCGCGCACCGGGACCACCTGGAAGATCTATCCGAGCTACGATTTTGCGCACGGGCAGTCCGACGCCATCGAGGGCATCACCCATTCGGTCTGCACGCTCGAATTCGAGGACCACCGGCCGCTCTACGACTGGTGCCTGGACAATCTGCTGGTTCCGTCGCGGCCGCATCAGTACGAATTCGCGCGGCTCAATCTCACTTACACGGTGCTGTCCAAGCGCGTGCTGACCGAACTGGTGCGCGGCGGCCATGTGACGGGCTGGGACGACCCGCGCATGCCGACGATCGCCGGTTTGCGCCGGCGTGGCGTGCCGGCGGTGGCGATCCGCGATTTCATCAAGCGCATCGGCGTCGCCAAGGCCAACAGCCTGGTCGACGTCGGCATGTTCGAATTCTCGGTGCGCGAAGCACTCAACAAGAGCGCGCTGCGGCGCATGGCGGTGCTCAAGCCGCTCAAGGTGACGATCGAGAATTATCCGGAAGGGCAGGTCGAGGAACTCGACGCGGTCAATCATCCCGATGATGCGGCGGCAGGCTCGCGCAAGATCAAGTTTGGGCGTGAGTTGTTCATCGAACAGGACGACTTCATGGAGAACCCGCCGAAGAAATTCTTCCGGCTGTCGCCCGGCACCGAGGTACGGCTGCGCTACGCTTATTTCATCACCTGCCGCGAGGTGGTGAAGAACGCGGCGGGGGAAGTCATCGAATTGCGCTGCACCTATGATCCTGCGACCAAGGGCGGCAACGCACCGGATGGCCGCAAGGTGAAGGCGACCATCCATTGGGTATCGGCTGCGCATGCCCTGCCTGCCGAGGTGCGGCTGTACAATCCGCTCTTTACCAAGCCCGATCCGAGTGGGGGTGAGAATTTCACCGCCGACCTCAACCCGAATTCGCTGGAGGTGCTCGCCGGCGTCCGCCTCGAGCCGGCGCTCGCCGACGCCAAGTCGGAAGTGCCGGTGCAGTTCGAGCGTCAGGGCTATTTCTGCCTCGATCCGGCGTCGTCGCCCGAGCACCTGGTCTTTATCCGCACAATCGGCTTGCGCGACACCTGGGCCAAGGATCAGGCGAAGGAAAAGGCGGCCCAATAACCGCCATTCCTGGGCGTTCGCGAAGCGAGCGAACCCGGCATCCAGAACCAAACGCAGAACTCCTGCGCTGGAATCCGGGCTCGCGTCTTCGGCGTGCCCCGGAATGCAGATGTGAGCGTTCACAACCGTTCCCCTAGCCACACCTGTGGCTGTTGTAGCGTTGCTTCCGGTTGTAATTGCGTGAGCGTCGGGGGCGCCGCGCCATGGCCGACAACGAGCAACGCGGCACACGGGCTGGGGCTTGGGCCGCCGAAGTTGACGCCGCGCGCAGGCGCGCCGGTATCACGCTGCCGGACGGCCTTGCCGAGCGCGCGGCCTGGCTCGGGCGGCTGCTTTCGCAATGGGCGATTGCTGAGGTTGCACCGGGCCGGCTGATGCCCTGGCTGGCGGTCTCATACGGATTGGGCATCGTTGTCTATTTCACGGCGGATCGCGAGCCGATGTGGTGGGCGGCCGTCGCACTGGCGCTTGCCGGTATTGTGGTGGCGATTCTGGCGCGGCGGCGCGTTGCGCCTTACGGCGTGATCGCCAATCTGCTGGCCATGCCGGTGGTGTCGGTGGAGGTAATGCCGATGGGTATCCTCGGCCTGCTGGCGATGCCGTTCGGGTTCGATGCGATCTTCTGGAAACTGATGGGCGCCGGCGTCGACTGGATGGATGACGTGGCGTTATGGGTGGCGAGCCTTCCCGGCGCGGTAGGCCATGTACGCGCGTTTGGTACCGGTCCACGACTACTTGGCACGGCGGCGATTCTGCTGTTGTGCCTGCTACGCACACCGCTGCGGTGGAGCGGGGCCGTGCTTGCCTTGGTGGCGAGCGTGTGGGCGTTGAACACGCCATTGCCCGACGTCCTGGTGTCCGGCGACGGGCAGGCGGCGGCCGTGCGCGGCGCGGATGGACGGCTCGCCGTCCTCTACAACGCGCGCGACAGCTTCGCGATCAAGGAATGGTTGGCGGCAAACGAGGACGCGCGCGCCGTTAAGGATGCGAGCCTGCACGACGGCGTGCAATGCGATGCCGTCGGTTGTATCGGGCGATTGGCCGATGGCCGGTTGGTGTCGTTCGTCCTGTCGGTCGAGGGCTTTGCCGAGGATTGCGCCCGCGCCGCCGTGGTGGTCAGCGCGCGCGAAGCGCCACGTCATTGCGCCGCCACACTGATCGACCGCAATATCTGGCGCGCGAACGGCGCCGTGGCGTTGCGCTGGACCGGCGACCGTTTCGCCCTCAGCGCCGCGCGCCCGCCCGATTACGAGCGGCCGTGGGCGCGAGTTGGGCGCAGCGTGGGTGAAAGCGCATCAAACCCGGCGCGCCCCGCCGCACCCGACGCAACGCCGCGCGTGCAGGATCTGGAAGCGGGAGATTAGGTCTAGTAGCGCCTAAACAGCCCCACCAGCTTGCCCTGGATGCGCACGCGGTTCGGCGGCAGGATGCGCACCTCATAGGCCGTGTTGGCCGGTTCGAGCGCGATTGAGGCGCCGCGGCGGCGGAAGCGCTTCAGCGTGGCTTCCTCGTCGTCGATCAGCGCCACGACGATATCGCCGGTGTCGGCGGCTTCGGATTTGCGGATCAGCGCGATATCGCCGTCGAGGATGCCGGCCTCGATCATACTGTCGCCGCGCACTTCCAGCGCGAAATGCTCGCCGGCGGTGAGCAGGTCGGCCGGCATGTTGATGACATGGCTGCGGGTCTGGATCGCCTCGATCGGCGTGCCGGCGGCGATACGGCCCATCACCGGCACCGCGATTGGACGGCGGCTGTCGTCGTCGCTCTCGAAATTGGCGGAAGCGGCGCGCACCCGGCCGAGGTCGCCCTCGATCACGCTCGGGTTGAAGCCGCGCGAGCGGCCGCCATTGCTGATGCCGTGGGCGACCGAGTTGGGCAGCTTGATCACTTCGATGGCGCGCGCGCGGTTGGGCAGGCGGCGGATGAAGCCGCGCTCTTCCAAAGCGGTTATGAGCCGGTGGATGCCGGATTTGGACCGCAGGTCGAGTGCGTCCTTCATTTCATCGAAAGAGGGGGGTACCCCCGCTTCGGTCAGCCTCTCGTGGATGAAGCGCAGGAGCTCGAACTGCTTGCGGGTCAGCATCTATCTCTCCCGGTCGCGGCCGGCCTCCGGAGAGGCACAGGCCAGAAACAAATCATGAACGGACACTATCTGTTCGATATGTGTTCCGCAACCATTTAATTTGGAGTGAAAAATGCGAAAGGCCGCTAAAGGGCTAGCTTAAGGATGACACAGGGTGAACCGGAACTCGCTGCGGGCGCGTTGGGCTCGCGAATCAGCAGGCAGTCGGCTTTGGCGAGCGGCGCCATCAGGGAACTGTCCTGGGCCGGCAGGGGCGTCGCTATAGGGCCGTCCGGACCTCGCGACAGCGTCGCCCGCATGTAGTCGGCCCGCTCGTCATTGGCGGGCAGGTCACAGCCGAGTTGCGCCGGCTCCGGGATGCGCTCGACGTCATCGCGGCCACAGAGCTGCCGAATCAACGGCACTAGGAACAGGAAAGCGCAGACATAGGACGACACCGGGTTACCGGGGACGCCGAGCACCTGCATGCCGCCCAGCCGCCCGTGCATCATCGGCCGGCCCGGGCGCAGCGCCACGCGCCAGAACGACAGGGCTAGCCCTTCGCTGGCCAGCGCCCGCTGCACCAGGTCGTGCTCGCCGACCGAAGCGCCGCCGCTGGTCAGCAGAATATCGGCGCCCCAGTCGCGCGCGCGCCGCACCGCCGCCGCGATGTCCTCAATGCGGTCGGGCGCGATGCCGAAATCGCTCACCTCTGCGCCCTCGCTACGCGCCATGGCGATGAGGGCGAAACCATTGGAATAGACAATCTCTCCGGGCTTAGGCGCGCTGCCCGGTGCCACCAATTCGTCGCCGGTGCCGATTACCGCCACTTTGGGCCGGCGGTGCACGTGCAAGGCCGGATAGTTCATGGCGGCGGCGAGCATCAGGTCGCGGTCGGTAAGACGGCGGCCCTTGCGCAGCAGCGGCTGGCCTTGCGTGAAATCGATGCCGCGGTCGCGCACATTGCGGCCCTTGGCGGTTGCCTTTTGGATCATCACCGTGTCGCCATCGCGCGTGGTGAGTTCCTGGATGACGACGGTGTCGGCGCCCGCCGGCATCACGCCGCCGGTGAAAATGCGCGCGGCTTGCCCCGCTTTCACTTCGCCGTCGAAGGGGTGGCCGGCGGCGACTTCGCCGATCAGCGTCAGCTTGACCGGCGCTTGCGCCACGTCGGCGGCGCGCACCGCATAGCCGTCCATGGCCGAGACCGCGTCCGGCGGCTGGGTGCGCAACGCGTTCAAGTCCTCGCTGAGCACGCGGCCGAGCGCCGCGTCGAGCGCAACCGTTTGCGCCGGCAGCGCGCGCGCGTCGGCGAGCACGCGCTGCAAAGCCTCGGCGACCGGCATCAACGAACGATTCATTCCGTGAAGTCCTCGGCGCGATAGTCGCCGGATTTGCCGCCGCTTTTGCGCAGCAGGCGTATGCCGTCGATGCGCATGCCTTTCTCGACCGCCTTGACCATGTCGTAGATGGTCAGGCAGGCGATCGATACCGCGACCAGCGCCTCCATTTCGACGCCGGTCTGCCCGGTCACTTTAACCGTCGCGCGCACCAGGAATCCGGGCAGGGCATGTTCCGGATCGATGTCGATCTCGATCTTGGTGATTGGCAGCGGATGGCAAAGCGGGATCAGCCCATGCGTGCGCTTGGCCGCCATGATGCCGGCCAAGCGCGCCGCGCCCAGCACGTCGCCCTTCAGAGCATTGCCCGCGATGACCAGGTCGAGCGTCTCCTTGCGCATGAGCACGCGGCCTTCCGCGATGGCTACGCGTTCGGTCAGGGTCTTGGCGGAGACGTCGACCATGCGGGCTTGGCCGCGCTGGTCGATATGGGTGAGTTCGGCGTCGGCCATCAGGGGAGCGCGTTTCGCACGCTTTGAAGGTTTGCCCTTCGTCGCCGGCCGCCGCACGATCTTTTTGCTGCTTGCCACGATCTACTCCGCTGCCGCGCGGCCCGGCGCGCGCGTGAGCAGGGCGCGAGTCGCCGCCGTCACGTCACTCTGCCGCATCAGGCTTTCGCCGACCAGGAAGGTGGAAATGCCGATGCGGGCGAGGCGCGCAAGGTCGGCTGAGGTATTGAGCCCGCTTTCGGCCACGACGACGCGGTCGCGCGGAATCCGAGGCGCCAAGCGCTCGCTAACGGCAAGCGAGGTCTGGAAGGTGCGGAGGTCGCGGTTGTTGATGCCGATCAGCCGTGATTTGAGGTGGAGGGCGCGCTCCAGTTCATCTTCTTGATGAACTTCAACTAAAACATCCATACCATTGGCAACGGCTGCGTCCTCGATTGTTTTCGCCGCCGCATCATTGACCGCCGCCATGATGATCAGGATGCAGTCGGCGCCCAAGGCCCGCGATTCGACCACTTGGTAGGGCTCGTAGATGAAATCCTTGCGCAGCGCCGGCAGACCGGTGGCATGGCGTGCCGCATCGAGGAATTCCGGTTTGCCCTGGAACGAGGGGCCATCGGTGAGCACCGAAAGACAGGTCGCGCCGCCCGCTTCGTAGGCTTTGGCTAGACTGGGTGGATCGAAATCGTCGCGGATCAGCCCTTTCGACGGGCTCGCCTTTTTGATCTCGGCGATGAGCGCATAGCCGCCTGCGGCGATCCGCCGTTCGATCGCCTTCAGAAAGCCGCGCGGTGGCGGCGCGGCCTTGGCCTCGCGCTCAAGCTGGGCGAGCGGGCGGGCAAGCTTGGCCGCCGCGATCTCCTCGCGTTTATAGGCTTCGATCTTCGCCAAAATGTCGGCCATTTAGGCCTCCACGGCGTTGGACACCGCAATCAGGCGATCGAGCCGGCCTTCAGCCTCGCCGCTGTCGATCGACTTGGCCGCCAGCGCTGCGCCTTCTTTCAAGTCCTTGGCCTTGCCGGCAACGACGAGCGCAGCCGCGGCATTGAGGATCGCCACGTCGCGGAACGGCCCGGATTTGCCCTTGAGCACGTCGAGCAGCGCCTTGGCGTTGTGCTCGGCGTCGCCGCCGCGCAGCGCCTCCGGCTTGACCCGCTGCAAGCCCGCATCCTCGGGCGCGATCTCGAAGGTGCGAATTTTGCCGTGCTCGAGAGCGGCAACACTGGTCGGCCCAGATGTGGTGATCTCGTCGAGGCCATCGGAGCCGTGCACGACCCAGACGCAATCCGAGCCGAGATTCTTGAGCACCTGCGCCATCGGCTCGACCCAGTGCTTGGAAAACGTGCCGACCATCTGGCGTTTGACGCCCGCCGGGTTCGCCAGCGGCCCGAGCAGATTGAAGATGGTGCGGGTGCCGAGCTCGACCCGGGTGGGGCCGACGTTCTTCATCGCCGGATGGTGCGCCGGCGCGAACATGAAGCCGATGCCGGCTTCCTTGATGCAGCGCCCGACTTGTTCGGCGTTCAGGTCGATCTTGACGCCGAGCGCTTGCAGCACGTCGGCGGCGCCCGACTTCGACGACAATGCGCGGTTGCCATGTTTGGCGACCGGCACGCCAGCGCCCGCGACGATAAACGCGGCACAGGTCGAAATGTTGAACGAGCCGGAAGCATCGCCCCCGGTGCCAACCACGTCGACCGCGTCGGGCGGCGCCTTCACGCCCAGCATCTTGGCGCGCATGGTGGTGACCGCGCCGGTGATCTCGTCGACGGTTTCCCCGCGCACGCGCAAGCCCATCAGCAGCGCGCCCATCTGCGAGGGCGTCGCTTCACCCGACATCATGCGGTCGAAAGCGGAAGCCGCCTCCGCGCGCGTGAGGCTCGCGCCGGTCGCGACCTTGCCGATGAGGGCTTTGAAATCGTCGGCCATAGGCTCAAGACCTCAAAGCGTGGCGTGGGCGGGCGACTTGCGCGCCGGGGCAGGGCTCGGTTTGCGGCCGCGTTGTGCATTCCAATCGGCGGCGAGATCGAGAAAATTCTTCAGCATCAGATGGCCGTGTTCGGAGGCGATGCTTTCGGGATGGAATTGCACGCCGTGCACCGGCAGGCTCTTGTGCATCAGTCCCATCACCAGACGATCGCCGGTTTCTGCCGTCACCGTCAGTTCGGCCGGCATGCTGGCGCGTTCGACCACCAGCGAGTGGTAACGTGTTGCCTTGAACGGCCCGTTGATGCCGCGGAACACGCCCGCGCCCGTGTGCTCGATCTCGAACACCTTGCCGTGCGCCGGGGTCGCGCGCACCACTTTGCCGCCAAACGCTTGACCGATCGCCTGATGGCCGAGGCAGACGCCGAGCAGCGGGATCGTGGCTGACGCCTTGGCGATGAGTTCGAGGCAGATGCCGGCTTCGTTCGGCGTGCAGGGCCCGGGCGACAGCACGATTGCCTCCGGCTCGGCGGCAACCACATCGGCGGTCGAAATCTTGTCGTTGCGATGCACGACGACGTCCGCCCCCAGCCCGCCCAGGTAATGGAACAGGTTGAAGGTGAAGCTGTCGTAGTTGTCGATCAAAACGATCATGTTTGCCTGCCGCCTCAAGGTCTTAGACGTGGGGCCGGGGAGGGGTCAAGGTCATCCGCAAGCCCCGGACCTATCGACGCAATACCGCCCGCGTAAAATTGTGTCGGTTATAGTCGAGGCCTGCGCCCGCTCTGTCCCTCAAGGAGATTGTCATGAACCACCTTTTCGCCGCATCGCTCGCGAAGCCGGCGGGCCGCTGGAGACCTGGCACGATGGGCAGGACCGTCCTCGCGGCAGCCGCCGTGTTCGCGGCCGTCGCGGTCAATGCGCAGGCCGATACGCTCGCCTCCGCCTGCACCAAAATCTATGCGCCGCAGACGCTGGATAACACCCAGCCGATCAATCTCGGCCAGCTCAAGCTCCAGATCTATTTCTATGCCTGCTCCGGAGCCTACGACGCTGATATGAATAAGGTGCTTGGCGAGGCCCGCGCCTACGTCGAAAAGCGCGCCGGCGAAGTCGCCAAACCAGCCATCGTGCTCGATATCGACGAGACCTCGTTGTCAAACCTTCCACAGGAACTCGCCAATGATTTCGGCTACATTCCAGACACGCCCTGCGATCACCTGCCGGACGGACCTTGCGGATTCAATGATTGGGTGATGACCGGCAAGTCCAAGGCCATTGGCGGGACTTTGGCATTGGTCAATGCCGCCAAAGCCCACAAGGTGGCGGTATTCTTCATCACCGGCCGCCACGAAGGCCTGGCGCTGCGCGATGTGACGATCAAGAACCTGAAGGCTGCCGGTTACGACGGCTGGGCCGGCTTGGTGCTTCGCCCGCCGTCGGCCGGCAACATGACAATCGCGGCTTACAAATCGGGCGAACGCCACAAGATCGCCGCGCAGGGCTACACCATCATCGTCAATGTCGGCGACCAGCAGAGCGATCTCGACGGCGGCTATGCCGAGCGCGCCTACAAGCTGCCCAATCCGTTCTATTATCTTCCCTGACGGCGGCTCGGTTACTGCCCGCGCTTGGCGGCGCTGGCAAACCGGCGGGCTTCCTCGGCGGCGCGGAACAAGGCTTTCGCCTTGTTGATGCATTCCTGCTGCTCTAGGTCGGGATTGCTGTCGGCGACGATGCCGGCGCCGGCCTGCACATACATTTTGCCGTCCTTCACCAGCGCGGTGCGCAGCACGATGCAGGTGTCCATCTCGCCGGCGGCGGAGAAATAGCCGACCGCGCCGGCATAGAGCCCGCGCTTTTCCTTCTCCAATTCGTCGATGATCTGCATTGCGCGGACCTTGGGCGCGCCCGACACCGTGCCGGCGGGAAATCCGGCGGCCAGCGCATCGAGCGCGTCGCGGGTACCGGCAAGCTTGCCCTCGACATTGGAGACGATGTGCATAACGTGGCTGTAGCGCTCGACGAAAAACCGATCGGTGACGGTCACGCTGCCAATCTCGGCGACGCGGCCGACGTCGTTGCGGCCAAGATCGAGCAGCATCAGATGCTCGGCGCGTTCTTTTGGATCGGCGAGCAATTCCGCTTCGAGCGCCTTGTCCTCGTGCGGCGTGGCGCCGCGCGGCCGCGTGCCGGCGATCGGGCGGATGGTCACCACATCGCCCGAAACTTTGACCAGGATTTCCGGGCTCGAGCCGGCGACGGCGAATGCGCCGAAATCGAGGAAGTAGAGATAGGGCGACGGATTGGTTCGCCGCAGCGCGCGATAGAGCGAGAACGGCGGCAGCGTGAACGGCGCCTCGAAGCGTTGCGCCAGCACGATTTGAAAGGCGTCGCCGGCGGTGATGTATTCCTTGGCCTTAGCGACCTTCGCCTTGTATTCGGCCGGCGTGGTGTTGGAGCGCGGCGGCACGTCGAGCGGGCCTTCGTCGTATTCAGCCAGCGACTTGTCGAGCGGCCGGTCGAGGCTTTCCAGGATGCCAGACAACCGCTCGATCGCGCGCGTCAGCGCCGTCTTGGCATCGACGTCCTTTTCCGGGCGCACCGGCGTGACGACCGTGATCGAATCCTTTACCGCGTCGAACACGACGATGATGGTCGGGCGCACCAGCACCGCGTCGGGAATCCCGATCGGATCGGGATTGGGCGGCGGCAGCTCTTCCATCAGCCGCACCATGTCGTAGCCGAGATAGCCGAACACGCCGGCCGCCATCGGCGGCAAGCTTTCGGGCAAGTCGATGCGGCTTTCCGCGATCAGCGTGCGCAGGGCCTTGAGCGGCAGCTCCGGGCAGGGCGAAAAAGCGTCCGGCTTTGTGCGTGCCGTCCGGTTGATCTCCGCCTGCGTGCCATTGGCGCGCCAGATCAAGTCGGGGTCTACGCCAATGATAGAATGACGGCCGCGTGTGTCGCCGCCTTCTACCGACTCCAGCAGGAAGCTCATCGGCTTGCCGCCACCGAGCTTGAGGAAGGCCGAGACCGGCGTCTCCAGATCGGCGACTAGCGTGGTCCACACCACCTGCGCCTGGCCGCGGCCGTAACGTTCGGCGAAAGCGGTTTCCGACGGCTCAATCTGCATGGGGTCAGTAGAAATCGTTCGGATTGTTGCTGGGGGTGGGAGCTCCGCCAATGACCTGGTTCAGCGCCTGCTGATTGAACTTGACGCCGAAATCGCTTTCCAGCCGCGTGACATAGGCGCCGACGAGGTCGTCGGAGTATAGGTTCTGCAGCGAGGTCGCGATCGCCTTGCTGGCGGCGGGATCGAGCGGCGGATCGACGACGCCGGTGACCTTGAACACGAAGCGCGCGGTCTCTTGATCGCCTTCGGCCGTAGACGGCACGTCCTTGGGGATCTTGAAGGCTGCTTCGACCAGCTTCGCCGGCGCAAAGCCGCCCGGTTTGCCGCGCTGCAGATCGGTTGCCGTCACCACTTTCAGGCCAGTCTCGGTGGCAAGCTGGTCCATCGCCGTGCCGGCTTTGAGCTTGCCGACCATGTCGTTGGCCTTGGCCTGCAGGCGCTTGGCGATCTCGTCTTCGCGCCAGCGCGCCTCGACCTTGTCTTTCACCTCGGCGAGCGTGCGATCGCGCGCCGGCGTGATGCCGGTGACATCGAACCAGAGATAGCCGCCATCCGGCAGCTGCAGGGGATCGTTGTCGACGCCGACGTCGCTGGCAAAGGCCGCGGCGACCGCATCCGGTTTGGTAGGCAGGCCGGCGATCGGCTTGCCATCCGGGCCGCGGCCCGAGCGGTCGACCGCATCGAAGGTTTGCGAGGTGAGGCCTAATTTCTTGGCTGCCTCGGCGAGCGTTGCGCCGGCGGCGCGCTCATCCTCGAATTTGTCGCGCAGCGTTCCGATTTCGGTCTTGGCGCGGCCCTCGGCGAGTTCGCGTTTGATCTGCGGTGCAACCTGCTCGTAGGTCTTCTCGCTTCCCGGCTCGATTTTGCCGACTTGCAGTAGCACCGTGCCGAAGCGGCCATTGACCGGCTTGCTGACCTCGCCCGACTTGAGGGCGAAAGCGGCGTCGGCGACGGCCGGATCGATGATCCCGGACTTCGTCACCATGCCGACATTGGTATCGCTATCTTTCAGGCCGCGTTCCTTGGCGATGTCGGCGAAAGTCGCGCCCTTGGCGATGCGCTCACGCGCGGCCGCAGCCTCTTCTGGCTTCGGGAAAACGATCTGACTCAGTTCGCGGCGCTCGGGCGTGCCGTAGCTTGCTTTGTGCTGCTCGTAATAATTCTTGGCATCGGCGTCGGTGACGGCGTCCGGCTTGGCAAGCGCAGCCGGCGACATCGCGAGCAGGCTTATCTTGCGGTATTCGGGCGCGCGAAACAAAACTTTGCGCTCGTCGAAATATTTGCTGAGGACTTCAGGCGTCGGCGCTGGAATGTCGCCCGCCTGCGCCGGACCTAAGCTGAGATATTCGATGCTGCGTTTTTCGTTTTGATATTGATTGAGCACCTTCTCCGCCGTTGCCGGCACCGGAAAGTCGCCGCCGATGCTGAGTGCGATTTGCCGGCGCAAGATCACGCGACGCTGCTCCTCGACAAATTTCGGTTCGGTATAGCCGGCTTGCCGGATGATCTGCTCAAAGCGATCGCGGTCGAACTTGCCGGTGATACCGCGGAAGCTCGGATCATTGGTGATGCGGCCGGCGATGTCGGCATTGCTGATGCCGAGCCGCAAGGCGTTGGCTTGCTCGTCGAGCGTCGTCTCGGCCACCAACTGACCGATCACACGTTGGTTGATGCCGGTCTCCCGCGCCTGCTCGGGGGTGATCGGGCGGCCGACTTGCTGTCCGAGCTGCTGCAGGCGGGTGGTGTAGAATTGACGGAATTGCTCGATCGAGATCTCGGTGCCGCCGATCTGGATCGCCGAATTGGCGCCGAAGCCGCGGAAAATGTCGCCGATGCCCCAAATCGCGAAGCTGATGATCAATCCGCCCATGACGATGGCCATGACGCCCTTGCCGAGCCAGGTCGAGGAGGCTTTGTGGATACCGCGGAGCATGGGCTGCGTTCTTCCCGGACGACGGTGATGGCTGAATGAAGGGTGGTCGGGCCCTTATAGGGAGCGAGCCAACTCCTTGCAACTCAAGAAGGATCAGCTTGTGGCCGGGCCGCTCTGGCGCCCGCGATGCGGGTCTGATAACGGCACGCGCATAAGGACCTAAAACATGGCATCGGACGCCCCAATCCCGCTAATAGCGGGCAA
This sequence comes from uncultured Alphaproteobacteria bacterium, assembly GCA_963786025.1. Taxonomy (GTDB): domain Bacteria; phylum Pseudomonadota; class Alphaproteobacteria; order Rhizobiales; family Xanthobacteraceae; genus Pseudolabrys. The sequence goes on from CAWAXK010000001.1 coordinate 65,430, forward strand.
CTGGAAGATGAACGGGCTGGCCGTCTCGGAAGGCGAGCTGACCAAAATCGTCAACGGCGCGGCCGGTCTCAAGACCGGCCTGATGGTGTGCCCGCCGGCCACGCTGATCGCGGACTTTGCCGCCGCGGCACGCGGCTCGGCGGTTGCCATCGGCGGGCAGGATTGCCACGCCGAGCCATCCGGAGCCCATACCGGCGATATCGCTGCCGAAATGCTCAAGGACGCCGGCGCTGTGGCGGTAATCGTCGGCCATTCGGAGCGGCGCACCGACCACCATGAGACCGACACCCAGGTGCGCGCCAAGGCTTTGGCCACCCACCGCGCCGGCATGACGGCGATCGTGTGCGTCGGTGAGCTACGCACCGAACGCGAAGCCGGGCAGACGCTTTCCGTCATCGGCCGCCAGCTCGACGGCTCGCTGCCTGATGGCGGCACCGGCGCCAATTTGGTGGTCGCCTATGAGCCGGTCTGGGCGATCGGTACCGGGCTGACCCCGACGCCCGGCGACGTCGCCGAGGTCCATGCCTTCATCCGCCAACGGCTAGAGGCGCGCTTTGGCGCCGAAGGCGGCCGCGTCCGTATTCTCTATGGCGGCTCGGTCAAGCCGGCCAATGCCAAGGAACTGCTGACAATTGCCAATGTGAACGGCGCCCTGGTCGGGGGCGCCAGCCTGAAAGCGACGGATTTCCTTGGTATTGCTTCGGTTTACCGCTAGGCACGGCGAGGGTGGAAATGCTGCGTGTGATCGTGTAGAGACGCGGCAAATTCCGACTGATTACCTATATGACCGGCGGAGCGCCGCCTGGGCGGGCAGCCCAGACCGGTCGGTTTGAACGGATTAAGGGCCTTATGCAGCACGTCGTAATCGTCATCCACCTGATGCTGGTGCTCGCTCTGATCGGCGTCGTGCTGTTGCAGAAATCGGAAGGTGGTGGGCTCGGCATCGGCTCGACCGGCGGTTTCATGACCAGCCGCGGCACGGCCAACGTGCTCACGCGTGCCACCGCGATCCTGGCCGGCCTGTTCTTCGCCACCAGCCTGCTGCTCTCGATCATCGCCGGCTTGAACCGCAAGCCGACCTCGATCCTGCAGGGCGGCCAAAGCGCACCGGTCGCGCCCGCTGGTCCCACCGCACCGCTGAACCCGAAAGGGATTCTGAAATCAACTGCAGGGCGCGCCCGCGGCGCCGCCCGCTGCCCCCGCGACGCCAGCCGGCCCGCAGGTGCCGCAGTCGAAATAAGGAGCTGACGAAGGGCCGGGAAACCGGCCCTTCCGCGTTAGGGCCCGGATATGCGTGGAAAGGCCGGAGCGCCTTTCAGGTGGAATATGAAAATACCGATACAAAGGTTTTTGATGACGGCAATTTCCGGATTTGCACACAGGCGCAGACCGGCTCTGAGGTTTTCGCGCTCGTCGAATCAATTCGGCGGCATTACAGGTTAGGCCCCATGGCGCGGTACATTTTCATCACCGGCGGCGTGGTTTCCTCATTGGGTAAGGGTCTCGCATCCGCGGCGCTCGGGGCGCTGCTGCAGGCGCGCGGCTACAAGGTCCGGCTGCGCAAGCTCGACCCCTATCTCAACGTCGATCCCGGCACGATGTCGCCCTATCAGCACGGCGAAGTGTTCGTCACCGACGACGGCGCCGAGACCGATCTCGACCTCGGGCATTACGAGCGCTTCACCGGGCGTCCCGCGACGCGGCAGGACAACATCACTACCGGCCGCATTTACCAGGACATCCTCACCAAGGAGCGGCGCGGCGACTATCTCGGCGCCACCATCCAGGTCATTCCGCACGTCACCAATGCGATCAAAGATTTCGTGCGCGATGGCAATGACGGTTTCGATTTCGTGCTGGTCGAGGTCGGCGGCACGGTCGGCGACATTGAGGGTCTGCCGTTCTTCGAGGCGATCCGGCAATTGGGCAACGACCTGCCGCGCCATCACGCGGTCTATGTCCACCTCACGCTGCTGCCGTTCATTTCGAGCGCCGGCGAACTAAAGACCAAGCCGACGCAGCATTCGGTCAAGGAATTGCGCTCGATCGGCATCCAGCCCGATATCCTGCTATGCCGCACCGACCGCCCGATCCCGCACGGCGAACGGCGCAAGCTCGCGCTGTTCTGCAATGTGCGCGAAAACGCGGTGATCGAAGCGCGCGACGTCGACAACATTTATGCGGTGCCGGAGGCCTATCACGAAGCCGGCCTCGATCGCGAAGTGCTGGAGGCCTTCGGTCTGGATCCGAAGGCGGCGCCCGATCTCGCACGCTGGCACATTATCAATGAGCGCATCCGCAATCCGGAAGGCGACGTCACCATCGCCATTGTCGGCAAATATACCGGCATGAAGGACGCCTATAAATCGCTAACGGAGGCGCTCTCGCACGGCGGCATCGCCAACAAGGTCAAGGTCAATCTCGACTGGATCGAGTCGGAAGTGTTCGAGAACGAGGACCCGGCGCCGTTTCTCGAGCACGTTAACGGCATTCTGGTGCCCGGCGGTTTCGGCCAGCGCGGCGCGGAAGGTAAAATCCGCGCGGCGCAGTTCGCGCGCATGCGGCAGGTTCCGTATTTCGGCATCTGCTTTGGCATGCAGATGGCGGTGTTGGAAGCGGCGCGTAATCTGTGCGGCATCGCCGAGGCCAATTCCACTGAGTTCGGCCCGACAACTGAGCCGGTGGTCGGCCTGATGACCGAATGGCTCAAGGGCAATGAGTTGCAGCGGCGGATGGACGGCGGCGACCTCGGCGGCACCATGCGGCTCGGCGCCTATCCTGCGGTGCTGACGCGCGGCAGCCGCGTTGCCGGCATTTATGGCAGCACGGAAATCTCCGAGCGCCATCGCCATCGCTACGAGGTCAACACCGGCTACCAGGGGCGTCTCGAGCAGCGCGGCATGCGTTTCTCCGGCATGTCGCCCGACGGCATTTTACCCGAGATCATCGAATACGAGGACCATCCCTGGTTCATCGGCGTGCAATTCCATCCCGAACTGAAGTCGCGGCCGTTCGAGCCGCACCCGCTGTTCGCCTCCTTCATCGGCGCGGCGGTGGAGCAGAGCCGGTTGGTTTAAGGACCTTCGCGATCAGTCATCCAGCCGGCGCATCTTGGCTTGCGCATCGCGGCGCTGGGCGCCTTGCAGCTTGGTCTGAAACTTCCCCTTGGCGATCCGCTCGGCCTTTTTGGCTTTCTTGGTTGCCGCATCGGGCGACAGTGGATGTTTGTCGCGGCGCTGGCCGGTTCGTGATTTGCTGGTCATTTGAAGTCCCACATATTTGCGGATACGCGTCTATGATTCGTGACGGAATATGACGTCAAAGTGCGGTCAATGGAAAGGCGTTCATGCCCCGCGGCCTCGATCATATCGTTCACGCCGTGCGCGATCTCGACGCGGCGGCAGCGCTATACCGTGGCCTCGGTTTCACGGTGGGCGCGCGCAACCGGCATCCGCGCGCTTGGGGCACGCAGAACCATATCGTTCAGTTCCAGGGCACGTTTATCGAATTGCTGACGATCGCGGACGAAAGCGGCATCGCGCCGCACGCCCCGCAGCAGTTTTCTTTCGGCGCCTTCAATCGCGATTTTCTCGCACACGAGCAAGGCCTGTCGATGCTGGTGCTGGAAGGGCACGGCGCGCACGATGCGGATGAGTTTCGCGCCCAGGAGCTTGGCGATTTCGGGCTTTATGAATTCGAGCGTGAAGCCAAACGCCCCGACGGCACGCCGCTTAAAGTAGCGTTCACGCTTGCCTTCGCGGCCGATCGGCACGCGCCCGAAATCGGTTTCTTCACCTGCCAGCAGCACTACCCGGAGAATTTCTGGAATCCGGAGTTCCAAAAGCACGCCAACAGCGTCGCGGGCGTTGCCGGCATCGTCGCCGTCGCCGAGGCGCCCGCGCGCCACTTGAAATTCATGGAAGGTTTCGTCGGTGCGGCGGCCGAGCGAAGCGGCGAGGGCTTCAAAATCGCTACGCCGCGCGGGACGATTGAGGTCACGACGCCTGCCGCTTTCCTTCACCGCTTCGGTGTCCGGGCGCCGGAAGTCGACCGTGGCGCAAGACTGGCGGCGCTGCGCTTTACGACCGCCGATGCCAGCCTTTTGCTAGGCGTGCCTGAGCTCGCCGGAATGGCCGGACTTTATGCCGGAAATGCCGCCGTGATCGGCCGGGAGGACGCTTTGGACGCTGTGCTGGTATTCGAACCCGCCCGTTGACCGGGCGGCTTCGCGGCTTCATGGTCGCGGCCGCGAGGGCAAAACCGTCTTGGATCAGAAACCTAACTCGACCGTCACCATCGGCGCCGTGCGCTTCGGCAATGCTCTGCCGTTGGCGCTGATCGCTGGACCGTGCCAGTTGGAAAGCCGAGCGCATGCGCTGGAAATGGCGGCCGCGCTCAAGGAGATCGCGGCGCGCGTCGGCATCGGCCTCGTCTACAAGACCTCCTTCGACAAGGCCAATCGCACGTCGGCCAAGAGTGCCCGCGGCATTGGGCTCGATGCGGCGCTCCCCATATTCGCCGAAATCCGCGACACGCTGAAAATTCCGGTGCTCACCGACGTGCACGACGCCGAGCAATGCGCGCGCGCCGCCACCGCGGTAGACGTACTGCAAATCCCCGCCTTCTTGTGCCGGCAGACCGACCTGCTGATTGCCGCCGCCAAGACTGGAAAAGTCGTCAACGTCAAGAAAGGTCAGTTCCTGGCGCCGTGGGATATGCAGAACGTGGTGGAGAAAATCATCGGCGCCGGCAACGCCAACGTGCTAGTGACCGAGCGCGGCGTGTCGTTTGGCTACAACACGCTGGTCTCCGACATGCGCGCGCTGCCGATCCTCGCGCGCACGACCGGCGCGCCAGTGATATTCGACGCCACCCATTCGGTGCAGCAGCCGGGCGGGCAGGGCACGTCCTCGGGCGGCGAGCGCGAATTCGTGCCGGTGCTGGCGCGGGCGGCGGTGGCGGTCGGCGTTGCCGGCGTGTTCATCGAGACCCATCAAGACCCCGACCGCGCGCCGTCCGATGGGCCCAACATGATGCCGCTCAAAGAGATGGAAGCTCTGTTGCGCACGCTGGTCGAATTCGACCGGCTGGCCAAGCGCTGATCCGTAGCGGGCGCTAAATTTCATGGGCAGCGTGATCAACCTTTTGGCGTTCGTCATCTTCGCGACGTCGCTGTTCATTCGCTCGGTCGATCCGGTGATTCCGCAAATCGCCAGCGGCCTAGCTGTCGAGCCGGCTACCGCCGCGCTGCTATCGACCGCCTTCACCTTGCCCTATGCATTGATGCAGCCGGTGCTTGGTGCGCTCGCCGACATGTTCAGCAAGACCCGGCTGATCGCGATCTGCATGCTTACTTTGGGGCTGAGCACGCTCGCCTGCGGGCTCGCCGCCAATTTCGAGATGCTGATGACCTTGCGTATCGTCGCCGGCATGACCGCCGGCGGCATATTTCCGATTGCCTTTGCCGTCGCCGGCGACCGCGTGCCGGTGCGCGAACGCCAGGTAGCGTTCGGCAAACTGCTGTTCGCGGCCATGAGCGGCAATCTGCTGGGCGCCTCGGGCGCCGGTGTGATCGGCGATCTGATCGGTTGGCGCGGCGTGTTTTTCGCCACTGGCGCCATTAATCTGATTGCGCTTGCTTTCGCGATCCCGGGCTTTCGCGGAATAACGGAAACCCCCGGCGGCTTCGATTCCGCGGCGCTGATCGAGAACTACCGCGCGATCTTCCGCAATCCGCTGGCAAAATACTGCTTCAGCGCGGTGTTCATTGAAGCGTTGTTCATGTTCGGCGTGTTTCCCTACATGGCTGTGCTGCTGCACACCGAAGGCGTCACCCACGCATCGATTGCCGGCCTGGTGATCGCCGGCTTCGCCATCGGTGGCATCGTTTATACGATCTTGGTCAAGTGGCTGTTGACCTATATCGGCGAGAAACGTCTGATGGCGGGCGGCGGCATGGTCATGGCATTTAGCCTGATCGTGATCGCGCTGCGCGCGCCCTGGCCGGTGGAGTTCGGCAATTTTATTTTGCTCGGCTTCGGCTTTTACATGCTGCACGGCTGCATCCAGGTCTATGTCACCGAGCTGGCGCCGGCGGCGCGCGGTTCGGCCATGGCCGGCCACTCATTTTTCTTCTTTCTCGGACAGGCGGTCGGGCCGGTAATCTATGGGCTCGGATTGTCGAGCGGCATCGGCATCACGCCGGTACTCATCGCCGGTGCGGCAATGCTGGTCATCACCGGCTGGACTTGTGCGTTGCGGCTGCGTCGGCCGGCGCCGTCGGCTGTCTAACCCCGCCCGCGATAGGGCGCGACGCCCTGATCGGGCACCCACAATCCCTTCGGCAAGCGGCCCCACTGCCAAAACACGTCGATCGGCATGCCGCCGCGCGGGTACCAGTAGCCGCCGATGCGCAGCCATTTTGGCTTGAGCCGCGCGACCAGCGTCTTGCCGATGGCGATCGTGCAGTCTTCGTGGAAGGCGCCCTGGTTGCGGAAACTGTTGAGATAGAGCTTGAGCGACTTCGACTCGACCAGAAAGCGGCCGGGCGCGTAATCGATGACCAGGTGGGCGAAATCGGGCTGGCCGGTGATCGGGCACAGCGTGGTGAATTCGGGCGCGGTGAAGCGGGCGAGGTAGTCGGTATCCGCGTGCGGGTTGGGCACGCGGTCGAGCACCGCCTTATCGGGCGAAGCTGGGATGGGCGTCGGGTGCCCGAGCTGGAGTGGCTTTTTCGTCATACGCATGCAATGCCCCGTGAGGACGGGGCATGACAAGGGGGTTGTCCATCCTGTAGAAGCCCGGCCATATCCAACTGCCGGAACAAGCCCATGACCGCCATTATTGACATTATCGGCCGCGAAATCCTCGACAGCCGCGGCAATCCGACCGTCGAAGTCGACGTCATCCTGGAGGACGGCTCGAAGGGCCGCGCCGCGGTGCCGTCCGGCGCCTCGACCGGCGCGCACGAGGCGGTCGAACTGCGTGACGGCGACAAGGCGCGCTACGGCGGCAAGGGCGTGCGCAAGGCGGTCGATGCCATCAACGGCGAGATCTACGACGCGACCGGCGGCATGGAGGCCGAAGCGCAGGCCAAGATCGACGAAACGCTGATCGCGCTCGACGGCACCCCCAACAAGGGACGACTCGGCGCCAATGCCATCCTCGGCGTGTCGCTCGCCGTGGCCAAGGCCGCGGCCGCAGCCACGCAGGCGCCGCTTTACCGCTATGTCGGCGGCATCGCGGCGCGCACGCTGCCGGTGCCGATGATGAACATCCTCAATGGCGGCGTGCATGCCGACAACCCAATCGACTTTCAGGAATTCATGATCATGCCGGTCGGCGCGCCGAGCTTCGCGGAAGCTCTGCGTGCCGGGTCTGAGATTTTCCAGACGTTGAAGGCACAACTCAAATCGATGGGCCTCAACACCAATGTCGGCGACGAGGGCGGCTTCGCGCCCGATCTGAAATCGGCGGAGGCCGCGCTCGACGTCGTCATGCAGGCAATCGCCAAGGCCGGCTACAAGCCCGGCGGCGACGTGATGATCGCGCTCGATCCGGCCGCCAGCGAATTCTTCAAGGACGGCAAATATGTTTACGCAGGCGAGGGCAAGACCCGCTCGCCGCAACAGCAGGCGGATTATCTGGCCGAGCTGGTCGGCAAATATCCCATCGTTTCGATCGAAGACGGCATGGCCGAGGACGACTTCGAAGGCTGGAAACTGGTGACGCAAAAGACCGGCAACAAGTGCCAGCTCGTCGGCGACGATCTGTTCGTCACCAACGTGACGCGGCTTTCCGACGGCATCAAGCGCGGCCTCGCCAATTCGATCCTGATCAAGGTCAATCAGATCGGCACGCTCACCGAGACGCTGGCCGCCGTCGAAATGGCGCACAAGGCCGGCTACACCGCGGTGATGTCGCACCGCTCGGGCGAAACTGAAGATTCGACCATCGCCGACCTCGCCGTCGCCACCAATTGCGGGCAGATCAAGACCGGCTCGCTGGCGCGCGCCGACCGCACCGCGAAATACAATCAGCTGTTGCGCATCGAGGAAGAACTCGGCGCGCAGGCGAAATATGCCGGGCGTGAGGCGCTGAAGGCAGGCCGTTAGGACGCGCCGCTTTTCAGGCTGCGGTGATCAAGCCGTAGACCGGGACGGCAATAGCGCAGACCAGAAACGCGGCGCCGATCTACACGCGCAGTTCGCGCATGCGGGCGCCTCCATCAACCGTTGTTCATGACGGCTGCCAATGGAAACTATACTATATTGCATTTTTGAGTGTGACGGCACTGCTGGCTGATCGGGGGCGAACTAACCGTAGTCCAGCCCGAGTGAGGATTGGATATGCCAGAACCCGGCAACGGCCTTATCACGCTGCCAAGTGCGCATGATTTTACGACGACGCTCGATCGGCTTGTGACGGCTCTGCAGACGAAGGGGGTGACGATTTTTGCGCGCGTTGATCACGCGGCGGGCGCGGCTGGCGTCAACATGGCGCTGCGGCCGACCACGCTCGTCATCTTCGGCAATCCCGCCGCGGGAACGCCGCTGATGCAGGCCGCCCAGACAGCCGGGATCGACCTGCCGTTGAAAGCGCTGGTTTGGCAAGACGCCGATGGGTCGGTGAAACTCAGCTACAACTACCCCGGTTGGATTGCGGCCCGGCACGCGCTTGGCAGCAAGGCCAGTCAGGCGGTGACCGCCATCGGCCGCGTGCTTGAGACATTCGCGCGTCACGCGACCGGCAACGAATAGCGGTTATCGGCTTTCGCCGTCGGCCCGGCTTGCGTTAGGCGCCAAATCGCCGCAAAAACACAATAGCGCATGGCGGTTCTCTTAGGGGCGGGAGACCACGGTGGAAAATACATCAGGCCAAGGCATAGCATCGGTCGTTCCGCCCGAGATCGATCGCTGGAACTGGGGCGCATTTTTCCTCAATTGGATTTGGGGCATCGGCAATAACACGTTTATCGCGCTGCTGATGTTCGTGCCGCTCGTCAACATCGTCATGCCATTTGTGCTCGGCGTGAAAGGCAGCGCATGGGCCTGGCGCAACAAGCGTTGGGAGAGCGTCGATCAGTTCAGACGCGTGCAGCGCTATTGGTCGATCGCGGGCGTGGTCGCCATCATCGCGTTGATCGGCCTTGGCGTCGGGGCGTGGTTTTCCGTCGTTGCACTCTTGAAGCAGTCCGAAGCCTATCAAATGGCGGTCGCGCGGGTGCAGGCGAACGGAGCGGTTACCAGTGCACTCGGTACGCCGATCACGGCTGGAGCCCCGACCGGCAGGATTGAAACGTCAGGGCCGACGGGAAGAGCCGATCTGCAATTCTCGGTGACAGGTCCAAAGGGCAAAGGCACGGTCTATCTGTCCGCGACGAAGAATTTGGGAACGTGGACGCTCAATCGAATTGAACTGCAGATCGAGGGCCGTCCCGGCAGAATCGATCTTGGCGAAGGCAACCGGGTAAAGCTTGAAGACGGATGGACCGTCGCAGCGGTGCGATTAGCGGCAGACTGCGGTCAACGCGCGCTCTGTCCAAGATGGGCCCAAGATTAGCCAATGGCTTGCAATAGGGATCAAATCCAAGCAAATTACCGGTGAATTTCGCGGGCTGAAATAGAGTACAGGCCATGGACCAGTCCACGACCCTCACCAGCCGTGATCGCCGCCAGGCCATCGAGCGGCTCGCCGCTTTTGTCGCGCAATCGGTCGATGCTGCGCGCGCAGTGGAGAAGCCGTTCTTCCATCTCGAATTCGATCGCGTGTTCCCTGACGACGTCTACGCGCAAATTCTAGCGCTGATGCCGGAGGCGACCGACTACCGCCCGATGCACGGCCGCAGCAAGGGCCACGATCTTACCGACGGGACACACACGCGCGTGAAGATCGACCTGTTCCCGGAATACATCCGCAATCTGCCGCCGGAAAAGCGCGCGTTGTGGGACGTGGTCGGCCGCGCGCTGTGCTCGCAGCCGGTCAAGCAGGCCTTTATCCGCCGCCTCGCGCCCGGCCTGTCGAAGCGTTTCGGCGCCGACTTCGCCAAGGTCGGCATGTATCCGATCCCAATCCTGACCCGCGACATCCCCGGTTATCTGATCACGCCGCACACCGATACGCGCTGGAAGGGGATCACGGTCCAGCTCTATCTGCCGAAGGACGACGCCAACACCGACATTGGCACCATCTTTCACGAAAAGCTGCCCGACGGCTCGATGCCGAAGAAGGCGCAGATGCGCTTTGCACCCAATACCGGCTATGCGTTTGCGGTGGGTACCGACACTTGGCACTCAGCGGACCCGGTGCACGATCGCGTCAAAAGCCGCGATTCGATCCTGCTCACTTATTTCGTCGACCAGGGCGTGCTGCGGCATTTCCGCAACCGCGGCAAGCGGGTGGGCAATTTCTTGCTCAATGAAATCCGCCATTACGCGCCGATTTGACCGGCCTTTAGCGCATTAAACGCGCTTTAACGCGATTCCCGCATGTTGGGGGGATGGTCTCCCACCGTCGCCGCCGTACCATCCTGACCGCGCTCGGCCTTTATACCTTTGCCGCGCTATTCATCGGCTATTTCGCGGCCAACGCCTTCTCCGGCAATCATGGCCTGCGCGCGCAAGCCGACCTCGACCAGCAGCTGGCAACCATGCAAGGCGAGCTCAGGCATTTGAAAGCCGAACGTACGCTGTGGGAGCGGCGGGTGGCGCTGCTGCGTTCCGACCGCATCGACCCCGATATGCTGGACGAGCGCGCCCGCGCGCTGCTGGGCCTGGTCGACCCGCGCGATCTGACCCTGTTGCTCCATCCGCATTAGGCTGCCGGCGTTTTCCACCGCTCGGTTTGTAATTTTCAGCCAAATTCCGGGTGTATTCCGCAATTCCGTCCGGCGGCCTCGCGCTTCCGCCCCCGGGCGGATTAAGCTATTGGAAGGTTGCGAAGCCGAACCGAAGTTCCCGACACATTTGCCCGGACGCTTTCGCAGGGAGTGCCAATGGCGGTCGTCAAGAAAAGCCCGGGCGCCGAAGCCAAGCCACCGGCCACGCCGGTCGCCAATTTCAGCAAAGACGAGGAGCTTGCCGCTTACCGCAGCATGCTGAGCATCCGCCGTTTTGAGGAAAAGGCGGGCCAGATGTACGGCATGGGGCTGATCGGCGGATTCTGCCACCTCTACATCGGCCAGGAGGCCGTGGTGGTGGGCATGCAGATGACCCTGAAAGCCGGCGATGAGGTGATCACCGGCTATCGCGACCACGGCCATATGCTGGCCTGCGGCATGGACCCCAAGGGCGTGATGGCCGAGCTTACCGGCCGCACCCACGGCTATTCCAAGGGCAAAGGCGGCTCGATGCACATGTTCAGCGTCGAGAAGGGATTTTTCGGCGGCCACGGCATCGTCGCGGCGCAGGTCCCGATCGGAACCGGCCTTGCTTTCGCCAACCACTATCGCGGCAATGACAATATCTCGGTGACCTATTTCGGCGACGGCGCGGCCAATCAGGGCCAGGTCTACGAAAGCTTCAACATGGCGAGTTTGTGGAAGCTGCCCGTCATCTACGTGATCGAAAACAACCGCTACGCCATGGGCACCGCGATCACGCGCGCCTCGGCCGAAGTGAACCTGTCGCGGCGCGGCCTGTCGTTCAATATTCCGGGCGAGCAGGTCGACGGTATGGACGTGCGCGCGGTAAAGGCGGCCGGCGAGAAGGCGGCGGCCTGGTGCCGCGCCGGCAAGGGTCCATACATTCTGGAGATGCTGACCTACCGCTATCGCGGCCACTCGATGTCGGACCCGGCGAAATACCGCACGCGCGAGGAAGTGGAGGATGTGCGCACGCACCACGATCCGATCGACATGGCGCGCCACCGCATTCTGGAAAAGAAGTTCGCCAAGGAAGACGAGCTGAAGAAGATCGACGGCGGGGTGCGCGACTTGATCAATCAAGCGGCCGAATTCGCCACCCACGATCCGGAGCCGGACGTGGCCGAGCTTTACGCCGATGTGTACCGGTAAGCGCATGATCCCGAAAAGTGGGAACCGGTTTTTGGATAAGATTATGCGCAAACAGAAAAGTCGGGTCTGAGTAGAAACCATGCCGATTGAAGTGCTCATGCCCGCGCTGTCGCCCACGATGGAAAAGGGCAGCCTCGCCAAATGGCTCAAAAAAGTAGGCGACCGCATCAAGTCGGGCGACATCATCGCCGAGATCGAGACCGACAAGGCTACCATGGAGGTGGAGGCGTCGGACGAAGGCACGCTCGGTAAAATCCTAGTGCCGGAAGGCACCGCGGATGTTGCGGTCAACACGCCGATTGCAGTGATCCTCGGTGACGGCGAGGACAAGGCGGCGATCGCGGATTCGAAACCGGCGCCGCAGGCCAAGCCCGTACCCTCGGCGAAGCTGGAAAAGCCTGAAGCCAAGCCCGCACCTCAAGCGGCACCCGAGGCGCCGGCCGTGCATGCCGCCGCCGATCCCGATATTCCCGAAGGCACCGAGATGGTCACCATGACGATGCGCGAAGCGTTGCGCGACGCCATGGCGGAGGAGATGCGGCGTGACAAGGATGTCTTCGTGATGGGCGAGGAGGTCGCCGAATATCAAGGCGCCTACAAGGTCACGCAAGGATTGCTGCAGGAGTTCGGCGACAAGCGCGTCATCGACACGCCGATCACCGAGCATGGCTTTGCCGGCATGGGCGTCGGCGCGGCGCTCGCCGGCTTGAAGCCGATCGTCGAATTCATGACCTTCAACTTCGCCATGCAGGCGATGGACCAGATCATCAACTCCGCCGCCAAGACGCTCTACATGTCGGGCGGCCAGATGGGCTGCCAGATCGTGTTCCGCGGGCCGAACGGCGCCGCCGCCCGCGTCGCCGCCCAGCACAGTCAGGATTATTCATCCTGGTTCTCGCACATCCCCGGCCTCAAGGTGATCGCGCCATCGAATGCAGCCGACGCCAAGGGACTCTTGAAGGCCGCGATTCGCGATCCCAATCCGGTGGTGTTCTTGGAAAACGAAATCCTCTACGGCCACTCTGCGCCGGTGCCCAAGCTCGATGACTTCGTCTTGCCGATCGGCAAAGCGAAAATCGCACGCGTGGGCCACGACGTGACCATCGTCGCCTGGTCGATGGGCATGTCTTACGCGCTCAAGGCCGCCGAGGAATTGGCCAAGGACGGCATCGAAGCGGAAGTCATCGACCTGCGCACCCTCAAGCCGATGGATACCGACTCCATCGTCGCCTCGGTGCAGAAGACCGGGCGCTGCGTGACGGTCGAGGAAGGCTGGGCGCAGTCCGGCGTCGGCGCCGAGATCGCCGCCCGCCTCATGGAGCACGCCTTCGATTATCTCGACGCGCCGGTCGGGCGCGTCACCGGCAAGGAAGTGCCGATGCCTTACGCCGCCAATCTCGAGAAGCTGGCGCTGCCCTCGGTCGCCGAAGTCGTCGAAGCGGCGAAAGCCGTCTGCTACCGGTAGCGCGCAATGCCCACCAACATCCTCATGCCCGCGCTGTCGCCCACCATGGAGAAGGGCAACCTGGCGCGTTGGCTCAAGAAAGAGGGCGACAAGATCAAATCGGGCGACGTCATCGCCGAGATCGAGACCGACAAGGCGACGATGGAATACGAGGCGGTGGACGAAGGCACGCTGGCCAAGATCGTGGTGCCGGAAGGCACGCAGGACGTGGCGGTGAATTCGGTGATCGCGGTGCTGGCGGCTGAGGGCGAGGACGTGAAGGCGGCGGCCGCGGGTGCGAAGAGCGCGCCGGCCGCAAAGCAACCGGCGAAAAATGCCGAGAGCGCCCCCCACTCGGCGGCTTCGCCGTCACCCTCCCCCAAAGGGGGAGGGATAAGCGCGCCCTCGGCACTCTCCAATCCCTCCCCACCACGTGGGGAAGGTGGCATGGCAACACCTCGGAGCGAAGGCGCCAATCGAATTTTCTCATCACCGCTGGCGCGCCGTCTTGCCAAAGAATCCGGCATCGATCTCACCCGCGTCTCCGGAACCGGCCCGCATGGCCGCGTGATCGCGCGCGACATCGAAGACGTCAAATCCGGCAAGGGCGCGAATTTGGGCCTGCGCGCCGCGCCGACCATAGGTGCTCCGTCAGGAGCACCGTCCGCTCAAACAATGTCGGACAAGCAGATCCTCGCGCTTTACGAGGATGGCAGCTACGATTTCGTGCCGCATGACGGCATGCGCCGCACCATCGCGCAACGGCTGACCGCCTCGGCGCAGACCATCCCGCATTTCTACGCGACGATGGACTGCGACATCCGCAAGCTCGTCGCCGCGCGCGAGGAGATCAACGCCGCGGCGCCCAAGGACAAAGACGGCAAGCCGGCCTTCAAGCTGTCGGTCAACGATTTCGTGATCAAGGCGCTGGCGCTGGCGCTGCAACGCGTGCCAGACGCCAATGTGAGCTGGACCGAATCCGGAATGCTCAAGCACAAGCATTCCGACGTCGGCGTAGCGGTGGCATTGCCGGTCGGCCTGATCACGCCGATCGTGCGCAACGCCGAAAGCAAATCGCTCTCCGCGATCTCCAACGAGATGCGCGATCTCGCCGCCCGCGCGCGGGCGCGCAAGCTCAAGCCGAACGAATATCTCGGCGGCACCACCTCGGTGTCGAACCTCGGCATGTACGGCATCAAGGATTTCACCGCGGTGATCAATCCGCCGCAGTCGACCATCCTCGCGGTCGGCACCGGCGAGGAGCGGGCGGTGGTGCGGGGCGGCCAGCTTGCGGTTGCCACCATCATGAGCGTGACGCTGTCCTGCGACCACCGCGCGGTCGACGGCGCGCTTGGCGCCGAGCTGGTCGTGGCGTTCAAGCGATTGATCGAAAACCCGGTGATGATGATCGTCTAAGGGCTCGTCCCCGCGAAAGCGGGGACCAAGGGCCGCTAGCTCAGTTTATCCATCCCTGGATTCCCGCTGGAGCCTGTCCCCGCGCAGGCGGGAACGGGAATGAGCGGAGTCTATCACACCGGCTTGCGGCCCCGCGCCTTGAACACTGCGGCAGCTTCCGGCGTTTTCAGAAACTTGATCATCGCCTTCGCCGCATTTGGGTCCTTGCTGTTACGGCTAACTCCGGCCGAGTAGGTCGTGATGTTATTGAGGTCGCCCGGCGGCGGGCCGACAATATCGACGCCTGACACCGCCATCACTTCTGGTTCCTGCTGAATCGCGCAGTTCGGCTTCGCCGCTCACAACGAGTTTGGCCGAATTGCCGCTCGGCGGTGGGAAATGGGTCTTGTCCTTGACCTGATCGGCGATCCCCATCCGCTCCAGCGTTTTGGCGAAGAACACGCCGCTGGCGCCACCGGAGCCCGGGTTCGAATAGGCGATCGATTTGGCCTTGAGCAGCGTCTGTTTGTAGGTCTCGGGCGTCGAGATGTCCGGCTTGGGCGCGCCCTTTTTGACGACGACCGCCATGCCCGAACTGGCGAAACTGGCGTCAGAGCCGGGCGCGACCTTGTTGCCCTTGATCAGCTCATCGAGGCCTTGCTTGGTCAGGATCAGCAAATCGGCGCTCTCGCCCGCATGCACCTTCTTTACTAAGATGGCGGCGGTGCCCCAGGCGATATTGAGTTTGTTGCTGGTCGCCTTCTCGAATTTCGGCGCCAGCTCTTCCAGCGCCGCCTGCACGCCGATGGTGCTGAACACTTTGATCTCGGCGGCGGATGCAAAGCTGACTTGCGCGAGCAGCAAAGCTGCTGCGGTCGCTGCACGGCCGGTCGTAAATTTCATGTCAGCCTCCCTAGGGTTTATTGTTGTTGAAAACAGAGCATCAGGCCGGATCGAAACCTTTCGCTTTGAACACCGTCTGCGCCTCGGGCGATGTCAGGAACTTGAGCAACGCTTTGCCGGCCTCGCTGTTCTTCGACGCGGTGCCGACGCCCGCGGCAAACACATTGGTGTGACCGAGATCGCCGGGCGGCGGACCGACCACGTCGACGCCCGGGGTCGTTGCCAGCTCCGGCTTGCTCTGGAATGCAATATCGACTTCGCCATTGGTCAGCAGTGTGCCGACGAAGCCGGCGGGGGGCGGAAATTTGCTTTTGGCTTTGAGCTCGGAGGCGATGCCGAGCTTTTCGATCATCTTGGAAAAATAGACGCCGCTCGCGCCGCCCGCTGCTGGGTTGGTGTAGCCGACCGCGCGCGCGGACAGCAGGGTCTTCTTCATCGCATCCACGGTCGAGATGTCTGGCTTCGGCGCTCCTTGTTTGACGCCGAACGCAAAAATAGATTTGCCGAGCGTTACGCCGCCGGCGGCGATCTTGCCGTCCTTGGTCAGGCTGTCGATGCCGGGGCGTGACACGATCAGCACGTCGGGCACATCGCCCTCCTGCGCCTTTTTGACGAACCCCGAGATGAGACCCCAAGTGATGTTGAGCTTGTTGCCCGTCGCCTTCTCGAACTTGGGCGCCAGATCTTCCAGCGCGCCCTTGACGCCGATAGTGCTGTAGACCTTGATCTCGGCCGCGGCGGCGATTTGCGCAGTGAGGATGACGGCAGCAAAACCGGCTGCTAGCCGGCGCCACGAAAAGAGCATGGTTGCCTCCCTGGGGCTTTGATTTTGGGCAAATTAGATTCCCCAATTGGGTTACATTCAATGGGGAATCCTGGCCGGGAGCCGCTCGGCTTGATTGCCGCGGGTCCTTGTGAGAGACGAGCAGGGACGACCTGTTCAAGTGGAGACGCTAAGTGGCGGAAACTTCCTTCGACGTCCTGATCATCGGCTCCGGCCCCGGCGGCTATGTCACCGCCATCCGCTCAGCGCAGCTCGGCTTCAAGACAGCCATCGTCGAGCGCGACTATCTCGGCGGTATCTGCCTCAACTGGGGCTGCATCCCGACCAAGGCGCTCTTACGTTCGGCGGAAATCTTCCACTACATGCAGCACGCCAAGGAATATGGGCTCAAAGCCGACAATGTCGCTTACGACCCGAAGGCCGTGGTCGCGCGCTCGCGCGCCGTGTCGAAGCGGCTCAACGACGGCGTCGGCTTCCTGATGAAGAAGAACAAGGTGTCGGTCATCTGGGGCGAGGCGGCGATCGACGCGCCCGGCAAGCTGACGGTGAAGGCGTCGAAGAGCGAAGCGCCGAAGGGCGCGCTCGGGCCGGGCGCCTATCAGGCCAAGCACATCATCATCGCCACCGGCGCGCGGCCGCGCGTGCTGCCCGGCCTCGAGCCCGACAAGAAACTGGTGTGGACCTATTTCGAGGCCATGTTACCACCGGCCATTCCGAAGTCGCTGCTGGTGGTCGGCTCTGGCGCCATCGGCATCGAATTCGCCTCGTTCTACCGCACGCTCGGTTCGGATGTGACCGTGGTCGAGGTGCTGCCACAGATCCTGCCGGTCGAAGACCACGAGATTCAGACTTTCGCGCGCAAGAGCTTCGAGAAGCAGGGCATCAAGATCCACACCAACGCCAAGGTGGTGAAGCTCGACAAAAAAACCGACAGCGTCGTCGCCACCATCGAGGAGGGCGGCAAGACGCAGACGCTTGAAGTCGAGCGCGTCATTTCCGCGGTCGGTGTGGTCGGCAATATCGAAAAGCTCGGGCTTGAAAAACTCGGCATAAAGACCGACCGCGGTTGCGTCGTGGTCGACCCGTTCAGCAAGACCAGTGTGCCGGGCATCTACGCCATCGGCGACGTCGCCGGTCCACCGATGCTGGCGCACAAGGCCGAGCACGAAGGCGTCGTCTGCATCGAAGCGATCAAGGGCCTGCATCCGCACCCGATGAACAGACTGATGATCCCCGGCTGCACCTATTGCACGCCGCAGATCGCCTCGGTCGGTCTTACCGAGCAGGCGGCCAAAGAGAAGAAGCTCGACATCCGCGTCGGCCGCTTCCCCTTCGTCGGCAACGGCAAAGCGATTGCGCTCGGCGAGGATCAGGGCCTGGTGAAGGTCATCTTCGACAAGAAGACCGGGCAACTTCTCGGCGCGCATATGGTCGGCGCCGAAGTCACCGAGCTGATCCAGGGCTATGTGGTGGCGATGAATCTGGAGACGACGGAAGAAGAATTGATGCACACCGTGTTCCCGCATCCGACGCTGTCGGAGATGATGAAGGAAGCGGTGCTCGATGCGTATGGGCGTGTCTTGAACATGTAGGTCGCCGGTTCAAGGCGATGAACAGGGAGTTACGTCGATGGCCAAATATGCGAACATTCTGGAAACCGTCGGTCACACGCCGGTGGTCAAGATCAACAAGCTGGGGCCGCCGGGCATCAACCTCTACGTCAAGATTGAGGCGTTCAATCCGCTCGGTTCGGTCAAGGACCGTCTGGCGCTCGGCGTCATCGAGGCGGCGGAAAAATCCGGTGCGCTCAAGCCCGGGCAGACGGTGATCGAGGCAACCTCCGGCAACACCGGCATCGGCCTTGCCATGGTGTGCGCGCAGAAGGGCTACCCGCTGGTCGTCACCATGGCGGAGACCTTCTCCGTCGAGCGCCGCAAGCTGATGCGCTTCCTCGGCGCCAAGGTCGTGCTGACGCCCGCCGCCGAGCGCGGCATGGGCATGGTCAACAAGGCGGTCGAACTCGCCAAGACGCATGGCTGGTTCTTGACCCGCCAATTCGAGAACGAGGCCAATCCCGACATGCATTCGCGCACCACGGCGCGCGAGATCGTCGACGATTTCAAGGGCGAGAAGCTCGACTATTGGGTCACCGGCTTCGGCACCGGCGGCACGCTGAAAGGCGTGGCGCGCGTGCTGGCCAAGGAGCGGCCGGACACCAAGATCGTGGTGTGCGAGCCGGCCGATGCGCCGATGCTCTCGACCAAATCGCCGCAGGAACGCAACGCGGACGGCTCGCCAGCCAAGCCCAATGCCGCCTTCAAGCCGCATCCGATGCAGGGCTGGAGCCCCGATTTCATTCCGAAGATCACCGGCGACGCCGTCGACATGGGCGTAATCAGCCGCATCGTCACCATCGCCGGCGCCGATGCCTTGAAATGGAGCAAGGCGCTGGCGCAGCAAGAGGGCATCTTCGTCGGCATCACCGCCGGCGCAACGTTCGCCGGCGCGCTTGAAGTGTGCAATAGCGCGGCGCCCGGCTCGACCGTGCTTGCCATGCTGCCCGATACCGGCGAGCGCTATCTATCGACCCCGCTGTTCGGCAACGTCGGTGTCGACATGAACGACGACGAGTTGAAGATTTCCAATTCGACGCCGAACCACCGCATGCCGCCGAAAACGGCCTGACTTAGCTCGTCATGGCCGGGCTTGTCCCGGCCATGCACGCATTGCTTGGCTGAGCGAAAATAAGACGTGGATGTCCGGCATAAAGCCGGGCATGACGAAGAAGAAAGCGGGCTGGAGAGTAACCCCCATGGGCATTTTTCTCTGGATAATTATCGGCCTGATCGCCGGCTGGCTGGCGACGCAAATCCTCGGCGGCCGCGGCGGGCTGTTCTACAATCTTGCGATCGGGCTGATCGGCGCCATTGTCGGCGGCTTGCTGTTCGAGAGGCTCAACCTGCACGTCATGCCGGATTTCTGGGGCAATCTGATCACCGCCACCATCGGCGCCGTCATTTTCTTGCTTGTCTGGCGGGCGATAAGGCGGGCCTGATCTGCGGCCGGCGCGGGGCCGCCTTGCGGCGCACCTGCCGCAGCCGTAAGTAACGCTCATGGCCGTCGTCCTCGACCTCAACAACCCGCGTCCACGTCATCCGGAGAAGGCGCACCGGCCGGATTCGGCTGTGGCGAAGAAGCCTGACTGGATCCGCGTCAAAGCGCCGGTATCGCAGGGCTACGCCGATACCCACGCCATCATGCGTGCCAACGGCTTGCACACGGTATGCGAGGAGGCCGGCTGCCCGAACATCGGCGAGTGCTGGGAGAAGAAGCACGCCAGCTTCATGATCATGGGCGACACCTGCACGCGCGCCTGCGCCTTCTGCAATGTCAAAACAGGCCTGCCGGGCGCGCTCGATCTGAATGAGCCCGCGCATGTTGGGGAAGCCACAGCGAAACTGGGCTTAGCCCACATCGTCGTCACCTCGGTCGACCGCGACGATCTTGCCGACGGCGGCGCGCGCCATTTTGCCGACACCATCCGCGCCATTCGCACGCGCTGCTCGCAGACGACGATCGAAGTGCTGACGCCGGATTTCCTGCGCAAGGACGGCGCGCTCGAAATCGTTGTCGCGGCCAAGCCCGATGTGTTCAACCACAATCTGGAGACCGTGCCGTCGCTTTATCTCAATGTTCGCCCGGGCGCGCGCTATTTCCATTCGCTGCGGCTGCTGCAGCGTGTGAAGGAACTCGATCCGACGATGTTCACCAAGTCGGGCATCATGCTGGGCCTGGGCGAGGAGAGGAACGAAGTGCTGCAGGTGATGGACGACCTGCGCTCGGCCGACGTCGATTTCCTCACCCTGGGGCAGTATTTGCAGCCGACCCGTAAGCATCACGCGGTCGAGCGCTTTGCGCCGCCCGAAGAGTTCGAGGCGCTCAAGACCATCGCCTACGCCAAAGGCTTCCTGATGGTCGCGTCCTCGCCGCTGACGCGCTCGTCGCATCACGCCGGCGAAGATTTCGCGCGGCTCAAGGCCGCGCGTGCGTTAATTTAGAATGCCGTCATTCTCCACCAAGCGCCGCGTCCGTCACAGCGCGGCCGAGATGTTCGACCTCGTCGCCGACGGCGAGAAATATCCCGAATTCGTGCCGCTGTGCAGCGACCTCAGAGTCAAAAGTCGTACCAGCGAAGGCGAAGGCGTCACCGTACTGGTCGCGGATATGACGGTCGCCTACAAGGTGATCCGCCAGACTTTCACCAGCCGCGTCACGCTCGACCGGCCGAACATGAAAATCCTGGTGGAATATGTCGACGGCCCGTTCAAGCACTTGCACAACCGCTGGGCCTTCCGCGCCACCGGCGAGCATGCCTGCGAGGTGGAATTTTTTATCGAGTATGAGTTCGCCAGCCGCACGCTCGGCATGCTGATGGGCGCCATGTTCGACACCGCGTTCCGCAAATTTTCCGCCGCGTTCGAGAAGCGCGCGGACCAAGTCTATGGACGCCATACCGGCTAGTGCGCCGGCGGCAATGGCGATGTCTCGACCGGCGTCGGGGTTGCCGCCGACGCTGTAGCCTCGAATTGATCAGCTTGAATCTTCAGCGTTCCGATCAAGGTTGGCATCAGCACGCGCAACGGCGCGATGAGCGACGTGCCGGCGATCGGCGCGAACCACAGCTCCATGTCGCGCCGGCCGGCGACGTATTTTACGATCATGCTGTCGGCGCGGTAGCCTGCGATCGGCTGCAGCACGACGCCGCAAACCAGGATCGGCCCGGAATAGCCGCGCTCGACCGCGACCTTGTCCATGCGGCCGAACGACAGCACCAGGTTATAGCGGCGGCGCCCGTCGAATATCTTGAGCGTGCGGTTGCAATCCGACGCTTCCATGGTGCCGCCGCCGAGCTTGGTCGGAATCAACACCGCGCTCAGCGGATCGGCGACGCCGCGGCGGTGGGCGTCGCTCACCGGCAGGCGATCGGCGTACACCGGAGGCTGCGGCGTGATGGTCTCGGTCGCGGCGCCGTCGGCGAAGCTCATCTGCAATTTAATGGTGCCGTCGTCGTCGGTGATGGTGGACGTATAGGACGACGGACTGAGACGGTCGGCCGCGAGACTGCCCTGCGCCGCGACCGCGCCTTCGCCGTTCACCAGCACACTAAGCATGCCGCTCGCGTTGCCGGAGGCACGCGTGCTGTAGAGCGTGTCGCCGACGTCGACTGTCCAGGCGATTTCGCCGACGCTCACCCCGGTCATCACGATTGCATAATGCGCTTTGAGCTTGCCTTGCGCGCGCGCCGGACTGGCGGCGGGCAATAGGCAGATCAGCGCGGCCAGCAACTTGGCGGCCGCGCGAGCAAGGTCTGCGGGGATTGCAATCATGTGTTCGGCAATTTAGCCGCCATTACCGGCGGGATTGTGATCGAGTTATCCTTGCGTTTCCGCCATCGCTTTCAGCATCGTCAGCGCCTGCAGCACGGACTTGTGACGCACGTCTGAGCGCCCGATGTCGCCGTAACGCATTTCCGCGAGGCTGAGCTTGCCGCTGCGCGACGCCGCCGCGAAATGCACCAGGCCCACCGGTTTATCGGGGCCGCCGCCGCCCGGACCCGCGATACCGGTAATGGCGACCACGATATCGGCACCGCCTTGGCCGAGCGCGCCGCGCGCCATGGCTTCGGCGGTTTGCTGGCTGACGGCGCCATACGTCCTCAGCGTGTCCGCTGGAACGCCGAGCATTTGCTGCTTGGCCTTGTTCGAATAAGTGACGAAGCCGCGATCGATCACGTCGGACGAGCCGGCGATTTCGGTGAGCGCGCCCGCCACCAGTCCGCCGGTGCAGGATTCCGCGGTCGCGAGTTTCAAGCCGCGCGCGCGGCAGGCATCGAGCACGGCGGTGGCGGCGGCGTGCAAGTCGTCGCTCATAGCGCGCTCCAGGGCAGGCGCACGGTTGCGGTCGCATAGGCCACGATTCCTTCGCCGCGGCCGGTGAAGCCGAGCTTTTCGCTGGTGGTCGCCTTCACCGCCACGCGGCCCGCGTCGATACCGGCGAGCCGGGCGATGTTTTCGCGCATGGCGTCGCGGTGCGGACCGATGCGCGGCGCTTCGCACACGATGTTGATGTCGATATGGGCGACGCGTCCGCCGCGTTGCGTAAGCCGCTTAAGCGCGAAGGCAAGGAAGCGGTCGGAAGAGGCGCCTTTCCACTGCGGATCGCTCGGCGGGAAATGCACGCCGATATCGCCATCGGCGAGCGCGCCGAGAATGGCATCGGTGAGCGCATGCAGCACCACGTCGGCGTCGGAATGGCCGGTGAGCGCCTGCGCGTGTGCAATGCGGATGCCGCCGAGGGTGACGTGATCGCCGGGTGCGAACGCATGCACGTCGATGCCGGTGCCGGTGCGAATGTCACCCAGCGCGGCGAATTGCGTGGCTTCGGCACGCGCGAAATCGCCCTCGTAGGTGATTTTGATGTTGCCGGGCTCGCCGGCAAATACGCTGACTTTCAGGCCCGCCCATTCGGCGAGCGCGGCGTCGTCGGTGAAGTCCTCGCGGCCGGCGGCGGCCGCGCGGCGATGGGCATCGAGCAACGCGGGGAAGGCGAAGCTTTGCGGCGTCTGCACCAGCCGAAGTATATTGCGGTCGAGCGTCGCGGCGACACATTCGTCCGTATCGACGGTCTTGACCGTATCGGTGACCGGAAGCCCGGGGATAGCGGCGCCGCTGCGCTCGGCTGCCGCAATGGCGCGCGACACCAACTCAGCGCTGGCGAACGGCCGCGCCGCGTCGTGGATCAGGACGATGTCGGGCTTGTGCGGGGCCAGAGCCTCCAGCCCGGCGCGTACCGAGGCCTGCCTTGTGGCGCCGCCGAACACCGGTGGAAGAACGTCGAGTTCCGCCACGGACGAGGCGAACATCGCCACATCGTCGGGGTGAATAACTGGCTGTACGACCCCGACGTCTGGGTGCCCTAAGAGCGTTACAAGGGTCTGCCGGATCATCGGCTTACCGCCGATCTGCCTGAATTGCTTGGGCAGATCGCCGCTCGCGCGCGTTCCCCGTCCGGCAGCGACAATGACGACTGCGACACCCGCCATGCGATGGATACCTCTGCTTTCCGGCTTGGCTTTAGCGCGTTCCTGCTTTAGCGGGAATGGATTAGGCGGCCTGGCCGGCGTTTAAACATGAACAGTTTTTTGCAGTGCAGCACTTGCGCCCATTGGCAAAATGGCTAAACTCTGAGCATTGAAAGGCACCGCCTAAATGGTAGGCAATAATCCCGTTCGGGACGAAACCAAGCGGATTGCGGGCGATTTCCTGCAGGTTGGCACCGTAAAGGTGCCGAACCGTGTGATTTTGGCCCCTATGTCCGGCATTACCGACGCTCCCTTTCGCCGGTTGGCGGAACGGTTTGGTGCGGGCCTTGTGGTTTCGGAAATGACCGCCTGTGCGGCACTCGCGCAAGGCCAGCGCGAGGCGCTGCGTACGCAGCGAGGGAAACGGCGTCGGAATTCGCGTCGTGCAACTCGCCGGCTGTGAGGCGCACTGGATGGCGGAGGGCGCCCGCATCGCCGAAGCCCTGGGCGCCCATATCATCGACATCAACATGGGTTGCCCGTCCAAGCAGGTCACCAACGGCGCGGCCGGCTCGGCGCTCATGCGGGATCCGGATCACGCCCTCACCCTGATCGAAGCGACGGTCGCCTCCGTGCGCGTGCCAGTCTCGCTGAAAATGCGGCTGGGCTGGGATCACGCCAGCATTAACGCGCCGGAACTGGCGCGCCGCGCGCAAGATGCGGGGATAGCCATGATTACCGTGCATGGCCGCACCCGCTGCCAGTTCTACGACGGCAGCGCCGATTGGACGGCGGTGCGGGCGGTCAAGCAGGCAATATCGATCCCCGTCGTCGTCAATGGCGACATTCGTTCATACGACGATGCCGAACGCGCACTCGCCGCGTCGGGCGCCGACGCGGTGATGATCGGCCGCGCCGCGCAGGGCCGCCCCTGGCTGCCCGGACAAGTGGCGCGCTATCTCGCGACGGGCAAGCGCGAGCGCACGCCGCCTTTGGCCGAGCAATTCACGCTGATCGATACGCTCTATGACGAAATGCTCGCGCATCATGGGCTGACGATCGGCCGCCGTCATGCGCGCAAGCATTTGGCATGGGCGCTCGATTCCGCAGCGGCAACCGCGGGCGTATCGGTCGATCTTCTCAAGAACCATCGCAGCCGCGTGCTCACCGCCGAGGAGCCGGCGCTCGCGCGCCGTCTGCTCGCCGATGCCTACGACGCCTTCGCGTGGAGGGCCGTTGCATGAGCCGAGCCCACGCCGTCGCCGCTACCGTCAATTCGCCGGCCGACGCGGTGCTGAACGCCCTGCCGCATCCCGTCATCATGGTGTCGCCCGACGGCAAGATTGCCGATGCCAATGTTGCCGCCGAACAGTTCTTCGAGGCGTCGATCCCGGTGCTGCGCCGCCATATGCTGCGCGACCTGGTGCCGTTCGGCTCACCCTTGCTCCAATTGATCGAGCAGGTTCGGCAGCGCGGCTCCGCGGTAAACGAATACAAAGTGGATCTGGCGACCCCGCGCAATCCGGGTGAGCGGCTAGTCGATCTCTATGTCGGGCCGCTGGTGGAATTTCCCGATTGTGTCGTTGTGATGCTGCAGGAGCGCACCATCGCCGACAAAATGGACCGCCAACTCACCCATCGCGGCGCTGCTCGCTCGGTAATCGCACTCGCCGCCATGCTCGCGCACGAGATCAAGAATCCCTTGTCGGGCATCCGCGGGGCGGCGCAACTACTCGAGCAGTCGGCCGGCGACGACGACCGTTCGCTCACCAAGCTGATCTGCGACGAGACCGACCGTATCGTGAAATTGGTCGACCGCATGGAAGTGTTCGCCGACGAGCGGCCGGTCGAACGCGAGCCGGTCAATATTCACGTGGTGCTGGATCACGTTAAGCGGCTGGCGCAGACCGGTTTTGCCCGCCACATCAAATTCGTCGAAGATTACGATCCTTCTCTGCCGCCGGTTCTCGGCAATCGCGACCAACTGGTTCAGGTGTTTCTCAATCTGGTGAAAAACGCCACCGAGGCGATCGGCGAGGGGACAATCGACGGCGAAATCCAATTGACCACGGCGTTCCGCCCGGGCGTGCGCCTGGCGGTGCCGGGCAGCAAGACACGCGTTTCGCTGCCGCTCGAGTTCAGCGTGAAGGACAACGGGCAGGGGGTGCCCGAAGATCTCATGCCGCATTTGTTCGATCCGTTCGTGACCACCAAGCAGAGCGGAAGCGGGCTCGGACTGGCCTTGGTGGCGAAGATCGTGGGCGACCACGGCGGCATTATTGAATGTGAATTGCAGCCGCGGCGGACGATCTTTCGCGTGTTGATGCCGATCTACAGCGGCGGGGGCGCCGTGGCCGATGACGCGCCGCCGGTCCAGAGCCCGTGAGGTAAGACGATGCCGACGGGAAGCATATTGGTAGCCGACGACGATGCCGCGATCCGCACCGTCCTCAATCAGGCTTTATCACGCGCAGGCTATGAAGTGCGCTCGACGGGCAATGCCGCAACCCTTTGGCGCTGGATCAGCCAGGGCGACGGCGATCTGGTCATTACCGACGTCGTCATGCCGGACGAGAACGCGTTCGACCTTATCCCGCGTATCCGCAAAGCGCGCCCCGACCTGCCAATCATCGTCATGAGCGCGCAGAATACGTTCATAACCGCGATCCGCGCCTCCGAGCGCGGCGCTTACGAATATCTGCCGAAGCCGTTCGACCTGAAGGAACTAATCGCCATCGTCGGGCGCGCGCTGTCGGAACCGAAGGAGAAACGGCCGGCGAGCGCCAAGAGCGAAGACCTCGACAGCATTCCCCTGGTCGGCCGCTCGCCGGCGATGCAGGAAATCTATCGCGTGCTCGCCCGGTTGATGCAGACCGACCTCACGGTGATGATCACGGGCGAATCCGGTACCGGCAAGGAACTGGTCGCGCGCGCGCTGCACGATTACGGCAAGCGGCGAAGCGGAACGTTTGTCGCCATCAACATGGCGGCTATTCCGCGCGATCTGATTGAATCGGAATTGTTCGGGCATGAGAAAGGCGCCTTCACCGGTGCCAATACGCGTAGCTCCGGGCGCTTCGAGCAGGCCGAGGGCGGCACGCTGTTCCTCGACGAAATCGGCGACATGCCGATGGAAGCGCAGACGCGGCTCCTGCGCGTGCTGCAACAGGGTGAATACACGACGGTCGGCGGGCGCACGCCGATCAAAAGCGACGTCCGTATCATCGCCGCTTCCAACAAAGAACTGCGGCTGCTGATCCAGCAGGGCCTATTCCGCGAAGATTTGTTCTTCCGCTTGAACGTCGTGCCGCTGCGGCTGCCGCCTTTGCGCGAGCGCATCGAGGACGTGCCCGACCTGATCCGCCATTTCTTCGCTCAGGCGCAACGCGAAGGCCTGCCGCCGAAGCAGATCGACCAGGCCGGCCTTGACCGCCTCAAGCGCCATCGCTGGCCGGGAAATGTGCGCGAACTGGAAAACTTGGCGCGCCGGCTGGCGGCGCTTTACCCGCAAGAGACCATCACGGCGGCGGTCATCGAGGCCGAACTGGCGCAGCCGGCGCTGCCAATCAACAACGACGAGCCGCGTCCGGAGGAGAGTCTCAGCGCAGCAGTGGAACGCCATCTGACCGCCTATTTCTCCGGGTTCGACGACGGTTTGCCACCCGCGGGGCTGTATCACCGGGTTTTGCGGGAGATCGAATATCCGTTACTGACCGCGGCTCTTGCCGCTACCCGCGGCAATCAGATCCGCGCCGCCGACCTGTTGGGGGTCAACCGCAATACCCTGCGGAAGAAGATCCGCGATCTCGATATTCAGGTTTTTCGGGGCAACTGACCCCAGCGGCCAATTTAACTGTGGCTATTGCGCCGCGCTTTTGTCGCA
>CAWAXK010000002.1:0-110313 GCA_963786025.1 uncultured Alphaproteobacteria bacterium
GCGCCGTCGGGCGGCAATGTGCAGCCGTGGCGCGTCGATGCGCTGGCCGGCAAGAAGCTCGAAGCGCTCAAGGCGCTGGTGCGCGCGCGGCCGGAATTGCTGCCGCGCGGCGAGGGCGCCGAATACGACATCTATCCGCGCGATCTGAAAGAGCCCTATGAGGCGCGCCGCCGCCAGGTTGGCGCTGCGCTCTATCAAGCGATCGGCGTGCCGCGCGAGGACCGCCCCGGCCGCTATCGGCAATACGCGCGCAATTTCGAATTCTTCGGCGCGCCGGTCGGGCTGCTGCTGTCGATCGACCGCAGCATGGGTCCGCCGCAATGGTCGGATCTCGGCGGCTACATCCAGACCGTGATGCTGCTAGCGCGCGGCTACGGGCTGCACACTTGCGGCCAGGAAGCTTGGACCCACTGGCACAAGACCGTCTATTCCCTCCTCGATATCCCTCCGAACTACATATTGTTCTGCGGCCTGGCGCTCGGCCATGCCGATCCGGACGCGCCGATCAACCAATGGCGCGCCCCGCGCGCGCCGCTCGACGCTTTCGCGTCGTTTCAAGGCTTTGAAGCCTAGCGTTACGCGCTGTTAATATTGGCGTTCAGCCCGCGTTCACCGGGGCGCGTTTACACCCCTCACATGCCGGTTTCCCGACCTCGCTCTATTATCCTGCTTGCAGGCGTGCTGGCGGCGCCGGCCATTTTTGCCGGTCAGGCGATGGCCGCCGATCCGCCGCACAGCGCCTGCTTGAGCAAGGCCGAACAGCGTGCGGCAGTCGCCGAGCACCGCGCCATTCCGCTCGCGCAAGCCGTCAAAGCCTTGCGGACGCACGGCCGCCGGGCCGAACTGGTGCGCGCCCGGCTCTGCCGGCATGGCGAAAGCCTCGCCTACGTGCTGACACTATTGCCGCGCAGTGGCAAAGTGTCGCGCGTGACCGTTGACGCCGCCAACGGCGAGCCTATCAACGGGCGTTGACCGGAGAATGCCAAGTTGCGCCTGCTCGTCGTCGAAGACGACCCCGACCTCAACCGCCAGCTCTCGACCGCGCTGACCGACGCCGGTTACGTCGTCGATCGCGCCTTCGATGGCGAGGAGGGCCATTATTTGGGCGAGTCGGAACCCTACGACGCCGTCATTCTCGACATCGGCCTGCCCAAGATGGACGGCATCTCGGTGCTGGAATCCTGGCGGCGCACCGGACGCGCCATGCCGGTGCTGATGCTGACCGCGCGCGACCGCTGGAGCGACAAGGTGCAGGGCTTTGACGCCGGCGCCGACGACTATGTCGCCAAGCCGTTTCATCTCGAGGAAGTGCTGGCGAGGGTGCGCGCCCTGCTGCGCCGCTCGGTCGGCCACGCCAAGAGCGAGTTTACCTGCGGGCCGGTGCGGCTCGACTCTCGCACCGGACGCGTTTCGGTTGACGGCAATCCGGTCAAACTCACCAGCCACGAATACCGGCTGCTCGCCTATCTGATGCACCACGCCGGACGCGTCGTCTCGCGCACCGAACTGGTCGAGCATCTCTACGACCAGGACTTCGACCGCGACAGCAATACGATCGAGGTGTTCGTCGGCCGCATCCGCAAGAAACTCGGCGTCGAGATCATCCAGACCGTGCGTGGCCTCGGCTATCTGCTCGCCGCGCCAGGCGCATGATCCCGAAACGTGGGAACCGGTTTTCGGATCAGATCATGCGCAAAAAAGAATATGAGAGGGCGGCACAGAAGCGGCGGGTCGCCCTCTGATGCGCGCCAACTCCCTCGCGCTGCGCCTGTTCGTCTCGGCCACCGCCTGGGCGGTGGTCATCCTTCTGATCACCGGCATCATCCTGTCTTCGATCTACCGGCAGGCGGTCGAGCGCGCCTTCGACCGCAGGCTCGGCGTTTATCTGCGCACGCTGGTGGCCGATGTCGCTTCGCCGGAGGAGGCGGGCGACAAGTTCCCGCAATCGCTCGGCGAGCCGCTGTTCGAATTGCCGCTGTCGGGCTGGTACTGGCAGGTGACGCGGCTCGATCCCGACAAGCACGACGTGCGCGCCTCGCGCTCGCTGTGGGACGCCGGCCTGCCGCATTTGCAGGACCGCGGCGTTGCGGCGGGGCCGGACGGCTCGCGCCAGGGCTATGTGGAGGGGCCGGAGGACCAGCGGCTGCGGCTGGTCGAGCGCAATATCGATCTCGGCGATGATGGGCATTATCTCGTCGCGGTCGCCGGCGATGCCGCCGAAATCACCGATGAGACGCGTTCGTTCGATCAGGCGCTGGTGGTCACCTTCGTCTTGCTGGCGGCGGTGCTGCTGCTCACCACCATGTTCCAGGTGCGCTTCGGCCTTGCCCCGCTCAAGCGCATCACCGACAGTCTCGCCGCCATCCGCTCCGGCACCGCCGAGCATCTCGCCGGCAAATTTCCCGAAGAGATCGCGCCGCTCGCGCGCGAGACCAATGCGCTGATCGACGCCAACAAGGAAATCGTCGAGCGTGCGCGCACCCATGTCGGCAATCTCGCGCACGCCTTGAAGACGCCGCTCTCGGTGATGGTCAACGAGGCGGCGGCGCGCCCGGGCGACGCCTTCGCCAGCAAGGTCAAGGAGCAGGCCGAGATCATGCGCGATCAGGTGGCGCGTCATCTCGAGCGCGCGCGGCTGGCGGCGCGCCTGACGGTGGTCGGTTCGATCACCGACGTCGCGCCGGTGGTCACCGCGCTCGCGCGTACCATGGAGAAGATCCATCACGACCGCGGCATCGCCATCGAGGTGCATGCCGACAGCGACGTGCGTTTCCGCGGCGAGCGGCCCGATCTGGAGGAGATGATCGGTAATCTGGTGGACAATGCCTGCAAGTGGGCGTCCGCGCGCGTGGCGGTCGACGTGGTGCGCGAGCGCCCCGATACGTCGAACGATGGCCAGGTGCTGCGCATCGTGGTCGACGACGACGGCCGCGGCCTGTCGCCGTCCGAGTGCGAGCAGGTCGCCCAGCGCGGCCGTAGGCTCGACGAAACCAAGCCCGGTTCGGGGCTGGGGCTGTCGATCGTGGTGGAGCTCGCCGCCCTTTACGGCGGTGAACTCAAGCTCGGCAACGCGCCGCTCGGCGGCCTGCGCGCCGAATTGGTGCTGCCGGGGGCCTGATCTGCCGCCGGACTTTCGCCCGAATCCTCGCGTCTCGATGCACGGATTGCCCCATCGTGGACGGCGGGGCCCGCTTTCGTTTCACTTTGATTTTCCGGGGGTCGACATGTCCGTGTCCAAATTTGCCGCCATCGCGATCATGGGTCTTGCGCTTACCGCCTGCGCCGCGAGCCCGGATGGGACCGGCCCGAAGGAGAATACCGGCACCTTGCTCGGCGCCGGGACCGGCGCATTGCTCGGCGCCGCGGTCGCGGGCGGCGGTACCGGAAACCGCCTGGCCGGCGCCGCGGTCGGCGGCCTGCTCGGCGGTCTGATCGGCAACCGAATCGGCGCGTCGATGGACGACGAGGACAAACAGCGCGCTTATGCCGCGCAAATGGATGCGCTCGAAAACGGCCCCTCGGGCGCGCCGGTTTCGTGGCGAAATCCCGATTCCGGCCGCTACGGTACCGTGGTGCCGGGCCCCGCCTACCAAGAAGGGGGCCGCAACTGCCGCTCCTTTACCCACACCATTTATATCGACGGCCGCCCGCAGACCGCCCGCGGCACCGCCTGCCGCAACCCCGACGGCACCTGGACGTCGCTTGGCTGAGCGGCGTTACGGCCCAAACCGCACACGTTACAGCCGGAACTTGCGTTTGATCTTGCTCAATGCCGCCACGATTGCACGCCATGTATGTCAGCGGCGGCGGCTGTAAGGGATGGCAACCGTAGCGACCTGCCTATAAGGTGCGGCGCTTGCCGGCGATCTCGACCGACGTCACCAAATCGGGATAAACCGGGGGCTTCAAAATTGAGCATGGACGAGGCGCAATGACCCGCAAGCAGCGACGGTTGATTCTAATTGGCGGGAGCGTCGGCGTTCTTGCGCTCGCGGTTGGGCTTGTGCTCAACGCAATGAGCGGTTCCATCGTGTTTTTCAATTCGCCGACCGATGTGGCCGAAAAGCAGATCACGGTCGGCACCCGAATTCGCATCGGCGGGCTGGTGAAGCCGGGCAGCCTGCAGCGCGGCGACAATATGCGCGTCAAATTCGAGGTGACCGACGGCAAGAGCGATGTCGCGGTGCGCTACCAGGGCATCGTGCCCGACCTGTTCCGCGAAGGGCAGGGCGTGGTCGCGGAGGGCAAGCTGGAACCCGGCAAGATACTTGACGCCGACACCGTGCTCGCCAAACATGACGAACGCTATATGCCGAAAGAAGTTGTCGACGCGCTCAAGAAAAGCGGGCGTTGGGACGAGAGCGAAGGCAAGCTCGCTGGAGGCAAGACGCCATGATTCCTGAACTCGGTCATTACGCATTGGTGCTGGCGCTGGCGCTCGGGCTGATCCAGTCGGTGGTGCCGATCATCGGCGCGAAAACGCGCGATACCGCGCTGATGCGGCTGGCGACCTCCACCGCGCTCATGCAATTCGTGCTGGTGGCGCTGTCGTTCGCCGCGCTGGTGACGTGCTACGTCACCTCCGACTTCTCGGTCGCGACCGTGGTCGAGAACTCCCACTCGATGATGCCGCTGATCTACAAATTCACCAGCGTGTGGGGCAACCACGAGGGCTCCATGCTCTTGTGGGTGCTCATCCTGTCGGTGTTCGGCGCGTTCGTGGCGGCTTTCGGCGCCAATCTGCCGGCGACCCTGAAGGCCAACGTGCTGGCGGTGCAGTCGTGGATCGCCTGCGCCTTCTATCTGTTCATTCTGCTGACCTCGAATCCGTTCCTGCGTTTGGCGCAGGCGCCGATCGAGGGCCGCGATCTCAATCCGATCCTGCAGGACCTCGGTCTCGCCATTCATCCGCCGCTGCTCTATCTCGGCTATGTCGGCTTCTCGATCTCGTTCTCCTTCGCCATCGCGGCGCTGATCGAAGGCCGCATCGACGCTGCCTGGGCGCGCTGGGTGCGGCCGTGGACGTTGATGGCCTGGATGTTTCTGACCGTCGGCATCGCGATGGGCTCGTACTGGGCCTATTACACGCTCGGCTGGGGCGGCTTCTGGTTCTGGGATCCGGTGGAAAACGCTTCGCTGATGCCGTGGCTTGCCGGCACCGCGCTGCTGCATTCCGCGGTGGTGATGGAAAAGCGCAACGCGCTTAAAGTTTGGACCATTCTGCTCGCGATTCTGACCTTTTCCCTGTCGCTGATCGGCACCTTCCTGGTGCGCTCCGGTGTGCTGACCTCGGTACACTCCTTCGCCAACGATCCCGCGCGCGGCGTATTCATCCTCGCCATTCTGGTGCTGTTCATCGGCGGCGGGCTGACGCTGTTCGCCTGGCGCTCGTCGACCTTGAAGCAGGGCGGACTGTTCGCGCCGATCTCGCGTGAGGGCTCGCTGGTGTTCAACAATCTCTTCCTCACCACCGCCTGCCTGACGGTGTTCGTCGGCACGCTGTATCCCTTGGCGCTTGAAGCGTTCACCGGCGCGAAGATTTCGGTTGGCGGGCCGTTCTTCAATCTGACCTTCGGTCCGCTGTTCGTGGCCCTGATGTTCGCAATGCCGTTCGGCCCGTTGCTGGCCTGGAAGCGCGGCGACCTCTTGGGCGTGGCGCAGCGGCTGATGACGGCGTTCGCCGTCGGGCTTATCGCCGTCGCGGCGGCCTTCGCTGTCAAGGGCGGCATTTCGGTGCTGGCACCGTTCGGCGTCGGCCTGGCGTTTTACGTGATGGCGGGCGCGGTGGTGGATCTGGTGGAGCGCACCGGTCTGATGCGCATGCCGATGGCGACGGTGCGCGCGCGCGCGTTGGGCATGCCGCGCTCCGCTTGGGGTACGGCGGTGGCGCATTTCGGCATTGCCGTGTCCATGCTCGGCATCATCAGCGCCGGCACCTGGGGCACCGAGCGTATCGTGTCGCTCAAGCCCGCGCAGATTGTTTCGCTGTCCGGCTACGATTTGAGCTTCGACGGCATGATCGAGCGGCCCGGCCCGAACTACACCGCGCAGGTGGCGAAGTTCACGGTGCGCGAAGGCGGCATACCGATCGGCGTGCTGGAGCCGTCGAAGCGAAATTTTTCGGCGCGCGAGATGTCGACCAACGAGGCGGCGCTGATGGCGCGCGGCGCGGGCCAGCTTTATTTGTCGCTGGGCGACACCAATCCCGACGGTTCGATCGCGATCCGGCTCTATTACAAGCCGCTGGTGTTGCTGATCTGGATCGGCGCTTTGGTGATGATGTTCGGCGGTGCGCTGTCATTGTCCGACCGGCGGCTGCGCGTCGGCGCGCCCAAACCGGCGGCCAAAGCCGCCATGCAGCCGGCGGAGTAACGTACATGCGTCGCTTGGCAATGATCGCGGTGCTTTTGGCGCTTTTTGCGCCCACCGCCGCGTTCGCGGTCGAACCCGACGAAATTTTGAAAGACCCGGTGCTGGAAGCGCGCGCCCGCAATCTGTCGAGCGAACTGCGCTGCTTGGTCTGTCAGAACCAGTCGATCGACGATTCGGCGGCCCCGCTCGCCCGCGATCTGCGGCTGTTGGTGCGCGAGCGGTTGGAGAAGGGCGACAGCGACAGCCAGGTGCTCAACTTCCTGGTGGCTCGCTATGGCGAATTCGTGCTGCTCAAGCCGCGCTTTGAATTGCAGAACTTGCTGCTGTGGGGCCTGCCGCCGTTTGCGCTGGTGGCCGGCATGATCGCGCTGTTCGTATCGGCGCGCCGCCGCCGCAGCGTGAATTTACAGGCGCAGGCGCTCAGCCCGGCGGAGCAGCAACGGATTGCGACTTTGATCGAACCTCAGGCCAAGTGAGGCTTGTTCAAACTATTGAATTTCAAGAAAGATATTCTCCTAACCTTACAAAAGTTTAATCCCCCCGACAGGACGCTGTAAGGCTCATCCGCCCATCTTCGAGTTCGAAACGGCGCGCAAGCGCGCTCACGAATTGAGATGGAGTTTTCCGAATGAACCTGAGCGCCAATGCCGCTCCCCCGCCCCCCCAAAAGCCGCGCGTGCTATCGGCACGCCGCGCCATCCTCCTCGCCACCACTATAGCCGGCCTCGGCGCTGCCGCGCTCATCATCGGCCCCGGCCTCAATTTTTCGAACGGCTATCCGGCCGCGCTCGCGCAGAATCTGACCGAACAGGCGCACAAGCTGCAGGCGCCGATCGGGTTCGCCGACATCGTCGAGAAGGTCAAACCGGCGGTGATCTCGGTGCGCGTCAAGGTCGACGGCGGATCGCAAACCACGGGTCTCGGCAACAACGAGATTCCGCCGGGCCTGCGCGAATTCTTCCGCCGCTTCGGGATGCCCGATATTCCGAACGGCCAGGGAGGCATGCCAGAGGGCCACGGCCATAACATCATCACCGGCCAGGGCTCCGGCTTCTTCATTTCCTCCGACGGCTATGCGGTGACCAACAACCACGTGGTCGAAAAGGCCGAAAGCGTTAAGGTCACGACCGACGACGGCAAAATCCACACCGCCAAAGTGATCGGCACCGATCCGCGCACCGATCTCGCGCTGATCAAGGTCGAGGGCGGTCCGTTCCCCTTTGTGAAGCTTGCAGACAAGGCGCCGCGGATCGGCGACTGGGTGCTGGCGGTCGGCAATCCGTTCGGCCTCGGCGGCACCGTCACTGCCGGCATTGTCTCGGCGCGCGGCCGCGACATCGGCGCCAGCGCCTATGACGACTTCATCCAGATCGACGCGCCGGTGAACAAGGGTAACTCCGGCGGCCCGAGTTTCGACACCGAAGGCAATGTGATCGGCGTCAACACGGCGATCTTCTCGCCGTCGGGCGGCTCGGTCGGAATCGCTTTCGACATCCCGGCCGATACCGTCAAGAGCGTAATCAGCCAGCTCAAGGATCACGGCTCGGTCACGCGCGGCTGGATCGGCGTGCAGATACAGCCGGTGACGCAGGACATCGCCGACAGCCTCGGCCTGAAGAAGGCTGAAGGCGCGCTGGTCGCCGAACCGCAGGCCGACAGCCCGGCGGTGAAAGCGGGCATCGAAGCCGGCGACGTCATCACCGCGGTCGACGGCAAGACGGTCAAGGACGCCCGCGATCTCGCCAAGAAGATCGGCGCCATGCCGCCGAAGACTTCGGTCAAGCTCGCGATTCTGCACAAAGGCGCGGAGAAGACCGTCACCTTGACGCTCGGCGAGATGCCGGCCGCCAAGGAGGCGCGCGCCGAGACGCCGTCCGAAAACGGCAATGTCGATCTTTCTAAGCTCGGCCTGACCCTTGCTCCGGCCGCCCGCGTGGCGGGCGCCGGCAACGAAGGCGTGGTGGTGACTGGCATCGATTCCTCGGGCGTCGCCGCCGACCACGGCTTCTCCACCGGCGATGTGATCCTGGAAGTCGCCGGCAAATCCGTTTCGACGCCTGCCGACGTGCGCAAGATGATCGCGAGCGCGCGTACGGAAGGTAAGCGCACCGTGCTGGTCCGGGTGAAGAAGGGTGACAGCACCCGCTTCGTCGCCCTGCCGGTCGGCAATGGTTGATGCGAGTTAGAGGCGTGCCGTTGGCATCCGTCGCCCCCGCTGGCGGTACACCTCAACGGGACGGGCCTTGTGCCCGTCCCGGCACTATCCCCGGAAGTGGGCGGGCCTGACGGTCCGGCCACTTCCGAACAGAACTCCAACCCTGGCATCCGTCGCCCCCGCTGGGGTGGGGTCGTGGAGGGGGTGGCGGGCCAAATCCGCCACCCCCTCGCGTACGAAAGGGGGGTAGACACTTCAATAACCGGAATAGACCGGCAGAATGACTGGGGGCACGTGGGCGGGAGTTGACGCCGTCGTCGAAATGACTGGAATTGGTGTGACCGATGCGCACTTATGCAGATATTCAAGGGGCTCGCGCTTTCGGCCGGATGGCCGATGCGCAGCCGGATCGGGTCACCATGCGCCTACTGGTCATTGAGGACGATCGCGACGCCGCCGATTATCTGGTCAAGGCGTTCCGTGAGGTCGGCCATGTCGCCGATGCCGCCAAGGATGGCGACGACGGCTTGGCGATGGCGCTCGACGGCAAATATGACGTGCTCATTGTCGACCGCATGTTGCCCAAGCGCGACGGGCTCTCCGTGATCGGTACGTTGCGCGACAAGGGGATCGAGACGCCGGCGCTGATCCTGTCCGCGCTCGGCCAGGTCGACGATCGGGTCAAGGGACTGCGCGCCGGCGGCGACGATTACCTGGCCAAGCCCTATTCGTTTACCGAGCTATTGGCGCGGATCGAAGTGCTGGCGCGCCGACGCGGGTCGCGCCAGGAAGAGACCGTGCTGCGCGTCGGCGATCTCGCGCTCGACCGGTTGTCGCACCAGGTCCGCCGCGGCGAGGAGGAGATTACCCTGCAGCCGCGCGAATTCCGCCTGCTGGAATACCTGATGAAACACGCCGGCCAGGTGGTCACCCGCACCATGCTGCTGGAGAACGTGTGGGATTACCATTTCGACCCGCAAACCAATGTGATCGACGTGCACATCTCGCGCTTGCGCTCGAAAATCGATAAAGGTTTCTCCCAGCCGCTTCTGCATACGGTCCGCGGCGCGGGATATATGGTACGTGACGGCGCTCGGTAAACTCTTTCGCACCACCACGTTCAAGCTGACGCTGGTCTATTTGACCGTGTTTGCGCTGTTTGCGGCGTTTTTGCTCGGCTATTTTGCCCTCAATACCCGCCGCCTGATCACCGAGCAGATCACCGATACGGTCAACGCCGAGATTACCGGCCTGTCCGAGCAATACCGGCAAGGCGGCATCCGGCGACTGGTGGTCGCGGTCGATGCGCGCGCGCGCCGGCCGGGCTCGAGCCTCTATATCGTCACCAATTTTGCCGGCGAGGCGCTTGCCGGCAACGTCACCGCGCTCGCGCCTGGCATCCTCGATAACCCGGGCTGGACCGAGACCGCCTACCGCCGGCTCGACGAGGCGGAGTCGCCCGAGCATCCCGACCACCGCGCGCTGGTGCGGGTGTTCCAGTTGCCCGGCGGCTTCCGGCTGCTGGTCGGCCGCGATCTCGAAGAGCGCGAGCGGCTGTACAATATCGTGCTGGACGCGGGGCGCTGGTCGGTCGCTATCGTGATCATCCTGGGTCTTGCCGGCGGGCTGTTCGTCACCCGCCGCGTGTTGCGCCGCGTCGATGCCATGACTGAGACCACCCGCAGCATCATGGCTGGCGATCTCGGCGAGCGGCTGCCGGTCGCCGGCACCGGCGACGAGCTCGACCGGCTGGCCGACAACCTCAACGTCATGCTCGAACGCATCGAGGCACTGATGTACGGGCTGAAGGAAGTGTCCGACAATATCGCGCACGATCTCAAGACGCCGCTCACCCGCCTGCGCAACCGCTCCGAGGAGGCGCTGCGCACCGCCAAAAGCGAGGCCGAATACCGCGCCGCGCTGGAAGCCACCATCGAGGAGTCCGAGGGGCTGATCCGCACCTTCAACGCGCTTCTGATGATCGCACGCGCGGAGTCCGGTCAGGCGCGCGACGACATGAGCGAGTTCGACGCCGCCGAGATCGCCCACGACGTCGGCGAATTGTACGAGCCTTTGGCCGAGGAGAAGGGTATCGCGCTCAAGGTCGAGGCCGATGCGCCCGCCAAGGTCAAAGGCAACCGCGAATTGGTCAGCCAGGCGCTCGCCAATCTGGTCGACAATGCCATCAAGTATGCCGAGCCGCGCCCCGGCAGTCTGAATGGCGCCACGCCGGAAATCGTGGTGCGCGCGCTTGAAGAGGGCGACCGCGTCTTTCTCAGCGTCGCCGACAGCGGGCCGGGCATTCCGGAAGCCGATCGTGGGCGCGCGGTCGAGCGCTTTGTCCGCCTTGAGCAAAGCCGGTCGAAGCCGGGTTCGGGGCTGGGGCTTAGCCTTGCTTCGGCGGTGGCGCGGCTGCATGGCGGCGAATTGACCCTGGCCGACAACCAGCCGGGCTTGAAGAGCATCATTGCCTTACCGCGCGGAGGGCCGGT
This sequence comes from uncultured Alphaproteobacteria bacterium, assembly GCA_963786025.1. GTDB lineage: Bacteria > Pseudomonadota > Alphaproteobacteria > Rhizobiales > Xanthobacteraceae > Pseudolabrys. The sequence continues at coordinate 11,020 of CAWAXK010000002.1, forward strand.
ACAGATTGCGGGATGAGGCGTACTCGCACCAAAAAATTTCCCCTTGATATCATTTGTCTTTTCCGTCTGTGGCCCGCACCGGATCATAAGGTGCGGGAATAGATGTTCGGTGATCGTTCCCGAGCTTGTGTATCGCGTCGATCGCAAGCCGCTGCCGGTCGGCGGAGCGGGTGTAGAGCGAAGCCATCGCGCCATCTGTCCAACCAAAGATTGCCTCAAGTTGCGCGACCGTCGCGCCGCGATTGGCCGCCCTAGTCGCCACGAACCATTCGGAGCGACGTCCTCGACCTTGAGGGCGACGATATCGCAACCTCGCAACTTGCTGTCGATGGCCAGATTGAACATGGCCAGATCCCGCGTTCGCTGATCGATCTGGAGCTTGGTCCGGATAGCCCAAACGTGTTTCTGCCGTAACGGTGGCTTGGCACCTGTCAGTTTCCCTTTGTTCCAAGGTGTCCGCTTGGGTGCTGGCAGTTCGGTATTGGCAATGTCTTGCATGGTCGCACTCCTCGGTTACAGAGGAGGGGCAGTTTGCCTTGGCACTGGAATAGCGGGCAGGCGCTTACGGTACTGGTCGTGTGAACATCGCGTGAAATAACGCCTCCGCCCGCCGAAGGCCTTCATCGCTCAGAACCACAGACTTTGCCTTGTTTGCCGGGTCCGCGATCAATCCCTTTTTATGCAGCCGGTCCAGAGTACCCCAATCGAAGCCCTTCCAGGCACGCCTCTCGTCATGCAGCGTTAGCCACAAAAGCCCCAGAACTGTATCGTCGATCTTGTCGAGGTCGATCTCCATGCTGCCAGCCTATCATATAGAAACGCTACTGCCGCGGGCCAACCCGGGTGACTAAGTTCGCTGCACCGCAAAATTCGGTCGCTATCGAGCATTGCGGACAAAGGGCCGCGCTGACGCGGAATCGCAATGACGCGAATGACCCATCGCGGATACTCCGCACATCAATTTGTTGGACTGCACAACGGCGATCAATTATGGCGCGCACCTCCCGGCATGCGAGGGGTTGAAATTCGTCGCATCAAAGGGCATTCAAAAAGTTGACCAGATCGGTCTTCTACTGGGCGGTAAACCCGATGCTGAAGCGCTGACCATAGAAATTCACGACGTCCATGAGCGTCGCCGCCGAACCGTTGTGGAAATACGGAGCCCGCGAGGCGAGCCCGCGCAGAATTGGGCCCTTAAACCTGCCGATATCCTCGCACTTGCCGCTGATCATTGCCCGGCCCGGGTCTGTGACCATGTAGGTTCGGCCTGCGAGCAGGCCTTGAGTGCAAGTCAACGTGAATACAGGTAACCCTGAAATGTCGAGAACAGGAGGACTCTTGGTGCCCGCATCGCCAACGCCGATATCGAGCGGTGCCTTGACGGAATGGTTGCCCACTTTTGGCGTATCATGGCAGGTGCCGCAGAACCCCGGAATGCTCGCGACATTAAGGTCATCATTGAGGCCTGAAACGCCAGTGATATTGATGTTGGTGTTGTTGAACAGTTCTTCGCCACGGGCAATCGATCGACGTTGGGCGGCGACGCGGTCTTTGCTGTAAAGCCCAAGCCACGGCCGATACAGATCGAAGATCTGCGAGGTGAACGGTGCGCCTTTGGGTTGGTGTTCGCTGCAATTCTCGGCACCGATCGAGCACGGGCGACGATCATAAACATCAACGCGCAGCAAAGCGGTGAACAAATAGGCGTCGGCGGTAATACCGGGCCACTGATCAATCCTGTCCAATACACGTTCGCAGCCGGCACCTACGAGATTACGGATGCGTGGAGCCAAAGCGGTGGTTTTCAGCCCGGTGCGTTGTACGATGCGTGGAACTACGCATATGGATGGGGTCATTGGGTTTGGGATTGGAAGGTTCTGACAGACAATAGTAGTACACGCAATATTCTTTTCAACGTTCTTACGCAGGAATATTCGACAGAGCTAGGCGCGGCATTGGAAGGCTCTTCTATCGGGCCCTTATATTTCACCTTGCCTTCGAGCACGACGCTGTACTTTGTGGTCGACGATTATTTTCTGGGTGACAATTGGGGTGGCGGTGTGTCGCTGAACATCCAACCTACTCCGCTCCCCGCCGCCCTCCCACTTTTCGCCACCGGCCTTGGCGCGTTGGGTCTTCTTGGCTGGCGCAGGAAGCGCAAGAACGCCGCTGCTATCGCAACCGCCTGATCGAATAGCTAAGGACAGCGCTCGTCTGGGCAAAGTCGCGTCCAACAATGGAGAACGACAATGCGAGGGTTTCAAAGTGTTGTGGCTGCTATTGCAACGCCGTTCATAGTGGTTTTCTACCTTACGGCTGCGGCTGCAAGTCCGGTGTTCATCGGTGAGGAATTCAACTTCGTCGCCACCCAATTATCTTCGCCCGGCGCTGGCGGCACCGGTACTGGCACGATCACGATTGGTACCCCGACGAGCGGAGATTTCTATACGATTAGTGACGCGTCGTTTATTAGCGCCCTGAAGGGATGCTTGACCTGCACTCTTTTAACACAGGATTTGAGCGGCCTCTCTTTCGACTCCGCCACGCTGGGTATCATCGGAACTGCGACCGGCACCTACTTGGGAGACCTCGGCGACCTGCATAACTTTATTCTAATAGTCACTGATGCTCCCACGCTGATTTGGGATTTCACTAAACACAACCAAGTGACGGACATCACGAAGCAATCCAACGGCACATATTATCTAGCCGAAACTCCACTCTCAGCCGCACTCCCACTCTTCGCGTCAGGCCTCAGCGCGTTGGGTCTTCGCGGCTGGCTCAGGAAGCGGAAGAAGGATGCTGTCGCGTTGACGGCTGCATAGAAAAACCCTTAGCGGGTTTCGGAAGGACCGCCGCACTGGCGGTTTTTCTGTATGCGCTGTTTGCTGCGATGCGACGGCCGCCTATTGGCACAGAGCGACGTTTCGCTGCATCGCAATGTTAGTGACGCTATTAGAGCAACAACGGACATCGGGCGGCCCGGAGGCTGAAAAGCTACGCAGCGATTGACCCAAACAGCGACATTGACCTACGTCTGAACGAACTTTAGTGAGACAGCCTATGTCACAAACCTCCTACGTGCCCAATTCGGTCCACCTAGTCGGCAGTATTGGGCTCAATGGCGTCGAGGATGTTTTCAGCACGGTCGGGCCGTTGCTCGGACGCCGTTTGCGGCGCATCCCCGATGGAGAGCCTGGCCCGCGAAGATTGTGGGTCAGCTTCCAGTATCCCCTCTTACGCTCCAGCCCATTCCTAAGGCCAGATCCGAGTGGCGCGCTGCGCAAGACTTCGGGCTTTCCGCTTCTGTGCCTCGGCGAGGGTGTGACCGCGAAAGACGTGAACTTCGGGGAACTTGGCTATGCCCGAGAGGCTCGGGCTTCATACCTTGATTTCGTCGCAGCGCGCGATCGGGGAGATATTGCCGCCAGCATTCGCTTCCAAATTTGCCTGCCGACACCGATGAGCGTCATTTACGCTTTCTGCACAGCGCGCGATGTTGCTGCGATCGAGCCCGCCTATGAAATAGCGATGGCGCGCGAGGTTGAAGCGATCTGGCGTCACATTTCGCACAAGGAGATCTGCATTCAGTGGGATGTCTGCCACGACATGATCGTCTGGGACGGCCAGCCACAGGATCAGTTTCCGCTGGTCAATGTGTCAAGGGACGACATCGCCGCGCGTTTTGCACGCATCTGCGCGCCTATTCCTGACAATGTCGAACTAGGCTTTCATCTTTGCTACGGCGACTTCGGAGGCAAGCATTTCTTCGACCCAGTCACGGCCCGGCATCTTGTCGATATCTCGAACGCGATCGCCCGTTCGGTGCGGCACAAGATCGCCTATATCCACCTACCGGTGCCACTTCCACGTGCTACTGATGAGTTCTTCATGCCGATGCGCGACTTCACACTCGCGCCGGAAACCGAGATCTATCTCGGTCTCATTCACGCTTCCGATGGTGTCGAAGGCGCTAACAAACGGATCGAACTTGCGCACAAATACGTTCCAAAATTCGGAGTAGCAACCGAGTGTGGCTTTGCACGCGCACGCAAGCTCGATTTGGTGCAGCGCCTGCTCGCAATTCACGCCGCCGTGACAAAGGAACCACGAACAGACTTAGTATAAAAGCATCGGCCCACCTGGCTGCAACGCGGGCGGAGTCCAATAGTAGAACGGGAATATCCTAAGCTGCTGATGTCACAAAGCGTCGTTCGATGCATCGCAACGCCAGTGACGCTATTGGAGCAACAAGCGACAAACGGCGGCGGTAGGGCAGAATTGGTAGGGCGTGAATGCCCCTTAGCTGACTTCAACGATCGGATACTGTCGGGCCTGCGGAAACCGTTGGCATTTGGGGCATGAGGTGTACGCAAAGCCGCCGTTGGGCCGGTTAGCATAAGTTCCCGAGACAAGGAATTGGCCGGTGGTCGCGAACGTCAGGTGAGCCTTTTCCTCTGCCTTGATGGGTTCCACAATTAGTTAAGCACGGCGGCGGCTGCGATTGTGTCGGCGACGGATCACCGCGATGATCGCGCACGACGGTGTCGCCGCCGCGATGATCTCGCACGACGGGATCGCCTCCACCGCCGCGATGATCCCGAACAATCGTTGTGCCAGTCGGAGGTGTCCCGGTCGGAGTTACGATCGGATTATGGCTGGAGCCTTCCCCATGCACAGGATCGGCGACCTTCTTCTTGTGATGATGGCGCTTGTAATGAACGCCGACCGATTTTTGGCTGGTACGGTGAACTTGCTCGCTGGTGTTTTGATGGTGTGCACTGTTGTTGCCCTTTGCCTGTGCACCGGTAGCAACGAGGATGACCAGTCCTACGGCACCGGTTGCCGCGATACCGGCTTTAAGCTTTGAACGAATGTTTTTGCCCACCATGGTGGTTCTCCTGCGCTACATCGACAAAACTTCTTGATGAAATTGGACTAGCAAGGATGGGCACCGCACATCTCGCGGTCGGGTCCTGGGCGATGATCGCGGACGTCAGGTTTAGTGCCGGGAAAATAGTTGGGGCCCCTGGGCCGGGGGTAGTATTTTGGACAGTTCAGAAAACATTGCGGGGGGTTATTGCGGACTTTAACGCTTCCGTCGGTCGAGCCACGATGGTCGCGAACCACTGTACGATGGTCGCGAACTACTGGCGGATTGGGGTTATAACCGCGGGGCGGCCCATAGTGACCTGCTAGGGCCAAGGTGCCCGTGGCGAATACTATAATGGCCAAAGCGCTAAACGAGATTAGAACGTTGCGATGCATGGCGTCGGCTCCTGATAAGGGACGTGCTCCTCAAATCCTGTGCATAGGTCGTGACTCGGCAGAGAATGGCTCGAACCAATCGGGCCTTTCCAACTTTCCGGGCTAGTGGTTTCGTCTGCTACGCAGTTGCGGAGGCGGCGATGGATCGGGATGACCGACGCTAGTTGGAGGGGCCGCCCTCCCGGGGCCTGTCTTCTTCGGGGGCGTCCTAGGTGGCTTGACCGTTGTGGGTGGCTTCACCTGTCCCGGTCCAATTTTCTTGGGCGGCTTAGTCGGATCGCCGTGACCTATGGACTGCGGATTTTTACCAGAATACCAATAACGGTCACATTGCTTTAGACACTTATTCCACTTCACACCGCCGACGTTATTGTGAGAGTCGCAATACTCCTGGCACTTTAAATGCCCTGATTCACATACGTTGTTGCAATTTATCTCAGCTAACGCATCGCCAAAAAAACCAAACGAACCAAAAAATGCACCAGATAAAACCGCCAATAACCGAACCGTTCGCGGCTTGGCTGGCCATCGTTTATTCATCAAACGGCACCCCCGGTTTGTCGCGTTAACGTCATTCGGTTTAGACCTTGTTCAGGCCTCTGCCGCGAAACGGCGGTATCCCCTTAAGACTACCGCCACGCCTACGCGCGCCGCGTCCCCCGATCGGGGGAGCCAAATTCCGCTGTGACGGGATTGCGTTTCCGGCGCGCGCAGTTGGAAAAATCAGGCGATCAGCGGGCTTGTGTAGCTCGCAAAAAGCTTGACCAGATCGGCCTGCCGGCGTGCGCCTGTTTTCTCATACAGGCGCTTGAGATGCGTCTTGACCGTGCTTTCGCCGATGCCGAGCGCCTCAGCGACCTGTGGCGCGCCGCCGACCTCCACGATGGCCAGCAGGACGCGCACCTCCATCGCGGTCAACCGGTATGTCTTGGCGATCGCCTCGGGCGGGGAACGTGTGGCGAAAGCGGCTTTCTGCACGAACAAGACCACCGCGGCCGCATAATTCGCGCCGGCGCTGCGCCGTGCACCCGACGAGAGCGGCAAGACATGAGCGACATAGCGCTCGCCGTCGCGCGCGGCCAGCGGCACCGCCACGCCCCTGACGCCAATCGCTGCGTCGCTGACGGCGGCCGCCAGAAAGATGCTCCGCAACGCGCGGTTGACGTCCGGATCGCTCGCGACGAGCTGGCCGAGCGGCGCGCGCAACACATCGCCCTCGGCAATCATGGCTTGGCCCGCGGCATTGGCGTGGGTAATGCGGCCGCTCGAATCCACGAACAACACGCCTGCGCTCAGGCCGTCGAGCGCATCGGCGAACGTCACGGCTTGCGCCGTTTTGAACTCGATTAGCCTTCCGATCAGCACGGCACGGCGAAGGTGCGGAAACAAGAGCCGCAGCCGCTCGCGCGCGGGCTCGTCGGCCAGACCTTCGCGCTCATTGCGAAACAATGAGAAACCTGCGTGGCCATCGGGCGTTCGGTCGAGATAGACGCAGATGTTGTCGACCCAGCCCTGAGGCCGGATACACTCCTTATAGAAACGCGATTGCAGAAACTCGGAATGCGACATGACGGTCGACGTGCTGAAGACTTCACCGACGTCGAGCACGAAATAGGTGCCGAACATCGGATCCATGGTCATGTATTTCTCGAGATAGATCCGGCGGAAATCAGCGTCGGTGCCGAACTCGTAGAATATGTTTCCGCTCCTTCGCGAGGAATCAGTGTTGAAAGCGCAGATTAACAAGACCGACCGCAACGATGCACGCGGCATGGCGCAGATGATGCGAGTGGGGCTTTACCGTCCAGTGCATGTGAAGACGCTGCGCAGTCAGAAACTGCGAATGCTGCTGACGCATCGAAAGTTGCTGCAGTCCAAGGCCATTGCTATCGACAATGACCTGCGCGGCACCTTGCGCAACTTCGGCCTCAAGGTCGGGGTGGTCAGGACGGTAAAGTTCGAAGCCCGCATCAGGGAGTTGGTCGAAAACTTACCCGACTTGGCCGCTCTGGTTGAACCACTGCTAATTGTCCGACGGGTACTACGCGAGCAGTTCGTCATCCAGCATCGCCGTTTGCTGGCTATCGTTCGGGACGATGAGGTATGTCGGCGACTGATGACGGTCCCTGGCGTTGGCCCCGTGGTATCGCTGACCTATCGCGCCACCGTCGATGTGCCCGCTCGCTTCCATAAGTCCAAGTCAGTCGGGGCCGTGTTTGGGCTGACGTGCGCCAAGTATCAATCGGGCGAAGTGGATTGGGACGGTAGAATATCGCGCTGTGGAGATGATATGATGCGGACGATGCTCTACGAAGCAGCTCAGGCCATGATGCGTTCGAAGAAATGGTGCTGGCTCAAGGCCTGGGCGATGCAGATCGTGAGGCGTCGCGGAATGAAGAAGGCGATCGTGGCGCTGGCGCGCCGGTTGGCCGTGATCCTGCACCGCATATGGGTTGATGGCACCGAGTTCCGCTGGACCCGGGAGGCCGCAGTGGCATGAGGGCCGTAGGTAACAAAATACGATAGGAGAAAACTCGAGTTCCACTAAGCCGTGGAAAGATGTCCCTCGCGGGACGATGGATGAGGTGAGTTCGCTTGTCCGCTTGGACCTGCCGTTCGATTGACGGTAAGGCCGCCTAGGAGATTGTTCCGCCTCGTCCTCGAATCCCATGATGGAACGGCCTTCGTGTCGATTCCGAAGAGAAGCACGAGCCCGTGAGCGAGCACCAATTGCGCTGACTGCGCCTGCGACTCACTCACTCTTTCATGAGTTTTGGCCGCGAGGAGTGATAGTTTGTGGATTAGGGCTCACTGCGGCGTGGGTATCATTCTTAGGATATGGGCTTGTGCTCCTAATAGGAATTGCATTTTAGAAAGCAGCCGAATGCAGGAAGCGGAAATGCGCAATATGCAGGGGTGCAATTCAAACCAGGTGCTTGCCCCTAGCTCTAAAACGGAGCGGGCTGAGGTTATGGCTGCAGTTGCCGGATTGGCCGAAGAGGTGGCGCACTTAGCGCATCAGGTTAAACATCTCGTTGCGATAGCTGATGCGCGGCGGAAGCGGTCTGCGTTGCAGCGGCGTGCGAGACGGGAAATGGTTCAGCAAGCAGAACTCACGGCTGTGTCCACCGCACCGACTTGCGACGTGCACGTGGTTGAAACGGTAGAAGCGACAAAATTTCCGTTATCACCACAACAGGACAGCTGTACAGAAAATGCTATTGCAGGTGAAGCAGCGTTGATTGATAACCTAACCGCGCAGTTAGACGCCGCGTTCCCACAATCGCACGACGCGAACTGCCAGGAGGAAAACGCTATCGCAGCGCGCGTAGCTGACCTACACGACCGGCTCGGCGGGTTTGTGAAATCTTCCTTGCAATCAGCCTGATCAAAGTACCTGATCGGTTTTCAGAGAAACCGCTGAGGGGCGTTTTTTGTGCCGATCATGTTGCAGTGCGTTTGGTCGCGAATGGCACAAAGCTAACTTCGCAATCGAGTCGTTGAATGTCTGCTATTGGTAACAGCGGCCATTGATCGGCATGGGCGCTGAATGGCTCGGTCGCGAATTACCCATGAGCGACAATTGCAGAACGGAAATGCTGCACCTCCAGTGAGCCTTATGCGCTCCGGTGAAAGCTAAAAGCCGCACGTCTGCGTCCCCAGCGCCTCACTTTGCCATGCCCGCACTCGCCATAGGTAAACATCCGTAGCTGTATTTTTCCTAGTATTATTTAGGGCTATTGGCGATCGACCAACAGCAGGCTCAAACTGCATAATGCACCAAGGTACAATATCGTTTGGTACTGCATACGGTCAGTATTTTGTCGGTTCAATGGCGAACTTCTTAGTAGTGGGGGGCTTCAATGAAACGTCTTGTTATGGCGCTGCTCGCAGCAACCAGCCTCAGTGCGGGCTCCGGTCAGATTGCTTCCGCCGCCGATTTACCGATGAAAGCGCCGCCACTGGTTGCCGCGCCGATACCTTTTAGCTGGGCGGGGTTCTATGTTGGCGTCAACGCTGGCTACGCTTGGGGCAATAACGACATAAACGTTTCTTCGACGCCCGTTTTCGTCAATACCACTAATTTTGGTAATCCTCTTATTGTGAACACCGCCGCCGCGGGCGGAACCGCGAGTCTCTCACCAGATAACGGCGCCTTTATTGGCGGTATTCAGGCCGGCTATAATTGGCAATTTAATTCAATCGTTGCCGGCATCGAGGCGGATTTCCAAGGCCTTGTCGGCAATAACGGATCAGGTTCGACAGGCTCTATTCTGGCGGTCCCCGGCTCCGGAAACCCGCTGACAACGACTATGAGCGCTTCGCAGCAAGTTGATTGGCTCGGCACGTTGCGTGGCCGTCTTGGTGTCACCGTCACGCCGACCTTGCTAGCGTATGTGACCGGCGGCCTTGCGTATGGCGAGGCCAAGTCCAACTTCACCATGACGCAATCCCATCTCACGGCAGGTTTTGGAATTACTTCCGGTACGCTGGCAGCTTCTTACTCTGGCGTTCGAGCCGGCTGGACGCTGGGCGGCGGTATGGAGTGGGCCTTTGCTAGTAACTTGAGTGCCAAAGCTGAGTACCTTTATTACGACCTAGGTACTGCGACCTATGGCGGCTCATTGACGTCCATTACGGCCGGCGGTGGCGGGCTTACCCGCTATGTAATTGGGTCAACGGCGTCCGCCGACTTCACGGGCAACATCATTCGCGTCGGCTTGAACTACAAGTTCTAGAATGGGCTGATGCGATTCGCCGCTTGATCAAAACAACTGTTCGGATTTCGGAGAGGCCGCCGCACGCAATTGGCGGTCTTTCTTTTTTCGTTGTTTCCTGCAAGTGCGTTGGTCGCTTGTGGCGGTGGTCTCAACGGATCGACGCAACATTTTAATCTTTGAGCGAAAAGATGGAGTGTGACGGTGGATCAGAGGTTTCGTCGAGGGTTTACGGCGGCCGAGAAGTCGGATTTTTGGGATCGCTGGCAGCGCGGGGAGTCACTCAGGGCGATTGGGCGAGCATTTGGTAAGCCGTCCTCATCTATCCATAACCAGGTGGCCCCGCATGGGGGGATTCGTCCGGCCCCTCGGCGTCGCTCGCGGTTGGCATTGACGCTTTCCGAACGCGAGGAGATCTCCAGAAGCATTGCAGCGCATCACTCGTGCCGGTCGGTGGCTCGATTGCTGGGCCGCTCGGCCTCGACGGTGAGCCGAGAACTCAAGCTCAATGGCGGCTATGATCGCTACCGAGCCGCACCAGCGGATGAGCAGCTTGGCCCGCACCTTTGCCTAAGTTGTTGTCTAGGCATAGAAATGCGACAATGAGGCGACCCGCCACCAAGAAGCGAATCGTTCGCAAGAAACCCGCGCGCAAACCAGCCGGCGCAAAGAGCGTGCCGGCGGGCGATGCAACGCTCGCCGAGCGCATCGTTACCGCGCCTTATTTGGCGGAGTCGAAGCTGGCGCGGGCGCGCGTGGCGGAGTGGCTTTCGGGCTTGCCGGCAACGCCAGCCAAATCGCTCAACGCGTTATTTACCGCCCATCCCAAAGTCGGCACACTGCTGCAAAGTCTGGCTGAAAGCTCGCCCTATCTTTGGGAACTCGCGAGCAACAATCCGCAACGCCTGCTGCGGCTATTGACCGCCGATCCGGAGCGGCATTTGGCGGCGCTGTTCGCGGAAAGCGCCCGCGCCGTTGCTGCGACAGCGGACGAAACGCAAGCGATGCGGCTGCTGCGCACCATGAAGGCGGAGGCCGCGTTGCTGATCGCGCTCGCCGATATCGGCGGCGTCTGGCCGGTAATGTGGGCGACCCGCGCCTTGACCGATCTCGCCGATACCGCAGTCGATGCCGCCGCCCGCTTCGTGCTGGCCGCGGCCGCACGCGAGGGGCGCCTGACGCCGGCGGATAAATCCAGGCCGCAGGACGGCAGCGGCTATATCGTGCTCGCCATGGGCAAGATGGGCGCCTTCGAACTCAACTATTCGAGCGATATCGATCTCATCGTTTTCTACGATCCTTCGGCGCCCGCTTTGCCGGAAGACGCGGCGCCGGCCGGGCTGTTCGTGCGCCTGACCCAGCGGCTGGTGAAGCTGTTGCAGGAGCGCACCGGCGACGGCTACGTGTTCCGCACCGATCTGCGGCTGCGCCCCGACCCAGCGTCGACCGCGATCGCGATTTCGACCGCGGCGGCGATGTCCTATTACGAGAGCGTCGGGCAAAACTGGGAGCGCGCCGCGATGATCAAGGCGCGCGCCTGCGCCGGCGACATCGCGGCGGGCGAGGCGATCCTCAACGACTTGTCGCCGTTCGTGTGGCGCAAATATCTCGATTTTGCCGCCGTCGCCGACGTCTATGCTATGAAGCGGCAGATCAACGCCTATCGCGGCCACGGCAAGGTCGCGGTGGAAGGCCACAACATCAAGCTCGGCCGCGGCGGCATTCGCGAGATCGAGTTTTTCGCGCAGACCCAGCAATTGATCGCGGGCGGGCGCAATCCGGCGCTACGCGACCGCGATACGCTCACCACGCTCGACAAATTGGCGCAAGACCGCTGGATCGACGAAGCCGCCCGCGACGATATGAAGGCCGCCTACGTCTTCCTGCGCACGGTTGAGCACCGATTGCAGATGATCAACGACGAGCAGACGCAAACTTTGCCGGCTGAGCGCGCGGAGCTCGAGCGGTTTGCACGCTTTCTCGGCTTTGCCGACCGCGACGCCTTCGCCAGGGTCCTGCTCGCGCATCTTGACAAGGTACAGCGCTACTATTCGCGCCTGTTCGAAAAGAAACCCGGCGCCGACAAGCCGGAATTGGCGTTTCCGCCCGACGGCGACGATCACAAGACGCTGGACAGACTGGCCGAGCTCGGCTTTCGCGCTCCGCTGGAGGCCTCGACCATTATCCGCCATTGGCTGGCCGGCGGTCATCGCTCGCTGCGCGGCGAGGTCGCGCGCAGCCACCTCGAAACGCTGCTGCCGGTCCTGCTTGAGCAGTTGGCGCGCACCGACAACGCCAACGCCACGCTGGTGTTGTTCGACCATTTCCTCGCCAATCTGCACGGCGCGGCGCGACTGTTGTCGCTATTGCGGCAAAACCCCGATCTGATTGCATTGATCGCTTTCGTGCTGGGGATAGCGCCGCGGCTTGCGGACACGCTGGCGCGAAACCCGCAGGTGATGGATGCGCTGGTCGACCCGAGTTTCTTCGGCGCCTTGCCGGACGATAAGGAACTCGGCCTGCGACTCGATGCGGCGTTGGCGCAATCGCGCTACGACGAGGACCTGCTCGAACGTATCCGCATGTTCGGGCTCGAATACATGTTCCTGATCGGCGTTCGGATCCTGTCCGGCACGCTGACCGCGCGGCAGGCCGGCGAGGCCTTCGCGCGGCTGGCCGGCGCGGTGATCCGTGCCGTGCACCGCGCGGTCGCCGGCAATTTCGCTGCCACGCACGGCCATATGCGCGCCGAGGTGACCGCGGTACTGGCCATGGGCAAACTGGGCGGCCGCGAGATGACCGCGAGTTCCGATCTCGATCTAATCCTGATCTACGATTTCGACGACAAGCATCCTGAATCCGACGGCAAGCGTCCGCTCTACGGCGCGCAATATTTCGCCCGGTTGACCCAGCGGTTGATCAATGCGCTGACGGCACAGACCAATTACGGCGCGCTTTACGAGGTCGATATGCGGCTGCGCCCCTCAGGTCGCGCCGGACCGCTTGCCACCCAGATCGGGGGCTTTACCAGCTATCAGGAGAGCGAGGCCTGGACCTGGGAACACATGGCGCTCACGCGCGCGCGCGTGGTCGCGGCCACGCCGGAATTCGGCGCGCGGGTGGAAAAGGTCATCCGGGAGATTTTGCAGCGGCCGCGCGACGCCGCGCCGATCGCCGGCGACGTTGTGGAAATGCGCGCGGCAATCGCCAAGGAGAAGGGCGACAGGGAACGCTGGGACCTCAAATACGCCGCCGGCGGACTGGTCGATATCGAGTTCATCGCGCAGTATCTGCAGCTCGTACATGCGCACGCCGTGCCCGACATTCTCGACAACTCGACGGCGCGCGTGCTCGACAAGGCCTGGGCGCTGCACGTGTTGCCGGTCGAGGAGGCCGAAGTGCTGCGCCCGGCGGTGCAACTCTATCAGGACCTCACGCAGATCCTGCGTTTGTGCCTGGCGGGACCCTTCGATGCCAAAACGGCGGGGGCGGGGCTGTTGCGCCTGCTCGCGCGAGCGGCCGACGTGCCGGATTTCGCCGCGCTCGACGCGACGCTGATCGAGACGCAGGCGAAGGTGCGCGCCAGCTTCGTGCGGATTTTGGGGAAAGCGCCGTAGCGCGTGATCCCGAAAAGTGGGAACCGGTTTTCGGATAAGATCCCGCGCGCCTTAAGAATTTAAGCGGCTTCTTCCTTCGGCAGCTGGCATTGCGGGTTCTTCGGCATACGCACCACCACCAGCGAGCCTTTGCCGGGCGTCGAGCGGATGCGCATGCGGCCGCCGTGCAATTCAACCAGTGATTTGGCAATGGCGAGGCCTAGCCCCGAACCGTGATGGCTCTTGGTGAGCTGGCTTTCGACCTGCTCGAACGGCCGACCGAGTCGCGCCAGCGCTTCCTTGGTGATGCCGATGCCGGTATCGGCGATCGCCAGAACGATGCAGCCGTCTGCGGCGCGTCCGCGCACCGTCACGCGGCCGCCGGCGGGCGTGAATTTCACCGCGTTGGACAAGAGATTAAGCATGATCTGCTTGAGCGCACGGCGGTCGGCGCGCAGGCCGAGCTCGGGCGAAATCCGCGCGACCAGTTCAAGCTGCTTGTCCTGCGCGCGCGCCGAAACGACGCGGATGGACTCGGCCAGCAGGCTATCGAGATCGAGCTCCTCGAAATCGAGGCGGATGCGGCCGGCCTCGATCTTGGCCATGTCAAGAATGTCGTTGATGACGTCGAGCAGATATTCGCCGCTGCTGCGAATATCGGTGCAGTATTCGTGGTATTTCTCGGCGCCGAGCGGGCCAAACATCCCCGATTCCATGATCTCGGAAAAACCGATAATGGCGTTGAGCGGCGTGCGCAGTTCATGACTCATATTGGCGAGGAATTTCGACTTGGTCTGGTTGGCTTCCTCGGCGCGGGTCTTTTCGGCGGCGTATTTTTCGGCAAGTTCGCCCAACCGTTGCTGTGAGGCGCGCACATCGGCGACTGTCGCCATCAGCCGCTTTTCGCTGTCGACCAGTTTTTCCTCGTGCCGCTTGAGTGCGGTGATGTCGGTGCCGACCGAGACGTAGCCGCCGTCCTTGGTGCGCCGCTCGCTGATGTGCAGCCAGCGGCCGTCCTCGAGCTGGGCCTCGAAGGTGCGCGCGCCCGGAATATTCGGGCCGCCGGAGATGGCTTTGCTGCGCACCACCGGCTTGCGGCCGGCCTCGACTACCAATTCATACGAGGCGCCGACCATGATCGCCTCGTCGGGTAGGTTGTGCAGCTCCTGGAAATTCGAATTGCACAGCACCAGCCGATTGTCGGCATCCCACACCACGAAGGCCTCCGGGATGGTTTCGATGGCGTCGCGCAGGCGCATGTCGGCGGCCACCGTCTTCTCGACAAGGTTCTTTTGCTCGGTGATGTCGACCGCGATGCCGATCACATGCAAGCCGGGCTCGCCCGGCTGGCGCACCAGCTCGCAGCGCGCGCGCAGCCAGATCCAGTGGCCGTCGGCGTGGCGCATGCGGAAGGCGCGGTCGATGGCGGTGGTCGTTGCCTCGGCAAGTTCGGCCGCGAGATCATAGAGCCGCAGGTCGTCCGGATGGGTAAGCGCGCTGACGTCGCCGAAGGTCAGCAGGTCGTCCTTGGCCTTCAATCCCAGGATGTCGAACATCGACTGCGACCAGAAGATGCGGCCGCGCGCCAAGTCCCAGTCCCACAAGCCGCAGCGGCCCCGGTTGAGCGCGGTGTCGATGCGGCTGCGGACCGTTTCGTAGATAACGTCCGCTTCCCGCGCCCGTGTCGCTTGCCAGTGGAAGGCGAAGCCGAGGATCAGCACGACGAAACCGGTGGTGGCCGAAAGCGTAATGGTCAGCGTGGTGAGCGAACGCCAGGGGGCCAGCGCTGCTTCGCGTGACTGCACCACAGCGATCTGCCCGAACGGGGGTTTGAGCATGCGCACGGTCGCCAGCGCGCGGCTGTCGTCAGGCAGGGTGATTTCCATGACGCCGGCGCTGGCGCCGAAGGTGGTGAGCGGTTGCGTCGGACCGAGCAGGTCGATCAGGCGGCGGCCGAGGGTGGCGTCGGTGGCGGGCGTGGCGGCCACCACCACACCCTCCGCATTGGTCAAGAGAAACCGCCGGCCGGCGGTGGTGGCCCAGAGCGGCAGCGCGCGCGCCAGGGCCTCCTGTGAATGCGCCTGCGCATCAAACGGCCGCGCGGGCGGCTGTTGCAGCCGCTCGGTGGCGATATCGGCGACTGCGTCAAGCGCGATCACCATGTCGCCGAGCGTTTGGCGGCGCAGGTCGAGCACCTGCACGACGGCGCCGACGCAAATGGTGGCAAGAAACGCAATGATGAGCACCGGAACGGCGCGACGCAGCAAGGGCTCAGCGGTCAACAGGCGACGATATGCCGGCTTGGCTATCGACTGCGCGAGACCTTGGATAGAATCTGAGCGTGCAGACGCACTCGCCGCACCGGCGCGCGCCATGAAGGCCTCCGTTTGGAATTTCCCCTACCACCCGACCGGAAGGATGTGCCGCATCGCTTTCCGAATCACTGCCGATTGGAATCGATGGACGTTGATTTGTCGAGAGTCCAAAGAGTCAAATATTTAAAAATCGTTATCCACGGGTAGTTTAATCCGGATGAGGGGTATGCGGCGGCAGGTGCGCCGGAAATACATCGGTACCGCAGTATTTTGGCGGGCTAGCCAAGCGCGCGGTCGACGATGTCGGCGAGATCGCGCGAGCGATTGGGCGCCGCTTTGATTCGTTCGAGCGCGGTTTGCGCCTTGGCGCGGCGGCCGGCCTCCAGCGTGCGCCAGGTGCGGAAGGCAGTGGCAAGACGCGCCGCCAATTGCGGGTTTTTCGGATCAAGCGCGAGCACGTTGTCGGCGACGAAGTCGTAGCCGGCGCCATCGGCGCGGTTGAATTGGGTCGGGTTGGCGGCGAAGGCGCCGATCAGCGCCCGCACGCGGTTCGGATTGGCGAAGGAGAAGGCGGTGTGCCCGGTGAGCGCTTGCACTTGGGCGAGCGTCTCCGGCTGCGGGATCATGGCCTGCAGCGAGAACCATTTGTCGATCACCAGCGCATTAGAAGCATGGCGCGCATAGAAATCGGCAAGCGTGCGCTCGCGTTCCGGGGCGGCGTAGAGCGAAAGCGTGGCGAGCGCCGCCAGGCGATCGGTCATGTTGTCGGCGGCATCGTATTGCCGGGCGGCGCGTGCAAGGGCCTCGGGCGCGGCGGTCGCCGCCAACAGATCGAGCGCGACATTGCGCAAGGATCGCCGGCCTGCGCTGGTGGCGTCGGGCGAATAGGGCCCGGGAACGGTCATGCGCTGGTAAGTATTGACGAGGGCGGCGCCGAGATTGCCGCCGACGCTGGCGCGCAGGGCGCGGCGCGCACGGAAGATGGCGTCCGGATCGATGTCGCGGCCGATCTCGCGCGCTACGTCGCCCTCGCCGGGCGGCACCAGCGCGAGCGCGACAAAGGCCGGCTCCAATGCGGAATCGTCGAGGATGGCGGCGAGCGCCGCGATCAGGCTGTCGTCGCTGCGCGGCGGATGCCCGGCCTGCAGCGCGGCCACATTGTCGATCAGCAATCGCATGGCGGTAGTCTGCAATGCCTGCCAGCGGTTGAAGGCGTCGCTGTCGTGCGCCGCGAGCAAGGCGAGATCGCGACCGTCGAGATCGGTGTTGAGCTTGATCGGCGCCGAGAAGCCGCGGTTGATCGACAGCACGGGCTTCTCGCCGATGCCGGTGAATTCGAAGGTTGCTGCGGGTTCGTTCAACACCAGCACGCCGCGCTCGATGGCGCCGCCGTTCGACAGCACAAGCGGCAGGTCGCGGCCATCCCGGCCGACCAAGCCGACGCTCAGCGGGATGACCATCGGCCCTTTTGTTGGCTGGCCGGGCGTGGGCGGCACGCTTTGCTTGGCGTCGAGCGTGTAGGTCTTGCGCGCCGGGTCGAAGCGGCCGGCGACGGTCACTTCCGGCGTACCGGCCTGGTTGTACCAGCGCATGAATTGCGTCATGTCGCGCCCCGACGCGTCGGCGAAACATTGGATGAATTGTTCGACGGTTGCGGCCTCGCCGTCGTGGCGCGCAAAATAGAGGTCCATGCCGGCGCGGAATGTTTCTTTGCCGATCAGCGTTTGCACCATGCGCACCACTTCGGCACCCTTTTCGTACACGGTGCTGGTGTAGAAGTTGTTGATCTCTTTATAGGCCTCCGGCCGGACCGGGTGCGCCAGCGGCCCTGAATCCTCGATGAATTGCGCGGCGCGCAAGCCCCGCACGTCGCTGATGCGTTTGACCGGCCGTGAGCGCATGTCGGAGGTGAATTCCTGGTCGCGGAAAACCGTGAGGCCTTCCTTCAGGCAGAGCTGAAACCAGTCGCGGCAGGTTATGCGGTTGCCGGTCCAGTTGTGGAAATATTCGTGCGCGATGACCGCCTCGATGCCGGCGTAGTCGGCGTCGGTCGCGGTTTCGGGCGTCGCCAGCACGTATTTGTCGTTGAAGACGTTGAGGCCCTTGTTCTCCATCGCACCCATGTTGAAGTCGGACACGGCCACGATCATGAAAATATCGAGGTCGTATTCGCGGCCGAATTTTTCCTCGTCCCAGCGCATCGAGCGCTTGAGTGAATCCATGGCGTAATCGCAGCGGCTTTCCTTGCCCGGCTCCACGTAAATGCGCAGCGTCACGTCGCGGCCCGACAGGGTGACGAAGCTATCTTCAATCGCGCTTAGATTGCCGCCGACCAGGGCGAAAAGATAGGACGGCTTGGGATGCGGGTCGTGCCAGGTCGCGAAATGCCGGCCGCCCGCGAGGTCGCCACTGTCGGTCAGATTGCCGTTCGACAGCAGCACCGGCGCTTCGCTTTTGTCGGCTTCGATGCGCGTGGTGTAAACCGCCATCACGTCGGGCCGGTCCGGGAAATAGGTGATGCGGCGGAAGCCCTCGGCTTCGCATTGCGTGCAGAAGGTGCCGCTCGAGCGGTACAGCCCCGAGAGTTGGGTGTTCGCGGTCGGGTCGACCAGCGTCTCGATCTCGAGCGTGAACGCGCGGTTCGGCACCTGCGGAATGGTCAGGCCGTCGGGCGTCGCCAAATAGCTTTCCGGCGGCAATACGGATCCATCGAGCTTGAGCGCGGTGAGGCTGAGCCCGTCGCCATCGAGCACCAGCGGGGCCGCCGCAGCCGCCGGATTGGGCTTGAGCGCCAGCGTTGCGCGGACTTTCGTCTCGGTTGGGTGCAGGGAAACATCGAGCGAAACGGTTTCCACCAGCCAGTCAGGCGGGCGGTAGTCTTTCAGGCGGATGGGCTGGGCGGTATCGGTGCGCATTTTTAATGGGTCCAGAATGGGGCTTTGATTTAGGATGTCCGCCACGGAATTGGAAGGAAGAATGATGGCGGGCATGCAGGCTATGGTGCTGGACGCGCCGGGCACGCCGCTCGTCATGCGCGAGCGGCCGCTGCCGGCGCCGGGCCCAGGTGAAATCCTGGTCAAGGTCGCGGCTTGCGGGGTTTGCCGCACCGATCTGCATGTCGTCGACGGTGAATTGGAGCATCCGAAACTGCCGATCGTGCCAGGCCATGAGATCGTCGGCCGCGTGGCGGCAACGGGTGCGCGGGTGAGCGGCTTTGCTGTGGGCGAGCGCGTCGGTGTGCCGTGGCTGGGCGCGACCTGCGGCACCTGTCCTTATTGCCGCAGTGGCGCCGAGAACTTGTGCGATGTGCCGGTGTTTACAGGATTTACCCGAGACGGTGGCTTTTCCACGCACGCCGTGGCGAGAGGAGACTTTTGCTTCCTGCTCGGCGAGAAGGGCGATGATGCCGAGATTGCGCCCTGGCTCTGCGCTGGGCTGATCGGCTGGCGCAGCTATCGCATGGCCGGCGAGGGCAAGACGCTCGGGCTTTATGGTTTCGGCGCTGCCGCACACATCCTGGCGCAGGTCGCGGCTTGGCAGGGGCGGCGCGTATTCGCTTTCACGCGCAAAGGCGACAACGCCGCGCAGGATTTTGCGCGCTCGCTCGGCGCGGTCTGGGCGGGCGGATCGGAGGAGACGCCTCCCGAGCCGCTCGACGCCGCGATCATCTTCGCACCGGTCGGCGCGCTTATCCCTGCCGCCCTCAAGGTAGTGAAGAAAGGTGGCCGCGTGGTGTGCGGCGGCATCCACATGTCGGACATCCCGAGTTTTCCCTATGCGTTGCTGTGGGAAGAACGGCACGTGATGTCGGTTGCCAATCTCACGCGCGAGGATGCGCACGAGTTTTTGGCGATCGCACCCAAAGCCGGCGTGCACTGCGAGGTCACGCGTTATCCGCTGGCGCGCGCCAACGACGCGCTGGCGGATTTACGCGAAGGACGGCTGCAGGGCGCGGCGGTGCTTGTGCCCTGAAGCTAGCGCATCGGCTCGGCGTGGCCGATCACGCGCTTGATCGAAGGCGAGCGCTGTTTGAGGGCGCGCTCCAGCGCGTCGACCTTCTCGTGCACGGTCTGCACGCCCAATTGCGGATCGACGCGGCAGTGGAAATTGACAATCTCGCCTTCGGCGGTCTCGCGCACCCGCACATGGTGCACGTCGCGCAGCGTGCGGCCGTCGGCGGCCAGTTCGGCGAGCGCGATCTCGACCGCCTGCACGCGCTCGGGCGGCGCCTCGCGGCCGGCGGCGCGGTGCGGTTGCAGCGGCTCGATGTGGGTATCGATTTCCACGCTGGCGCCGAGTTCGGCGGCGATCGCGCTTTCCAGCCCGTCCGCCAGAGCGTGCGCCTCGCGCAGCGAGAGCTTGCCGTCCACTTCCAAATCGAGCGAGATCGCCAGCCGGTCGTTGAGATCGTGCACCGTGACGTGGTGCACGGCGAGCGCGCGGCTGCGCGCGATCACCATGACGCGGTCGAGTACCGTTTCGTTGTTGAGCGCGACCGGGTCGGTGGTGACGATGGCTTCCGCCCCGGGTATTTGCTGGCGGATTGCGGTGGCGGTGGCGTCCTTGATCGCGGTCACGCGGTCGAGCGGCAAAGTGCGGCTGACCGCGACGGTCAAATCGACGAAGGTCGTCTCGCCGACGGCGCGCGCGCGCACCTGCTCGACGGCGACCACGCCGGGCACTTTCGCGGCAATGGCTTTGATCTTCTCGGCGGCGCCAGCCGGCGCCACGTCAGTAAGGGTGTCGATGGTGCGGCGGCCGAGCCGCCAGCCGGCGACGCAGACCAAAATCGCCACCGCCAGCGCGGCCGCCGAATCCGCCCACCAATAGCCGAAGCGCACGCCGCCGAGGCCGATCAGCACGGCCAGCGAGGCCCACAGATCGGACGAAAAATGCAGCGCGTCGGCTTCCAGCGCCTGGCTCTGCGTCTGTTTGGCAGTGTGCGAAAGCGCACGCGAGCGGAAGAAATCGACCGCGACCGACACTGCGATGACGCCGAACGCCCAGGCGTTCGCGACCACCGCATGCTGTTCGTGTTCGCTCAGTCGCTTGACCGCCTCCCAGATCACCACGCCGGACAGCAGGAATAAAAGAGCGGTTTCGGCCAGCGCCGAAACGCTTTCGACCTTGCCGTGGCCGTAGTGGTGTTCCTCGTCTGCCGGCTTGCCGGATACGCGCACCGCGACATAGGTCATCACCGTGGCGCCGAGATCGATCAGCGAATGTCCGGCCTCCGACAGGATCGCCAGCGAGCCGGTGGTAATGCCGACAATACCCTTGGCGACCGTCAGCGCGGCCGACGCTGCGATCGAGGTGAGTGCGACCCGTTCTTTTTCCTGCTGCATGCCAAGCCGATATTACATCGTTATCGGCTTGCCGTCCGCCGCCGCCGAGCGGACTACCGCGTCGAAAATGCGGATATTGCCGAGCAATTGCTCAGCGGAGAAGCGGTAGGGCGCGCGGCCCTCGATGGCGTCGGCCCAGGCCTCGAAATTCAGCCGCACGGTGTTGGCGTGGTGGTAGCTGCGAGTTTCCCGGCCGCCGTCCACGCTGCAATGCACGAAGCTCGACGGGATGCCTTTGTCGACATTGCCGCCTTCCTGTGTTTCCACCCAGCCTTGATCGCCGAAAAGCGTAAACCGGCCGTAGAACGGCGGCGTCGACAGGCAGGTGATGCGGCCGCGCGCGCCATTGGCGAAATCGACTTCCGCGCTGACGAAATCCTCGGACGGCGCCGGGAAGATCTGCGAGGCGGTGCGGGCGGCGACGCGCACCGGCTGACCGGCGAGCGAGACGAACATGTCGCCGAGATGGATGCCGAGCGCGGTCCAGGCACCGGCCGGCGCGTGCCTTTGATCGCGCCGCCAGTTCGACGGATCCATTTTGCGGAAATTGCTGTGGCTGACATTGGCGTCCATGTGCAGCAAACGACCGAGGCTGCCTGCCTCGAACAGGCGCCGCATCTCCTCCATGGCCGGTTCGTAGCGGCGTTCATGCCCGATGCCGAGCACGCCGTCGGCCTTGGTGCAGGCCGCCAAGATTCGTTCGGCGCTGGCGGTGTTGAGGGCGAGCGGCTTTTCGCAGAACACCTGTTTGCCCGCTTCGAAGCCGGCGATCGCCATTTCCTCATGCAGCAAATGCGGCGTCACCACCGCAATCGCATCGACATCGGAGCGCTTGAGCAAGTCCCTGTAGTCGGTGGCGAGGTCGAAGCCGTGCGCCGCCGCAAAGGGCGCGACGGTGTTGTGATCGATATCGCAACCGGCCACCACCTTGAAGCGTGGACTCTCGGCCAGACACGTGACGATCTGCTTGCCCCACCAGCCGAGCCCGATAATGCCGATCCGGATCATTTCGCATCATTCCTTTGCTTCGCCGGGCCCGACAATGTGGGGTCGCGCGCGAATGTGCAATGGTTCGCCGCGACGTCGCTTCCAAGACAGATAATGGCGCCGATGAGGGCGCATACGCGGGGCGCATTGATATCGGTCAAAAAAGCGCTCTGACTGCTTGCTAGGCTAATTTTACCCGGCCCGCACTTTCGCATTACGCCGTCAAATTTTAACCGTTGCAATAAGTCGATAGGGTGGAGGAAATCATGGATCTCAAGGTCGGGCTTAACGCCATCGCCGAAGCGAGCAAGAAGCTCTCGAACTGGGGGCGCTGGGGCGCGGACGATCAGATCGGTACGCTCAATTTTGTGACGGCAGAAGACATCGTCGGCGCGACCAAGCTGGTGCGGAAGGGCAAAGCGTTTTCACTCGGCATTCCGCTCGACGCCAGCGGCCCGCAAACCGGATTGTTCGGCCGCCGCTTCAATCCGATCCATATGATGCTGCACAGCGGCGTCGACGGCATCGGGCTCAAATACGAAGGGACGAGCACGGCGAGCTATGCCGACGACGTTCTGATGCTGTGCGTACAGGGCGCGACGCATTGGGATTCGCTCGGCCACGTCTTCTATAAGGACAAGATGTATAACGGCTACGATGCCGCGCTGGCGAACAGCTCGGGCATCCACAAGAACGGCATTCAGCACACCCGCAACAAGATGATTGGCCGCGGCGTGCTGCTCGATGTCGCGCGTTTCAAGGGCATAGACGTGCTGCCCGATGGCTATGGCATCTCCAACGCGGAACTCGACGCTTGCGCCAAAAAACAAGGCGTGGCAATCCGGCGCGGCGATTTCGTCATCATCCGGACCGGCCAAATGGAAGCGTGCCGCAAGTCTGGACAGTGGGGCGGCTATGCCGGCGGCGACGGTCCGGGCGTCAAGTTCGAGAACTGCTACTGGTGCCACGAAAAGGAAATCGCGGCCATTTGCTCGGACACCTGGGGCGTGGAGGTGCGGCCGAACGAGACGACGGAGGCGCAGCAGCCGTGGCACTGGGTGGTGATACCCGCCATGGGCCTGACCATGGGTGAAATCTTCGATCTGAAAGAGCTTGCGGAAGACTGCGCGGCCGACGGCGTCTATGAGTTTCTCTTTACCGCGCCGCCGCTCATCATCACCGGCGGCTCCGGCTCGCCGATCAATCCGCAAGCCGTCAAGTGAGCGGCGCGCTCAGCGCGGCCACTGCAACACGACTTTGCCGAGGCGCCCTTCGCGCTCTGCATGCGCCAGCGCTTCGGTGAGGCGTTCGATCGGGTAGCTGGCCTCCAACGGCACGCGTAACGTCTTGGCCCGGAGCAAGCCCGCCAGCCGGCCAAAGACGGACCTAATCGCCGTGGGTTCGGCGGTCGCGAACCAGCGTGAATACCAGAAGCCCCGCAGGCTGATATCGCGGAACACGATATCAGCGACGTCGACTTCACAGGGCTTGCCCGACAGCAGGCCGTAATTGACCACCGTGCCACCGTCGGCAAGGCAGTTCGCCAGCCGGCGCGTCGCTTCGCCGGCGATGGCGTCGATCGCCAGTTTGATCCGGCCGCCGCCGACCGCGTCGGCCACCCGCGCCGGCAGGTCGGCGCCGGCGACAAGCGTCACGTCGGCGCCGAATGCGGCGAGATAGTCGACCAGTTGCGAACGCCTGACCACATTGACGGTTCGCAGACCCTTGGTCTTGGCGATCTGAATCAGGCTGACACCAACCGAAGAATTCGCCGCGTTCTGCAGCACCCAGTCGCCGGATTGCAGATGGCCGAAGCCTTCGAGCATGAGCAGCGCCGTCGGCGGGTTCGCGGCGAGTAGCGCGAGGTCGATCGGGTCCGCCCCCGATACCGGGATGACGCGTGCGGCCAGCCAGACAAAACGCTCGCACCAACCACGGCGCTCGGTATTCACGGCGATGACCCGTTGACCGAGCTCGATATGCGGAACATCACGCCCGATTGCCGCGATACGGCCGAGGATGCCGGAGCCGGCGAAAGCGGGCAGGGGCAGTCGCTTTGCGTAGCGGCCTTCGAAATGGAGCAAGTCCGATGGGTTGATCGGCGTCACCTCTACCTCGATCAGGACCTGTCCCGGTCCGGGCGCCGACGGCTCGGGGATGTCCACGAGTTCGGCGACTTCCGAGGCGCGGCCGAACCGCGAAAACCGCACCGCCTTCATCGGACCGGCCTCTCATTCATGGAATTCGTGCGCACGCTTGCGCTGCAAACATACAATAAAAAGTCCCCCGGCATCAGGAACACCGGGGGACAATATTACACGGCCGGCCGCAATTGGCGGGCACTTAGCGATGCGTGGCGTCGAATGGCGTCTTCACCGTGCCCGATTTCAATTCGGGCGGGTAAATAATGACCTGCTTGCCCGCCTGCTTGAATTGCTCGACGTCGTTGCCGACGACGTTCTGGTATTGCACCAACAGAATGCGCGGCTTGGCCCATTCGCCCTCCGGCGAGAAGCTGATATCGCCGACCACGGTCTTGAATGTCGACTTGTGCATGTAGGCGGCAAGCTTGCCGTCGTCGATGCCGTTGGTCGCCTTGATCGCCTGCTCGAGGATTTGCATTTCCGCGTAGGCAAACGGCGGAATGTAGATGCCGAGCGGATCGACGCCGGCAGCCTTGGCCCGTTCGCGGTAGCGCACCAGCAGCTGTTCGATGCCAGGGAAGTTCATCGTCGGTTCGGGCACGTACAGGTCGTAGCTGACGACGTTGTTCAACATCGTATTGAGCTGTTGTTTGAACGTGGCAAATTGCAGCCCGATCGTTCCGCCGCCAAACAGCTGAGCCTTGATGCCCACGTCGTAGGCGGCACGCACCAGTCCCGCCGAGTCAGGCGGATAGGACGCCAGGAAAACGAGATCCGGGCTCGCGGCCTTGATCGGCCGCATGATGGACGCGAAATCGACCGTGTTCGACGGATAGGTCCGATCGTAAACGATCTTCATCCCGTATTTTTTGGCGTTGATGCGGGCGCCTTCCAACGCCAGTTGCGAATATTCCGCGTCGGCGCCGGTGAGAGCGATCGTTTTCGGCTTGGGAGTCATCGCCGAAGCAACTTCATAGAATCCGCGCGAGATCTCGGTCTTGGCAACGGGTCCGTTCGGCTGCAGTTGGAAATAGCGGTCGTATTTGAATTGATCGTTCAAGGCCAAGGCGAACAACGACAAGAACACTTTCTTATGCTGGATCACGGTGGGCATCGCCGCGGCAGTCGGCACCGTCGCATAGCCCGAAATCACCAGATCGACCTTATCGATGTCGAGTAGCTTGGAATAGATGGCGGGCACCGTCGCCGGGCTGCTCTGGTCATCGTAATAGACCAGCTCGATCTTGCGGCCGAGCAGGCCGCCTCTGGCGTTCACTTCTTCGGCCCAGATCTGGTAGGTCAGCAGCGCCGCCTTGCCGCCGCCGGCGAGACCGCCGCTCAACGCCATGCTGAATCCGATTTTGATTGGCGGCTGGCTTGTCTGAGCCAGCACGGGAAACGTCGAGCTCAGCAGAGCTGAACCGATTAACGCAGTCGATTGGCGTCGGGTAATTCCGTTCATAGTGTTTTCCTCCGTAGGTCGGTGATTTTGCAGTGGGCCTTGGCGCAGCCGTTGGACGGATGCGTTTTTGTTTGACGAGGGTGGCCCGCTGTATCGAATGCCTGGGCTGCCGTTTGCTCACGCAGCCGTCGAGAACGGCCGGCGTGATCGCGCTGAAGCTGCGACATTCCTCCGCGCGCATCATCGAACGATGCACAGCGCCGCACGCTTGATTTAAATCAAAGGTTTTCCGCTTCGAGTATGATTTTTCGTCCGGTAGACGGTAATAGTGGGATTGTTGCGCAAACGACCGTGGCTTCCGAGGAGGCTCGGCGGCTAGTTTCCCGGGGAGGATACGGCGTGTGGAAGAAGCGCAAGGCGATCACCGCGTGCATCGTGCACCGAGCGCCTGATATCTTCGCGCTGTCGTTGCATCCGCCAAAAAAAGTGTTCGTGGCCGCCGCCGATGCGCGGAACGGAGGCCGCTGATGGAATTCAGCTGGGACTTGGTCATCAACGCCATCGTTACGGGCGTTGTTTTGGGCGGCTTCTACGCGTCGGTGGCCATCGGCGTGACGATTGCCTTCGGCATGCTCGATATCGTCAACATCGCGCATCCGGCCTTCATGATCGCCGGCGCCTATCTTGCGTTTTGGGGTTCAGAAAAATTTGGCTTCGACCCGTTCGTCTCAATCGCGGTCTTCGCGCCGTGCGGGTATCTGTTCGGACGCGTATTCTACCGCGCCTACCATTTTTTCTTCGAGCGCCGCGGCGACGAATCGCTGCAAGGGCTCGCGTTCTTTTTCGGCATCCTCTTCATCGTCGAGATTGGCATCGTTTTGATATTCGGCGTGGACTATCGTTCCATTACGCAGCCCTATCTTGAGTCCTCCATCGGCATCGGATTTGTCTCGGTTCCGTGGCGGATGCTGGTGCCGTTTCTGGTCGGGCTCGGCATGCTCGGCAGCGTCAATCTGTATCTCTCGCGAACGTTTACCGGGCGCACGATTTTGGCCGTGTCGCAGGATGTCGAAGCCTTGCGCCTGATCGGCGCCAATCCAATCCGCGCGAAGGAAATCGCCTTCGGCATTGCGGTAGCAACCGCCATCATCGCCGGTGTTCTGCTCATTATTATTCAGCCGGTCGAGCCTTCGATCACGCGCGAATATATCGGGCGCGCGTTTGCTATCTGCGTGCTCGGCGGCATCGCCAGCATTCCCGGCACCCTGGTTGCTTCGCTGATTCTGGGAGTTGCCGAGGCTTTGACCACGACTTTCTACGGGCCGTCGTGGTCGCCCGCGGTCTCGTTCGGGCTGCTGCTGCTCACGCTGATATTCCGCCCGGCTGGGATTTTCGGACGATGAGCGGACAAGCCCTTTCAGCGCCCGAACTGCGGAAGCCAGCGCCGGTATCCGGGCGCTCACGCACGGGACTTGCCATCGTCTTGATCGGCGTTGTGCTTTTGGCGGCCACGATGCTGCTCGGCGCCCACATCGGCGAATATTACTATCTCGCGACCTATACGATCCTGCAGTTCATCGTTCTCGGTACGGCGTGGAATATTCTTGGCGGCTATGGCGGCTACGTCAATTTCGGCACGGCCGGCTTCTTCGCCATCGGCTGCTACACCACGATCGTTCTCAATAAAATTTTCCCCATGCCGTTGTTCTTTGAAATGCTGGTCGCGGCGGCAACCGCAGGGCTGGTCGGGTTTGGCACGGGATATTTGACGCTGCGGCTGCGCGGCGTGTTTTTCTCGATCGCAACGCTGGCGCTGGCCATCGTTCTGCAAACCCTTATCGTGAACTGGAGTTTTGTCGGCGGTGCGCGCGGCGTTTACGTCATCAGGCCGGCAATCTCCGGCATCTTTGCTTCCTATGTGCAGTTCTTGGTCGTGCTTATGCTGGGCCTGGCGATTTTTGCCGTGCTCGTGGCCTGGGCCGTAGAGAAATCGTGGATCGGCATTGGGCTAGCGGCGATCCGGGACGATGAGGCCGCGGCGGAGACGTCGGGCGTGCCGAGCCTTCGTCTCAAACTGATTGCGACGACCATGAGCGGCGCCTTGATGGGCATGGCCGGCGCGCCCTTTCCCTATTACGTCACCTATGTCGATCCGGCCACCGCCTTCGGCCTCGCGATCGCAGTGAATTCCATTGCCATGCCATTGGTCGGCGGCACCGCTACCTGGTGGGGGCCGGTGGTGGGCGCGATCCTGCTCGGATCGGCGCAGCAGATCCTGACCGTCACCATATCGTCGGCCGCAAACCTTTTCATTGTCGGCATCCTGCTCGTGGTCTTCCTGACCGCCGCGCCGAAAGGCGTCGTCGGCATCGTCCGGGGCTGGAAGCGAGGCCGCCAATGATCGCGAAAATCCTCGAAGCAACCGGCGTGACGAAGCGGTTCGACGGCTTTGCGGCGCTTACCAGCGTCGACTTCACGCTGTTGAAAGGCGAACGCGTCGGCCTCATCGGGCCGAATGGATCCGGCAAAAGTACTTTCGTGAATTGCCTGACGGGGATTTTGGCGCCCAACGAGGGATCGATCAAATTTGACGGCAACGATATTACCAAAATGCCGGCCTGGCTCAGGGCGCGGCGCGGGCTGGCGCGGACCTATCAGATCCCGCGGCCGTTCCGGGGAATGACGGTTCAGGAGAACATCGAGGTGCCGCTGCGGTTTGCGGTCGGCCACAGTTCGGCGCGCACGATCAGCGAAGCGGCGCAGGTCATCCTCGAACAGGTTGGCCTCCGTGATAAGGCAACTCTCAGCCCGAAAGGTCTGACCCAGGTTGAACTGAGGAAGCTCGAGCTTGGCCGCGCGCTCGCCGCGCAGCCGAAATTGCTGATCGCCGACGAGGTCATGGCCGGTCTTTCCGAAAGCGAAGTCGATGAGATCCTTGCGTTGCTCAATCGCCTCAATGGCGAAGGAATTTCGATTTTGCTGATCGAACACATCATGCGTGCCGTTATGCTGTTCTCGCAGCGCATCGTCGTGATCGTCGCCGGCTGCAAAATCGCCGACGGGCTTCCCGACGATGTCATGAAGCAAGAAGATGTCGAAAGGGCTTACCTTGGCGAATAGTCTTGCCATCGAAGGGCTGCATGCCGGGTACGGAGAGGTGCGGGTGCTCTCTGGCGTCAGCATCAATGTGCCTGGCGGCGAGACGGTCGTCCTGCTCGGCACGAACGGCAACGGCAAGAGCACCCTGATCAAATGCATCATGGGCCAGGTTCGCCCTACCGCTGGCCGCATCGAGGCGACCATCGACGGCACCACCTACGATCTGGTCGGCAAAAGCACCGAGGATATTGTCGGCATCGGCATATCGCTGGTGCCCGAGGGCCGGCGCCTGTTTCCCAAGCTGACGGTGGAAGAGAATCTGTTGCTCGGCGCGTTTCGCGAATTCGCGCGCGCGCGCATCGCGGACAGCCTGGCGTTTTGCTTCGATGCGTTTCCGCGGCTTAAAGAGCGGCGGCGGCAGTTGGCCGGCAGCATGAGCGGCGGCGAACAGCAGATGCTGGCGATTGCGCGCGCCTTGATGGCGTTGCCGAAAATCCTTCTGATCGACGAGCCGTCCGTCGGATTGGCTCCTATCCTGGTGTCGAAAACGATCGAGACGATCGCCAATCTCAAGCGGCAGCTTGGGCTGACCGTGCTGATGGCGGAGCAGAATTTCCGGCAGGCGATCCGCATTGCTGACCGGGGCTATGTGCTCGTGCACGGCCAAATCGTGCTTTCGGCGGACGATCCGCAGGCGCTCCAGCAAAACGAACTTGTCCGCCGGTTCTATCTGGGCGTCGGGTAATTGTTATGCAGACCCACGAGGGTTAGTCGGAACACATGCTTGCCGTCTTCAATAAACCGGTTCCACGTCCCTCGCGCCGGGAGGCCGAAGCCGCCGTTCGCACGCTCCTTGCGTATATCGGCGACGATCCGGACCGTGAAGGATTGCGCGAAACGCCCAAACGGGTCATCGGCGCATTCGACGAAATCTACGAGGGATACCGTCAATCGCCGGCCGAAGTGCTGGATCGCACGTTCACGGAAACCGCCGGCTATGACGATTTCGTGCTGGTGAAGGACATAACCTTCAATTCGCATTGCGAACACCACATGATGCCTTTCTTCGGAAAGGTGCACATTGCCTATAGGCCGGTCGATCAGGTGGTCGGCTTGTCGAAACTCGCGCGGCTGGTCGATGCGTTTGCGCTGCGCCTGCAATCGCAGGAAAATCTAACGGCGCAGATTGCAATGTCGATCAATCAGATTCTCAAGCCGCGCGGCGTCGCCGTGATGATCGAAGCCGAGCATATTTGCATGTCGATACGCGGAGTGACGAAGCTCGGCGCTTTGACCGTGACGACGCAATTTGCGGGCACCTTCCGCGACAATGCGGACGATCAAGTCCGGTTTATGATGTCGTTGCGGGGCGGCCGGCGATAGGCGTTGCGGCGCGGCCGTTACGGTGCTCGAATCGCGGCGGATGCGGGCACGTAAAAGGCGACCGGCGCGGTTGCCGGAGCAATGGGCTCGGCGGTGAGCGATGACGGCTATTGACGCAAAGCTGAGCCAGGAAATTGGCGCTTTTCTCGCGGCGCACCACGTGATGTCGCTCGCAACATTCGGTGCGAGCGGCGCGCATGCGACCAACCTGTTTTACGCGTGCGACGGTTTGGCGCTGGTTTGGATATCGGAACCCGGTACGCGGCATTCCCAGCAAATCGAGGCGGACGCGCGTGTTGCGGCGACGGTGGCGCCCGATTATTCGGATTTTGCCGCCATTCGCGGCGTGCAGATTGCCGGAACGGCGCGCCGGATTGTGGCAGCGGACGAGCGGCTGCGGCACCTGGCGCTGCTCGAAGCCCGTTATTCCTTCCTTCGAGAACTGGCGGCGCAGCCGTCGAAACTGCGTGAAGCCTACGGCCGGACGGCTGTCTATCGGCTGCAGCCGGCTTCCATCGTCCTGATCGACAACACAAAGGGCTTCGGCCATAAGGAAACGCTTAAAATTTCTCCGTAGGCGAAAGGCGCGCTCATTAATTTATTGCTTTCCTGGTGGATTCACAGAATACATTTTGAAACCATTTGTGTGCGGCGCGGTGGCGGAAGAGGGGAAGGAAAGATGCGACGCCTGATCGTTGGCCTGACCGGAGCAACCGGCGCAATTCTCGGGGTACGATTACTCGAGGCGCTCAAGGAATGCGACGTGGAATCCCATCTCGTCATCAGCAATTGGGGTCGCCGGACGATCGAGCATGAGACGCCATATACCTTTAAACAGGTCTGTGCCTTGGCCAGCGTTTATCACAATTCAGCGAACATGGCGGCCGAGATTTCGTCAGGTTCGTTTATTACCGAGGGTATGGTGGTGATACCTTGCTCGATGCGAACGCTGGGCGGCATAGCCACTGGATATGGCGAGCACCTTATCCACCGGGCTGCCGACGTCATTCTTAAAGAACGGCGGCGTCTGGTGCTGGTCGTGCGCGAAACGCCGTTATCCGAATTGCACCTCGAGAATATGCTGAAGCTGGCCCGCGTGGGGGTATCGATCATTCCGCCCATGCCGGCCTTTTACAACCATCCGAAATCGGTCGATGACATCGTCAATCACATCGTGGCGCGCGTGCTCGACCAGTTCGGCATCGCCGCGCGCTTTGCCAAGCGCTGGGACGGCAAAATGAAAATGATGTCCGAGCTAAAAGCCGAGCCGACGGGCAACGAATAATGGCCGCGCCATGACCGCGGTAAATGCCCTGCATCGGGGATTGGCAATCCTGCGTGCGATCAATGACGGTCACGCGCAGGTTCGCGAGATTAGCGCGGCGACCAAACTGCCGAAATCGACAATCGCGCGCATGCTGGAGACATTGGTCGCTGGCGGCTACGCGATCCAGGACGATCAAAAGGGTTATCACGTCACCGCGCGCGTCATGACCTTGTCGCGCGGCTACAATGCGCACGAATTCCTGCTCAAGGCGGCGCAACCCGTGTTGGAGGGTCTGCGCAAACATCAGATCTGGCCGAGCGATCTTGCGGTATTCGATCAGGATGCCATGGTGATTCTCGACACCGGCCGCGATCCCGGCACCTTGTCGCTCAACCGGACGGTCGGCTCGCGTCTGCCGGTGCTGGTGACGTCGCTTGGCCGCGCCTTCCTCGGCTTCTCCGACGACGAACTGGTCGACCGGACGCTGTCTCGCTTGGCACAATCAAGCAACCCCTTCGATGCGCCGGCCAAGAGCGTGGCCGCGATGCGGCGTGTGCTCGCCCAGGTGCGGCGGCAGGGTTATGCGACCGGCGACCGGGAATACCAGCGTACTACCCGCACGCTTGCGGTGCCGATCCTGGTTAATTCCGCGCCGGTGGCGAGCCTCAATATCATGGTAGTGCCGAGCGCGATGAGGATGGAGCAACTGGTGAAAACCCTGCTGCCGGCGCTAAGCGCGGCGGCCAAATCTATCGGCAGCGCGCTGTCGCAAACGCAGCCGGTCCGCGGCTAAGCCGCAAATACGCCCGCATGTTCGCGTCCGCGGCGAAATCGCGTTTGGTTTCCACGCAGCAAAACTGAAATATTCGGCGCGGCGGATTTTTTCGGCGTTCGCCGCGGCGACGTTTGCTGTGAGCTTGTATGCATTCCGTATGACGGAACGATATTCCGAAATTTCTTGAGGCGGCAGCGCGACTCGCTAGCGTCGGCTACTTTTTGGCGTGCGCCGTGGCGTGCCGCCGTCAACTCGGACGAAAAGAGATTCGCACATGAACAAGATTGTCAACTTGGCGCTCACGGGTTCACGTAAAGCGAAAGCCGTCAAAGTCATCGGCAAAAAGCCGATCGCGGATTTGCGTGAATGGTTGAAACGGGTGGAGGGGATAGGCGAGTTGACCCGCGTGGACCAGCCGGTGGATCGCGACGAGGAAATGAGCGCGATCTCCTATCTGGTCGCCAAGCAGCAGCCGTCGCCGGCAGTGTTGTTCAACCAGCCGCGCGGCTTCGAGAAGAGTAAGATCGGCGCCAGGCTGTTGTGGAATATTTTAGGCCCGAGCGTGAAGCGCGTCGCGCTCACGCTCGAGGAGCCGGCGGACACGCCGACGGTCGAATTGATCCGGCGCGTAAAGGACAAGCTCAAGCGGCGTCTGCCGCCAAACGAGGTGTCCGCTGCGAATGCGCCAGTTTATGAGAACACCGTCACCGGAAAAAATATCGATTTGAACCAGTTGCCGATCCCGCGGCACTGGCCGCTCGACGGCGGCCGTTATGCCGGCACGGCCGACGCGGTGATTACCCGCGACCCCGACAGCGGTTATCTCAATATCGGCACCTATCGCATGATGTTACAGGGCAAGTCGCAGGTCGGGCTCTATCTCTCGCCCGGCAAGGATGCGCGCCTGCACATCACGCGGGCCTGGCAGCAGGGCAAGTCGATCAACGTCGCCGCAGCCTGGGGCATCGACCCTCTGTTCATGTTGGTCGGTTCGCAGACGTTTCCCAAGAACGTGTCCGAATATGAATATGCCGGCGGCATCAAGGGACAACCGATCCCGGTCGTTCGCGGCAAGACGACCGATCTTCTGATTCCCGCCAACGCGGAACTCGTCATCGAAGGCGTCATCAAGCCAAATTCGGTGAAAGCGGAAGGACCGTTCGGAGAATTTCCCGGCTATTACGGCCGCCCGGAAGCCGGCTGCCCGCTCGTCGACGTCACCGCGGTGCACTATCGATCGCAGCCCATTCTGACCAACGCGCTGATGGCTGACTATCCGTCTTGCGAACAGAGCGGCTTTTTCTCCGTCATCCGATCGGCGAAGATCTGGGACGATCTCGACAAGCTCGGCATCCCCGGAATCCACGGTGTTTATTCGCATCCCGCGGCGGCAGGCGGCTTCGGCATGACCGTCATCAGCCTCGAGCAGCGCTACGCCGGCCATGCGGCGCAGGTACTGGCGCTGGCGGCCCAGGTTCCCGGTGGCGCCTACTACACCAAATGGATCATCGCGGTCGACGAAGATATCGATCCGACCGACATGGACCAGGTGATCTGGGCGATGGCGAGCCGGTGCAATCCGATCGACGATATCGATATTCTGCGGAATACGTGGAGCACCTGGCTCGATCCGACCCAGAACCCGCCGGAAAAGCGGCCGTACGGCTCAAAGGCGCTGATTAACGCCTGCAAGGAGCATCGCCACCTTCCGGTCTTCTCCAAACGCACCACGCTGCGCAAGAAAATCTACGATCAGGTCGCTGCGCGTTGGAATGACCTTGGCTTGCCGGGTGAGGCTCCGGCGGTCCGTGCGTTCGAAGCCGAGAACACGGTCACCTATCACGAAGTTGGCGGCTTCGAACCGGGGCGGCAGCCGGGCGAGAAGAAGTCGACCGACAACGTCCAGATCGCGAAAAGCAAAAAGGCGAAAAAGAAGAAGTAATGCTTTCGCTCGTTCTGCTGGAATGAGCTTAAGAAAATCTTGCAACCAAGTTGGCTACTTCGGACGTCTCGGCGCGCGCGATCTCGTTAACGTGGAGAACCTCGATTATGGCTTCCAATATACACCCGAAGGATATGCGAACCTGGATCGCAGAACTCGAGGAAGCCGGGGAACTCATTCGTATCGCCAAACCGGTCGACCCGCTCACGCAGATGGGCTCGCTGCTCTATCAATCGCGCGAGAAGGCGCTTTTCTTCGAAAATCTTCCGCATGGCTGGCGCTCGCTCGGGCAGGCACCGGCAAATACTCGCCACGCGGCCATTGCTTTCGGCACCAGCCTGGAAGCCATGGTGCCGACGATCGCCGAGCGCATGGGCAAACGCATTGCGCCGGTGATGGTCGAGGACGGGCCGGTCAAGGAAGTCAAACTCAGCAAGGATGAGTTCGACCTCACGCAGCTTCCGGTTCATATCGCCGGCCAACGCGACGGCGGTCCGGTGATCGGTTCGGGCTTGGTGGTGACGAAGGACCCCGACACCGGCCAGCGGAACGTGAGTTTCCACCGGCTGCAGATCAAGGGGCCGAACAAATCGGGCATTTTGCTTTACCCGCGCCATACCTGGAAGAACTACGTCAAATACCAGGCGCGCAACGAACCGATGCCGGTGGCGATCTTTATCGGTCATTACCCGCTCTATTACGCCGCGGCGGCGACGACGGCAGCCTACGGGCTCGACGAATTCGAGATCGCCGGCGGCTACCTCGGCGAGCCGGTACGCCTGGTAAAGTGCGAGACCGTCGATCTCGAGGTTCCGGCCGACGCGGAGATCGTGCTGGAGGGCCACATCCCGCCGCATTATCGCGAGGAGGAGGGACCGTTTTCCGAATTCCAGGACTACTATGTGACGGGCACGGGCAAAAACCCGATCGTCGAATACCAATATATGACGCGGCGGCACGACGCGATCTTCAAAAATCTCCAAAACGGCTCGGAGATGGAGGGGTGCGTTTTCCATAAGGTCCCGATGAGCGCGGCCATCTTCCGGCGGCTCAAGGATGTCGGCGGCGGCCCCATTCTGCACAACGTGATGGTGACGCCCGGCATCTTCGGGCTGGTCATCCAGATGACGCCGCGCGCTTATGGCGAGGCCAAGAACTTGCTGATGGCGGCGCTCTCCTCCGAATACCAGCATCCGAAAGTGGTCATGGCGGTCGACGCCGATGTCGACATCTTCAATCCGTCCGAACTGCTGTGGGCGCTGAACACGCGCGTCGATCCGCAAAAGGACGTGACGATCATATCCGGCACGCACAATCACGCCATGGACGCGAGCCTGACGGAACTTGGCGCGCCGGGGACGCCGCTTTGGCAGCGTTTCGGGTCGAAGATGCTGATCGATGCGACGATTCCGCCGCCGGCCGATGCCGAAGCCCGCTCGATGTTCGAACGGATTCGGCCGCGCAATCCGCAACTGCGCCTTGAAGACTTCGCGGCCGAAGGCTCAATGCCGCTGGTCCGGGCTCTTTCGCCAATGTTCTTTGGATCGAAACTCTTGGATGAACACTGAACCTGCACAATTCGCAATAACAATGAGATCTGGCAGTATTGATGGTTCGATGAGTTCAATGAATTGCGGAGGCTAAAATGTCGAAACGGTGGCTTTACACGATTGCACTGCTGTTGATGAGCTTCGGCACCCAATCATGGGCGCAGAATTGGCCAACCAAGACGATCCGGGTTATCGTCCCCTACAGTCCCGGTAGCGCGACCGACATCATCCCGCGCACAATTTTTGCCAAGGTCCAGGAACAACTGGGCCAGCCGATTATCGTCGAAAATCGGCCGGGAGCATCGAGCACGATTGGCACAGCGGCCGTAGCTAAGGCCGAGCCGAATGGCTACACGTTCCTGGTCGCATCTTCAGCCTATACGATCGTGCCGTCGACCGTGGCGAACCTGCCCTATGACCCGGTGCACGACCTCGCGGCGGTAACCCCGTTGGCCAATATGGCCAACGTATTGGTTGTCGCTCCTAATAAAGGGGCCAAGACCGTCGGCGATTTCGTCGCAGCGGCCCGAGCGCGGCACGGCGCGATAAATTATGTCACCATCGGCGAAGGCAGCGCCGCACACCTCAATTCAGTTCGGTTTCTGCACGCTGCGGGCTTTGAAGCGCAGCCGATACCCTACAAGGGATCGCCGGCAGGACTGACCGACGTCATGACCGGACGGGTCGATTTTTATTTCTGTCCGCTGTTGCCCGCGCTTTCGCTCATTCGTGATGGCAAGCTCACGGCGCTGGCGGTGAGCAGCACGCAGCGCTCGCCGGACTTGCCCAATGTGCCGACCACCACGGAAGCTGGGTTCCCGAACTCCGAGTATAATTTTTGGTTTGGCGTGTTTGCGCCCGCCAAAACTCCGCCCGCCATCATCCAACGGCTTTATGACGAGATTACCAAAGCCCTGAACGATCCAGGCGTGAAGGACAAGCTGACGAAGCTCGCCGTACAGCCGATGCCGATGACGCCGGCGCAATTCAGCGACTATGTTGCCAAGGAACTAAAACAAAATGCGGAACTCGTGAAGGCTGCTGGCATCAAAGCACAATAATGGACGGGCTCGTTCAGCGCGTTTAACAAGAAGAAAAGCCCATCGTCGCGGAGGAAAGAAGCCAATGTTGTCTAAGTTCATGATAGGCGCGACCGCGTCGATTGCGCTCGGCATCTTCATCGCCGGTGGCGCGTCGGCCGAGGATGTCGTCAAGGTCGGGCTCATCATATCGATGACGGGCGAGCAGGCTTCGACCGGCCGGCAAGTCAAGGCCGGCGTCGATCTCTACATGAAAGAGCACGGCAACAAGGTCGCCGGTAAGACGATTCAAGTCATTCTCCGCGACTCCGGCAGCGTGCCGGATAACACAAAGCGGCTGGCGCAAGAACTGGTCGCCAACGGCAAGGTCAACGTGATTGCCGGTTTCGAGATCACGCCGTCCGCCCTTGTCGTTGCTCCGCTCGCGACCGAGGCGAAGGTGGTGGAAATTGTCATGGCGGCAGGCACGGCGATCATCACCGAGCGCTCGCCCTATATCGTGCGCACCAGCGATACGGTGCCGCAATCGAGCGTTATCATCGCGGATTGGGCTGCGAAGAATAACATCAGGAAAGTCGTCACCATCGTCTCCGATTATGCGCCGGGCTTCGACGCGGAGAAGTGGTTTACCATGCGCTTTGCCGCGGCCGGCGGCCGGGTCGTCGAGTCGATTAAGGTGCCGCTCGCCAATCCGGACTTCTCGCCATTCCTGCAACGCGCCGCCGATGCCAAGCCGGACGCGATCTTCATTTTTGTGCCCTCCGGCCAAGGCGGCACCTTTATCCGTCAGTATACCGAACGCGGCCTCGACAAGGCCGGTATCAAATTGATCGGACCGGGCGATGTGACGGATGACGACCTGCTTCCAGGCATGAGCGATGCTGCAATCGGAACGGTGACCGCGCATCATTACTCCGCCGACCACCAATCGGCAAAGAACAAGGTCTACGTCGCCGCTTTCGAGAAAGCCAATCGCTTCCGCCCAAACTTTATGTCGGTCGGCGGCTATGACGGCATGCACTTGCTGTACGAAGCGCTGAAGAAGACCGGCGGGAAAGCCGATGGCGATTCGCTCATCGCAGCGATGAAAGGCATGCATTGGGAAAGTCCGCGCGGGCCAATCTCGATCGATCCCGAGACGCGCGACATCATTCAGGACGAATACATCCGCAAGGTCGAGAAGAAGAACGGGCAGCTCTATAACGTCGAGTTTGCCACCTTCGAGGCGGTCAAAGACCCGGTAAAGGCGACGAAGAAATAGGCTGACCTATTCGCCAGACAATGCGGCTTTGAGCTTGACGATGGTCAAGTTCGCTTCAGTCGATTCCGACTATTTGTTTTAAAGGACAATCGCTAATCGGCGCCGTCAGGCGGCTCGGGAAGGCCAGCCGGTAAATGCTGCAAGGATGCACAGCGTGGCCCGAGGAAACCGCTCGCCGCTATCGGCAGCAAGGTTATTGGGCCGACATCACGCTCTACGACATGTTGCTCCGCTCGGTCGCTGCCGCGCCCGGTCATATTGCCTTGGTGCAAGGCGCGCGGCGCCTGAGCTATGCGGAGCTGCGCACCGCGATCGACGCACTGGCCGGCCGCCTGATCGATCTGGGACTTCGGCCGCTCGATCGGGTGGTGTTCCAACTGCCGAATTCGATCGAGTTTGTCATCGCGTTCTTCGCGTTGCTGCGCATCGGCGTGATTCCGGTGCTGGCGCTTCCGGCGCACCGGCGGGAAGAGATCTCGCACATCTTCGCTCATACGAAAGCTGCGGGGTACATTGT
This sequence comes from uncultured Alphaproteobacteria bacterium, assembly GCA_963786025.1. GTDB lineage: Bacteria > Pseudomonadota > Alphaproteobacteria > Rhizobiales > Xanthobacteraceae > Pseudolabrys. Next base: position 49,629 of record CAWAXK010000002.1, read on the forward strand.
GCCGGACGTGTGGCGCGGCTTCGATTATCGAACGCTCGCCGCGGATATGGCCGGCATGGCGCCTTCGCTGCGCCATGTGCTGGTGCTCGGAGAGCCCGCTTTTAGCCAAATCTCCTTAAGCGGCCTGCTTGCGCCTAACAGCCACGGCGGCGGCATCGCCGATCTTGCCGCCTTTGCCCCGCCGCCCGATGAAGTCGCGTTGATGTTGTTGTCGGGGGGGACGACCGGTCTGCCGAAGCTCATTCCGCGCACGCACAACGATTACGTCTACAACTGCCGGCAATGCGGCACGGTTGCCGGCTATGACGCGGCGACCGTGTTCCTGGCCCTGCTGCCGATGGCGCACAACTACACGCTCGGTTGTCCCGGCGTGCTCGGGGCGCTCGCCCACGGCGGCACCGCCGTGATTGCGGCGGATACCAGCATCGACACCGTCGTGGGCTTGATTGAAGCCGAGCGCGTCACGGTCGTCTCCGCCGCCGTTCCGCTGATCGTCAATTGGCTGAATACCGAGCTCGCGGGACATCACGATTTGTCCAGCCTGCGGGTAATAATGAATGGCGGCGCGAAACTTGTGCCGGAATTGCGCCGCCGGGTGGAACAGCGATTTGGCTGCGTGTTTCAGGAGAGCTTCGGCACCGGCGAGGGGCTGCTGAACATGACGCGCCTCGACGACCCGCCGGAAATTCGTTTCACCAGTTCCGGGCGACCGATCTCGCCGGCCGACGAAATCCGCATTGTCGACGAGCAGGGCAATGAGGTTCCCGATGGCGCGGTCGGCGAATTGATTTGCCGCGGCCCCTATACCGTGCGCGGCTACTATAACGCCCCGGACAAGGACCGCGCTGCTTTCACCAACGACGGCTATTACCGCATGGGCGACATGGTGCGCCGGGTTGGCGGCAATCTCTTCGTCGAGGGACGCCTGAAAGACATTATCAATCGCGGCGGCGAAAAGATCAGCTGCGAGGAAGTCGAAAATTACATTTTGGGCCATCCCAAAATCAAGAATGTCTGCATCGTGGCGATGCCCGATGCGACCTTCGGCGAAAAGGCCTGCGCCTTCGTCATTCCCGTGGCGGGCGAGACGATCGATTTGGATGAGATCAAGAGCTTCCTGTTGGGCCGCAACATCGCGAAGTTCAAACTGCCCGAGCGGCTCACCGTCGTGAATGAGTTTCCAATCAGTCCGGCCGGTAAAATCCTGCGCCGGGAACTACGCCAAGTTGCCGCGGAAACGGCTGCGAGCGTGCATGCTTGAGGACACCTTGTCATGAAACTGTTTGAGCCCTTGAACGTCGGCGGGATGATTATTCCCAACCGGGTGATGGTACCGGCGATGGTGACCCGGCTTTCCGGCGAAGACGGCCTGGCCAACAAGGACATCGGCGATCGTTACGTCCGGTACGCGCAAGGTGGAGCCGGGCTCATCGTGATCGAGGCCATGGCCGTTCATCACGCCAAATCCGGGCCGCTGCTGCGCATCAGCGACGATCAATTCGTGCCGGGCCTCTCCGAACTGGTACGGCGTATTCATGACACGTCGGATTCGAAGGTAGTGCCGCAGATCATCCACTTCATGAAAGTCGCCAAATCGGGCTGGCGGCAGACGATCGATATGCTGTCACTGGCCGATATCGACCAAATCGTCGAGGAGTTCGGCGACGCCGTGGCGCGCGCACGGTCCGCCGGTTTCGACGGCGCCGAGCTGCATTCGGCGCACGCCTATACGCTGGCATCGTTTTTGTCGCGCGTGAACCCGCGCACGGACGACTATGGCGGCGATACGCTGGAAGGTCGCCTGCATTTGATCGGAAGAATTTTTGGCAATATTCGCCGCAAGGTCGGTGACGACTATCCCGTCGGCGTTCGCTTCCTGGCGGACGAATTCATCAAGGACGGCTATACGGTCAACGATGCAAAACTCATCGGCTTGCGGCTGGCGCAGCTCGGCGCGGCGTATTTGTCGTTGTCGGTCGGCGGCAAATTCGAAGACGCCGTTCACGCGCCCGGGCAGGTGCCTTATCCCTACACCGGCTACTCGGGAGATCGCTGCATGCCGGGCGACTGGTATCCGGCAGTGCCGCACGCGCATTTTTCGGCGGAAATCAAAGCCTTCATTAGGGCGCATGGTTTCAATACGCCGGTCGCGACGGCCGGAAAAATCTCCAATCCCGACGACGCCGAGCGGCTGGTGGCAACCGGCGCGGTCGATATCGTTGGCATTGCACGCGGCCTCTTGGCCGACCCCGATTGGCCGAACAAGGTTCGCCGCGGCGAATATGACCGTGTCGTGAAATGCGACTATTGCAATGTCTGCAAGCATCTCGACGGCACGCATACCCGCGTCATATGCGCGCTCTGGCCGCAAGGTTCGCTGCAGGCGCCGCCGGACGATCGCGCCAATGAAGCGCCGGAGTGGGGTGTGGAAGGCGCGAACCTGACGGCAACGATCGGCAAAGGCGCGGTGGCGCTGAAATGGAGCAAGGCGGCTGGCGCTGCGCGCTATGATGTTTTCCGGACCGATTCGCTCGGCAATGTCCACATTGCGGACGCAGTCAAGGTAACGCGCTGGGAGGACCACGGCGTGCTGGCGGGAATGCCGTATCGCTATCACGTGTGCGCCTACGGCGCTGCCGGGCAGGGCGGCGCCAACTCAAACACCGTCGCCGTGACATTGCCGATGCCCAATCTCGCGGCCAACGCCTAATCAATTCCACCGAGTTCTTGCGGTTTCGAGTTTCGGCCGCCGGAGTTCGCGCGCGGCTGGTTCGGCGTGACTGAATAAGATTTCTCTGTTTGAAATAGCCATTGATGGTGCGTGCCCGCGTTGGCGGGCGGCCCTGCTTGCAAGGGAAGAGCGGACGACGCATAAGCCGTAAGAGCCTGTGTCGTGAGGATAGCCACGGAAAACGTACCGGTCCCAACAAAAAAGCTTCCGAGGAGAGGGCATGCATCCAAATCGCACCAAGGAGAAGTTGCAGCGCGGCGAACCGGCCTATGGGCACGGCATTCGATTTTTCGCTGGCCCGGAGCACGCCAAATTCGCGGCCAATGCGGGCTATGACTTCCTCTTCATCGATTCCGAGCACGGCGCCTTCAATTTGCAGGAGGGGACTGCGCTCTGCCGTGCCGCCTTGGATGCCGGCGTGACGCCGGTCGTGCGCGTCTGCGGCTTCGATCATCATCTATGCACGCAATACCTGGACAACGGCGCCCAGGGCATCATTTTTCCACACGTCGAAACCATCGAGCACATCAAGCTGATCGAGCGCGAATTGTTCTTTCCGCCGCGCGGCGCCCGCAGCCTGCCGGGCCCGATGGCGATCAACGATTTTATGCCAATCTCGCATAAGGAACTCGGCGAGCAGGGCAACAAAACGACACTCGCCGTCGGCATGGTCGAAACGCCGGAGGCGGTCGGGCGGCTCGACGAGCTATTGGCGCCGGGCGTTCTTGACGCGGTGATCGTCGGCGCCAACGACCTGTCGATGACGCTCGGCGTGCCTGGGCAATGGGAAAGCAAGCCGTTTGTCGATGCGCTCAACAGCATCGTCGCCTCGTGCAAAAAGGCAAACATTGCGTCGGGCCTGGGCGGCGTATTCGTGCTCGACATCATGAAGCATTGGGTCAAGCAAGGCATGACGATGATGTATTGCATGTCCGATGGCGCTGCTTTGATCCAATATCCGGCTGCGCGCCTGAAGGAGATCAAGCAGTTCATTGCCGGCTAGTCGGGTAGGACTTTCGCAATGGTCGAATATGTTCGTCTTCCCGTCGCGGGGCTGACTGAAGTTGCGGCGCGGGTTTTTCAGGCCGCGGGCGGCGCGCGCGGCGAGGCGCTGGAAATCGCCACGAATTTGGTCGGCGCCAATCTCGCCGGCCACGACAGCCACGGCCTGTGCCGTATTCCGCGCTACCTCGACTGACTGAAACGCGGCTATCACAATTTCGGCCGCCGCATCAGCGCGATCACCGAAAATGCGGTGATGGCCTCGCTCGACGGCAATTACGGCTTCGGCCAAGTGCTCGGGCGGCAGGCTGTCGAGTTCGGCCTGAAGAAGGCACACGCGAACGGACTCGCGCTGGTGGCGCTCAGGCATGGCGGCCATCTTGGCCGCATCGGCGCCTGCGCCGAGCTCGCAGCCGAGGCGGGCTACGTCTCGATCCATTTCGTCAATGTGGCGAACAGCATGCTGGTTGCGCCTTTTGGCGGCCGCGAGCGGCACATGTCCACTGCGCCGGTTGCCATCGGCATCCCCAACGGCGCCGACGATCACTTCATCTTGGATTTTTCGACGGCGCGCAGCGCCGAGGGCAAGATTCTCGTCGCCTATAAATCCGGTACGCCGGTCTTTTAACCGCTTTTACTTCGACAGCATCGTTCATTCCAAACGCACTCTGGAATATCTAGTGGACATAGCGGGCTACGACCACGTTCTGCTCGGCAGCGACTATCCGTTCGACATGGACAATCTGGATTGCGTGCGCGGGGTTGAGGAAATCGACAAGCCGCGCGAGCCGCGCGACAGCATCCTTGGCGCCCGCGCTAAAGCGTTGCTGAAGTGGCCGAATTGATCGAGAGGTCAGGATTTCACAGGCAAGAAGGCCCATGGTCTTCGCTTCTGGTCCTCGGCTCGGAACGCTGTGATCCGGTCCCGATGGCTCTCGGTTAGATCGATGTCGTCCCAGCCGTTGATCAACTGATTGCGGCTGACCGGATCGACGGCAAACAGATAGACACGATTGCCGCGCGAAATAGTCTGCTTTTCGAGATCGATGCTCACGGGCTGTTCGGGATCGGCCGCTATCGCCGCGGCCAGTTCGGCGCCGTCCGCTTCCGGCAAGATTGCGGTCAGCAACCCGTTCTTCACTGCGTTCTGCGCGAAGATGTCGCCAAACGACGATGCAATCACGCATTTTATGCCGGCATCGTACAGCGCATAGACCGCGGCCTCGCGCGACGAGCCGCCGCCGAAGTTGCGTCCCGCGACGATTATTTTCGAGTCGCGCCAGACCGGCTTATTGAGCGGGAAGTCGGATCGCTCCTTGCCGTCCGCATCATGACGCAGGTCCTGGAACAGCACCGTGCCAAGGCCCCTCGAGCGCGGCCACTTTAAATAGCGAGCGGGCAGTATCTGATCCGTATTGAGATTGGGCAAAGCCAGCGGACAGGCTTTTGCGGTGAGGTGGGTGAATTTCTCCATTGCGGGGTGTCTCTAATTCGGCTTTGCGCCTGACGCCTTCACCAGCGGCGCCCAGCGTTTGATGTCCTCGCGCACGAAAGCGGCGAATTCAGCAGGCGAATCGCCGACCGGCGTGGCGCCCTCGGTCTTCAATCGGCTTTGCATCTCCGCATCGGCGAGCCCGGCCACGATCGCCGAATTCAGTTTCTGCGTGATCGCCGGCGGCAACTTCGCGGGTCCGAACACGCCGAACCACGCGCTCAACTCAAAACCGGGGACGACCTCGGCGATTGCCGGCACGTCGGGGAAGGATGGGTCCCGTTGTGTGCTTGTGATGCCATAGGCGCGCAATTTTCCGGCGCGAACCTGCGCCGCGCCGGTGACAACACTGATGAACATCAGATCGACTTGGCCGCCGAGCACATCGGTGAGCGCCGGCGCGGTTCCTTTATAAGGCACGTTAAGCAGGCGGACGCCGGTCATGAGCTTGAACTTTTCCCCGGCAAGATGCAGCGACGAGCCTAAGCCGCCGATGCCGATGGTAAGCTTGTCGGGTTGCGCCTTGGCCAATTCGATCAGCGACTTGAGATCGCGGGCGGGCAGTTTTGGGTTGCCGACAAGCAGGCTCGGAACGGTCGCGACCTTAGTGATGGCCGTGAAATCGGCCGCCGGATCGTAGGGCAGGTGGGGATAAAGCGACGCATTGATGGTGTGGCTGGTGAAGCTCACCAGCAGGGTGTAGCCGTCGGGCGCCGCCCTGGCGACCGTCTCCGCAGCAATGTTGCCGCCGGCGCCGGGCTTGTTCTCGACGATGACGTTCTGTTTGAGCGTCGCCGCCATCGGCCGCGCAATCGAACGGGCGATGGTATCGGTGGTGCCGCCGGGAGGCGCGCCGACCAGAAGCTTGATCGGCCGCGACGGGTAATCGTCGGCCTGCGCCGGCGCCACTGGCATCGTGGCGCATGCCAGCGTCAGTCCGAGCGCGGCGGCAATGATGGCGGATTTTTTCATGGTGCGTCTCCAGTCCGTTTTGTTCGTGCTTCTTATGGTGTGCACCCGGCCAGTAGCGGTCGAACGTCGGCGAGGTGGCCGCTGACCGCGGCAGCGGCGACCATTGCCGGCGACATCAGATGCGTCCGCGCCCCCTGGCCTTGCCGGCCGCGGAAATTGCGGTTGGTGGTCGAGGCGCAGCGCTCGCCCGATGCGACAAGGTCGCCATTGATGCCGACACACATGGAGCAGCCCGAATCCGCCCATTCCAGCCCGGCATCGCGGAATATCCGGTCGAGGCCTTCCGCCTCCGCCTGCCGTTTCACCAGCGATGAGCCTGGCGATACGAGACCCGGTACTTTGGCGGTGCGGCCGACAAGGACGGCGGCGGCAGCGCGCAGATCCTCGATGCGCGCATTGGTGCACGAGCCGATGAACACACGATCGATGGCTATCTCGGATAACTTCTTTCCGGCTGGGATGCCCATATAGTCGAGCGCATCGCGCAAATATTTGGCCCGCACCGGATCGGGCTCGCGGGCGGGGTCGGGCGCGTTGGCATCAATCGGCAGCGCGTCGTCCGGGGTAGTGCCCCAGGTCACGATCGGCGCAATGGCGCATGCATCGAGCGTGGCCTCACGATCGAACACCGCTTCGGGATCGGAGGCGAGCGATGACCACGCCTCGACCGCTTGCTCGAATGCAGCGCCCTTTGGCGCGTAGGGACGCCCTTTAAGGTAGGCGAAGGTCGTTTCGTCCGGCGCGACCATGCCGCAGCGGCCGCCGGCCTCGATCGACATGTTGCACAGCGTCATGCGCCCTTCCATCGACAGTGCCGCGATCGCGCTGCCGGCGAATTCGATCGCATGGCCTTGGGCGCCGTCGGCGCCGATATGGGCGATGATCGCAAGCGCGATATCCTTGGCGCTCACCCCGGCGATCGCCTTGCCGCCGACATTGACGCGCATCCGCTTAGGCTTCTTCTGCCACAGGGTCTGCGTCATCAGCACGTGCGCCGCCTCCGACGCACCGATGCCGAAAGCATAGGCACCGAAGGCCCCGTGGGTGGAGGTGTGGCTGTCGCCACAGACGATCAGCAATCCTGGCAGCGTCAATCCCTGTTCCGGGCCGACCACATGCACAATGCCCTGGCGCGGATCGTGCAGCCCGAACAGCGTAATGCCGCTTTCCGACGCGTTGGTTTCCAGGTTGCGCACCATCGCCGCGATTTCGGGATTGGCGATCGCCTGGTCGCGGTTGCGCGTCGGCACGTAGTGATCGGCAATGCCGAAGGTGAGTCCAGGCTCGGCGATCGAACGGCCGCGCGCTTTCATCTGGCCGAACGCGTTAAACGAGCCTTCGTGCACATAGTGACGATCGACCCAGAGCAACGCGGCGCCATCCTCGCGGCGCGTGATCTCGTGCGCGGACCAGAGTTTGTCGATCAGGGTTGAGGGCTTGCTCATGGTTGCCGTTCGGCTGCAGCGACGATGTGGCGCCTGGTTGGGCTTGTCGAAGCCCGCCGATAATGTATGCTAAATAATACCAAGTAAAGCGCTGGCCGGCGAGGGTGCTTGGGTAAGGGGACGTCGCGTGCGCGATTGGCTCGGCGAGGCGAAGGCAAAGCAGGTTTATCTGGTCCTGCGCGACCGGATCCTCAGCGGCGCCACCGCCTTCGGCGCCAGGCTGCCGACCGAGAACGAACTGGCGAAATCGCACGGTGTTTCCCGCGTCACGGTGCGGCGCGCGCTCGGTGAACTCGCGCGCGAGCGATTGATCGAACGCCGCCGCAGCGCCGGTACGCGCGTTATCTTTCGGTCGTCCCCGGCGCCGATGACCGCCGACATATCCGGTGTTTTGGCCAATCTCGCCGAAATGGGCCGCCGCACCGCGGTGAAGCTCTTGTCCTTCGACTATGTGCCGGCGGAAGGCGCCGTTGCGCAGGCGCTAGGCGTTGGGCCGAACCAGTTGCTGCAGCGCTCGGTGCGTGTGCGCGCCGTCGACGGCGTGCCGTTCTCCTATCTCACCACGCACGTTCCCGAGAGCGTTTCGGTGACCTTCAGCAAGCAGGAATTGGCATCGAGGCCGTTGCTCGAACTGCTCGAGCGCGCCGGGGTCAAGGTCGAGCACGCGCGGCAGCGCATCAGCGCCGTGCTTGCGACCGGTGAGGTTGCCGAAGCGCTCGACGTGCGCACCGGATCGCCGCTCATCGAGCTCATCCGGGTGGTCTACGACCAGGCCGGCCGTGGCGTCGAGCATTTGCACGCGCGCTATCGGCCCGATCGCTACGCCTTCGAGATAGACCTCGTGCGCTCGGGCGCCGCCGATGCCATCGCTTGGTCGCCGGTCGTACGCAGACCCGGCAAAGTAATTGCCAAGACATCGAATCTGAAGACTTTGAATCCTAAGCTATCGAATCCGAAGACGCCGAATGCAGGAACTATGAGAGGCAAGACGAAGCCATCAACTCCAACGCCGCCACCGTAAACGAAACAGGGAGATAGAAAATGTCCGATCAAAGAATGCCGTTCAGCCGCCGCCAATTTCTCGCTACCACGGCACTGGGTGCCGCGGCGGCGACCGGCAGCCTCGCTATGCCCTCGGTCCTGCGTGCGCAGGGCGCCGGCGTGAAAGTCGGCATATTGCACCCGGTCAGCGGCGCGCTGTCCTATTCCGGCCAACAGGGCCGGCTCGGCGCGACGATGGCGATTGATGAAATCAATGCGGCCGGCGGCATCAAGGCGATGGGCGGCGCTAAAATCGACCCGGTCCTCGGCGACGCGCAATCGACGCCGGAAGGCGGCACCGCGGAAGTTGAAAAGATGAATTCCGCCGGCGTTGCCTGCATTGTTGGCGGCTATGCCAGCAATATATGTCTCGCGACCACCCAGGCTGCGGCCCGCTACGATCTGCCCTATATCGTTGATGTCGGCGTGACCGATGCCATCGTCAGCCGTGGACTAAAGAACACTTTCCGTTTCGGGCCCGGATTTGGCGTGATCGCCAAGACAGCACTGGCGAATCTCGTCGCCATCAACGACAAGGCCGGAAAGCCGGCCAAGACCGTGATGATCGTGCACGAGGACTCGGCGTTCGGTTCCGGTCTCGCCAAACTGCTCAATGCGCAGCTGCCGCCGCAAGGCTTCCAGGTGCTGGAGACCATCGCGCATCCGACGCCGACGCGCGATTTCAACAACGTCGTGCTCAAGATCAAGGCGGCGGCGCCGGACATCGTCATTCCGGCCGACTATTACAATGAATATGTGCTGCTGGCGCGTACCATGCAGCAGCAAAAGGTGCGGCCGAAGGCGGCGATCTACTCCGTGCTCGGCGGCGCGGCGTCCTCCTACAAATTCGTCAAGGAATTCCCGGAGGCGGCGCAATACATCATGGATTGCAATCACTGGTTCGATCCGCGCAATCCGAAAGCGCAGGCATTGAAGAAGAAGGTGGAGGCCAAGGGCCAGTTCTTCACCTATGAGGTCTATTTGAACTATTGCTGCGTCCTGCTGCTCTCCGACGCTCTCGAACATGCGAAATCGGCCGACCGTGCCAAGATCATCGCCGCGCTGGAAGGCTCGACGTTCGCCGGCCACATCATGCCTTACGGGCCGACGAAATTCGTCAACGGTCAGAACCAGGGCGCCGCACCCGCCAACACGCAGGTGCAAGGGCACGATATCCAGGTGATCCTGCCGGAGGCCTTCGCGTCGGCGAAGCCGGTTTATCCGCTGCCACCGGCCTGATGACGGCTATTGCGGACGGCGTTTCGGCGCCGTCCGCTGCCGTCTTTTCCGAAGCATCGAGTCCGTGTTCTCTCCCACCATCCTGATCCCCGCGATCCTCAACGGCCTGTTGACCGGTGCGGTCTATGCGCTCGTCGCGCTTGGGTTGACGCTGATCTACGGCGTGCTGCACATCATCAATTTTGCGCACGGCGCGCTGTTGAGCGCCGCCATGTTCGCGGCGTTCTTTGCCTTTCAGCAACTCGGGCTTGATCCTTATGTTGCCGCCTTTCTGCTGGCGCCGGCCTTTTTTGCATTCGGCTACGCGCTGCAGCGGTTCGTCATCGGTCCGGCCTCGCACGGCGACGACCGCAACATGTTGCTGGTGACGCTGGGTATCGCCATCGTCGTCGAAAACGCGCTGCTCTACGCATTCCGCGCCGATACGCGCACCATCGACGTGCCTTATGCGTTCCAGACGATCGATTTCGGCGTCGCGTTCCTCGCCGTGCCCCGCGTCATCGGATTCGCGGCGGCCTTTGCCGTCGCACTGCTGCTCTGGTTGATCATGAGCTGGACCGACGTCGGCAAGGCAATCCGCGCGGTCGCCAAGGAGAAGCTCGGGGCGGAGCTTGTGGGCATCGACGTCGCGCATGTCTACGCGATGACCTTCGGCCTCGGCACCGCCTGCGTCGCCGTCGCCGCGTGTCTGCTGATCCCGACCTACTACGTCAATCCGAACGTAGGCAACGCCTTTGTGCTGGTCGCCTTCACCATCGTCGTGCTTGGCGGCATGGGATCGGTGCCGGGGGCGCTGATCGGCGGCCTCATCATCGGCGTGGTCGAGAGCCTGTCCGGCCTGTTCCTCGGCGAGTTGCTCGGCCAGATCGGCATTTTCCTGATCTTCATCGCGGTGCTGCTGGTGCGCCCGAACGGATTGTTCGGAGCCAAGGCATGAGAGGCCTTTTGCCGATCGCGATCGTGGTGGCTGTGCTAGCCGCTGTGCCGCTGATCGTGCAGTCGAACGTGGTGCTCAACTTCCTCGTCGTCGCGCTGCTGATCGCGCTGGCCGGGCAGGGCTGGAATATACTCGGTGGTTATGGCGGCCAGTACTCCTTTGGCCACGCGGCCTTCTTCGGCACCGGTGCCTATGTCACCGGCATTTTGCAGGTGCGCTACGGCGTCAATGCCTGGGTCGGTTTCGTCGCCGGCATTGCCGCCGCCGCCGCGGTCGGCGCGTTGATTGGCGGACTGGTGTTCCGCGCCCGGCTGCGCGGCTCTTATTTTGCCCTGGTCACGCTCGCCTTCGCGGAGGTGCTGCGGATCGTCGCCAGCGTCGCGCCGATTACCGGCGCTGGCGTCGGTACCTTGATCAAACTCGATTTGTACGCGCGCTCGTTTCAGTTTGAAAGCCGCGCCGTGTTCTACTGGGTCATCCTCGCGCTGGTCGCGATCTCGCTGGTGATCGCGCAACGGCTCGAGCGGTCGCGCTTCGGCGCCTGGCTGATCGCGGTGCGTGAAAATGAAGACGCGGCAAAAGCGCTCGGTGTCGACGCCACTATGGTCAAGCTCGGCGCGATGATCCTGTCGGCCGCCATTACAGGCGCGGCCGGTTGCTTCTACGCGCAATATTTTCTCTTCATCGACGCCGGCATCGCCTACGGCACCTGGATATCGATCGAGGCGCTGCTGACGCCGATCATCGGTGGCGTCGGCACCGTGTTCGGGCCGCTGCTCGGCGCACTTGTGGTCAAGTCGTTCGGAGAGGGCGCCAAACTGATCGCCGGCGACGCCCCGGGTCTCGATTTGATCGCCTATGGCAGCGCGCTGGTGCTGGTCATTGCCTTCGCTCCGCGCGGCGTCATCGGCGCCATTGCCGATGCGCGCAAGTGGATCATGCGCCATTCTACCTCGTCCAACTCTTCGGCGCAGGAGGCCAGCCATGGCTGAGCCTTTGTTGTCGGTCGAGCACGTGTCACACCGCTTCGGCGGTTTGCTGGCAGTGAACGCGGCGTCGCTGTCGGCGCCGGAGGGCCATATTACCGGCCTGATCGGGCCCAATGGCGCCGGTAAGACCACGCTTTTCGCCATCATCTCTGGATTCCTCAAGCCGAGCGAAGGCTCCATTCGCTACGGCGGGGCGGACATCACCGGCGTGCCGCCACATCGGCTTGCGCGGCACGGCATCGCCCGCACATTCCAGATCGTGCAAGCCTTCGCCGGTCTGTCGGTGCGCGACAATATCCTGGTAGGCGCCTATTTGCGTCACGCGTCGCGCGCCGAAGCGCTTGCGGTTGCCGAGCAGGTCGGACGCGACGTGGGTCTTGGCGAAATGCTCGACCGGCCGGCCGACACCCTGACCGTCGCCGGCCGCAAGCGTCTCGAACTTGCCCGCGCGCTGGCGACCGGACCGAAGCTGCTGCTGCTCGACGAGGTTCTCGCTGGATTGAACCCGTCCGAAATTCGCGACATCCTGCCGGTTATCCGCGGCCTGTGCGCCCGCGGCATCACCATCATCATGATCGAACACGTCATGCAAGCGGTGATGAGCTTGGCAGAGCACGTGTTCGTGCTGGCGGAAGGCCGTATCATCGCCGCCGGCACCCCGGCGCAGGTGGCGGCCAATTCTGCCGTCGTCGAGGCTTATCTCGGCCACGGCGCGGCGGCGAAGCTTGAGGCGGCGCATGGACACTGAGCCGCTGCTCAAAGTATTCGACCTCTGCGCTGGCTACGGCGAGACGGAGGTCTTGCGCGGGATCGACCTGAGCGTCAACTCTGGCGAGATCGTCGCCGTGCTCGGCTCCAATGGGGTGGGCAAGTCGACGCTCAATCGCACGATCTCGGGCATCGTGCGCGCCCGCGCCGGTTCGATCCATTTCGACGGCGTGGCCATCGAGCGCGCCAAGCCGGCGGAGGTCGTCGCGCGCGGGCTCATCCACGTGCCGGAAGGCAGGCGCATTTTCCCCAATCTGTCGGTACGCGAGAATCTCGATCTCGGCAGCTATCGGCGAGGCAAAGAGCGGCGGGCGGAGAATCGTGAGCGCGTGTTCGCGGCTTTCCCGCGGCTGTTTGAGCGGCAATCGCAACGCGCCGGCACGCTGTCGGGCGGCGAGCAACAGATGCTCGCCATCGGCCGCGGGCTGATGGCCGAACCAAAGCTGATCATCCTCGACGAGCCCTCGCTGGGCTTGTCGCCGCTTTTGGTTGAGGAAATGTTCGCCTTGATCGCCCGCATCAATGCCGGCGGCATGTCGGTGCTGCTGGTCGAGCAGAACGTGGTGCAGAGCCTCGAAGTTGCCAATCGGGCCTATATCCTGGCCGAGGGAAAATTCGTCATGTCGGGCAAGGCTAAGGACATCGGCGCCGATCCCGAGCTCAAGCGTACTTACTTAGGAATGTGACGCATGACCGAAAACACGCTGCGCGCTCGCCTGTCGCGTCCGCCGATCTTGATCGCGCCGGGCGTCTATGACCCGCTTACCGCGCTGATCGCCGAACAGGCCGGCTTCGAGGCGCTCTATGTCTCCGGCGCGGCGATCGCTTATACGCACCTGGGGCGGCCCGACATCGGGCTGGTCGGCATGAACGAGGTGGTCGACACGGTGGCGCTGATCCGCGATCGCGTGCGGCGCACATCTCGTTGTTGACGCTGACACCGGCTACGGCAACGCCATCAACGTGGGGCGCACCGTGCGCCTCCTGGAGCGGGCCGGCGCCAATGCCATCCAGATCGAGGACCAGGACTTTCCCAAGCGGTGCGGCCATCTCGACGACAAGACGCTGATTCTCGGCGCAGGAGATGGTCGGCAAGATCAAGGCGGCAACCGATGCGCGCCACTCGGCGGACACGCTCATTATCGCGCGTACCGACGCCGTCGCCGTCGAGGGCTTCGACCGCGCCATCGCGCGCGCCGAGTTCTACCGCGAGGCGGGCGCCGACATGTTGTTCATCGAGGCGCCGCGTGAGCACGCCGAGCTCGGCCGTATCGGCGCGCTGATGCGAAAATCGCTGCCGTTGATGGCGAACATGGTGGAGGGCGGCAAGACGCCGATGATGGCGGCGAGTGAGCTTGAGGCGCTCGGCTTTGCCTTTGTCATCTTCCCCGGCGGTATCGTGCGCGCGCTCGCCAAGACAGCGGAGGAGTTCTACGGCTCGTTGAAGGTCAATGGCAGCACCGATGCCTTCCGGTCACGCATGTTCGACTTCGACGCGCTCAACCGCCTCATCGGGACGCCGGAAATGCTGGAGCTCGGCAAGCGATACGAAGCGGCGGTCGCGCCTAGCGGAGAATTGAAAAAGACCAAAACTTGAAATGGCGCCAACTGGCGCACGATAAAAAGCCACCCGTAAGCTAAGGAATGCCTCACATGGACAAGCTGTTCGATACCATCATCAAGAATGCCCGAGTGGTTCGCCCAAATAAGACCTCGGTCGATTGTCTCGATATTGCGGTTAAGAATGGAAAGATCGCTCGGGTCGGGCCGGAGATCCAGGCCGAACTCGCTAGCCAAGTCTTTGATGCCAAGAACCGGCTCGCGTTTCCAGGTTGTGTCGATGCGCACATGCATATCGGCATATATGCGCCGCTCGCCCAAGATGCAGTTTCGGAGAGCAAGGCCGCAGCGATGGGAGGGGTTACCTCAAGCCTGAATTACCTGCGCACGGGCCACTACTATCTCAATCGCGGCGGCCCTTACCGCGAATTCATGCCCGAGGTGTACAAGCAGTCGGAAGGAAACTTTTGGGTCGATTATGGCTTTCATCTTGCGCCGATCGAAGCGGCGCATATCGATGAAATGGAATATCTGGTAACGGAGCATGGGATAGCCTCGTTCAAGATTTTCATGTTTTACGGAGGCTATGGGCTGCACGGACGCTCGACGCAGCAGAATGATTTTTTGATGATCGGCCCCGACGAGCAGTACGACATCGCGCATTTCGAGTTCATTATGCGGTCCGCACAGCGCCTGATGGCCAAATATCCCGACCAAGCCGCCAACATCAGCGTTAGCCTGCATTGCGAACTCGCAGAGATCCTCAATGCCTATACGAAGATCGTGGAGCGGGAGGGCAAGCTGACCGGCCTGAAGGCTTACAGCGCCGCACGACCGCCGCATTCCGAAGGGCTTGCCATCTGGATTGCGTCCTATCTGGCGAATGAAACCAATTGCGTGAACATCAATCTGTTGCACTTGAGCTCACGCAAAGCGGTGGATGCCGCGTGGACCATGCAACAGGTTTTTCCGCACATTGCTTTCCGTCGTGAGGTGACGGTCGGTCATCTTCTGCTCGATACCGATTGCGAATGTGCGGTGCATGCCAAAGTCAATCCGCCAATCCGCCCACGCGAGGATGTCGAGGCGCTGTGGCAGGCCGTGCTTGACCGGAAGATCGACTGGATCGTCAGCGATCATGCCTGCTGTTCAGCCGAGCAGAAGTGGTCGAAAGACGACCCAACCAATATTTGGCTGGCAAAATCCGGATTTGGTGGCACTGAGTATCTCCTGTCGGGCGTTTTGAGCGAGGGCAGCAAGCGCGGCATGTCTTACAATCACATGGCCGAGCTTTTGAGCTGGAAACCAGCGCAACGTTTCGGGCTTACAAGCAAGGGGGATATCGCTCCGGGTTATGACGCGGATATCGTGATCGTCGACTCGCAGGAAAGTTTCGTGGTGCACGCCGCCGAATCCGAATCCGGGCAGGGCTACACGCCGTTCGAGGGCGTCGAACTCAGCGGCCGGGTGAAGGGCACGTTCTTGCGGGGCGAACTCGTTTATGACGGCGGAAACATCGTCGGGCCGGCGCGCGGCAAATACCTGCGGAAATCCGCCGTCGCTCGCACGCCATGAATTATCTTAATGGCCGCTGATGTGCGGTAGCGGGGCAGGATGAATACGGTGGAGGTTGCAGCGGACGAAGAATTTTCCGCGCAAGCGCCGCTGCTGATCATTGGCGCCGGCGCCGCCGGGCTCTGCGCGGCGCTCGCCGCCAAGGAAGCTGGCACCGATGCGGTGCTGGTCGAGCGCGACGCCGTGCCGGCCGGCTCGACGGCGCTGTCGGCCGGGCTCATACCCGCCGCGGGGACGCGGTTTCAGCGTGCCAAGGGCATCGCCGACGACCCGCAGTTGTTTGCCGCCGACATCCAGCGCAAGGCGCACGGCGAGGCCGACGCCGCGGTTGTCGGTGCGGTCGCGAACGGTTCGGGACCGCTCATAGAATGGCTGGCGGACCGCTACGGTTTGCCGTTCGACGTCATCGACAATTTCAATTACCCCGGGCATTCGGCCATGCGGATGCACGGTTTACCGACCTGCACGGGACAGGAATTGATCGACCGTCTGCGTAATGCTGCGGAGGCAAACGACATCATTTTCCTGGCCGAGCGCGTGGCCGAGCGGCTGCTGGCGGAGCCCGACGGCCGTATCCGCGGCGTGGACATCCTGCGCGGCGACGGCACACGAGAACGGATCGGCTGCGAGGCATTGATCCTCGCCTGCAACGGCTATGGCGGTAGTCCGAATCTGGTCCGGCAATTCATTCCGGCGATGGCCAACGCTCTCTATTTCGGTCATCCGGGCAACCGCGGCGACGCCGTGCTTTGGGGCCAGGCGCTCGGCGCGCGATTGGTGCATCTCGGCGCCTATCAAGGCCACGGGTCGGTCGCGACGCCGCATAATATATTGATCACCTGGGCGGTGATCATGCAGGGCGGCATTCAGGTCAACCGCGAAGGCTGTCGTTTTTGCGACGAATCCCGCGGCTATTCCGAGCAAGCGGCGGATGTTCTTCGGCAGCCGGATGGCATCGCGTGGAGCGTCTTCGACGCTCGCATTGCGTCGGTAGCGCGCCAGTTCGAGGATTTCCGCGAGGCCGAACGCTCCGGTGCGATCTTGACGGCCAAAGACCATTCCGGAGCTTGCGCAGTGCCATGCACGTGCCGGCCGCGACCTTCGCCGCGGCATGGGCCGAAGTCGAAGCTCTGAAGGCGCAAAATGGGCAAGACCGCTACGGCCGAAAATTTGCTGCGGAGCAGCGCTGCGAGCCGCCGTTTCATGCGGTCAAAGTGACCGGCGCGCTGTTTCACACCCAAGGCGGTCTGGCGATCGACGCCGGCGGCCGTGTCAGGCGCAAGGATGGGACGCTATTTCCAAACCTGTTTGCGGCGGGTGGCGCGGC
Organism: uncultured Alphaproteobacteria bacterium; assembly: GCA_963786025.1. Classification (GTDB taxonomy): domain Bacteria; phylum Pseudomonadota; class Alphaproteobacteria; order Rhizobiales; family Xanthobacteraceae; genus Pseudolabrys. Next base: position 66,707 of record CAWAXK010000002.1, read on the forward strand.
GGCCGGCGTTTCGGGCGCGAGCGCCGCAGGCTATCTGTCAGGAAACGGACTGTTGACCGCGACAGTCCTCGGGCGCTTGGCCGGGCAATCTGCCATGCAGATTTCGCATTGAAAGCGTTCTTATTTCAGCAGAGTGACGATTCCGGTATGGCCGGAATTTGCCGCAATATCGGCGGCGTTCTCGCGTTTTTTGTTGATTTGGCGAGGATTTGCGCCTCGCTCCAGTAAGAGCTTGACGACTTCTGCGTGGCCCTCCTGCGCGGCCATCATCAACGCTGAGTAACCCAGCGCGTTCCGAATATTTGGGTCGACCTTCCGCTGCAATAGGTCGCGGACGATATCCGAAAACCCGTCTTTAGCCGCCAAGATCAGCGGCGTGTTGCCGGTCGTCGTGAGGTGCCCGAAATCGGCGCCTTTATCCAACAATAGTTTGGCGGAATCGGCGTGTGCGTTCTGGAGCGCCTTGAGAAACGGCGTCACGGACTCCAAATCCGCGACGCGTTGGTCCGCTCCCTTGCCGAGGATCGCCCCCACAATAGCCGCGTCGCCGCGATCGGCTGCAAACCAAAGCGCCGTGCGGCCTTTCTTGTCTGTGGCGTTGATGTGCGTGTTGTCTGTCAGCAAAAGCCGGACAACCGGGTCGGAACAGGTGGTCGCCGCAAGCATGAGCACGGTTCGGCCATCGGAGAGAGCGGCATTCGTGTCGGCCTTGCCGTTGACCAGACTGCGCAGTGCCTTCTCGTGACAGTTGCGAACAGCCAGCATCAGTGCGGTAGTTCCGTCGTTCGCTTTGGCGGAAGGGTTGGCCCCTTTCGCCAATAGTCGATCGATAATTTCGGCATGGCCTCCAGCGGCCGCGAGCATCAGCGCCGTTTCGCCGGCTTTGTTGCGTGCGTCGATGTCCGGATCGACCGGAATGAGTATATCCAATGCGGTGGTTTTTCCGGCCGCGGACGCCAAGGCCAGCGCCGTATTCCCGTCCTCGTCCCGGTCCGTCGTCGTCACGCCCGCAGAGATCAAACGCTTCAAGGCGTCGTCCTGACCGCGCAATGCTGCATCGATAATCGCCGGACGGCCGTTTCGGACCGCGCCTTTCGGAGGGAGATGGCTTGGCAATTTGCGGCCATCAATGCCGAGCCCGGCGGTTTGCAAGGTTTTCGGCGGCGCCGGCGGTCGCGCCTCGATTTCGGCCATAAGTTTCGCCGCGCGCTTGTCGCCTTTCGCCGCGGCTTTCCGTAACCACGCCTTGGCCTGGCCGACATCAAAGCCGACGCCGCGTGCCGACAGATACATTGCCGCAAGACTGAACTGCGCTTTCGTAAGCCCTCGTTCGGCCGCGGCTTTCATCCATTTGAACGCCAGCGCATCATCTTGTCGCACGCCGCTGCCGGACCGATAGAGCGACGACAGCAAATACTGCGCTTCGCTGTCGCCCGAATTTGCGGCAGTCTCCAAAAGCGCGGCTGCGTGACGAAATTGGCCCAAACGTATCGCGGCGTTGACCGCCCGGATGGTGGCAGATTGCGGCCGCTTAGCAGGACTGTCCAGAAGAGGGCCGGGGGGCTCGGATTTGATGTTTGCGCTTGGCGCATGTGCCGCGCGATCGTTAGCTTGGGCAAACGCCGGTTGGGCGAAGACTGCAATGGAGGCGAGTGGGCAAACCAACCCTAGAAGCAACCGTGCGTTTCTAGACAGTGCCGCGCTTCGTTTCGACATTGACCCCAATGCTCTCAAGAAACGGTGTTGGTAGAATACCCCCAGCTGAGACAACAACCGCATTGTTCTCGATGATGTGCCGCTGCCCCAAGTGCTCGATTTCGATCTTTTCGACTTCGATTCGCTTGACCTGCGATTGGAGCAGGACCCTCAATTGGCCGGACTTTTCGAGAGCTTCTACGCGCTGACGATTCTTAATCTTAGCACGCGAAAATGATTCGCTGCGATGAGAAAGCGTGACGACCGTGTCGGGCACCTCGGCGATGCTGCAGGCGGCTTCCAATGCGCTGTCGCCACCGCCGACCACAACAACATGCTGACCGCGATACTGGTCGGGGTCGACCACGCGATATACGACTTTGCTCTGATCTTCGCCCGGCACGCCGAGTGTGCGCGGCGTACCGCGGCGCCCGATCGTTAGAAGCACGGAATGGGCTCGATAAGTCGCGCGCGTCGTCTTTATTTCGAAGTCCTGCTGGAGCGGGACGATAGATTCGACGCGTTCGCCGAAATTGACCTTAAGCCCCGCGTCGTCAGCAATATTCTCGAAGAGTTCCACCAACTCTTCTTTGCTGAGTTCCTTGAAGTTGAATTTTCCGGCCAAGGGCAGCGTGAATGGCGCGGTCATGACCAGTTTTTTGCGTGGAAAGTGGGCGACCGTGCCGCCAAGACTATCCTGTTCCACCGTGACAAATCGCAATTTGCTTTCGATCGCCGCAAGGCTGGCCGACAGACCGGAGGGCCCGCAACCGACGATAAAAATATCCAGAACATTGGACTTGGCGGCGCCCCTCATCTTGCGGATGGAACTGACCGCCTGACGCCCTTGCTCGATCGCGTTGCGCACCAGTCCCATGCCGCCCAATTCGCCGGCAATAAAAATACCAGGTACGTTTGTCTGGAAATTCTCATCGACGTTCGGAATGTCCACGCCGCGACGTTCGGTTCCAAAAACGAGGGTGATTGCATCGGCCGGGCAAGCTGCCTTGCAGGCGCCATGGCCGATGCAATGCGAAGGCTCCACCAACTCAGCTTTGCCGTTGATTAATCCCAGGATTTTGCCTTCCGGGCAGGCGCGCACGCAGGAGCCGCAGCCGATACATTTTGATGGATCTATTACCGGGTGCAGGGAGGCGGGATCAAGCATCCCTGCCTCGGTCGCCGCTGCTATTTTCGCAACGCTGCGCGCTTCGTGTTTCTTGCGGACCTTGATGTAAATGGTCCACACGATTGCCAACGGCAACGCGTAAGCCAACATCGGGTCCGCCAATATTGAAGCTAACGTCATACTACGCTTCCGGTACTTCGCTCAGATATGACGGCTTCGGATTCGTCGGCCTTGCGCGGAATCAAACTGATTCAAACTCGTCTTTGATTTGCTTTTTGGTGCGACCGCACATCGCCGTCCGCACAAAAAAGCCTGTGTACGACAATCAGTTACACAATGCCGGTAACTCCGTAGTTCAGGCGGAACCTAAAATTTTATGCAATTGAGAACCGAATTCGCCCACCTCCCGCCGATCAGAGATGCAATCCAAACGGAATTGTGCGGTGAAAGTGCGTTACTCACTCACGCGGATCGCCGCACAATGAGAGATTCATTAACGGTCTCATCACCTGGTTAAGGATTGTGAAAGGCAAAATTAAGGCTTTGGCATTGGTAAAAGCGATTGCGTGCGAACAATTTTGAAAATTTGAATCGACCGCCGATTTGATCGGCGGCAAGCGACGCTAAGCATCAGCCTCGCAGTCGTCGCATCGCGTAGGGCTCGGTCAAAATTTCCTACGTGCCAGCCCTGTCCGGCCGGTCGGCAGCGGATTGTGGCCAAATAGGTGAACATGATGCGGGTACACCAGATCGTGCAACGATCGGCCGGAGCCATCGGCATGATTGTTGAAACCGTAAGTACCGGCGCTCCCCATACAATTTTGTAAGCTTTCAGTAGCCGAAGATGGCGCGGCGCAAAGATTTCGTTTTCGCGCCGCAATGGTGCGGTATAGATTTGCCGAATGTCAGCAATGGCGAATCACGTCAGCAGCCAAGCCAGCTCCCGGCCGGTCTTCCAGGTCAGGCGCTTGGTGGCGAAAATCATTCCACTTTTCGTCACCGGCGTCGTGGTGGTCGTGCTCGTGCTCGGATGGCTCGGGCGCGACGAGGAATACCTGACGCCGAAATCCGGTCTCGGCTATTGGCTCGGAATTTATGGCAGCACGGCAATGCTGCTGTTGCTCATCTATTCGATGAGGAAAAGATCGCGGTCCATGCGCTGGCTTGGCCCGATCCCTACGTGGTTCCGTGTACACATGCTGCTCGGGATTGCCGGGCCAGTACTGATCATTTTTCATTCCAATTTCAAGCTCGGGGCGCTCAATAGCAATGTCGCATTCATCACAATGTTGATTGTGGCGTCGAGCGGAATTGTCGGCAGGTATCTTTACGGCAAAATTCATATGGGCCTCTACGGCCGGAAAGCGGAAGCGCAGGATGTCCTGGCGGAAGCGGAGGCTCTGCGGGAATCTCTCGGACATGAGCTGGAAGCCGCCAATTACATTGCCGAGGAACTCAATCTATTCAGCAAGAAAATGACGGCGAATCTGCCGACAGGCCTGTTTTCGAGCCTTTGGCGCGGCGGCGTTTTGTCGGTGCAGACGCGCTTCATAAGCATGCGGTTGCATCGCGAGGCTGGGCGTCTTGTGCAGATTGAGGGCAAAGCGCGCGGCTGGTCGCGGCGCGAGCGACGGAAAAGGTTGGCCCACATCGATCAGATCATACGGCTGTATTTCGGTGCGGTGCTGAAGGCAGCGGAATTTGCGTTTTATGAACGCCTGTTCGCGCTATGGCACGTCTTCCACTTGCCGTTAATATTTCTTATGGTGTCGGCCGCCGTTGTCCATGTGTGGGCGGTTCACCAATATTGACCTGGGGGCAGGATATTGTTTGGCCGTGTTAGAAGCAGGTTGCTGCTCGCGGCGTTGCTCGTCTTTGCCATGCACGGCGCCGCTGCAGCGCAGACCCTTCTGCAAAAACTCGTCATCCCCGGCCCGGTCATTCAGGGCCACGTCAAGTTCGAGAAGGACTGTGGCAAGTGCCATGAACCGTTCTCGCGGCAGTCGCAGACACGGCTTTGCCTCGACTGCCACAAAGAGACCGCGGCGGACCGCAGGTCCAAAAAGGGATTTCACGGGCTATATCCCGATGCGCTGAAGCAGGAATGCCGGCACTGCCACACGGACCACAAGGGCCGGGACGCCGACATCAATCAGCTCGACCGGGAAACTTTCGATCACGGCTTTACGAACTTTAAGCTCAAGGATGCGCACAAAACGGTCCCTTGCTCGGGCTGCCACCTGCCCAAAGTTATTTTCCGCAAGGCGCCAACCCGTTGTTTTGATTGTCATAAATCTGTCGATCCGCACAAGCGCCGGCTCGGTGAAAAATGCGATAGCTGCCATAGCGAGTCAAAATGGGCGCGCGTAAAGCCCTACGATCATAGCAAGACAAAATTCGCGCTCGAAGGCGCCCACAAAAAAGTCGATTGCGCGACCTGTCACGTCGGCGAAATTTACAAAGATCTCGCGCGTACGTGCGTGTCGTGTCACCGCCTGCAGGACGTCCATTCCGGCCGCTACGGCCCGAAATGCGAGGCCTGCCATGAGCAAAACAAATGGAAGACGGTGCGGTTCGATCACGACAAGACCAAGTATCCGCTTCGCGGCGCACACAAAAAAGTCAAATGTGACGCCTGCCACACCGGTGACGTCTATCGCGAAAAACTAGAGACGACCTGCGTCTCCTGTCACAAGAGCCAAGATCCGCACAAGAACCAGCTCGGTCCGCGATGTGAGCGGTGCCACAATGAAAACAATTGGCGGCAGAAGGCCGGATTTGATCACGATCTCACGCGCTTTCCTCTGATCGGGCTGCATGCTCCGGTGCCTTGCGAGAACTGTCATCAGTCGTCGCAATATAAAAAGGCGCCGCTCGCGTGTGAAAAATGTCACAAGGACGAACATCAGGGACGTCTCGGTTCCAAGTGTGCGTCTTGCCACAATCCGAATGGCTGGGGACGGTGGCGCTTCAACCATACGACGCAGACAAAATATCCGCTGACCGGCGCGCACGAGAAAATCGCATGCGAGGCGTGCCATAAGGCGAAAAACCCGGTCAACTTGAAGCTGCCGGTCGACTGCTACAATTGTCATCGCACGGAAGACACCCATCGCGGTTCGTTCGGCCGCGTGTGCGAAAAATGTCATGTCACCAGCAGTTGGCGAAAACTGAATATCCGAAATTGAGGCCATAGGCCGTTGGAGCGGCCATCAAATTCGATTGCGGCGGCATCTCGAAAATGCACGAGAGCATCGTTTGATATATGCTTGAGCGTCGATTCGTGATTCGAGTCTAAAGCACTGAGTCGGCGCGTAATTTGCCACACAAAAAAATAGCGACATCTGCTGTTGAAAAACTCCTCGGCCACAGTTTGATCAAATTTAAGCAATTTTTAACCATAAATATCCATTTAGTTAGTCGTCAGTCGGTATCCAGCAACGGTGCGACTCGGCTGTGAGACCTACCGCGTAACCGAGTGTGTTCTTCGTGAAGATCGTCGTCGTGTTCGGCGACAAGGAGCTAACAAAGCAGCAAGTTGGCGAGGCTGCGCGACCAAAAAGTAGAACTTTCTATGATGGACGAGGGCGGCGCCCATCTGCGTATCTTGCGTACGTTTGCGAGGCGAATTGCGATGACGATAGTCGTCGCGTTTGTCTCGGTTTTATTTATTTTTCCAGGCCACGCTCAGTCTTCGCCTCCGCCATTCAATCACTTTTCGACTGGATTCGCCCTCACCGGAAGTCACGCTTCGCTCGGTTGCGCCTCTTGCCATGTTCCAGGCAGGTCCCAATCAATTCCGAGAGTGTGCTTCGATTGCCATAACGGGCAAACGGCGAGCGGGAAGTCGCAAAACCATACGCTGACTTCAAATAGATGCGGGGAATGTCATCAGACCACTTTTTGGGCTGACCTCCGTCTCATCCAGCATGCGGAGATTCCCTCCGCTACGCCGTGTTCAGCTTGCCACAACGGTACGATTGCTATCGGAAAGGCGACGACCCACATCCCGACGATCGCGCCGTGCCAAATGTGCCATACGAGCACGGCAAGTTTCGCGATCGGGGTGAAATTTGACCACACCGGAATTACCGGTGGCTGCGCCGCCTGTCACAATGGCGTTTCAGCTCTGGGCAAACCCAGCAATCATATTCCTACGACTCTTCCGTGCGAGACCTGTCATGCCAGCACGGTCACGTTTCTTGGTGCGTCCTTTGCGCATACGGCTGCCGATACAAACTGTGTAAGTTGCCACGACAATGTAATTTCTGTCGGTCTCACCACGCCGCCGCATATTCCGACAGGGCAGACGCAATGCAGCAGTTGCCACACCAACGCTGCGCCGTCATTTCACCGTTTACACGATGAACCACCCGGCGGTGACCGGGACACGCTGCGACGCTTGTCACAATGGTTCCTACACGAGCCAAGGTAGCTCGGGCGCCTATGGGACAGCCCAGTATCCAAACCATGTGACGACGAGCGGCCTGGACTGCGTAACTTGCCACGCCTCAGCAGCTGCAAGTTACGTCAGTTGGTCCGGCGGAACCTATGTCCACCAGCCCACCGATATAAACTGCTCGACCTGTCACAACGGCAAGACGGCAACCGGGCAGACCTCGCCCCCGCATATTCCGGTGGGGACGGTTCAATGCGGTAATTGCCACGTCAATACATCGGCAGACTTTACTGTCTACACGATGAATCATGCCTCGGTGAGCGCCGCCCGCTGCGACTCTTGCCACAACGGCTCTTACACCACAGAGGGATACAGCGGCGCGACCGGCACTGCATCGTACGCAAATCACGTGGCAACTGCCGGCCGCGACTGCATCACTTGCCACGCGAAAGCGGCTACCAGCTTCACGAGTTGGGCCGGCGCAACCTACCTTCATCAGCCGGCTGACACGAATTGCTCGTCCTGCCATAACGGCACCAACGCATTGGGATTGACGACGCCGCCGCATGTGCCGGTAACTGGCGTCCAGTGCGGCAATTGCCACACCAATACCGCTACCAGCTTCGTCACATACACGATGACGCATTCGGCGGTGAGCGCCAGCCGCTGCGACTCCTGCCACAACGGCTCCTACACGGCAGAAGGCACCAAAGGCGCGCTGGGCACGTCGTCATATGCCGGTCACGTGGCGACGACCGGGCGCGACTGCATCACCTGCCACGCCAGCGCGGCCACGACCTTCACCAGCTGGGCTGGGGCCGTTTACGCGCATCAACCGAGCGACACCAATTGCTCGAGCTGCCACAACGGCACGACGGCAACCGGCAACACCACACCGCCGCACATTCCGGTGACCGGCGTCCAATGCAGCAACTGCCACACCAATACGGCGACGAGTTTCGCGACCTACACGATGACGCACTCGGCGGTGAGCGCCAGCCGCTGCGACTCCTGCCATAACGGTTCGTATACCGCGCAAGGCACGAGCGGGGCGACCGGTACGGCGTCATATCCCGGTCACGTTGCGACCAGCGGTCAGGACTGCATCACCTGCCATGCGGCCGCGGCCACGACCTTCACCAGTTGGTCGGGCGCGACCTACGCTCATAAGCCTTCCGACACGAATTGCTCGAGCTGCCACGACGGCACGACGGCAACCGGCAATACCACGCCACCGCACATTCCGGTGACCGGCGTCCAATGCAGCAACTGCCACACCAATGCGGCGACGAGCTTTGCGACCTACACGATGACGCATTCGGCGGTGAGCGCCAGCCGTTGCGATTCCTGCCATAACGGCTCGTTCACTTCGCAAGGCACCAAGGGCGCGCAGGGAACCGCATCATATCCGGGCCACGTGGCGACCTCGGGCCGCGACTGCATCACTTGCCACGCTGCCGCAGCAACGACCTTCAACAGTTGGGCTGGTGGCACCTACGCGCATCAACCGAGCGACACCAATTGCTCGACCTGCCACAATGGAATTACAGCGACTGGATTGACGACGCCGCCTCACATTCCTGTGAGCAGCGTCCAGTGCGGCAACTGCCACACGAATACGGCGGCGAGTTTCACGACCTACACGATGACGCACTCGGCGGTGAGCGGCAGCCGCTGCGACTCCTGCCACAACGGTTCCTATACGGGTGAAGGCACCAAAGGCGCATTCGGAACCGCCGCTTACCCGGGCCATGTGGCAACGAATGGGTGGGACTGCGTTACGTGCCATGCCACCGCAGCCACGACTTTCACAAGCTGGGCCGGCGGAAACTTCGTTCACCTGCCGACCGACACGAATTGCTCGACCTGCCACAACGGCACGACGGCGACAGGCTTAACGACGCCGCCGCATGTTCCGGTGAGCGGCGTCCAGTGCAGCAACTGCCATACCAACACGGCCGCGAGCTTCGTCACCTACACGATGACGCATTCGGCGGTGAGCGCCAGCCGTTGCGACGCCTGCCACAACGGAAGCTTTACGAGTGAGGGCACCAAGGGCGCGCAAGGTACTGCGTCTTTCCCGAGTCACGTCGCGACTGGCGGCCGGGATTGCATCACCTGTCATGCGAATACGAGCTTCTTGAGCTGGGCTGGCGGCCTTTATGTACATTTGCCAGCCGACACGAACTGCTCGAACTGCCACAACGGCACGACGGCGACCGGCTTGACGACGCCGCCACATATTCCGGTGACCGGCGTTCAGTGCAGCAACTGCCACACCAACACGGCTTCGAGCTTCGTCACCTACACGATGACGCACTCGGCGGTGAGCACCAGCCGTTGCGACGCCTGCCACAATGGTTCGTATACGGCAGAAGGCACGAAGGGCGCACAGGGCACCGCGTCATATGCAGGCCATTTGCCCACCAACGGCCTGGACTGCATCTCCTGCCACGCCAAGGCGGCTGTCGGCTTTACCACTTGGTCGGGGGCAACTTACGTCCATCAGCCGACGGATACGAACTGCTCGACCTGCCACAACGGTACAACCGCGACCGGCAATACCACGCCGCCGCATATCCCCGTGACCGGCGTCCAGTGCAGCAATTGCCACACCAATACCGCGACAAGTTTCACGACCTACACAATGAATCATGCGGCCGTGACCGCGAGCCGCTGCGATACCTGCCATAACGGAACCTACACGAGCCAGGGTAACACGGGCGCCTATGGCACAGCCGCGCATCCGGGCCACGTGGCTACCGGCGGCCTTGATTGCGCAACCTGTCACGCCAGCGCCAAGGCCAGCTACACGAGTTGGGCCGGCGGCACCTACGTCCATCAGCCCGCCGACACGAACTGCTCGAGCTGCCACAACGGCGCAACAGCAACCGGCATGACCACGCCGCCGCATATCCCGGTGACCGGCGTCCAATGCAGCAATTGCCACACCAATACCGCACCGAGCTTTACGACCTACACGATGAACCACCCGGCGGTGAGCGCCAGCCGGTGCGACTCCTGCCACAACGGTTCCTACTCAACCGAGGGGACAAAAGGGGCGGCCGGCACGGCGTCGTACGTCAACCACGTAGCGACCGGCGGCCAGGACTGCTTCACCTGTCATGCCAGCGCGGCCACGACGTTCACAAGTTGGGCCGGCGGTACCTATACCCACCAGCCGAGCGATACCAACTGCTCGACTTGCCACAACGGTAAGACAGCGTTGGGTCTGGTCACGCCGCCGCACGTCCCGGTGGGAACCGTCCAGTGCAGCAATTGCCACACCAACACCGCGGCGAGTTTCACGACCTACACGATGACTCACTCCGCGGTGAGCGCCAGCCGCTGCGACTCCTGCCACAGCGGTTCCTATACAAGTGAGGGCACCAAGGGCGCACAGGGTACGGCGTCATTCCCAAATCACGTGGCGACAAACGGCTGGGATTGCTCGACGTGCCATGTCAGTGCTGCCACCACGTTTATCAGCTGGGCTGGTGGGGCCTATGTTCATCAGCCGAATGACACGAATTGCTCTACTTGTCACAATGGAACCATTGCGTTGGGTTTAAAAACGCCGCCGCATGTTCCTGTTACCGGCGTTCAATGCAGCAACTGCCACACCAACACGGCCTCGAGTTTTGTCACCTACACGATGACGCATTCGGCGGTGAGCGCCGCCCGCTGCGATTCCTGCCACAACGGTTCCTATACGTCAGAGGGCACCAAGGGCGCGCAGGGTACGGCGTCATATCCCAATCACGTGGCACCTGCCGGACGCGATTGTATTGTCTGCCACGCTAGCGCGGCCGTTAACTTCACGAGTTGGGCCGGCGCAACCTACCTTCATCAGCCGGCTGACACGAATTGCTCGTCCTGCCATAACGGCACCAACGCATTGGGATTGACGACGCCGCCGCATGTGCCGGTAACTGGCGTCCAGTGCGGCAATTGCCACACCAATACCGCTACCAGCTTCGTCACATACACGATGACGCATTCGGCGGTGAGCGCCAGCCGCTGCGACTCCTGCCACAACGGCTCCTACACGGCAGAAGGCACCAAAGGCGCGCTGGGCACGTCGTCATATGCCGGTCACGTGGCGACGACCGGGCGCGACTGCATCACCTGCCACGCCAGTGCGGCCACGACCTTCACCAGCTGGGCTGGGGCCGTTTACGCGCATCAACCGAGCGACACCAATTGCTCGAGTTGCCACAACGGCACGACGGCAACCGGCAACACCACACCGCCGCACATTCCGGTGACCGGCGTCCAGTGCAGCAACTGCCACACCAATACGGCGACGAGTTTCGCGACCTACACGATGACGCACTCGGCGGTGAGCGCCAGCCGCTGCGACTCCTGCCACAACGGTTCGTATACCTCGCAAGGCACGAGCGGGGCGACCGGTACGGCGTCATATCCCGGTCACGTTGCGACCAGCGGTCAGGACTGCATCACCTGCCATGCGGCCGCGGCCACGACCTTCACCAGTTGGTCGGGCGCGACCTACGCTCATAAGCCTTCCGACACGAATTGCTCGAGCTGCCACGACGGCACGACGGCAACCGGCAATACCACGCCACCGCACATTCCGGTGACCGGCGTCCAATGCAGCAACTGCCACACCAATACGGCGACGAGCTTTGCGACCTACACGATGACGCATTCGGCGGTGAGCGCCAGCCGTTGCGATTCCTGCCATAACGGCTCGTTCACTTCGCAAGGCACCAAGGGCGCGCAGGGAACCGCATCATATCCGGGCCACGTGGCGACCTCGGGCCGCGACTGCATCACTTGCCACGCTGCCGCAGCAACGACCTTCAACAGTTGGGCTGGTGGCACCTACGCGCATCAACCGAGCGACACCAATTGTTCGAGTTGCCACAACGGCACCACCGCATTGGGCTTGACCACGCCGCCACATATTCCGACCGGCGTCGTGCAATGCAGCAACTGCCACACGAATACGGCGGCGAGTTTCACGACCTACACGATGACGCACTCGGCGGTGAGCGGCAGCCGCTGCGACTCCTGCCACAACGGTTCCTATACGGGTGAAGGCACCAAGGGCGCACAGGGCACGGCATCCTATCCCAATCACGTGGCGACTACCGGACGCGACTGCTCGGTTTGCCACGCTAGTGCGGCCACAACGTTTACGAGCTGGGCCGGCGGGGGCTACGTCCATTCGCCGACCGACACGAATTGCTCGACCTGCCACAACGGCACGACGGCGACAGGCTTAACGACGCCGCCGCATGTTCCGGTGAGCGGCGTCCAGTGCAGCAACTGCCATTCCAACACGGCCCCAAGCTTCGTCACCTACACGATGACGCACTCGGCGGTTAGCGCCAGCCGCTGCAATTCATGTCACAATGGATCTTATACGGGTGAGGGGACCAAGGGCGCGCAAGGCACTGCATCGTTCCCTGGCCATGTTGTTACAAGTGGCAAAGACTGCATCACGTGCCACGCGAACGCGGCAAGTGGCTTCGTTAGCTGGTCGGGCGGCACTTACGTCCACCTACCAACCGACACGAACTGTTCCAGCTGCCACAATGGTACGACGGCGACCGGCTTGACCACGCCGCCACATATTCCTGTGACCGGCGTGCAGTGCAGTAACTGCCACAATAATTCTGCGATCAGCTTCTCGACCTACACGATGACGCACTCGGCGGTAAGCGCCAGCCGCTGCGATGCCTGCCACAACGGGTCCTACACATCCGAAGGCACCAAGGGTGCAATGGGCACTGCATCGTACGCCGGCCACGTCGCGACCGGCGGGCGTGACTGCGTTACCTGTCACGCCGCAGCGGCAGCGAGTTTCACCAGCTGGTCGGGCGGCACTTACGTCCATCAGCCGACTGACACGAATTGCTCGAGCTGTCACAACGGCACGACAGCTACCGGTATGACGTCGCCGCCGCACATACCGTCGGGGTCCGTGCAGTGCAGCAGCTGTCATACCAATACCGCGACGAGCTTCACGACCTACACGATGACGCACTCGGCGGTCAGTGGCAGCCGTTGCAACTCTTGCCACAATGGTAGCTACACGAGCGAGGGAACCAAGGGTGCATATGGTACGGCGTCGTATGCCGGTCACGTGCCGACAAGCGGTCAGGACTGCGCAATCTGTCACGCCACTGCCAAGACCACCTACACGAGTTGGGCCGGCGGCATATACATCCATCAGCCGACCGACACGAATTGCTCGAATTGCCACAACGGTGTCACGGCAACCGGCAATACCACGCCGCCACACATCCCGGTAACCGGCATCCAGTGCAGCAACTGCCACACCAATACCGCGTCGAGCTTCACTACCTACACAATGTCTCACGCCGCGGTGCATGCGACCCGCTGCGATACTTGTCATAGCGGCGCGTACAAGAGCCAGGGCACCAAAGGCGCAATGGGGCCTGACCACGGCAAGAAGACACAGGATTGTGGCTGTTGCCATGTGAAATCGGCTTCAACGTTTAGCAGCTGGAGCAATCCGCAATCGCCTGCTGCAGGTTGCGTGACGACTGCGAAGCATCCAGTAGGGCTCACGAAATTTGTCTCGGCTGTGCGATCGATTTACGCGAAGGTCGTCGGTGGCGTCAGTGCTGTGGTCCGTGGCGCAATAAATAGGGTGCTTCCGCCGAAGCAGTCAGTAGCTACGGCAACGCGTTCGGCCAAGCCGACAACCCCGACTGCAGTTGCAACGACGAAGCCCACAGCAAGGACAGCGACATCCGCGCCCGGAACTCCGAATCCGATCGCGAGGACGACCGTCACGGCCACGACAAGGGTACCGGCGGCGCCTGGAACCACGAATCCGATTACCGAGCAAAAAGCCACAACGCGAACAACGGTCGCACCGACGACGCCCGGCCACTCGACTGCGGTCGCTACAAAGACAACACCGGCTACGACAAGAAGCCCGAATGCAGTTTCTGGGTCGACCCCCGCGACCAGAGCTGCGGCGGCGTCCGGAAGTGCCGGACCGCAGGGTATGAATTTAGGTTCGGTCGCTGGTGGCAGCCTGAAGTTTAGTCATCCCGCAGTAAGCACAAACTGCGTGCAGTGCCACAATGGTGTTAAAGCCATCGGGAAGCCGCGACTCCATATCGCGACGACCGCGCCCTGTGAGACCTGCCACAAGAGCACAATCACATTCGCGGGCGCGCGGGTCGATCACAGGAGCGTTACGGCTCCATGTGCGACGTGTCATAGCGGAGTAGGTACAAGGGTCGCTGTTGGAAAGCCGCCGCGGCATATCGCGACGAATGCGCCTTGCGAGACCTGCCACAAGAGCACGCTTACTTTCGCCGGCGCGCGGGTCGATCACAGCAGCATTACCGCGCCATGCGCAACGTGTCATAGCGGAGTTGGCACAAGAGGCGCGATGGGAATGCCGCAACGGCATATTAGGACCAGTGCGCCGTGCGACAGTTGTCACAAGAGTACGATGTCGTTTGCCGCGCCGCGTATGGACCATGGCGTGGTTACTGCGCCTTGTGCGACGTGTCATGGCCGAGGCGCTTCGGCGCGAGCAGGTATGGCCTCCGGCACCGGCCGCGGTCATTTTATGACGACCTTGCCGTGTGAGTCCTGCCATCGCTCTACGACATGGACGTTCGTACTTTATCGGCATACTTCGGCGCTTTATCCAAACCACGGGATGAATATCGAGTGTCGTGCCTGCCACGTCACGAATTCCGCGACGTTTGCCTGGAAGTTCCCCGCTTTCAAGCCGGACTGCGCTGCTTGCCACGTCGATAAATTCCGTCCGCAGTCGCACATCAAATATACGAAGCCGGCGACCATGTATTACACGGCCGCGGAGCTCCGGGACTGCACGGGGGCGTGTCACATCTATACCGACAATTCGATGACGACGATTGTGACACGTCGCATGCATATGCATCGTCCGATCGGAGGTGGATGGTAATGCTTCGCCGTTCACATGATTGGTTGGCCCTGCTTTGGGTGTTGGCAGTGGGTGTAGGCCCGGCAGCGGCCCAACCTGTCATCGATCAATTCGTCGCTGGAGCGCAGGTTATTGCGAAAAAAGAGTGCGCGCTGCTCGTCGTGAATTTTAATGTCCGGTTACGCTATGCCTCGCACTTTCCTCAGAATAGCGGCGACGAATTGCGCATATCGCTTTCGCTTATTGATCTTCCCGTAACGGAGCAGCGTATATTCCGAAGGGAAGGGGTGCAGGTTGTAAACGGTAACCTTGCCGGCATCCGCTCTGCCGCCGTCGACCTCGACCAATCGAGAGGCCCGGTATTACGGATTCAATTTGAGCATCCGGTCGCGTTCTTGGTCACTCAAAGCAAAAGCTTTGACAGTATAGCGGTCGCAATATCGCAAAAGGGGTCGCCGGCAGCTTGTCAGTCAATCGTAGGCGATCAAAACGGCGGACGTCCGCCAGCTGTGCCTAACCGAAGGACGGGAGTGGACGGCGGTCCCGTGCCCGGCTCTGACAAAACTAGGCCATTCGGAAAAATTTCCCCTGAAGACTTTAAGGTCGTGGAAGCCTCGATGGATGAGGCCCGCGCGGCTATGGAGAAGGGAAAATTCGACGACTCAATTCGTTTGCTCAAAAAGGTATTGAGATTTCCGGAAAATAAACACAGCGCTGAGGCGCAGGAATTGATCGGGGTGGCCCAGCAGAAAGCGGGCCGCCTGCAAGAAGCGCGTGCGGCTTACGAGACGTATCTGCATCGGTATAGCAAAGGTGAAGGTGCTGATCGCGTCAGGCAGCGCCTTGCGGGAGTCGTGACCGCAACTGGCGGGTCCCACGAACCGTTGATTAGTGACGTCAAGGCTCGATCGGCCAAGGACAAAAAACTAAAATTCGCAACCGACGACGAAGTGCGGTGGACACAAGCCGGCAGCATTTCCAGCTACTACATTGTTGACGATAGTTCCACGCAACTTAAGGACCTATCCACGGCGCCAAACCCGAACGCTGATCCGGACGCGCATCGTGTCCACCAGAATATGCTGCTGAACAACTACAATTTGTTTGGGACCTTTGAGAACAACGCGACCATATCGAAGTACAGGTTCGCGGCAACAGAAGAACATGGTTTCGAGCCCCGCAGCGAAACAATCGGCATATCAACGGCTTACGCGGAGACGACGATAAAGGATAAGGATCTGCTCGTGCGGGTGGGCCGGCAGAGCCGCAATTCAGGCGGAGTGATGGGTCGGTTCGACGGCGCGTTGGTGAGTTGGCAGTCGACTAACTTTGTACGACTCAACGTCGTTGCCGGCTCGCCAAACTGGAGCCGTTTCGATGCGCCATTCATGGACGACAAGTATCTTCTCGGCGGCAGCGTCGATTTTGGGAAAATCTTTGGCGGCCTGGAGACAAGCTTATTCGCAATTCAACAAAACGATAAATGGCTGATCGATCGTCAGGGGGTCGGCGCTGAGTTCCGCTATTTCGATACGACCAAGTCGGCGCTTGCGACTGTCGATTACGATGTGCATTTTCAACAACTCAATGCGCTGATATTTTCGGGGACATGGATGTTGCCCGATAAGTCGGTTCTTACGACCGCCCTCGATTATCGCAAGGTGCCATACCTGTCGAGTTGGAATGCGTTGCAGGGCCAACCGTATTTGTCGCTTTACGATATGCTGTTGGCCTACAACAAGGACCAGATCAGGCAGTATGCGCTGGATCGCACGCCGACGTTTTCTTCTGCGATGGTCGGATACTCGTATCCTTTGTCGAGCAAATTCCAAGTCAGCGGCGACGCGACCGTAACAAACCTGACGGGAACGCCGCCGTCGGGCGGCGTGGATGGTACCCCGTCGGAAGGGACCGAATACTATTTCTCAGGCCAGCTCATCGGATCGGGACTTATCAACCCGGGCGATATGTTCACTAGCGGCCTGCGGTACGCGATCCTGAATAATTCGAACGTCTATGAACTCGATTTCAATAGCCGATACCCGATCACCAAGGACCTTCGTGTCAGCCCGCGGCTACGGCTTAGCTATCGCACAGGCACCGACCCCGATTTGAAAGAAAAGTCAATTTTTCCATCCATCTTGCTGGACTATATGTTGGTCAAAGACGTCGAAATGGAGCTTGAGGGCGGTCCGCGATGGATCGTAAGCGACCAGGCGGGAACAAGAACTACGACACTGGATCTCCAGGTCTCGCTTGGCTTGCGTTACGATTTTCATGCTGATGGCAGCCACAGGTGCAGCGGTGTGATCGGACCATGTAATCCAGTAGCGCTCGCGGGTGTGCCGTCCTCTGGTTCTTTGGCGGCGAATGAAAGAGGTCGCGCCGCGTTCTATAAGTCTGAACCGTTGCGGTCGGTTTTTGTCGTAGAAGCCGGAATGCGATATTGGCGTAGTAACGGGAAAGACGCCTATAATTACTATGCTGATCCGACTCCCACGCTGGAGGTGTCGCGGCTGTCGTACGAAGGCATGGCCGCCAATTCCGGCGAAATGTTCTTCCGGGTCGATGCTGCGAGCGGCCCGTTAAGCAACTTTTTTGTAAAGGGGTACTTTGGCCTCGGTGGCATCAAGAGCGGCAATCTGTATGATGAGGATTTTCCTCCGATTACCGATCCGTATTCAAAGACCAAGAGCGACACCGCTGGCAAGCTGCGTTACGGCAGTATCGACTTCGGCTATAACGTTTACACAAACAAGTACGTTAGGGTCGGCGCGTTTACCGGCTACCATTATTGGTCCGAAACGGTTGATGCCAGCGGGTGTTTGCAAGTCGGCTCAAACCCGTTTATTTGCGGGATGTCGCCGTTGGATACCTCGATCGTGGTTATTACCGAGCAAGATCGGTGGAACTCGATGCGGTTCGGCGGTGCTGTCGACGTCAATCTAACCGATCGGCTTACGTGGAGCGGTGATTTTGCCTACGTGACGACGTGGCAACGCGCGCAAGATACCCATTACTTCACCTTCGGCGTTTCGCCTGCAAGCGGAACCGGCAATGGATTCCAGCTGGAATCGACGTTAAAATATCAAATCACAGACAAATTCAACTTGGGCGTTGGGGCGCGCTGGTGGCACTTTACGTCCAATGCGACTGACAATTTTGATCAATTGCTGAGCTACACAACCGACCGGTACGGCGTATTCGTTCAGGGCAGCTATCTATTTAAATAGCAAGAAATCGGAACCGCATTTGCGAGCTGCACCGTTCGCGGCTTTGCAGTGTCGATGAACTCAATGCAGCGTGTGAACGCGGCGTTGGCGACCAATGGGCGGAGCTTCTATGCTTCGTCAAATGGAATGCTCGCGCCGCTCACGGAGTCAGGCCGAGGCCCTTTGCGCCCGCTATCAGCCGGTCGTGTTCCGGTGAATTAGCCTCGAACACTTTCAAAGCGCGCGCCAATGCCTCATTGGCGGCCTTCGGGTCGTTTAACACCTGTTTTGATCGGATCAGCATGATCCAGCCGTCGACGTCGCGTGGTGACTTTTCCAACCGGCTTTCGAGCCGGCTGACCATGGCGCCGATCATGGCGGATTGATCGGTCGGCGCGGCAGGCGGTTGGGCGGCATCAGGCTTGACGCCGGCTTGCGATGCCGTTGGCGGCGCGACCGCGGCGGTCGGGCCTGTGGCTACCGACGGCGGCATCGCGATTGCAGCGTCGATCGGCTTATGAAGCCGCTTGTTCACATCGACATTGAGTTCCTTGGCGAGCTCCGCGATGCGTTGCCGTACCGTTGGGACCATCGCCTCGTTCGCGCCTGCGTCATTGGCGACATCGACCCAAATATCGAGGGCTGCGGCCTTATCTCCGGCCTGCATTTTTTCAAGGCCATTGTAGAACCGCCCGCGCAAATCCGTTGCATCGAGTTTCAGCGCATCGCCAAATGCCTTTTTGGCTTCCGGCGTCAAAGTTCCATTGGCGGCTTGGACCAACGCATCCCCACGCGCGCTATAAAGGTCCGCGACATTCGGATAGAGCTTGATGGCCTTGGCATAGGCGGCGGCCGCGTCATCGTAATGTTGGATATTGAAATTCGCCCATCCGAGCGTTCGCCATCCCGCGATATCGTTGGGATTCTTCTGCAAACGTGTGGCGAGGCGCTGGATCAGTTCATCGACGGGCGGAAGTCCGGCATTGGTCTTGGCCGGAGCCTGGGTGCCGGTGCTACCCGACGCAAATTGTTGCAGCTGACCCAATGCACGGTCGGTCGATGCATTTTCTTGAAAGAATTTCGAACTTCCAGGGAGCGGGGCCAACTGCGGCGTGGCTTGGGGCGAACTTGCGCGCAGAATTGACGTGTCCCCGGAAATCGATGGATCGCGGCTCGCATAAATGCTGGCGCCCACCAGCACGACGATGCCGCCGGTGACGGCTGCTGCGCCCCAAATCCATTTAGGTCGATTGGGAGCCGGCTGAATAGTCTGCGCTTGCGCAAGGGGAGGCGATTGAACGTCGCCCGGCTCGGATTGCACCCGATCGGCGTCCGCCGGCTTCGGCGGAGCGTCCATCTCAGCGGGAGGCAGCTGCGCCGCGCCAGCCTTCGTCTCGGAAGTCGCAGCCGCGTGTCGAACCGCGTACCGCCATATGATCGGTCCGGCGATTAGGACCGCCGCCATCGAGGTTACTATGGTCGAAATGATCCACGGAATCATAATACAACCTTTTGTTTCATCTTTCGGGCAGCAACGTGTCGTTCGAACGACGCTATGTACAAGCTTGCGGAAAAAGCTATGGAAAGGTCAATATGCGAGTTCGTTGCCAAAACCAACGTGTGCATGAATCCGGGGTCCGTTCCACAGACAGGTGATATCCTCACGTATTGCGGGCCTTTAGATCTGGCTTGGGGCGAGCTTTCAGAGAAGTCCTCCGGTGGCGGTGAAAGTGTTGACGGCGTCAATCTCGAACATCGATTGTAGGAAAGTGGCGCATGAATAGGCTTCTAGGTTTCGCGGGCGGCAGTTTTCTCGCCTCGCTTGCGATCCTCACGTCTTTTGGCTCGGCGCAGGCTGCCTGCCAGGGAAGTGTTGTGCAATTTTCCGATGATTTCAGTCATCCCAGCACGCTGTGGGATCCGCCGAGCGATCAAGTATTCCGCGCCGGAAAATACATTATGGCGCTCGAGCCTAACGGTATGGCTTCCGATTGGCCGATCGCGCCCCTGTTTTCCGGAGATTATTCCGTTTGCGCGAAACTTAAACTGCCATTCGACCCGACCGGCGCCGCGGGTTCCGGAGTGATATTTTGGATAGACCCGCTGAACAACAAGAAGGGCGGCCATAATTTCTATATGGCAATGATAAGCCCCGACGGATTTTATTGGGTCTCAAAACAGCTCGATGGGGAAAAGTCTAACGTCATCGAGCCGGTGAAAGGCGATTTTGTCAAAAACGGGCCGGATGCCGTCAATGAGATTGTGGTGGCATTACGCGGTGGCCAGGGAACATTGATAATCAACGATAAGAAGGCCGGCGAGTTTTCAGGCCAGCCTCCGCTGCAAGCGCATGCCGGAATTTTCGCCGGCGCCCCGCTCGAAAAAAAATATCAGGTTGAATTTTCTGACTTTCGCGTCGTGAAGCCGTAGGCGGCGCGGAATATTTCACGGGTTTCGTGTTGTGAAATATCGCCGGACAAGGCCAAAGTTCCAAAAGAAGGGAACTGGTGCAGGTTGTGGATAACTCCAATCTTGTCACAAATTGCCCATAGCAAGCGCCTTTTTTAGTAGGCGGGGGCGCCTGGGCGGAAGCGCGAGTAAGCGTAGTTTGTGACCGGCGCTAGTGCATTACTGGGGGGCGGGGCATGAGAGCGCTTTTTTTGAGCGCGTTGTTGTGGGCGGGCCTTGCATCGCAATCCATGGCCCAGCTCGCTGTCGGGCCAATCACGATTGTGAACGACGTAAACGGTGTCCCGGTTGCCGTCAGCACGACCTCGTGGATCACCGTCAATTCCGCCGGCAATGAAACCGTGGTCGACACGAGGATCTTCGCCGATCTGATTGATCTTCAGAAAAAGTTCTCGCGCGTGCTGGACACGTTTGCGCCTCCCGCGGACGATTGCGCCAACCGGGGTGCTGACAACTTAAGTTCGGTTGTGTCTCTCAAGAGCGGCGCACTCTGGCCGCGTGACGATCAGCTCGTCATGTTTATTCGTGGTCACATTGATATTTGGTCGTGCGTTGCCGCACGTTCCAAGTCCGAGTTCCGGTGGAAAAAGAAGAAGATCGGATTCATAAAACTAAAGCTTCCACTTTTTCATACCTGGACGACGAATGCGATGAAGAGCAAGGACGGCACGCAGCCGTTCCGCGGGAGTTTCCCGATCCATCTTGTAAAAAAGGACAATGCAACTTTCACGCTGAAAATCGCCAAGCCTAGTATGACGCTGGAAGGGCAGGAAGTGTCTTTGACGAATGCAAGTCTGCAGCATGCGATCGGGGACATAAACCAGAAAACGTACAACGCGATTCAAAGCGCTATCGAGCCGGCGAGTTTGAAGAAGGCTCTCCCCGAGGAGCTGCAAAAATTAAACATGACTGTCGTTTCGGCCCGCTTCAGGGATTACGGCGGCCATGCGATTGCGGAGATCAATCTTTCCGCGAGAGTCCCTGGGAGCTCGATACCGCAGCTTTTGCAGCAGGCCGCCGTCAGCCCGCCAAATCGAATTGGAAACGCCGGTTCGGTTCTCTATTCACAGCGCTGACAAATGGAGTCCCTTGCGGCTGCGCCACGTTGATTGCCGACCAGGATAAAATTGCAATAGTTAGTCGCGGCATTACGGCTGTGGGGCAATCGACGCGGTGTTTCGGTCTACCAATTGCCATTCAGCGAATGCGAAGGCCTTTTTGATCAAGGTCCGACCACGTGCGGAAGGGGCTTCGCAATGCTGCGCGGACGTTGTCTGCCCGCTTCAGACGGAGCCAAGATAAATTCGGCGTTGCCGATCTAAAGAAGGAAATTGAGTACCGTAGAAGCGACATTCTAGAGGTATTTCGCATGCGTGATGGAGTGTTGGTTCTTCTGATGGTCTCTCTCTGTGGGTGTGCTTCCCAGGGTAAGCAGTCTAGCCTGCCGACGGTAGTTCGCTGGTATTGTCGAGCCAGCCTTCTTCAGAAACACGCACTTTTCGTGGCGACTATTTTGAGCTCGCGACATGCTCCGAGCAGAATTTAGAGGCAATTCAGCCGGGGTTACGAAAGGCGTATTTTCCTGAGACCAAGACGATTGTTCTCTCATTATTGTCAGGCAATGTGAAATATTGGGAGGTTAATTTCAGGTCGATCTCCGACACGGTAACAGTCGTTAATGTGACGGCTGCTGCTGCGCTGACGGGGCCGCCTCGAGGTGCTGAAAAGGTTATGGCCGAGGTTGAAAAATGCGCTTCGCGTTAGTGGCAAAATCCGTTGTATTCGTTGCCTTGCGACACTGCGGGGCGTGAGCTTCGGCAATATGTGCGTCTGTGGCGTGCGCTTGCTGGCCGCTTGGCATTCAAATTTTGCTTGTTGGCATTAGTCGGCGCTCCGGGCCGGCATCGCGGAATTAAATGTCCCTTTCCAGACGCACTTTTGCAAATCGCTTGGCGTAATAAAAACTCCGGTCAGGTTAATTTTGCAAGACCTCGAACAAATAACAGCTAGGGCTCGAGTGCAGATGTTGGGTGTAGAGCATCCGGGCGTTATATTGTGGTTATAATGGGAGGTTAGGGGAGCCACCAATGTTTAGCCGTCTGAACTGGTGGCAATGGACC
Source organism: uncultured Alphaproteobacteria bacterium (assembly GCA_963786025.1). GTDB lineage: Bacteria > Pseudomonadota > Alphaproteobacteria > Rhizobiales > Xanthobacteraceae > Pseudolabrys. The sequence goes on from CAWAXK010000002.1 coordinate 89,658, forward strand.
GCGCTCGGAATATCGACGATTTGGGTAATGATTGGCGGCCTTTTAGGCTATTACGTCGGCCTCCATGAGGCCGATGGGACAGTGAGCGGTTACAGTTTTTGCCTGGATTACAAGCCGGACGGCTGGCCTCCATGCTGGCAGCTATTTAGTAAGGAATTTGCCGAGGCGACAAAATTCCAATGGTGGGACGCGGCTATTGTTGCATTCGTTCCGATCCCTTTTGGGTGGGTCTTTATGTGGGGGCTTGTTGCTTCCTTGCGTTGGATATTTCGGGTGCTCGATATTTAGGTTTATTGCGTCAACGTGAGAAGCCGCAAAATTGCTCAGGTTGTTAGACATAATTGGTTGTTATTTGCCGTTTGCTTCGGCTGGAGACTGACGATCCGAATGTGCGCCGATGAAACGGGATGCCCGATTTTGAACGTGACGCCAACGGTTTGATGTATTATCGTATTACGGTCCGGCCGCAACGACGGCTCGGGACGGTTTTGAGGGGGAGGACAATCAAAATGACAAAAACAAAGCCGTGGTACGCGGCGCTGTACATCTCGTTGACCGTCGCGGTGGCGGTCGGTTCGACCGCGGCGGCGCGAGCGGAATATCCCGAAAGGCAGGTGCGTATCGTCGTGCCGGTCGCGGCCGGTGGCGGCGTCGATGTCATGGCGCGGTTGTTGGCGCAACGGCTCGGTGAGCGCTTGCACGAGACATTCATTGTTGAGAACCACCCCGGCGCCGCCGGCATTATCGGCAGCAAGGTGGTGATCGGTACCCCGCCGGACGGTTACACGCTGCTCTATACCCCAAGCAGCCTGTCGCTTTCGGTGGTCGTGCATAAAACGCCGCCCTATGACGTGAGCAAGGACTTCACCCCGATCATCAACGTGGCGATCAGCCCCTATGTCTTGGTGGTGAACCCGTCGCTGCCGGTGCACAACCTCAAGGAATTCATCGCCTATGCCAAGGCCAATCCCGGCAAGTTGAGCTTCAGTTCGCCCGGCGTCGGCAGCGCGTCGCACCTGGCCGGCGAGATGCTGCAGACCATGGCCGGCATCCATATGGTTCATGTGCCCAACAAAGGCATGGGTCCGGCCGTGCTCGATTTGATCAGCGGACAGGTGCAGGTGTTGTTTGCCAGCGTGCCCAGCATCGTCAAACAAAAACCCGATCGCTTGCGCGCGATCGCAATGGCCGAGAAGAAGCGTTCGGCGCTGCTGCCGGACCTGCCGACGATCGACGAATCTGGCCTGCCTGGATTTGCCGTCGCGAATTGGGCCGGTCTGCTCGGTCCGGCCGGCCTCGATAAGAAGATCGTCAAAAAATTGCACGACGAAATCGTCGCCATTCTTGCAACGCCAGACATGAAGGCGCGCGTCAAGACGCTCGGCTATGACCTGATCGAGAGCTCACCGGAGCAGTTCGCGGCGGAGCTGCGCACCGACATCGATCGATGGGGCCCTGTGGCCAAACGCGCGGGCGTGTCGGTGAAATAGCCGGCGTTTCAATAGGCTCGATGGAGCGGCGGCGCTTTTTCGAGCAAAACGCGCTCGACATTGCGCCAGGCCGAGCGAAACAGAAACGCCGCCGATTGGCGCGTGACCCCGGCGATATGCGGGGTCAGCAGCAGACGGTGCGCGGCTTCGCCGTCGAGCGTAAACAACGGGTTGCCCGGTTCCGGCGGTTCGGTGGAAAAGACGTCGACCGCGGCGCCGCCGAGGTGGCCGCTGCGCAGGCAGTCGGCCAGCGCCTGCTCGTCGACGATGCCGCCACGCGAGGCTTGGATCAGCACCGCGTCTTTTTTCATGCTGGCAAGTTCGCTGGCGCCGATCATGCCCTTGGTCGCGGGCAATAATGGGACGTGCAGGGTCACAATATCGGACTGCCGCAGCAGTTCGCCGAGCGGCATGGCCTGTGCGCCCAGGGCCTGCGCGGCCTGCGGATCGGACGGCGCCGGATCGTAATAGCAAACGCGGCAGCCGGCTTTGACGAAGGCCTGCGCCACAGCCAGACCGATCACGCCCAGCCCGACCACACCGACCAGCAGGCCGTCGATGCCGGCAAGATTGCCGGCGACAAGCTTGGCGCGGAACGCGGCGTAGTTGCCGGCTTTGAGTTCGGCGTCGGCCCAGATCAGCCGCCGCAACAGCATCGATGCGGACGCCACCGTGTATTCGGCGAGCGCGCCATTGCTGCCGCCCGGCACATTGGCGACGGGTACGCCGGCCTTGGTCAATGCCGCCTTGTCGAGCCGATCGAGGCCGGCGCCGGTTACCTGCACAAGCTTGAGCGCGGTGCCTTCGAACAGCGCCGGCGCGAGTTTCGGGCCGACCGCCGGCATCACCAGCGCCTGCGCCTTGCGCATCAGCTCCGGGACCGCGGCGTCGTCCGGCGCGTGGTAACTCACCGACAGCGTCACCGGCGCCAAGGCGTTCACCCGGGCGAAGTCGGCCTGCGGGCGCAGGCACAGCACGTCGTTCATTCAAAAGCTCGCAAATTCGGTGGTGCCGGATGACACGTCGGCGGTCGGAAAGAAACACAAGAGCACCAGCGGCTCGCTGCCGGTATTGATCGTCATGTGCTTTTCACCGGCCGGAACCAGCAAAATGTCGCCCGGCTTGACGGGGTGCTTGCCGTTTTCCGCATGCATCGTGCCCTGTCCCGACAGGACATAGATGCATTCTTCGAAATCGCGGTGCAGATGAGGGCCGCGCGGTTTGTCGCCCGGCTGCGGCACGGCGATCTGGGCGATGCGAAAGCTGACAAGTGAGCCGATCTCGCCGGATACCGGCTCAAGCGAAACGCGCCCGGGCAGACCCAGACGCTTCGCCTCGGCCTGTTTGAGCAGCCGCGCCATTACACGGCCTGCCGCAGATGTTTGATCTCGGCCGTGCCGCCCTGCACGGTATCGAGCTGCGAGAAGATTTCCTTCGCCTCTTTGGCGATGGCGTCGGCGATATCGGCGAGCATGCGCGCGCCTTTTTCCGCCGTCGCGTGCTGCGGACTGCCGAACCAGCCGGTGGCGGCGATCGAGCGGATGTCGGTGAGCACCGGCTGATAGCTGCGGGTGCGCCGCAGCTTGTCCATCTTGTGGCCGTGGCTGTGATCGGACGAGTTGCTGATGCGGTCGAGATGGACGAGATCGGGCCGGTAGGCCAGCACGGCGAGCGCCTCGATCTCGCCGCCATGCGTCAGACCGTTGCAGGAATGGCCGTACAGTTCCTCGGCGACGTAGCAGGCCTGCACCGTCAGCACCGTCATGCCATGGTCGCGATGCAGCAATTCCGCGGCAATGGCGAGGGAAGGAATGTTGCCCTCGTGCCAGTTGAGGATCAGCAGGTACTTGGCGCCATGCTTGGCGGTGGAGACGCAGGTTTCGGTCACCACCCGCATATAGGTGTCGGGCGTGAAGCTGATGGTGCCTTCGAATGGCATGTGCATCGGCGTGACGCCGAATGGTGTCGCGGGGAGGACCATCCCGTCCATTCGCTCGGCCACGGCATGACCGATCACATTGGAGGCGAAGATGTCGGTGCCGGTCGGCAGATGCGGGCCATGCTGCTCGACGCTGCCCGCCGGCAGGATGACCAGCGGATTCTTCTTGAGCTGCGCCGCGATTTCTGGCTGCGTCAGGTCGATGAAAAAGCGGCTAGGCAACATGGCGCGCCTTCTCGGTCATGCGGGCACGCGCTTCGGCGATCATGTCGGCGACACGCACCAACTGGCCTTGCTTGTCGATCGACCGCAAGGCCGCATTCACCACCGCCACGGCGACGCAGCCATTGTGCGCGGTGAGCTCGTTCGACTGTCCGGACCGGCAGCTGTCGGCGAACATTTCCAGCTCGGCGCGGAACATGTCGCTTTCCGGAACCTGCAGCACCTCGCGTTTGGCGTAGCCGTCCTTGCCGCGTTGGATATAAAGCGTCGAATGCTCATGCAGCTTCGACGGCGTATCCCAGGTGCCGAAATCCATTTCGTAGTGCATCAGGCCCTTGGCCCCGAACACCCGCACCGAGAAAATGCCGGGCGAGGTCCAGGACGAGCCGACATAGCCGACTTTGCCGTCGGCGAATTTGAGCAGCGTCATCGACTGATCGTCGACCTCGGCGCCGACCGGCGACAGCTTCGATGCGATTGAACTGGCCTCGGCGATTTCGCCGCCGAGATAATGCAGCACGTCGAATTGATGGATGGCGAGTTGCGACAGCGGGCCGCCAGGAGCGCGGCTCTTGTACCAGCGCCAGGTGTCGGGGGTCAGTTCGAGCGCGCGTTCGTTGGAGAAGTTGGCTTCCATGAAAGCGACGCGGCCCAGTTCGCCGGCTTTGATCGCTTCACCGATTGTGCGGATGCCGGCCATCAGACGGGCGCTATGGCCGACCGTAACTGTGATGCCGTAGCGGCTCTGTAGATCTTGGATCTCCAGCCCGTCTTCCAGCGTCGCGGCGATCGGCTTCTCGGTATAGACGTGCTTCTTGGCCTTGGCGATCTCGCGCGCCAGCGGCAGATGCTGCTCGTTCGGCACGGTGATGATGACGCCCTTGATCTCCGGGTCGGCGAGCATGGTCGGCAGATCGGCAACCGCCGGTACGCCCATTTCACCGGCGAAAGCCTGGCGCTTTTCTTCCGACCGGCTGTAGCCTGCAACGATCTGCAGTTTGTCCGACTTCTTGCTGGCGCGGGTCAGAACCTTTGCCCAGCGGCCAAGACCAACGATGCCGACCTTGACGCGACTTGCACTCATGGGCGTTCCTTCTCCCGTGGCGACCTTAAACAACTGGTCTTCTAAGGCCGAGCGTAATACCATATTACGGTGATGGAGCTGGAGCAACCCGCAATGTCCGATGCCCCGCAGGCGCACATTATCCGCAGATCCGCGGCGCCGCTGCGCCATCAGGTGCTGGATTTCTTGCGGCAATCGATCATTTCCGGCCGGCTGGCGCCCGGTTCCCGGCTGATCGAGCGCGAGCTGATCGAAATGATGGATGTGTCGCGGACGGTCATTCGCGAAGCGCTGCGCCAGCTTGAGACGGAAGGGCTAGTGAGCACGATTGCCAATAAGGGGCCGGTAGTGCGCGAGCTCAGCTTTGACGAGGCTAAAGACCTCTACGCCATCCGCGAGGTGCTGGTCGGTTTGGCAGCCAGGCTCTTTGTGCTCAACGCCAAGCCGGACCAAATCGAATCCTTGCGCAAAGAACTGGACGATGTGACGCGGTGTTACGCCGCCGGCGGGCCGGCGAAAATCTTGCAAGCGAAGAACAAGTTCTATGATGCTCTGGTGTCTGGCGCCGGCAGCGAATCGCTGTCCTCGATGATCTCAATTCTGCACGCACGGATTTCGCGCTGGCGTGCGCTCGGGCTGACCCATCCGAAGCGGTCGCCGAAACGCTCGCGCGAGAGCGTCGGCGCGCTGCGGGCCATGTTCGCCGCGATCAAAGCAGGCGACGCCGCGCAAGCTGAGATGCTCGGCCGCAAAGAGACCGCCCAGGCCGCCGCGGAAGTGATGCGCTTGCTGGCCGAATAGTCTGCGAGCCCGCGAAGACCGGCGCCATAGGATCGTCGGTTAACCGTCGGTGCCAATGAAATCCGGTCATTTCGAACATATAGAATGCGCGGCAATAAACCGACCGCCGGCGATAGTGTCAAAGGGCGGTCCCGCGTGATAAGACCTCAAAAATGCAACAGCGGCGATTCAGTATTGCCCCGATGATGGATGGATTATGCCACACGGAGCCCGCAATAAGCGCAATCACGTTCCGCCGCCTGCCAACACACCTGCACACGCCATCGGCCGCGGATTTCGACCTGAAGGTCCAGGTTGGCTCTTACCATGCCCGGTCGGCAGCAAGAAAACCGCGAACCGCAATTCCAACTACATAACGAATGCGTTCCGGCGGCGACACATAGTGGCATGGCAAGTCTCAATGAATTGCGTGGCCGCCACATCGCAATCCACAAAGGCGAGCACGCCCCGCGCAGATAGACAGCAAGTTTGGCGATGCTGAAGGCCGAACCGGTCTCATAGATCTTGCGGCCTCGATCAGGTGTTGCCGCGTCGCGGCGACACGTTACCTTTTGCCATTTGAAGATCCATCAGATGTGAAAAAAGGCCGACAACTGATGGGTGGATTGCCCCCTGAGGTGGCCATCCGTATCATTCGGTTCCTTCAGGTGGAAGAAACTTATGCAGCGCCGCTCTTGCTGCAACCCAACAAACGACCAGAAAAACAGATGTTCCTATAAGGATCGTATATAAAGTACTCATGGGCACCTCACTAAGCACATCTTTAGGGTACCACTACTCGTTCCATTTGTAATAATTGAAATCGACCCAGAGCTAGGTCAAGGGTTGGGGGAGAGTTAGATTGCCATCGCCGGGCGTTATAAAGAAAGTCCCCAAACCTGTTGACCAGCACGTTGGAAACCGAGTTCGGACGCGGCGGTTGCAGCTCGGTATGAGCCAGGACAAGCTCGGGCATGCCATTGGCCTCACGTTCCAGCAGGTGCAGAAATACGAAAAAGGCACGAACCGAATAGGATCAAGCCGCCTGCAACAAATTGCAAATATTCTGCAAGTGCCCGTCACGTTCTTTTTCGAAGGCGCACCTGGCCAGATCAAACCGGATGGCAAAGCTCCCTCACCAAACTACGTTTCCGAGTTTCTCGCCACGGCGGATGGACTAGCGCTCACAAAAGCCTTTATGCGGATCAAAGACGCAAAGCTCCGGCGAAGCATCGTAAATCTTGTTGACGAGGTTGCAGGGTCGAAAAAAATAATGACCGGCACCAAGGGCGGGCATGACTGAAGCGCCGAACACATGCTGACCATCGCCATGACCTTCGGCAGCATGCGCGGCAATGGCGTGCGGGCGCTGATCGCGATCTGCACCAATGCAACCTGCCGTCACGAAGCGATTGTGAATGTCGATAGTCAGGGCGATGCCGCCTTTGTGCCGGCCATTGGTCGGCTGATGCGCTGCTAGCAATGCGGACAGCGGGGGGCGCCGATGTGCGGCCAAATTGGATTGAGAGAAACGCACAAGCGCCCGTCACGCGATCCAGCGCGTGAGCCGCGTGTTAACACCGGAACAATTGTTCCATTAAACCATTTTCGAGGAACCGCAGGATTTCAGGCGGCGGCGCGTTATTATTATGACACCGCCGCCGGGCGAAACAGGGGAAATCCTGGTTCCATGCGAGCGTTAGTGACCACCGCTGCGTTGTTGGCTCTGGCAGCCTGGCTGGATAGCTCGCTCTTTGGCGGTTTCTATACTCATGCTCTGAACCGGATGCTCTCGGATATTGCGGCGCATTTTCGATAGGCCGCTGCTACCACCGTTTACAAAATCCGCGCCCTGTTGCGGACTACGGTCGGCAGGCAATCAATCATTAATAAAGGCAAGGCATTCTATCGTCGGGACGGGGCTCGATGATCTTGGACGACACCGCTATTGCGATCGCCCCGGCTGGTCAAACAGCACCGTGCCCAAAATGCGCGTCCGACATGGTGCTTGCCTGCATTTCACCGCACCCGAAAAATGTGCAGATGGACCGCCACACATACCTTTGTGCAATGTGCAACCAGACCAGAACATATGTTCTGCCCGCCGCAGTGGCCGTTGAGCAGCAAAATCCGGTCTGGACAAAGGATGATCAGCACGCGTGATTTACCGCCACGGCTTCATCGTTTCTGATTCCACCCCTTGCGACACTCGCCGCGCAAAGACGATTACTAAGACCTGCGCTGATTGCAATTGCAGGATTAGACGAGGCCGACGTTGCGGTCCGTGTCAGGACGTCGCAGCAGAGCGGCGCAGGCAAGACGCTTATCGTGCGAAGAAAGCATTAGCGGAACGATAGGTGCCGTCCGGCTGCCAGCATCGACCGGATTCATTAAATACTTCAATGGCGACCGCTACAATTACACCGTTAAGCAATCAAAAATATTTTGGCGGCATCATTCCAAAATGCGGTTTTTGATGACAATCGTTTTATTCCTTGCTGCCGCCGGGGTGGTTGATAGCTTTTATTTTGATGGCCGTAATCGCCAGGCTTTCTTGGACGAAGCTAGTAGCCAAGGACAGCAAATTAGAGATTACGTCGATTCGTTAGTGAGTAATGTCGTCCGTCGTTAGCGATGTCGGCTGCTCCTGATTGACTGCACGAATGTTCACCCCCAAACGCGCCTCCAAGCAGCGGCCCAGCGCTCCGAGAACGATTACGGCGTGTATGACGGCGAGCGGCACGTCGGCCGCATTTTGTGGACATACGTAGCCAGCCGAGAGACGCCCTGGTTCTGGACGATCACGTCGCGCGTGCCGCAGTACCCGCAAGATCGTGGCTAGGCGGCGACACGCGAGGGAGCCATGGCGGCGTTCAAGGCGGCGTGGGAAGCGTGAATGGCGCGATAACCCAAGGATGGAACTTCGGTCTTCGGTCAGTGTTAAGTCAGTGCGGATGCCCGTGGAGGCACCACAATGCACCCTGACCACCAAGAACTGGAAGCGGGCGTAGATTGGCCGGAGACCATATTGATGTTTTCGGCGCTCGCCTTTTTGGCGATTGTCGCCCTTTTTGTACTTAATCCTTAACCCGCGCTACGCGGCGCCGCGGGAGGATGCGATGGCGGATTTTAAAGCGGAGTGGGAACGCAACCCATAATCCTCAAATCCGTAAGAATTAGCGGTCGACCTTTGCGGCCACAGCGATGCTAACATGAAACGCTTCATCCATCGTGAAAAACTGAGGCCGCTTCGCGGCCTTTTAACCCGGACGAGCCGAAGCTGAATGTAGCCGAATTACTCGACTAATCGAAGAAGAAGAATTGAAAGATCGGGCGGCCGGGCGACCACACCCAATGAATAACGAGTAGTGTTTCCCGGTGAGAACGGTGAGCCGTTGATGGACGTACACAACCTGAAACGCTCAATCGTCCTCAACGGACGCAAGGCGAGCGTGTCGCTCGAAAATGAATTTTGGAAAGGTCTGCGTGAAATTGCCGTTTCAGAGAAGATGCCGTCGACGACGCTGTTGAAACAAATCAACACCAGGCGGGGCGCCGATAATTTGTCGTCCGCCATCCGACTGTTTCTGTTCAATCGCGTGCGCGCGCAACTTGCCAGCGCATAGGTCTGCATTACTCGATGATCTAAACGATCACCGCGCGGTGGCCGAACACGATGCATGATCGAGGCTACGCGGCGAGGCGGGAGGCGGCGATGGCGGATTTCAAGGCGGCGTGGGGGCGCCCGGTTTAGGTCCGTTGGCGATCAATGAGACGACTCGGACGACGACTTTCCCGTTGAGTATTGCTGACGTAATTGGTCACTGCCGATGGGAACATACTTGCAATCACAGCGGGCACGGTCGCATCGGGCAAATGGTAGATGGGGCACCGTATTGCCCGAATAGTCGACGCCGAACTGTGCTACTGCCGCTTCGCAAGCGTTTCGCCCGGGCAGAACGCGGACCGCGCGTAACAACCCTAGCCTTTGTGCGTTCTTTAGCGCCCGTAATGTACGGGCGATCTGCGACGGGCTCTTGCGCATCCCGCGCTAATATCAGGCGGCCCCAACCAGTACATTCGAACACTCAAATTCATCCTAATCGTTAGCCCTAATGCGCGCTGACGCCAATCAATGTCCGGTTTTCCCTCCGATATCGGCCGGAAATGTTGCAGCGCCGCGAATGACGCGATGTGCGCCAGATCCGCTAATAATGTACCTTTGCAGCGACAAGCAGCACCGGAATTTGTCTATTGTATTAAGCCGTAGGCCCTTCCTGCCGGGGTGTATTCGAAAGAAACTGACTTCGCGCGTCAGCGAGTCACAGCATTAAGAAAGGGCATAGCTATGCAGGAATCGACCACAGCGCCATCGTCCACCTTCATCGCGAGCGATGGCGATGGCTACGAATTGGCGATGGGCCGCTGGAGCCGCAAACTCGCGGAGCAGTTCATCGATTTCACCGGCGTGACGGATGGAGAAAAGATGCTGGACGTCGGCTGCGGCACCGGCAGCCTCAGCTTCGCCCTCACCACACGCGCGCCGAACAGCGCGATCACCGGCATCGACTTTTCGCAAGACTACATCGCGTACGCCAAGCGCAAGAACACACAGCCGCGCCTCGTTTTCGAGAGCGGCGACGCCTGCGCCATGCCCTACTCGGACAAATCCTTCGACCGCGTGCTGTCTCTGCTGGTACTGCATTATGTCCGCGAGCCGAACAGGGCCATTGCCGAGATGCGCCGGGTCGCGCGCCCTGGCGCGACGGTTGCGGCCACCGTTTGGGACGGTCGCGGCGGATTCGTCGGCGTCCGCATTTTCTTCGACACCGCAGCCGCACTCGATCCGGCCGCGGAGAAGCACCGCGCCCGCTATTGCACCCATCCGATGACGCGGCCCGGGGAGTTGGCTGGGGCCTGGCGCGACGCGGGCTTCAAGGATGTGCGCGAGGACTACTTGACCATCCGCATGGAGTTCAAGAATTTCGCCGACTATTGGTCGCCGGCGACTGGCAAAGACGGGCCGCTGGCGGCTTATGTCAATTCGCTCACTGCCGATACGCGCGAGCGATTCAAGGCCGCGCTCGCCGCTGCCTATTGCTGTGGCGAGGCGGACGGCCCGCGCTCGTTTGCGGCGAGCGCCTGGGCCGTGCGCGGCATCGCCCCCTAAGCGTCAGACGCGGCAAATGTGGCCACCTAGTTTAACTTTAGCGGCGCCTCATCCCGGCACACCGTCCTTCACGGCGTTTGCGAATGATTCGTAGACGATACGTCCATCCGACGCGACAGGCAGATGTTCGCGCAAACGCGTTCGGAGTTGCTCCCTCGCGCTCGATGACATCCCTTGGATAAGTTTGCCCTGCGGTCCCACTGGCACGGTATTAGAGTTCCAAAAATCATCGAAGTCGGTAAAGGCAACCGAGATAGGGATCATGCGCGTATCTATCGCTTCAAGCCCAGCCTTTTCCCACAATTCTTGCATTGCATCCTGCCGGGCATCACCAGGTCTGGGCGAACGTGGTGGGGCCGAACCTAATGATTTCACCGCCGCGTAAATCGGAGTGCCCGGTGAGTTGGGAGATAGCTTCACTAATTCTCGGCCCCGCAGATCGGTCAACGCGGTCCCCCGTTGGCAAGCCCGCATGCTCCAATCGCCATGTCTTCAGGCTGTCTGACGAACCTGAATGCTGGTTCGTGCCCGGCTTGACGATCTAAGCGCTTCTACCGACGTACTTTTTTGTTCAACCTCGGTGTAAAACCGCAACGCGGTCAAAATTTTATTCTCTGAAATGCTTCCTGACGGTAAAATTGTGCTAAACTAGCTTTGGGAAGTCTCGGCGCGAACGCTGCCGATTTTGATAAAAAAAGTGTTTCTTTTCGCCCTTCAACGCGTTTCTAAACGCCAACTATTCGTTTCCTTTTGCCCAAATAATTGTTTCCTTTTGCCAAAGTAAGTGTTTCCTTTTGGGGGTAGTAACGGGGGGAGAACTTGTAGAGTTGGCCGCCTGACATTTTGCTAATCGCGTATTGCATAGCCGCGCTGCGTCCGCCTCAGGCCTTAGCTAACAGACAACTGTAAATCTGAGGGCGTCGTCGATGCGAAATCGCCGGTTGTAGCAAAATATTCTCTCCGACTACTGGCGGATTCACATCAAAACAGCGCGCTACGGCAAGAACTGGCGCCAGGCAATGCGCGTCCTCGGATACCGAGCCGACACCGGCTAGGGCGGGAACTTGGCAGACCGAAGCTTGGGGAGGCCCCGGTAAGGGCGGCAAAAATGGGGTACGGCAATCTGCGCATTGGCCCGCCGTTCGAACGTTTAAGGGGGTCGGCTGTCAACTGGCCCCCGAAAGGGTTCGTGCCCCGGCAATTGCCCAGGGCTGGTTGACAATGCCACCTAGCCCGCGGCGTACACAGCGGCATCGACCTTAAAGCCCGGGCCGCCTTTCTCGTCGACGGCCACCAAAAGCTCTGGCTCCTGCAGCAAGCCGAGCGCCGCGTTGATCCGCGGCACCGGCACCGGCACCAGCGGCAGCGCAATATTGATTGCAGGCTCCGATGGCATGATGATCTCGCGCATCTTCGGGTTCTTCATATCGGCGTCCGACATATGGCAGACGAGGACATGATCCTCGGGGATGTCGATCGTCTCTGCCGCCGGGCGGGTCTGATCCGCGGCCTTCGCCGTCGCTTTCTCCTGCGTCTGCCTTTCCTCCGCGAATTCCTTGCGCAGTGTCGCCTCGGTGAGCGCAACGCGCCGTTGCACCGCATGCCGGCCGGTATGATAGGCGGCAATAATCGCGTGGTCTTCGCGCAGCCGGGTCAGGGCATCCATCGAAGTCGGCAGGACGGGTACGGCGATGAGCGAACAGGATGTTGACACGCCCATTCGAATGGCCGCCTTCGAGCATGTCCGGCGGCTGGCCGAGGTTCATGATCGCCTCACAGTATCCGAACTGAAACCCGGATTTGTTTTTGGCGGCGAGCGCATTCCGCTCGTCAATCCGCAACGCGGCATTTTTAAACCGCATGAGCCAAAGGCATCTCCGGCTTGGCCGCTCGTCGGCGGTGCCGGTCTTGCGGCCACGGGTATTTCGCAGCGTCGCTTATAAGGAGAAGGGGCCGGCGCCGAGCACCAATTTTCATGAGTGATGGCGTCTGGGACAGCCGCGCAGTGGCAACCGGGTCGAACTCGAAGCAATCGCGTTCCGTGATGGACTGAGAGCCAAATAGGCCGTAGACGATTGCAATGTCGCTGTTCGGTCATTTGCGACCGAGCGATTTAGCGCCGGTGCCGACCGATGTCCGTTTCCTCAAAAGCGACCAAAAATGGTGCATTGCCACGAATGACGCTAGGTGCCAATCCGGTTTTGTTTATGCTGCCACCCTGCAATGGGGCTTGATTTGATTGGGGGAGGGTGATCGTGAAAACGAACGTAGCCCAGTTATGGGCCTTGACGATTTGTCTCGGTCTTGCCGCCTGCGGGGATGAGCAGCCGTTTTATTGGGTGCGCGCAGACGGCCGACCAGTGAATAAAAACCCGGAGCTTACGCAGCAGTTTCAGACCGACGAAAACTCTTGCCAGGGCGAAAGGGCAAAGTCCGGTGCTGCAGCTAATGCCTATGAGGCCTGCATGGCCGGCCGTGGGTATATCGAGAAGAGATAGCCCCAACCCATTCCGAACAACTTCCGAACCAATATTGCAAAATAAAAATCCGGTTCACTATTCTCGACTTGTCGCCCACGCTCAGCTTTGTCCGCTTCTTGCCGAGAGCGGAAAAATTATTGCGCTGCAGCGATTTTCCGCTTCGTGCCATCAATAAGTGACATTACACATTAAATTTAAAATGAAAAAGGCCGCCAATTGAGACGGCCTCTTTGTACCGGAATGTAGCGGTTACCTTGCTATGCCTTCAGCTTTAGGATCGTCCGTTTTTTGAAAATTAGACTCACTACGTCACGGTATCTGTACCGAGTCGCTCGTGAGCCTACTCTATCCATTCATTCCACGGGAAGCTCTCGTCGTGAATTTCGGCGTGCGTCTGGCTCGCACTTTCGGCGTGCCGCCGCGCGTACAACCCGTGGCCATGCGCGATTTGAGCATGATGTGCCGCCTTGTCGTGCGCACCTGAATTGTAGTGCCTAGCCGCTTCGTGATGGTGGTGTGCCGCTTGGGAATGGTGTTTTGCCGCAGCGTTATGATGTTTAACAGTCTTTTCGACCTTGGACATTGGGCCCCCCTGGTAGCCGATTTATTTATTATAGAACATAAATTTAAAGGCGTTTGCCGCGGTCGTCGAGGGGGGGCGATAATCTGATCGCCAAAAATCGGCGACTAGTGCCATCATCCGACCATCGGCATTGTACGCAATGTAGCCGATTGGATCAGCACCCAGCGCATCAGTTGCGAGCCCGGCGGCAGCGCCTTACGGCTTCACGATGGGATTCGCCAGGTCCCCCAGAAGGGCACCTTGCTTCCAACGCCTCAAATTCCCCGCGGTGAGGCAAGGTCGGCTATCCATGAAGGCGGTCGACCAAGCCGTCGGCGAAGACCGCGAGCACAAGGGTAGCGCGCCGCGGCGGACGGCCGGCTGCGCGGCGGAATAACCTTCGCTGCAAAACCAAGACGAAAGGGGGCGCAAGGCCGCCTTTTTCAACTGCTCGCCTTATTCGTTCGGGCCACCTGCAAACACCTCGTTGTGGCCAGCGGCCTAAAATTACCTTTCCAAATTGCGACCTTTTGTGACGGAGGTCACAGCTTGCTCCGGTGCTTGCTCCTAATCTGTTTTAACAATTGGGAGCCAACCTCCCACGCATTCAGGGAGACGGACATGCGTAAGGCCAATATTCTTGCCATCGCCACTGCGATTCTCGCTGTCGTTAACGTAGTCACCGGTTTGATCCGCGGCGATGTAGGTTCCAACAGTAACAAATTATCGGCGACGCCCGCGGCCCAGCACGTCCTGACCGCGGGCGGCCTGAATGCAAGGAGTTTCGACGCTATCTGACCCCAGCCTCGGCCTCTCTCCGGAGCCCGATGCGCCCAACCCCAACCTCCAACTCGGCAGCGGCCCCCGCCCTGGGGCCGCTTTTTTCTTGGGCTTTTCGAGCCATCTACGCCTCACCCACCCGGAGCCCGAAATGCGTCTTTTTGTGACCCCCGTCACAGCGATGAACCGGGCCCCTTCTAAGGTGACTATTAGGGAAGAGGGAGCGAGCGGCTCCAGCGTCAATCGGGGAAAACCCCGGCAGATAAATGGGAGTTCGTCATGACCAGCAGTATTTCCACTAGCGTCGCGGTCTTCTTCATTGTCTTCGCCGTCTGGGCGGCCAATCTGGTTTGCTATCACCCGGCGACGGGCGGGCTCGACCCCACGTCCCCGGTCAGCCTGAGGGTGGCAGTGGAATAAGGACCGGCGCTCGGCTATTTCCCGTCGCCAGGACGATGGTTCAGCCAGGCGCCGGCCGCGACAATCCGGCCCGGTGCCGATGATTTGACGCGCCGCACTTTCTGCTAAACTGCCCGCCGGTCTGCCTCAACGGAGGCGGGCCGGATTTTTCGTTCGGGCACATCATGGCACACGCGGTCAAACCGCCTCCGGCGCCGACCAATCTGCTGACACACCTGCCAGACCGGTTGTCCACTGGTCTGTTGGCGAACTCCACGTCGCGGCACTTGGCCGCCGACGAGATGCTGTTCCTGGCCGGCGATCCTGGCGACGGCTTCTACCGGGTGGAAGAAGGCCTGCTCAAGATCAGCATCATCTCCGCTTCCGGCGCCGAGCGTATCCTTGCCATTCTCGGACCCGGCTCGATCGTCGGCGACCTTGCTATTATCGACGGTAAACCTCGCTCAGCCTCCGTGAGCGCGCTGCGCGAAACAAGGTTACAATTCGTCAGTCAAACTGCATTCGGCGCCTTCGCCGAGAAGAACCCCGAGGTCTACAAATACCTCGCCAAGGTGCTGGCCGAGCGATTGCGCGACACTGACGCAATTGTGGCGGCGGGAAGCTTTCTGCCGCTGAAGGGCCGCGTCGCACGTGCGCTGCTCGAACTGGCTGAAGGCTTTGGCCGCAATGTCGGCGGTACACGCGTGGTAATCCGCCAGAAGGTGAGCCAGAGCGATCTCGCCGCCATGGCCGGCATCGCGCGCGAGAACGTCAGCCGCATTATGAACGACTGGATCCGCGACAAAACCCTCACACGGGCGGCGGGCTATTACTGCCTGGAAGACCCTGCCAAACTCAAACGCGACAGCGAGGTCTAGACTCTTCCCTTATCACATTGAGGCGCTCGGCGCGAAGCGCCGCGCCTCGAAGGGGTTTGGGCCGTCCGCGATGGTTGCTCCTGGACTTCAGAAGCGCTCCGGTAGATCTTCTCTGTGCATTGGCTAACTTCTTTCCCTTTCCCAGCGCGAGGCCAGCAAGAAGGCACTATTTGCCGCCGAACAGGATGCGCGACGGGTGCTTCGCCAAATCCGTCACCGCGTCGTCAATATGCGTCACCGCTGTGTCAATATGAGTGATGGCCCGATGCGCGTCTCCGCCGACAATGTTGATCTGCTTGTTTGCCGAATTCGTTACTTTGAGGATTTCCTTCGTAATCTCGGAGGTGCGCTTATCAAGACTGTCGGAAAGCTGCTTAACCGAGGCCACGGCGTCGGTACTGTTTGTCATCAGCTGGTCGATCTTGTCGCTGCTGCGCGCTAGTGCGTCGGTGAAGGTCTCGATATTCTTGATAGCTTTATGCAACGATTCCTGGTTCTCAGAGATCACCGCATCGGCCTTGGCAAGAGTTTCACGCACGGCCGACGACATGTCGCCGGAGGCGGTCGCAGCCCTCAGCGTCAGCGGCTCACCGTTTTTCTGTGGCAACGGCGGTGCCGAGGCCAAGTTCCCCTTCAGCGACACAGATGCGATACCGGTCAAGCCGGCATAGTCGAGCGCTACCAGGGTATCGGCGCGGATCGGCGTTTTCGGGCTTACGGCCAGCATCGCGGCGACTTCGGAGGGAATGTCGGTCAGACGCAGGTCGGATACTTCACCGACGCGAATGCCGTTGAACAAAACCGGAGCCCCGATGCGCAGCCCGGTTACCGGGCCCGAGAATATCACCCGATAGCTGGCGCTGTCCTTCGATCCCGCCGTCGCGTTCAGCCAATAGATGAAGCCGAAAACGCCTGCGATAACGATGAACGTGAACAATCCGACCAGAACGTATTTCGCCCTGTCTTCCATCGACGCAACTCCCTTTAACCCTTGACTCTCACGTGCCAGTCAGCGTGCGCCCGGGCGCCGTGGAAATAAGACGTCAGCCAGGGATGCTGCGAGGCCAGCATCGTTTCCATGTTGCCCGCTTCGATAATCTTTCCTTCTCCCAGCACCGCGATTTGGTCGCAAACCCGATGCAGGCTGTCGAGGTCGTGCGTCACCATGAACACGGTGATGCCCAACGTTTCCTGCAAGGTCAGGATGAGTTGGTCAAAATCGCCGGCGCTGATCGGATCGAGGCCGGAGGTCGGCTCATCGAGGAACAGAATCTCCGGATCGAGCGCGAGCGCGCGCGCGAGCCCCACGCGCTTGATCATGCCTCCGGACAATTCAGACGGATATTCGCGATAGACGTCGGGGCTTAGGCCCACCATTTCCAATTTGGCGATCGCAATTTCGGTCGTGAGCTTGTCAGACAGCCTTAGATATTCGCGGATTGGAAACTCAACGTTCTTGCCGACGGTGAGCGAGGAAAACAGCGCACCCTGCTGGAACAGAATGCCCCAGCGCCGATCAATCGCGCGCCTTTGCTCGTCATTGGCCTTGTCGATATCGACGCCGAGCACCTCGATTTTCCCCGAGCGTTTCGGCAACAGGCCGATGATCGTGCGCGCCAGCGTCGACTTGCCCGCTCCCGAGGCGCCGACGAATCCGAGCACCTCGCCGCGTAATAGATCGATGTTCACCCCATTGAGCACGCGATGCGAATGGAAATCGACCACCAGGTCTCGCACTCTGATAACGCTGTCGTAGGCGCCGTTTGCCATCGCTACATTCCGATCGAGGCGAAGAATACGGCGAAAGCTCCGTCCGCAAGGATGACGAGGAAGATCGACTTGACCACCGACTCCGTCGTCTTGGTGCCGAGCGATTCAGCGCTGCCCTGCACTTGTGATCCCTCGACGCTGGCGACTAGCCCAATGATCAGCGCCATGAATGGCGCCTTGATCATGCCGACTTCGAAAGTCTGCAGCGAGATGGCGTCGCGAAGGCGCGACATGAACACCGCGGGGCTGATGCCGCCATAAAGCCAGGCCACCAGACCGCCACCGTAGAGCGCGGCCATCGAGCCGATGAAGGTCAACAGCGGCACCGCAATAATGAGAGCAAGGATACGCGGTAGGATCAGCACCTCGACCGGATCGAAGCCCATGATGCGGAGAGCGTCGACCTCCTCGCGCATCTTCATCGAGCCGAGCTCGGCCGTATAGGCGCTGCCGGAACGGCCAGCTACCATGATGCAAACGATCACCACGCCGAGTTCTCGCAGCACCAGAACGCCGACCATGTCGACGACATAGAGGTCGGCGCCGAAGGTGCGGAAATGGAAGATGCCCTGTTGCGCGATGATGGCGCCGATCAGAAGCGTGATAAGCAGGATGATCGGCACGGCATTCCAGGCTACCCGCTCGAGATGCTTCACTAAAGACGTGAAGCGGAACGTATGCGGGCGCAGCAGCACGCGCAGGAACGCCAGCGCCAGTGCGCCGCCCATCTCGAATAACAGCAGCCCATCGGCGCCGACCACGGACATTGTGCGGCCGACGCTCTCGAGAGTCGCGGTGATGCGGTTCGGCTTGGGCGGCAGCGGTGATAATTTGTGGGTGCCGGCCTGCACTTTTTCGAACAGCCCGCGGTGACGGTCTGGCAAGCCGTACAGCCGGGTCTCGACGCCTCGGCTGGTCCAGGTGCGCAGTGTGCGTTCAATCAGCCACGCGCCATAGGTGTCGATCCGTTCGATTTGCGCCACGTCGATCGCGATTGTGCGCGCCGGTGTCTTGGCGCCGACGGCAGTCTCCACCAGTTGCTCGAGCGTGCGGGCGTACTCCGCCGTCCAAGATCCGGACGCCAAAAAACTAACGCCGTCACCGCGTGCTTCCGCAAACAAATTGCCTGCCGCCATTAGATAGCTCCTCTACCGGCCGGCTTTCGGCGGGTTGGGCGGCCGACAAGACAAAGCGAGAATGCCGGTAGCGGCAGAAGTGATCTGCTGCCACGTCGTGCGAAAATCGGCAGGCGAAACCAACCTGCGACAGCCGCCTTTCGCTAATCTTCGCCTGTCTGCGGTCCTCCGCGCCTCTTAAGAAAGGTTAACAAATGGCGAACATCGCTAAAATGGCAATTGTTACTTAAGGTTAACGCGAATTTCGAAAATGTGGCGTCGCAACGGCGCAGCTGTTGCGCATTGGCGGGCGCTAAAGCCCGACATCGGTACGGCTTGCCAAGCCGATTTTTCCCAGGATATAGCGACCGTCGTCGGCAGCTTTGTGCGGGCTATTGCCGCGGCACGCCATAATGCGAGAACGCATCGGCGATCTTCGCCTCAAGTCGTTTTGCTGCTGCGAGATCGGCATTGCCAGCCGCCGTATCGCCCTTCTTGAGCTTGGCAAGTCCGCGTCCATAGAATGAGCTCGCCAGCCTCGGGTCGAGGCGCAGCGCCGAGCTATAATCTTGGATGGCCGACTCAAGGTGACCCATCTTTAAATAGGTCAGTCCCCGCGAATCATAGGCTGCGGCGTCGTCAGGCTGTATAAGAAGCGCCTTGTTGCAGTCTGCCAATGCCGTCTGCAATTGTCCGAGGATAGCTCGGGTCCAACAGCGTCCGTTCCACATCGCTTCCAGATTTGGCTCAAGGCGAATTGCGTCGTCGTAGTCCCGCGCCGCGCGTTCAAAATCGTACTTTTTCTGGTAAGTTTCTGCGCGGTTGGCGAAAGCATTACCGTAATTAGGGTTGAGTTGGATCGCCTCATCGAAATCTTTGATTGCGCGATCTAAGTCGCCCTTTTTCTGGAATGCGACTCCGCGATTGTTGTACGGTTTGTCGTAGTCAGGATTGAACTTGATCGCCAGGTCATAATCCTCGATAGCGCGATCAAAGTCGCCTTTTCTGGAATAGGCGTTGCCCCGATTGTTGTGGGCAGTCGCCAAAATCTGAGCTGTTTCGTGGCTCCCATTGATCAGCGCCGTGCAGCCGCTGATCTGAGGTTCGGGTGATTTGCGATCTGACCCATTACACAGCTCGATATTCGTAAGTCTTTCGTCAAGTTTCGTATCTTGCGGTGTTGCCAACGATCCGGAAAATGGCAAGACCAGCATAAGCACAGCAGCGAAGATAACGCCGTGTCTTCCGCTGGGTCCCATATCAATTTTCCGTGCTTGAAGGGAGCAATAGCGCAAGTTCACTAATCGGAACAAAGACGGTTCGACATTGAGAGAGCGCTTTGTGATGACTCTTGCCTCAAGAACGGATCCTCCCGCAACGCGCGTTAGCACCCTCGGCAGATATCGAGGTTGAGCTTCTTGCGTTCTATTGCTGGAATTGAATCGGGTAGCGATGCACCACGTGGCTTGACGGTCATCGCGCCGTATTTTTCTAAGACCTGGTTCTTGCCTTTCTCGATAAGGGTAGAAAATTTGACCGTTCCATCGTCCGAAATCTCGACGTGCGGCGTCGTCCCGCGAATGCCCATGGTGGCAACAGGCGTATCAATCTTCATGTCGCCGGTCTTGGCAATTTTGCCGGCGACAAAGGTGAACGTTCCTTTGGTCAGGCTCAGCAAGGTTGAGTTGGATTTGCTATTCGGATCGTAGACGAAATTGGTCATTGCCATGCGAGCGTTACTGGACAGATTAAAAGCCGTGCCGTCAGTGAATGTAATGCCGACGCGTCCATCAACTCCGGTCTGGACAATATCGCCGAGATAGATGAGATCGCCGACTCTGGCCCCGCCGCCCTGATTGCTGAGCGTCGCCTGAACGACCACCGCGTTGACATGTTGGATGGTAACCGCGCCGGTAGCGGTTACGACCTTGCCGATCGGTTTAGCCGAGGCATCCTGAACGCCAGGGCGAACCGGAGCATTTTGGGTCCAAGCCGGACCAGGAAAAAA
>CAWAXK010000003.1:0-415582 GCA_963786025.1 uncultured Alphaproteobacteria bacterium
GCGCCTCAGTGTTTCCGCCGACAGCGCCTTGCCCTTCTCCGGCCCGACCGTCTCGCGCCGGAAGCAGAACCGACAATAGACCGCGCAGACCGGCGTGAGCTTGAGCAGCACGCGGTCGGGATAGCGGTGTACGATCCCTTGCACCGGACTGTGCGCGTCGTCGCCGATCGGGTCGGCGAGCTCTTGCGGTTGCACGTCGAGCTCGGCCGCGTCGGGAACGAACTGACGCGCGATAGGATCGTGTGGATCGCGCGAATCGATGATGTCGGCCAAGGCCTGCGGCAGCGCGACCGCGTAGCGCGCGGCGACCGCGTCCAATGCAGCGGTTTGCTCAGGCGGTGCCAGGCCGTGGTCGCACAATTGTGCGGGCGTACGGAGCGTTTGAATCTTTTTCGGTGTCATAGCGGACCTACCAGCTCGTCATGCCCGGCCTTGTGCCGGGCATCCACGCCTTTCCTATTTCGCCTCAGCAAACAAGACGTGGATGGCCGGGACAAGCCCGGCCATGACGTCCTAGCTATCGACCACCGGCGTCCATATCACTTGCTCGATATGTTTCGCACCGGCGGCCAGCATCACCAGTCGGTCGAAGCCGAGCGCGATGCCGGACGCTTGCGGCATCGTCGCGAGCGCGGCGAGAAAATCCTCGTCCAGCGGATAACGCTCGCCATGGATGCGCTGCTTCTCGGCCATCGCACTCTCGAAACGCGCACGCTGCTCGGCCACGTCGGTGAGTTCGCCGAACGCATTGGCTAGTTCCACCCCGCAGGCATAAAGCTCGAAGCGCTCGGCCACCTTGCCGCTGCCCGGCACCCGGGTTCGCCCTTCGGCCGGCGCGGGCGTAAACTTTGGCCGCGCCAGCGCCGCCAGCGGCAGCGGGTACTCGTATAATATCGTGGCGCGGCCGAGGCCGAGATGGGGATCGACCCGCTCGACCAGGATGCGGCTGAAGATGTCACCCCAGGTATCGTCGGCCGCAATGGCGACGCCCGCCTCGGCCGCCGCGGCGGCGAGTTTCGTCCGGTCGCCCTGCCCCGCGTCGACCGTCGCCAGCAAATCGACGCCGGCATGGCGTTCGAAAGCTTGCGCCACCGTCACCCGCTCGGGCGCGGCGAAGGGATCAATACTCTTGCCGCGGAAGGTGAACCGCTCCGCGCCGGCCGCGCGCGCGGCCTCGGCCATCAGCGCCGCGCAATCGTCCATCAACGCCTCGTAAGACTCGTTTGCCCGGTACCATTCCAGCATCGTGAATTCCGGGTGATGCAGCGCGCCCCGCTCGCGGTTGCGGAAGACGCGGGCGAAATCGAAAATCCGCGTCTCGCCCGCCGCCAGCAGTTTCTTAGCTGCGAATTCCGGCGAGGTACGCAGATAAAGCGGCATCCGCACCCCGCCCGGCCCGATCAAGTCGGTGGCGAAGGCGTGCAGGTGGGTCTCGTTGCCGGGCGAGACCTGCAGAGTGGCGGTTTCCACTTCGACGAAATCGCGCCCGGCAAACCAGGCCCGCATGGCCGCGGCAATGCGCCCGCGCGCGAGCAGGTAAGGTCGGCGGCCGCCATGGACCCCGGGAAGCCAAAACGGCGGGCTTTCTCGCACATTTACCTCAAGAGAACCGGGCAAAAGCCGGGCAGGAGAAGGACTGGCATCTGGCGCGAAGATCGCTATGGTGCGGCCCGAAACCGCGGTTTTGTGCCGCCCACAGCTCAAGGATTGCTCTCGTGAAGGTCATCGCTAGCCAGCTCCGCAAAGGCAATATTGTCGAGATCGACGGTAAACTCTTTGTCGTCCTCAACGCGGAAAGTTTTCACCCCGGTAAAGGCACCCCGACTACCCAGGTCGATATGCGCCGGATTTCCGACGGCGTGAAGACCCAGATGCGTTACAAGACCACGGACGGGGTTGAGCGCGCCCATGTCGAGGAAGTGGAATATTCTTACCTCTACCAGGACGGCGACGGCTTCCATTTTATGAATGATCAGACCTACGACCAGGTCGCCCTGCAAGCCGATATCGTCGGCGACATGGCCGCCTACCTGCAGGAAGGCATGAAGGTTCAGCTTGCCATCCACGAGGGGATCGCGATCTCGCTCGAAATCCCGCAGAAGGTGACGCTGGAGATCAAGGAAACCGAGCCGGCCATGAAGGGCCAGACGGCGTCCGGCTCGTTCAAGCCGGCGATCCTGTCGAACGGCGTGCGCACCATGGTGCCGACCCACATCGTCCCCGGCACCCGCGTGGTGGTGATGACCGCCGACGGCGCCTATGTCGAGCGCGCGAAGGATTGATATTTCTCCACTCGTCCCCGCGAAATCGGGGACCCAGACTTAAAATCTAAAGAGCTGGATTCCCGCTTGCGCGGGAATGAGCGGAGATTGCACTACACCCGCGCGCTGGCCCGCACTTCCTTCGGAAACAGGTCGTCGGGCGTGAGCCGGCGCGCCGTGACGCCCTGCTCATGGGAAAAGCGGCAATACGCGTCGAGCGTCTTGCGGTTCGCTTCCAATCCGTAGGGAAACGGGTCGCCGCCGAACCGTTTGCTCCATTCGCCGGCGATCGATTCCGCCCAAGGCATCGGGATGCGCGAGGCCGTCAGATCCTGGATGCGCTCGAGGCTGCGCTCTTTGGCCTCTTCGAACGCTTTGAGCAGGTTCATCGCCACCCACGGGTAGCGCGCGAACACCGCACGCCGCATGGCGATAACATGCATGATCGGGAAGATGCCGGTGGCGTCGAAATAGCGCGCCTCATCCGAGCGGTAGTCCGGATAAAGCCGAACGACCCGTCCGCCGCCATTGGTAAATGCATCCGGCACGCGCGCCGAGATCGCCGCGTCGATCTCGCCCGACAGCAGCATGGCGCTCAGACTCGAGTCGCGCCGCTGCGAATATTGAATGCCTTTCGGCAGCGTGAACTCGACCTTCTCCTCGCGCCCGGCCTGATTCATGCCGGCCTGCAACCACTTGATCTTGGTGAGGTCGACGCCCGCCGTCTCGCTCAGAAAACCGCGCGCATAAATGCCGGCCGTCTGCGCCCATTCCGGGATGCCGACGGTCTTTCCCTCGAGGTCTTTCGGCGAGGCGATGCCGCGGTCGGCGCGCACATAAAAGGCCGAGTGGCGGAATACGCGCGAGGGAAACACCGGAATGCCGATGAACGGCGAATTGCCCTGCGAGGTATAGGCGATGAACTTTCCGAAACTCATTTCGGACACGTCCCATTCGCGGTTCTTGATGAAGCGGAAGAAGATTTCCTCCACCGGCAGCACGATGCCGGTCAGCACGATTCCGTCCGCGCGCACCGCCCCGTTCATCAGGTCGCGTACATGATCGTAATCGGTGGTGGCCAGAGTCAGATGCAGCCGTGCCGTGCCGCCACCCTCGATGATCTCCGGCGCGCGCTCGGCGCTTCCCATCCTGCCCGCTTCGTTAACCGTCATGGCGCCCGCGTCTCCCCGTTTTTTACCGGCTCGCACCCTACACCAGAGCACGACCCTTGTATGCCGCTGGGCGATGCCGTTAACTCCGGCAAAACGACCTTGCAGCCCGGGCTGGCGGGCCGGATGAGGGACGCTTGTTGAAACGTGCCGTACTTGTAAGCTTGGCGTTGCTTGTCGGCGGCCCGGTGGCCGCGGGCGAGATGGAACGCCCCGTCATCACGCTGAGCGAAGTCAATTGGGACGCCGCGGCGGCGACCCTGACCGGCTACACGACGGAGCCGCCGGCCGCGGCCTTCGCCGGCCTCAACGCCGTCACCGCAAAGCGCCTTGCCGGCATCGCCAAGAGCGCGGTTCCGGTACTGCTGCCTTTCGACGTCGATGCATTCCGCACGGACGCAAGCGGCGGCAATGCGGACGCCGCAAGTTCCGACAAATATTTCGGCCGGTTTCATCCGACCAAGTTCTTCCTGCCCGGCCCGGCCGGCTACGACGCCACGTTTGTCGCCAGCGGGTTCGATTCGCATTTCGACAGGCCGATCGTGATCGAAATCACCGGCGCCGCCTTCGTCTATGCGCTCGACGGGCCCAACAACATTGAAAAGGAATTGCCGCCGCCGAAGGAACTGACCGAAGCCTTTCCCGGCATCCGGCGCATTTTCAGCGAGGCGCATCTGCGCTACGCCTTCGAGCGTTTCGGCGTGCCCTACGTCGTGTCGATCCAGTGCTACGATCGGCCGCCAATGCAAAGACATCTGTCGTGCCGGGAAGCCGACCCGATCGCCGTGGCCTTTCTGCGCCAGTTGCGCACGGCCGGCGGCACGCCGGCGAAACTGCACGACCCGGTCACCGACCTCAGCCGGCCGACGGCCAAATCGGATTTCACCTATTACAGCCCGGGCGATCTGATCGAGAATACCGGCTGGCGAAAAATGCCCGGGCGCACGGATTATCACGTCTATGCCCGCATGCGGTTCCCGATCGCCTTTGCACCGGCTTACGTAAAGTCGCAATCGTTCATGCCGTGGGGCGATTGCTACCGCACCGGAATGATCGGGCGCATGGGCAAGAAAGGCGCGCCGTACCGTTGCAAGGTCAACGACAAGCCGTTGGTGTTCGATGAATTGGCGGCGGAAAATTTCACCTATCCGTGGCGCGACAATTTCTGCGAACAGCGGGATTTTCTTGTCGGCCAATGTCCGGGCGGTTACGGCCACCAGGGCGAGGACATTCGCCCCGCGCAATGCGTGCTCAACAACGCCGAGGCCGACCGCTGCCTGCCCTATCAGGATTACGTCGCCGCCGTGCATGACGGCGTCATCCGGCGCATGCCCGGTTATCTCGGCGCCTATATCGTGACCAACAACGAAAACGAATTCGTGCGCTTTCGGTACCTGCACATGAATCCGCAATTCATGGACGCCGACGGCCTGCTGAACGGCCGCCAAGTAAGCCAAGGCGAGATCATCGGCAAGGTCGCAACCTGGGGCGACTTCAAGAACGGCACCTCGTACCACCTGCATTTCAACATTCAGGTCTTCACCAGCATCGGCTGGGTCTGGGTCAATCCTTATATGACGCTAGTTGCGGCCTATGAGCGCCTGGTGGGTGGCCGCGGCACCGAAATTAGGCCCGGCGAACCGGTGCCGCCGGTTCCCGTCAAGTTGCCGGTGATCCTGCACCCCATGCCGGCCACGCAAGCGCCCACCGCCTCGGCCTCGCCGGCGGCTCCGCCGGAACCGCCGGCCAAAGTGAAGGAAGCCTCCACCGAGCGCGCCAAGCAGCACCGGTACCGGTACCGGCACCGGCATTACCATCGCATCCGCCACCGGCGCCGGCATGAGGCCGCGAACTGACGGTTTTGCGGCGAAATTCTGCAACGGCTGTTGGGCGGACGCGGCGGTGCATAGACTGCCGCCATGCCACGAATCGCCCCGGGCGACGCCACCCGATCAACCATTGCTTTGACCCGCCGCGCCTGGCTGTCGGCCGCGCTCGGCGCGGCCGCCGGCTTGGCGCTCCGCCCTGCGCTCGCCGCGCAATCGCCCGCCTTCGCCCGTTGGGTCGCCGGTTTTCGCGCACGCGCGATCGGCCGCGGCATTTCGGAAGCGACCTACGACCGGGTCATGAACGCGCTAACGCCCGACTCCGGCGTGCTCGCCGAATACCGCGCCCAGCCGGAATTCACCGAACAGGTCTGGCAATACATCAATCGCCGTTGCTCGGATTGGCGCGTCATCACCGGCAAAGAGCGCGCCAAGGAGTATGCCGGCCTGTTGGCGCGCGTGGAAAAGGACTACGGCGTCGACCGCTACATCATGCTCGGCCTGTGGGGCATGGAGTCGTCCTTCGGTGACGTCATCGTCAATCGGAAATACATGCGGCCGGTCATCCCGGCGCTGGCGGCGCTGGCCTGGGGCGAGCCGCGCCGGCACCGCTATTGGGAAGCGGAACTGCTCAATGCGCTCACCATCGTCGACCGCGGCTGGGGACAATCGGGCGACATGATCGGCTCCTGGGCCGGCGCCATGGGCCACACCCAATGGATGCCGGAGGTCTGGCTGCACATGGGCGTCGACTACGACCGCGACGGCCGCATCACGCCGTTCGGCAAGCCCGACGATTCCTTTGCCGGCACGGCGCGCTTTCTGGTCGAGCGCGGCAAGTACCGGCGCGGCGAAGCCTGGGGCTGCGAGGTCAAATTGGGCGGCCGCAAGGCCGGCGGCTGGCGCAACTACGACCAATGGCAGGCGCTCGGCATCCAGCGCGCCGACGGCAAACCCTTCTCGCGTCCGGGCGACCGCGTGAAGCTGTGGGTGCCGGTGCCCGGCGGACCGGCCTTCCTGGTCGGACAGAATTTCTACGCCGTCCACTCCTACAACCCGTCCACCAGCTACACGCTGGCGCTCTGCCATCTGGGCGACCTCATCCGCGGCGACCCGCCATTCCACCAGCAGTTCCCCGGCGGGGAGCGCGTGCCGACGCTGGCCGAAGTCAAGGAGATCCAGCGCCGCCTCAACGAGCAGGGCTTCAAGACCGACGGCATCGACGGCCGCACCGGCTCGGACACGATCAAGGCCATTCTCGCCTTCCAGCACAAGGTCGGCATGGAGCCGGCCGACGGTTATGCCGGCCTCAAGCTGCTGGCCCGGTTGCGTCAGGGCTCGTGATCCGGTTCAAATGCCGCCGACCCCGCGCTGGGCGGGCGATGGCAGGAACATCACGTGTCGAATTCAAATACTGATACCGCAAAAAAGCAGCCCGCCCGCGACGCCACAATTGCCGCCCTTGACCGCCCGGTCCCGGCCGGCGTCAACGCTGCCGGCTTCGGCAGCGACGTGGTGGCCGACGCGCTGCGCGCGCTCGACATCCCCTATATCGCGCTCAATCCGGGCGCCAGCTATCGCGGCCTGCACGACAGCCTGGTGAATTACCTCGGCAACGAGCGGCCGCAAATGCTGCTCTGCCTGCACGAGGAAAGCGCCGTCGCCATCGCGCACGGCTACGCCAAGGTCACCGGCAAGGCGATGGCCGCGGCGGTGCATTCCAATGTCGGCCTGATGCATGCCACCATGGCGTTCTTCAATGCCTGGTGCGACCGCATGCCCATGGTCGTGCTCGGCGCCACCGGCCCGGTCGACGCCGCCAAGCGGCGGCCTTGGATCGACTGGATCCACACTGCGCGCGACCAGGGCGCGCTGGTGCGCGGCTACACCAAATGGGACGATCAGCCGGCCTCGCCGCTTGCGGCGCGCGAGGCGGTTTTGCGCGCCGGCTGGATCGCCAATACCGCGCCGCGCGGTCCGACTTACATCAATCTCGACGCCGGGATGCAGGAGGAAAAGCTCACCGAGCCGATCGCCCCGATCGATGCCCATCGTTATATGCCCGTGGTCGAGAGCGCGCCGTCCGCCGCGGCCATCAAGCAGGCCGCCGATCTGCTGCGCAACGCCAAGCATCCGGTCATCCTCGCCGGCCGCGCCTCGCGCAGCGAGAAAGCGTGGAACGAACGCGTCGCGCTGGCCGAGCGGCTGAATGCGAGCGTCGCGACCGATCTCAAGATCGCCGCCGCCTTCCCCACCCACCATCATCTCCACGCCGGCGCCCCCGGCGGCACGGTGCTGGCGCCGGAAGCGGCCGAAGCCATCCGAACGGCCGACGTCATTCTCAGCCTCGATTGGCTCGATCTCGCCGGCGTCTTCAAGAAGGTCGGCAAGGTCACTGCCAAGGTCGTGCAGGTATCGGTCGATCATCGCCTGCATAACGGCTGGAGCATGGACTATCAGGCTCTGCCGCCGGTCGACGTCCTCCTCAATTGCGAGCCGGATGCCGCCGTGCCGGCGCTGCTCGCGGCGCTCGGACCCGGCGGGCCGCGCGCGGTCGCGACCAGCGCCAGGGAGTTCTTGAAGCCGAGCGGCGACAAGCTCACAGTCGACCACCTCTCGACAGCGCTGCGCGAAGCGGTCGGCGAACGGCCGGTGAGCCTCACCCACATTTCGCTCTCGTGGAACGGAGCGAGCTGGGCGTTCAATCACCCGCTCGACTATCTTGGCTCCGATGGCGGTGGCGGCGTCGGCGGCGGTCCGGGCATTTCGGTCGGCGCCGCGCTCGCGCTTAAAGGCTCAGGCCGGCTGCCGGTCGCAGTGTGCGGCGACGGCGATTTCATGATGGGCTGTACCGCGCTGTGGACGGCGGCGCATTACAAGATTCCGCTGCTGATCGTGGTGGCCAATAACCGCTCCTTCTTCAATGACGAGCTGCACCAGGAGCGCGTCGCCCGCATGCGCAACCGGCCGATCGAAAACCGCTGGGTCGGTCAGCGCATTTCCGAACCCGATATCGACATTGCGGCCATCGCCCGCGCGCAAGGCGCGCAAGGCTTCGGCCCGCTGACCGCGATAGCCGATCTCGGCCCTACCTTCACCAAGGCCATCGCGGCGGTCGAGGCCGACCAAGTCGCGGTTGTCGATGTGCGGGTAGAACCCGGCTACACCGCCGACGTGACCGCTGCGATGACGCGCAAGAACGAATAGCGCATGATCCCGAAAAGTGGGAACCGGTATTCGGACCAGATCATGCGCAAGGAAAGCTAAGCCATGGCCGCGCCCGCCCCGCAATCCGACGACGCCATCCTGGTGGTGGACGACATCGTCGTGCGCTACGACACGGCGGAAGGTCCGATTACCGCCGTCGATAACGTGGCGTTCAAGGTCAGGCCGGGCGAATTCCTTTCCGTCATCGGCCCCTCCGGCTGCGGCAAATCCACGCTGTTCAACGTGATCGGCGGGCTGCTCAGCCACCATGGCGGCGTGGTCAGCGTCGCCGGCGAGACCATTTCCGGCCCGCACCAATCGATCGGCATGGTGTTCCAGGAAGAGTCCACCTTTCCCTGGCGCACGGTGGTCGACAACGTCGCCTTCCCGCTCGAGCTCGTCGGCATGGCCAAGGCCAAACGGGCTGAGCGCGCCAAGTATTTCATCGCGCTGGTCGGCCTTGCCGGCTTCGAGAACCGCTATCCCGGCGAACTTTCCGGCGGCATGCGCCAGCGCGTCTCGCTCGCCCGCACGCTCGCCTCCGAGCCGAAAATCCTATTGATGGACGAGCCGTTCGCCGCGCTCGACGAGCAAACGCGGCTGTTGCTCGGCGACAAGGTGCTGCAGATCCAGCAGCAGCTGAAACAGACCACGCTGCTGATCACCCACAACATCACCGAAGCGGTGCAGATGTCCGACCGCATTCTGGTGATGACCTACCGGCCCGGCAGGACCAAGCGCATCGTCGATATCGATCTGCCGCGTCCGCGCACCTCCGAAGTCGTCAGCAGTGCGGCTTTCGGCCGCTACGTCGCGGAAATCTGGAACGACCTGCGCGAAGAGGCGAGCCGCGGCATGAAGGACGAGGAATTGCACGTACTGCATCACGAGAGCATCGGTTCATGAGCGATGCCGCGCATGCTTCGCGTTCTCGGCGCGGCGATTGGGCGCCAAGGGCCGTCGGCATCGGCACGGTGGTGGCATTTCTTCTGGCGGCCGAGTTGCTGATCCAGACCGGGGTCATCAACCGCTTCATCGTACCGCCGCCGTCGGAAATCGCCGGCAGCTTCTACCGGCTGATCACGCAAGAACACGTGTTCAACCGCTTCCTGTTTACCGCCGCCGAATGCCTCACCGCCGGCGTCATGCTCACGGTATTCGGCGTCGCCGGCGGCGTGCTGATGCACCGCTTCAAGCTTTTGCAGCAGGCCTGCGAGACTTGGGTGGCCGCCATGGCCTCGGCGCCGGTAGTGCTGTGCTATCCGCTGTTCATGGTGATCTTCGGCCGCAACGCCTGGACCATCATCATGATGGGCTTCATCGCCGCGCTGCCGCCGGTGATCCTGAAAACCATCGAGGGCATCGCCGGCACCCGCAAGGTGCTGGTCAATGTCGGCCGCAGCTTCAATCTCAGCCCGGCCCAGCAGTTCTGGAAGATCCTGTTTCCCGCCGCGCTGCCGACCATTTTTGTCGGCCTGCGCCTGGGACTAATCTTCGCGCTGATCAACATCGTCGGCACCGAATTCCTGATCAATTACGGCGGACTCGGCCAGCTCATCGAGGACCTTGCCGAACGCTACGACCTGCCCGGCACCTATGCCGCGATCTGCTTCGTCATCCTGGTGAGCGTGTTGTTCTTCATGGCATTGGAAAGAGCCGAGCGATGGCTGAGACCGGTCAATTGACACGGCGCCCGGCAGCCGCGCCGGCGGTGAGCCCGGTCACGCTGCTGCGCGTGGCCATCATCCTCGCTTTGCTGGCGGGATGGGAATTGCTCTCCCATTCCGGCTGGCTGTACCGCGACGTCGTGCCCTCGCTGTTGGCGATTGGGCGCGCACTGTTCGGTCTGCTCACCAGCCCCAGCTACTATTTCAATCTCGGCGTCACGACGGCGGAGATCGGCGCCGCCCTGGCGATCGGCGGGCTGTCGGGCGTCGCCGTCGGCATCCTGATTGGCGCCAGCCCGTTCCTCTCGAAGGCTTTCGAGTCCTACATCCACTATTTGGGACCCACGCCCAAGATCATCTTCTTCCCGGTCATGATCATGTGGTTCGGCGTCGGCCCCGAATCCAAGGTCGCGCTCGGCACGCTGTCCTGCTTCTTTCCGGTGGCGCTCAGCGTCGCCGCCGGCATGCGCGGCATCGACAAGGTGCTGATCCGCGTCGGCAGCAGCTTCCGCGCCAACTCGTGGCAGATGGTGACGAAGATCTATCTGCCCGCCATGCGCCATCCGATCATCAACGGCGTCAGGCTCGGCCTCGGCGTGGCGCTGATCGGCACGCTGCTGGCGGAAACCAAGCTGTCGAACATGGGCGTCGGCTTCCTGATCATCCAGGCCTACAGCATCTTCGACATGCCGCGCATGTACGCCATGCTGTTCGTGTTGTTCGTGCTGGCCATCGGCGCCAATGCGCTGGTCGGCCGCCTCGGCGGGCTCGACAGCATCAAACGGACCTGACGG
This sequence comes from uncultured Alphaproteobacteria bacterium, assembly GCA_963786025.1. Lineage (GTDB taxonomy): Bacteria > Pseudomonadota > Alphaproteobacteria > Rhizobiales > Xanthobacteraceae > Pseudolabrys. The sequence continues at coordinate 10,925 of CAWAXK010000003.1, forward strand.
CTCACGCCGCCAGCGGATCGAAGCCGCAGGCAGTCCAAACTTGGCGGCTCTCCGGCTCGGTCAGGAATTTGATGAACTCGGCCGCCGCGTCCGATGCTGGGCTCCCGGCAACGACCCCTGCCCCATAGGTGATATTGAGCTGCAGGGCGGCGGGCGGTGCGCCCGCGAGCGCAACGCCCGGCCCGGCGACGATTTCGCTCTTCGGAAATATGCCGATGACGTCGATGCCGAGCGCGATCATGGTAATGCCGCCGGCAAGCCCCGCTCGATGCACGACCCGGCCCGCCAGCGCCCGCTCAAGCCCAAGCTCCTTGATGATCTTGTCGCTTTGCGCGCCGCTCGGCGTGGCGGTCGGCGGTGCATGCACCACCATGCGCGCGGCCAGCAGCGCCGCCCGCAGCTTATCGGGCGTCGAGACGTCGGGAACGTCGCCGCCCGCCTTGACGCCGACCCCAAGGCCGATATTGGCCAGCGCCGCGCGGCCGGCCGCCATCACCGTGCCGTCTTTCACGTAAGCCTCGATCAGCGGCACCGGCATCACCAGCACGTCGAACGCATCGTGCGCCGCCACCCGCCCGGCAATGCCGCTCATGGTGTCGTAGAGCGCGTTGAGTTTATTGCCGGTGCGGCGCTCGAACAGCGGGCCGAGCCGGTCGAATACCGGCTTGGGCGCGCCGCCAGCAATGCTGGTGATCGTGACGGTCATGACGTCAATGCGCCGGATCGAAGCCGGCGTCTTTCCAGACGCCGCGGTTTTCCGGCGCGGCCATGAATTTCACGAAGGCCGCCGCGGCGTCGGGCGCCGCACTGCCGGTCATGGCCGCCCCGCCATAAACAATGTTCAAGTCGATGCCCGCCGGCAACGGCCCGACGATGCTGATGCCTTTGATGCCGGCGACTTCGCTTGCCGGATAGATGCCTATTTCCGCCTCGCCCGAGGCGACCAGTTGCACGCCGCCGGCGAGCGCCGGCTTGTGAATAACCTTCTTGGCCATGGCGTCGCCGATGCCGAGCTGCTCGATGACCTTGGCCATATGGTTGCCGCTCGGCGTCTGGCCGGGCGTTGCGTGCACCACCGACTTGGCGGCCAGCATTGCCGCCTTGAACTTCTCCTGGGTGGAAATGTCGGGCTTTGCCGCGCCCTCTTTCACCACCACGCTGATGCCGACGATGCCGAAGGCGGCACGGGCGTCGGCGCGCACCTTGCCGTCCTTGGCGAGGCCGTCGAGCACGGGCACCGGCATGACCAGCACGTCGGCTTTCTCGCCGGCGGCGAGCTTCTCGCGCAGCGCCGTGATCACCGCATAGGTGAATTTCACCTTATGGCCGGTCATTTTCTCGAATTTCGGCGTGAGCAGCGCGAAGACCTCCTTCGGCGCGCCCCCGCTCATCACATGAATCTCGGCAGCTGATACGGACATGCTCATTCCCATGATGGCGGATAACAGGACTAGACCCGATAAGCCTTTCATCGTCGCCTCCCGCTCGGATGCTAAAGCTTGAACGTCTCGCGCGTCCCTTCGTGAAAAAGGTCCTCGGGCTTGAGCAGCCGCGACGACAGGCCTTGCCCGTGATGGTGGCGCAGGAAGGTCTCCAACGTCTTGCGGTTTTCCGCCATGCCGTAGGACCAGAAATCCTCGCCCATGAAGGCACGCGCCTCGGCGAGCCGCTCCTCGACAAAGGGCAGCGTCACCTTGGTGGCCGACGTATCGCTCAACAGATCGAGCGCTGCCTGCTTGGCTTGCGCGAAGGCCTTGAACACCGCGCCCGGCAGCCAGGGATGCTGCTCGGCGAGCGTTCGCCGCACGCCCACGAGATGCATGATCGGGAACACGCCGCTGCGCTTGAAATAATCCTTGGCGGCCGCCACCGGATCGGGAAACAGCCAGCCGACATGCGGCGTGTTCCTCGGCAACGAGGGCGGCCGCGGCGCCATGAAGCCGTCGATGGCGCCTTCCGCCAACAGCGTCGAGATCGATTTGCCTTTGGGCGCATCCTCAAGCTTCACGTCGGGCGGAAGCTTGATGGAAATCTTTTCTGGCCGGTCGGCGTCCTCGATGCCGCCGCGCACCCATTGGATGTCGGACGGCTTGACGCCGTGGTCGTCTTCCAGAATGCCACGCGCCCACACATTCGCCGTCAGTTGGTACTCCGGCAGGCCGACCTTTTTACCCTTGAGATCGGCGGGCGCCTTGATGCGGTCGGTGCGCACATAAATCGAAGTATGGCGGAAGGCGCGTGAAACGAAGGCCGGCACGCCGACATAGGGGCAATTGCCCTGCGCGGTCTTGAGCGTGAAGCTCGACAGCGACAGTTCGCAGATGTCGAATTCGGCATGGCGAAAGGCGCGGAAAAAGATCTCTTCCGGCGATAGCGTCATGCAGGTCGGCTTGACGCCGTCGATCTGCACCGTGCCGTCGATCAGCGCGCGCGTACGGTCATAGGGGCCGACTGCGACAGATAGGTTGAGTTTGGCCATGAAGAGTCCCGGCTAAATGGTGGCCGGGAGTCATAGGCGAAATAATTACCCTTGTCATTCCGGGACGGCCCGACAGGGCCGGGCCCGGAATGACGGCGAGATTACTCCACCCCACCCTTCTTGGTCTTGTCTTCGGGCGTCACATCGACCGCCTGCGCGTGGCCGGTGATCTTCACCGGGCCGCGGCAATCCTTCATGCACGGGTTGGCGTTCCAGAACGCCTTCTCGGCCTTATCGCGGTCGTCGTCGTAGAAGCCGCCGGCGTTGGGCATCTTGACCTGGCTCCAGGTCTCCTTCGACAGCACGAACTTGTCGTCGACAATGTCGTTCAGGTTGAGCACGTAAGCGACCACGGCATAAAGCTCATCGTTGCTGAGCGATTCCGCGTCGCCAAACGGCATGGCGCGGCGGATGTAATCGAACACGCTCGACAAATACGGAAAATACGAGCCGACCGTCTTCACCGGATCGCTGGAGGCGAGTGTGCCCTTGCCTTGCGCGAGCTGTGGCCAACGCCCGGCGCTCTCGCCGAACTCGCCGTGGCAGGCGGCGCATTTGTCCATGTAGACCTTCTCGCCGTCCTTCACCGAGCCGTGGCCCGGAGGCGCGCCTTGGCCGTCGGGCCTGACGTCGATGTCCCAGCCGGCGATTTCGGCCGGCGTGGCGACGTGGCCGATGCCGTAGGTGCGCGCTTTGTTTTGCGCTAGCGCTGGCGCGGCGAGCAGCAATAATACGGGGAGTGCGAGCCTAGCCCACTTCGACATTTTCGACCTCCCCGTTCGGCTTGATCGACCAGGTCTGGATTCCATTGTTGTGGTAGATCGAATTGACGCCCCTGATTTTACGCAAGGCCGCCTTGGTCGGCTGCGCATAGCCGGTCTCGTCCATGGCGCGCGATTGCAGCAGCAGTGGCTCACCGTTCCAGTCGATTTCGGCGTAAAAACGCACGCAGGCCCTGTCGAACACCGGCCCGTCGATGCGCGCCGTGCGCCAGTTGCGACCGCCGTCGAGCGAGATGTCGACGCGCTTGACCTTGCCGCGGCCCGACCAGGCAAGCCCTGAAATCACCGTGAAGCCTTTTTGCTTGAGCGGCGCCTGCGGCGACGGCGAGGTGATCACGGATTTGGCGTCCATCTCGAAGGTGAACTTACGCGCCTTGCCGTTCTCCATGAGGTCGGAATATTTCGACGTTTCCTCGCGCGTGTACCAGGGTTGATCGCCGATCTTGAGGCGGCGCAGCCACTTCACCCAGACATTGCCTTCCCAGCCCGGCACCACCAGCCGCACCGGATAGCCCTGCTCGGGCCGCAGCATCTCGCCGTTCATGCGATAGGCGACCAGACAATCGTCGAGTGCTTTTGCCATCGGGATCGAGCGAGTCATCGCGGCGGCATCGGCGCCCTCGGCCAGGATCCATTTGGCGTTCGGCTTTAGGCCCGCCTGCTCGAGCAACAATTTCAGCGGCACGCCGGTGTATTGCACGCAATGCACCATGCCGTGGGTGTACTGGCAGCCGTTGAGTTGGGCGCCGCGCCACTCCATACCGGTATTGGCCGCGCACTCCAGGAAATGGATGCGGTTGACGCGCGGCAGCCGCTTGATGTCCTCGAGCGTAAAGATCAGCGGCTTCTCGACGAGCCCATGCAATATGAGCCGGTAGTCATGCGGATCGACCTCGGCGATGCCGCCATGGTGGCGCTCGAAGCACAGGCCATTCGGCGTGATAATGCCATCGAGTTCGTGCAGCGGCGTGAATGCCACCGACGACTCCGGCGTCGCGGTCAGCCACGGCACCGTGCGGCGGATCACTTCCTTTTCGAATTTCGACGGCTGACCGTAAGGGCGCGTGCCGACGCCGTCGCCGAGCGCGCGCGTCCAGTCCGGCACGTTCGGCGGCAGGTTCTTGGCGTTATCGGCGAGCGCGGCGCGCACGCTTGCGCCCGCGGCGGCAAGACCGGCGGCGCCGGCGAGAAATCGGCGGCGCGAAGCCTTCGTTCGATCGATTGGCTCTGTCATCGGCAGCTCCCGGCGGAAGGTCCGCTCTTATCACATTCTAATTGGTGAATGTAATACTCAACTGCGCTCAGGCTCCGGAAATTTTCACGCTGCTGTTGGGCGTCACGCGCACGGTCTTCTGCGCCGCCACATAGCGTTCCACGAGTTCCCATACCGGCGGGCCTTGCGTGCCTTCGTTCACGCTGGCCCAGCCGGCCACCGTGTATTCCTTCGTCGCTTCGATCGGCTTGCCAGATTTCAGATGCGTCATCGCCGAAATGCGGCTGCCGATCGGTTTCGATACGTCGATGGCGTAGCCGAGGCCGCCGCAGCGCACCATGTCGCCGCCTTGCTGATAGTAAGGGTCGGGATTGAACAGGTTGTCGGCCACGTCCTCCAGCACCTCCTTGAGGCGCTCGCCGGTCATGCCCATCCGGTAGACCTGCGGATAGGTGATGGCGGTGGCGTTGTGTATGTCCTCCACCGTGATCGGCGCGCCCGGCAGCACGCTGGTGCCCCAGCGGAAGCCGGGCGACAACGCGATCTCGGCATCGCGCTCCTTCAATAGCGCCGCGCAAATCACGTCGTCGAAGGTGCCGTTGAAATTGCCGCGCCGGTACAGCAGCGAATCCGCCTGACCCACCACGCGCGCGAGGTCCTTGGCATAGGGCGCGCGCGCCTTGGTGATCGCCGCCGTCATCTCGGCGTCGGGTTTGATGGCATCGGCGAACAGCGGGATCAGTTTGTAGTGGAAGCTCTTCACCGCGCCGTTCTGTACGTCGAGATCGAGCCGCGAGATGAATTTGCCGTGGCTGCCTGAGGCGATCAGCAAGGTCTTGCCTACCTTGATCGCCTCGGGGATGGCGTCGTGGGTATGGCTGGTGAGGATCACGTCGATGCCGGGAACGCGCGCGGCCAGCTTACGGTCGACGTCGAAACCGTTATGCGAGAGCAGCACCACCAGTTTCGCGCCGCCCTTGCGCGCTTTCTCGACATTGGCGCGCACGTCCTCCTCGCGGATGCCGAACGACCATTTCGGCATCAGCCAGCGCGGATTAGCCACCGGCGTATAGGGAAAAGCCTGGCCGAGCACCGCGATCTTCACCCCGCCGCGCTCGAACATCTTCATCGGCTCGAACACCGGCTCGTTCCATTCGGTGTCGCGCACATTGAGCGCGAGAAACGGGAAACCGAGCCCCTTGATCAGTTCCTGCACCCGCGCCTCGCCATAGGTGAATTCCCAATGGCCGGTCATGGCGTCGGGCTTGAGCAGCGCCATGCAGTCGACCATATCCTGGCCCTTGCTCATGTTGGCGCCCATCGAGCCCTGCCAAGTGTCACCGCCGTCGAGAAACAGCACCTTGTCGCCACGCTCGGCGCGCACGCGCTTGACCACGGTTGCCAGCCGATCGAGCCCGCCGATGCGACCATAGCTTTTGGCCAGCGCCGAAAAATCCTCTGACGTAAGCGCGTAGGCCGCGGCGGATTTTGCCGGAATGCCGAAATGCTTTAGAAAATCCGTGCCCGTGAGATGCGGCGGCTGGCCCTTCGCCGCGCCGACGCCGAGATTGATCGACGGCTCGCGGAAATAGACCGGCACCAGTTGCCCGTGGATGTCGGCGACATGCAGCAGCGTGACATTGCCGAGCGCATCGAACTTCAAAAGTTCCGCTTCGGTAACGCGCTGCTGCGCCAGCGCGCGCGTGAGGCCGCCGCCTCCGGCCATGAGGGCGGCCGTGGCGACGCCGACTTGGAGTATTTCGCGGCGGGTGATCATCTTATTTCACCCCTTCTCGATAAGAAATAACACGGAGCTCAGCGGACGATGGCCGCAGTCCAGGCCGTTTGTTCCGCCTTGGCCTGCGCTATGGACGCGTTGGCCAGGGCCTCAGCTTGGTTTGCATGCTTGACGGCCTCGTCGAAATTGCCGCTGGCGGCGGCCTTCTGCGCGGCTTTGAGTTCGTTCGCCGTCGTCGTCCATTGATTCTTGAGAGCGCCGGCTTGCTTGTTCGCCGCTTCGGCCTTGGCCAGGGCCGCCTTGAAGTCATCCGCGGATGCGGCCAAGGCCGCCGTCGTCAGGCCTGCGACCGAGAGAATGACCGCCAGCCGGATCAAAGCACGGGTGCGCATGTGTTTCCTCCAAAAATGTCGGCGATGCGTCAAGCGGACCGCCTTTGACCCTGTTTATGGACGCGCGCCCGGTCCCGAGATCGGCAGGCCGTTGCCCATGTACGAGAGATAGTATTCGACATTCCGATAAAGTACGTCCTGCCCCGGCAGCGGAACTCCGCGCACCTGACTGTTGCAGGTCCGGAAGCGGCGGGTGGTCGTCCCCATGTTCTCCCAGGCGGAACGGTAGATCGGCATGGCGTTGAGAATGCCGAGGGCCGGCGCAAGAACCTCGGTGCGGATATGCCCGCCCGGGTTTTGCACATGGCAGCTCGCACAGGAGAAATTAAGCTGACCGCGGCGCGTGTAGAAGTATTGCTCGCCGCTGCGATAAGCCGCCAGCGCCCTCGGATCATTCGGAATCTTGATGTCGAAGGGCTTTCCGCGTGAGGTGAAGGCCATATAGGCCGTCAACGCGGCCATGTCTTGTGAGGTGTAGCCGAGCGGCTTCTCGCCATTGGCCTCGAGGCATTGGTTGAGCGCGAGTTCAAGCGTGATCACTTCGCCGGATTTGGTGTCGAAATAGGGATAGTTCTGGCGGATGCCGATGCCCTTGTTTGGAAAGCAGTCACCAAGGGTCTTGCCGCTCTTCAACGGCTTCGCGAACATATCCTTACCGTGTTCCACCGCGAACTCGTAGGGCGGAAGCTCCTCGATCGACTTCCACTGCTTGCGCAGCCCCTCGTCCATCGAATAAGGGCCATTGACGAAATCGTTCAGCGGCACTTTGGGGAAACGCTTGGTGAAGTACTCCCGAAATGCCTTGAAGTCCGCCTTCGGGTCGACGGCATTGTCGGCCAGCAGAGGCTGCGCCGTGCCGAGCACGAATACAGCCGCTACGAATATCTTGCGCAGCATTCAATCCTCCCTGTAATTTCAGCCGTTCAGACTTGAGCTTTTTATTGACTCGCTGAATCCGAGGCGCTTTGCACTATAGAGTCTGAAGAAAATCGACGATCTCCTCGATTTCCTTGTCGTTCAGGATAAGGTTTCGCTTGAACGGCGGCATCACGGTGAGCGGGTCGCGCTTGGTCTCATCGGATACGATCGCGATGAGGTCTTTGCGGTTCGGAAAGCGCGCCTTCATGTCGGCCAGCGGCGGACCCAGGTTGCCCGGCGCCGGGCCGCCCTTGATCTCATGACAGGTCAGGCAGTTTCCCTTGGCACGATCGAATGCCAGCTTTTGGCCGTCGGCCTGCGCTCCCTGCGCCGTCAACGCCGCGCCCGCGAACAGCATCGCGAGCGCCATGGCGCCACGCGCAATCCGTCCTCCACCCGTCATCGCATCCTCCCCGAAACAATTGTTGTGGTTAAGTCCGCCCGCGCCGGTTGATGGCGCGCAACGGTCGTCAGCCCACGGTGATTTTCTGTTCCGCGGTGGTGACTGTGCCGTCGTCGTCCGTCCAGGTGAACTTGAACGTACCGCTCTCCTCCACCTTGGCGTAGAATTCCATATACGGGTTCGCCGCGACCGCCGGTTCGAGACTGGCGCTGAACACCGGCTTGCCGTTGAACTCGGCGGTGAACTTGTTGATGATCTTGCGCGGGATCGTCTTGCCGTCCTTATCCTTGCGCTGACCCGACTCCATGATGTGCGGCATCAGCGTCTTGATCTCAATGAGTTCGCCTTTTTTGGCTTCCTTCGGAAGCTTGAGCCGCGGTTTTTCCGCCATGATTCTTCTCCCAAATTTTTTGTTGATCAGCCGCCGCAGCCGCCGATGGTGACTTTCACCAGCTTCTGGCCGGTGAAGTATTCGCCCTTGTTGGTCTTGGCGACCACGACGATGTTCTGCGTGGTGGCGAGCCGGATGCGGGTCGAGGCTTGCGCCTTGCCGGACATCGGCGAGAAGTGAAACGTGACCACGCCGGGGTTCGGATTACCCTCAGCCAACACCATCACGTCGCTGACATAGTTGTCGGCCGTCATCGGCGCGTCGACCGCGACCGACAGCGGCACGGTGTTGCCGTTCTCGGCGATCTCAGGCAATTCGATCGTGATCTTGCCCTTCTGGGCCGTCTTGCCGCCGGTGAATTTGGCGATCTGCTCCGCCGCTTCCTTGGCGCTGGCATGCGCGCTGCCGCCCCAGCCAAGGGCCGTGAGCGCCGCGCCGCTGGCACCGAGCAAAAGTGCTGCGCGACGGGATAGCTGTCGCATCGATCAATCCTCCCTGTTTATCGTTTTGGGGCAGACAGAACAGGCCCCGCCCGGACGCGACCATAGCCGCGGGCGGCGGCGGTTTCAAATCATATTCACAAAAAAGAATATCACTCCGCCGCCCGGCCCGCCGGAGGGTCAACTCGGCAGCGCTTTGACGAAATCGCGGAAACTCTTGCTCTCATAGGCTTTTTCGCGGACGTAGCGGAACATTGCGAGGAAATCGTCCGGCCGCATATAGCCCGGCAAGCGCGCCACCTCGCGTTTGGCGGGTTCCATCGCCTTGAGCGGGCCGGCCCGCTCCGGGAAAAACTGGAAAGTCGGCGTGAAACGCACGCCATATTTCGCGGCGATTGCCTTTTCCGACATTTCGGCCCCGTCGAAATCGGTCACCCGGCGCGAGCCGATGATGTTGAGTTGCAGCACCTCGAAATTCGCCTTGATGTAGCCGGCAATATCGGGGCGCGCAAAATTGACGAAATGCGTCTCCTTGCAATAGGGGCAGCCTTTCAGCTCCCACATGATGGCGAAGCGCTTGTCTTCCTTGTGCGCGGCGTCCAGATCGTCGGCAAGTTCGAGAAAGCTCTCCAGGAACCACGGCTCCTTGTAGAGACCGTCGTCGGTCAGGATCGGCGCCGCGCGCGCGCCTGAGGCGCCCAGCGCCGCCAGGGATGCCGCACCGATCAGCAGATTTCGCCGTGTCGTCATGGTGCCGTCTCGTAAACCACGCGGGCGAACGGGCCTCGCCGAGCCGCCCGCCGCAGCTTATATTCTGGAACGTATATCGCTTCGCGTCAAAATCCGGTGAAGACCGATGCTGCCCAGTATTGCCCGCGCTGCATGCCTTGCGCTCGCTTTGGTGGCGGGCGCGGCCAAGGCCGGCGATTTGGCCGACTTCAACGCCGCCGTGGAAGCGGCGGAATCGCACAACCGGGTGGCCATCGGCTACCTGCGCACCGGAAATGTCGATCTCGCCTCGCTCGAGATCGACCGCCTGCGCGATGCTTGGACCGCGTTGCAGCAACGCTTCGCTGGCAAGCGGCCGGACGCTTTCGACGGCGTCGCGCTCTACGGCATGCTCTGGACGGTGGTGAGCACCCGCCTGGTCGCCGCCGATCTCATGCTCAAGACCGGCCGCCCCGAAGCCGCAAGCCAGTCGCTCGATGGCATCCGGGGCGACCTTTACAATTTGCGCAAAGCCGCCGGCGTCGCCGTGCTGGCTGACTGCCTGCGCGATGCCAATACCGCCATGGACGCGCTGATGGTTTACAACGACCGCGCACTCGACTGGACGAAATCGGATACGCGCTTCGGCATCGCCAGCAAGGCCTCGATCTACGGTTCCGTGCTCGATCGCTGCGACGGCATGGCTGGCGACGCGGTGCGCAAGGCGCCGGAATTCCGCCGCCTGGTTGACGGCGCAAAGGCCAGCCTGACGCTGATCCCGAAGGCCATCGCCAGCCGCGACAGCGACCTCTTGCATCGCGTCCTGATCGAGCTGCGTTCGTTCGATAACCTGCTGGCATTCCGCTTTGGCTAGCGCCCCGGTCCATCGACATATTCTAGTTTTGTGATATATTTTGCCCGATTCAATCGGCGTTTTTAACCAAGAGAATGAAGTTGCCGACCAGCCCACGAATATCAGAATTTGTTATCTCGGACCGCGCTGTTCGGCGCTATGTTTATTGCATTGGGTTTGTCGAATGCGCGCGCGGCCGAACTCGTGATGTTCGAACAGGCTGGCTGCGCCTGGTGCAAAGCCTTCGATCGCGAGATCGCGCCGATTTACGGCAAGACCGAAGAAGGCTTGCGCGCGCCGCTGCGACGTGTGGATACTGCCCAACCCCTGCCGCCAGACTTGGCGTTCATCGAACGGGAACGGCTGACGCCGTTATTCGTCCTCGTCGACAGGGGCCACGAGATCGGCCGCATACGCGGCTATCCCGGCGACGACCACTTCTGGGGCTTGCTCGGCTCGCTCATGAAAAAGTTCGATGCATCCGCGACGGGAGAAGAACACGCGCAGGTAGTTGAAAAGACGCTACGCGCAAACGACTGACCGCCTGTCATCATACGCGGCGTGACGTCAACACTGGTGTAGGCATGGAATTGCAACGACTGGAAACCCGCGGCCATCTGCGCGAGCTCGATCGCATGGTCGACAACGCCAAGCGCGCGAGCGACTTCCTCAAGGCGCTCGCGCACGAAAGCCGGCTCGTCATGCTTTGCATTCTCGCCGAGGGAGAGAAGTCGGTGAGCGAGCTGGAGCACGAGCTCAACCTGCGCCAGCCGACGGTGTCGCAGCAGTTGGCGCGGCTGCGCGCGGACGGACTGGTGTCCACGCGGCGCGACGGCAAGGTCATCTACTACAGTCTCGCCAGCGAGGACGCGCGCACCATCATCGGCGCGATCTACGACGTGTTCTGCAAGAAAGTGCGCAAGCGCTGAGCGTTACGCCGCAAGCACCTTCGCCTCCGGCGTAACGGTTAGCCCGGCGCGTTCGGATCCTGCTCAATTCATGCTCTGAACGAATTCAAGCGACGGCGGCCGTTTTGAGCGATGCAATTGCATTGCGAACGGAAACGGAGGCGTGGGCATATTTTGTGCCGTTGGCCAGCGCCCGCTCTGCGTCGGCGTACCTCTTTTCATTAATGAGCTCCGATACTTTCCCAGCCTCCGCATGGAAGGCTTTATGCAACGCGACCAGCGGTTGAAACTCGGATTTGTTGCCAAACTCGGCTTTCCCTGCGCCGTGCAGCCATTTTCCAAGGTCGCAGCAATCGTCTTTCGCAATGGTCGCGGCGTCGAGCCGCTCGCGGTTAACAATAGCGGACCGAAGTTTTACTCTCCATCCCGCATGTTTTTCGATGGCAGTGTCCAGATCGATGTCGCCGCTTGTCGACCCGCCGCCGGAATATTCGCTAAACCGGAAAAACGCCACGCGATCAGCCATTGCCAAGGCTTGTTGCTCCAGCGTTTTGGCGGCGGCGGCATTTTCCTCGACGAGCGCCGAATTCTGCTGCGTCATCTCGTCCATCTGGTTAAGCGCTTTATTGATCTCCTCGATACCGGTCGATTGCTCGACACTGGCTTTGGCGATTTCCGAGACGAGATCCGCCACACCCCTGATTGACTCAACCACATCATGCAGCGCGGTGCCGGCGCGATTGACCAGATCGACACCTTCTTTCACCTGTCCGGTCGACTTGGCGATCAGGTCCTTGATGTCCTTCGCCGCTTGCGAAGACCGTTGCGCCAGGCTGCGGACTTCGGTCGCCACCACCGCGAAGCCCCGGCCCGACTCGCCTGCGCGCGCCGCCTCAACGGCGGCATTGAGAGCAAGCAGATTGGTCTGCCGCGCAATTTCGTCGATGACGCCGATGATATCGGCAATCTTGCGCGATGATCCCTCGATCCGTGCCATGGCTTCGATCGCCTGGGTGACGACCTCGCCTCCGCGGTCGGCAACTTCGCGGGTCGTACCGGCGGAGATACTGGCAGCCCGGGCGTTCTCGGCGTTCGTCTTCACTGTCGCCGAGATTTCCTCCATCGAAGCTGAGGTTTCTTCCAAGGCGGCAGCCTGCTCCTCGGTACGCTGCGACAGATCGGTGGTACCGGAGGAAATTTCTCCGGTGGCGCTCGTCACTTCACGCACCGCCGTCGCGATTGCGCCGATCGCCTCCCCCAACCCTGTCATGGCGCCGTTGAAATCGCCTTCGATCTGGACGTACTGCGCCGGAAGATCGTCAATACGGAAGGTCAAATCACCTTCGGTTAGGCCGTGCAGCCCCTGCGCAATCGTGCCGACGATCTTGGAGCGCATGACGCCTTCGTCACGCCGCGCTTGTTCGACAGCGGCCTCCTGCGCTTTCACGGAGTTGTTGATGATGTCCGCGGCAATATGAAACGAGCCCTGCAGCCCGCCGTGGAAAATGCGCCGGTAATAGATATTGCGGCATACCGCCTCGAGGCTCGCCGTCGCTTCGCGCACGAACGCGTCGCAGCGGTCGATCATGTCGTTCACTTTGTGCTGGGCGTCGGCCAATCTGCCGGTCTCTTTGATGCCGACGATGCGCGCTTCGAAATCCCCTTTGCAGATCGCCTCGCAGACCGTTGCTATCCTGCTGATCACTTCGGCTTCGACGCTAACGTCGTTCGTCACCTTGCGTTCGCCTCGCGCCAAAACGACAAGCAGAGTGACGCCAGCGATCACGGACAGAGCAATCGCGCCGTCTTCGACAAGGCCGTAGCCGGATACTCTTGCAACAGCCGCGCACGCCGATGCGGCCAGCGCGACCGCGCCGAGCGTCACCGCCCGCGAGGAAGCATCAAAGCGAAAAGACCAGCGCATCATAGGTCGTGTTCCTTGACTTCAGAAAATTGACGACGAAATCGAATCCAGCGGCGAGCTCTTTCTGCCCGTTCTGATGCCGTTTTTCCTCGCGCAAAATTTCCGAATAGAGTGGGACGATCGTGTTCTGGACGACCTTGCGGTCGGGAACGCGCCGGCTGGAATGGAAGCCGATGACGTTGCGGTCGCCGTCGAACGACGGCGTGACGTGCGCGAACACCCAATAGAAGTCGCCGTTCTTGGCCATGTTCTTGACGTAGGCGAAAATCTCACGCTTATCCAAAACGGTATCCCACAACAGCTTGAACACCGCGCGCGGCATGTCGGGGTGGCGAATGATGCTGTGCGGCTGGCCGAGCAACTCGGCCTCGCTATAGCCGGCGATTCGGCAGAACGATTGATTGGCGTAGGTGATGCGGCCTTTGATATCGGTCTTGGAAACGATGATGTCGTCTTCGTGGAAGAACACTTCGGTGTCGGTCGGCGTAGCAATCGCTTTCATAAGACAACCGTGGAGTTGCAGGCGCAGCGGCGGGAATTATCACGAGCGGCCACTGCGCCACCCGAGCTTCAACTGACCGCTTGGTTATCAAGTTGCTATTATGAAACTATTAAGTCGAACGAAGGGACGGTCGCATTTTATGTCCCCTTAATATCAATCTGGATTAACAAACACGACGAACGAACGCCCACGTTGTGTGCGTTCGCCGCCAATTCGACAGTGAGTGCAAACGGCGCGCGGCGCTTACTTGATCGACAGCCCCAGCGTCTTGACCATTTTGCCCCACTTCGCCACTTCGCCCTTGAAATAGCTCTCGGCCTGCGCTTGCGATCCCTCGATCGGATCGAAGCCGATGGCGGTGAGTTTCTGTTGCAGCGCCGGATCCTTCATCACCTGCTCGATCGTGGCGTTGAGTTTCGTTGTGATCTCCGCCGGAGTACCCGCCGGCGCAAACACGCCGACCCAGGACGCGGCTTCGAACGGATAGCCGGCCTCGGCGTAGGTCGGCACGTTCGGCGTGACCGCCACGCGTTTGGTGTTAGCGACGCCTAAGCCTTTCAATTTGCCGTGCGCGATCTGCGACGCCGCGCCGCCGCCCAAAGTCGTCGCCATCAGATCGACCTGGTTGCCGATGGTAGCAGCGATCGCCGGCGCGCCGCCTTGGAACGGCACGTGCACCGCCTGAACCTTCGCGATCTCCTTGAAGAAATACTCGGCCGCGATATGCGAGCCGCTGCCGACGCCGGCGGTGGCGAAGGTGATGCTCTTGCCTTTCGCCGCCTTTAGAAAATCGGCAAGATTGGCGGCCGGATTGCCCATGCCGGTTACGAACGCCTCCGGGCTCGAAGCCACGATCGCGACCGGCTTCAGGTCGCTGGCCGCAAATCCCTTGTTTGGCCGCAAGGTCTCGTTGATCGCCACCGCCGTGGTGGTGACCAGCAGCGTATAGCCGTCGGGCGTCGCGCGCGCGACCGCCGCGGCCGCGATATTGCCGCCGGCCCCGCCGCGATTTTCGACGACGACCGTCCGCCCCAGCTTTTCGCCCAAGCCCTTGCCGACAAGGCGCGCCAGCGTATCGGCGACGCCGCCCGGCGCGAACGCGACGATGAACGTGATATCGCGGGCTGGATAAGGTTGCGCAGCCGCCGTGCCCAGCGCACCGCTGAATGCGGCGATAGCGATGACGGCATATTTGAAAGCCCGCACCAGCGGCATGACAGTCCTCCCCTTCGCGCCCGATTGTTTTGATTGCGTGTGCCGGCGCGGCCGCGCGAATTGTTTCATCCCGCCAGCGACTTGACAAGCTTTACGTTAAATGGATCGTGCCCCGCGTCTTGCAACCGGAAATTTGGCGATGGGCTTTAGCGTGCTGACCCTCAATCTGTGGAACATCAGCGAGCCGCTGGCGCCGCGCATGGCCGCACTCGCAGCCGGCCTGAAGACGCTTCGCCCGGATATCGTCTGTCTGCAGGAAATCGAACTCGACCCGCGCACGCGGCGGCGCCAATCCGCTTTTGCCGCGGAAGCTTGCGGTCTCATATACGCCGTCGATCGTGATCAGCTTTCGATCCTGTCGCGCTTTCCGGTTGAGCGGTCGGGAAGCGTCGCGCTTCCCGACGTGCCGGAAGACGAACCGCGGCAAGCCCTGTTGGCGGACATGCGGATCGATGGCCGGCCCGTGCTGGTGGCCAACACGCATCTTTCCTGGCGGCTGGAATGGCTTGCCGAGCGCAAAGCGCAGGCCGACGTCTTGCTGCCCGCCATCGAACGCTTTGGTGCGCCTGACGCGACGATCCTTTGCGGCGATTTCAACGACGACCCGGATTCGCCGGCCGTGCTTGCCGTGCGCGACAGCGCCATCGGATTTCGCGATTGCTACGCCGAAGCCGGCCACGATGAGCCCGGTCTCACCTGGGTGCGCAAGAATCCTTACGTCCATCCTTCGACGACGCGGGACCAACGCATCGACTACATTTTCGCCGCCGGCGGTCTGGTGCCGACGGATTGCTCCGTCGTCTTTGACGGCAACAACGGCCTCGACCTCGCATCCGATCATTACGGCGTGTTCTGCACTTTCGAATTTCGCTGAGACTTGTTCCGAGTAAGTTACTGTGCGTCGCAAGCGCGCGTCGAACCAACGGTGGGATGATGGTTGAGAAACGGCCCGGTATCGTAATCGTCGGCGGCGGCATCGGCGGCTTGTTCGCCGCGAACGCGCTGATTGCCCAGGGCCTCAACGTGTCGGTCTACGAGCAGGCACCTGCCCTCGGCGAGGTCGGAGCCGGCGTGTTCCTGACACCGAACAGCGTGCGCCAGTTGCAGCGGGTGGGCCTCGGACCTTCGGTGGAGAAATGGGGGGCCAGGGTTGGCTCCGGCTCTTATTATTACCGCCACGACGGCGCGCCCATTGCGCCGGTGCAGGTGACCGACTCATCGGGCTGGAACGCAACCTTCGGCATGCACCGCGCCGACTTCGTCGATCTTCTCGCCAAGGCCCTGCCCGCCGGCGTGGTGCACACTGGACACCGCGCGACTTCCTTCGAAGAGACCGGCGGCGTAGCCCGGGTGTCGTTTGCGAATGGCGCCGTCGCCGAGGGCGACCTCGTCATCGCGGCCGACGGCATCCATTCCGAGCTCCGCCCTTACGTGTACCCGCCCTCCAATCCTGTCTTCCACGGATCGGTCGCCTACCGCGGCATTGTTCCGCATGAGCGCGTGCCAAACTGGCCGGCCGACTGCTGGCTGATGTGGCTCGGCAAAGGCAAACACTTCCTCAGCTTTCCGCTGCGCGCCGGCAAGCTCATCAATTACGTTGGCTTCGTGCCGGCGGACCAGGAGATGAAGGAATCGTGGTCCGCTCCCGGCGACCCCGATGTGTTGCGTGCGGAATTCGCCGGCTGGGATCCGCGCATCGAGTCCTTGTTGAGCCAAGTGCAGGCGACCTTCCGCTGGGCGCTCTACGACCGCGAGCCGCTGCCGACCTGGACCAAGGGACGGCTGACTTTGCTCGGCGATGCCGCGCATCCGATGTTGCCGCATCTCGGACAAGGCGCCAACCAATCGGTCGAGGACGGCATGGCGCTGGCGACGATCCTGGCGCGCACCGGGCGGGACACGATCCCTGCCGCCCTGCTTGCTTATGAGCGGCTGCGCCGCGAGCGCGTGGCGCAGGTCCAGCGCGGCGCCCGCGAGAACGGCATGCGCTACAATTCGGTCTATTCCGATCTCGGCGTTCGCGACGCCGAAATCACCGCCCACGCCGCGTTCCGCAAGACGCTCTACGACCACGATGTGGTGCCGGAGGCGGTGGCCGCGGCGGCCGCCCTGGCGTGATCGGGGCTTTCGCAGGCGGCCCACTCGGGGTTAGAAGTCGGGACGCCCGCGAAGCGCGCCATCCCTGAATGGCGATAGTGAAAGAGACGGCAATGAAAGACAGTTGCAATCGACGGCTTCGCGAACTTTTGCGCGAGCGAAAGGCCGTTCTTTTGCCCGGCGCAGCCAACGCGCTGGCCGCGCGCGTCATCGAAGATCTCGGCTTCCAGGCGATCTACGTTACCGGCGCCGGCGTCACCAATACCTTTCTCGGCATGCCGGATATCGGCTTGATCACGCTGACCGAGCTGGCCAGCCACGTCAGCGCGATGCGCGACGTTGTCGCCCTGCCCCTGATCGTCGATGCCGACACCGGCTTCGGCAATCCGATCAATGTCGGGCGCACCATCCAGGTGCTCGAGCGCAGCGGCGCCAATGCCATTCAGCTCGAGGACCAGGATTTTCCCAAGAAGTGCGGCCATTTTTCCGGCAAGAGCGTCATTCCCCGCGCCGAGATGGTGCAGAAGATCCACGCCGCCGTCGACGCCCGCAAGGATCCCGATCTCGTCATCATGGCGCGCACCGACGCCATCGCCGTCAACGGCTTCGACGACGCCATGGAGCGCGCGGCCGCCTATATCGAGGCCGGCGCCGACATGACCTTCGTCGAAGCGCCGCGCGCCAAGGAACAGATTGCCGAAATCCCCAAGCGCCTCGCCGTGCCGCAACTGATCAATATCGTCGCCGGCGGCCTGACGCCGATGATCCCGCTTGCCGAACTGGAGCAAATGGGATTTTCGATGGTGCTCTATGCCAATGCGGCGCTGCAGGCCTCGCTCGCCGGCATGCAGAAGGTGCTCGGCCATCTCAAAGCACGCGGCTCGCTCGACGGCGTCGCCGGCGAACTCGCCAGTTTCACCGAACGGCAGCGGCTGGTCGACAAGCCACGCTTCGACGATCTCGAAAAAAAATACTCATAACCCGATCCGGCTCACTGGAAATCACGCATGTCAGGCTCAAGCGCCAATCCGCATACCCGCGCCATCGCGCAGTTCATTTCCACAATCAAATACGAAGACATTCCGGCTGACGTCATCGGCCGCATCAAACTGCTGATTCTGGATTCGCTCGGCTGCGCGCTCTACGGCACCGATCTCGAATGGAGCCGCATCCTGCGCACGACGCTCGGCGGACTCGACACCACTCAAGCCTGCCGCGTCTGGGGAACGTCGGAGCGGCTGTCCGCGCCGCATGCCGCGCTGGTCAACGGCACGCTCATCCAAAGCTTCGAGCTCGACGACGTGCATCGCCAGGGCGTGCTGCATGTCGGCGCGGTCACCCTGCCGCCACTTTTGGCGGTGACCGAGTTGCATCCCGGCTTGAGCGGCCGCGACTTTCTGCGCGCGGCGGTCGCCGGCTACGAGATCGGCCCGCGCGTCGGCAAATGCATGGGTCCGCAGCATATCGGACAGGGCTGGCACTCCGGCGCGACCGTCGGCGTGTTTTCCGCCGCGGCGGGCGCGGCCGCCGCCTTGCGCCTCACCAGCGACCAGGCTGTGCACGCGCTCGGCATCGCCGGCACGCAGGCCGCAGGACTAATGGCCGCGCAATACGGCGCCATGGTCAAGCGCATGCATGCCGGGCGTGCGGCGCAGAGCGGGCTTTACGGCTCACTGCTGGCGCAAGCCGGCTTCACCGGCATCGTCGACGTTTTCGAATCGCCCTATGGCGGCTTTTGCACGACCTTCTCGCGCTCGACCGACCGCTTCAATCTCGACGAACTGTCGTCGGAGCTCGGCCGGCAATGGGAAACGATGGGCATTGCGCTGAAATTCTATTCCTGCGTCGGCAGCAACCACACCACGCTCGACGCCATCCGCATGATGCAGGCGAAGACGCCGTTCGGTCCGGACGATATCGCGTCCATCGTGGTGCATGGCTCGCATGTGACGGTCGAGCACGTCGGCTGGCCCTATACGCCGCAGGGCCTGACATCGGCGCAGTTGAATCTTCCGTTCTGCGTCGCCACCCTGCTCATCGAAGGCGACGTGTTCGTCGATCAGTTCACCGACGACATCGTCGACGACAAGCGGCGCATCGAGCTGTCGAAAAAGGTCAGTGTGTTGGAGGACCCGTCGATCACCGGGCGCGGCTCGGGCTACCGCCACATGGTGCGCGTCGAGGTGCTGCTCAAAAGCGGCGTCAAACTCGAACAAACGGTCGAGGCGCCGCGCGGCAGCGAAAAGAGCTTCGCGTCCGAAGCCGACATCGTACAGAAGTTCAACAAGCTCGCGAGCCCACGCGGTCAGCGCCGCCAAGGCGGACGCAATCGTCAACCTCGTGCTCGGCGCCGACAAGCTGGCGCGCGCCGAGCAAATTGCCGAGGCCTTGGCGGCCGGCTGACGCCGCTCACTTCTCCTTGGTGACCTTGATCTTGGCCGCGAGCTCGCTCAGGCGCTGCCGTTCCGTCTTGGTGAAGGCGACGAAATCCGCAACCGAGCCGCCCGCCGGCTCGATGCCGGTCTTGATCAGCTTGTCTTTCACCTCGTCAGTCTTGAGCGCCGCCTGCAGCGCCGCGTTCATGCGCTCGATGACCGGCTGCGGCGTGCCGCGCGGCGCGTAGAGACCGGCCCAGTGTCCGATCTGCACGGTCGGGTAGCCCTGCTCCGCCGTTGTCGGGATCGACGGATAGATGCTGATGCGCTTGGTATAGGTCGTCGCAATCGCCTTCAGCAGCCCGCCTTTGATCTTCGGCACCACGACAATGCTCGCCTCCGACGTCGCCGAGACATTGTTCGCCATCACGGCATTCACGCTGTCGCCGCCGCTGCGGTAGGGCACGATCGTGAAGGAGACGCCGGCCGCCTCCTTGATCATCTCGCCGACGAATTCCGGCGTTGAGCCGTTGCCCGCCGTCGACCAGGTGGCTTTGCCGCCCTGCGCCTTGGCCCAGGCGATGAACTCCTTCATGTTGCTCGCCGGCACGCTCGGATTGACGATGATGGTCGAAGGCGCCACCGCGATCATGCCGACCGGCACCAGTTCGGAATCTTTATAGGGCAGGTCTTTCAGCAGCAGGCTGTTGGTGATCGTGCTCGCCGCACCGACGAGAAACGTGTACCCGTCGGGCGGCGAATGCGCGACATAGGCCGTGCCGATCACCGCGCCGGCGCCTGGTCTGTTTTCGACGATAACCGTCTGATGAAGCTGCTTGCCGACGCCCTCGGCCGCAAACCGCGCGATCAGGTCATTGGCGCCGCCCGGCCCGAAGCCGACGATAAAGCGGATGGGATGATCCGGCCACGCCGCGCGCGCCGCCGGCGCGGCGATTGCGCAACCAAGAATGGCGGCGACGACAATGAGCGACCTTTTTATCATTGTTTCCTCCTTCGATCCGGAAAGATTCCGGATCCAAGCTTAGCCTCGGAGGAATGAAAAGTCTTCTATGGCGAGGACGCAAGCGTCCGCGTGCGGCTAGGCAACCTGACTCGCCTTGCCTGCGGCGCCATCACTCGGGAAGAATTGCCGTATCTCCGAGGCCGGCCGCGGCTGACTGATCAAATAGCCCTGGATTTCCGTACAGCCCAATCGCCGCAGTTGCTCCAACTGCAGCGATGTTTCTACGCCTTCGGCAACGACCTGCATATCAAGGCTGCGCGCCAGATCGGTAATCGCGCGTACGATCGCCCGCGATTCCTTTTTCTCCGTCAGATCGGCGATGAAACTCCGGTCGATCTTTATTTTGCTGAAGGGGAAGCTCATCAGATAGCCAAGCGAAGAATAGCCGGTGCCGAAATCGTCCATGGAAAACCGCACACCGAGTTCGTGCAGGCGCTTCAGCGTCGCGAGATTGGCGGATGTGTTTTGCAGAAAGACGGATTCCGTAATCTCAAGGATCAATCTTTCGGCCCGTATGCCGGATGACGCAATCGCGCCCAGGACCACGTTGGTCAGGTTTTTGTTGGCCAATTGAATGGACGAGATATTGACCGCGACTCCGATGTGATCGGGCCATTTCGCGGCCTCGGCACAAGCCTGCCGCAGGACCCACTCACCCAGCGGTACGATGAGACCGGTCTCCTCGGCGATCGGAATGAACTCGGTCGGGGATACCATGCCGCGCGTGGGATGGTGCCAGCGCAAAAGCGCCTCGAAGGAGCTGACCTTGTTTTCGTTGAGCGTAACGACAGGCTGATAGAACAGTTCGAATTCGCCTTTGGCGAGCCCGCTTTGCAAATCCCGCTCCAATTTGTCGCGGGACTGCATTCGCTCATTCATTTCCTCTTGGTAGAAACAATAGGTGCCGCGTCCGGTATTCTTGGCTTCGTAAAGCGCGATATCGGCGGTTTTCAACAACTCGTTGAGTTCCGTCGCGTCGTTCGGCGCAATCGAAATTCCGACGCTGATATCGACCGTCACTTGATGATTGTTGAGATCGAATGGCTCGTGGATCGCCTCGCGAACCCGCATGGCGAGGTCCGCGGCATCGTCGGGACGGTCAAGCGAAGTCTGAATGATCGCGAATTCGTCGCCGCTCAGACGGGCAACCAGGTCGGTGTCGCGGACGCAACCGCGCAACCGGTCGGCCACTCCCTTGAGCAGCTTGTCACCAATCGCATGTCCGAGCGTGTCGTTAATCCGTTTCAAATGATCAAGGTCGAGGTAGAGGACCGCCAGCCGTTCGCCGCGCCGGACGCGCTTGAGCGCATTCTCGAGCTGTTCGCTGAATAGCTTGCGATTGGGCAGGCCGGTCAGCGCATCGTGGTGCGCGGCATAGGATATCCGCTCCTCGGCACGCTTTTGTTCGGTGATATCCTCATGTGTGGCGACCCATCCGCCGTCTGCGGTCGGATGGTTTACAATTGAAACGATGCGCCCATCGCGCAGGCTCGTTATCTTGCCGAAGACGGTGCCTTTATCGACGGCGGCTTGTATGTCCGCGACGTATTGCTCGATTTCCTCTGCGCAAAAGCTGCCGGTTGCGGTCCTATGTTCGGCGAGTTCGCGCAACGTGGCGCCCGGCTTCACGATCTCCGCCGATAACCCGTACATTTCAAGGTAGCGCCGATTGCACACGACAAGGCGGTTCGACGCATCGAACATCGCCAGGCCTTGCGACATATTGTTCAATGCCGCTTCCACCGTCGCTTCCGAGGTCGCAAGACGACGGAATTGCTTGCTCTGGGCCCTGACGAGAAACGCCACGCAGAGCATCACCAGCAACGCACCGGTACCAAGGGTTATTGCCTGAATACGCCAGGTGGCGAGCGCGGCGGCTTCCAATTCCGCGACATTGACGACAAGCGGATAGTCGTGCAGCGGGCGCACGGCAACCAATCGAACCGTGTTGTCGAAATAGCCCGGCGATCGATATTGCCCGCCGCCTTGCGAAACGAGCTGATACCAAGGCGAGGCTGCCGGCATTTTCTGGTAGGCGCGGCTCCCGCGGTCCGGAAAACGTACAATGACGCTGCCGTCGCGATGCAACAATAGAAACGACTGATCGGCAAGAGACGCGATGGATTCGTAGATGTGCTGGAAATAAGCGAGCCTGACGCCAACCACGACCGCGCCGAGAAACGTATTGTTTGGCCCGTTAATTCGTCGGCTGAAAATGATGACTTGTATTCCCTTTATGCGGTCGAACAGCGAATTACTTATGTAAACGCCCTTTTCGTCATTGGCCTTGAGGTGTTGAAAGTAAGAGCGATCGGCGACGTTGACGTTCGGTGTCGGCCATTGCCGCGTCGTGTTCACAAGCTTTCCGTTGCTGTCCACCAGCGCAGTAAATTCGGCCTGTTGCAGCCGCGACTGGCGGTCCAGGAGAAACCGATGGGTGTCCTCGCCGCCAAAACGTTTGCCGAAACCGTCCGGTTCCTGCAACGCGCGCGGTTCCTCCTTGTCTCTGATCTCATTCAACACAAGATCGATCGATTGCACGGAATTTTCGAATTGGTGGGCGAGCACCGTTGCAAGATTGCCGGTATCCCTGGACGCGTCCGCGATCGCATTCGAGCGCAACCACAAAATGGTCAAGCCGATCGCGAGCGCGGCCGAACATGTCAGTCCGACCGCGACGGCGAGAAGGTTATGAAAGCTGGACCAACCCGGGCGAAGCGACATGGCGCCAAAGCTAAGCGAACAGGGTCAGGCTACCGTTTAAATTGGCGCGAAATCGCAAGTTTGCGTAAATGCAGTCTTAAGTAGCGGCCGCGGGTACCCGCAATCTCCGTCAGACAACCGCGGCAATTTACGAAATGCCACTGTTATACCTGCACCTCCGCCGAAACGCGGAGCAAACTATTCTTGTGGTGCAAGATTACCATCGCTGGCAGTGCGCGCCCTAGCTCAGCGCCACGTCGGTGAGCCGCATCTGCACGCGTTCCTCGCCCTGCCAGCGGTCGACCGCAAGGTGGCCGGCCGCGTGCATCGGGCGACCGCGATTGTCGAGCAGCGTCTGACCGAGCGGCTGTCCGGCGGCGCGGAACGCGATCGCGTTCACGATCTTGCCGTCGCCGGATTTGAACCGCGCGCGGATGTGATTTTCGCCCACGACGTCGGCGTAAGCGAGGCTGTGCGCCGGCAGCACCAGCAGCGGCTCCGGATTGCCGGCGCCATAGGGTCCCGCGCGCGCCAGCAAGTCCACCAGCGCCAGATTGACGGCGCCGGCGCTGACCGCGCCATCGATCGCGAGCCCGCGCTCGCGCCGCGCCGCTTCAACCGGGGCGGCCAGCGCCTCCTCGAGGTAGGCGCGGAAAGCCGCGAGCGCGTCTTTCTTCAGCGTAATCCCGGCCGCCATGGCGTGGCCGCCGCCCTTGAGCAGCAGTTTCTCGCGCACCGCGCGCCGTACCGCCTGGCCGAGATCGACGCCCGCGATCGACCTACCCGATCCGGTGCCGATGCCGCCCGGCTCGAGCGCGATCGCAAAGGCCGGCCGGCCGTAGCGTTCCTTCAGCCGCGCCGCCACCAAGCCGACCACGCCGGGATGCCAGCCTTCCGCCGCCGTCACCACCACCGCGCCCTTCTCTTCCAGTCCGAGCGCGGCCATGGCTTCGGCCTCCGCTTGCGCCACGGTCACCAGCTCGATCTGCTGACGCTCGCGATTCAGGCGGTCGAGTTCGGCGGCGATGCGCGCGGCTTCGCTCGGGTCCTCCTCGAGCAGCAGCCGCACGCCCAAGTCGGCACGCCCGATGCGGCCGCCGGCATTGATGCGTGGGCCGAGCAGAAAGCCGAGATGCCAGGGCTCGGGCGGACCGGATAGCCGCGCGGCGTCCATCAACGCCGTCAGACCGATATGATCGCGGCGGCGCAGCGCGATCATGCCCTTGGCGACAAAAGCGCGGTTGAGGCCAATGAGCGGCACGACATCGGCAACGGTGCCGAGCGCGACCAGATGCAAGAGCGACAACAGGTCCGGCTCCGCGCGCATCCCGGTCCAGAAGTTTCGTTGGCGCAGTTCCCGCGTCAGGGCGACTAGCGTGATGAACACCAGGCCGACGGCGGCCAGATGCCCTAGCCCCGAGAGATCGTCAGCGCGGTTCGGATTGACGATCGCCTGAGCCGGCGGCAATTCCTCGTCGGCCTGATGATGATCGAGGATCACAACGTCGAGGCCGAGCTTCTTGGCTTCTACGAGCGTTGCGTGGCTGGTTGTCCCGCAATCGACGGTGACTAGAAGCTTGGCGCCGCGTTCGGCAAAGGACCGGATGGCGTCGATATTCGGCCCGTAGCCCTCGAAGATCCGGTCGGGAATATGTACGATCGGATCAAGCCCGCAGTGGCGCAGATAACGCGCCAGCAGCGCCGCGGCGGTGGCGCCGTCGACGTCGTAATCGCCGAATATCGCTACGCTTTCGCCGTGCATAACGGCATGCGCGAGGCGCGCTGAAGCCGCCGCCATGTCGGTGAGCACATGCGGATCGGGCATCAGCGTTTTGATGCTGGGATCGAGATAGGCCGCAACCGCGTCCGCCTCGACGCCGCGCCCGGCCAGCACGCGCGCCAGCAGTTCCGGCACGCCGGAGCGTTGCGCGATGGTCAGGGCGCGGGCCTGTCCCCGCTCATCCAAGCGGTCGCGCCAAGCCCGCCCGGTCGCCGATTTTTCCACGCCGAGGAAAAACCGGTCGTTTGGAGTCATCGCCGTTGCGGGCAAAGCCGCCATGGGAATACCGGTCCGGAATCGAATGTCAGAAGAGCTTGCAGTGTGAAGGAAGCCGCGCCGTCGCGCCAGCGGCTCCGGTGCTAGTTTTTATAGCCATGCCTTTGCATGACCGCCTGGACCCGCGCACCTAAATCGCGCTGGAAGGCATCCATGCGCGGCATCATCAACCCGGTCACATCGGCCATGACGAGCGGCATCGTCTGCAAGGCTTTCTTGCCGATCGGCGACTTGTAAAACGCCAGCAAGTCGCGCAATTCCTGCACGTTGAAATGCCTGGCGTAGATCGCGGGCGCATCTTTCATCATGTCGGTGGTGAACGAAGACAACGCATTTTCGAATTCGGTGCGCAATTCAGCCAACGTCGCGGCATCGACCTTGCCGGCAAATTGCTCTTCGATCCGCGGCCACAACTGGGCCGTCACCGACTTGCTCATTTGCGAAATCGTATCGCCGGTGATGATCGCCGCCAGCTCCTGCGCCGCGCGCATGGCTTCGGCCGAGCCGGCATCCTGCGCCCATGCCGGCGACGCCAGACAGCCACAAAGCAGGACGGTCGCCAGCAGGCGCTTCATGCGGTTCCTAGCCGAGATGAAACTTCTTGAATTGCCGGTGCTCGGCGCGCACCCAGCGCACCGTGCCGGTTGCCGAGCGCATCACCACCGTCTCGGTCTCGATCATTTCCTTACCGAACTTGACGCCGGCCAACATGGCGCCGGTCGTCACCCCGGTGGCGGCGAACAGGCAGTCGCCCTTCACCATGTCCTCGATCTCATATTTCTTCTTGGGATCCTTGATGCCCATCTTCAACGTGCGGGCGCGCAAGGCTTCGGTGTCGATGATCAGCCGCGTCTGCATCTGGCCGCCGATACAGCGCAGGGCCGCCGCCGCCAGCACGCCCTCCGGGGCGCCGCCGCTGCCGAGATAGATGTCGATGCCGGTTTTCGGATCCGCGCAATGGATCACGCCGGCCACGTCGCCGTCGCTGATCAGGCTGACCGCGGCGCCGAGCTTACGGATCGCGGCGATCTTGTCGGCGTGGCGCGGGCGGTCGAGCAGGATTGCGGTGATTTCCGACGGCTTGACGCCCTTGGCCTTGGCCAGCTGAATGATGTTTTCTTCCGCTGGCGCGTCGAGGTCGATGGTGCCCTTCGGATAGCCCGGCCCGATGGCGATCTTGTCCATGTAACAGTCCGGCGCATGCAGCAACGTGCCGCCGTCGGCCATGGCGATGGTCGCGATCGCGCCCGGCATGTTCTTGGCGCAGAGCGTGGTGCCTTCCAGCGGATCGACCGCGATATCGACCTTCGGTCCGGTCTTGTTGCCGACCTTCTCGCCGATGAACAGCATCGGCGCCTCATCGATCTCGCCCTCGCCGATGACTACCGTGCCATCGATCGGCAATTTGTTCAGCTCGCGGCGCATGGCGTCGACTGCGGCCTGGTCGGCGGCCTTCTCCTGCCCGCGCCCGCGCAAACGCGCCGACGACACCGCCGCGCGTTCGGTCACGCGCACGATCTCGAGGCTGAGGATACGCTCCAGCAGCAGTTCAGGCAGCACGGTAATCGAAGCCATTTCGTCAACTCCCTTAAACAAACCGGCTCGCAAGCCGGCCGTCAGTTCTTTTCGATGCGGATGACCTGCGGCACGCCAGAGATCACCCTATCGCGCCCCACCGCCGCAAGGGCTTTGCGCACGGCATCCTCAGTTGTTGCGTAGGTAATGAGAATAACGGGGACGGAACCGGCCTTGGTGTCGGTATCCGCATGCGCCTGGTGGCGCTGCACAATGGATTCGAGCGAAATTTCTTGTTGCGCAAGCCGCTTGGCGATGGTGGCCGCGGTTCCCGGCTTGTCGCGGGCGAGCAGCCTTATGTAGTAGCCGCCCTCGTGCCGCTGCATCGGCGCCTTGCGCACGCTGCGCAAGCGCGCCACCGGCCGCCCGAACGGCGCAGTGCGCACGCCGCGCGCAATGTCGCCGATGTCGGAAAGCACCGCCGAGGCGGTCGCCGCGCCGCCGGCGCCAGGTCCGATCAACGTCAGCGGATTGATGCCCTCAACATCCACGGTGACGGCATTGGTCACGCCCATCACCTGGGCGATGGCGCTGTCCTTGCGCACCATGGTCGGATGCACGCGCTGTTCGATGCCCTTGTCGGTCTTCACCGCCACGCCGAGCAATTTCACGCGGTAGCCGAGTTCGTCGGCGGCGAAGAGATCGGCCGGTGCGATCGAGGAAATGCCTTCCACGTAGATCGCGCGCTGGTCGACTTTGCTGCCGAAGGCAAGGCTCGCCAGGATCGCGAGTTTCTGCGCGGTGTCGTGCCCCTCGATGTCGAAACTCGGATCGGCTTCGGCATAGCCGAGGCGCTGCGCTTCCTTCAGACATTCCGCGAACGGCAGCTTGTCCTGCTCCATCCGGGTGAGGATGTAATTGCAGGTGCCGTTGAGGATGCCGTAGATGCGCTCGAACGAATTGCCGGCGAGCCCCTCGCGCAGCGTCTTCACGATCGGAATGGCGCCACCGACCGCGGCTTCGAAATTAAGCGCGGCGTGATGCTTTTCCGCGAGCGCGGCGAGTTTGACGCCGTGCTTGGCGAGCAGCGCCTTGTTGGCGGTGACCACCGATTTGCCCGACGCCAGCGCCACCTCGACGGCGCTCTTGGCCGGATCGCCGGCGCCGCCGATCAATTCCACGAACACGTCGATGTCGGGAGCGCGCGCCAATGCCACCGGATCGGCGAACCATTTCATTTTCTTGAGATCGACGCCGCGATCTTTGCCGCGCGAACGCGCGCAGACCGCAATGATCTCGATGCGCCGCCCGCAACGCGCGGCGAGCGCCTCTTGCTGGCGCGCCACCTGGGCGATCAAGGCGGCGCCGACCGTGCCCACTCCGGCGACACCCACCCTCAAGGTTTCGGTCATGGATTTAGCGCCGCGTGGCGAGCGGAACGACGTTGTGCAGTTGCTCCGGCCCGGATTTCAGGAAACGGCCTACATTGCGCGCGGCCTGGCGGATACGCTGCTCGTTCTCCACCAACGCGATGCGCACGAAGCCTTCGCCGTATTCGCCGAAGCCGATGCCGGGCGACACCGCGAGATCGGCCTTCTCCACCAGCAAGGTCGAGAATTCCACGCTGCCGAGGCTCTTGAACGGATCCGGGATCGGCGCCCAGGCGAACATTGAGGCGCGCGGTGACGGCACGTGGAAGCCGGCGCGGCCGAAACTCTCCACCAGCACGTCGCGGCGGCGCTTATAAACCTCGCGCATTTCCTTGATGCAATCGTCGGGCCCGTTGAGCGCGGCGATCGCCGCCACCTGGATCGGCGTGAAGGCGCCGTAGTCGAGATAGGACTTTACGCGGCCGAGCGCCGCGATCACGCGCTCATTGCCGACTGCGAAGCCGATGCGCCAGCCCGGCATCGAGTACGTCTTCGACATCGAGGTGAACTCGACCGCGATATCCATCGCGCCCGGCACCTGCAACAGCGAGGGCGGCGGATTGTCGTCGAAATAGACTTCCGCGTAAGCGAGATCGGACAAGACCAAGATCTCGTGCCTCTTGGCGAAGGCGACGAGGTCCTTGTAGAAGTCGAGGCTTGCCACCCAAGCCGTCGGATTGGCCGGATAGCAGACCACCACCGCGGTCGGCTTCGGGATCGAGTGGATAATCGCGCGTTCCAACGTGTGGAAGAAATTCGGCGTCGGTTCCGACGGCACCGAGCGCACGGCGCCGCCCGCCATCAAGAAGCCGAAGGCGTGGATCGGATAGCTCGGATTGGGAACGAGCACGACATCACCGGGCGCGGTGATCGCTTGCGCGACGTTGGCGAACCCCTCCTTGGAGCCAAGCGTCGTGATGACCTGGGTCTCGGGATTGAGCTTCACCCCGAAGCGGCGCTCGTAATATTTCGCCTGCGCGAGACGAAGCTTAGGAATGCCGCGCGAGGCCGAATAACGGTCAGTTCGCGGCTTGCCGAGAGTTTCCTTGACCTTCTCGATGACATGGGCGGGCGCCGGTAAATCCGGATTGCCCATGCCGAGATCGATAATATCCGCGCCTGCATTGCGGGCGCGCGCCTTGGCCCGATTCACCTCTTCAAAAACATAAGGCGGCAGGCGGCGGATGCGGTAAAAGTCTTCCATAATCTCAAACCTTTAGGTCGGCTGCCCTGTCCAGCCGGCCGTGATGACCCCGGCAGGCTTTTATCACGGGTTGGTCTTGACGCCATCCTGCGCATCCGCGGGTTGGTCCTTTTTGGCGGGAGTAGGCGTCTTTTTTTTCGGCGGCGGCGTGGTCTTCTGCCCAGGCATGACGCCGGCTTCCTGCCGCTCGCGTTCCGCATTCAACTCGTTTTCCAGCTTCACTTGCTGTTCCTCGGTCATGACCGGCTCCTGGCGGGTCGGCGGCATGTCGTGAACGGCCGGATATTTGTAAGGCGTTGCCGGCGCTTCCGGGGTCCCGGCCGGCACGCCTATGTCACCCGGCAGTTTCTCAAACACCGACGCCGGCACACAGGCGGAAAGCGCGCCAGCCAGGCCCAAGGCCATCAAAAGCGATCGGTGAAAGACTCGCATACCGCGCTGCAAAACTTGTCCTCGGAACGGGAAATCGTTGCAAACTCAATGCATTATACCATAAGCCTCGTAGCCGGCTAATATGGCCGGAGCAAGGTCGGCGGCGCGTGGGACGCTCGGAAAGCGATCGACGCAAACAAACCTTGCGGGAGGACGCGGTCCGGGCCAATTCTCCTGGCGGGGACCGACATGACGCTGATGGATAAGCCCAGCTCCAAACCGGCCAAGGAACGGCCCAAGGAACGGCCCAAGAAGCCGGTCAAGGAGCCGGCCAAAGAAGCGGCCAAGGAATCGGCCAAGGAAACGGCCAAGGAAACGCCGGCCATCGGCTCGGCCGAGGTCGAGGTCTTCGCGCATAATATCGCCCGCATGGTCGAGGAAGGCGGCAAGGCGCTCGCCGCTTATCTGAGGCCGCGTGAGGAAGGCAAAATCAAAAGCGAGATGGCCGACAGCGTCGCTGACGTGGTCAAGACGATCGGTCAGGTCTTGGAATATTGGCTGGCGGACCCCCAGCGCGCGCTCGAACTGCAGACCAGCCTCGGCCGCGCCTTTCTCGAACTCTGGGCGGTCGCCGCCAAACGCCTGGCCGGCGAAGAGGCCGCGCCCGTCGTCGCGCCCGACCCCAGGGACAAGCGCTTTGCCGACCCGGAATGGTCGCAGAACCAATTCTTCGACTTCCTCAAGCAGGTCTATCTGCTCACCGTGCAATGGAGCGAGCGGCTGGTTAAGGACGCCGAAGTCGACGAGCAAACGCGGCAGAAGGCGGCGTTCTACATCAAGCAAATCGGCAATGCGATCGCGCCGTCGAATTTCGTGCTTACCAATCCCGAGCTTCTGCGCGAGACGCTCGCTGCGAAGGGCGAAAATCTGGTGCGCGGCATGCAAATGCTCGCGGAAGACATCCAAGCCGGGCATGGCAATCTCAAAATTCGCCAGTCGGACCCCGGCATGTTCGAAGTCGGCCGCAATCTTGCGCTAACGCCGGGCAAGGTGGTTTTTCAGAACGAGCTCATTCAGCTCCTGCAATACGAGGCGACGACGCCAGAGGTGTTGAAGGTCCCGCTGCTGATCGTGCCGCCCTGGATCAACAAGTTCTACATTCTCGACCTGACTCCGGAGAAGTCCTTCATCAAGTGGTGCGTCGACAACGGCATCACCGTGTTTGTGGTTTCCTGGGTCAATCCGGATGCCAAGCTCGCCGGAAAAAGTTTCGAACAATACATGCGCGATGGCGTGATCGCCGCACTTGACGCGGTCGAGGCGGCAACCGGCGAACGCCAGGTGCACGCGATCGGCTATTGCGTCGGCGGCACCCTGCTCGCGATCACGCTCGCCTATCTGGCGGCCAAGCAGGACAACCGCGTGCTCTCCGCCACTTTGTTCACGGCGCAGGTCGATTTCACCTATGCCGGCGACCTGATGGTGTTCGTCGACAAGGAACGCGTCGCGCAGCTGGAAGAGCAAATGAAGGAACAGGGCTATCTCGATGCCTCGAACATGGCCACCGCATTCAATCTGCTGCGCTCCAACGATCTGATCTGGCCTTACGTCATCAACAATTACATGCGCGGCAAGAATCCGTACGCATTCGATATCCTGTTTTGGAATTCCGACGCCACCCGCATGCCGGCGGCCAATCATTCTTTCTATTTGCGCAATTGTTATCTCGAGAACAATCTCAGCCGGAAAAAAATGCAGATTGCCGGCGTGACGCTCGATCTCAGCAATGTGAAAGTGCCGATCTACAATCTCGCCACCCGCGAGGATCATATCGCGCCAGCGAAATCGGTGCTTTACGGCTCGCAATTCTTCGGCGGCTCGGTGAAATTCGTGCTCGCCGGCTCCGGCCATATCGCCGGCGTGGTCAATCCGCCCGGCAAGCCGAAATACCAGTATTGGACCGGCGCGCAGCCGGCCGGATCCGATGTCGACAAGTGGCTGGCCTCGGCGCAAGAACACCCGGGCTCGTGGTGGCCGGACTGGCTGGAATGGCTCAAGGCCCAGGGCGCCGAAACCGTGCCGGCCCGCACGATCGGCGACGGCAAGCTTGCGGCGATCGAAGACGCGCCGGGATCTTACGTGAAAGTGAAAAGCTGGACCTGATAACCGGCAACACGGGCGGACTTGCGCCGCCGTCGCGCCTTGCTTTTTGTATTAGTACTCCCTAATTTAGACAAATCTAATTTATGGAGGCTGCAATCATGCCGAGCCAGGCGCTCCGCCGCCGCAAACCCGCAGCCGGTACCGGCATTGCCGACTTCGAGCGCAAGGCGGGCGAGGCCGCGCAGCTGCTCAAGCTGCTCGCCAACGAGAACCGGCTGCTGATCCTCTGCCGGCTGGCGCTGGAACATGAGCTGCCGGTCAACGATCTGGTCGACGCCGTCGGCATTAGCCAATCGGCGCTCTCGCAGCATCTCGCCAAGATGCGCGAGGAAGGCCTGCTCGCGACCCGGCGCGAAGCGCAAACTGTATTCTACCGCATCGCCGATCCGAACGCGCAGCGCCTGCTCACGCTGCTCAAGGGCATCTATTGCCGCTGACCTGCCATCACCCCCCGCAATCAAGGAAGCAAGAAAAATGAAGACCATATCGCCCGAGCAAGCGGCCGAACTCGTCCGCGACGGCGCTGTGCTGATCGACATCCGTGAGGCCAACGAGCACGCCCACGAGAACATTCCCGGCGCGCGCCATCACGCTTTGTCGCAGATCGACGCCAAGCATCCGGTGCGCGAGGGCGATACCGTGCTGATTTATCACTGCAAGTCGGGCGCGCGCACCAATATGAATGCCAAACGGCTTGCCGCTGCATCGGCCAATTGCGAGGTTTACTTGCTTGGCGGCGGTATAGAACAATGGAAACGCGCCGGCTTGCCGACGTCGGCCAAAAGTGCGGCCAAGAAATCGGTCAAGTCCGCGCACCACGCCGCCCCGCGTCCGTCGGGTGGTTTGCTCAGCCGGCTGGCCGCTCTGTTCCGCTGATCCCGTAACGCGACCAACCGCGCGAGACCGCCATGCTGCACGAACTGCTCGCCGTCGCCTCCGGCAGCGTGGTCGGCTTTACGCTCGGCCTAGTTGGCGGCGGCGGCTCGATCATGGCTGTGCCGCTGTTGGTCTATGTGGTCGGCGTTCGCTCCCCGCATGTCGCCATCGGCACCAGCGCGATCGCGGTTGCTGTCAGCGCCGCCGCCAATCTTTTCGGCCATACCCGCGCCGGCACGGTGAAATGGCGCTGCGCGCTGGTGTTCGCGCTCGCCGGCATCGTCGGCGCGGCCGGCGGCGCGCAGATCGGCAAGATGGTGGACGGGCAGCCGCCTGCTCATGCTGTTCGGCGTGCTGATGGTGGCGGTCGGACTGTTGATGTTGCGGCCACGCAAGTCCGGCGGCGACCCGAACGTCATGCTCACGCGAGAAACCATGCCGCGACTGTTGCCACTGTTGCTCGGCGTCGGCTTTGCGGTCGGCGCGCTGTCCGGCTTCTTCGGCATCGGCGGCGGCTTCCTGATCGTGCCGGGACTGATGGGCGCGACCGCCATGCCGCTGATCAATGCCATCGGCTCGTCGCTCGTCTCAGTTACGGCCTTCGGAGCCACCACCGCCGCAAGCTATGCCTTTTCCGGCCTGGTCGACTGGCCCTTGGCCTTTCTGTTCATTGCCGGCGGCGCGCTCGGCGGCTTTATCGGCATCAAGCTCGCTCACCATCTCGCCAGCGGCTACAAGCATGCGCTCGCGCTCACGTTTTCCGGCATCGTTATCGCGGTCGGGCTCTACGTCATCGCCCGATCGATCCTGGCGTGATGCGATCACGGCTGCTTGAAGCCGCCGGGGCGCGACAGCCGCGCGCCTATCCACTAATCTGCCGGGCGCTGGCTCACTCAAAAAATAGGGGATCGCGATGTCCAGGGAACTGATGTGGCTGACGCTGACGGTCATCCTGACCGGGCTGATGTGGGTGCCCTATATTCTCGATCGCATCGTGGTGCGCGGCCTGATGGGCGCCATGGCCAATCCCTCGCGCAACGACAAGCCGCAGTCGCCCTGGGCACAACGGCTCTATTTCGCCCACACCAACGCGGTGGAAAATCTCGTCATCTTTGCCACGCTGGTGCTGATCCTGGACGCCAGGGGACATTCGACCGAGAGCACGGCTATCGCCTGCGCGGTCTACTTCTGGGCCCGGCTCGCGCATGTAATTGTCTACACGCTCGGCGTTCCGGTGCTGCGCACGCTCGCTTTCGCGGCTGGCTTTGTGGCGCAGGTGGCGCTGGTGCTGGCGGTATTCGGGAAGCTTTAGCGCATGATCCCGAAAAGTGGGAACCGGTTTTCGGATAAGATCATGCGCCACTAAGAAGCCGGCCCCGCGCGATCCACGATCGCCCGCAGGTCGAGGCCGCGCGGCAGCGTACCGAAGGCACCACCGCCGTCGCCGCCTAAACGCGACGCGCAGAAGGCGTCCGCCACCGCCGCCGACGCATGCTTGATCAGCAATGCCGCCTGTAAGCCCAGCACCAGATCGCGCACCAGCACGCGCGCCTGCAACTCGTCGTTGCGGTCGGGCGCCGTCAGACGATCTAGCAGCCGCTTGGCGAAGGCTTTGAGCCGCACATCGCCGCCGTCGAGTTCGGCGCTCAGCACCTCCGCCGCCTTCGGCGTACGCTCGATCGCGCGCAGCACGTCGAGGCACATCACGTTGCCGGAGCCCTCCCAGATCGAATTGACCGGCGCCTCGCGGTAGAGCCGCGGCATGATGCTTTCCTCGATGTAACCGGAACCGCCAAGCACCTCCATCGCCTCCAGCGTCGCCGCCGGGGCGCGCTTGCAGATCCAGAATTTCCCCGCCGGCGTGACCACGCGGCGGAACACCGCCGAAGTCTCGTCGCTCTCATCATAGGCGCGCGCCAGCCGCATGGAGAGCACGGTCGCCGCCTCGCATTCGAGCGCGAGATCGGCCAGCACGTTGGTCATCAGCGGCTGATCGACGAGCTTTTTCTGGAACGCGGTGCGATGGCGCGCGTGATGCACCGCCTGCACCATGGCCTGCCGCATCAAGGACGACGACCCGATGCAGCAATCGAGCCGCGTATAGCCCGCCATCTCGATCATGATCGGGATGCCGCGCCCCTCCTCGCCGACGAGTTGCGCATAAGCGCCGTCGAACTCCACTTCGCTCGAGGCGTTCGACTTGTTGCCGAGCTTGTCCTTGAGCCGGTTGATGCGCAGCGCGTTGCGTGTCCCCTCCGGCGTCCAGCGCGGCATGAAGAAGCAACTCAGGCCTTTGGACGATTGCGCAAGAACAAGGAAGGCGTCGCACATCGGCACCGACAGAAACCATTTATGGCCGTGCAGGCGGAAACCGCCGTCGCCGGAAGGTTCCGCGCGCGTCGTATTGGTGCGCAGGTCCGAGCCGCCCTGGTTCTCCGTCAGTCCCATGCCGATGAGCGCGCCGCTCTTTTCGCCGATCGGAATGAAGCGCGGGTCGTAGCGCGGCGCGAGAACTTTCGGCAGCCATTCCGCGGCGATCTTGGGTGCGTGCCGCAAGGTCGGCACCGAGCCGTAGGTCATGGCGAGCGGGCAATAGACGCCGCTCTCGATCTGGTTGAGCAGGTAGCAGCCTGCGGCGCGCGCCACATGCGCGCCGGGCTTGGGCTCGGCCCAGGGGCCTGAATGCAGGCCGGCGCCCAAGGCGATCGTCAGCAGTTCGTGCCAGGCCGGATGAAAATCGACCTCGTCGACGCGGTGGCCGAAACGGTCGAAGCTGCGCAGGCTCGGCATATATTTGTTGGCGTCAAAGCCGAGCTGGATCGTCTCCGGTTTTCCCAGCGTCGCGCCGAGCGCATTGAGACGGGCCTCGCCCCAACCAGCCCCCTCGCGCTTGACCGCCTCGCGCAGCACGACGTCGCTGGCGAACAAATTATAAGGCTCGAGCGGCGGCGGCTGGTTGCTGACCTCGAACATGGGTATCCTCCGTCATTCCGGGACGCCGCCATAAGCGCGTTTACGCGCGTCTTTGACGCGCTATGGGGCCGGACCCGGAATCCAGAAGCAGACTCGGCAGATTGTATCTGGATTCCGGGTTCGCGGGCTAAAGCCCGCGCCCCGGAATGACGCTCACGGAAACAGCGCTACCTGCTCCAGCCCCATGGCCTCAGGATAGCCCAGCACCAGATTCATGTTCTGGATCGCCTGGCCGGAGGCGCCTTTGACCAGATTGTCGAGCGCCGAAATGACGATGGCGCGGCCCGGAATGCGGTCCTTGGCGACGCCGATGAAGGTCATGTTCGAGCCGCGCACGTGCCGCGTCTGCGGCGTCTCGCCGAACGGCAGAACGTGGACGAAAGGCTCCTTCGCGTAGAACTTTAAAAGCAGTGCATGAAGATCTTCCGGCGTCCGTCCGCGCCGGCCCCGTACATAAATAGTCGAAAGAATACCGCGGTTCATTGGCACCAGATGCGGCGTAAAGGTCACGATCACCTCCCGCCCGGCGGCCAACGAAAATTCCTGGTCGAGTTCGGCCATGTGGCGGTGATGGCCGACGCCATAGGCGTGGAAACCTTCCGACACTTCCGAGAACAGCATGGCCTCCTTGGCCGCCCGACCGGCGCCGGTCATGCCCGACTTGGCGTCGACCACGATCTCGTCGAGATCGATCGCCTTGGCCTTGATCAGCGGAATGAGCGGCAGCTGCGCGCAGGATGTGTAGCAGCCGGGATTGGCTACCAGCCGCGCCTGCTTGATCTCGCGCCGGTGGATTTCGGTAAGGCCGTAGACCGCCTCCTTCTGCAGTTCCGGCGCGTGGTGCTCGTGGCCGTACCATTTGGCGTAGGCCGCCGTATCCGCCAGCCGGAAATCGGCCGACAGGTCCACGATTTTAGTGGCCGGCGTCTGCGCCAACAGATCTTTGATCACCTTCTGCGTGGTGGCGTGTGGCAGCGCGCAGAACGCGGCGTCGAGCCCCGCTTTGCCCCAGTCGAACCCTTCGATGGCGACCAGCTTCGGCAGATCGAACGGCGAGAATTGCGGAAACACGTCGCGCATCGCCTTGCCGGCGCTGCGCTCGGCGGTGAGCAGCACGATGTCGGTACGCGGATGCCGCAACAGCATCCGTACCAGCTCCGAGCCGGTATAGCCGGAGGCGCCTAAGACGCCGATTTTTGCCTTGGTGACCATCGA
Organism: uncultured Alphaproteobacteria bacterium; assembly: GCA_963786025.1. Taxonomy (GTDB): domain Bacteria; phylum Pseudomonadota; class Alphaproteobacteria; order Rhizobiales; family Xanthobacteraceae; genus Pseudolabrys. The sequence goes on from CAWAXK010000003.1 coordinate 47,794, forward strand.
TCAATCCTCATCCAGAGTCTTAAAGGACTACCGGAGCAAGGCCAACCATAAGTGTGGACGGAAAAGTGTGGACGGAAAGGTGTAGTGCCGCGGCGGCTGATCCGGCGGCACGGGGGACGACTTAAACGCGAAAGCGCGCCCGTGCCGTGGCGATACGGCGGCGGCGGCTCGGTGCTGCAATCGGTGGCGTCATTCTTGTCATCTTGGGCGCGCGATATAGGGCTCCTGCCCGCGTCCGTCAACCGGGCCCGCGCAGCGGCAACGGCTGGTCCGCCAGCAGCGCCTTGACCACCACTTCGCGCGCCAGCGCCGGGTCGATCCGGTGCGCGGCAATCATATCCTTGCAATCGGCCACGATGGCGTCGGCGTCCTGCATGATCTTCAGCCGCTTGAAGTGATCGTCGTGATGCAGGCCCATGCTGGCGCCGACGATATCGAGAATATTGACGATCTTGAACGGCCAATCGCGCTCATGCGCGCAGAGATCGCGATGGTCGGGGTGGTAGATCGCAACCAGCGCATCGACGCCGGCGGCATCCGCCGCTTCGAGCTCGGCCAAATGCAGGCCGCGCTTATACTCCGGCAAGGCGTTGAGGAAATTGCTCATCAGGCCGACCGCCGGCTGATGCAGGTCGACGACCTCCACACCCGGCACCATGCGCAATAGCGCGGTGCCGGCTTCGACGACGCCCTTGATGCCCGGATGTTTGTGCAGCGCGACCTTTATCGGCAACGCGCGCGTGAGCAGTGGCCGCAAGTCGGCAAAGCGAGTCTGCAGGAACAGCATGAACGGCGTCATCTCGAACGGCCGCGTGCCGCGCACTTTCTCGATCGTCGGCAGCGTCGTCTCGGTGAATTGCACGTGACAGCTTGCGCACCAGGAAATGACGCCGGCCTTCCCTTCCGCAAGTCTGTCGAGCGAATTGGTGGCCACGCGCCCCGATACTTCAATATCGCCGGTGCGCGCCTGAACGATGCCGCAACAGTGGCTGGGACCGCCCATCACGTTATAAGTGACGCCGAGCGCGTCCATGATGTCGAGCGCCAGAAGCGCGATGTGCGGCGTCTTGAGCACGTTGCAGCCGGTGTAGAACACGAAATCCGGGCGTTCGCCGGCCTTTGCCGTCGAACCGCTGTGCAGGCGCTCGCTCACGTGCTGGCCGAGCCGCGCGAGCTCGGCGTCGTCGAGCTGCATACGCGAAAGCACTTTGGCGCCGTCGGCGACCAGACGGAAATTCTCGACGCCTTTCCTGCGGCGTTCGCGCGGCTCGCTTCCCTGCCGTGCCATGGCGACACGCGCCATCGCCAGCAGAAAGCGCGGATTGACGCCCTCCGGACAGGCCGCGATGCAGTCGCCGGTGAGCGCGCAGCCCTTGGCCCAGGCCTGCGCCGCCGGCGAGCCGTCGCCCAAGCGTACGATATCGAGCACGCCGGCAATCACCGCCTTCGGCGTGGCGCGGCCCACGCCGGCCGGCCCGGTCACCGGGCAGATTTCCACGCACTTTCCGCATCGCGTGCACGTTTCGACCATCTCGGCCGTGCGGGCATGGAGCGCTTGTTCAAAGGCCGTATCGGTCACATGAAAATTCCAAATTTCGGCGGCGCAGAAGAATTTTATCGGCTCGACCGCCTGCCGGCCAGCGCGAATAAACCCCATCGCGCGCATTTTATTCCGCAGTGCGGTCGTCGTGCGCGGCAGTTAGCAACCCGTATAGGCGAGCGCCCACTTGTTGGTTAAGCTGCCCACGTCGACGATTCAGCGCCAACCGCGCCGGATCAAGCAATGCCGGCAACGACCGGCCAAATATTTGGGAGGACTGACAGATGCGTCGATTGACGATGATGATGGCGGGCGCTTTGGGCGTCGCGCTGGTGATGAGTTCGGGCGCTTTCGCGCAGGTGCCGCCGGATCCGAAAAATCCGAACGAACAAGTTCCGGAGAAGATGACATTTCTGCCATATGGCGAAACGATCAATCTGGCAACGGCAAAGAAGGTTGCTGACGCGGCGGTCGCGGAAGCGACGAAACGCGGGTGGGACATGTGCGTCGCGGTCGTCGGCCCAAGTGGTGATTTGGTCTATTTCGAAAAAATGGATGGCTGCCAGTTTGCGTCAATCCGCATTTCGCAGGCGAAGGCGCGCGCTGCGGCGCGTTTCCGCCGTCCAACGCTGGTGTTCGAACGGCTGATGGGTAAGGGTGAATTCTTCGCCTATCTGCCAACGCTCGGCGGCTCCTTTACCGGTTCGCGCGGCGGCAACCCGCTGGTGGTCGGCGGCAAGATCGTCGGCGCTATCGGCGCGAGCAACGGCACCGGATCGCAGGACGACACGATCTCGCTGGCCGGCGCTGCGGCGCTGAAATAACACGAGCGGCGTAACAACAAATTCCGCCGGGATGAAAATCCCGGCGGCGAATCTCATTGCGTTGGGGAGAAATGCCATGCGTGGAAAACTCACGACAACCATTGCACTCGCGGCTTGTCTCGCCGGCCTGCAATTCGCGGCCGCGCCTGCTACGGCGCAGCCATTGAAGGTGCTCTCGGACAAGGCCGTCACCGGCTTCGGCCATATCGAATCCGTCGCCTACGATCCGAAAGAAAAGGTGTTCTACACCGGCGACTTCGGCCCGGACCTCAAGCCGGCCGACAAGGACGGCAAAGGCTTCATCACCAAGGTGTCTGCGGACGGCAAGATTCTCGAAAAGCGATTCTTTCCGCCTCAAGGTCAGACGCTGAACAAGCCGAAAGGCATCTGGATCAGCGGCGGCCGCATGTGGTTCACCGACATCGATTCGGTATGGATCGTCGATCTCAAGACCAAACAGGGCAAGAAGCTCGACCTACCCGGCATCCAGTTCGCCAACGATCCGACTGTGATCGACGGCGTGCTTTACGTCAGCGACAACCGCTCCGACCAGTTGTTTAGCGTCGAGCCGGCCGATTTCCTGAAAGCGAAGAAGCCGCCGAAGATCACAGTGGTATTCAAGGGCAAAGGCATTTTCCCGAACGGACTCTATCCCGGCAAGAACGGCTCGCTCGTCATGGTCGGCATGGAATCCAAGGAAAAGCCGCACGGTATCTATGAGATGGCCAAAGGCAAGGATCCGAAGCAGATCTCCGACAATATCGGTCTGCTCGACGGCCTCTACCGCATGAAGAACGGCGACATCATCGCCACCGACTGGGTGACCGGCGCCGTGTTCCAGTGGAACAAGAAAATGGGCAAGCATGATCTGGCGACCGGCTTCAAAGGCCCCGCCGATCTTTGCGCCATCCCCAACGCCAAGGGTCTCCTGGTCGTCGTGCCCGACCTGGTCAAAGGCGAGATGCGCTTCGTCCAGCTCGGCAAATAAGCGTTCGCGGATTTGCGAATTGATCCGCCGGGGCGAAAGCTCCGGCGGATTTTTATTCACCACAGGCTGCGCAGCCAGTGCAAGCCGAGCGAAATCCCGTCGCCGAGGGTAAGCAGCACCGCCGCCCACACGAAGGCCGAGGAAAAGTTCGCCAACTGGAAGCGCCAAAACGGCATCTCGAATATTCCGGCGATCAGCGGCACCGCGGCGCGCAATGGTCCGAAAAACCGCCCGATGAAAATGCCGGGAATGCCCCATTTCTTCATGAAGGCCTCGCCGCGCGGAATCAACTCGGGATGGCGCGACAGCGGCCAAATGTGCTGCACCGAATATTCGAGCTTGAGGCCGATCCAATAGGACAGCCAGTCGCCGAAGGCGGCGCCGAGCGCGGCGGCGACCCACACCGGCCAGAAATTGATGCCGCTCGGCCCGATCAGCGCGCCGATCGCGACCAGCGCGCCCCAGGCCGGGACCAGCAGCGAGATGAAGGCGAGCGATTCCCCAAAGGCGAGCGCAAACACGATCGGCGGCGCCCAGGCCGCGTTGTCGCGCACGAAGGCGATGACCGACTGAGCGTAAAGATCAAAATTCATGCGGGAGTGATCGGCGTGAGAAAGCGCGTGCCGTATCTAGCCCGGCGGCCCGTTCGGCGCCAGCCGGCCGGTTCGGCATGACGCGTTACCCCGGCAGGCTCAAATCGTCGCCCGGAAAAGAATGATGCGCGGCAACGAGGCCGACGATCAACAACGGCGTCGCCAGAAATGCGCCGATCGGCCCCCACATCCAGGCCCAGAACACCAGCGACAGGAAGACCGCAAGCGGGCTCAGCGTCAGCCTGCGGCCGACGATTGTCGGCGTAATAAAATTTCCCTCGATCGTGGCCAGCGCAATGTAGAATACCGGCACGATCAGCGCGTGGGTCGCGGACGGGAATTCAATGAGACCGGCGCCGAACAGCACCAGGATCAAGATGCCGGGACCGATATAGGGAATGAAGCACAGCACAAATGCGAGCGCACCCCAGGCGGCCGCATTGGGCAAGCCGACGAAATACGACGCCAGCCCGACGCAGAACCCTTCGACAAAATAGATGGCCGCGACGGTGGTGAAGTAAGCCGTAAGGTTGCTCTCTATGTCGTTCAAAATCCGTAGCGTCCGCAGCCGCGATTCGCGTCCGGCGAACAGGATCGCCATGGCTCGCCGCATCTGCGTCCGCGAGGAGAGGAAGAAGAACAGCGTCCCGAAGAAGATCAACAATTGGCCGATCGCCGGCGTAACGAAACCGAATGCCGGTGTCAGTAGGCTGAGTGCCGGCTGGATGAGGGTCGACACGCCCAGTTCGACCGGTGCGGCGTGATTGCCCTCTGGATTGAGCGTATCGCGAAGTCCGCGCAGCAAGTGCAACGGATAATCCAGGAGTGACAGTTTATCTTTGAGCCGCGCGCCGATCTCCGGCGCCTTGCTGATCCAGTCGCTCACGGGGGCGGCGAGAAGGAGGATCAACGCGTTCAGCGCGACGACGAGCAGCACGATCAGAAAAAATGCGGTAACCCATTGCGGGATGCGGTGCGCCGCCCCCCGTTCCGCAACCGGCCCCAACATCGTGCCTATGACGAAGGCGGCCGTGACGGGCAGCAGCAGCACTCGGGCCAATTCGAGAAAGGCGCCGAACAGAAGCAAAAAAATGCCGACGGTCGCCACCTGCGCGGCCGTGCGCCAGAAGCTTTCGGCGCTGGTGACCGGCCTGGGCTCTTCCGGCTCCGCCGCACTCTCCCGCGCAACCAACCCGCGAATGTCCATGTGAACTCCGTGCCGGACCGCCCCGAGAACCCCGTGTTCAATGCGCCATCACCGCTTTGGTTGCGCGCGAGCGGCAAGGTGCCATTGCAGTGCCAAGTCCGGGGCGGGGGCAATGGACCACAGACCTGCAAAATCGTCTTTGTTCTGCCCGATCTTGGGGGAAAGCTGCCATTACAGCGCCCTTTTGCCAAGGCCAGCATGTACTACGGACGCTCTCAGCGGCCGCGTCCAAGTGGCATAGTAACTGGCAACTGATTCGCTCGATTCCTATCTGGAAGCTTCCATGGCTAAATCTGCGACCAAGAAAAAACCGTCGAAACAGCCCGATTTGTTCGAGGCAGCCGCCCGCGCAGCGCCCTCGCCCGCGGCCCGCAGCGCGCCCAAACCGGCGCCGCGCGCCAAGGCAAAGCGCGGCGCCAGCGCCGAATCCGGCTACACCGCCAAACACATCGAGGTGCTGGAGGGGCTCGAGCCGGTGCGCCGCCGCCCCGGCATGTATATCGGCGGCACCGACGAGAAGGCGCTGCATCACCTGTTCGCCGAGGTGATCGACAACTCCATGGACGAGGCGCTGGCCGGCCACGCCGACTGGATCGAAGTGGAGATGGAAGCGAACGGCTTCGTTTCCGTCACCGACAACGGCCGCGGTATCCCGGTCGACCCGCATCCGAAATTCAAGAACAAGTCGGCGCTGGAAGTGATCATGTGCACGCTGCACGCCGGCGGCAAATTCGATTCCAAGGTCTATGAGACCTCGGGCGGCTTGCACGGCGTCGGCGTCTCGGTCGCCAACGCTTTGTCCGAACGCATGGAAGTCGAGGTCGCGCGCGAGCAGCAGCTCTACCGCATGGCGTTCGAGCGCGGCAAGCCGAAGGGCAAGCTGGAAAAGGCCGGCCGCGCGCCCAACCGGCGCGGCACCAAGATCCGCTTCAAGCCAGATCCGGAAATTTTCGGGCCCGATGCCGCGTTCCAGGCCGAACGCGTGTTCAAGATGGCGCGCTCCAAGGCCTATCTCTATGGCGGCGTCGAGATCCGCTGGCAGTGCGCCAAGGAACTGCTCAAGGGCGTCGAGGACGTGCCCGAGAAAGCCACGTTCCATTTCGCCGACGGGCTGAAGGACTATCTCGCCAGCAACCTCGCCGGCGCCACGCTGGTGCATCCGGACATTTTTACCGGCAACGCCGGCAAGACCGGCCGCCATGGCGCGGTCGAATGGGCGGTGGCTTGGACCGCGGATGCCGACGGCTTCTTGCAATCCTACTGCAACACGATCCCGACGCCCGACGGCGGCACGCATGAGTCCGGCCTGCGTACGGCGCTGCTGCGCGGCCTGAAAGACCACGCCGCCCGCGCCGGCCAGGAGAAACGCGCCAAGGACGTGACCAGCGACGACGTGATGACCGGCGCCGGCTGCATGCTCTCGGTGTTCGTGCGCGAGCCGGAATTCCAGGGCCAGACCAAGGATCGCCTGGCCACCGCGGCGGCGCAGAAAATCGTCGAACAGGCGATCAAGGATCCGTTCGACCATTGGCTGTCGGGCAATCCGCTGCAGGCCAACAAGCTGCTCGACTTCGTCATCGAGCGGGCCGAGGAGCGGCTGCGCCGACGCCAGGAAAAGGACATCGCGCGCAAGACCGCGGTGCGCAAATTACGCCTGCCCGGCAAGCTCGCCGACTGCTCGAGCTCGGCCTCGGAAGGCTCGGAGATTTTCATCGTCGAGGGCGACTCGGCCGGCGGCTCGGCCAAACAGGCGCGCGACCGCCGCACGCAGGCGGTGCTGCCGTTGCGCGGCAAGATCTTGAACGTGGCGTCTGCCGGCAAGGACAAGCTGGCGCAGAACGCGCAGCTCGCCGACCTGATCCAGGCGCTCGGCTGCGGCACCGGCGTGCATTTCCACGAAAAGGATCTGCGCTACGAGAAGGTCATCATCATGACCGACGCCGACGTCGACGGCGCCCATATCGCCTCGCTGCTGATCACCTTCTTCTATCGCCAGATGCAGAAGCTGATCGATGCCGGCCGGCTCTATCTCGCGGTGCCGCCGCTCTACCGCCTGCAGCACGGCGGCAAGATTTTCTATGCGCGCGACGACAAGCACAAGGCGGAGCTGCTGAAGAAGGAATTCAACGCCAATGCCAAGGTGGAGGTCAGTCGCTTCAAAGGCCTCGGCGAAATGATGGCGGCGCAGTTGAAGGAAACCACCATGGACCCGTCCAAGCGCACGCTGCTGCGCGTGGTGCTGACGGACGCCGAACGCAAGCCGACCGAAAAGTCGGTCGAGCGCCTGATGGGCAACAAGGCGGAAGCGCGCTTCGACTTCATTCAGGAGAACGCCGAGTTCGCCAGCGAAGCGCTGTTGGATGTGTGATGAGCGCCAGACGCGGCAACAATCGCCGCGTCATGCCGGGGCCTGACCCGGGCATTCATGGTAAGTTTCGGCGCGTTCAAGATTTGTAAGGCCGCATTTCCAGCACAGCCTCATGGATTGCCGGGTCAAGCCCGGCAATGACCGTGGCGCGGTGCGGCGCGTCTCTCCTAATCACACTTCTCCAGCACCGGCGTCTTGGTGCCGAAGGCGAGCACGATGCCGTCCCTGACGCGCACGTCGCCGTCTTCCGGCTGGTTGAACATGGTGCGGCGGGTGTTCTTGCGAACGAAATAGACCAGCTTCTGGCGTTGCTCGGCCTCGGTACCGGGTTGGAAGATCACTTCCACCGACACCTGTTCAGGTGAAAGACGCTCCGCCGACAACATGCTGTACTTGTTGACCGCGAAATTGCCGCCGAGATCGTGGTTCTCCAGGACTAGGCCCGGGCTTGGCGTCGTGACGCTGACATGCGGATTGGCGGACGAAGCCGCCTGCTTGCAATCGACCGCCCAGTCGCCGAACAGACCGAAGTGCTGGAATACCGCGTCGACCGGTTCGGCTTGAGCGGCGGACAGGCCGATCGCGGCCGTAAGCACCAGCACCGCCACAATTCGCATGACTTCACCGCTCAAGCGACTCGAATTCCACTAACGCCACAATAGCAGCGCGCCGCGCGGCGGCAATCGGCGCGCGCAAAATAGCAAACGGTGTGACGCGTTTGTTACTTGAACGACAGTTTCGCCGTCTTCACCACGTCGCCGAAAGTTTTGATGTCGGCGTCGATGCGCTGCTTGAACGCGTCGCCGGTCGGCCCGCCCGGAGTGACAGCCATTTTCTTCAGGCCATCCTGCACGTGCGGATCAGCGAGCGCGCGTCCAAGTTCGGTCGTAAGCTTGGCGACGATCGGCGCCGGCGTGCCGGCCGGCACGAAGAACCCGCTCCACAGGTGGATATTGATCTCCGGATAGCCGGCCTCGGCCATGCTTGGAACATCGGGAAGCTCGGGCGAGCGCTCGGAGCCGGTCACCGCCAGCGCGCGGGTCTTGCCGCCTTTCACCAGCGGAACCGCTGGCCCGCCGTCGGAAATGGTGAACAAGCACTGTTCGCTGGCCACGCACAGATTCGAACTCGTTGGTGCCCTTGAACGGGATGGCCACTCCAGGCATGCCGGTCTTTAGCTTTAACAGCTCGCTGGCGATGGTGAAGGGCGGCGCCGAAGTGCCGTAATTCGACTTGTCGGGGTGGGCCTTGGCCCAAGCCACTAGTTCCTTCACGTTCTTGGCCGGATGGTTCGCCGGCACCACCAGCATCAGCGGGAACGAGGCGATCATATTGAGCGGAATGAAGCTCTTGGTCGGATGATAGGTGAGATTGGGATAGATGGCGGCGGCGATCGCCATCTGCCCGGTGGCGGCGACCAAGACCGTGTACCCGTCGGGCGCCTGATGCGCCACGTAGTCGGAGGAAATCCGCCCGCCGGCGCCGGGCTTGTTCTCGACGATGGCCGTGGCGCCGGTATTCTCCTGGAACTTCTGCACCACCAAGCGGGCGAACAGATCGTTGCCGCCGCCGGCGGCGAATCCGACGATGAAGCGAATGACGCGGTTTGGATATGCGTCTTGTGCGCGTACCTCGCCGGCTGCCGCGAAAACCGACGCCGCCGCCAAGCATGCCAAAAGGCTCCGAATCCTCATTTTGATCCTCCCATCCGTTCACTGCCGGAACGTGCCAGGTAAGCCTACACCGCGCCATTCGGAAATGTCACCGGCGCGATATGCTATCGTCGGCGTAGCAAGGATCCCGCCAGGCCAGGATGACCGCCGCCCCCGCACCTATTGCCGACCATCCGGGAGCGCGCACCGACCTATTCGGCCATCCGCGCGCCCTCACCTTTTTGTTCGCGACCGAGATGTGGGAGCGCTTCTCCTATTACGGCATGCGCGCGCTGCTCTTGCTCTACATGGTCAAATACCTGCTCGCCCCGCAGCGCGCCGGCGCGGTCGTGGGTCTCGTCCCGTTCCGGCATGCGCTCGAATTCGTCTTCGGCCCGCTCGCCGCCCAACCCTTCGCCTCGCAGATCTATGGCTTTTATACCGGCCTCGTCTATCTCACGCCGATCTTCGGCGGCTTGCTGGCCGACCGCGTGCTCGGCCGCCGCCGCACCGTGATCCTTGGCGCGGCCTTGATGGCCGTCGGCCATTTCATGATGGCTTTCGAGCATTTATTTTTGTTCGCGCTCGGCTTCCTCATTCTCGGCAATGGTGCCTTCAAGCCGAACATTTCGACCCAGGTCGGGGCGCTCTACGCACCCGGCGACCGCCGCCGCGACCGCGCCTTCTCGATTTTCTATGTCGGCATCAATCTTGGCGCGTTTCTGGCGCCGCTGGTGTGCGGCACGCTGGGCGAGGAACTGGGCTGGCACTACGGCTTCGCCGCCGCCGGCGTCGGCATGACCACCGGCCTCATCATTTATCTCGCGGCCACACCGGCATTGCCGAAGGAAAGCTTTGCCAAACGCGCAGGAGCGCAGCCGCCGCTCGACCGCGCCGCCTGGCAATCGATTGTCGCACTGCTATTGCTGTTCGTGCCGGTCAGCCTGTTCTGGGGCATCTATGAGCAGCAGGGCAACACCATCGTGCTGTGGGCGAGCGAATTCACCGACCGGCGCCTGTTCGGCTGGGACATTCCGGTGACCTGGTTCCAGGCGCTCAATCCGTTCATGATCTTCGCCTTCACGCCCTTCATCGTGTCGCTGTGGCGCCGCCAGGGCGCGCGCGAGCCGTTCACCGTCGCGAAGATGGCGATCGGCTGTTTTCTTGCCGCAGCCGCCTATCTGATCATGGTCGCCGCCGCGCGTGTGTCCGCAGGCACACAGGCAAGTTGGCTCTGGCTGTTCGGTTATTTCTTTGTGCTTACCGTCGGCGAGCTTTATTTGTCGCCGACCAGCCTCTCGCTGGTGACCAAAATCGCACCGGTTTCGCTGCTATCGATGATGATGGGCGTGTGGCTCGCCACCAGCTTTGTCGGCGGATTCCTTGCCGGCTATCTAGGCACCTTCTGGTCGAGCATGACCAAGGACCGTTTCTTCCTGATGCTGGCGCTCATTTCCGCCTTGGCGGGCCTGATGATCGCGCTGCTCAACCGCCCGCTGCGCGCGATCTTGCGCGACTAAACTTTTTTCTTTCGCATGATCTAATCCGAAAACCGCTTCCCACTTTTCGGGATCATGCGAGCGGCAGCCCGACATATTGCTCGGCCAACATCTTCGATGCGGCTTCCGAGTGCGTGATGTAGTCGAGATCGGAAAGTTGGCGGCGGCGGTCGAACGCCGACTCGTTGGGGAAGCGATGCAGGATCTGCGTCATCCACCAGGAGAACCGCTGCGCGTACCAAACCCGGCGCAGGCAATTGGCCGAATAATTTGCAAGGCCTTCCTCGCGCTTCTTCTTGTAGAAGCCATCCAGCGCGCGCGCGAGCATCACTACATCGGCGAAGGCCAGGTTCATGCCCTTGGCGCCGGTCGGCGGCACGATATGCGCGCTGTCGCCGGCCAGAAAAAGACGGCCGTGCTGCATCGGCTCGACCACAAAGCTGCGCATCGGCGTGATGCCCTTTTGCAGGATCTTGCCTTCGGTAAGCTTACGCGCGCCGCCCAGCCGCTTGTGCAACTCGTTCCAGATGCGGGCATCCGGCCAGGCGTGGATGTCCTCGTCGTGATCGCATTGCAGATAGAGCCGCGACAGCGACATCGAGCGCATGGTGTAAAGCGCGAAGCCGCGGTCGGTGTAGGAATAGACCAGCTCGTGATCCGGCGGCGGCGACTCCGACAATATGCCGAGCCAGCCGAACGGATAATCGCGCTCGAACACGCTGAGCACGCCGTCGGGAATGCTTGGCCGGGCGATGCCGTGGAAGCCGTCGCAGCCGGCGATGAAGTCGCAATCGATCTCCTGCGCGCGGCCTTGATGCGTGAAGCGGATCTTCGGCTGGCTCGAGGTCACGTCATGGACGCTGACGCCGTCGACTTCGAATAGCAGCGGCCCGCCGTCGGCCAGCCTTCGCTCTACCAAATCCTTTACGACTTCCTGCTGGCCGTAGATGGTGACGCGCTTGTCGACCAGCGCCTTGAAATCGATGCGGCGCAAGTCGCCATTGATGCCGACATTGATGCCCCAATGCAGGATGCCTTCGCGCTGCATCCTTTCGCCGACGCCGACGTCGACCAAAAGATCGGCGGCCCAGTGCTCGATCAGTCCGGCGCGGATGCGGTTCTCGATGTAATTGCGGCTGCGGTTTTCGAGGATGATCGACTCGATCCCGGCGAGATGCAGCAACCGCGCCAGCATCAGCCCGGCCGGCCCTGCCCCGATAATGCCGACCTGCGTGCGCATGCATTTTCTCCCGACGATCGAATTGCAAGCACCCTATAGGCGCTGGCTTTTGCTCTGGCAAAGGGATGAAGCCCGGAAAGCCTGGGATAAATTCGAGTCGCCGCCTAAAGCGGCCAGCCATAACGCGGCACGCGCGCCTTGTAGGCGCGGTAGGCATCGCCGAATTTCGCCTCGAGATAGCGCTCCTCGCGCTTGACCACGCCGAAATGGATCACCAGCACGAACACAATCGTCATCACCAGCATCCAGTCGGATGCCAGGAGAATCGACAGCCCGGCAAGGCACAGCGTCAGCCCGACATACATCGGGTTGCGCAGCCAGCCGAAAATGCCGCCGGTCACCAGCGCGGTCGCCGGCTTCCACGGCTCCACATGCGTGCCGGCCGAACGGAAGCCGCGCATCGCGGGGATGGCCAGCACCGCTCCCCCGCCAGCCAGAATGACGGCGATGACGACGCGCTCCCAGAACGTCAGCAGCACCGTCAGCACATAGGCCGGCAGCAACCAATCGAGCACGAGCCCAAGCACGACCGCCGCCAGCGCAATGAGCGGCGGCGGCGCGATCACGCCTGCATTGTCGCGGGTCCCGGTCATGGCCATGGCTCCGTTATAACGCGCGAGCGGCGCGCCGGTTCACGTGCTCAGCCATTCGGCGAGCGCCGCGTTCACCGCCTCGGGTTGTTCGAGGGTGGTGAGATGCCCGCTGTCGGGAATGACCGTGAACGTCGCGCCTGGGATGCCGTCGGCGATTTCCTTGTTGAGTTCCGGCGGCGTCGCGGCGTCGGCGTCGCCGACCAACACCAGCGTCGGACAGCGGATCGACGCCAGCATCGATCGTGAATCCGGCCGCGACATGATCGCCATGAGTTGACGCACGAAGGCCTCCGGCCCGGTTTCCGTGATCATCTGACGCACGATCCCGGTGAGACGCTCGTCGCGCTGATGCTTCGCGTTCAAATAACGCGGGATCGACAGGTCCGAAATCTCGCCGTAGCGGCCCGACTGCGCCATGGCGATTTGCGTCTTGCGCCCTGCGGTTTGTTCCGCCGTGTCGGCGCGCGCCGAGGTGTCGAGCAGCGCCAGTCTGGCGATGCGCTCGGGCGCCTGCCGCAGCATGGCCAAGGCGATGTAGCCGCCCATCGAAAGACCGGCGAGCGCGAAGCGCGGCGGCGCGTCCTTGAGAATTCGCGCCGCAATCGCCGCCATATCGGCGTCGCGCCGGTGATCGGCCACCGTCACCTGCCCGAACGGCCAGAGCGAGGCGATTTGCGGGCCATAAAGACGCGCCGTGCAGGTCAGGCCGGGCACTAGAACCAGCGGCAAAGATTGCATCATTGTGACGCTCCAATAGACAAAAGCTTAAGGGTTAACGCGACTTATTGCACTGCCGCAGCATTGACTTTCGGGCCACAGCCCCTATGTTCCGCTTGAACGGTCCTTTTGGATTCGTCCGCCTTTCCGCGCACCCCGAGATCATCGTTCTAGTCCGGCGCGGCGCCTGTTTAACATTTGAATCCGCAAATGTTGAGGACAGGCCGTTCCGGCGGCGCTGACTCGAGGTTACATGTCTTTTTCGCATCTTGGCTTATCCGCCAAAGTTCTCTCGGCCATTGAATCGGCCGGCTACAAAAACCCCACTCCCATTCAAGACCAAGCGATTCCGCACGTTCTCGCGCGCCGCGACGTGCTCGGCATCGCCCAGACCGGCACCGGCAAGACCGCCGCTTTCGTGCTGCCGATGTTGACGATGCTCGAACAAGGACGCGCCCGCGCGCGCATGCCGCGCACGCTCATCCTCGAGCCGACGCGCGAACTCGCCGCGCAAGTCGCCGAACAGTTCGAAAAATACGGCAAGAACCACAAGCTCAACGTCGCGCTCATCATCGGCGGCGTTTCGTTCGGCGATCAGGACGCCAAGTTGATCCGCGGCGTCGACGTGCTGATCGCGACGCCCGGCCGCCTGCTCGATCATTCCGAGCGCGGCCGCCTGCTGCTCTCCGGCGTCGAATTGCTGGTGATCGACGAAGCCGACCGCATGCTCGACATGGGCTTCATCCCCGACATCGAACGCATCGGCAAGCTGGTGCCGTTCACCCGCCAAACGCTGTTCTTCACCGCCACCATGCCGGCGGAAATCCAGCGCATCGCCGACACCTTCCTGCACAATCCGGTGCGCGTGGAAGTGTCGAAGCCGGCGACCGCGGCCACGACCATCACCCAGCTGCTGGTTTCGACCGGCCGCGATCCGGCGGAAAAGCGCGAGACGCTGCGCCGGCTCATCCGCTCCGCCGAAGGCTTCAAGAACGCCATCGTGTTCTGCAACCGCAAACGCGAGGTGGCGCTTCTGCACCGCTCGCTGCAACGGCATAAGTTCAACGCCGTCGCCTTGCACGGCGATCTCGACCAATCGGCGCGCACCGCCGCGCTCGATGCCTTCCGCAAGGGCGAAGCCACGCTGCTGATCGCTTCCGATGTCGCCGCGCGCGGCCTCGATATCCCGGCGGTCAGCCACATCTTCAATTTCGACGTGCCGCATCATCCCGACGATTACGTCCATCGCATCGGCCGTACCGGCCGCGCCGGCTTGAGCGGCACCGCCATCTCCATCGTCGCGCCGATCGACAGCAAGTCGGTGGCGGCCATCGAGCGGCTGATCGGCCAGACCATCCCCTGGATGGGCGAACCGGCGCCGGCCGAGACGCGCGAGAGCCGGCCGCGCGAGGGCGAGCGCAGCCAGCGCGGTGGCCGCAGTCGCGGTCACAGCCGCGAACGTCCCGCGCACCCGCGGGCGGACCACGAACCGGAGCGCGCCGCCAAGCCGCAACCAGCGCACCGGCATCCCCGTGCGGACAATGAGCCCGTGCGCGCCGCCAAGCCGCAGCCGGCCCGCCAGCAACCGCCGCGCGAGCCTGCCCGCGAGTCCGCCCTGGAATCCGACGGCAGCCACCTGCCCGCTTTCCTGCTCCGGCCGGTGTCGCTCAAGGCCTGATTACGGCTTTTCGGGCTTAAATCGCCCAGGTTGCGAAATAATTGCGCTGCAACCAACGGCAAATTTACCGGCGATTCACCTCCCTCCCTTACCGTCTCGCCAGGGGTATGGCGCGCCCATGGGGCCGCGCCGTGCAACCTATCGGGCAGAAGCCCGCTTTCGGGGGACCGCAATGGCCGAGTACGCCGATGAGCACGAACGCACGATGGCGTTCGCGGAAATCGCGCTTGGCCAAATCAAGGCATTGCGCCAGGCGGCGACGCCGCGCAATTTCGAGATCTGGTACGCCTACGCCACCGGCTATCACCCCTCGCTGAATCAAAAGATCAACGAGACACTCAAGGCGAGCGGCGTGCTCGCCGAGAATAATCTGGAAAACATCTACGCCACCTACCTGTCGCCGACTCGCCTGACCGAGCGGATCGACGAAGTCGGCAGCCAGGTCAAAGGCGAAATCGAGCAGGTCATGTCGATGATCGACACCGCCGCCGGCTCCGCCTCGAGCTACACCGAGAGCCTGGTCGACATGTCGCAGAAGATCGGCCAGTCGAAGGACCGCGAAGGCCTGCGCACGATCGTCGAAAGCCTGGTGCACACCGCCAAGGAGATGGAAGTCTCCAACATCAAGCTGGAAGAGCGGCTCAGCGCATCAAAACGCGAAATCCTCGACCTGCATGCCAACCTCGAGGCGGTGCGCAGCGAAAGCCTGACCGATCCGCTCACCCAGCTCTCCAACAGGAAGTTCTTCGACACCACGCTGGCAAAGGCGATCGATGAGGCGCGCGCCAAGAACGAGGCGCTGTCGCTCATGCTGACCGACATCGATCATTTCAAGAACTTCAACGACAGTTACGGCCATCTCACCGGCGACCAGGTGTTGCGCCTGGTGGCGATGTCGATGAAGGCCAACGTCAAGGGTCAGGACACCACCGCCCGCTACGGCGGCGAAGAATTCGCCGTCATTCTGCCGAATACGGTGCTGCGCTCGGCCATCACGGTGGCCGATCACATCCGCCGCGCGGTGATGACCAAGGAACTGATGAAGCGATCGACCGGCGAGCATCTCGGCCGCGTGACGGTGTCGATCGGGGTCGCGACCTTGCACAACAACGACACCATCCAGTCCTTGATCGAGCGCACCGACGGCTGCCTCTATGCCGCCAAGCGCCACGGCCGCAACCGGGTCATGAGCGAGACCGATCCGGAAGTCGCCGCCGGCGGCGTAGCGATGCAGGTCGCCTAAGACCTATCGCTTTTTCGTGTTTTTCTCGGACGCGTCTTCGGCTTGCTAGCCGCTTTGCGCTGCGCGACCGCCAGCGCCTGCCGCGCCCATCGCGCGAGCTCGTCGGGGTCATCGTAGAGCCGGTCCGGCAGCCGCCAATAGGACATGACCGCCCGTCGCCCCTTCTTGGTGCTGTATTCGAACGGCACGCAGCCCTCGCGCTCGAAAGCCGGCGCCGTCGCCGCATCCGCTTTCAGATAGATCTGGCCGTCGGAGACGAGGCCGAACATCACGCTGTCGACAAAAAGCCCGGCGCCGCCGAAAAGGCCGCGCACCTGGACGGCGCCGAAAACGACGAACAGTTCACGGATAACGTCGGGGTCCACCGGATGCTCGCGCCCCGCGGCTGCGGCCCTACTCTGCCGCGTCCTTGGCCGGCGTGAGCTGCACGGATTCGCCGCAGCCGCAGGCCGAGGTCTGGTTCGGGTTGTTGAAGACGAACTGGGCCGACAGCTTCTCGGCCTTGTAATCCATCTCGGTGCCGAGCAGGAACAGCACCGCCTTCGGATCGACCAGGATCTTGACGCCTTTGTCCTCGACCACTTCGTCGGTCGGCCGCACGGCGTCGGCATATTCCATGGTGTATTCCATGCCGGCGCAGCCGCCGTTCTTGACGCCGACGCGCACGCCCGCGACCGGCTTGTCGGCCCGCGCCATCACGTCCTTGATGCGCAGCGCGGCGGCGTCAGTCAGCTTCATCACCTGGGGTCGCGGTCGTGCAGTGGCCATAGCGGTCCTCTTTCGATCCTAATTTGGCGGCGCGTCACCACATATTCAATACAAGTCGGGCCTCGTCCGACATCCGGCTCGGGTCCCAAGGCGGATCCCACACGATCTCGACCTTGACGTCGCTCACGCCCGGCACGCTGGAAACCGCGTTTTCCGCCATCACCGGCAGCTCCTGCGCCGATGGGCAGTTGGGTGAGGTCAGCGACATGTCGATCTTGACGCTGCGGTCGTCGGCGATATCGATCTTGTAGATCAGGCCGAGCTCGTAGATGTCGGCCGGGATCTCCGGGTCATAGACGGTCTTCAAACCGGCAATGATGTCGTCGGTCAGCCGGTTGAGTTCGTCCGGCGGCAGCGTGGAGGAGCCGCTGATGGCGGCGTTCTCCGGCGGCCTTTCCGCAGCGGCATTGTCGGTGACGGGCGTTTCGTCGGTCATGCGAAAAATTCCTGCGCCTTGACCAGGGAGGCGGCCAACACGTCCACCTCGTCCTTGGTGTTGTACATCGCAAACGAAGCGCGGCACGTCGCGGTAACGCCAAAGCGCGCCAGCAACGGCATCACGCAATGGGTGCCGGCGCGTACCGCCACGCCGGCGCGGTCGATGATGGTGGCGACATCGTGCGGATGCGCGCCCTTGATCTCGAAGGAGACGATCGGCCCCTTGTCCGGCGCGTTACCGATAATGCGCAGCGAATTGATCGCGCCAAGCTTCTCCTGCGCGTATTTCACCAGCGCGGTCTCATGCGCGCGGATGCGCGGCTTGCCGACCGAATTGATGTATTCGAGCGCCGCGCCCAAGCCGATCGCCTGCACGATCGACGGCGTGCCGGCCTCGAAGCGATGCGGCGGCGCACCATAGGTGATGCGGTCCTCGAACACTTCCTGGATCATTTCGCCGCCGCCGTTGAACGGCGGCATGGCGGCGAGCAGATCATATTTGCCGTACAGCACGCCGATCCCGGTCGGCCCATAGAGCTTGTGACCGGTCATGGCGTAGAAGTCGCAGTCGAGATCGCGCACGTCGACGTCGAGATGCACGGCGCCTTGCGCGCCGTCGACCAGCACCGGAATGCCGCGCGCATGCGCGAGCCGGATCACTTGTTTAACCGGCACCGCGGTGCCGAGCGCGTTCGACATTTGCGTGATGGCGACCATCTTGGTGCGCGGCCCGAGCAGCTTCTCGAATTCGTCGATCAGGAAATTGCCCTCATCGTCGACCGGCGCCCATTTGATCACGGCGCCCTGGCGCTCGCGCAGGAAATGCCACGGCACGATGTTGGAATGGTGCTCCATGATCGAGAGCACGATCTCGTCGCCCGGCTGGATGCGCTCGCGGCCGAAGGTATAGGCGACCAGGTTGATCGCCTCGGTGGCGTTGCGCGTGAAGATGATCTCTTCCGGCCGCCCGGCGTTGAGGAAGGCGCGCACGGTTTCGCGTGCGCCTTCGTAAGCCTCGGTCGCCTCGTTGGCGAGATAATGCAGGCCGCGATGCACGTTGGCGTATTGCTCGACATAGGCCTTCTGGATGCGGTCGAGTACCTGCTTGGGCTTTTGCGCCGAGGCGGCATTGTCGAGATAGACCAGCGGCTTGCCGTAGACCTGCATGGCCAGCGCCGGAAAATCCGCGCGGATCTTGGCGACGTCGTAGGAGCCGTTGCTCACTGCGGGATGCAGGGTCATTCCCGGCTCCCCAGCCACTTGCGCGCGGTAAACATCAGCGCGTCGCGGATGCCCTCGTGCGCGATCTCCTCGACCACCTCGCCGATGAAGGCCTGCACCAAGAGCGCCTCGGCCTCCTTGGCCGGAATGCCGCGCGACATCAGATAGAATTTAAGTCCCTGGTCGAGCGCGCCGGCGGTCGAACCGTGGCCGCAGACCACGTCGTCGGCAAAGATTTCCAGTTCCGGCTTGTTGTCGGCTTCCGCCTCGTCCGACAGCAGCAACGCGCGCGTCATCATCTTGCCGTCGGTCTTCTGCGCGTGCGGCTCGACGATGATCTTGCCCTGGAAGATGCCGTGGCTTTCGCCGTCGAGCACCGATTTGAAACGTTCGCGGCTCGTGCAGTGGCCGACGGCGTGATCGATGACCAGCGTGTTGTCGACGTGCTGGCGGCCTTTGAGCAGGCTGGCGCCGTCGATGGCGCCCTCGCTGCCCTCGCCGGCAAAACGCACGAACGTCTGATTGCGCACCACCGCGCCGCCGCTGGTGAAGGCAAAATCTCGGTAGACGGCCTTGGCGCCGACCGTGACGCCGAGCGTCGAGACCCGTAAGGCGCCGCCGCCGTCGCAGCCGACCCGGACGTGGTCGAGGCGCGCGCCGTCGCCGATCACCAGTTCGAGCACCGAATTGACCTGATAGTCGATGGCCTCCGGACCGGAGAAGGACTCGACCAGCGTTGCCTGCGCGCCCGGCTCCACGATCACCACGACACGCGGATACATCGCCGCGCCGGCGTCGCCGGAAAACACATGCTCGATATGGATCGGCTTGGCCGCGGCCGCACCGCGCTTGATCGCGCAGCGCCACGCCGCCGCTCATGAAAGCGGTGTTGAGCCAATAGGCGGGATCGTCGCCGCCGGGGACCGGTCCGGCCCGGTAGTTCGGATTTTCGGCCAGGAACGCGAATAGTTCGGCGACCGTAATGCCCGGATCGTTATTCTTGAATTCGCTCCAGGACGGTTCATAGCGCCCGTTGACGATGGCGATGTGATGCGCATCAACGCCGCTGAGAATGGGCGCGATATCGCCTTTCGGCTTGACGCCGGCCGGGCCCGCCAGCGGCTTTGCCTCGCGCATCAACGCGCGCAGGTCGGTGTATTTCCACTCCTCGACGCGGCGATGCGGCAGGCCATTGGCGTCGAAGCGGCGGAAGGCGTCCTCGCGCAAGGCCGCGACCGCGCCCTTGCCCGGTAGCGTGGCGCGCGCCGCCGCAAAGGCGTCGCTCAGCGCCTGCTCGGCCGGGGTTTTCGCGTTGCGCACTTCCACGTTCATCAGGCCGCCTCATCCGCGAATTGCGCATAGCCCGAGGCTTCGAGCTCGAGCGCGAGTTCCTTGCCGCCCGACTTCACCACTTTGCCGCGCGCCATCACGTGCACCACGTCGGGCACGATGTAATCGAGCAGCCGCTGATAATGCGTGATCACGATCATCGAGCGCTCGGGCGAGCGCAGCCGGTTGACGCCTTCCGACACGATCTTGAGCGCGTCGATGTCGAGGCCGGAATCGGTCTCGTCGAGCACGGCGAGCCGCGGCTCCAGCACCGCCATCTGCAGGATCTCGTTGCGCTTCTTCTCGCCGCCGGAGAAGCCGACGTTGACCGCGCGGCGCAGCATCTCCTGGTCGATGCCGAGCAGTTTTGAGGTCTCGCGCACCCGCTTCATGAATTCCGGCGTGGAGAATTCCGGCTCGCCGCGATGCTTGCGTTGCGCGTTGAGCGCGGTGCGCAGGAACGTCATGGTCGCGACACCCGGCACTTCCACCGGATACTGGAAGGCGAGGAACACGCCCTTGGCCGCGCGCTCGTCCGGCGCCATGCCGAGGATGCTTTCGCCGTCGAGCAGCACGTCGCCCTCGGTGACGCGGTAATTGTCCTTGCCGGCCAGCACATAAGCGAGCGTGGACTTGCCCGAGCCGTTCGGGCCCATGATGGCCGCGACCTGGCCCTTTTCGATGGTCAGCGTCAGGCCTTTGAGGATTTGTCTTGTCCTCGACCTCGACATGCAGGTTCTTGATTTCCAGGAGTGCCACGTCTTCGTCCTCACAAACTTGATTATACCAATTCAGATTCCCGGCGCGTCGGAGCGGTTGCCCGAGCGCCAATGCCACTCGCCATCGGTCCGCCGGCGGCAGAACTGCGACAAACCACCACGTGGCCGCCGCGATGAGCGCGGCCCACGTCAGCCACGCGACCGCATTGGACTGCGCCAACATTAGATTCATCGCGAAGACCGATCCGGCCACGACAATGACGGCAGCTAACGTCACCGCCCAGCCTTCCCAGGTCACGGGCGTCGCGCCGTAACCGTAGCTCTTCGGTTCGAACCAATATTGCGTCATCGCCTTAGCCCACGCTGCCTTCGAGCGAGATCGAAATCAGCTTCTGCGCCTCGACTGCGAATTCCATCGGCAACTGCTGCAGCACGTCCTTGACGAAGCCGTTGACCACCAGCGCCGTCGCCTCTTCCGCCGACATGCCGCGTTGGCGGCAGTAGAACAGCATGTCCTCGGATATTTTCGAGGTGGTGGCCTCGTGCTCGAACACGGCGGAGGAATTTTTCGCCTCGATATAGGGCACGGTGTGCGCGCCGCACTGGTCGCCGATCAAGAGGGAGTCGCAGTTGGTGAAGTTACGCGCGCCGGTCGCCTTGCGGTGCGCGGTAACCAGCCCGCGATAGGTGTTGTTGGATTTGCCGGCCGAGATGCCCTTGGAGATGATGCGGCTGGTCGTGTTCTTGCCGAGATGCAGCATCTTGGTGCCGCTATCGACCTGCTGGCGGCCGTTGGAGATGGCGATCGAATAGAACTCGCCGCGCGAATTGTCGCCGCGCAGAATGCAGCTCGGATATTTCCAGGTGATGGCCGAGCCGGTTTCGACCTGGGTCCAGGAAATCTTCGAACGCGCGCCGCGGCAGTCGCCGCGCTTGGTGACAAAGTTGAAGATGCCGCCCTTGCCGTCGGCGTCGCCCGGGTACCAGTTCTGCACCGTCGAATATTTGATCTCGGCATCTTCGTGCGTGACCAGTTCGACGACGGCCGCGTGCAACTGGTTCTCGTCGCGCATCGGCGCGGTGCAGCCTTCGAGATAGCTCACATAAGCGCCCTTGTCGGCGATGATGAGCGTGCGCTCGAACTGGCCGGTATTGGCCTCGTTGATGCGGAAATAGGTCGACAATTCCATCGGGCAGCGCACGCCCGGCGGTACGTAGACGAACGAGCCGTCGGAGAACACCGCGGAATTGAGCGTGGCGAAGAAGTTGTCGGTGACCGGCACGACCGAACCGAGATATTTCTTCACCAGTTCGGGGTGTTCGCGCACGGCTTCCGACATCGGCATGAAGATCACGCCGGCTTTCTTCAACTCCGCCTTGAAGGTGGTGGCGACCGACACCGAATCGAACACCGCATCGACCGCGACGCCGCCGGAACGGAAATCGCCGCCGGTCGCTTCGTCGTCGAGCGCACTCGGCTCGCCCTGCCTGCGCACGCCGGCGAGGATTTCCTGCTCCTTCAGCGGAATGCCGAGTTTCGCGTAGGTCTTGAGAATTTCCGGATCGACCTCGTCGAGCGAGGCCAGCACGTTCCGCTTCGGTGCCGAATAATAATAGGCGTTCTGATAGTCGATCTTGGGATAGTTGACGCGCGCCCAGCTCGGCTCGCGCATGGTCAGCCAGCGCTTATAGGCTTCCAGCCGCCAGGCCAGCATCCATTCCGGCTCGTTTTTCTTGGCCGAGATGTAACGGACGGTGTCTTCGGAAAGCCCTTTGGGGGCCTTCTCGGATTCGATATCGGTGACGAACCCGTATTTATATTGATCAACGTCGATGCTGCGGACCTGCTCGACGGTCTCTTGTACGGCCGGCATTCTTTCCTCCGCTACGGTTTCAAGGACCGCGGGTTGAATTTGTCGGTTATGGTCGGTTCGCTATCGCGTTGCGATCATCCCTGTGCTGGCACTCAGGCGGCCAAGCCCGAGTTCAAGCGTGAATTCTGATGCTTCTTAAGTAATGACGAACTGACTTTAGTCAAAGCATCGAGCAGTTTCTCGATATCGCGTTCGCTCGTCGACCAACCCAGGCTAATGCGCAACGCGCCCTGCGCGAGCGAAGGTTCCACACCCATCGCCGCCAGCACGTGCGAGGCTTGCACCTTGCCGGACGAACAGGCGGAACCCGAAGATAGCGCTATGCCATTGAGATCGAAAGCGATTATGGCGGTTTCCGCCTTCATGCCGGGAACCGCGAACAGCGTCGTATTGGGCAGCCGCGGCGCCCTTTGCGCCGAAAATCACCACCTCCGGCAACGCCGCCTTGAGGCCCGCCTCCAGACGATCGCGCAAGCCCGCCATGTGCGCAGCGTCCGCCTGAGTTGCGGCAATCCCAGCCGCCGCGCCGAAGCCGGCAATGGCCGGTACATTCTCGGTTCCCGCACGCAGGCCGCGCTCCTGGCCGCCGCCCTTGATCAGCGGCTCGGCGATATGGACGTCGCCGCGCCGAATCAACGCGCCGGCCCCTTGCGGCCCGCCGAGCTTGTGCGCGGACAGGCTCATGAGGTCGGCGCCGAGTTCGTCCATCCGGCAATCGATGCGGCCAGGGCCCTGCACGGCGTCCACATGCAGCACGCCGCCCGCGGCGTGGACGATCTCGGCAATCTCCCCGATCGGCTGGATCACGCCGGTCTCGTTATTGGCGAGCATCACCGAAATAAGCGGGCGCTCGGCCCGAGCAAGCGCGCTTCTAAGAGCATGAAGATCGACCACGCCGTCGCCGGTGACCGGCAATTCTTCGACCGCTTCGGCCGGGAAACGCCCGCCGCTACGCACCGACGGATGCTCGATCGCCGAAAAAAACAGCCGGTCGCGCAGAGACTTAACGCCGCCGATCTCGATCGCCGGGGTCAGCGCCAGCATATTGGCTTCGGTGGCGCCACTGGTGAAAGTGACGTTCTTGGCCTCGCCGCCGACCAGATTCGCGACTTTTTCCCGTGCCGCTTCAATGAGTTGACGAGCCGCCCGTCCCTCGGCATGGACAGAGGACGCATTGCCGGTCAGCCCCAGCGCGGTGGCGATGGCGGTGTGCGCCTCCTGCCGCAGCGGGGCGGTGGCATTCCAGTCGAAATAGGCCCGTTCGCTCATGGATTCAGTCAGTATTCCTATACCGTTACAGCCCTAGCCCCCGCAAAAAGCTTGCTTTTTGCCCTGGGGATCGTGTTAGAAGCCGCCATCACGCGGCAACTTATAACCACTGTTGCGGGCGTGAACAGCGGAATTCACATATTTAGAAATATTCTAAACTAGCGCCTGGTCCGCAAGTTCCATCAGGCGTCGAGAGAATCCAATGCCGCAACCGTCGATGCGGCGAGCCGCAGTTCGAGGTTGATCGCTATGCCTGAGGTTATCTTCACCGGTCCGGCCGGACGAATCGAAGGCCGGTACCACCCGGCGCGGCAGAAGAACGCGCCGATCGCGATCGTGCTGCATCCGCACCCGCAATTCGGCGGGACGATGAACCATCCGATCATCTACCAACTCTACTACGCCTTCGTGCACCGCGGCTTCTCGGCGCTACGCTTCAATTTCCGCGGCGTCGGCCGCAGCCAGGGCTCGTTCGATCACGGCACCGGCGAATTGTCGGATGCTGCCGCCGCGCTCGACTGGGCGCAGACCATCAACCCGGAAGCCAAGAGCTGCTGGATCGCCGGCTTCTCGTTCGGCGCCTGGATCGGCATGCAGTTGCTGATGCGCCGGCCCGAGATCGAAGGCTTCATCTCGATCGTGCCGCCCGCCAACCTCTACGACTTCTCGTTCCTGGCACCCTGCCCGTCATCCGGCCTGATCATCCACGGCGACAAGGACGCGGTGGTGCCGCCCAAGGACGTCACCACGCTGGTCGACAAGCTCAAGACGCAAAAAGGCATCGTGATCGAGCAGAAGGTGATCCCGGGCGCCAACCACTTCTTCGATGGCAAGGTCGAGCCGCTACTGACCAATATCTGCGAGTATCTCGACAAGCGGCTCAAGACCGACCGCAAGCCGAGCGCGGCGTAAGCCGTCGCCTACGCGAACTTCTTCACCGCCAGTACGGCGTTGAGTCCACCGAAGGCAAACGAGTTCGACAGCGCCGCGTCGATGGCAAGCGCACGTGCCTCGTTCGGCACGTAGTCGAGATCGCAGGCCGGATCGGGCCCGAGATAACCGATCGTCGGCGGTACGATGGCCTCGCGCACCGCCAGCAAGGTCGCCACCAATTCGAGCGCGCCGGCGGCGCCGAGCGCATGGCCGACCATGGATTTGGTCGACGATACCGCCAGCTTGCGGGCGCGCGCTCCGAACACCTGATGCAGCGCCTTGGTCTCGGATGAATCGTTCGCGGCGGTGCCGGTGCCGTGCGCATTGATGTATTGGATATCCTGCGCCGTCAGCTTGGCATCGCTGAGCGCGCCGTCCATCGCCCGCGTCATACCGCCCAGATCGGGCGCGGTGAGGTCCGCCGCATCCGCGCTCATGCCGAAACCGACGATTTCGCCGAGGATTTCTGCCCCGCGCGCGCGCGCCCGCTCCAGCGGCTCCAGCACGAGGACGGCCGCGCCTTCGCCGAGGATTAGACCTTTACGGTCGATGGAGAACGGACGGCAGGTATCGGGCGCCATCACGCGCATCGCTTCCCAGCCGCGCAGCGTGCCGAACGTGATGCAGGCCTCTACGCCGCCGGTAACGGCGCAGTCGACCTGACCGGACCGCACCATCTGGAAGGCAAGGCCGATCGCATGCGTCGCCGAGGCGCAGGCGCTCGCGATCGCGAAGGCCGGCCCGCGCAATCCGCAAAACATGGAAATCTGGCTTGCCGGCGCATTCACCATCAATTTCGGAATGGTCAACGGAAACACGCGGGATTTCTTGTCCAGATAGATGCGGCGGAAACTCTCATCGAGCGTGGTTTGGCCGCCGACGCCGGTGCCAATGATCGTCGCGGTGCGCAACGAGAGCGGCATATCGAAAGTGAGGCCGGACTGCGCGATCGCCTCGCGCGCCGCCACCACGGCGAATTGCGAGACGCGGTCGAGCGTAGAAATCTGCCGCTCATCGAAATGCATGAGCGGGTCGAAGTCTTTGACCTCGGCGGCGACTTTCTGGCTCAGTTCCTCCGGCGTCGGCACCTGTGTGATGGGGCTGATGCCGCAGACGCCCTGCTTCAGGCTCGTCCAGTACGAGGCGGCCGTTTGCCCAATCGGCGAAACGGCGCCGAGGCCGGTGACGACGACGCGGTTCACGTCGCTCACGACTTCTTGTCGACCAGCTGCTGGATGGAGGCGACGACGTCCGCGACGGTATCGAATTTCTCGCGCGTATCGTTGGTATTGGCGTTGAATGGGATCTCGATATCGAACTTTTCCTCGAGATCGAAAATCAATTCGACCGTATCGAGCGATTCCAGGCCCAAATCCTCCAGCCGGTCGGACAGCTCCACCGTCGGCTTATCCGTCCGCTTCTTCTTGGCAATGATCGCGATTACGTCGCGTGCCACATCACTCATAACGCCAGAGCTCCCATTACTTCTTCGTTTGTTGCATTGCGTCGAGACGCATTGCCAAGCCTTCCACCTTTTCGTGTAGCCGCTTTTGCCGCCCCGCGTATAGAATTTGTTCCAACGACCGCTGGTGCGGGATCGCCGGATAGCCCGACACAAAGGCGCCGGCCGCCACGTTGGAGGCAACCCCGGAGCCGGCGGCTACCACCGCCTGATCGCCGATGCGGACATGATCGCCGACCCCTACCCCGCCGCCAAGGCGCACGCGGTTGCCGATAATCACGCTGCCGGAAATCCCCACCATCCCGCAGATGACACAGATTTCGCCGATGCTGACGTTATGACCGATATGCACGTGATTGTCGATTTTGGTGCCGCGGCCGATCCGCGTGGTTTCGAGCGTAGCTCGATCGATGGTGGTCGCGGCGCCGATCTCGACGTCGTCGCCGATCGCGACACTGCCGAGCGAGTGGATGCGCGTCAGCGTCACTTCGGACGTAAAGGCGATGGGTGAGGTCATGTCGGGGGCAAAGCTGAAGCCGTCGGAACCGATGACCGCATTGGCATGCACGATGACCCGATCGCCGATGCTGATGCGATCGCCGATACGCACGCCGGAGTGAAACAGCCCGCGCGCGCCGATCGTGACATCGGCGCCGATGGTCACTTGCGGCATGATGGTTGTGCCCGCGCCGATGCGGCTGCGCGCACCCACCACCGCATAGGCGCCGACGCTGACGCCCGCGCCGAGCTCCGCATCCGCGGCGACGATGGCGGTCGGGTGAATGCCCGGATCGTGCGCCGGACCCGGATCGAACAAGGCGGTCAGTTTGGCCAGCGACAAGCGCGCCTCATCGACGATGATGACGGCCCGCAACGCACCCGACGGAGCCGGATTCTTCGCTGAAATTACCGCCGCCTGCGCCTTGCTCCGCGCCAGCGCGGCGGCCGCATCCGCGCTGATGGCGAGCGCAAGATCGGTCGGCCGTTCGGCCCGCGCGGGATGCACGAGGCGGTCAACCTCAATCGCGCCATCGCCGTCGAGCCGGCCCGCAATCGCTTCTGCGATGTCTTTGGTTCGCATGAATTTTGAGTGCAATTCTCGGTAGTTAGCCAAGCCTATGACCGCGACAAATGATTGCAGCAGGGCGGCAAACCTGCTCTAGAACGGTTATCGGGTCAACTGCGCGGACGGCTCACAATACCGCCCCGCATCGGCTGTTTCACACCGGTCGTGGCCGGAAATGTGATCGGCAGGCCGTTGAGCGTTCGCACCGCCAGATATGCAAACGCTTGCGCCTCGATCGATTGCGACGACCAGCCGACCGCGTCGGCAGTCTCCACCGTCGCCGGCTTGAGCCGTTCCGCCAGCATCCGCATCAGCGTCGGATTGCGCGCACCGCCGCCGGCCACGATCCAGGCACGCGGGGCGGCTGGCAAATGCGGCACGATGCGCGCCACCGATGCCGCGGTCAGCGCCGACAAGGTCGCCGCGCCGTCGGCGATGGAAAAATCCGGCAGCCCGATATTGGCAAAAGCGAAAGCATTGCGGTCGAGCGATTTCGGATACGGTCGGTTGAAAAATCCATTTTCGAGCACGTGCCCGACAAAAGCCTCGTCGATACGGCCCTTGGCCGCCTGGTCGCCGTCGCGGTCGAGCGGGCTCCCTGTGCGCGCGCGCATGAAATCGTCGATCAGTGCATTGCCCGGACCGGTATCGCAGGCGATCGGATCGCCGCCGTCGACAAAGGTGATATTGGCGACGCCGCCGACATTCAGCACGGCGATCGGATGCGCCCGGTCGAGATCGCGCGCCAGCGCCTGATGGAACGCCGGCACCAGCGGCGCGCCTTGCCCGCCGGCGGCAACGTCGGCGGCGCGGAAATCATGAACCACAGTCATGTCCAGCCGACGCGCCAGCGCCGCGCCGTCGCCGATCTGCACCGTCAGCCGCGCCGACGGCCGGTGCAGCACGGTTTGGCCGTGAAATCCGACAATGGCCACTTCCGATTTGTCGATATGTTCGGCGGCGAGAAAAGTCTCGACCGTCTCGGCATGGACGCGGGTCACAAAGGCATCGGCTTCTGCCAGCACGCCGGGCCGCGCCGCACGGTCGGTCAGCGCCATACCTTCTTGCAGCGCCTGCCGCAGCAAGGCCTGCTCGTCGTCGGAATAGGGCCGGTATCCCGTCTGCCCGAAGCCAGCAATGCGCTCGCCATCGGTCTCGATCAGCGCCACGTCGACGCCATCGAGCGAGGTGCCGCTCATTAATCCGATCGCCTTGACCGCCCCCAAACCGCGTCCCCGTCAGTTGAATCCAGCGCCGGACCTGTTACACCACCGCCCCATGCAGGCGACAAGCCCGCGTCCCGAGAGCAGCAATGAGCGCCTATAAATCCGATTTTCTTAATATTCTGGCCGAGCGTGGCTTCATCCACCAGGTGTCGGAGCCCGACGCGCTCGACGCGCGCGCCGCAGCCGGTGAGATCACCGCCTATATCGGCTTTGATTGCACCGCGGCCTCGCTGCATGTCGGCTCGCTGCTGCCGATCATGATGCTGCACTGGATGCAGCAGACCGGACACCGGCCGATCGCGCTGATGGGCGGTGGCACCACGCGCGTCGGCGATCCGTCCGGCAAGGACGAGAGCCGGCGCATCCTCACCGACGAGATGATCGAGCAGAACCTCACGGGCATCCGCGCGATCTTTTCCAAATTCCTGAAATTCGAGGGTGCCGGCGGCAATGCCATCATGGCCAACAATGCCGACTGGCTCAACAAGCTCAACTACATCGACTTCCTGCGCGACGTCGGCCGGCATTTTTCGGTCAACCGCATGCTTTCATTCGATTCGGTAAAAATGCGGCTCGAACGCCAGCAGGAACTCTCGTTCCTGGAATTCAACTACATGGTGCTGCAGGCCTACGATTTCGTCGAGCTCAACAAGCGTACCGGCTGCATTCTGCAGATGGGCGGCTCCGATCAGTGGGGCAATATCGTCAACGGCATCGATCTCGGCCGCCGCATGATGAACGCGCAATTGTTCGCGCTCACCTCGCCGCTGATCACCACATCGTCCGGCGCCAAGATGGGCAAGACCGCCGCCGGCGCAGTCTGGCTCAACGCCGACCTGATGAGCCCCTACGACTACTGGCAATATTGGCGCAACACCGAGGACGGCGACGTCGTGCGCTTCCTCAAGTTGTTCACCGTGTTGCCGCTCGATGAGATCGCCAAGCTCGGCGCGTTGAAAGGCCAGGACGTCAACGAGGCCAAGAAGGTGCTCGCCACCGAAGCAACCGCCTTGGTGCATGGCCGCACCGCCGCCGATCAAGCTGGCGACACCTCACGCAAGACATTCGAGGAAGGCACGTTCGCCGGCGCGCTGCCGAGCGTTGAGATCGCGCATGCCGAACTCGACAAGGGTATCGGCGTGCTCACAGCGTTTGCGGAAAAGGCCGGCCTCGTCACCTCCAACGGCGAAGCGCGCCGTCAGATTAAGGCGGGCGGCCTCAAAATCAACGACGTGACGGTGAGCGACGAAAAAATGATGTTGTCCGCGAAGGACCTGTCGCCGGAAGGCGTGATCAAGCTCTCGCTAGGCCGCAAAAAACACGTGCTGATCAAGCCGGTTTGATTTTTCCGCTCATTCCCGCGAAAGCGGGAGCCCATTGATTTGATAAGAACTGGGTCCCCGCTTCCGCGCGGACGAGCGGTTGTGGACGGCGGCCGCTAGCGCGACGGCGGCATGAAGTTGCGGTCGAAATTGTCGGGCGACGGGATGAATTTGCGCAGCAGGCCGGGCGCGATCGCCGTCACCGGATTGACCGTGATGCGCGGCGAACCGGGCGGGCCGGACGCCTCGTAGGTGATGCCGACCAACCCCTCATTGCTGCCAGCGCCGAGGAACAGCCCGACAATCGGGATTTGCCCGAACATGTTGTTGAGCCCGTAAAACGGCACGAATGTCCCGCGCAGATGGACGTCATCCTTGATGTAGTCGATCTGCCCCTCGATGGTTGCCCCCACCACCGGACCGCGCACGACACCGTCGCGCACCGCCATACGGCCGGGAACGCGGGTAAATTCGCAATGCAATTCGGAAAATTGCACCCCGCCCTGCCCCTGGCCGGGGGCGCCGGAGACGATGCGGTCAAGCCCCGGTTCGCCGCGCACCACGAAATTGCGGATAAAAAGATTGCCGATCTGCGGCGGATGTTCCGGCGTCGGCGGGTCCATCGCCACCCACATCTGTCCGCCGAACATGCGCGGATACATGTCGGTGAACCGGAACAACGCGCCGGCATCGTTGGTCTCGAAATAGATCACCTGGTGATTATCGCTTCTGCGCAAGCGCAGGTCGCCATTGAGCGGCGTATCGCGGCCGATCTTGGAACTCATCGTGAAACTGCGGATGTGGCCGTCCCGGCGCGTGAGCTTGAGATCGAGCCCGCGCAGCGTTTCGCCGTTATAGCCGACGACGGTGCCGAGCTTGACGTCAAGGTCGAGATCGGTCGACTTTTGCTTGGCCTTTTCCTGCGCGCCGCCAGCAAGCGACGTCTTTACGAAATTGGCGCCGTCGAACACGTCGCCGCGCATCGCTACGCGCAGCACGCCGTCGCCGGTACGGTCGGCCTTGAGCGAAACCTTGTCGCCCTCCGACAAACTGAACAGCGGAAAATTCGCTGATACGATTTCGCTGGCTTTGTCGAGCTCAACCGAGCCCTTCACGTTCGCACCCGAACCGGTAATCGAGAGATCATCGATGCGCGTGGATTGGGCAGTCTTGGTCACGGTGTAAGTGGCATGCGCGGGCTTGCCGGCGGCCTTCACCCAGCCGGGTAGAAGATCGTCGATCTTCACCGGCGTCAGATCCGCATCGACGCTCATCGGCGTATTCTTGCTGTCGTTGCCGACCCGCGCCGTAACCTTGATCGGGATCGCGCCGGTCACGGCGCCGCCGAAATCGATGCCGAAGCGGCGGCGCGCGGCTTCGTCGATCATCGCCTGCAAGTGCAAAACGGCGTCGGCGGCGCCTTTTTTCTTGCTGAGGTCGATGGTGGCCGGCGTGCCATTGATTTTGACGTCGCCGGAGATCTCGTAGCTGTCGCTCGACGCGGTCACCCGCAGTGCCGAGGCTTCGACCTTTTGCCCCATCAACATATGGTCGGCGGCAAAATTGGTCAGGTCCGCGGTGATGGTATAGCTAGAGCTGTTTTTGGGAACGTTGCGGCCGATCAGTAGATTGACGTTGACCTGGGCGGCAACCGTGCCGCGGCTTGTCGCCGGATCGAGTGCGAGGCCGGCGTTCTCCCGCAGCGCGTCGCTCGCAAGCAGCGCGGCCACCGCCGGTGCGGCGCCGTCGACGCGGAAGCGGGTGCGCGCCGGCGCGGGCTTGAGATGGGTATCCGGTATCTCGAACACACCGCTGGTGATGCTGAGCTTGCGCCCAGGCGTTACTTCCACGGTGCCGCGGCCGAGGCTCACATTGGCGTTGGCGCCGGTGATGCGAACCGTGAGATCGCCATCGCGGATCGGCGGCAAGTTGTCGAGCGGACGCAGCGTCGTGCCGCTGGTTTCTATGTCGATGGACAGCCCTTCCGCCGGCATCGGCGGGCCGCCGGCCTTGAAGTCCGGCAGCGGCGCATTGCCGGCGATCACCACGCGCTCGACGATGCCGCCCGACATATGTTCGTCGACCCATTCGCGGACATGCACGGAAATGAACTCCGGCCACAGGCGCTTGAGTACCGCCATCGGCATGCGCGTGCCAGCGACGCCAAATGCCAGATGCGGCTCGGCACCGCCGTAATCAAAGCTGCCGGTGACGGCGACGGCGACATTCTGCATCGGCCGCGTGTCGATGCGGCTGAAATCGCCCTGATCGAGATCGATGCGGTGGTGCAGCGTGTCGATGCGCGCGCGCACCGCCACTCGATTGAGGGCAAAGCCTTCGTCGTCGGGCTTGCCGGCCGAGGCCAGAATAACCGGGTCGATGACCGGGTCGCCGCGCATCATGCTGAGTTGCCAGACGCCGTTCTGATCGGCGGGCGCCTCCAGCGCCGCGCGCAAGGTGAACTGGTTGCCGCCCGACTGGATCTGAAACGGAATGATCAGGGCGTGCTGGCGCGGGTCCCAATTAAATCGGACGTCGGCACGGTCGATCTTCACACTTAACGGTTCGCCGGCGTGATCGACGATAGTGCCCGCGTCCGCCAGCACCTGGCCCTGCAGCCTTTGCAGCGTGCCATCGGACGATATTTCCGCGCGCACGCTGGCCGACAGCGGCAAGTCGACGTCTAGATCGCCCTCGTTGAGACGCATGGCCAGAAGAATGTCTTTGCACGAGACATGCCGCGCCTCGATGCCGACGGCGCGCAACCCGTCGCCGAGCGGCCGCATAGCGGCGCTGATCACCCACGGCCGCGCCGGCTCCTCGGATGCCACGCGAAAGATTACGCCGCCCTGTTCGGGGCGCGTCAAACTGACGTTGATCCGGCTGAACGTCCAGCGCTTGCCGTTGCGCTGGTCGTCAACGATCAGGTTGCCGTTCTTGAGACCCATTTCGCGCAAGTCGTGACCGTCGAGTCCGGTCGCGCCCAGGCCGTCGATCCAGGTCAGGATGCCGGCGACGTCTTGAACGCCGGCGCGCACCGGCCCTTGCGCCAGCGTAGTGGCCGGCTGGCCGGGAGACGCTGCAGGAAGCTTCGTCGTCGCCGTGGCAATCGGCCGCTTATTGCCGCCTGCAAATACGGTAATCCGGCCATCAGTCTCGATCCGCACCGACATTTCGGCGCCGACCAGATTGAGACTTTCAGCGCGCACATTGCCGGTCAGCAGTCCCATGCCGGAAATGCCCACTTCGGCTTTCGGCGCGGTCGCGACCACAGTGCCGTCGGCGTCGCGCACGACGATGTCGCGCAAGCGCAGCGATGTGCGGCCGTTCTCGTCGCGCTCGATCTGGGTACCGCCAACCACTACGGTTTGCTTGCCGCCGAAATTATTCTCGATCGCCGCTTTCAGCCACGGCGTCGCCATGTCGAGTTCGATTGGACCGCTCGAGAGACGCCACCACAGAACGGCAATAGCGACCGCGACGACCGCGACGGTGGCCGTCGATCCCCAGATGCTCCGCCGCACCCAAGGATGGCGCCAAAGCCATATCAGGCCATGGCGCAGCCTGTTCCACTGCTGGAGTGCGGAACGGCGCGCCGCACGACGTTGATCACGGTGCGGTCGATGCGCCGCGCTGGCCGCGCGGTGGGCTGGACGCTTATGATTGTGGTGGCTCGGTGTCATGCCCTATGGGGCGCCCCTCGTCCGACGCGTTGCGCGTATTGTGCTGCCAGCCGGGGATTCGTCCAGCGCGGCCCGTGCTCGTGGAACCGCTTGCGCCCACCCGACGCAACTGGCACTTCCATCATTGACCGGTCGAAAGCGACGAAAGGAAGGCATATGGCAAGCGAACTTGTCGCGGGTTCGAAGGCGCCGGTGTTCAGCCTGCAGCGAGACGGCGGAACGAAGGTATCGTTGAAGGATTTCAAGGGCCGTAACCTCGTCCTCTATTTCTATCCCAAGGCCGGCACCCCTGGCTGCACCATGGAAGCTATCGCATTTTCCGGCCTGCGCGCCGCCTTCGCCAAAGCCAGCACCGAGATTCTCGGTGTCTCGGCCGATCCGGTTAAGGCGCAGGATAAATTCGTATCCAAGCACAAGCTCAAAATCGCACTCGCCTCCGACGAGACCAAGAAGGTGCTGGAAGCTTATGGCGCTTGGGGCGAGAAATCGATGTACGGGCGCAAATACATGGGCGTCTTCCGCAAGACTTTTCTCATCGACGGCCAAGGCCGCATCGTCCGGGTATGGCCAAAGGTGAGCGTGCCGGGACACGCCGAAGAGGTACTGGAAGCCGCAAAAAATCTGTAAATTCTCCGTTCCCCTGAAAAAGGCATCGGCAAACGGCGCGGATTTCCGGTTTTTTAACCATAAGCGGTTGATATCGACGGGCTGGTTCACCGGCTCCGGCCGCGGCCGAACCGGCGCGGAGTGTCGATGTCGTATTCGTCCCAGTCCTATTATCCGTCCGCCGCTCACGCCGGCCGTCCCGCGCATCCCCGCGCGCAATCGGCCGCCGCCGTGTCCCGTCACCTGCAGCGCAGCCGCGGCGACTACACATTGGTGCACGCAGGACGTCAGGTCCGCATCGGGCCGGTCGCATTCTGGATCGTGGTCGGCACGCTGGTGATCATGGGGATATGGTCGATCGCCACCGGAACTTATTTTGCATTTCACGAGGACGTGCTCACCCGCCTGATCGGCCGCCAGGCCCAGATGCAATTCGCCTACGAGGACCGCATCGCCGAACTGCGCGCCCAGGTCGATCGCATCACCAGCCGGCAATTGCTCGACCAAGAACAATTCGAGCAGAAACTCAGCGCGCTGTTGCAGAGGCAATCGATCCTCGAGCAACGCACCTCGGCGCTCGGCGGCGATCTCAACGCCACCGGCTCGATCCGCCCCACGCACAATGCATTACCAGCCGAAAAGCCAATCAAGGCCTCGCCTATCAAGCGACACGGTGATCTTCACCGCGCCGCCCGATCGCGAGGCGCGGCTTGAATCGCGCGAATTGCCGACCGCCATGACACGCATCGCCAGCCGTAGTGATAACGGCGGCCTCGACGGCATACTCGGACGCGTTTCCGCAGCGCTCGACAAAGTCGAGCACCGGCAGACCGCGGTGCTGACGGGTATGGAAGAGCGCGTCGACACCAAGGCACGCCGCATGCGCAGCGTGCTCAGCGATCTCGGCGTCGATCCGGTCAAGGGACCGGCGCACGCCGGTGTTGGCGGGCCGTTCGTGCCGTCAAAGCCGCCGCGCTCGGGCGCTAGCGCCTTCGATCGCCAACTCTATCGCCTCAATGTCGCCCGCGCCGAGATCAACCAATATTCGCACGCTTTGGTTTCCGTGCCGGTGCGCAAGCCGGTCGCCGGCGAGGTCGATATGAGCTCACCGTTCGGTATGCGCCTCGACCCGTTCAATGGCCGGCCCGCCGTGCACACCGGCATCGACATGCGCGGTGAAACCGGCGAACCGGCGCACGCCACCGCCGCCGGCCGCGTGACCATCGCCGGCCGCGAAGGTGGTTACGGCAATATGGTCGAGATCAACCACGGCAATGGATTGGCCACGCGCTACGGCCATCTGTCGAAGATTCTGGTGAAGCCCGGGCAGACCGTGCACATCGGCGACGTCGTCGGTCTCATCGGCTCGACCGGGCGTTCGACCGGCCCGCATCTGCATTACGAGACGCGCATTAATGGCGAAGCCGTCGACCCGCAGAAATTCCTGCGCGCGGGCGTGCGGCTCGGCAGCGCGCTGTCGGGCTAGCCCCTACTCCACATCCTCCACCGTCTCCGGCCCGCCGCCGAACGCCTTCTGCGCCAGCGCTGCCCACTCAGACGACCGGTGTCGGCGCCAAACGCTCATCGACAAAGACCGTGAGCCAGACGGTCGGTTGATCAGGATCCGTCCAAGCGATCCGGTGCCGGCAATGCGCCGGCAAGAACAGACTGTCTCCCGCATGAAGCTCGCGACTCTCCACCTCGCCTTCAACCGTCAGCCGCGCCCTGCCCGCCACGACCAGAACCCACTCGGATTCATCCTGGTCGTACCAGAAGCCCGCCGGCGAGGCTTGACCTTGTGAGACAATTCGCTCCAGGCGGAAGCCATTTCCCTTCAGGAGTGTGGCGACCGCCTCATCGACGCCGATGACCGGCAGGGGCGACAGAATGTTCGACGTCGGTCGAGCAGATTTTGTGTCCTGAGCCATATCGGAACAATCCAGTCGTCCAGAATTCGTATTCGGAATCACGAGAACAACGGCAGGCAAGCGACGCAACTCATGCTCACGTTCTCGATAGGCGCTGGCTACTCCACGTCCTCGACCTGCTCCGGCCCGCCGCCGAACGCCTTTTGCGCCAGCGCTGCCTGCATGAACGGGTCGAGATCGCCGTCGAGCACGCCACCGGTGTCGGAAGTAGACACGCCGGTGCGGAGATCCTTCACCATCTGATACGGCTGCAAGACGTAAGAGCGGATCTGGTGGCCCCAGCCGATGTCGGTCTTGGCCGCCTGATCGGCCTCCGCTTTCGCCTCGCGCCGCTTCATCTCCGCCTCGAACAGCTTGGCGCGCAGCATGTCCCACGCCATGGCGCGGTTGCGATGCTGGGAACGGTCCTGCTGGCACTTGACCACGATGTTGGTCGGAATGTGGGTGAGCCGCACCGCCGACTCGGTCTTGTTGACGTGCTGGCCGCCGGCACCGCCCGACCGCATGACGTCGGTGCGCACGTCCTTTTCATCGATGTCGATCTTGATGCGATCGTCCACCACCGGAAACACCACCACGCTGGCGAACGAGGTGTGCCGCCGCGCATTGGAATCGAACGGTGAGATGCGCACCAGCCGGTGCACGCCGTTCTCGCTCTTGAGCCAGCCATAGGCGTTGTGGCCCTTGATCGTCACCGTCGCCGACTTGATGCCGGCGCCCTCGCCTTCGGTCTCCTCGATCCATTCGACTTTGTAGCCATGCGATTCAGCCCAGCGCACATACATGCGCATGAGCATGCTGGCCCAATCCTGGCTTTCGGTACCGCCGGCGCCGGCATGTACTTCGAGATAGCAGTCGTTGGCGTCGGCTTCGCCGGAGAGCAGTGCTTCGAGCTCGCGCCGCGCCACTTCCGCCTTCAGGCGCTTGAGGGCAGCTTCCGCCTCGGCGATCGTCTTTTCGTCTTTTTCGGATTCGCCGAGATCGATCAGCATAAGCTGGTCGCCGAGCTCCTGCTCCATGCGGCCGATGGCTTTGAGGCTGTCTTCCAACGCGTCGCGCTCGCGCATGGTGCGCTGCGCTTTGGTCTGGTCGCTCCAGAATGCGGGGTCCTCGGCCGCCTTGTTCAGCTCGGCCAGGCGGCGCGTCGCGGTATCGACGTCAAAGATGCCTCCTCAGCAGCTTCAGCGACTGCTTGATCTCTTCGACAAGGTTCTGGATTTCCGCGCGCATAATTCCAAGTCCATTGCCGCCCGGGCGGCGTTACGATTCAAGTTGGGGATTTAACGTCGCAAGTCCGCCAGCGCAACACTTGTTCCGCTCGTCCCCGCGAAAGTGGGGACCCAGGGCAATATTCTCAACCCGCACAACTGTCGCTCGGGATTCCCGCTTGCGCGGGAATGAGCGGACGAGGTGAGAATCCTCAATAAAGCCCGCCCGTGCCCGAGCGCACCGCGCGGTCGGCATCGGGGCTGACCCGGAAGAAGCCGGGCGGACCACGTCCCGGCGTTTGTAATTGCTGCTGCTGATCATTGCCGTAACCAACCACCGAATAGTTGTCTGGCGGTGCGGTCCCCGGCTTGAAGGCTTCCAGGATCACCTTTTGGCTGTCCGGCCCCGCCCGCTGGCCGGTCTTCAGATCGACGCGGATGAGCTTGATGCCGGGCGGCACGCGGAACGGCGCCGCCGGCCTATCGGCGAGCGCGACCTTCATGAAATCCTTCACGATCGGCGCCGCCAGATGGCCGCCGGTCGCGCCGCGGCCGAGATGGCGCGGCTTGTCGTAACCCATATAGACACCCACCACGATGTCGGGCGTGTAGCCGATGAACCAGGCGTCCTTTTCGTCATTGGTGGTGCCGGTCTTGCCGGCGACCGGTTTGCCGACCTCCTTTTGGAAGCCCGCGCCCGCCGCCGTGCCGCGCAGAACCACGCCTTCCATGATGGAGGTGATCTGATAGGCGGTCATCGGGTCGAGCACCTGCTCGCGCCGGTCGATCAGCGAGGGCTCCGGCTGGTTCGCCCACTTCTTGGCGTCGCAACCGATGCATTCGCGCTGATCGTGGCGATAGACGGTGTGGCCGTAACGATCCTGGATGCGGTCGATCAGCGTCGGTTTGATGCGCCGGCCGCCATTGTCAAACATGCCGTACGCCGTGACCATGCGCAGCAGCGTGGTCTCGCCGGCGCCAAGCGCAAACGACAGGTAAGGCGGCAGTTCATCATAGACGCCGAACCGCTTGGCGTATTCGGCGATCAACGGCATGCCGATGTCCTGCGCCAGGCGCACGGTCATCACGTTGCGCGAATGCTCGATGCCGAAACGCAACGTCGACGGCCCGAAGAAATCGTTTTCGTAGTTTTCCGGCTTCCAGACGCCGAGCCCCGGTCCCTGGTCGATCTCTATCGGTGCATCGAGCACCAAAGTCGATGGCGTGTAGCCGTTATCGAGGGCGGCGGCGTAGACGATCGGCTTGAACGACGAGCCGGGCTGGCGCAGCGCCTGGGTGGCGCGGTTGAACTGGCTTTGGTCGTAGGAGAAGCCGCCGACCATGGCGAGCACACGCCCGGTCCATGGATCTTCGACCACCATGGCGCCGGAGACTTCGGGAATCTGGTGCAACCGGTACTGACCGGCGAGTTTGTCGGGCGCGACATAGACCACATCGCCGGGATTGAGCACTTGGCTGACCTTGGTCACCGCCTTGCCGCCGGTCTTCGCCCATTTCATGCCGTCCAGCGGCACGATGCCGACGTCGCGCGCCTTACTGACATAGCCGCCGGGCTCCCGACCCGGCTGCATGCCGATGCGCGCCGACTGATCGCTGGTTTCGAGCACCACCGCGAGCCGCCAGGGCGCCACGTCAGCCAGCGCCTTGACGTCGGCGAGCTTGACGCCCCAGTCACCGGAAATGTCGATCTTGGCGACCGGTCCGCGCCAGCCTTGGCCCTCGTCGAATCTGACCAGCCCCTCGGTCAGCACCTTGCGCGCCAGCACCTGATACTTGGTGTCGAGCGTGGTGCGCACCGACAGACCGCCTTCGTACAGCTTTTTCTCGCCATAGCGTTCGTAGAGTTCGCGCCGCACTTCTTCGGCAAAATACTCCGCCGCGAAGGTGTGCGTGGTGGTCGGCTTCTGCGTCACCCCGAGCGGCGTGCGCTTGGCGGTTTCGGCCTGCGCGACGGTGATGAAACTGTCCTGTGCCATCTGGTCGATGACCCAGTTGCGCCGCTCGATCGCGCGCTGGCGCGCCCGAAACGGGTGATAGTTATTCGGCGCCTTCGGCAGCGCCGCCAGATAGGCGGCTTCCTGCACCGTCAACTCATTGACGCCTTTGTCGAAATAAGTGAGCGAGGCGGAGGCGATGCCATAGGCGCCGAGGCCGAGATAGATCTCGTTCAAGTAAAGCTCGAGGATCTTGTCCTTGGAGTAAGTGCGCTCGATCTTGAGCGCCAGCAGTGCCTCCTTGATCTTACGCGAGAACGAAACCTCGTTTGATAACAAGAAGTTCTTGGCGACTTGTTGCGTAATGGTTGAAGCGCCCTGCGGGTGCCGGCCGGAGCCGAAATTCTGCACATAGTTCACCGCCGCGCGCGCGATGCCGAAGAAATCGAGCCCGCCATGCTCGTAGAAGTTCTTATCCTCGGCGGCGAGGAAGGCGTGGATCACGAGTTTCGGCACGGCCTGGATCGGAATGTACAGGCGCCGCTCGCGCGCATATTCGGCCACCAGCGATCCGTCGGCCGCGTGCACGCGCGTCATCACCGGCGGCTCGTAATCCTGCAATTGGGAATAGTCCGGCAAGTCCTTGGAGTAGTGCCAGAGCAGCCCGGCGGTCGCGGCCACGCCCACCACGAACAGAATGGTGCCCGCCGCGAAGAGGAAGCCGAAGAAGCGCAACATGAGCTTCATGAATTAACCGTCCCGCTTGGCGTCCGGCAGCTGCCGTTCGAGCCATCCGCCGGCATCGCGGCCCGCGACATTGATCGGCTTTTCATGGGTGTTTTCATGGGCCTGCCACCGTCGCCGGGCCCTCCGCCCATGGCTGCGGCGCACCCTTTTGGTGACGCGGTTTTATGTTGAAACTGAGGCCGGTACCTTGTCGTCATTCCGGGACGGCGCGTGAGCGCCGGGCCCGTTCCACTCGCGCCCCGGAATGACAAGATCAAACCCATCTCAATGGGCTCCCGCGGCGGCGCCCGCCATGCGCGGCGCGAAAAACGTGTCCACGGCATGGACCAGCGAGTCGGCCGTGCGCGAGCGCCAATCCGGCGACATCAGATGCACCAGGTCGTCCTTGGTCGACATGTAGCCGAGTTCCACCAGCACCGACGGCACGTCCGGCGCCTTGAGCACGATGAAGCCCGCCGACTTCATCGGATGCAGGTGCAGCCGCGTGGTCGACTTGAACTCGCCGACCAGATCGCGAGCGAATTGCAGCGAAAACGCCTTGGTTTCGCGCTGAGCCAAATCGATCAGGATATTTGCGACGTCATTCGGTTCCGAGCTCAAATCGACGCCGGCGATCACGTCGGACTTGTTTTCGACTTCGGCAAGGCGCGCCGCTTCGGCGTCGGAGGCGTGCGGCGACAGCGTGTAGACAGAGGCGCCCTCCGCCTGCCCCTCACTGCGCGGGATCGAGTCGGCATGGATCGAGATGAACAACGAAGCCTTGTGGGCGCGCGCAAAACGCACCCGCTCGTCGAGTGGAATGAAGGTGTCGTCGCTGCGCGTCATCGCCACGCGGTATTTGCCGGTCTTCTGCAGCTTGTCGCGCAGCATCAGCCCGAAGGCCAGCACGACGTCCTTTTCGTCCTGCCCGCTGCCCGACTTCGTGCCGCTATCGATGCCGCCATGGCCGGGGTCGATCACGATCAGCGGCCGCGGATCGCCGGCCGCTTCCGGCGTCGCACTGACATTGGTCTTGCTGGCGGTGCGCAGGCTGCGATCCTGCATCGTGATATTGCGCAAAAAGCTGGCGCGGTCGGTAGCGCTGAGATCGAGCACCAGCCGGGCCGGCTGGCCGGCGGCGGCGGCAAGCGTGAAGGCCTTGTCCACCCGCACCGGCCCCTTGGTGTCGAGCACGATGCGCGAGCCGCCCTGCATGATCAGGCCATAGCGGAACGCCTTGACCAGGCCGCGGCCGTGCTCGCCGGCCTGCGGCGGCAGCTTGAAGGTCACCTGCGGCAGATCGATCACCACCCGATAGGGGTCGGCGAGCGTGAAGGTCGCCACCTCGATCTTCTGGCTCAGATCAACGACAAAACGCGTCTGTTTATCGTCGCCACCCAGGCGGACCTCGGTCGCCACCGGAATCGATGCCGATTCCGTCAGCGGCGCCAGCGCGTGCGCAGTGACGCCCGGCTCAGCCGCCATTGCAGCCGAGCCGCACATGAGGCTCACGCCCAAAACCAGTGCGATTGCGCGGATAGTCACAAATCCTGACCCTTTCCGCTCTCATTTTACTCCATTAGGGGTTAGTTCGGTTAACGGAAGTTGAGCAAATAGAGCGTTCCGCGCTTGAGTGTGGCCCGCCTGCACAACTTCCCTTGCCAGCACGGGTTTTCGACCGTATGTAGGGTCTGCTGACGGTCAAAGTTCCGGTTGTGCCGCGTTCGGGCCCCCGGCCCGCCAGTCCAGGATCGCCCCCTCGAGGAAGCCGGGCGAACGGACGGCGAAGCGAGCCGAAACCCTTGTGAAGGACTTCCGGATCAGCGTGCGGCCACACGGGCCGTTCGCATTCAAACGGTCAGCGACGAGAAACCTCGGCAGCGCCTGTTAGGCGCGGCCGCAGTGCTACGGGTCGCAAGTTTCATGCTGCCACTGTCGCAGCAAAGGCAATTCGAGGTCCCCCGCTTTCGCGAGCCAATCGTGACTGCGCGGCTTGCTATTGGCCAAATGTCAAATCTTGCCGAGCTTTCGCGTGAAAACGCGCCCCTTTCCTTCAACATCTCCTTCAACAACCAATTGGCCGACCGCCCCTTGCGTCGCCTTGCGCCATCAACAGTGCGCGAGAACGCGGGAGTGTCCGCCGCAGCGAGAATTTCCAATGGCCGACAAAATGCTCATCGACGCGACCCATCCGGAGGAGACCCGGGTGGTCGTCCTGCGCGGCAACCGCGTCGAGGAATTCGACTTCGAGTCCGCTAACCGCAAGCAACTGCGCGGCAACATCTATCTTGCCAAGGTCACGCGCGTCGAACCGTCGTTGCAGGCGGCCTTCGTCGATTACGGCGGCAACCGCCACGGCTTCCTGGCGTTCTCCGAAATTCATCCCGACTATTATCAGATCCCGGTCGCCGACCGGCAGGCGCTGATTGAAGAGGAAGAGCGCGACCACCGCGCCGCCGATGCCGATGCCGATCACCGTGCCAGTCGGCGCGGCGGACGCAACCGCAATCGTCACCGCGGCGCCGATCGCTCGCGCGATGTGGTCCGCAGCGAGCCGATTGCCGGCGAGGAGCAGCCGCACGTCGAAGCCTCGCCGGGCGAAGCAGCATTAGGCGGCCTGCCGCCGGAGCAGCCGATCGAGACCGAGATGCCGGCGTCAACGCCGGCCCCTGCCGATCTCGAAGCGCAAGGAGACGCACAAACTGACGCTCAAGATGAAGCGCGCGAGGCTTATGAAAGTCCGGTTGGCGATATCG
Source organism: uncultured Alphaproteobacteria bacterium (assembly GCA_963786025.1). Lineage (GTDB taxonomy): Bacteria > Pseudomonadota > Alphaproteobacteria > Rhizobiales > Xanthobacteraceae > Pseudolabrys. The sequence continues at coordinate 90,425 of CAWAXK010000003.1, forward strand.
AGCCCGTTGCCGCGCCGGCCGTGGAAGCCGCCAAAACCCCAGCCGTCGAGAAGTCCGGCCGTTGAAGCTGCAGCCGATGCCGCGCCAATGCCGGAGAACGCCGAAGACCATCCGGAAGGCGGTGAAGACCACGGCGAGACCGGCGATCATCTCGCCGTCCCGGCCGAGCGCGAGCCGTCCGACGAGCCGGGTGCGCACGGCGATCACAGCAACGGCAACGGCGAAGACCACCACGAAGACGAGCAGGTCGAATCCGTCGGCGGCGCCGACGCCATGGAGGAAGTGCAGGAGCGCATGCCGCGCTTCCGCCGCCAGTACAAGATTCAAGAAGTGATCAAGCGCCGCCAGGTCATGCTGGTGCAGGTGGTCAAGGAAGAGCGCGGCACCAAAGGCGCCGCGCTGACCACTTATCTCTCGCTTGCCGGCCGCTATTCGGTGCTGATGCCGAACACCGCGCGCGGCGGCGGCATTTCGCGCAAGATCACCGCGGGCGAAGATCGCAACCGGCTGAAGGAAATCGCCGGCGAGCTGGAAGTGCCGCCCGGCATGGGCGTGATCCTGCGCACCGCCGGCGCCAGCCGCACCAAGACCGAGGTCAAGCGCGATTTCGAATATCTGCTGCGCCTGTGGGAGACGGTGCGCGACCTCACGCTGAAATCGATGGCGCCCAAGCTGGTCTACGAGGAAGGCTCGCTCACCAAGCGCTCGATCCGCGACCTCTACACCAAGGATATCGACGAGATCATCGTCTCCGGCGACGAGGGCTACAAAGAAGCGCGCGAATTCATGCGCATGCTGATGCCGAGCCACGCCAAGCATGTGAAGCTCTACAACGACAACCAGCCGCTGTTCACGCGCTACGGCATCGAGAGCCAACTCGACGCCATGTTCTCGCCCACGGTGCAACTGCGCTCCGGCGGCTATATCGTGATCAACCAGGCCGAAGCGCTGGTCGCCATCGACGTGAACTCGGGACGAGCGACACGCGAGCACCACATCGAGGACACCGCGCTCAAGACCAACTGCGAGGCGGCGGAAGAAATCGCCCGCCAGCTGCGCCTGCGCGATCTCGCCGGGCTCATCGTCATTGACTTCATCGACATGGACGAAGGCCGCAACAACCGCACGGTCGAGCGGCGCATGAAGGACGCGCTCAAGCACGACCGCGCCCGCATCCAGGTCGGCCGCATCTCGCATTTCGGCCTGCTCGAAATGTCGCGCCAGCGCATCCGCACCTCGGTCTTGGAAAGCTCAACCGAGAAATGCCCGGTCTGCGGCGGCTCGGGTCATGTGCGCTCGGTATCGTCGGTGTCGCTGCAATTGCTGCGCGCCGTCGAGGAAACACTGAACAAGGGCGCGACGCATAATCTGATCGTGCGTACGCGTGCGGAAGTCGCGCTCTATGTGCTCAACCACAAGCGCGCGCACTTGCGCGATCTGGAAGAGCGCTTCCGCATCACCATCACCATTTCCGCCGACGCCACGGTCAACGCCCAGGTCTCCTACATCGTCGACCGCGGCGAGCAGGTGCATACGGCGGAGGCCGCCAAGATTCTGGCGGCGGCGGCGCAGCCGCCCTTGCCCTCCATGGTCGAGGCCGACGAAGACGTGCTCGACGCCGCGGCCGAGGCCGACGTCGAAGAGGAAGCCGAGGCTGAATCCGACGGCGAGAGCTTCGCCGGCGAGGTGACCGAAGCGCCGGAATTCGCGCCGGCCGAGGACGGCGGCGAAGCGCCGCGCGGCGACGGCGAACGCGACGGCGGCCGAAGGCGGCGCCGGCGTGGCCGCGGTCGCGGCCGTGGCGGCGAGCCGCGCGAAGGCGCTCCCCAGTTCACCCGCGACACGGTGCCCGAGCATACAATCGCGCACGAGGATCACGATGCTGGCTCTCCCGCGGAAGTCGGTCTCGACTCGCAGCAGCCGCGGCAAGGCGGCGCTCCGGAAGGAGCCGAAGGCGATATCCGCCGCCGGCGGCGGCGCGGCCGTCGTGGCGGACGCCGCAACCGGCAAGGCCGCAACGGCGAGGCGCCCTTCCAAGCTGGCAACGGCGGCGGACCGGAATCTGAAATGCTGCACGGCGGTGCGGATTTCCCGCCGGTAAGCGACGAAGACGCTTCGGCGATCGCGCCGCCCTTCGACGAGGCCGCCGCGCCGCCGGCTCCATATGAGGCGCCGGCCATGGAACGGCCGATCATTGAGCGGCCGTACAGCCAGCCGCCGGTTTCCATGCCGGAGCCGGTAGCAGCGCCGCAAGCCGCTGCGCCGCCGCCTGCTGCCGAGCCGCCGCAAGCGGCCGAGCCGGAGCCGCCGCGTCGCCGTTCAACCATCCGCGAACCGGCTCCGATCGGCACTGCGGGCGCACCGCCGCCGGCGCCGGTCACTCCGCCGCCGACCCCGGTGATCTCATCGACGGCAAGCGACGATACCGGCCAGCCGAAGCGCGGCTGGTGGGCCAAGCGCCTGTTGGGCGACAAGTAAAGTCGGGCACGCGCATGATCCCGAAAAACGGGCACCGGTTTTCGGACAAGATCATGCGCACAGCAAAATGAAGTCGGCCTGGGTCGAGCGCGAGGCCAAACAAACGGTCGAACGTTATGGCCGGGCCGGCATCGCGCCCGATCTGGCGCTACGGCTTTATTCCACGCGCCTGCTCGGCGGCGATTCGAAACTCGTGCTGCATGGCGGCGGGAATTGCTCGCTGAAAACAAGAATGCGCGATTTCGCCGGCGACGAGGTCGCCGTGCTGCGCGTGAAGGGCTCGGGCTGGGACATGGGCGCGATCGAGCCTGCCGGTTTCCCGGCGGTGCGGCTCGACCCCTTACGCGCCTTGCGCACGCGCAAGAAGCTGTCCAATGCGGAGATGGCGCGGGTACAGCGCGCTTTTCTCATCGATCCGCAGGCGTCCTCGCCTTCGGTCGAGATGCTGCTGCACGCCTTCATGCCGGCGACATTCATCGACCACACCCACGCAACCGAGGTGCTCAGCTTGATCGACCAGCCGAACGCGGCCGATTTGTGCGCCGAAGCGTTCGGCGGGAGGCTCGGCTTCGTGCCTTATGTGATGCCGGGCTTCGGCCTCGCCAAAAAAGCTGCCGAAGTGTTCGACAAGAATCCCAAAGTTGAAGGGCTGATCCTCGACAAGCACGGCATCTTCACCTTCGGCGATAACGCGCGCGAAGCTTACGAGCGCATGATCGCGTGCGTCACGCGCGCGGAGAACCGGCTCAAGAAGAACCGCAAAGCGGTCTTCGTCACCGCCAAGCTGCCGAAGTCGACCGCGTCCGCGACCGAGGTGGCGCCGATCCTGCGCGGCGTCTGCACCTTGCGCGACACGCAAGGCGAAGGCGCGCACAAGCGCCCGATCCTGGATTTCCGCAGCGGCGAAGCGATCCTCAATTACGTCAACGGCAAGGACGTGGCGCGCTACGCGCGTGCCGGCGTGATCACGCCCGACCATGTGATCCGCGTAAAGCCCTGGCCGCTGATTGTAACGGCGCCGCAGGAAGGCAAGCTCGGCGGCTTCCAGCGCGCCGCGCACAAGGCCGCGCAGAAGTTCGCCGATGCCTACGCCGCCTATTTCTCCCGTAACCAAGCGCGCGCCAACGGCGCGGCCATGCACGATCCGGCGCCGCGCGTCGTGCTGGTGCCGGGCCTCGGCCTGTTCGGGCTGGGCAGCACCGCCAAAGACGCCCGTATCGCCGCCGACATCGCACAAGCCGCGGCCGCCGGTATCACCGACGCGGAAGCGATCGGCCGCTTCCGCTCGATTTCGGAAGCCGAAATGTTCGACGTGGAATATTGGCCGCTGGAACTCGCCAAGCTCGGGCAGCATGCAAGACCGCCGCTCGAAGGCCAAATCGCGGTGGTCACCGGCGGCGGCGGCGCCATCGGCGCGGCGACGGCCAAGGCCTTCGCGGCCGCCGGCGCGGAAGTGGCGCTGCTCGATCTCGACGCCGGCGCGGCGCAGGAAAAGGCCAAAGCCATCGGCGGCTCGGCGCTCGCGCTGCAATGCGACGTGACCGACGCCGCCTCGGTGCGCGCGGCCTTCCATCAGGTGGTGACGGCATTTGGCGGCGTCGATATCGCCATCTCGAATGCCGGCGCCGCCTGGCAAGGCAAAATCGGCGAAGTCGACGAGGCCATTCTGCGCAAGAGCTTCGAGTTGAATTTCTTCGCGCACCAGAAGGTGGCGCAGGCCGCGGTCAAGGTCATGCTCGCCCAGGGCACCGGCGGCTGCCTGTTGTTCAACGTGTCGAAGCAGGCGGTGAACCCGGGCGCCAATTTCGGCCCGTACGGTCTGCCCAAGGCGGCGACCTTGTTTCTGGTGCGGCAATACGCGCTGGATTACGGCGCCGACGGCATCCGCGCCAATGCGGTCAATGCCGACCGCATTCGCTCCGGCCTGTTGACCTCCGATTTCATCAAGCAGCGCTCGAAGGCGCGGGGGTTAAGCGAGAAAGACTACATGACCGGCAATTTGCTGGGCCGCGAGGTCACCGCCGACGACGTGGCGCAGGCCTTCCTGGCCCAGGCGCTGGCGCTGAAAACGACCGCCGACGTCACCACCGTGGATGGCGGGAATATTGCAGCAGCGCTGCGATAAAATGCTATCGTGATTCCGGATCGAGAACCGTCAAAGGAGCTTTGACCATGCTGCGCACCATAGCCGTCATCGGCCTGCTGCCTCTCCTGTTGCTGGCGAGCCCGGCCTCCGCCGCGCCCACCAAGGCGCAGAAGATGGAGACCTGTAAATTCGGCGCCGACGACCAGAAGTTCGAAGGCGCCCAGCGCAACGCTTTCATCAAGAAGTGCATGGCCCAAGGCAATTTCGAGCCGCCCGGACGCAAAGTGACCAAGAAGACAGTCAAGAAGACCAAGAAGCCGGCCGCCATGATGGCGCCTGCCGCGCCGCCGGCGGCCAACCCGCCCCCGCCGCCCAAGCAGTAGTCGGATAGGCCGGGACGCGAGCGGACGAAATGCCGGAAGCCGATAAAGCAGGCGAACGCTATCAGGCCGATCGCCCGCAAGCCGCGCCGGGCTTTTTCCTGAAAGGTTCGCACCAGCTCGACTGGGGCATGACCAACCGCCTCGCCCGCGTGTTCAATCCGAACTCCGGGCGCACGGTGATGCTCGCCGTCGACCACGGCTATTTCCAGGGGCCGACCTCGGGGCTCGAGCGCATCGATCTCTCGATCGTGCCGTTGCTGCCGCAATGCGACGCGCTGTTCTGCACGCGCGGCATCTTGCGTTCGGTGATCCCGGCCGATTGCAACAAGCCGATGGTACTGCGCGCCAGCGGCGGACCGTCGATCCTGCGCGAAGAATTGTCCGACGAACAGATCGCCATGGACATGGACGACGCGGTACGGCTCAACGCCGCCGGCGTCGGCATCCAGGTCTTCATCGGCGGCGAGCATGAGACCCGCTCGGTGCATAACATGACCCGCCTGGTGGACGCCGGCCTGCGCGTCGGCATGCCGGTGATGGGCGTCACCGCGGTCGGCAAGAATATGGTGCGCGACGCGCAGTATTTCCGCCTCGCCTGCCGCATCATCGCCGAGCTCGGCGCGCAATACGTCAAGACCTATTACGTCGATGACGGCTTCGAGAACGTCACCGCCTCCTGCCCGGTGCCGATCGTGATGGCCGGCGGCAAGAAGCTGCCGGAGCTCGATGCCTTGACCATGGCCTACAACGCCGTGAGCCAAGGCGCCTCAGGCGTCGACATGGGCCGCAATATTTTCCAATCCGATGCGCCGAAGGCGATGATCGCGGCGGTCAACGCCGTGGTGCACAACAACGCCAAGCCGAAAGAGGCGCTCGACCTCTACGCCTCGCTCAAGGCAAAAGGTTGAGACAGGCCGCATTTCGCGTTCAGCGTTTTTGGTAGGCGGCTCAGCCCGCCTGCGCGCGGGCAACAATGCTGCCGTTCTCGTGCCCTTCGAGCCGCTACTCGAACATGGCGATGATATCTTCCGCCGGGCGTGGCGGTGAGAACACGTAGCCTTGGATCTGGGTACAGCCAGCATTGCGCAGTTTGGCGACTTGGCCGACCGATTCAACACCCTCCGCCGTCGTCGTCATGCCGAGCGCCTCGGCAAGCCTAACGATCGCGCGGATGATCGCGAAGCTGTCGTCGTGCGCCGCCACGTCGTCAATAAACGATTTGTCGATCTTGATCTTGTCGAACGGGAAACGCCGCAGGTAGCTCAGCGACGAATATCCGGTACCGAAATCGTCGAGCGAGGTGCGGACGCCGAGTGCGCGAAGGTTCTTCAGCATCTCCTGGACCTGGTCGCCGCCGTCGAGGAAGATCGATTCGGTCATCTCGAGCTCAAGCCGGTGCGCCGGCAGTCCGCCGTCGGCCAGGGCGGAAACCACTGTCGCCAGCAACCTCTGATTCCTGAATTGAACCGGCGACAGATTGACGGCAACGACTGTGTCGTCCGGCCAACGGCGCGCTTCTTTGGTCGCCTCGCGCATGACCCACTCGCCTATCGCTTCGATCAGTCCGGTTGCTTCGGCGACAGGGATGAATTCGGCCGGCGACACGACGCCCCATTCCGGCGATGTCCAGCGGACGAGCGCCTCGCAGCCGGCGATCCGCCAACTGTCCAGCTCGACCAGGGGCTGGAACGCCACCGTAAACTCGCCGTTACTCAGCGCCGATCGCAACCCTGTTTCCAAGGCGCGGCGCCGATGCGCCCAGGCTTCCATCGCCGGCTCGAAGTAGCGGAAGGTCGCCGCCCCGTCCGCTTTGGCGGCATAGAGCGCCATGTCGGCTTTCTTCATCAGCGCGTCCGCCGCCCAGCCGTCGTCCGGCGCGATGGCGATGCCGACGCTGGTATCGATCACCAGATCGCCGTGTTCGAGTTTGAAAGGCTCCTTGAAGGCGTCGATGATCAGCCGCGCCAGTACCATCGTTCCGGTGGGCTGCTCGGGGGCAAACTGCAGGATAGCAAATTCGTCGCCGCCCAGCCGGGCAATGATGTCCCGGTCGCCGATGCAAGACTTGATGCGTCTGCCGGCCAGCTTGAGCAAGGCATCGCCAACAGGATGGCCGAGCGTGTCGTTGACCGATTTGAATTGATCGAGATCGAGGCAAAGCAGCGCCGCCGATTGGCCGTTGGTGTGCGCCTTGATCAGCGCGTGATCGATCTCTTCCTGGAACGACGCGCGGTTGGGCAGTTCCGTCACCGCGTCGTAGCGGGCAAGATGGATAATGCGCTCGTCCGCCACCCGCTTATCCGTCACATCGGCGCCGACGCCGTGATAACCGGTGAACACGCCCGCGTTGTCGAAAATCGGCTTGCCGGACAGCAGCCAGAAGCGCCGATCCTCGCCGACGCGAACCGGCAGCGTGACGTCACGAAACGCGGCCTGCACCGACATTCGTTTGAGAATTTCCGCGAGCTCCGGTGTCCGGTATTCGTGCTCGCCATCGATGACGTCGGATAATTTCGTACCTTGAATTTCCTCAGTCTTTTTTCCGGCGGCTTCGGCAAAGCGATCCGATACGTGCATCAGAACGCCGCTGGCGTCGGTTTCCCACAGCCAGTCGCTGGCATGTTCCTGGAAATCGTTGAGCAGCAGGCCGATGACTTCACGTTGCGCCTCGAGCTTCAATTGGTCGCGAATGTGACTAACGAACAGCGTTCCGTGCACGACCAGGTTGCGCGAGATGAATACCGCGTAAATAGCGAGCATGACCGCGGTGCCGACAAACATGCTGTAGCCCGCGAACAACAACGCAGCCATCGACGCAACAACGGTCGTCCACGTATAGATCAGCCCCGCAGCGGGCACCGTCGACAGGCCGAACGCGCCGCCGGAGATCATCCCGGCCATCAGCGCGGCCAGGAACAGCTGATGCATGGTGTCGGCTTCGGGAAACAGCATGAGCGGCGCCGCACCCAACGCCAGCCCGAGAAAGGCCGCGTGCCAGACCGTGCGCCGGATCGCGCGCGCCGAAGCCTCGGCTGGCGGTTTTTGGCGCGACCGGCGCCATGACCAAAACCCGCCGACCGCCTGCGATAAGATGAGCGCGCCCCACCCGAGCAGCAGCAAGGTTTCCGGGGCGCCCCAGAACAGACAGACGACGATTGTCGCGTTCAAAACATTGACCGTCATGGTCAGCGGCACGAACTGAACCACGGCGCCGATTTGCGCCGCCCGTATGCGGCGGCGAGCCTGTTCGTCAAGGTCGTCGAGCTTGACCGCCACTCCGAACAGGAGCGCGGACAGGGATCTGGTAAAAACGCCTAAACTCATTACGCCTTACCACGACCCTTGGAATTACAATTATGAGCACGGCGGGTAGTTGTTTGCTAAAATCAACCGCTACTTTGCCTATCATTCGCTAAGTAACCGTGAGACGAACTCTTAATCTGAAATGTTAATGTGCCATGTGTTGGACCCGCGGCGGCGGACGATCCCAAGACATCAATGGCTGCGCTTTCGCGACGCATCCGGCGGGCGCCTTCGCACTTGACTCCGCTACGGCCGCTTGTGACACCCACCGCGCCCGGACGGGCAGATCGCTTGGAAACGTGGCACCTATGGCAATTTGGCCGCCGGTATTGGAGTAGTCATGATCAGAATCTTATTAACGGCGGCGTGCCTTGTCCTTTTCGCCGCACCTCTGCAGGCCGGCGGCCTCGACGATCTCAAGGCGGCGAATGCGGCGATGCAACAGGGCAAGGCCGACGATGCCATCCGCCTGTTCACCCAAGCGCTCGCGGCCAATGATCTGTCGCCCGCCGATCAGGTCGCCGCCCGCAAGGGCCGCGGCAGCGAATACACCTCCAGAAGCTTGATCGCCGACGCCTTCGAGCGGCTCGACCAGGCGCGCAGCCTGCGTGACAACGCCATCGCCGATTTCACAGCGGCGCTTGCCATTAAGCCCGACGACGCTTCCATCTATGTCTCGCGGGCGGAAGTCTACAACTTGAACAGCCAGTACGATTCCGCGATCGCCGATTTCGACGCGGCGCTAAAGCTTACCAAATCGCCGATCACGCTGGTTCAGCGCGCCGGCAGCGAGAGCGCCAAGGGCGACATCGATCGCGCAATCGCGGATTACACCGCCGCGATCGACCTCGTCACCAAAGCCCCCAAGGATGCCGGCATCGAAGCCGTGGATATTTATGGCGAACGCGGCTACGCGCAATTTATCGCCGCGCGCTTTGCCGCCGCCGCCGCCGATATCGAAAAGGCGATCGCGATGGGGACGGAGACACGCAAAGGCGACGTGCTCTGGCTTCCCTACCAGACGGCCTGGCTGCACATCGCCCGCGCCCGCGCCGGTCAGAACGACACCGAGGAACTGACACGCAATGCCGGCAAGATCGACCTCAAGCAATGGCCCGGCACGCTGACCGCTTACTTTCTCGGCCAGGCCAAGTTGGACGAACTGACGCCGCCATCAAACCACGGCGCCATGGGCCACGCCCGCGAATGCGGCCTGGCGTTTTTTGCCGGCGAGCAGATGCTCGGCAAAAACGACAAAGCGGAGGCGGCAGAGCAGCTCACGCGCGCGCGCGCGGTATGCAACATCCACACCGTCTATTACCTCGCCGCCGGGGTCGAACTAAAGCGCCTGGGAAAATAACGCCGGGCGCTCTCAAGCGGCCCGCGATGCGGGCCGCTCCAGTGGTGTCACCTCGAACGTCCGCAACGTTCCGCGCCGCAGTACGTCGATCGCGACGCGCTTGCCGATGCGCTCGGCGTTGAGCAGCCGGATCAAATCGTCGACGCCGGTCACGGCTTGGCCATCCGCCCGTACGATGGTGTCGAGCGTCATCAATCCGGCGAGCGCCGCCGGCCCGTTCGGCTCGAGCGCGGTGATCATGGCGCCGGCGGCATTGTCGATGTCGGCGTTGCGCGCGTGCCGGCGCGGCACCGCCGCGGTCTGTCCCGACACGCCGATATAGCCGCGCCGCACGCGGCCGTGCTGGATCAACTCGCTCAGCACGAATTGCGCGGTGTTCGAGGCGACCGCGAAGCAGATGCCCTGCGCGCCCAGGATCACCGCGGTATTGATGCCGATCACCTCGCCGCGCGAGGACACGAGCGGCCCGCCGGAATTACCGGGATTGAGCGCGGCGTCGGTCTGGATCACGTCCTCGATCAGGCGGCCGTTGCGCGAGCGCAGCGAGCGCCCGAGCGCCGAGATGACGCCGGCGGTCACGGTCGACTCGAAACCGAGCGGATTGCCGATCGCGACCACCAACTGCCCGCGCCTGAGCTGCTTGGAATCGCCGAGCGAAGCGTGCGCCAGATCGCGCGCCGAGCCTGCCCGCAGCAGCGCGAGATCGGTGTCGGGGTCCTCGCCCAGCGTGCGCGCTTCCATGACGCGGCCTTCGGCGTCGGCGAGGCGCACCTCCTTGGCGCCCTGCACCACGTGGCTGTTGGTGAGCACCAGCCCGTCCGGCGCGATCACCACGCCGGAACCGACCCCGCCGGGACGGCCTTGCGCCCCGCGGGTTTCGACACGCACCACCGCCGGGCCGACTTGGTCGGCCACGGTGATCACCGCGTTGGAATAGGCGTCGAGCAATTCGGCATCGGACGAAGGCGCGGCCTCCGTCCCGCCGATGTCCGCGACATCGGAGGTCGAAGCAAAATCGAGCATGTCTGGCTCTGGGGATGTGTTGATACGCCGCTAGATGTAGGATGGTGCGGTGAGAATGGAAGATGCCGGTCTAAAGGGCCGCCAATGACCGCCCATCACATCAAGCTGCAAAGTTCCTACGGCGATTTCAGTGCCGAATTCGTCAAGGAACTGCCGGCGCTGGAAAAGGCGATGACCGATCATGGAATCGATCCGGCGAACTTCGTCATTTCCAAGGACCTGGCCAGCGGCCCGCGGCTGCCGATCTACTATCGGCCGGACGGCAACCCGCTCGAATATACGGTGTTCGTCAAAGGCCGCTCATTCACCGTGAGGCAGCCCGACGATCTGAGCTTCCTCGCCTATTTCTACCGGCTTTGCGTTCCAGCCGAACACAAAGACGCCCCGCATTCGGCCGCGCACCTGCTGCATTCGGAAGAGAAGAAACTGGAAGCGTTGATCGGCCGGCTGGAGAAGTGGCTCAGCAAGCCGATTTAGGGCGACGACCAATGATGGGGACTTAGCGGGGGCCCCGCGCCGGCGCCTGCAACGCGTTCTGAAGAGTCGTGGGACGCCGATGACCGATCACCTGAGCGACGCAGGTCTGACTGGCATCGCAGTTGACCATGCAATCGGTACCGGGGCCGCCGTGGCAATCGGTGCCACACCCATACACCGCAGCGCCTTGCGAAAACGACCCGCCGACTTTGGCGCAGACACCCTTGAGCTCCTCGGCGGTATGTTTGTGCAGAGAGATATCTCGCGCCAAAGCCGGACCGCTGAGGCCAATGATGCCTACGAGGATAAGGGACACGATCAAATTTGAATATTGCAAGGCTGCCTCCGAAGATTGCGCCACCCCCCAAATAATTTAGCGTACAACGTTCGCGAATTTAAGCAGCGTGCTTGCGCGCGTGCGCGCTTGGCGGCAGCTATGGGTTCCTTGGCGGACATTGGCCAACCCTTGGGCCAACCCTTGTGCCAACCCTGGGGTCAACCCTTGGGCCAAACCCTTGCCCGCTGGCCCGGATTTTTGCGTACAAGCCCTCGGTAAAGCGATTCCCGGCTGGAAACGAAGCACCCATGTTGACCCTGTCTCCGCTCGAACTCGCCGGACGGCTCGCGCTCGCCGTCGGGCTCGCCGTGTTCATGGGGCTGGCCTTCGAGGAGACCTACAAGAAAGAGGAGCGCTCGAGCCCGGGCGGCATCCGCACTTTCCCGATGCTCGCGATGTGCGGCGCCACGCTCTATTTGATCGAGCCGGCGCACGCGATCGCCTTCATCGCCGGACTGGTGGGTCTGGCGGCCTGGCTGCACGCCTTTCTGCGTACCGCGCCGACGGATCGCGAATCGCCGACCTTCATGATCCCGTCGACGAACCTGCTCGCCTATGTGATCGGGGCGATCACCTTGACGCAGCCGCCTTGGGTCGCGGTCGCGCTCACCGTCACGGCCGTGCTGTTGCTCGGAACGCGCGAATGGCTGCACGGACTCATTCATGTCGTCCCGCGCGACGAGCTGTTGACGCTCGGCATGTTCCTGATCCTGGTCGGGATCATTCTGCCGCTGGTGCCGCACGAACGGGTGTCCAGCCTGACGCCGCTCACGCCCTACGGGATTTGGCTGGCGGTGGTGACGGTCTGCACGCTGTCCTATGTCAGTTATCTGCTGCAGCGCTACGCGCCGATGAAACACGCCGCGCTGCTGCCGGCCATACTCGGCGGCGCCTATTCCTCGACCGCCACCACCGTGGTGCTGGCCAAGCGGCTGCACGAGGTCGGGCGCGCGCAGGCCGACATAACCGCCGGCATCGTGGCGGCTACCGCCATCATGTATATCCGGCTCGGCGTGGTCATCGCCGTGTTCGACATGCATTTCGCGCTGGCATTGGCGCCCGCGCTCGCCGCGCTGAGCGCGATCGGCGCCATATTGGCGTTGCATGAATGGCGCCGCACCCGCGCGCGATCGGCCCAAGGCACTCTCGCCGTGCCGACGCCGACCAACCCGCTGCAGATTCCGACCGCGCTCATCTTCGCCGTGCTTATTGTGGTGATCTCCGTGATCTCGGCCTGGGTGGGCGGCGTGTTCGGCGAAAGCGGCATCCTGGTGCTGTCGGCGGTGGTGGGCCTAACCGACATCGATCCCTTCGTGCTCAATATCGCGCAAGGCGGCATCGGCGGCATGTCGCTAGCCAGCCTGTGCGCCGCCGTGCTGATCGCGGCTTCCTCGAACAACGTCGCCAAGGCGGCCTATGCGATCGGCTTCGGCGGTACGACGGCGGCGCGGCGTCCCGCCCTCTTGCTACTGGTGCTGGCGCTGCTGGGATTGTTCGCGGCGGCAATCTATGTCTGGCACAACTAGGACAAAGGCCGGCTAACGCCGCGCCTCCGCCATGACGCAGACAAACGACGGGCGCTCCCGGGCAGCGGGGCTTACGGACCCGGCTTGCCCAAGAGCGTCCTCGATTTGCGCATCGCCGAAACCCGTAAGCTCCTCAGCCGCAGGCCCCTGCAAGGCGCGGGTGAAAGCGAAGCGGAAATACTGGGCCTGCGTTTTGATCTGGATCAGATGAAAGCGCGCCGTTTCGACGCAGCGGCGCCGGCCACGGCGTTGATCTAGCGCAATGCCGCGCCGCACGAAGGTTCAAGGATCGCTCCCGCGATATCGGCAATGGAGGGCGACCATGCGATCGCAAGTAATGGGGGCCATTTTCGGCGCATTGCTCGTGGCCCTGCCGGCACATGCGGAAAACACGCTGCCGAGCGCGCAGCGCCAAGAGATCTTGATCAAGACCACGCTGCTCACCTTCAGCGACGCCAACCTGACCGGCAAATACGAGGTGCTGCACGCCAAGCTGGCGAAACCGTTTCGCGACAAATTCAGCCCGGAAAAGTTGAAACAGGCATTCAAAGCCTTCGTCGATCAGAAAATCGATCTGGGGCCGGTCGTTCTAAAGCCGCCGGTCGCCACGACCGAATCGAGGCAAAATGACGTTCTTGACCATCGGGTAGATCTGGTTTTGCCAGGTCCGCCCTGAGAACACGCCGTAGTGCCCGACGCCGGCCTGCATGTGGTGGCGCTTGCGGTAGGGCCGCAAGCTGGTGCACAGATCGTGCGCGGCCAGCGTCTGCCCGACGGCGCAGATATCGTCCTTCTCGCCTTCGACCGTGAACAGCATGGTGCGCCGGATCGCCGCCGGCTCGACTTTTTGATTCTGGTAGGTGAGCGCGTGCAGCGGCAGCGCGTGCTCCTGGAACACCAGCTTCACCGTCTCCAGATAGAATTCCGCGGTCAGATCGAGCACGGCGAAATATTCGTCGTAGAACGCCTTGGTCTGCGCCGCCTTCGCCTCCTCGCCGCGCGCCAGGTTCTCGTACAGTTCCTGATGCGCCTTCAAATGCCGCTCGATATTCATGCTCATGAAGGCGGCGAGCTGCACGAAGCCGGGATAGACGCGGCGTCCGCCGCCGCCGTAGCGATAAGGCACCGTGGCGATCAGGTTCTTCTCGAACCAGTCCATCGGTTTGCTCTTGGCGAGATCGTTGACCTTGGTCGGATTGACGCGGGTGTCGATCGGCCCGGCCATCAGCGTCATCGAGCGCGGCTGCGCCGGATTGTCGCCCTGCGCCATCACCGCGGCCGCCACCAGCGCGGCGACGCAAGGCTGGCACACCGCCACCATATGCGCGCCCGGCCCCATCTTCTCCAGGAAGCGGATCAGGTGGCCGATATATTCGTCGAAGCCGAAACGGCCGTCGGCGGTCGCAACGTCGCGCGCGTTATGCCAATCGGTGATGTAGACGTCATGCTCGGGCAGCATGGTGCGCACGGTGGCGCGCAGCAGCGTGGCGAAATGGCCGGACAGCGGCGCGATCAGCATAACGCGCGGCTGCGCCTGCTCGATGTCCTTCTTGAAATGCAACAGCGTGCCGAACGGCGTCACGTCGGCCGCTTCCTCGGTCACCGCCACTTCGCGGTTGCCCACCATGACGCTGTCGATGCCGTAAGGCGGCCGCGCGTGGGTGAGCCCCGCACGCGCGATCAGCTCATAGGCGGCGGTGAGATTGCTGAGCGCCGACGGCCGCAGCGAGCCGTTGAGCTTGGTGCCCACGGTCCGCGCCGCCATGCCGGCTAGGGCGCGCACCGGAACCATAATGTCCGAATGCGCCTGATACGCCTGATAAAGCATTCATTCCCTGGCGGCCCCGGCGGACCGCACCGGCAAAGCTAATGCATTTCATGTTGCAGTGCGAGATAAAAATCCCCGCGACCCGCTCTGGGGACAAGCAGCCTGCCATGCTTTTTTGCGCTACGGGAAGGTATTGATCGGGCAGAACTTTCGTCTAAGCTGGGCGTTGCCGGGCCGTGTCGAACAGGGATGATTTTGCCCCATGGCCAAGGCTGCCCTCACCATCGCCAGCAAGAACTACGGCTCCTGGTCGCTGCGCGGCTGGCTGCTGTGCAAGATGGCGGGGCTCGACTTCGACGAACAGGTGGTCGCCAGCGACGATCCCTCGACGCGCGCCGAATTGCTGCTGCTGTCGCCATCGTTTCTGGTGCCGTGCCTGACCCATGACGGCATCAAAGTGTGGGACACGCTGGCGATCGGCGAATACCTCAACGAGATCCTGCCGGCGGCCGGGCTGCTGCCGAAGGATCGCGCCGCGCGCGCGCATTGCCGCTCGATCTGCGGCGAGATGCATTCCGGCTTTTCCAACATGCGCTCGGCGCTGCCGATGAACCTGAAGGCGCATCACCCCGGCTTCAAGATCTGGGCCGGCGCGCAGGCCGACATCGACCGCATCATCTTCATCTGGCGCGAATGTCTCGACAGCCACGGCGGCATGTTCCTGTTCGGCGACCAGCCGGGCATGGCCGACGCCATGTTCGCGCCGGTGGTGACGCGCTTCCTCACCTACGACGTCAAGCTCGAGTCCGATTGCGCTGGCTATTGCAAGGCGGTGATGGCGCTGCCGCAGATGCAGGAATGGATCGCGGGGATCCAGTTCCTCTGACATTGGATTCCCGCTCACGCGGGAATGAGCGGAGTGTATCCTATCGCTTCAGCCAGGCGCCCATCCGCTTAACCGCCTCGTGCATCTCGGCGGCAGAACCCGCGTAGCAGAAGCGCAGGAAGTTGTGGCCGTTCACCGGATCGAAATCGATGCCGGGCGTCGCCGCCACATGCGCCTCGTTCAGCATGCGCTTGGCGAAATCCAGACTGTCGCCGGAAAATTTCGAAATATCCGCGTAGAGATAGAACGCGCCGTCGACCGGCAAAAATTTATCGAGCCCGGCCTTCGGCAACCCCTCGGTGAGAATGCGCCGGTTCTCCTCATAGCCGTGCTTGACCGCCTCCATCTCAGCCTTGCCGTCGAAGGCGGCTTGCGCCGCCACCTGCGACAGCGCCGGCACCGAAATCGCCAGATTGCCCTGCAAGCGTTCGACCGCGCGCACCAAACTCTCCGGCACCACCATCCAGCCGACGCGCCAGCCGGTCATGCAGAAATATTTCGAGAACGAATTGATCACCAGCGCGCGCTCCGACAGCTTCGCAGCGGTCTCCGCGGCGAACGCATAATCGAGGCCGTGATAGATCTCGTCGGAGATCACGCGGATGCCCTCGCCTTCCGCGGCCGCGATCAGGCGCGCGAGCGTGCCGGCATCCATCATGGTGCCGGTCGGATTGGCCGGGCTCGCCACCACCACGCCGGCGAGCGGCTTCTTCCGATGCTCGGCGATCAGCGCCTTGGCCGACAGCGCCCAGCGCGTCTCGGCCGAGGTTTCGATCAGCACCGGCTCGCAGCCAAGCGCGCTCAAGATGTGCCGGTACGGCGGATAGCCGGGATTGGCCAGCGCCACCCGGTCGCCCGGTTCGAACAGCGCAAGGAACGCTAGCACGAAACCGCCCGAGGAACCGGTGGTGACCACCACGCGCGCCGGGTCGAGCGCGAGGTCATAGGTCTCGCCGTAATGGCGGGCGATTCGCGCCCGCAAAGCCGGGATGCCGAGCGTCTCGGTATAGCCGATGCGGCCGGTGCGGAGCGCGGCCTGCGCCGCCGCAATCGCCGTTGCCGGCGCGGGCGCGGCCGGCTGGCCCACCTCCATATGAACGACGCGGGCGCCTTTGGCCTCCAAAAGCGCCGCCGCGGCCATTACGTCCATCACCATGAACGGCGGCACGTTGCTGCGTTTGGACGGTATTAGCAGGTGTTTTGCGGCCTCAAGCATTGTTACCGGCCTGTTGGGCGCTACCCCGCCCCGCTGTTGCCGTATTCCCCTGCGTTTTTCATGCCCCAGACGTGATCGCAAGCTGCGTTGACCGTCTCAGGGCGCGTCACTAGGTTCACGCGACTATTGGCTCAAATCGGCATGATCGAGAACGGGACACCTATCAGGGCATGGCGCATGGCGCCAGCGGGACGCGCGCTCGCATTTGCCACCGCCATTGCGGTTGCGGTGGCCGGCGGCGGTCCGTCACTCGTGCCGGCGCCGGCGCGCGCGCAGGAGCAGGCGGCGCGCGGCCTGCCGATCATCCGCGACACCGAGATCGAAAACCTGTTGCGCGACTATGCTGCGCCGATCCTGAAGGCGGCGGGCCTCGCCAAGCAGAACGTCCGCATCGTCATCCTCAATGACCGCACCTTCAACGCCTTCGTCATGGACGGCCGCCACATCTTCATTAATGCCGGCGCGCTGTTCGACGCGAAGACCCCGAACGAAATCATCGGCGTGTTCGCGCACGAGACCGGCCACCTTGCCGGCGGCCATCTGCTGCGCCTGCGCGAGGAGCTCGCGCGCGCGCAGACCGCGTCGATTGTGGCGCTGCTCGCCGGTGTCGGCGCGGCGGTAGCCGGCGCGCGCGCCGGCAGCGGCAATATCGGCGTTCCGGCGATCATGGCGCCGCAATCGGCAATCCAGCGCTCGCTGCTCGCCTATGTGCGCACTCAGGAAGACCAGGCCGACCACGCCGGCGTGAAGTTCCTGACCGCCACCGGCCAGTCGGCCAAGGGCATGCTCGATCTGTTCAAGCGCCTCGGCAATGAGGCGCTGTTCAATTCGCGCTACGTCGATCCCTATCTGCAATCCCACCCGATGCCGCCCGAACGCGTCGCCGCGCTCGAAGCGCTGGCCAAGGCGAGTCCCTATTTCGGACGCAAGGACTCGCCGGAATTGCAGCTGCGCCACGATATGATGCGCGCCAAGCTGGCCGGCTTCCTAGATCGGCCCGATTCGGTCGCGCGCCGTTATCCGCTCAGCGACCACAGCCTGCCCGCACGCTATGCCCGCGCCATCTCGACCTATCGTCACGGCGACGCGCGCGACGCCGTCGTACAGATCGACGGCTTGATCCAGTCGCAGCCGAATAATCCGTATTTCTACGAACTCAAGGGCCAGACGCTGATGGATGGCGGCCATCCGGCGGAAGCGATCGCGCCGCTGCGCCACGCGGTCGCGCTCGCGCACGGCGCCCCGCTGATCGAAATCATGCTCGGTCAGGCGCTGGTCGCCACCAACGTGACCCGCAACGCCGACGAAGCCGTGCCGCTGCTGCGCGCCGCGCTGTCGCGCGAGCCGGAGGCGCCGGACGCTTACGCTCAGCTCGCCATGGCCTATGGCCGCAAAGGCGATCTCGCCCAGGCCGATCTCGCCGCCGCGCAAGCCGCCTTCAGCCGCGGCGACATCGTGACCGCGCGTCAACTCGCGTCTCGCGCCAAGACCCGTTTGCCCGTGGGCTCGCCCGCCTGGGTGCGCGCCGACGATATTGTCAGCGTCAAACCACCGACCGCCGTCAAAAGATGATCACAGCAAGGACAAAACCGATGACATCGAGCCCGCGCTATATCGCCGCCGCTTGTGCTGCGTTGCTTGCCATCGCCGCTCCGCAAGCCGTGCGGGCGCAGAATTTTTCGCCCGCCCAGCGTTCCGACATCGAACGCGTCGTGCACGACTATCTGATCGCGCATCCGGAGGTGATCCAGGAGGCAATGGGCGAACTGGAGAAGCGCCAGACCGCAGCGGAAGCCGAGAAGCATAAGGTCGCGGTCAAGGAGCATGCGCAGAAGCTGTACTCCTCGCCCAACCAGGTCACGCTCGGCAATCCGAACGGCAATGTCACTTTCGTCGAGTTCTTTGATTACAATTGCGGCTACTGCAAGCGCGCCATGGACGACATGCTCACGCTCTTGAAGGACGACCCCAAGCTTAAGGTCGTGCTCAAGGAGTTCCCGGTGCTCGGGCCGGGCTCGCTGGAAGCCGCGCGCGTCGCCGTCGCCGTGCGCATGCAGGACAAGACCGGCAAGAAATATCTCGAATTCCACACCAAGCTCTTGGGCGGCCGCGGTCCGGCCGATCAGGCGCACGCGCTCGCGGTCGCCAAGGACATCGGCATGAACATGCCCCAGATCGAAAAGGACATGAAAGGCCCCGAGGTGAAGGCCACGCTCGACGAGGACTTCAAGCTCGCCGAGGCACTCGGCCTCAACGGCACGCCGAGCTACGTGATCGGCTCCGAGGTGGTGGTAGGCGCCATCGGGCTTCCCGGCTTGCAGGAAAAGGTCAACACCGCGCGCTGCGGCAAACCAACCTGTTGATTGCGCCGCGGCATCCGCCGATAGACTTGCACTAACCAACGGCCGCCGGCTCGCCCGGCGGCCGTTTTTGCGTCACCATAAGGTCGGGGAACCGGCATCACCCCGGGGGGTTATCGCGCGCATGTATTCGGTCGGCATGGAAGAAGAATATTTCGTGTTCGACGCCAAGACGCGCCGGGCCGTGCGCCGCATCGACAAGAAATTCCTCGCCCGCGCCCGCAAAGAACTCGGCGACCGCGTGATGACCGAGATGCTGCAGTCGCAGATCGAGGTGGCGACGCCTCCCTGCGCCAGCATGCAGGAGGCGCGCGAGCATCTTTCGCACTATCGCCGCGCGCTCGGGCAAGCCGCGGCCGACCACAAGCTCGGCCTTGCCGCCATGGGCACGTTTCCGCTGGCGTTCTGGCCCGAGCAGATCGTCACGCCGAAGGCGCGCTACGGCGCGATCATGGACGACCTGCAGATGATCGGCTACCGCAACATGCTATGCGGCATGCACGTGCATGTGGAAGTGCCCGACCTCGACACCCGCATCAATCTGATCATGCGGCTGACGGCCTATCTACCGCTGCTGCTCGCGCTCTCGACCTCCTCGCCGTTCTGGCAGGGCCATCTCACCGGCCTCGTCGGCTACCGCCTTGCGGCTTACGACGAATTGCCGCGCACCGGGCTGCCCGAATTGTTCCGCACCAACGACGAGTATTGCGAATTCGTCGATGCCCTCACCTGGGCGAAGATCATCCCGGACGCGAGCTACATCTGGTGGGCGCTGCGGCCCTCGCTCGGCAATCCGACAGTCGAGTTGCGCGTCGCCGACAGTTGCACGCGGCTCGACGACGCGGTCGCCATTGCCGCGCTGTTTCGCTGCCTGGTGCGCGCGCTCGACCGCGACCGCGCGCTCAATACCGGCTTCGACCGGGTCGGCCGCGCCATCACCGTGGAGAACAAGTGGCATGCCCAGCGCTACGGCATTGCCGCCACCTTCGTCGATCCGTTTTCGCGTGCCCCGCTGACGCTCAAGCAATGGCTCGACCAGGTGTTCGATTTCATCGCCGAGGACGTCGACGCGCTCGGTTGCGCCGCCGACATCCGGCGGCTGCACCGGATCCTCGCCGAGGGCACCAGCGCCGACCACCAGATCGACATGTTCACCAAAGCCAAGGCCTCCGGCCGCCGGCGGCTGACGGCGATCAAGGACGTAATTGACTGGGCGGCGCGCGAAACCAGTGCAGTCTAAAACCTGTCATTCCGTGGCGCGCGCCGAAGGCGCGAACCCGAAATCCAGAAACATCGTCAGAAATTCCATCTGGATTCCGGGTCCGGCGCTCACGCGCCGTTCCGGAATGACGAAGGTCTGCGGCAAAAACTCCTAAACCCAAGCGCGGTCCGGGCTTCCCCTTCCAGCCCGGGCCACCTATAAAGTGCCGAAGTTTCACGCCTATCGACCCCAAAACGCGCGCCCAGCCGCCGGGAATCCATGGCCAAAACGCTCTACGTCCTCAACGGACCGAATATGAACCTGCTCGGCACCCGCGAGCCGGAAAAGTACGGCCGCGCCACGCTCGCCGACGTCGAGAAGCTGTGCCGCGCAACCGCCAAGCGCTTCGGGCTCGAGATCGTGTTCCGGCAGTCGAATATGGAAGGCGAACTGGTCAACTGGATCCAGGAAGCGCAGGCCAAGAATGCCGCCGGCCTCATCATCAATCCGGCCGGCTACACCACCACTTCGATCGCCATTCTCGACGCGCTGCTGACGCTGACCATGCCGATCGCGGAAGTCCACGTCACCAACATCCACCAGCGTGAAACATTCCGGCATAATTCCTACGTGTCGAAGGCGGCGAAAGCCGTGATCTGCGGCTTCGGCGCCGACGGCTATGCGCTTGCGATCACCGGGCTCGCCGGCCTGGTCGGCGCCAAAGAAAAACACTAACCGGAAAACGTGATGGCAAAATCGCCGAAGACGCCTGCGGTCGATCATGCGCTCATCCGCGAGCTCACCAAGCTCCTGGACGAAACCGGCTTGACCGAAATCGAGATCGAGCAAGACGGCCAGCGCGTGCGCGTCGCGCGCAACGCGGTCGCGGCGCCCGTTCTTGCCGCGCCACGCGTAGCGCAGGTGCCGGCGCGCGCGCCCGAGCCGGTCGAGGCGCCGCTCGATCCTTCGAAGCATCCGGGCGTGGTGAATTCGCCCATGGTCGGCACCGCCTATGCCGCGCCCGAGCCCGGCGCCAAGCCGTTCATCGAAATCGGCGCCCATGTGAAAGCCGGCGACACGCTTTTGGTCGTGGAAGCGATGAAAACCATGAACCAGATTCCGGCGCCGCGCGCCGGCACCGTGATCCAGATTCTGTTCGAGGACGGCCAGCCGGTCGAGTTTGGCGAACCGTTGGTGATTATTGAGTAGCTCTTTTTGTCGTCACCGCGAAGGCGGGGACCCAGTAACCCCGGCGATCCGAATGCGCACAACCAAAACCACACGGATTACTGGATGCCCCACCTGCGCGGGGCATGACAAAGAAAAAGAAAATGTTCGATAAAATTCTCATCGCCAATCGCGGCGAGATCGCCATGCGGGTGATCCGCGCCTGCAAAGAGCTCGGTATCCTGACCGTGGCGGTACATTCCACCGCCGACGCCGACGCCATGCATGTGCGTTTCGCCGACGAGAGCGTCTGCATCGGCCCGCCGGCGGCGAAAGACAGTTATCTCAACATCCCAGCTATTCTGTCGGCCTGCGAGATCACCGGCGCCGACGCCGTGCATCCCGGCTACGGCTTTCTGTCGGAGAACGCCCGCTTTGCCGAAATCCTCACCGAGCACGGCGTGCATTTCATCGGTCCCAAGGCCGAGCACATCCGCCTGATGGGCGACAAGATCGAGGCCAAGCGCACCGCCAAGAAGGTCGGCATTCCGGTGGTGCCCGGCTCGGAAGGCGGCGTCACCACCGACGCCGAAGCCGCCCGCATCGCCGGCGACATCGGTTATCCGGTACTGATCAAGGCGGCGTCCGGCGGCGGCGGCCGCGGCATGAAAGTCGTGCGGACGCCGGCCGAACTTTCGGGTGCGCTTGCCAGCGCGCGCGCGGAATCGAAGGCCGCGTTCGGCGACGATACGGTTTACTTGGAAAAATATCTGGAAAGGCCGCGCCACATAGAAATCCAGGTGCTCGGCGACGGCAATGGCAAGGCCATTCACCTCGGCGAACGCGACTGCTCGCTGCAGCGCCGCCATCAGAAGGTGCTGGAGGAGAGCCCCTCGCCCGCGCTCAATCGGCAGGCGCGCGACGTCATCGGCGAGACGGTGGCCAAGGCCATGCGCGAGATCCAATATCTCGGCGTCGGCACGGTCGAGTTCCTCTACGAGGACGGCAAGTTCTATTTCATCGAGATGAACACGCGCATTCAGGTCGAGCATCCGGTGACCGAGATGATTACCGACATCGACCTGATCTTCGAGCAGATCCGCGCCGCCGCCGGCAACGACTTCACGCTCAAGCAGAGCGATATCGAGTTCCGCGGCCACGCCATCGAATGCCGCATCAATGCCGAGAACCCGGTGTCGTTCCGTCCCTCGCCCGGCAAGATCCTGCACTATCACGCACCCGGCGGCCTCGGCGTGCGCATCGATTCCGCCGTGTATCAGGGCTACGCCATTCCGCCTTATTACGACTCCCTGGTCGGCAAGCTGATCGTGCACGGCAAAACCCGCACCGAAGCGCTGATGCGGCTCAAACGCGCGCTCGACGAGGTGGTGCTGGACGGCATCGAGACCACGCTGCCGCTGTTCCGCGCGCTGCTGAGCGAGAAAGACATCATCGACGGCAACTACCACATCCACTGGCTCGAGCAGTTCCTCGCCCGTGGCGGGATGGAAAGCTGAGGCAACGGCTTCGCATAGCCGACGCTTATCGCCTTATTATTTGAAATTATGAGAGAATTTGCGGCGTATTGATCTACCGCAAAGCGCGTATTCGCCATTAGGCTAATCAGACAACAATGAATCTGCGGATGCTGGGACCCTTTGACGGGGCGATCCAGCCCCTGATCTGAGGTGTCGGTCTTCGCGGGTAGAAAAAGCGCCCAAGGAGATGACCGATGACAACGCCTGTCCAAAGCGAACAGCACGACTACATCACCGGCAGCGTAGCGGGAATCCTGACACTGTTGATCATTGCGGCTGGCCTCGTGTTGGTGGCCGCATGGTTCTACGGGCATTGACCGCGCCGTCACGGCGGAGCCGCGCATGACACGCGGCGGTTTCGTGTTTGGCTTGCGATGAACTTTTCTGAGCGCACGGCGATCCACGCGGCGCTGTAGATTTGCCGGCGCGGCCGCGCGCGAAGCTCAGTGACTGGTCGCCGTCAACCGCTCGAGCAATTGGCACAAATCCGCCGGATTGTAGGGTTTCTTTACAAAGAGCGAACGCGGCACGGGCGGCGTCAGCGCCGAGGGCGAATAGCACCCGGAACAATAGACGATGGGCAATTCGGGACGCTGCGCGCGCACCGCGCGCGCCAGTACCGAGCCGTCCATCGGCCCGAGCAGATTGATGTCGGTGAACAGCACGTCCACAGCGGCGCCGGATTCGATATAGCACAGGGCGTCCTCGCCCGCCGTCACCGCGTGCACGGCGAAGCCGCTTTCGTTCAAGACTTCGGCGATCAGACGGCTTATCAGAATCTCGTCTTCGACCATAAGTACATTGGTGCGTCGTGCCGGCATGTCACCCATCCCCGAAAAGTTCCGGCTCCCCGGTCCGCCGGGTCCTGTCACGCACAACGCATGACGGCGACTTGTGTTCAATCTTTCGCCAATTTGGTCGGGTCATGGTCAGCGATGGGTTAAATTCCGCCCTCCCCCGCCCGCCCTGCCGCGCCTAGAATAAGAGTTCCAGCATCGAATCCGGCTTCACATGGCCAATCGCGAAAACACCCTGATCGAGATCACGCCCGAGGTGCTGCTCAAGGCCTATGCCTGCGGCATCTTTCCGATGGCGGAAAGCGCGGACGACCCGGCGCTCTACTGGATCGAGCCGGATATGCGCGGCATCATCCCGCTCGAAGGCTTCCACCTGTCGGCGCGGCTCAAGCGCACCGTGCGTACGACACCGTTCACGGTGTGGGTCGATCGGGATTTCGATGCGGTGATCGACGGCTGCGCCGAGGCCAAGCCCGACCGCGCCCGCACCTGGATCAACGACCGCATCCGCAAGATCTACCGCAGCCTGTTCGAGCGCGGCCATTGCCATTCGGTCGAGGTCTATGACGGCACAGCGCTGGTCGGCGGGCTCTACGGCGTTTCGCTTGGCCGCGCCTTCTTCGGCGAGAGCATGTTCCACCACGCGCGCGACGCCTCCAAGATCGCGCTCGTGCATCTGGTCGCGCGCCTGCGCGCCGGCGGCTACCGGCTGCTCGATACGCAATATGTCACCGATCATTTGAAGACCTTCGGCGCAGTCGAGGTGGGCAAAAAGCGCTATCAGCGGATGTTGGAAGACGCGCTCGTCGGCGAGGCGGATTTCGGCGCGCTCGCCACGGACCATCCGGTCAGCGGCGCGGAGGTGCTGGCGCTGTTGGGCTAACGCGGCGGCGGCAGAATTCGCGGCTGCTGCGGACGCGGCAGCGCGCGCCGCGGCGGCAGGCGCGGCGGCTGCTTGGCCACAGGCTGCGTCGCCGGGCCTTCCGCCACGTTGGGGTTTTGCCCACCTTTGCAGTCGGTCAGCCAGACGTCGTAGATCGGATGCTCGACCGCGTGCAGACCGGGGCTGGCCGCGAACATCCAGCCGGTGAAAATGCGTTTGATCTCGCCCTGCAGCGTCACCTCGTCGACTTCGACGAAGGCGTCGGTATTCGGCGTCTCGGTCGGCGGACGCGAATAGCACACGCGCGGCGTCACCTGCAGCGCGCCGAACTGCACCGTCTCGTTGATGGCGACATCGAACGAGATGATACGGCCGGTGATTTTGTCGAGACCGGCGAACACCGCAGTCGGATTGCTGATGCGCTGCGGAGGCGGCTCGACCACGATCTCGTCGCCGGGCTGCGGCGCGGTATCGGCCGGCTGTCCCGGCGGGCGCGGCTGCTTTATGCCGGGCGGCAGGCCGGGCAACGGCTGCGGCGGCGCGGCGGTGCCTTGCGGCGCCGGCGGCGGCGTTGCCGGGCGCGGCGGCGTCGCGGTGCCGGGCAGCGGCGCGAGAGGTTCCGACTCGATGTTGCCACCGCCAGGCCGGCTCGATGGCGGCAGGCTCATCGGCGCCGGCAGCGGCTGCGCCGGCGGCTGATCGGCGCGAATGGCGCCGGGCGGGCGCGGCGCGTTATCCCGCGGCAAATTTTGCTGCTGCTGACTGGGGTAACTTTGCTGTTGCTGGCTGGGATAATAGGGCGGCGGCTGCGACGGCGGCCCGCTCGGCACGTCGGCCGGCGGCCGCGGCGGCGAATCGTTGAAGATCGATTGCGCGAAAGCCGGCGTCGCCAGCAATGCCACCGCGACGAGCCAACAAACAGTGAGCGAAATTCGCGCCATGAAGCCGGATGTTTCCGCTGTGGGACCGGCGCAGTTAATCCGTCGCCCACGCCGACCCCCGGTTAACACGGTGAATACGGCGGCGGAAGGGCGCGCCCTGGGCGAGAATCAGCGGATGTCGGGCGACCAGGCCTTGTAGTCGCCGGTCGCTTTCGGACGGCGGTTGGCGGCTAGCGTCGAGCCGGGCGGCCGGTAGGCGCCCGCCGTTCCGGTCATATTGGGCCGGTGCGGCTTCTGCCACTCATGCGGCTTGTAAGTCTCTTGTGTCGGCGGGGTGTCGACCGTGTGGTGCATCCAGCCATGCCAGGATGGCGGTATGGTCGAGGCTTCCATATAACCGCTGTAGATCACCCAGCGCCGCTCGAAGCCGAGGCCGCGATCGATTTTACCGCCCCGGGTGCGGTAGTATTTGTTTCCGAATTCGTCCTCGCCGACCTTTTCGCCATACATCCAGGTCCAGAACTGGGTCCCGAAGGTCTGCGTATTCCACCAGGTGAACAGCTTGAGCAGGAAACTTTTCATCGCGTCCACGCGTTGAAAGAGATTGAATACGCGGCGTTCTGCCACCTCGCCGCCCTCCTGTCCAGCGCGCACTATTACTGAGCTGCCATGTTCGCCGTAATGGCCTGAAAGTCTTTAAATCCGCATGGATTCGATCAGACACGCCCTGACCGCCATCAAAGTCCTGCTTGTCTGGCTGCCCGACCCGGTGGTCGCGGCCGTAATTCTGGCGTTGGCGGTGCTCATTGCCATTTCGCTGCACCGTTTGGTGCGCAAGCTCGTCCGCCGCCTGCTGGCGCAGCGCAATCCGTTCATTTTCTCGATCTTCAGCCAGATGCGCGGCGTGACCCAGTTCGCGCTGCTGATTCTCGCCATTATCATCGCCCTGCCCGTCGCCCCGATCGGCGTCGGTACCGCCGAATGGGTGGCGCGGCTGTTGCTGGCCGGGGTGATCGGGCTGATCGGCTGGGCGGCGATCACCGCGCTGAAGATCGCCGCCGATCTCTATCTGCGGCAATTCCGCCTCGACGTCGAAGACAACCTGCTGGCGCGCAAACACGTGACTCAGGTGCGCGTGCTTTTGCGCACTGCCGACGTTCTGGTGGTGTTGATCACCTTCGGCGCCGTGCTGATGACCTTCGAGCCGGTACGGCAATACGGCGTCAGCCTGTTCGCTTCCGCCGGCGTCGCCGGTATCGTCGCAGGCTTGGCGGCGCGCCCGGTGCTGACCAATCTGTTCGCCGGTGTGCAACTGGCGATGACGCAGCCGATTCGCATCGACGACGCGGTGGTCGTCGAAAAGGAATGGGGCACCATCGAGGAAATCACCTCGACCTATGTGGTGGTGCGGCTGTGGGACTGGCGGCGCATGATCGTACCGCTCAGCTATTTTATCGAGAAGCCGTTCCAGAACTGGACCCGCGAGGGCTCGGCGCTGATCGGTAGTGCCATGATTTATGTGGATTACCGCGCGCCGGTCGGCGTCATCCGCGACAAGCTTGGCGAGATCGTCAAGGCGTCGAAGAACTGGGACGGCAACGTGGTCAATCTGCAGGTGACCGACACCAAGGAGAGCACAATCGAGCTGCGCTGCCTGATGAGCGCGCGCAGCGCCGGCCAAGCCTTTGACCTGCGCTGCGAGGTGCGCGAGCAACTCATCGATTTCCTGCAACAGCATCACCCGGAAGCGTTGCCGCGCCAGCGCTCCGAGGTCGCCGTCTCCGATGGCGCGGGTGGCGGCACCTCCGAGACGAAACGCAAATCCGTGCGCAAAGCCGCCGCTGCCGGCAGCGCTTAGGTGGTTGACCGGATATTGCATTTTGCTGGCGCCGGCGGCTATCTTGCCTAGCAATTCATCAGCGCGGGGCTTGAGTCGCCTAGTTCCGCCTCAGCCGCGCTGAAATTCGAGGATGACAGTGCCGGTGCGAAAGGCGGGCCCCAATGCGGGTCCGCCTTTTTCGTTGGAAAAAAATCGTTCAACCGCGGGTCGGGGCGGTATCGCACGGAAAATACCATGCACAGGCTTGGGTAACGCCGCCACCTTCCGCCAGCGACCACGCCATGCCGCTAACGTACTGACCTGATTTTGAGAATCAGCGACTCCCCGGAACCGACCGGGCAGCTTTTCCCCGCGTTATCCCCGGCCGCGCCAGAAGGGCGAATTTGCTGCGGATAACCGCGAAACCGCAATTTTGCGTCATTTTTCCGTCATGCCTGCAGGAATTAATCCCTATCTGGGCCGGCGGATAAAAACACTTTCCGCGACCACTCGATCGCTCAATACTGACGCTGGTTTTAGGCGGGTTATCCCCGATGTTCGCCGCTTAACCACAAGACTTAGTGTTTGATTCAGATTTGATCACTATCTGTTGTTGACGACGGGTACGAGTCCTCCTAGCTTTGGTGTGTTCGGTGCCAGTTGAGTTTCGGTTCCCTCCGAACCCTCATATCGACGCCAAGTCGCCAGCGCACCCACGCCAGAAATGGTGTTTTGGGACAGGGAGTTACTGCCTGTCAGGGTCACAAAGCCGGGAGTAACCGGTGCCGAACCGCGGACCGGGCTTATTTGAGTGTGTAACGGGTCGTCAAACAGCGTGCCGAGCAAAACAGACGGACAAGGACAGGTCTGTCAGGGATAATGGGGCGGTCGCCAGCCGCCCGGCATTGAAGGGGCTAGAGACAAAATGCGGATCGAACGGCGCTACACCAAGGACGGACAGTCGGCCTACGCGGACATCAAGTTCCGGCTCACTACCAGCGAGATCCGCAACCCGGACGGCTCGGTGGTGTTCAAGCTCGACAACGTCGAAGTCCCTGATTTCTGGTCGCAAGTTGCTTCCGATGTGCTGGCGCAGAAATATTTCCGCAAGGCCGGCGTCCCTGCCCGCTTGAAAAAAGTCGAAGAGAATTCTGTGCCTTCGTTCCTGTGGCGCTCGGTAGCAGACGAAGAGCAGCTTGCTCTTCTGCCCGAGAAGGAGCGCTACATCGGCGAACAAACCTCCCAACAAGTGTTTGATCGTCTTGCCGGCACCTGGACCTACTGGGGCTGGAAAGGCGGCTACTACGACAGTGAAGAGGACGCGCGCGCCTTCTTCGACGAGTTGCGCTACATGCTGGCGGCGCAAATCTGCGCGCCCAATTCGCCGCAATGGTTCAACACCGGCCTGCACTGGGCCTATGGCATCGACGGGCCGAGCCAGGGCCACTATTACGTCGATTTCCAGAGCGGCAAGCTGACGCGCTCGAAGAGCTCCTACGAGCATCCGCAGCCGCACGCCTGCTTCATCCAGGGCATTACCGACGACCTGGTGAACGAAGGCGGCATCATGGATCTGTGGGTGCGCGAGGCGCGCCTGTTCAAATACGGCTCCGGCACCGGCTCCAATTTCTCGGCGCTGCGCGGCGAAGGCGAAAAGCTGTCGGGCGGCGGCAAGTCGTCCGGCCTGATGAGCTTCCTCAAGATCGGCGACCGCGCGGCGGGCGCCATCAAGTCGGGCGGCACCACGCGGCGCGCGGCCAAGATGGTGATCGTCGACGTCGACCATCCCGACATCGAGACCTATATCGACTGGAAGGTGAAGGAAGAGCAGAAGGTCGCCGCCCTCGTCTCCGGCTCCAAGATCAACCAGAAGCACCTCAAGGCGGTGCTCAAGGCCTGCGTCAACTGCGAGGGCTCGGGCGACGACTGCTTCTCGCCGGAGAAGAACCCCGCCTTAAAACGCGAGATCAAGCTGGCGCGCCGGGCCTACGTGCCGGACAACTTCATCAAGCGCGTGATCCAGTTCGCCAAGCAGGGCTACAAGGACATCGAATTCCCGATCTACGACACCGACTGGGATTCGGAGGCCTATCTCACCGTCTCCGGGCAGAACTCGAACAATTCGGTGCGCGTCACCGACGGCTTCCTCAAGGCGGTCGAATCCGACGCCAAGTGGGACTTGACCTTCCGCCGCACCGGCAAGATCGCCAAGACGCTCGACGCCCGCGCGCTGTGGGAGAAGATCGGCTACGCCGCCTGGGCCTCGGCCGATCCGGGCCTGCAATACCACACCACGGTCAACGACTGGCACACCTGCCCGGCCTCGGGCGAAATCCGCGCCAGCAATCCGTGCTCGGAATACATGTTCCTGGACGACACCGCCTGCAATCTGGCGTCGATGAACCTGCTCACCTTCCGCGACGTCAAGACCGGCAAGTTCGACGTCGAAGGCTACGAGCACGCGGTGCGGCTGTGGACGGTGGTGCTGGAAATCTCGGTGCTGATGGCGCAGTTCCCGTCGAAGCAGATCGCGCAGCTCTCCTACGAGTTCCGCACGCTCGGCCTCGGCTACGCCAATATCGGCGGCCTGCTTGATGACGTCCGGCATTCCCTATGACTCGGACGCTGGCCGCGCCATCGGCGGCGCGCTTACCGCCATCATGACCGGCGTTTCCTACGCCACCTCCGCCGAAATGGCGGAAAAGCTCGGGCCCTTCCCCGGCTTCAAGAAGAACCGCGAGCACATGCTGCGCGTGATCCGCAATCACCGCCGCGCCGCCTATAACGAGCGCACCGGCTACGAGAAGGTCTCGCAGCCGCCGGTTCCGCTCGACCACGCCGCCTGCGCCGACCGCGATCTGATCGCGCACGCCAAGGCCGCCTGGGACAAGGCGCTCGCCCTCGGCGAGAAGCACGGCTACCGCAACGCGCAGGCCACAGTGATCGCGCCCACCGGCACCATCGGCCTGGTGATGGACTGCGACACCACCGGCATCGAGCCCGACTTCGCGCTGGTGAAGTTCAAGAAGCTCGCCGGCGGCGGCTATTGGAAGATCATCAACCGCGCCGTGCCGGAAGCCTTGCGCACGCTCGGCTACAGCGAAGCCGAGATTGCCGAGATCGAGGTCTATGCGGTCGGCCACGGCTCGATGGCGCAGGCGCCGGCGATCAACCACACGACGCTGAAAGCCAAGGGCTTCACCGACGAAGCCATTGCAAAAGTCGAGAAGGCGCTGCCGACCGCCTTCGACATCAAGTTCGCCTTCAACAAGTGGACGCTGGGTGAGGAATTCTGCCGCGACAAGCTCGGCCTCTCCGCCGAGGACCTCGCCTCGCCGGCCTTCGACCTGCTCGCCGCGCTCGGCTTCTCCAAGCGCGAGGTCGAGGCCGCCAATATCCACGTCTGCGGCGCCATGACGGTGGAAGGCGCGCCGCATTTGAAACCCGCGCACTACCCGGTGTTCGACTGCGCCAATCCGTGCGGCAAGATCGGCAAGCGCTATCTTTCGGTCGAAAGCCACATCCGCATGATGGCGGCGGCGCAGCCCTTCATCTCCGGCGCCATCTCCAAGACCATCAACATGCCGAACGAGGCGACGGTCGACGACTGCAAGTCGGCGTATCTGTTGTCCTGGAAGCTGGCGCTGAAAGCCAACGCGCTCTACCGCGACGGCAGCAAGCTGTCGCAGCCGCTCAACTCGCAGCTCATCGCCGATGACGACGACGAGGACGACGCAGTGGAAGCCTTCATCGAGCGTCCCGCGGCCGCGCGCGCGGCCGGTTTGGCCGAAAAGGTGGTCGAGAAGATCGTCGAGCGCATCACCGTGCTGCGCGAGCGCGAGAAGCTGCCGTCCCGCCGCAAGGGCTACACCCAGAAGGCCGTGGTCGGCGGCCACAAGGTCTACCTGCGCACCGGCGAATATGACGACGGGCGGCTCGGCGAGATCTTCGTCGACATGCACAAGGAAGGCGCGGCGCTGCGCTCGCTGCTGAACAACTTCGCCATCGCCATTTCGCTCGGCCTGCAATACGGCGTGCCGCTCGAGGAATATGTCGACGCCTTCACCTTCACCCGCTTTGAGCCGCAAGGCCCGGTGCAGGGCAATGACTCGATCAAATACGCCACCTCCATCCTCGACTACGTGTTCCGCGAGCTGGCGGTGAGCTATCTCGAGCGCTTCGACCTCGCCCATGTCGATCCGAGCGAGAGCAACTTCGACGCGCTCGGCAAGGGCGAGCACGAAGGCAAAGCCGCGCCCACGCAGAACTTCGTTTCGCGCGGGCTGACCCGCTCGCGCACCGATCGCCTGTCGGTGGTGAGCAGCACGACGCAGGCGGTGTCGCCCGCGAGCGGCGGCAACGTCACCGCCTTCTCGGGCGCCGCGACCGCGCTCAAAGCCGAGCCGGAAGCCAAGCTCTCGCCGGCGCAACAGCTTGAGATCGCGCAACGCATCGACGAGCAGGACGTGCGCGAGCACGCCAAGCACGCGGCCTCCGAGAAGCGCGCCGAGGCGCGCGCCAAGGGCTACGAAGGCGAGGCCTGCGGCGAATGCGGCAACTTCACGCTGCTGCGCAACGGCACCTGCATGAAGTGCGATACGTGTGGGTCAACGACGGGGTGTTCGTGATGATTTAGGCCCACTTTGACAACGGTCAAGGTGGCCCGTCATCGCCGGGCTTGACCCGGCCATCCACGACCTTAAAGGGCGGCCACGAGGCCGCCCTTTTTTATTGATGTATGAAGCACACATAGACTATAAGTTGTATGACGTACCCGTTCACTGCCGCCCCCGCTTGCGCGGGGACGAACGGCAGAAATCCGGCGCCTGCGCCTAGGCGCGTTCTTTGGCGTCGCAGACTTTGACCTGGGCTTGAGAAGATTTGTTCTTGAGTTCCAGGCCCGCCTTCAACGCCGCCGTAATGGTCCCGTATTCTGAGTCGAACTTGCCGCCGACTTCGACGATATAGCCCTCGCGCGCGGGACCAGTGACCTGAACAGGGTTTCGCATGGGAGGCCCCCTTTTGGCTCGGCGAATCGAAACCGCCGGCGCCGACGTCATACGCCTGCAGGCCTTGCGGCCCGTTTAAGCGATCGGGTTAATTTCCGCTGAATCGCCGGGCAACGGACCGGCTTTGCACGAATAGGGACAGCATCGCTGACCTAATTTCCGTGTTCTATAAGGAACTTTCCTGAGTTGTGGAACTTGAGCGGTACCGCCAGCTTGGGAGCATGGCGGTCAAATTCCACGAATTGCCCGAGGATTGCAGTTGCCTGGGCGAAGGCCCGGCGCCGGTCAGCCGCGTGCCGCGCCTTGGCGCCATGCCCGAACTCGTCACCTACCAGTGCCCCGCCTGCGGGCACGTCGAAACAATCGAGAACGAGCCGCACCCGCCGCAGCCGCGTCACCACACCTAGAACCGCCCGGTTATTGCGGCAGCACCGGATTGGTCAGCAGCGCGACGAACAGCAACACCGCGATGATGAGGATCAGCGTGTAACCGGCAGCGCGGCCAAACCCCCGCGATGTAGGTTCCGTCAGATTTTGATGAGTATGGCTTAACATGGGACTCCCCCATTTTCACCGGGAAACAGACATTATCTATTATTTCAAGACCAATTCGCGAGCCGGCGCAATGATTTGGATCAAATGCGGCCATAAAATCCGGCGCCCGTAGCGCGCGGATTTTGATAATCGCAGCGTTCGCGCGGCCGCGGCCGGACAACGGATCATGGCGGCGCAAACGTATGCCTTCATGCCTTCTGCCGGTCATTATCGATCGGCAGCACCTGCCCGCTGATCGCCTTGGCAGCATCCGAGGCGAGGAACACCGCAAGCTGTGCGATGTCCTTGGGCTCGATCATCGCCTTGATCGACTGGTTCGCCATCGCCTCCGCGCGCACTTCGTCGATCGTCTTGCCGCCGATCTGCGCGCGGCCGGCGAACACCCGCTCGATGCGGTCGCCGGCGACCGCGCCCGGCGCGATCGCATTGGCGCGGATGCCCCATTCGCCGAGCTCCACGGCCAGCGTCTTGGTAAAGCCGATCACGCCCCATTTGGTCGCGGCGTAAGGCGAGCGGTTCTTGAAGCCGAAGCGGCCGGCCATCGAACTCAGGTTGATGATGACGCCCGCCTTCGACTGCTTCAAATGCGGGATCGCCAGCCGCGTGACATCAAACATCGCGGTGAGGTTGACGGCGACGACCTTGTCCCACGAGTCCGGCGGCGTCTGGTCGACCGGCAGCGTCAGCCCGGCGATGCCGGCATTGTTGATCAGCACGTCGAGCCCGCCCAGCGCGGCGACCGCGTCGGGCACCATGCGTATCGATGTCGGCGCGCACGGCCATGTCGCAGCGCCTGGCGATCAGGCCGGGGATCTCCTTGGCGATGGCAGCGAGCGCCTGTTCGTCGACATCGCAGACGAACACTTTGGCGCCGGTAGCGGCAAAGGCGCGCGCGAATTCGCGGCCGATGCCGGCAGCGCCGGCGGTGATAAGAACGCGTTGCGGCATGGAGTCCCCCTGATTGCGGCCTTATTGCTTACCCCAAACGCGTCTCAGTTTCACCACGAACACCGCTGCCTATGGCGCCCGCAATGCTCTATCGCGTTAGAAGGCCTTTCATGCCGCGCACCCTGTCAGCCGCCCTCGCCGTCGTCATCGCGCTGTCGCTCATGCCGGCGGCGTTCGCCGCGACCGCCCACAAAAAGCACCACGTCACCCGGCATTGGCGCGGCTACGGCTTCCTGCCCGGCGTCCGCCCGCCCGAGGTGGTCGCGCGCGAGCGCGCGGCGCATTACTGGCGCAGCGGCCCGCATTACTACGGACCGGCCTGGCCGCGCTTCTACCGTGGGCGCTGGAACGGCGGCGGCTTCGGGCCCTGCTACACCTATACGCCGATCGGCTACATGTGGAATTGCGGGCAGTAGCGGCGCGCGGCCGCTAGTGGATGAATCGCTCCGCCCACGTCACGAACGCTGTGAACTGATCCGGATAGGCCATGCAATAAACGATCGCCGCTACCGGTGCGACTGGCCAAAACCACTCTCGCATGGGTACCCCCTTGCAAGGTCAAGGGCGGTATTAAAAAACTCCAGATGTATAGAATTATCTAGCGGGGTGAGTAGGATTTTCGGAAAATCTGAGCGATCCGGCGCGCGCTGCCCCCGGCGCGCGAAAAGAAGGTCGATCGCTCAAGGCGTGGTGTCGCAGAGAGTGTTGACGACCTTGCAGAACTCGCGGCGGTTTCCCGCGGTCGCCGGGCAGTGATCCATCGCCACGCTTTTCGCGGACGCTTCGTCGGCCACGACAGCCCAGCCGAAGCCCGGCGTTCCGTCCTTCGGATCCTCCGCTTCAGCCGGGCATTGATGACAAAACGTGGTGACAATCTTGCATTCCCGTTGCGTGACTTGCGAGCCGTGCGTGCGGCACCATGCGAGCGCCTGTCTTTTCGCGTCGGCTTCGGTCGAGGAATTGACGTTGATGCCGATCGAATAGCCGTCCTTGGCGACGGAGCCGGTACTGCCGATTGCGATGGCGCCTTCCGCCTGGGCGCGATCGGCTCCGTATGCCCACAGCGCGCCACAGCCAATCGTCGCGGCGCAAAAGATCGTCCGAAACGCCCGCATTGCATCGCCCCCTATCGCCGATTGGACCCCGCCGAGGGCGACGTTGCGCCAAACTCGCGCGGCTACTCTTCTTTTTCGGTGGTGAAATAGAGCGGGTAGCCTTTGCTCTTGCCCATCTCGGTCGCTTCCTTCGCCTTGGTGTCGGCGACGTCCTTGGTATAGACCGCGATCACGCAAGCGCCTTTCTGATGCGCCGTCATCATCACCTTGTAGGCCTGGCTCTCGTTCATGCGGAACACGGCCTTGAGCACGAGCACGACGAATTCGCGCGGCGTGAAATCATCGTTGAGCAGGATGACCTTCCACAGCGGCGGCCGCTGCGTTACCGGCTTGGTCTTGGTGCGCGGTTTGACGAGGGTCGGGCTCATCGCGGATATCGTTCCGAGGGGAGCGGTCGTGGTATTATAGTCTACGGGGCCGCCGCGCGCAGCCGTCCATTTTGGCGCAACTTTTCGCTACGCGCCCGTATCTGCGCCAGGCAGGCCACGGGGGACGCCATGCCATCGAGCCATTTCCACCTGATCACCGATTGGACGCTGGAAGCCCCGGTCGAGCCGGTGTGGCAGGCGCTGATGGCGCCGGAACAATGGCCGTCGTGGTGGCGCGCGGTCGAGCGCGTCGAAACGCTCGCCAGCGGCGAGGCCAGCGGGGCCGGCGCGTTGCACCGCATCACCTGGCGCACCGCCCTGCCTTATACTTTGACCTTCGCCATGCGCGTTACACGCGTCGAACCGATGGCGCTGATCGAGGGCGGCGCCGAGGGCGAACTCAACGGTCTCGGCCGCTGGAGGCTAAAGGCCGACGGCGCGCGCACACAGGTGCGCTACGACTGGATCGTCGATGTGACGCGGCCTTGGATGCGCGTAGCCGCGCCACTGCTGCGGCCGGTGTTCGCCGGAACCACGGCGTCGTGATGCGCTGGGGCCACGAGGGCCTCACGCGCAAGCTCGCTGCCCGTTAGCCGCGCTTGCGTAGCAACGCGTCCAGGCTCCACGGCCCGGCGCCGGCGAAGGCGATGTAGAAAAAGACAAAACAATACAGGATCGCGCCGTCGCCGCGGTTGAGGATCGGGAAGAAGCCATGCGGCGCGTGGCTGAGGAAATAGGCGAACGCCATCTCGCCAGACACTATGAAAGCCGCAACGCGCGTGAACAGGCCAAGC
This sequence comes from uncultured Alphaproteobacteria bacterium, assembly GCA_963786025.1. Lineage (GTDB taxonomy): Bacteria > Pseudomonadota > Alphaproteobacteria > Rhizobiales > Xanthobacteraceae > Pseudolabrys. The sequence continues at coordinate 126,703 of CAWAXK010000003.1, forward strand.
GCGAGCAGCGCGCCGCCGGCGAGCTCAATTGCGCCGGCAAACCAGTACAGGCTGAACAGCGCCGGCGTTGGCAGCGGCGACGGAAATCCGAACAGGCGCGACAGGCCGTGCTCGAAGAACAGCAGCGCCGCAACGATGCGGACGATGGACAGGACGTAAGGCGCGTAATGCGCGATTGCGGATTGGCGCTCGGCGATCTGCGCCGCGCTCGATCGTTCGACGTGTAGCAAGATTAATTCCGGCTCTGGTTGGCCCCGACGCGGTATAGCGAAAGCCACCGGCCTTCACACATCACGAAAACGTAAATTCGGCCGATTTTGCAGCGCACCAGCCATGCGCGTTGCGACGATCAAGCAGGTTGTCTGCCGCAACTTTGACTCAATCTGTTCCACTGCCAGTCTTAAATATTTCATCGGAGTCTGGCTCAGTTACGTCAGCCTTGCTGCTTCACTCCTGCGCGGCTTTCGCGATGATGCATACAAGCGATTAAAGCGGGGCTGGGTAGCAGGCACTTAAAAAAGTCGGAGGATGCCCATGGATCTCCACACCCGCGGCACCGCAAGGCACTCGCGCTCACGCACGCAAATCGCCTGTGCGCAATGCGGCGAATTGCTGTTCATGCCGGAATGGTCTGAGCTCGTCGATGAGCGTCGCGTGCGCCATCTGTGGCAATGCGACGCCTGTGGCTACGCCTTTGAGACCACCGTGCGCTTCGCGGAAGCCGCCTAGCGCGCCTCTCGCTCACGAATTTTTGCGCGCACGGCGGCAGGCGTAGCCGCTATAGTGCGCCATGATCAATCGCCGACATTGCCTACTGGGGGCCGCGCTGACAGCGATGGCCCCTCGCGTGGCGCAGGCCACTACCATGAGCCGCGTCACCGCCTATGCCTTCACCTTCAAGGGCCTCGACGGGAACGATATTCTGCTCGCGTCCTACGCCGGCCACCCGATTTTGCTAGTCAATACCGCCTCGCTGTGCGGCTACACCCCGCAATACACCGGCCTGCAAGCGCTGTGGACCCGCTATCGCGCCAGGGGCCTTACGGTGCTCGGCGTGCCGTCGAACGACTTCGGCGGCCAGGAGCCGGGCGGCAAAGCCGAAATCTTGCAGACCGCGCAGGGCGACTACCACGTCACTTTCCCGCTCACCGAAAAGGTCGCGGTCAAAGGCGCGGATGCCCACCCGTTCTACAAATGGGCGGCACAGGAACGGCCGCTGGAAGCCCCGCGCTGGAATTTCCATAAATATTTGATCGGCCGCGACGGCCGCCTCAAGGCGGCATTTACCTCCGCCGTCGACCCCAACGATCCGAAGCTGATCGCGGCGATCGAACAGGAACTGGCCGGCGAATAGCGGCGCTTGCAAGGGTGACGAACCGGTCACGCTGCAGTGCGGCCGTCATAAAACCGATAAATTCCGATTGACGAATCAGACTGCCCATGACGATGTCATGATGCAATTTTGGTCACGTGGGCCGGCGTCAGATCGCCGACCCGTTATGAGGTTCCTCCCGCGTGGCGTTTAGACTGGGCGGCCGCGAGGCCGCCCCTTTTCAATTTCAGACACTATGAAGCTAACGGAACGGCGTGCTCAGGCGGCGCTGGCTTGGGCTGCTTTTTCGGCGATGGCCTGGACGGCGGCTTGAGCGCCGGCCGGTTTCGGCGCGGCGCCCGCCACCGGCAACGGATCGATGGCTTCGACCAGTTGCAGGAAGGCTTTGCCGGGCAGCGGCGGCGCGAACACATAGCCCTGCGCCGAGCGGATGCCGAGCTCGCGCAAATACATCACCTGCTCGAAATTCTCCACGCCCTCGGCCACCACATCCATGCGCATGTTGTGCGCGAGATCGACCAGGGTCTCGACAATAGTGGTGGAGTTGCGGTCGGTGCCGATGGCGTCGACAAACATCTTGTCGATCTTGATGATGTCGACGCCGAGCTTGAGCATATAGGACAGCCCGCTGTGGCCGGTGCCGACGTCGTCGATGGCGATGCGCACGCCAAGCCCCTGGAAAGCCGCGATGGTCTGCCGCGTCGCGGTGAAGTTTTCGATCGGATCGCGCTCGGTCACTTCCAGCACCACTTGCGAAAGCTTGATCGGCGAGCGTGAAAATATTTTTTGCACTTCCATGACCATTCCCTCATCGCTGAACAGCTGGCCGGCGAAATTGAACGATATTTTCAACGCCGGCCGGCAGCCAATCGCACTGCCCGCCTCGACGCAGACGCGCCGCATCAGATCGCGGGTCATTTCGCGGATCAGCCCGCTCAATTCCGCCAGCGGAATGAAGGCGCCGGGCAGCACCACCATGCCGTCGGGTTTGCGCCAGCGCACCAGGACCTCGGCGCCGCGTAATTGGCCGGAACGAATATCGACGATCGGCTGGTAATAGGGCACGAATTCGCCGGCCTGCAGCGCGTTTTCGATATCTGCCACCGGATTGCTGGGCGAGCCCCGCGGCATCAGCATGGAGAAGACGCCCAGGATCATGACGACGGCGCCCGTGGCGAACAGGCCGAGCCACTGCAATTCCGCGTGGCCGTCGATCACGTGACGGCGCGGCATCGACACCTCGGCTTCGAAACCAAATTTATCGGACTTCAATTTGGCCATGAAGGCGGCGGCGGCGGCCTCCGGGCGCGTGCCGATATTGCCGATCACGGCGTCGTTGGACGTGACGATATGCGCGTAGGCGTGGAACGCGCTGCCGTGGCTGGACACCTGCGGCAGAAACAGCACGGCCGGCACCAGCGCCGCTATTTCGTTGGGACCGGCGCCGACCTTGCGGCGGAGCCGCACCACGGGCACGCCGTCCTCGAGCTGAATGACGTCGAGCGTGTACCAATTCGCGCCGGTCAGCGGCTCGGAGGCGTTGATCGTGCGCACAGCCGAGCGGCAAGCCGAGATCGGTGCACAGCGTCTTCCCGCCGGGGCCGACGATACCGATTTCCTTGACCGGCGTGGTGTCGAAGGCGGCTCGCCGCATCGCCACGACGTCGCTCTGCTGACAGCCATCCACGCCGCGCGCCGCCAAACCGTCGAGCGCGGCAATCACCTGCGAGATGCGGAATTCGGCGAGCGTGACGGCGCGCTTGGCCGAGGTCTCGACTTCCTCCTGGCCCTGCCGATCGATCAGGCCGCTGAGCCAGAAGTCGAATGCGAGCAAGGGAGCGCCCGCCAGCACTATGCCGACGACGATCGCAAAAATATTCTTGCGCGTGAGGGCGCGCACTAACAGATCCATCCTGGCGCTCGACCGGCCGACCCCGTCCTGGTGTCCGGACAGTGAGCCATGCGGCCGTAAAGGCCCGATTAAGCCTTGGGCGGCGCGCGCCCATTAAGCGGGCGAATGGCGCCCGCGCGGCCGGGCATGGTTAACGAAATGTTGACGGCGGGGCATGGATCAGCGCGTTCTTATTCAGCTACCATGCGCCCGGCAAGCAACTTCGCGCGCGGCCCGCGCAGCCTTCGGCCGACCGGCACGACAATCCAATCAGAAAAATGAGGGGGGGACCAAAAATGAAACTCTATATGCACCCGGTGTCGATGACCTGCCGGCCGGTGCGGCTGTTCGCGGCCGACAACAACATCGCCATGGACGAGGAATTCGTCGACCTGATGACCGGCGCGCACATGCAGCCGCCCTACTCCACGGTCAATCCGAATTGCCTGGTGCCGCTGCTCGAGGACGGCGACCTCAAGCTCACCGAGAGCTCGGCGATTCTGAAATATATCGCCGACAAGATCGGCTCGCCGGCTTATCCCAAAGACCCGAAGCAGCGCGCCAAGGTCAATGAGATGATGGACTGGCTCAACACCAATTTCTACCGCGAATGGGGCTACAATCTCTGCTATCCGCAGCTGTTCCCGCATCTCAAGCGGCGGAGCGACGAGGCGCAGGCGGCAACGCTCGAATTCGGCAAGACGAATGCCAAGCGCTGGCTCAGCCTGCTCAACGATTACTGGATCGGACCGGACAAGACCTATCTGGTCGGCAACACGATAACCATCGCGGACTACTTCGGCGCCGGCATCGTCACCTTGGGCGAGATCATCGGCGTCGATTTTACGCCCTATCCGAACGTGACGCGCTGGCTTGCCGCCATGAAGAAGCTGCCGAACTGGGGCAAGATCAACGAGGCCTTTGACGGCTTACGCGAGGCGGTGAAGAGCCAGAAATTTGTTACACTCGCGTGAAAAGGGAGCGCCGGTCATGATGAAAGCAAAACAGACCCGTTTGCAGTCTTGCGTTTGCTGCGGCACGAGTTCGGACGTGAGCCGGCGCGGCTTTCTGGCGCAGGCGGTCGGCGCCGGCGCCGCCGCGGCGGTTGGGTTTATGGTGCCGCCCGCATTGGCACAGGAGAAGCGTGATCGCATCGATGTGCACCATCATTTCGCGCCGGATTTCCACCGCGACGCCGTGAACGCGCGCCGCGGCGGCCTGCGCTGGCCGAAATGGTCGCCGCAGATGTCGCTCGACGACATGGACAAGAACGGCATCGCCACCGCAATGTTGTCGGTGGTGCAGCCCGGCACCTGGTTCGGCAATGTCGAGGAGACGCGCAAGCTGACGCGCAAGCTCAACGATTACGCCGCCGGCCTCATGCGCGACCATCCCGGCCGCTTCGGTCTTTTCGCCTGCATCGCACCGCCCGACGTCGAGGGCAGCCTGAAAGAGATCGAATACGCCTTCGACACGCTGCATGCCGATGGCATCGGTCTGCTCACCAGCTACGGCACGCTCTATCTCGGCGATCCGTCCTTCGCGCCGATCTATGCCGAGCTCCACCGGCGCAAGGCCGTGGTCTATGTCCACCCGGTCGCGCCGAACTGCTGCAAGAACCTGGTGCCCGGCATTCCCGTCGGCTCGATCGAATACGCCACCGACACCACGCGCACCATCGCGCATCTCGTGTTCAGCGGAACGACCACGCGTTTTCCCGATATCAAATGGATCTTCTCGCACAGCGGCGGCACTTTGCCGTTCCTGACAGGCCGTTTCACGCGGCTCGCCAGTGAGCGCAAACCGGCGTTTTTGCCGGATGGTCCGCTGCCGGAATTCCGCAAGTTCCATTATGAGCTGGCGCAAGGCAATACGCCCGGCCAGATCGCCGCTTTGCTGAAGATGGTGGCGTTGGAACAAGTTCTGTACGGCACGGATTATCCGTTCCGTCCGGGCGCGGAGGTCAATGCCGGCATCGCCGCCTATGGATTCAGCGCCGCCGAGTTACAGTCGATCAAACGCGACGCCGCGCTCAAGCTGCTGCCGCGCCTCAAAACCTGAATTTCGTTGAGCTACAGGAGCGTCGCATGAGTTTCTTCCCCGGCAAGGACCCGAAGGCCGGCGATACTTACGCCTGCGAAGCCATCGCCCAGGTCGTGGTGCCGCGCACGGTCGATCTCGGCGACGGCTTCTCGGTGCGGCGCGCGCTGCCGTCGGCACGCTCGCGCATGGTCGGGCCCCTTCATCTTCTTCGACCATTTCGGGCCGGCGGAATTCCGCGCCGGCAACGGCCTCGACGTGCGGCCGCATCCGCATATCGGGCTCGCCACCGTCACCTATCTGTTTGACGGCGAGATCATGCACCGCGACAGCCTGGGCACCGCGGTGGCGATCCGGCCCGGCGAAGTGAATTGGATGACCGCCGGGCGCGGCATCGTGCATTCCGAGCGCACCGGCGCGGAGAAACGCGCCGCCGGCGGGCCGATCCATGGACTGCAGATGTGGGTCGCGTTGCCGGCCGTGCGCGAGGAAATCGAGCCGGGCTTCGCGCATCACGCCACCGATGAATTCCCGATGATCAACGACGACGGCGCCTTCGTGCGCGTCATCGTCGGTTCAATCTACGGCAAGACGTCGCCGGTGCCGACGGTGCACGAAACGCTGTTCGCCAATATCGCGTTGCGCGCCGGCGCAACGCTGCCACTCGACGCAGATCACGAGGAGCGCGCGCTCTATATGGTCGACGGCAGCATCGATATCGCGGGCGACACGTTCGAACCCGGGCGCCTGCTGCTGTTCAAGCCGGGCGACCGCATCACCATCAAGGCCGCCACCGACACGCATTTCGTAATCGTCGGCGGCGCGCCGATGGACGGCCCGCGTCATATCTGGTGGAATTTCGTCTCGTCGCGCAAAGAGCGCATCGAGCAGGCGAAAGCCGAATGGGCCGCTGGCCATTTCGGCAAAGTGCCGGGCGACGAGATCGAGTTTATTCCTTTGCCGGAAAAGTAGCAGGCCGATGGGGGCTGACGAATTCGATTTCTCGGATCGCACCGTCTTTATCGCAGGCGGCACGAGCGGCATCAACCTTGGAATCGCCGAGGCATTCGCCGCAGCCGGCGCGAAAGTCGCCGTCATCGGCCGGTCGCAGGAACGGCTCGATCGGGCGCTGCAAAGCTTGCGCGCACTTGGATCCGACGCCAAGGGCTTTTCCGCCGACGTACGCGATGTTCAGGCCGTCATGGCGGCGCTCAAAACGACCCATGCGGCGTTCGGCCCAATCGATGTGCTGGTCTCCGGCGCGGCGGGTAATTTCCCCAGCACGGCGCTCGGCATGTCGCCCAATGGATTCAAGGCCGTGGTCGATATCGACCTCCTGGGCACCTTCAACGTGCTGCGCACGGCGCACGAATTCCTGCGCAAGCCGGGCGCGAGCATCATCAACATCTCCGCACCGCAGGCGATGATTCCGATGGCCATGCAAGCGCACGTCTGTGCCGCCAAGGCGGGAGTGGACATGCTCACTCGCGTGCTCGCTATTGAGTGGGGCGGCGACGGCGTGCGCGTCAATTCCGTCATCCCCGGTCCGATCGAAGACACCGAAGGCATGGCGCGGCTGGCGCCGACGCCATCGGCGGCGGAAAACGTCGTACGCAGCGTCCCGCTCGGCCGGTTCGGCACGCGCCAGGACGTCGCCGACCTTGTAATGTTTCTCTCCTCGCCGCGCGCCGCCTATATTACTGGCGCAATCATTCCGGTCGACGGCGGCTGGAGCGCCAATGGCGCCGGCGGGCTTGGCTCGGCGTCGCCCTGATCAGCGCTATTTCTTCGGCAAATCCAGCCGGATGCTCAATTCCTTGAGCTGCTTCGGCGTCACTTCCGACGGCGCGCCCATCATCAGATCCTCGGCGCGCTGGTTCATCGGGAACAGCACCACCTCTCGCAGGTTTACTTCGCCGGCCAGCAGCATGACGATGCGGTCGATGCCGGGCGCGATGCCGCCGTGCGGCGGCGCGCCAAGCGACAGCGCGTGCAGCATGCCGCCGAACTTCGTCTCCAGCACCTCTTCCGGATAGCCGGCGATAGCGAAGGCCTTTTTCATCACTTCAGGGCGATGATTACGGATGGCCCCGGAGGACAATTCGGTGCCGTTGCAGACGATGTCGTACTGGATCGCCTTGATGGAGAGTATCTTCTCCTGATCGTTGGCATCGAGTGCGAGGAATTCCTCGACGCCCAGGTTCGGCATCGAGAACGGATTGTGCGAGAAGTCGATCTTCTTGTCTTCCTCGTTCCACTCGTACATCGGGAAGTCGACGATCCAGCAGAAGTCGAAGCGGTCCTTGGCGATCAGGCCGAGTTCTTCGCCGACTTTGCTCCGCGCCAAGCCCGCGAATTTGACAAAATCCTTCGGCTTGCCGGCGACGAAGAAGCAGGCGTCGCCGACCGCAAGCTTCATCTGCTCGGCGATTTGTTTTGTGCGCTCCGGCCCGATGTTCTTCGCCAACGGACCGGCGCCGCCTTCCTCGCCCTCGCGCCAGAAGATGTAACCGAGGCCCGGCTGGCCTTCGCCTTGCGCCCACGAGTTCATGCGGTCGGCGAAAGCGCGGTTGCCGCCGCCCTTGGCCGGTATCGCCCACACTTGCGCCGCCGGATCGTTGGCGAGGATGTTGGCGAAAATCTTGAAGCCGGAGCCGCGGAAGGCTTCGCTCACATCCTGCATCTCGATCGGGTTGCGCAGGTCCGGCTTGTCGGTGCCGTATTTGCGCAGCGCCTCGGCATAGGGGATGAGCGGAAACTTCGGCGTTACCTGCTTGCCCTTGGCGAATTCCTCGAAGACGCCGCGGATCACCGGCTCGACCGCGTCGAACACGTCTTGTTGCGTGACGAAGCTCATCTCCAGATCGAGCTGATAGAACTCGCCGGGCGAGCGGTCGGCGCGCGCGTCCTCGTCGCGGAAACAAGGCGCGATCTGGAAATAGCGGTCGAAGCCGGCCACCATGATCAACTGCTTGAACTGCTGCGGCGCCTGCGGTAGCGCGTAGAACTTTCCCGGATGAATGCGCGAGGGCACCAGATAGTCGCGCGCGCCTTCCGGCGACGAGGCGGTCAGGATCGGCGTCTGGAATTCGAAGAAGCCGCCCGCCTTCATGCGGGCGCGCAGCGAGTCGATCACCTGCCCGCGCAGCATGATGTTTTGGTGCAGCTTGTCGCGGCGCAGGTCGAGGAAGCGGTATTTGAGCCGGGTCTCTTCCGGATACTCCTGCTCGCCGAACACCGGCATCGGCAGTTCGGCGGCGGGTCCCAGCACCTCGATCTCGTCGATATAGACCTCGACCTGGCCGGTCGGCAGTTCGGGGTTCTCGGTACCGGCCGGGCGCAAGCGCGCCTTGCCGTCGATGCGCACCACCCATTCCGAACGCAGGGTCTCGGCCAGCTTGAACGCCTTGCTGTCGGGGTCGGCCACCACTTGGGTAAGCCCGTAATGGTCGCGCAGGTCGATGAACAGCACCCCGCCGTGGTCGCGGATGCGGTGGCACCAGCCGGACAAGCGAACGGCCTTGCCGATATCGCCCTCGCGCAGGGCGCCGCAGGTATGGGAGCGATAGCGATGCATAGGCATTTTTGGGCTGTTCCGGCAGGCGATTCAACGTGCTTGTGAGGCGGGCGAAAAGCGCATGGAGGGTCGGCTTTGTCAAGGCAATGGCCGGCAAAGCGGCTCGACAGATGCCAAGCCATCTGCACATTTAGGGCCACAAAGAGCCGGAGTATCGATGCCTAAATCCAAAAATTCGAGAAGGCGCCAGATCAAGGCCAAACCGGCCGCCATCGACATGTCCACCGGCGAGGCCGCGACGGCCACGCTGATCGCGCATGGGCTCGATACCATCTACGCGCTGCCGGGCGTGCATAACGACCACCTGTTCGACGCCTTCCACCGCGCCGGCGACGCTTTGCGCGTGGTCCACACCCGGCACGAGCAGGGCGCGGCCTATATGGCGCTCGGCGCCGCTTTGGCGACCGGCAAGCCGCAGGCTTACACGGTGGTGCCGGGACCCGGCCTGCTCAATTCCGGCGCCGCGCTGCTCAACGCTTATGGCATGAATGCGCCGGTGCTGGCGCTGATCGGCCAGATTCCGTCGGCCACCATCGGCCGCGGCACCGGCCAGTTGCACGAGATCCGCGACCAAGCCGGCATCATCGCGCGGCTGGTCGATCATTCCGCCCGCATCGATGGCCCGGCCGAAGCGTCCGCAAAAGTCGCCAAGGCGATCGCCTCGATGCGGCAAGGGCGGCCAGGTCCGGCCGCGCTCGAATGCGCCATCAATGTCTGGGGCAAGCGCGCGCCGGTGACGCTGGTGCCGCCGCTGCCGCAACGCCAGCCGCGCATCGACCAGGACAAAGTGCGCGCGGCCGCCAAGCTGCTCGGCAAAGCCAAGCGCGTGCTGATTGTCGCCGGCGGCGGTGCGCAGGACGCCTCGCCCGAAGTGACGCTGCTCTCCGACCTGTTGCAGGCGCCCGTGCTGGCCTATCGGCGTGGCCGCGGCGTGCTCGACGGCCGCGATCCGTTCAGCGTCACGCTGCCGCTCGGGCGCGAATTGTGGGGCGAGGCCGACGCGGTGCTGGCGGTCGGCACCCGGCTGCTCATGCCGCTCACCGCGTGGGGCGTCGATAAAGATTTGCAGATCGTGCGCGTCGATGCCGACCGCGAAGAACCCGCGCGTCTGCGCAAGCCCAAAGTCGCGCTGATCGGCGATGCCGCGCCGACCTTGCGGCAATTGATCGATGCGCTCGCGAAATACCAATGCACGGCGGCCCCCACGCCGCGACGAGATGCTGGAACGCCAGGCGAAATGGCGCGAGCGCTTCAAAAAGCTCAGCCCGCAACTCGCCTTCGTCGACGTCATCCGCGCCGAACTGCCGGAGGACGGCATCTATGTGGACGAGGTCACGCAAGTCGGCTTCGCCGCCCGCCTCGCCTTCCCGGCTTACAAACCGCGTACGTTTCTTTCGCCCGGCTATCAGGACAATCTCGGCTGGGGCTACGCTACCGCGCTCGGCGCGCAATGCGCGCGCCCCGACGTGCCGGTCGTCTCGATCAACGGCGACGGCGGCTTCCTCTACACCGGCAACGAGCTCGCCACAGCCATGCGCCACCGCATTCCACTGGTCGCGGTGGTATTCGTGGATGGCGCCTTCGGCAATGTGCGGCGCATCCAGCAGGAGCAGTTCGGTAACCGGGTGATCGCGTCCGATCTCGCCAACCCCGATTTCGTCAAATATGCCGAAAGCTTCGGCGCCGCCGCCCGGCGCGCGCGGACGCCGCAGGAGCTGGGCGCCGCGCTCAAGGCCGCGATTGCCGCCCGCGAGCCGGCTTTGATCGAGGTGCCGGTAGGACCGATGCCCTCGCCATGGGAATTCATCCACATGCCGCGCGTGCGCGGCAAGTAAAGGTGGTTGCCATGAGCGGCCCGGATCGGGTTAGGTTGCCCGCAAGCATGGATTTGATCACCACCACCGAGGAACTGGCCGAGGTCTGCGCGCGCATGGCGCGCCATCCCTTTGTCACCGTCGATACCGAATTCCTGCGCGAGACCACCTATTACCCCCTGCTGTGCGTGGCGCAATTGGCCTCGCCCGACGAGGCGGTGGTGGTCGACGCGCTGGCGCCCGGCATCGACCTTTCGCCGTTCTTCACGCTGATGACCGACGAGAAAGTGGTCAAGGTTTTCCACGCCGCGCGCCAGGACATCGAAATCGTCTGGAACATGGCGAAGAAGATCCCGCATCCGATCTTCGACAGCCAGGTCGCCGCCATGGTGCTCGGCTACGGCAATTCGATCTCCTACGACCAGCTGGTGCAGCGTATCACCGGCGACCAGCTCGACAAGTCGCACCGCTTCACCGACTGGACCCGGCGGCCGCTATCCGACGCACAGGTCACCTACGCGCTCTCCGACGTGACGCATCTGCGCACCGTCTACCTCAAGCTTGCCGCCGATCTCGCCAAGCGCGAACGCACCAATTGGGTCGAGGCGGAGATGGGCGTGCTCACCTCGCCGGAAACCTATCGCATGGACCCGGACAAGGCCTGGGAGCGGCTCAAAAGCCGGGTGCGCAAGCCGAAAGAGCTGGCCGTGCTGATCGAGATCGCCGCCTGGCGCGAGCGCGAGGCGCAAACGAGGGACGTGCCGCGTTCGCGCGTGCTCAAGGACGACGTCGTAGGCGACATCGCGGTGCAGGCGCCGACCACGGTCGAGCGGCTCGGCCACCTGCGCTCGCTGCCCAAGGGATTCGAGCGCTCGCGCTGGGGCGACGCGATCGTCGAGGCGGTTCAGCGCGGGCTCGAACGCGATCCCAAGACGCTGCCGCGGCTCGATCGCTTCCGCCCGGCTCCGAACGGCGCCGCCACCGTCGAACTGTTGAAGGTGCTGCTGCGCATGACCGCCGAGAGCCACGGCGTCGCCGCCAAGGTGATCGCCACCGTCGACGAGCTCGACCGCATCGCCGCCGACGACGAGGCCGACGTTCCGGCGATGAAAGGCTGGCGGCGCGAGTTGTTCGGCGAAAAGGCGCTCGTCGCTCAAGCATGGCAAGCTGGCGCTCGCGGTCGACAAAGGCCGCGTGGTGACGGTGGATAAAGATTAGATGGTCCCTCGGGCGCGGCACGCGCGGACGAATAAGATAAATTTGCAATTAAATTGAATTTAGACAGGAATTATTTTTTAAAAGCTCTGCCGTAATCAGGATCAAGATACCTTCGCCCATTCGGCATTCCTCGGCTTGTTCAATCCATGTCTCATTCGGATGGAATCGGTACCGCAGCAAATTGTCCGCAGTGTCGGGCCCTGATGGTGCACGTCGCAACCGCGCCCCATGCAGTCGTGCGCAACAGGCGCCGAAACATTTGCCGTTGTTCGCATTGCAATTGCTCGCGGATTTACATTCTGCCGATGGCGCCGGCTTTGCCCGACAGCGCCGTCGGATCCGCCCAACCGCAACTCCAGCGTGGACGCGCGTGACCGATGCTCGAGCGCAGACAAGACCGCCGCATTACGACTTCCAAGCGTGGGGTGATCAAGTTTGGCGCGGCCGGCGCCGGGATCGTTTGCAGCGTCAACGACCTGACGCCGCGCGGCGCCGGTCTCAGTGTCATTAGCAGTTTCGGCGTGCCACGCCTCTTCCAATTGGCGATCGACGGCGAAACCGGCACCCGCCATTGCAAGGTGATCTGGACGGATGGCAAAAAGCTCGGCGTCTCGTTTGAATAGATGCCGCGCCGCGAGTTCCCTTCCGGATTCGCGTGCCGGATGACGAGCCCTAGCGCTTAACTCTCGATCACCGGTTCTCTGCCGACCAAGCGCGCGAGCTGGCGCAAGCGGTTGAACAGCCGGTCGCTGCCGAGCGGCGCATACTTGCCCGGCAACGTCAGCACTAGTTTGCCGCGCTTCACCTTCATCGGCGTCTTCGGCAGCACGCCGCCCTGCCCGGCGGTGATGATATAGGCGACCCGCATGGAAGCGCCGAGCACGCGCGCGCGGTCGAGCATGCGGGTGGTGGCGAGTTCGCGCAAGCGCGGCGACAAATCCTCTTCACTCAAGCCGGCGTGGCGGAAATAGACCGACAGCGCGAGATAGGCGCGGCTCGGATGGTCGATAGCGACGAAGGCGCCATGCGCGATGATGTTCATCGACTGCTCGCCGCGATAATCCGGGTGCGCGCGCCAACCTATATCAGCCAACAGGCACGCGGCATGGCGCAGCCGGCGCTCGTCGGCGGTCTCGTCCAGGCCCGAGGACGCAATGAAACGGTCGGTCCAATCGATCAGTTCCTCGCCGTGATGTGGCGAGCGCGAGCGCAGCACGTTGAGATCGGCGGCCGCCGTGATCAGCGGATCGCGCGCGCGTTCGGCCGCCTTGAGCAGCGAATAGAGCAGCCCCTCGCGCACGCCGAGCACGGAGATGATCACCTGCTTCGGCTTGATCGTGCGCACCAGGTGTTCCATCACCAGCGCGGCGTAGGCGAGCAGCGGCCGGCGGGCGGCGTTGACGACTTCGATCTTGGACAACGTCTCGGTATCGACCCGATGCACCAGCCGCGAGAACTCCAGCGCCTCGCGCGCGGAGATGCGGTAGTTATGCATGACGTGGAACGGATAGCCGGTCTGCCACATGTGCAGCCGTGCCAGCGCCCGCCAGGTGCCGCCGACCGCATAGAAGGTGCGGCCCTCGCCCTCGTGCAGCATGTCGAGGTCCTCGAACGCCTCCTCGACGATTTTCTCCGCCTTCTTGAGCGAGCGGCCGGCGATGTCCTGCAAGGCCAGGCCGCCGAGCGGCAACGTCAGCCCGCTACGCAGGTGGGAGCCGTGCACGTCAATCAGTTCGAGCGAACCTCCGCCCAAGTCGCCGACGATGCCGTCTGGCTTATGAATGCCGGACACGATGCCGAGCGCGGTGAGATGGGCTTCGCGTTTGCCGGACAGGATCGTGATCGGCGTGCGGCAGATGCGCTCCGCCTCCTCGATGAAGGCGCGGCCGTTGCGCGCGTCGCGGCAGGCGGCGGTGGCGATCGCCCAGATCTTGCGCACGTGCAGCGTGTCGCACAGCGCGCGAAAGCGCTTGAGCGCGTCGAGCGCGCTGTCGATGGCGTCCGGCGCCAATAGACCGGTCGTCTGCACCTGGCGGCCGAGGCCAGCCAAGACTTTTTCATTGAAGATCGGCGTCGGCGCGCGCGTCAGTCCTTCATAGATGACGAGGCGGACCGAGTTCGAGCCGATATCGATGACCGCGATCGGCGGGCCGTGGTCGAGCCGGCCCTTGGCTTCTTTCATGCTCGGATGCTTGATGGGCGAAGGCTTACGCCCTTTCGACGAGGCGGCGTATAAGGCTGCGCGGTGACAATTCCTTGAGCGATTTGCCACGGCCCGACAGGCTCGGATTTGTCATGAAATACTTGTGGGCGTTGAATGGTTCCTCGCCCGGCGCCGCCTTTATGCGCGTCGAACTGCCGTCCGGCAAGAGTGTCCAACTTTGCTCGTTATCCTTGAAGTTTGCCACCATGATCTGGCCGAGAACCTGTTCGTGCACGGTCGGATTGAGAATCGGGCACAGTACCTCGACCCGGCGGTCGAGATTGCGCGGCATCATGTCGGCGGAGGAAATATATACCGCGGCCTTGGCGTGCGGCAGGCTGTGGCCGGAGCCGAAACAATAGATGCGGCCATGCTCCAGGAAACGGCCGACGATGGATTTGACCCGGATATTGTCGGACAGCCCCGGTACGCCCGGACGCAGACAGCAGATGCCGCGCACCACCAGATCGACGTCGACGCCGGCACTCGAGGCATCGTAAAGCGCGTCGATGATGCCCGGATCGACCAGCGCGTTCATCTTCATCCAGATCCCGGCCGGCTTGCCGGCTCGGGCATTGGCGGCTTCCTGCGTGATGTGGTCGAGAATGCGTTGGCGCAGGTCGATCGGCGAGATCGCCATTTCCTCGAGATCGCCCGGCTCGGCATAGCCGGTGATGTAGTTGAAGATGCGCGCCACATCGCGTCCGATCACCGCGTCCGACGTGAAGAACGATAGATCGGTATAGATGCGCGCGGTCACCGGGTGATAATTGCCGGTGCCGGCATGGATATAGGTCGCCAGTGCCCCGCCTTCGCGGCGCACCACCAATGACAGCTTGGCGTGCGTCTTTAATTCGATAAAGCCGTAGACGACCTGCACGCCGGCGCGTTCGAGATCGCGCGCCCAGCGGATATTGGCCTCTTCGTCGAAGCGCGCCTTGAGTTCGATCAGCGCTGTGACCGACTTGCCGGCTTCCGCCGCCTCGATCAGCGTCTTGACGATCGGGGATTCGGCGGAGGTGCGGTACAGCGTCTGCTTGATGGCGACCACGTCGGGGTCGCGCGCCGCCTGCTGCAGGAACTGCACCACCACGTCGAAGGATTCGTAAGGATGGTGGACGATCAGATCTTTCTGCCGGATGGCGGCGAAACAGTCGCCGCCGTGGTCGCGGATGCGTTCCGGATAGCGCGGATTGTACGGAACGAATTCGAGATCGGGGCGGTCGAGCCGGGTGAGTTGCGACAGATCGTTGAGTGCGATCACGCCGTCGACCAGGAACACTTCGTCGTCGGCAACCGCCAGCGCGCGCTGCACGAAGCTGCGCAATTCGACCGGCATCGTGGCGTTGAGCTCGAGCCGGATCACCGAACCGCGCCGCCGCTGCTTGAGCGCGGTCTCGTACAGCCGCACCAGGTCTTCCGCCTCTTCCTCGATTTCCACTTCCGAATCGCGGATGGCGCGGAAGGCGCCTTGACCCTTGACCGTGTAACCGGGGAACAGCCGGCCGATGAACAATGCCGTTGCCTCCTCGAGCGTGATCAGCCGGATGCCCTGGTCGCTGCCGCTCGGCAGCCGGATGAAGCGTTCGATCTTCTGCGGCATGCGGATCAGGGCGTTCATCGCCCGTCCGTCCTTGGCGCGCGAAAGCTGTAGCGCGATCGAGAAGGCAAGATTGGGAATGAACGGAAACGGATGCGCCGGATCGATGGCGAGCGGCGTCAGCAGCGGGAACACGTGGGTGAGGAAGCGTTCCTCCAGCCAGACGCGCTCGGCCCTCTTGAGATCGCTGCCATCGACCAGTGTCACGCCGGCGGCCGCCAGCGCCGGCCGCAATTCCAGCCAGCGCTTTTGTTGGTCGCTGGCAAGCTGCGACACCGCCTCGCCGATGCGGGTGAGTTGCTCGCTGGGGGTTAGCCCGTCCGGGCTATGGGTCGTGATGGCTTGACGCACCTGGCCCTTGAGGCCGGCGACGCGCACCATGAAGAATTCGTCCAGGTTGTTGGCCGAGATGGACAAAAAGCGCACCCGCTCGAGCAGCGGATGGCTCTCGTTGGCGGCCTCTTCCAGGACGCGGCGGTTGAAGTGCAGCCAGGACAATTCGCGATTGATGAAGCGCTGCGGCTGCGACCTCAAGCCGGTGCCCGGAGCGGATACGGAGGCTTCCGGGGTTTCGTCGCGGTCGACAACCGGAGCTATTTCCTCAGTCTTTGCAATAGCTTGCGCGCGATCTGCCATTTTAATTGGAGCCTCAAAGCCCGAATCTTTAACCGCTAAACGTGGCCGGCGGATGACAGTTCGCCCCCACGGACGCCGCCCGTCAAGCCTGACTCCGGAATGAGCTTAAGCCTCTTTTACTGGCGCGTGATATTATCCGAACACCGGTTCCCGCTTTTTCGGGATCACGCGCTAGCGAAATAGCTCCGCCGCCAGCGCTCGCGTCACCGGGCGATGCTGGCGCATCGCCTCCTCGTCAAGCCGCGCGACCGCGGCGCGCGCACCCACGAACGAGCGTTCGATGCGGTTGGCGAGGTAGTTCACCAGCGCCTCGTCCACGGCAAGCTGGCGGTCGGCGGCGAGCTTGACGATCAGCGCGCGCAGCAGCGCATCGTCGGGGGCGGCGAGTGCGACGCTCGGCAGCGCCCGCAAGCGCGAGGCGAGATCGCGGATCGCCACTGGAAAAGTCGCCAGCGGCGAGCGCGAGGTGATGAGGACATAGGCCCCCTCCTCGCGCGCGAGATTGATCAGATGAAACAGCGCGCGCTCGTCGAGACCGTCGAACGCAAGATCCTCGACCACCAGCGCGCCGGTGGCCAAAGCCGCCGGCAAATCACCGCGGTCGAGCAGTTTCGCCGCCAGCACGCGCGCACCCGCGGCTTCCGCCCAGATCGCGGCGAGATGGCTCTTGCCCGAGCCTTCCGGTCCGATCAAAGCGACGATCCGATCCGGCCAATCCGGCCAGCGATCGATCAGCGCCAGCGCGGCTGCATTCGACGGCCCGCGCAGAAAATCCTCGCGCGCAAAGCTCTCGGCGTGATCGAGCGCGAGCACCAATTGACGCGGACTGACCGGACCGCCCATGTCGTCAACCCGTGTCGCCGGTATAGAGCGCGCTCTCGCGATAGCGCTGCAGCGCAAAGCGCACCAGCACGCCGATGGTAGCGGCCAGCGGCACCGCCACCAGCAAGCCGACAAAGCCGAACAGATAGCCGAAGGCGAGCAGCGCGAAGATCAGCCAGACCGGATGCAATCCGACGCTTTCGCCCACCAGCTTGGGCGCCAGCAGATTGCCTTCGACGAATTGGCCGATGAGGAAAATCCCGAGCACCATGAGGATCGAACTATAATTCGGCCAGAACTGCGCCACCGCGACGCCAAGCGCCAAGATCAGTCCGGTCATCGAGCCGACATAAGGGATAAAGGTGATCACGCCGGAAATCAGCCCGATCAGCAGGCCGAAATTGAGCCCGCTGACCGTAAGCGCTACCGCATAGAACGACCCGAGGATCAGGCAGACCGCGGTTTGTCCGCGCACGAAGCCAGCAATGGCGGCATCGATCTCAAGCGCAAGCTGGCGCACGGTTTCGCGCTGATTGACCGGGACCCAGCTGTCGGTGGTGCGGATCATGCGGTGCCAGTCGTAGATCAGGTAGAACGCGACCACCGGCGTCACCACCACCAGCGAGAACAGCGAGACCAGCGCGCGGCCGCCCGACCACAGCGACTGCAGAAAGGCGGTAAGCCACCCCACCCCTTGGGTCACCAAATCGCCGAGCGATTTGTCGGCATTGAAACTCGCGCCGAGGATTTTCTGCAGCCACGGCCGGCTCGGATCGCTGAGCAGAGATTGCAGCCGCGTCACGTAGCCCGGGATGTTGTCGATGAAGGACGCCAACTGGCCGGCCAGAATCGGCGCCACCAGCAGAATGATGACGACGATCGCCATCACGACAAAAGTGATGATCAACAGCGCGGCGGCCATCCGGTTGACGCCCAGACGCTCGAGCCGGTCGGTGACCGGCGTGAGCAGATAGGCGATGGCCGCGCCGGCGACGAACGGCAGCAGAATCTCGCTCAACAGCCACAGCAGCAGCACGATGACGGCGAGCGCGGCCAGCCAGAACACGACCTGCCGCTCGAACGTCATGCCGCCGCTCTGTGGGGCATGCTTGGGCGCATCCTTGGGCACATCGCGGCTCTTGCGGGATGGCATCCGCGGGCTCACGGTCCGGTCACTGTCGCGCTCATGTGCCTCACCCATTCGGCGACATAGGCGGCCACCGACAGCAAGGTCAAGACGGCGACCAGGCCCATCAGGATGAGCGTGAGCGTCGGCAACTCGTAATTGAAGCCGAGCGAGCCGAGTACAACGGAGGCGAACACGATCTGCGCCACCGTGTTGAGCTTCGATACCAGCAGCGGCTTGATTTTGAGCGGACTGCCGACCACCCACGACAGCATGATTCCGCCGACGATCAGGATGTCGCGCGATACCACCATGATCACCAGCCAGCGCGGGATCAGGTTGTTGATTCCCAATGTGAGATAGATCGAGACGATCAGCGCCTTGTCGGCGAGCGGGTCGAGATAGGCGCCGAGCTCGGTGGTCATGCCGAAGCGCTTGGCCAGAAAGCCGTCGACGGCATCGCTGACGCCGGCGGCCAGGAACAGCACGAAGGCAATCCACATGGCGCCGGGCGTCGCGATCGCCCAAACGACGATCGGCACCAGCAGAATACGCCCCAGCGTAATGAGGTTCGGAATACTCAAGGCAATCCCGGCTTGTCGGCGCAACCCGGCATGTTTGCCCGGCAAAGCGCCAATCTCGGCAGAGTATAACGGCGCTTCGACCATTGCGCGACTTGCGATTTCCACGTAGGACCCCGGCGCTGGAGCGGGACCCGTTCAGAAGGGCCATCATGGCAGAAAAGGAGCGCGGCCTCACTTACGCGCAAGCCGGCGTCGATATCGATGCCGGCAACCGGATGGTGGAGCTGATCAAGCCTTTGGTGCGCGCCACCGCGCGCGCCGGGGCGGACGCTGAAATCGGCGGCTTCGGCGGGCTGTTCGACCTCAAACCCTTGGGATTCAAGGATCCGGTCCTGGTGGCCGCCAATGACGGCGTCGGCACCAAGGTCAAGATCGCCATAGAAACCGGCCGCCACGACACCATCGGCATCGATCTGGTCGCCATGAGCGTGAACGACCTGGTGGTGCAAGGCGCCGAACCTCTGTTCTTCCTCGACTACTACGCCACCGGCAAGCTCGAGCCGGAAATAGGCGCCGCCGTGGTCGCCGGCATCTCGCTCGGCTGCCGGCAAGCCGGTTGCGCGCTGATCGGCGGCGAGACCGCCGAGATGCCCGGACTCTACCAGGGTGACGATTACGACCTTGCCGGCTTTGCGGTCGGCGCCGCCGAGCGCGGGGCGCTGCTGCCGCGGCGCGATATCGCGGAAGGCGACGTCATCATCGGGCTCGCCTCCTCAGGCGTGCACTCCAACGGCTTTTCTCTGGTACGCAAGGTGGTCGCCAAAAGCGGGCTGTTGTGGAGCGCGCCGGCGCCATTTGATGCCACGTGTTCGCTCGGCGAAGCGATCCTGACGCCGACCCGCATCTATGTGAAGTCGTGCCTGGCCGCGATCCGCGCGACCCAAGCCGTGAAGGGCCTCGCACATATCACCGGCGGCGGTTTTCCCGACAACATCCCGCGCGTGCTGCCGAAAGGCTTGGGCGCGCGCATCGATCTCACCAGCGTGCCGGTTCTGCCGGTGTTCAAGTGGCTGGCCGACGAAGGCAACATCGCGCAGAACGAGATGCTGCGCACCTTCAATTGCGGGATCGGCATGATCGTCATCGCCGCGCCCAAGGATGCAGTGGCCGTGGCGCAGGCATTCACCGCCGCAGGCGAAAAGGCCGTGACGATCGGCAGCGTGATGCGCGCATCGGGCGATGCGCGCGTCGTCTATGACGGCACGCTCGATCTTGGGTGAGCCGATGCAGCGCAAGCGCGTCGCCGTTCTGATTTCCGGCCGCGGCTCCAACATGGCGGCGTTGATCGAGGCGGCGAAGGACAGGAATTATCCGGCCGAGATCGTGCTGGTGGTCTCGAACAAATCCAACGCCGGCGGCTTGGACATTGCGCGTGGCGCTGGCATCCATACCCACGTGATCGAGCAAAAGATTTTCGGCAAGGACCGCGCGGCGTTCGACAGCGCCGTGCAAGCGGTGCTGGAACAGCACCGCATCGAGATCGTCTGTCTTGCCGGCTTCATGCGGCTGCTGACGCCCGAATTCGTCCGGCAATGGGACGGGCGCATGATCAACATCCATCCGGCGCTGCTGCCGGCGTTCAAAGGCCTCGATACCCACAAACGCGCGCTCGAAGCGGGCGCGAAAATCCACGGTGCGACGGTTCATTTCGTAGTGGCGGAAATGGATGCCGGCCCGATCATCGCGCAGGCCGCGGTTGCCGTGCAAAAAGACGACAACGAAGCGGCGCTGGCAGCGCGCGTGCTCAGCCAGGAGCACAAAATCTATCCGTTGGCCCTCAAACTATTGGCCGAAGGGCGCGTCCAAGTGGTGAACGGCCACTGCCTGGTCGACGGCGCGCCAGTGCCGGACGCGGCATCGCTTGTCCCGTCCGCGTAATTTTCCCCACAATTCAACGTGAATATCACGCGGAGTCGCGGTGTTTATAGTTGCGCGGGCCGTCGATCCGAGCGGCCGAAATAAACCTGAAATAAACGTTGGGAGCTAAAGCAAATGAATGGACAGGCCGGCAGCGAACCAAAGCTGCTGTTTCCCGGATTGGCCGGGTTTTACGCGTCGGTTTCCGATCTCTGGTATCCGATGATCCGGGTGGCCGCGGGTGCGCTTCTTTTCTATCATGGATTAGATCATTTAAGGCACGGTCTTGGCCCGTTCGCCGCCGGCATGGCAAAAAACGGCTTCGTCCTTCCGATGGCGGCCGCCATCATCGCCATGATCCTGGAGACGGTCGGCGCCGCAGCCGTGGCAGTCGGCCTGTTTACCCGTTTCTTCGCAGCCGCAATCGCCGTTCAAATGGCCGTCATCGCTTTCGTGGTGCAGATGCCGCGTGGCTTCGGCCGGATGGAACTGTTCCTGATTTGGGGCATCGTGATGTTCGCCATCGCATTGCGCGGCGGCGGCCCCTACTCGCTCGATCGCAAGATCGGCAAGGAGCTTTGAGCGCGGGCCACTGCCCACACAAATATTTTGCCTCGCTGGGCGCGCGTCCAGTGCGGCCGGCCCGCAGGCTTGCTAGGCTTTCGGCAAAATTGTCAAAAAGAATCAGCAACGAACAAATCTAGCTGGGGAGAGAACGCCAATGACCAATCGATCATCGCATCCGCTGCTGTCGTGCACCGACGGCATTGCCACGGGATTGTCCGATACGCTGCTGCTTGTCGGCCGCCTGCTGATCGCCGCCGTATTCTTGATGACGGTAACGACCGGCGGACCGGCGCCCGCCTATCTCAAGTCCATCAACTTCATCATGCCGGACTTAATGAGCGTATTGGCGCATGTGGTCGAGTGGATCATTATCGTCACACTGGTCCTCGGCATCGCGACACGCTACGGCGCGCTTCTCGCGTTCGTTTTCGTGGTGATTGCCTTTGTGACCGCGCACCTTTATTGGCGGTTTCCGCAAGCGGCGCAGGGCCTGCAATACATCTTCCTCAGCAAGGATCTCGCCATTGCCGGCGGCGCTCTCGTGCTGTTCGTGAGCGGCGGAGGCCGCTTCAGCGTTGACACGGTGCTGGCTGGCAAAAGCTGACGCGCGCTACGGCGCGCGCCGCAGCCACACCTTGTTGTCGTGGAAGGCGGCGCCGCCATAGGGCGCGATCGAATCCGCGCCGGTAAGCGAATTGATACCGCAGCCGTCGGCATAGGCCGAATTCGGCCAAATGGATTCCGCGATCAGCACACCGCGCCGCACGCCGTCGAACAGCCGCGCGTGCAGGCGTACCTGGCCGCGCCGGTTGCCGAGCACGACATAATCGCCGTCGCCGATGCCGAGCGCTTTAGCGTCGTCGGGATGGATCATCACAGTCGGCCGCTTCTCCTGCGCGAGCGAGGTCGGCGTCTCGTTGAAGGTCGAGTTCAGGAAGCCGCGAGCCGGCGATGTGGCGAGGCGGAACGGGTGTTCGCCGTCGGCCTCTTCGATCGACGTCCAATGGTCGGGCAGCTTCGGCATCTGCTCGACCGGCCCGGCATTATACGGACTGCGGAACGGCACGTTTTTCCAGTCCGGCTTGAAACGGAACTTGCCGCCGGGCCACGGAAATCCGTCCAGGAAATGCGCCTGGCGGAACGGCGGCTGGCAGTCGAGCCAACGGTTGGCTTCGAGTTCGGCAAGCGTGCCGCGCTTCGACACCTGCAGCATCTGGTCGATCAGCTCGCGCGGGCTCATGGTGAACCCGCGATGCTTGGCACCGAGACGCTTGGCCAGCGCCGCAATCACCTCGTGATTGTTGCGGGCCTCGCCCGGCGGCTCGACCAGCTTGGGCCCGAGGATGATGTATTGGTGGCCGCCGCCGCGATAGACGTCGTCGTGCTCGAGAAACGTGGTCGCCGGCAGCACCAGGTCCGCCATCTTCGCGGTCTCGGTCATGAACTGCTCGTGCACGCAGACGAACAAGTCCTCGCGCGCAAAACCCTGCTTCACCTTGTTCTGATCGGGGCAGACCGAGAGCGGATTGGTGTTCTGCACGATCATCGCCGTCACCGGCGGCCCGCCCCGCAGCGCCTCCGCATCGCCGGTCAGGATCGCGCCGATGCGCGACTGGTCGAGCATGCGCACTGAGCGGTCCCAGACGTCGAGCCCTTCGATGATCGTCTTATCGAGCTTGAAGATGTCGGCATTGATGTGGAAAGCGCCGCCGCCCTCCAATTGCCAGGCGCCGGTCACCGCCGCAATGCAACTTGCCGCGTGCATATTGGCGGCGCCGTTGCGCGAGCGCGAGAAGCCGTAGCCGAGCCGGAAAAAGCTGCGCTTGTTCTCGCCGATGAGGCGCGCGAACTCCTCGATCGTCTCCAACGGCGTGCCGGTAATTTCGGACGCCCACTTGGGACCGCGGGTCGCCAAATGCGCTTCCAGCTCGCGCGGAGCGTCGGTGTA
The DNA here is from genome assembly GCA_963786025.1 of uncultured Alphaproteobacteria bacterium. Taxonomy (GTDB): domain Bacteria; phylum Pseudomonadota; class Alphaproteobacteria; order Rhizobiales; family Xanthobacteraceae; genus Pseudolabrys. Next base: position 149,919 of record CAWAXK010000003.1, read on the forward strand.
TTTGTCGAGGTAATCCCAGTCCGCCTTGCCGTCCCGAAACAGGCAATGCATCACCGCGCAGGCGAGCGCACCGTCGGTACCCGGCTTCACCAGCACCGGCAGATCGGCCTGCACCATGGTGCCGTTCATGTAGATATCGACCGCCGCGATCTTGGCGCCGCGCTCTTTACGCGCGCGGATGGCGTGCGTCATCACATTGACCTGAGTGCTCACCGCATTGGTGCCCCAGATCACCACCAGATCGGATTTCGCCATTTCGCGCGGATCGACCCCGGCGATGGTGCCGACGCCGGCGGCAAAACCGGCATAGGCCGGATTGACGCAGATCGAGGAATGGAAGCCGGAATATTTCTTGGCGTGGCGCAGCCGGTTGATGCCGTCGCGCATCACCAGACCCATGGTGCCGGCGTAATAATAAGGCCACACGGATTCGGCGCCGTAGCGCTGCTCGGCCTGCACAAATTTCTCGGCCACCAGATCGAGCGCGTCGTCCCACGAGATCGGCGCGAATGTCCCTGAGCCCTTGGCGCCGGTCCGCCGCAGCGGAAGCAGCAGGCGGTCCTTGTGATGCTCGCGCTCGGCATAACGCGCTACCTTGGCGCAGATCACGCCGGCGGTGTAATCGTTGTCCTTGGCGCCGTGCAAGCGGCCGATGGTGCGCTCGTCGATCAGCTCGACGTCGAGCGCGCAAGTCGATGGGCAATCGTGCGGACAGGCGGAGTAGCCGATCCGCTTGGCCTCGGAAAGTTTGACGGCCTGATTCATCGCGACCGCAGTCTAGCGCGATTTTTCAGACTTCGCTTGTTTTCGCGAGTTTGTTCCGCCGCCACAGGCCGCCGACGATCAGCACCAGCACGGCGCCGGCCGCGGCCGATGCGTATTCCACTGTGTGTGCAACCGCACCGCCATAGGCGTGGTTCAGATATGCCGTCACCACCGGATCGGTCGCGATCACCTCACCGACGATCCAGCCGAGCAGTGCGGCGCCAGCCCATAACAGAATCGGGAAGCGATCGAGCAGCGCCATGATCAAGGCTGCGCCGGCCACGATCAATGGGATGCTGATGGCAAGTCCGATCACCACCAGCGCCATATTGCCGCCTGCCGCCGCCGCGATCGCAATGACATTGTCGAGACTCATGATGATGTCGGCGATAGCCACGATGCGCACCGCGCGCCAGAGATGCTCGACCGCCTCAGTCCCGTCCTCTTCCGGATCGTCGGGCACCAGGAGCTTGGCGGCGATGTAGAACAGCGCCAGCCCGCCGGCGATCTTCAGATAGGGCAGCAGCATCAGCGAGGCGACCACGCCGGTGAACACGATGCGCAGCACCACCGCGACGCCGGCGCCGAGGATCATGCCCCAAACCCGCTGCCTGGCGGGCAGGCCGCGGCAGGCCATGGCGATCACCACCGCATTGTCGCCAGACAACAGGATGTTGATCCACATAATCTTGCCGAGGGCGACCCAGAACTGGGTACTGCCCAACTCGTTCCAGCCGCTGCTCACCATGGCGAACCATGCGGCCGGATCCAGCATCTGCGCGAGTGAATGCACCCGGTCTCCCGATGCGCGCCTGCGCGCGCCTTATCGCTCGCGCGTGATCTTTCCCGAAAACCCGTTGCCGCTTTCCGGGATCACGCGCCTAGCCGACGATCTCGTTCTCCGAAAAGAACTGCGCGATCTCGCGCGCCGCGGTATCGGCGGCATCGGAACCGTGCACCGAATTCTCGCCGATCGATTTGGCGTGCACCTTGCGGATGGTGCCGGCCGCGGCCTTGGCCGGGTCGGTGGCGCCCATGAGCTCGCGGTAGCGCGCGATGGCGTTGTCGCCCTCGAGCACCTGCACCACCACCGGCCCCGACACCATGAAATCCACCAGCTCGCCGAAGAACGGCCGCTCCTTGTGCACAGCGTAGAATGTCCGCGCTTGCGGCAGCGAGATCCGCAAGCGCTTCTGCGCAACGATGCGCAGGCCGGCGGCCTCGATCATGGCGTTGATGGCGCCGGTCAGGTTGCGCGCGGTCGCATCGGGTTTCAGGATCGAAAAGGTGCGCTCGAGCGCCATCGGGTTATCCTTCACTGGGATTGATCGGAGAGTTTCTCGGCATTGATTGGAGAAACGAACTGGCGCGGCTTATACCGGGGGCCGTTTCGCGCGGCAAGTTCACGCCGTTACGGTGCGGATTTGCTATGATTTGACGCGCCTTGGAGCCAGCCATGAAATCCCGTTACCAGATGTTCGCCGGCTATAACGCCTGGTGCAACGAGCGGCTTTATACCGCCGCCGCCACCGTGTCCGACGCCGACTATCGCGCCGACCGCGGCGCTTTCTTCAAGTCACTGCACGGAACCCTCAATCACCTTCTGGTCGGCGACCGCATCTGGATGCGGCGCTTCACCGGCGTCGGCGAGCAGCCGCCGGGCCTCGATGCCATCCTGTACGACGATTTCGCGGCGCTGCGCGCGGCGCGGCGCAGCGAAGACACGCTCATCAGCCGCTATATAGCGCGCCTGAGCGAAAGCGATCTCAACGGTACGCTGCGCTACCGTACCGTGGTACGGCCGGTCGATATCGTGCAGCCGCTGGCGCCCGCGCTCGACCATTTCTTCAACCACCAGACCCATCACCGCGGCCAGGCGCATGCCTTGCTCTCCGCGATCATCGGCAACGACGCGACGCCGAGTTTCGACCTGATCATCTTCCAGCGCGAGACCGGCGTCGGGATGCACAAGGCCGGCTGAGCGTGCTAAGCGACGGGCTTCGGCGTTCAGCGACAAGGATTTGCTCATGAAGACCAATCGCGTTCATCGTATTGCAGTCGTCCCCGGCGACGGCATCGGCAAGGAAGTCATGCCCGAGGGCGTGCGCGTGCTGGAAGCAGCGGCGAAAAAGTTCGGCTTCGAGCTGCGCTTCGACGATTTTGATTTCGCGAGCTGCGACTATTACGAAAAGCACGGCCGCATGATGCCGGAGGACTGGAAGGAGCAGATCGGCAAGCACGACGCCATTTATTTTGGCGCGGTCGGCATGCCGGACCGGGTGCCCGACCATATTTCGCTGTGGGGATCGCTGATCCTGTTCCGCCGCGAATTCGACCAGTACATCAACCTGCGCCCGGTGCGCCTGATGCCCGGCGTCCCCTGCCCGCTCGCCAACCGCAAACCCGGCGATATCGATTTTTGGGTGGTGCGCGAGAATACCGAGGGCGAGTATTCGGCCATCGGCGGCCGCATGTTTCCCGGCACCGAGCGCGAAGTGGTGGTGCAGGAAACGGTGATGAGCCGGATCGGCGTCGACCGCGTGCTCAAATTCGCATTCGAGCTTGCCCGCTCGACGCCGAAGAAACACCTTACTTCCGCGACCAAGTCGAACGGCATCGCCATCACCATGCCGTATTGGGACGAGCGGGTGAAGGAAATGGCCAAGGCCTATCCCGACGTGAAGTGGAATCAATTCCACATCGATATCCTGACGGCACGCTTTGTCATGAACCCCGACTGGTTCAACGTGGTGGTCGCCTCCAATCTGTTCGGCGACATCCTTTCCGACCTCGGCCCCGCCTGCACCGGCACCATCGGCATCGCGCCGTCCGGCAACATCAATCCCGAGCGTAAATTCCCCTCGGTGTTCGAGCCGGTGCACGGTTCCGCTCCGGATATCTACGGCCAGGGCATCGCCAATCCGATCGGCCAGATCTGGTCGGGCGCGATGATGCTCGAGCACCTCGGCGAGCCGGAAGCCGCCAAGGCCATCGTGTCCGCGATCGAAAAGGTGCTGGCCGAGCCGAATCTGCGCACCCGCGACCTGAAAGGTCCGGCGGATACCGTCACCTGCGGCAAGGCGGTTGCCGCCGCGCTGGGGTGATGATTTTCCCGCTCGTCCCCGCGAAAGCGGGGACCCAGGGCAAAGAGTTGCCGACTTCGCGATCGTGGCTGTGGATTCCCGCTTGCGCGGGAACGAACGGAGTTCGTGGCAAGGGTTGCATCCGCGCGCCGGCTCGGCCACAAGGCGGCCCCATGCTTGTCATCGACGACCTCACCGTCCGTATCGCCGGCCGCGCTCTGCTCGAAGCGGCGTCGGCCCGCATTACACCCGGCGCCCGCGTCGGGCTGGTCGGGCGCAACGGCACCGGCAAGTCGACGCTGTTCAACGTCATTACCGGCGAGATGGGCGCCGAACAAGGCACGATCGAGTTCCCGCCGCGCTGGCGCATCGGCCGGCTGGCGCAGGAAGCGCCCAACGGACCGGAGAGCCTGCTCGAGGTGGTGCTCAAGGCCCACACCGAACGTACGCAACTGCTGGAAGAGGCCGAGACCGCGCACGATCCGCATCGCATCGCCGAGATCCAGACCCGGCTGGTCGATATCGATGCGCATTCGGCGCCCTCGCGCGCCGCCGCCATTCTGTCGGGCCTCGGCTTTTCCACCGCCGATCAGGCCAGGCCCTGTTCGGAATTCTCCGGCGGTTGGCGCATGCGTGTGGCGCTCGCCGCCACGCTGTTTTCCCAGCCGGATCTGCTGCTGCTCGATGAGCCAACCAACTATCTCGATCTCGAAGGCACGCTTTGGCTGCAGGATCACTTGGCGAGCTATCCGAGCACCATGATCATCATCAGCCACGACCGCGACCTGCTCGACAACGCGGTAAACCAGATCCTGTCGCTGGAAAACAAGCAGCTCACGCTTTATCGCGGCGGCTATTCCGACTTCGAACGGCTGCGCCGCGAGCGCATGATGCTCGACCAGAAAATGGTCAAGAAGCAGGAGGCGCAACGCAAGCATTTGCAGGCATTCGTCGACCGCTTCCGCGCCAAGGCGAGCAAGGCGCGCCAGGCGCAATCGCGCATCAAGATGCTGGCGAAAATGGAACCGATCACCTCGCTGGTGAACGAGGAGGTCCGCCCGATCATCATTCCGCCGCCGGACAAGCTGCTGTCGCCGCCGATCATCGCCACCGACGACGTCGATGTCGGCTATGACGGCCGCGTGGTGCTCTCGGGGCTATCGTTGCGCATCGACAACGACGACCGCATCGCCTTGCTCGGCGCCAATGGCAACGGCAAGTCGACGCTGGTGAAACTGCTGGCCGGAAAACTCAAGCCGATGCAGGGCACGATCACCCGCGCGGCGACGCTCAAGGTCGGCTATTTCGCCCAGCACCAGGTCGACGAACTGGAGATGGAGGCGAGCCCCTACGATCACGTGCGCCGGCTGATGCCGGATCAACCGGAAGCGAAAGTGCGCGCACGGGTCGGCACCATCGGTTTTTCCGGACAGGCCGGGAATACCAAGGTGGAGAAATTGTCCGGCGGCGAGAAGGCGCGGCTGTTGCTCGGCCTCGCGACCTTCGGCGCGCCGCATCTGATCATCCTCGACGAGCCGACCAACCATCTCGATATCGACAGCCGCGCCGCGCTGATCGAAGCGATCAACGATTATCCCGGCGCCGTGATCCTGGTGTCGCACGACCGCTACCTTTTGGAAGCCTGCGCCGACCGGCTGTGGCTGGTGCAGGGCGGCGGGGTGGCGCCGTTCGAGGGCGACCTCGACGATTACCGCCGTCAGGTGCTCGCCGACGGCAACCGGGGAAATTCCGTCGGCTCGAAATCGTCGCCGCGCTCCGATCCAAGCGAGGTGCGCCGCGCCGCCGCCGGCAAACGCGCCGAGACGGCGCCATTGCGCAAGCGCATCTCGCAAGCCGAAGTGGCGATTGCGCAGCTCACGCGCCAGCTTGGAAAACTCGACACCACGCTTGCCGATGGCGCGTTGTTTGCCAGCGATCCGGCGCGCGCCGCCGAGCTTTCGAAAACCCGCGCGCAGGTCGTGGCGGCGATTGCCAAAGCGGAAGAGGAATGGCTGGCGGCCAGCGCGGCGCTGGAGACGGCTTGAGCCTCTCCTCCGTCATGCGCGGGCGTGACCCGCGTATCCACGTCCTACGCTCAGCGAAGCAAAACGTGGCTGGCCGGGACAAGCTCGGCCATGACGAATAGACGAAGCGCTATTGCACGTAGGGGCGCTCGATCTCGCGAGTGGCGGTTTTCGGCTTGACCGCCTTTTTGGCTTTTTTCTTTTTCACCGCCGGTTTAACCGGAGTCTCCGGCACCGGCGCGCGGTCGACGATCTTCAACCGGCCGGCATCGAAGGTATAGATGCCGGGCCAGGTGCCGCTCAGATAAGTAAGCACAACCTTGCGCTCGCCTCTATCGCCGGCACTGATATTGACGTTGCCGGGGGTGCCGGCGCGCCGCACCACGTCGCATTCGGTCATGCCGAGCGCGATGCCGCCTAAACTGAGCGAACCGCCGCTCGGCTGCTCCGGCAGGGCCGGGTTGGGATTGGCCGAGGCCCGGGTGGCAGCGGGCATGGGCGCGCTGGCGAGGTCGCCGGCCATGGAACCGACCGGCCGGTCAGCCGGCTGCGCGGGCGGTGCCGCCGGTTCTGCCGGTGCAGCCGGTTCCGCCACCGCCGCGCCACAGCGGCCGTCGGCACCGACCAAATTCTCAGATGCGACCGGCCCGCGCGGACTAAGGCGGGCATTCTGGTCATCGGCGGTAGCGCTTGCCCAACTCGGCTTGGCGAAAAGGTTCATGGGCTTGGAAAAAAAGCCACCCTCGTTGTTGTCTTCGAAAATCTGGGCCGAGTTTTTGCAGCCGGCGACGCCCAAAGCGAGCCCGGCGGCACACAAAATGAGCGCGATCCTCGAAACGGCGCGACAGCGCAAAATGATCTCCCCCGGGGCGGTCTATCCGCTTGTCCCTTAATATGTATTTTGCGTCATCACGATGGCGGGGACAAGCCGAGATCGGCCAATAGGTTAACCATGTCAGTGACCGATAGGACAGCGGCCGATAGGGCAGCGGCCGATAGGCCATCGGCTGAGCTCGTGGCTCTGGCCGCGGCTAACCCGGAGTGTGAGGTTGCCTAGCTTTTCTTTGCCCAGCGCCCCTGCTCGTCGGGCTGCCAATAGGTCGCCTCGAAGCCCTTCGACTTGGCCTCGCTCCACGCGCTACGCGCGGCCGCGACCGCATCCTCGTCCTCGCCGTTAAACAGCAGCACGATGCGCTGGTAGGCCTCGGCATCGGCCGGAACCGGCGCGCCGTCGATCAGAAAGCGCACATTGGCGCCGTTCGGATTGCCCTCATTGGGCGTAAGCAGGACCGGCTGGGCGGCGGCGTCCGCCTCGCGCCAGGTGCCGTGCGGCAGGAAACCGTCGTCGCGGTAGGTCCACAAATGCGCGTCGAGCGCCTCGATGCGCTCTTCGGAAGCGCCCTGTACGACCACCTTCCAGCCGCGCTCGAGCGATTTCTCCAAGAGCCCCGGCAGTACGCCTTCCAGCTTCTGGCCTTGCAGGTGATAGAATAGGACTTCAGTCATATTGCACCGCCCTCAATCCCTGAAAAAACGTGAGAAATACCGCCTCTGGGGGATTGACGGGCATGAACGCTCACTACAATGATTCAGAAGCGTTTTGTCTGTCCGCAGAACGTTGTATTTGCTCGTCTGGTGCACTGGTTCGGTCAGCGTCGAGGGTTTCGTCAAATGGGGGCCGTTTCACGTAAACCAATAACGCTTGGCGTTGTTGTTGGTTTGGTTATTGGCACCTGCGCACAGTTTTTTGCCAGCACGGCCGCGCACGCCAACGATTGGTCGCTTGCCCCTCCCCCGCCCGACTATCGCCTTTACGCGGGTATTGGCGCGTTCGGCGTACACCATACCGGCTACGTGCCGAACACGAAGTACAATTCGGAAAGCTATCATCCCGGGGCGAAAGTCTTTGTCGGTTACATGTTGTACAACAATCTCGCGCTCGAGCTAGGCGCGGATTACATGGGAACCGCCAGCTTCAACGAAGGCTTGGCCTATCCCAGCAAAGAAACCAGCGTCGCCCTGACCGGAACTGCGATTTATTTCACGCCGCCGCTGTCGGAATGGCTGGTGCAAACTTGGGTCCCGACGCGGGCCTTCGTGCGTGGTGGGCTCGCCTATAAACAGATCCACCAGGAGGCCGCAAACGGCACGTTCGACGAAGGGATCTTGTCGTTCGTGATTGGCGGCGGCGCGGAAGTGGAACTCAGCAAGGAATGGTTCCTGCGCGGGGAATATGAATTCATCTCGACCGCGGTCGGCGGTCCATCGGAGCCGTTCGCAGCGATCAATGGGGCGTTCACAGCGAACTTCGGTGGCACCTATCACGTCATCAACGTGATGCACACCGAACTCGCTGTCGCCGTCGGTAGAAGGTTTTAGGCGAGCGCGCCGGCCTTACTTTTCATAATAATCCGCCACCAGCCGATCGAGCAGCCGCACGCCCCAGCCGGAGCCCCAGCTCTTGTTGATGTCGGTCTGACGTGAATCGAAGCCGGTGCCGGCGATGTCGAGATGCGCCCAGGGCGTCTTGTCGGCAACGTGGCGCTGGATGAATTGCGCGGCGGTGATGGCGCCGCCCCAGCGGCTGCCGCCGGTGTTCTTCATGTCGGCGAATTTGGAATCGATCATCTTGTCGTAAGCGGCGGCGAGCGGCATGCGCCAGACCAATTCACCGGTTAGTTCGCCGGACTTGGTCAAACGTTCGCAAAGCTTGTCGTCGTTCGAGAACATGCCGGCATATTCCTGACCGAGCGCGACGATGATGGCGCCAGTGAGCGTCGCCAGATCCACCATGAATTTCGGCTTGAAACGCTTGGCCGCGTACCAGAGCACGTCGGCCAGCACCAAGCGGCCTTCGGCGTCGGTGTTGATGATCTCGATGGTCTGGCCGGACATCGAGGTGACGATGTCGCCCGGCCGCTGCGCATTGCCGTCCGGCATGTTCTCGACCAAGCCGATGACGCCGACGGCGTTGACCTTCGCTTTACGCGCGGCCAGCGTTTGCATGAGTCCGGTGACACAAGCGGCGCCCGCCATGTCGCCCTTCATGTCCTCCATGCCGGCGGCGCCCTTGATCGAGATGCCGCCGGTGTCGAAGCATACGCCCTTGCCGATGAATGCGACCGGCGCCTCGCCGGTCTTGCCGCCGTTCCAGCGCATCACCACGACCCGGCTCTCGCGCGCGGAGCCCTGACCGACGCCGAGCAGCGCGTTCATACCGAGCTTCTTCATGGCCTTGAGGTCGAGCACTTCGACCGTGACGCCGGTCTTTTTCAGCGCCAGCGCGCGTCGGGCGAATTCTTCCGGATAGAGCACGTTGGCGGGTTCGTTCACGAGGTCGCGCGCCAACAGTACGCCGCCGGAGATCGCCTCGCGCGTCGCATAGGCTTTGCGCACGGCGGCGACGTCGCCGACCGCGACCGTCATGCTGCGCTTGGCCGCCGACTTCTCGTCGTCTTTGCGCTTGGTCTTGTAGCGGTCGAAGGCGTAAGCGCGCAGCGCTACGCCGAGCGCGAGGTCGGCGGCCTGTTCGGCTTTCAGCATGCCGCCGGGCAATTCGGCGAACACCATGCCTTCGCTGGCGGCGAGCGGCAGTTTGCCCATGGCAAGGCCGCCGAGTTTGAGCATGTCTTTTTGCTCGAGGTCCTTGGTCTTGCCGGCGCCGATCACCACCAGGCGCGCGACCTTCAGTCCCTCCGGCACGATCAGTTCGAGCGCGGAACCGCTCTTGCCCGTGAAGCGCTCGGCCTTGGCGGCGCGCGTCACCAGACCAGCGGCGGCCCCAAGCGCCTTGGCGGTGGCGGGTCCGAATTTGAGCGCATCGTCGCAGAACACGACGAGGACGCCCGACCTACCTAATTTGGCTGGCGCGGCGAAGGGGGCAAACCCGAGCTTCAGGGCATCGGACATCGACTCAATCCTTAATCCTGGGGAGGTCGGTAGTAGGCAGGTAGTTTACGCATGATCTTGGGTGATAACTGGTTCCCGCGCCTCGGAAGCATGCGTTACGCCATATGGCCTGCCGCACCCCCCTCTGCAAAGCCCAAATTCGATAGATTTCCAGGCTTTTCGCCGCGCTCCGCGGCCCGTCCGGGGCAACGCTGCCTAATGCCCCCGGATTCACCCACCGGAAGCCCCTTTTTGGGCCTGGATTGGGTCGGCGATTTTTACTTTTTGTTGTGTATGTTCAACGGCTTTGCCTTTGCATGGCCACTTTGTAGAGGGATCAAGGTAAATCTGGCGGGGGTTGGGACTTGGCGGGTTAAGCTTTGCGTCCAGAGTGGTTACCGGGCGTAGTGCGACGCATGCTGAAACCTGGGGGAAGACGCGTCGGATGGGGTCGATCGGTCGCTATATCTTCCGCACGACGTTCGCGGCGTTCCTGGTCATTTTGGTCAGCCTGACCGCGGTGATCTGGGTCACGCAAGCGCTTCATGACATCGACCTGATGACCAGCCAGGGTCAGTCAATCCTAGTTTTCGTCGGCATCACCGGCATGATCATCCCGCTGCTCGTCCTGGTGATCGCGCCGATCGCGCTGCTGATCGCGATCGCGCATGTGCTCAACAAGATGTCCACCGATAGCGAAATCATCGTGATGAACGCCGCCGGCATGTCGCCGTGGGTGCTGTTTCGCGCCTTCTTGTCGGTGGCGTTCGCGGTGTCGATCCTGGTGGCGGTGGTGAGCGCCTATTTCGCGCCCAAGGGCCTGCGCATGCTGCGCGACTGGCTCACCGAGGTGCGCGCCAATGTGGTGAGCAATCTGGTGCAGCCAGGCCGTTTCGTCACCATCGAAAACGGCGTCACCATGCGCATCCGCGAGCGGCGCAGCAACGGGCAGTTGGTCGGCATCTTCCTCGACGACCAGCGCGATCCGCTCCAGCGCGTCACCGTGATCGCGGATGTCGGCGAATTGGTCGACAACGCCAATGGCACCTTTTTGGTCCTGCAGCACGGCACGGTGCAGCGATTCGAGGCCAAATCGCGCGACCCGACCATGGTGGTGTTCGACCGCTACGCCTTGGACCTCTCGACTTTGGTCCCCGGGCAGAAGGCGGTGAAATATTCGATCCGCGAGCGTTATCTGTGGCAGTTGCTGTTTCCCGATCCGAAGGACCCGCTCTACATCGAGCAGCCGAAACAGTTCCGCGCCGAAATGCACGACCGGCTGATCGCGCCGCTCTATCCGCTCGCCTTCGCGGTAATCGCCTTCGCCTATTTGGGCGCGCCGCGCACCAACCGGCAGAGCCGCACCATTTCGATGCTCGGCGCCGTTGGCGGCGTGGCGCTGCTTCGCCTGGCCGGATTCGTTTCCGCCGTGTTCGGCGCCACCATCCCGTGGATGCTGTCGCTGCAATATGTGGCGCTCCTGCTCGCGTTCGGCGGTGGCCTGTTCGTGATCAACCGCGGCCTGATCATCGAGCCGCCCGCTTTCATCAACAATTGGCTGGCCGCGCTCACCGAGCGCGTGACCCGGCGCGTCGCGACGCCATGAGCCGGTCATGCCGATAATCGGTGGAACACTCGGGCGTTATTTCGGGATGCGTTTCCTGAACGCGGTGCTGCTCGTGTTCGGCGGCATTTTCGCGTTGGTCGCCCTGGTCGACTACATCGAGATGATGCGCCGCGCCGGCGACATTCCGCACGTCTCGACGATCCTCGTGGCGAAGGCCTCGTTCTATCGGGTCCCGCAGATTGCCGAACGGGTCATGCCGTTCTGCGTGCTGATTGGCACCATGACCTGCTACCTCAATTTGTCGCGGCGGCTGGAATTGGTGGTCGCCCGTTCGGCCGGTGTATCGGCTTGGCAGTTCATTTCGCCGGCGATGATCGTGGCTTTCCTGCTCGGTGTCGTCGCGACCGCCATATACAATCCGCTCTCGGCAATCATGCAGGAGCAATCCAAGCGCTATGAAGCCATGCTGTTCGGAAAGGAAGCTGTCGGCCTGCCCAATGGCGGCACCTTCTGGACCAATCAGCGCACCAATGACGGCCAAGCCATCATCAACGCCAAGTCCAGCAGCGACCAGGGCGTCACCCTCAACGGCGTGACGGTCTTCACGTACGACAATGCCGGCCAATTCAAGCAGCGCATCGAAGCGCATTCGGCAACGCTCGAACCCGGGGTCTGGCGGCTGATGGAGGCTCGCGTCAACGAGCTGGGGACCTTGCCGACCAGTCATGCGGTCTACCAGCTCAAGACCAGCCTCACGCCGGAGCAAGCACGCGAAAGCTTTGCGACCCCCGAATCTGTGCCGTTTTGGGAACTTCCCACGTATATCGCGATCGCCGACCATGCCGGCCTAGTAGCAGCAGGCTATAGATTTCAATTCCAGAAGCTTCTGGCTCAGCCATTTTTGCTGATGGCAATGGTGTTCCTTGCCACCGCGGTCAGTCTACGTTTCTTCCGCTTCGGCGGGGTACAAAAGATGATTTTAAGTGGCGTGGCATCGGGCTTTCTGCTTTATGTTTTATCGAAAGTGACTGAGGATATGACGAAGGCTGAGCTGATGCACCCTGCGGCAGCGGCTTGGCTGCCTGTGCTTGTCGGCGGCCTGACGGGGTTTATTGCGTTGTTGTACCAGGAGGACGGGTGATGGCGGGGCTGGTTTGCACTCGTCCATCATTGCCTCGGCCCTATCGCCGTGGCGTCGCAGGGTTAATTGCCGTCCTCGCCATCCTGGCTTGCGGCGACGTGTTCACGTGCGCGCCGGCTTTGGCCCAGCAGGCCTTCAGCTTCCCGCCGACCGCGCCGGCGCGGCCGAAATCCGGGATCGCCATCGCGCGGGAAAAAGCCGGCAACCAGCAACAGATGCTCGTGAAGGCGAACGAGATCGACTACGACTATACCAATCACCGCGTGTCCGCCGTCGGCAACGTGCAGATCTATTATCGTAACTCGACGATCGAAGCCGACCGGGTCATCTACGACCAGACCACCAAACGCCTGCATGCCGAGGGCAATGTCCGCCTCACCGAAGTGGACGGCAAGGTCACCTACGGCACCATCATGGACCTGTCGGACGACTACCGCGACGGGTTCGTCGATTCGCTGCGTTTGGACACCCCCGATCAGACGCGCATGGCCGCCGCCCGCGCCGAGCGCACCAACGGAAACACCACCATTTTCCATAGCGGCGTCTATACCGCCTGTGCGCCTTGCAAGGACGATCCGAAGAAGCCGCCGCTGTGGCAGGTGAAAGCCGCGCGTATCATCCACGACCAAACCGAGAAGATGATCTATTTCGAGCAGGCGCGGCTCGAATTTTTCGGCGTACCCTTGCTCTGGATGCCCTACTTCTCGGCGCCCGATCCGACCGTCAAACGCAAGACCGGCTTTCTGATGCCGTGGATAAACTCAAGCTCCGTTTACGGACAGGCGGTTGAAATTCCCTACTACTGGGCGCTGGCGCCGGACTATGACGCCACGTTCTCGCCGATGATCACCACCAAGCAGGGGGCGCTGCTGCAAGGCGAGTTTCGTCAGCGCCTGCTTAACGGCGCCTACTCGGTCCGCGCCGCCGGCATATACCAGCAGGACCGCGCCTATTTTGCCAACCCCACGCCTGGCGTCACCGCACCCGGCGACCGCAATTTCCGCGGCAGCGTGGAGAGCGACGGCCAGTTTGCGCTCAACGACAAATGGGTCTGGGGCTGGGACGGGGTGGTGCTGACCGACAAGACTTTCCTGACAGACTACAATCCGCGTCTGTCCAACTACCACTATGTCGACACGCTCGGCGGCGCCGCCAGTTCGGGCCTCTCGCAGATCTATCTCTCCGGCAAGGGAAACCGCAGTTATTTCGACATCCGCTCGATGTATTATTACGGCTTCTCGACGGCGGACGTACAGAAACAGATTCCGGTTATCCATCCGGTGCTCGACTACGACTACACCTTCGATCATCCGATCATGGGTGGCGAGCTTGGCTACAACCTCAACTTCACCAGCCTGACGCGCGACCAGGCCAATTTCGATGCCATCAACCAGGCCGCGCTCAATGGCGGCACCTGTTCGCAGACAGCCGATCCCAACATCATCAAATCGAGCGACTGCCTGCTGCGGGGCATGCCCGGCACCTACAGCCGCTTCTCGGCGCAGGCGCACTGGCGCCGCACCTTCACCGATTCGCTCGGCCAACAGTTCACGCCGTTCGCGTCGCTGCGCGCCGACGCCGGCTCCATGCAGATCGCCAACGATCCTGGCGTATCCAACTATCTGCCCACCGGCGACACCAATCTGGTGCGCGCCATGCCGACCGTCGGTGTGGAATATCGCTACCCGTTCATCAGCGTTCAATCCTGGGGCACGCAGACCGTCGAGCCGATCGCCCAGGTGATCGCGCGGCCGAACGAAACGCAGGCCGGCAAGTGGCCGAACGAAGACGCGCAAAGTCTGATCTTCGACGACAGCAATCTGTTCAAGGTCGACAAGTTCTCCGGTTGGGACCGGGTCGAGGGCGGCGGTCGCGCCAATTACGGGCTGACCTACACCGCGCAATTCAACCGCGGCGGCGCCTTGAATGTGCTGTTCGGTCAATCCTACAGCCTGTGGGGCAATTCGTTCGCGCAGGCCGGCATCGCCAATGCCGGCCTCGACAGCGGCCTGGATACCACTCGCTCCGACTATGTGGCGCGGGCGTCCTATCAGCCCAACAGCACCTTCAAATTCATTTCGCGCTTCCGCTTCGACAACGACACCTTTGCCGTCAGGCGGACGGAACTCGAAGCGAGCGCCAATTTCGACCGCTGGAGCACCAGTCTGCTCTATGGCAATTATGCCGCCCAGCCCGATATCGGCTTCCTCGACCGGCGCCAGGGTCTGCTCGGCTCCGGATCGGTCAAAATCGACGCCAACTGGGTGCTGCGCGGCTCCGCGCTCTACGACCTTAATGCCAAAGAATTCGCCTCGAACTCGCTCGGCGTCGCCTATGTCAACGATTGCCTAATTTTAGGCCTAAATTACATTACCAATTACAGCTACGGGACCGGCGCGCCGTTGCTAAACCATACGGTCATGTTGCAATTGAGCTTGCGGACGCTCGGCGATACTTCGGTGAGTCAGGCCGTTGGTTCAAACGCGAACTCGCATTGATACGAACCGCCGATGATGCATCCGACCGCCGGTTGCGCCCGCTGCAATGGAAATCGCGATGCCAAAGATTAACGTGAGATTTCGTTCATTCCGCCGATGGGTGGCAGGCGCCGCCCTCGCCGCGGCCGTCGCCGTGCCGGGCGCAGCCTTCGCGCAAGTGGTGGTGGTCGCCAACGGTTCGCCGATCACGGCCTACGACATCGATCAGCGCACCAAACTGATCTTCACATCGACCCACAAGGCCCCCACGCGCCAGGAGGTCATTCAAGAACTGATCGACGACCGCATCAAGATCGCGAAGGCCAAGGCCTATGGCTTCGAGGTGCCGGATACGGAGGTCGACCAAGCCTTCGCTAACATAGCGAAGAACCAGCATTTGTCGCTGCAGCAGTTCACCCAGGTGATCGAGCGCGCCGGCATTTCTGCCAACACGATCAAGGCGCGCATCCGCGCCGAATTGACCTGGACGCAATTGGTGCGCGGCAAGTATAGCTCGTCGCTGGAAGTCGGCGACTCCGACATTGCTCGAGTGCTGCGCGACCGCAACGATACCCAAGGCGACGCGGTCGGCTACATCTACACGCTCTATCCGATCATGGTCCTGGTGCCGCCGGGGTCGAACCCGGCGACCGTCGAGGCAAAGCGTCGCGAGGCGGACAATCTGCGCAGCCGCTTCGTCACCTGCACTGAGGGCCTGGCTATGTCACGCGCGCTGCGCGACGTCGCGGTGCGCGAACCGGTCTCCCGCAGTTCGGCCGATCTCCCGCCGCAACTGCGCGAGGTGCTGGCCAGCATCGAGGTCGGCCACCTGACCAACCCGGAGGTCACCGAACAGGGCCTGCAGATGTTCGCATTGTGCAACAAGAAGGAGAGCAAGACCGACTCTCCGCTCAAGCAGCAGGTTCGCCAGGAACTGTATACCAAAAAATATGACGCCGAATCCAAGCGATACCTCGACGAAATCCGCAAACAGGC
Organism: uncultured Alphaproteobacteria bacterium; assembly: GCA_963786025.1. Taxonomy (GTDB): domain Bacteria; phylum Pseudomonadota; class Alphaproteobacteria; order Rhizobiales; family Xanthobacteraceae; genus Pseudolabrys. The sequence continues at coordinate 165,860 of CAWAXK010000003.1, forward strand.
GATGATCGTTTACAAATGATCGCGCGCGCCCGGCTTCCTCTGGCGTTGACCATCGGCGAGCCGGCAGGCATTGGTCCCGACCTGACGCTCGCCGTCTGGCAGCGCCGGGTCGAACTCGACCTGCCGGCCTTCTACCTTATCGGCGATGTGGATTTCATGCGTGGCCGCGCGCGCAGCCTCGGCCTCGATGTGCCGCTCGCCGTCGTGACGCCGGAAGAAGCCGGCGCCGCCTTCGAGCGCACCCTGCCGGTTGTCCCGCTTGGCCTGCCGGTCACCGCCGCGCCCGGCAACCCCGATGCCACCAGCGCGCCAGCGGCCATTGCCTCGATCTGCCGCGCGGTCGCCGATGTGCTGGCCGGCCATGCCGCCGCCATGGTCACCAATCCGATCGCCAAAAATGTGCTCTACCGGTCCGGCTTTGCCGAGCCGGGCCATACCGAATTCCTCGCCAAGCTCGCTGCGGAGGCGACCGGCAAACCGGTGCTGCCGGTGATGATGCTGTGGTCGGCGGAACTGGCCGTGGTTCCGGTGACCATCCATCTGCCCTTGCGCGACGTCGTATCGACGCTCACGGCCAAACTCATCGTCGAGACCGGGCGCATCGTGGCGCGCGATCTTGCCGCACGCTTCGGCATCGCCCGCCCGCGCATCGCGGTCGCCGGAATCAATCCGCATGCCGGCGAAGAAGGCGCGATGGGCGAGGAAGACCGCACCATCGTGGCGCCGGCGGTCGCGCAATTGCGGGCGGAGGGCATCGACGCCATCGGGCCGCTGCCGGCCGACACGCTGTTCCACGAACGGGCGCGCGCGGGCTATGACGTCGCCATGTGCATGTATCACGACCAGGCGCTGATCCCGATCAAGACGCTGGCGTTCGATAATGCGGTGAACGTGACGCTCGGCCTGCCCTTCGTGCGCACCTCGCCCGACCACGGCACCGCCTTCGACATCGCCGGAACCGGCAAGGCCGATCCTTCAAGCCTGGTGGCGGCGCTGGCGCTGGCCGCGCGGCTTTCGGCGAACGTTAATACTCCGCTCATTCCCGCGTAAGCGGGAATCCAGAGCGATGATTACAGAATCAGAAATTGAAACCCTGGGTCCCCGCTTTCGCGGGGACGAGCGGTAGGTTTGAATGGTCCAAATCGACGACCTGCCGCCGCTGCGCGAGGTGATCCGCCGGCACGGTCTGTCCGCCAAAAAATCCCTTGGCCAGAATTTTCTGCTCGATCTCAATCTGACCGCGCGCATTGCCCGCGCCGGCGCCCCGCTTGCAGGCACGACCGTCGTCGAAGTTGGTCCCGGGCCGGGCGGGCTGACGCGCGCGCTGCTGGCGGAGGGCGCGCGGCGCGTGATCGCCATCGAACGCGACGACCGTGCCATCGCCGCGTTGGAAGAAATCGCGGCGCGCTATCCGGGCCAGTTGGAAATCGTCCCCGGCGACGCGCTTGAATTCGATGCGCGCCAGCATCTCGGCGGCGGGCGCGCGATTGTTGTCGCCAACCTGCCCTACAATATCGCGACCGCGCTGCTGATCGGCTGGCTGACCGGGCCGTGGCCGCCCTGGTACGACGCGCTGGTGCTAATGTTCCAACGCGAGGTCGCCGAACGCATCGTCGCCGCGCCGGGCAGCAAGACCTTTGGCCGGTTGTCGGTGCTGGCGAACTGGCGCTGCGAGAGCAAGATCCTGTTCGACGTGGCGCCCTCGGCCTTCGTACCGCCACCAAAGGTGACGTCGTCGGTGCTGCGGCTGATCCCGCGCCAGCACCCGCTTCCCTGCGACGCCGGCGCCTTGCAGAAGGTGACCGAGGCGGCGTTCGGACAACGCCGCAAGATGCTGCGCCAGAGCCTCAAATCGCTGGGCGTGGATACTCTCGCTTTGCTCGCCACGGCCGCTATCGAGCCGACCGCTCGGGCGGAGGAGATTCCGGTCGAGGGGTTCGTTAAGCTGGCCAATGCTTTCGCTGGGCAGCCGAAGGTCCCCATGTAAAGGTCGCCAACCATGCAAATGCACCGCCAATCCCTCACCGCCTATGGCGCCCCCTTGTGCGAAACCGTGGTGGACGTTCCGCAACCGCAAGGCAGCGAAGTGCTGGTGCGCATCGCGCGCTGCGGCGTCTGCCATTCCGATCTGCACATGCAGGACGGCTATTTCCACCTCGGCGACGGCAGGCAGCTCGACGTGCGGGCCGGCCGCACGCTGCCGTTCACGCTCGGCCATGAGATCGCGGGCGTCATCGAGAGCGCTGGGCCGCAGGCGGACGCCAAGCCCGGCCGCGCGGTCGCGGTTTTTCCCTGGATTGGCTGCGGCCACTGCGCGGCCTGCAAGGTCGGCGACGAGAACATCTGCGCGGCGCCGCGCCATCTCGGCATCACGGTCGATGGCGGCTACGCGACGCATGTGCTGATCCCGCATCCGCGCTACTTAATCGATTATGCGCCGCTGTCGCCGTCCTATGCCGGCGCGCTGATGTGCTCGGGGCTGACCGCCTATGCCGCGCTCAAGCGGCTCAAGGACCGCGCCGCGCGCGCACCGCTGTTGCTCGTGGGCCTCGGCGGTGTCGGGCTGATGGGCCTGGCACTGGCACGCGCCATGTATGGCACGGCACCTTACGTCGCCGATATCGACGCCGCAAAACGCGAAGCTGCGCTCGCCGCCGGTGCCAAGGAAGCCTTCGATCCATCCGACCCGAACGCGCGCAAGGCGCTGCTGAAGGCAAGCGGCGGCATTTATGCGGCGATCGACTTCGCCGGTTCCGACAAGTCTCTCAATTTCGCCACGAGCGTGCTAGCAAAGGGCGGCAAGGTGGTGGTCACCGGCCTGATCGGCGGTGGCTATTCGACCGCAGTCGCCATGTTCCCGCTCAAGGCCATGACCATTGAAGGAACGCAAACCGGCACTCTGGCGGAAGCGCGCGAATTGCTCGATCTGGTGCGCGCGAAAAATATCGCGCCCCCGCCGATCGCCGAACGGCCCTTGGCGCAAGCCTCGGCCACGCTGGACGATCTGCGCGCCGGCAAAATCGTCGGACGCGTGGTGCTGACGGGATAACTGCCGAAGTCTTTCAACGGCGCTCGATGCGACACCGGCGGTCGATGCCCAACAGGTTGTTGGTGACCGTGACGCAAGTCTCCTCGCGCGCGGCCAATCCCGCGGCGGCCAGCGGCGCGCCATGCGCTCGGCCTCTCCGATATCATAGAGAACGAAGAGATCGCCCTTGTGCACAGCGATGCGCGCAAGCGCGTCCGCGCGCAGCTACGAATTGGCCGCCGCCGAGGTGAGAAACCCATCGATCCGCACGAAGCTCACTTGCGGCGGAAAGCTGGGAATGAGGAAGCCGACCGGTTGCAGCCCGGTGAGAACGGCAAGCGTGCTGACCGGTGAACGGATGGACGGGACGCTGACCGTGACGAGATTGCTGCCGGGCCGCGTACGGTCGCCATAGCTGAGCGTCGTTCCCGCGAGCGCCACGGCCGCGAGACCGAGGCATATCACCCAGCGCAGGCGTGGTCCAAGCGGCCAGCGGCCGACCGCGGCGACGACGACGAGCGGCGCCAACATCTCGAGCACGACGATGTAGCGGTAGATCGCGAAAATCGCGAGCCAAAGCACGTAGCTTACCGCGCTGAAGGCGACGAGAATTCGCAGCGCGTCTCCATCCGTGAAGGACCTCAAGGCGGGGCGCCGCCACGCCTTGAGCGGAACGCTCAAAAGCAAGACGCAATAGGCGATCGGCACCTTGTAATCGGCGAAGAGCGCATCCGAGGCTGCGCGGGGGTCGGCGATGAAAAGAAACGGAAATTCTATGGCCTGCCAAAGACTTTGCGGGATGAACTTTGCGTCCTGATAGGTGCCGCCCGCCAGCAGCGGCGAACCGATGAGATTATTGAAATAAGGAAACAGCGGGTTTCCCGTCGCATGCCAAAGATGCAGCATCCACGGGCCGGCGATGGTGAGAAAGCTCCCCGCTGCGGCCGCGGCCAACGAGCCGATAAGAAGTGCCTTGCTGCGGGCACCCGAACGCATCGCCAAGGCCGCCGCCATGATACCGACGGCAAAGGGCATCACGGTGAGCTTGAGGGCACTGGCGGCGCCGATGAGCAGTCCCGCGCACGCACCGTGCATCAAGGGCGCGCGGCCGGCCGCACACGGATCGCCCTCGCGCAGCCTGAGCAGCGCGAGCAGTGCCCCCAATATTGGAAGGCTGACGACGTTGTCGTAATAAGTCGTCGCGATCAAAAGGAACGACATGCCGCCGAGAAATCCGGTCGCCGCGGTTGCGATGGCGGCAAGCCGCGATGCGGCAGCCTCGAAGCCCGCAAAGGCGCACCGCGTAATCATGTAGAGCAGCGAGAAATTCAGGCCGGTCACCGCTCCGAGCAAAGCGAGGGTGAGCCACGGCGGCAGCGCATTGCCGGCGAGGTCGCATGGTGGGCAACGGCCACGTCCTGGTCGTAGCGCCAGGCAAGCAGAGCATAGGCGTTGTACCAATGGTAATTGCGGAAGTCCCAGGAGGTTTCCTGGCCGGCCATGAGCGCGACGAACACGCCAATCGAGGGCCCGAGTGCGCAGGCGGCCGCGTCGACCCCGATGGCGCGTTTAATCATAACGGGACCGCTCTCGCCGCCGCCCCGCGACAAGGCTGCTAGTCGCCGACGTCGGGCTGAAGCTTTTTGGCGTGCGCGACGTCGGCATCGCAGGCCGCGGTATCACCCTTCGCCTGCCTGGCCAAGCCGCGATTGTAGTAAGCGAGCGTGTAATTGGGATTGAGTTGGATCACCTGATTGTAATCGGAAATGGTGCGATTATTGTCACGCTTGGTGTACCAGATCAGGCCGCGCCGATTATAGACAATGGCGGATTGCGGCTCCATGTGGGCGGCTTGATTGCAGTCGGCGAGCGCGCCCTCCAAGTCGTCCATGCATTGGTCCCAATCCGTGCTCGCGCCAAAGGCTGGCGTGGCAGCTGCCACTACGATCGACAAGCAGCACCCGCAAATCGGCAAACGCATGATATCCCCCGTTTGGGCGACCGATGAGGAAGATTATCATTCGGCCCAGGGACCGTCATCACGGTCTCCAGGCATTGAGCCTTCGCCCTAAAGCTTCGCCATCAATCCGCGCACGAAGTCGGCGAGGCCGGGCTGGCGCTCGCGCTTGAGCCGCTCGGCGGCGAGCACCGCCTTCACATCGGCGTAAGCTTGCTCGAGATCGTGGTTGATCACGACATAGTCGTATTCCGCCCAGTGGCTCATCTCGTCGGCGGCTTTGGCCATGCGGCGGTGGATGGTCTCGTAATCGTCCTGCGCGCGTTTGTGCAGCCGCCGCTCAAGCTCGGGCACCGAAGGCGGCAATATGAACACGCTAACCAGGTCGCCGCGCGCTTTCTGCCGCAATTGCTGCGTGCCCTGCCAGTCGATGTCGAACAGCACGTCGCGTCCTTGCGCCAGCGCGTCCATCACGGGCTTGGCCGGCGTGCCGTAATAATTGTCGAACACCTCGGCCCATTCCAACAGCGCGTCCTGCGCAATGAGCGTGTCGAAACGCTTGCGGTCGATGAACTGGTAGTCGCGGCCGTCCTGTTCGCCCGGCCGCATCTTGCGCGTGGTGACCGACACCGACAGCGTCACGTCCTTGTCCCGCTCGAGCAGGCGGCGCGTCAGCGTAGTCTTGCCGGCGCCCGAGGGCGACGACAGTACCAGCATGAGCCCGCGCCGGGCGACGCCCGGTCCCTGTTGCCGCTCGTGCGCCATGTCACTCCAGGTTCTGCACCTGCTCGCGGAATTGCTCGACCACGCTTTTCAATTCCAGGCCGATATTGGTGAGATCGACGTCGTTGGCCTTGGCGGTGAGCGTATTCGATTCGCGGTTGAGTTCCTGCGCCAGAAAGTCGAGCCGGCGGCCGATCGGCCCGCCGTCGGCGAGCATCTTCTGCGCCTGCGCGACATGGGAGGCGAGACGGTCGAGCTCCTCGCGAATATCGGCCTTGCTTGCCAGCATGATTGCTTCCTGGTGCAAGCGGTCGCTGTCGAAACGCTGCGAGGCGGACAGAAGCGTCGCCACCTGCTCGGCCAGCCGCGCCTTGATCGCTTCCGGCTTGCGGCCGGGCGCCGCTTCCGCGCGCGCGGCAAGCGCCGCGATTTCCGCCAACCGCGCCGCCAGCAGCTTACCGAGCGTCGCGCCCTCCTCGCACCGCATCGCGACCAGATCGGCGAGCGCCTTATCGAAGCCTTTCAGGATCGCGGCCTCGGCGGCGCGGCGATCCTCCTCACGCTCGTCTTCCTCGGTGACCTCGATCACCCCTTTCAGCGAGAGGATGCCGTCGAGCGTCGGCGGCGCGGCTTCGACCTTGCCGCTTAGGCTTTTGAGGGTCGCCAGCACGGCATTGAGCACCGGCTCGTTGACCTTGACCGTGGGCGCCACGCCCTTTCGCTCGACGATGAGATTGGCATAGGCGGTACCGCGGGAAAGCTTCTCGGCGGCTTTCGCGCGCGCGGGCACTTCGATCGCATCCCAGCCCGGCGGCAGGCGCAGCCGCAGATCGAGCCCCTTGGCATTGACCGATTTGAGTTCCCAGCTCCAGGCATAGGAACCGGCAACACCGTGACCACGAGCGAAGCCGGTCATGCTCGACAAGGCCATCGAATTGAATCTCGTGTTTGCTGAAGCGTTGAAAGTGGCGGGACCTTAGCCGTGAGCAATCCCGCTCACAAGGCCAAGGCGACCCTACTTCTTGTCGCCGTTGGCTTTGGCAGCCGCCGGCGCCGGATCGGTCGCGGTATTTTTCTCGAGCGCGCGCAGGCGCACTACGTTCTTTTGGTGCTCAGTGTAGCTCTCGGAGAACACATGGCCGCCGTTGCCGTCGGCGACGAAATAGAGGTCCTTGGTACGCGCCGGATTGGCGGCAGCCTCGAGCGAGGCCTTGCCCGGATTGGCGATCGGCCCCGGCGGCAGGCCGTCGATCACATAGGTGTTGTAGGGCGTCGGCTGTTCGATCTCGCTTTTCAGGATCGGGCGGCCGAGCGAGCCCTTGCCGCCGGTTAGGCCGTAAATGATGGTCGGATCGGACTGCAGCTTCATCTTGTTCTTCAGACGATTGACGAAGACCGAAGCCACGCGCGAGCGCTCATCCGCCTTGCCCGTTTCCTTTTCCACGATCGAGGCGAGGATGACCAATTGTTCCGGCGATTTGATCGGTAGATCCGGCATGCGGTGTTCCCAGACCTCCTGCAGCAGGTGCTGGTGCGCAGCTTGCATGCGTTGGATGATCTGCGCGCGGGCCATGCCGCGGGTGAATTTGTAGGTCTCCGGCAGCAGCGTGCCCTCGCGCGGGATTTCCTTGATCTGGCCGGAGAGCGCTTCGTTCTCCAAGAGCTTGGCGACGATCTGCTCGGAGGTCAGCCCTTCGGGGATGGTCAGCGAGTGCTGCACCACCTTGTTTTCGACGATGGTGTTGACCACGTCGGCGAGGCTCGCGCCCTTGGTGAATTGATATTCGCCATGCTTGAGGTCACCTCGCGCCTTGAGCACCAGCACGCCGCCGATGAACACCCAAGGCTGGTCGATCACCCCCTCACGCTGCAGCAAATCGGCGATATCGCGGATGCCGAGCCCGCGCGGAATATTGACCACCTTGTCCTGCGGCAACGGCCCGGCGGCTTCGAAGCGCTGCTTGCCGACATAAAGCGCGCCGCCGACGGCGACCGCGACCACGATCAGCACGGTGAAGATCGCATTGCCGGCGATGACGAGAGGATGCCGCGCGCGTCTCGAACGGCGATTGGGCGGCGGCATACGTTCCGGCTCAAGCGCGGCGCGCGGGCTGCGCGGCGGCTTGCCGCCCGCCGGCGGCGGCACCGGCACGGGGCCCGCTCGGCTCGCGGCTCGGCGCCCCTCGCCGCCATGCGGTGGATTGGAACTCACGCGCCCGCTCCCGCTAACCGCACCGGCATGTTCACCTTCAACTCACTCCCGTTCGGCGACCGGCCGCGGTGCATTCGGAAATCATTAGCACCTTCGGCACGTTAGGAAGAATTATGGCGAAAGCTTGGGAGCGCCAAACCTTGCTAGCGCCATGGCGCACTAGCCATTATAGCGGCTGAAGACCAGCGAGGCATTGGTGCCGCCAAAACCGAACGAATTCGACAAAGCGGTGTTGATCTCGCGCTTGCGCGCGACATGCGGCACCAGATCGATCGGCGTCTCGACCGACGGATTATCCAGATTGATGGTCGGCGGGGCGACCCCGTCGCGGATCGCCAGGATCGAAAAGATCGCCTCCACGGCGCCGGCGGCGCCGAGCAGGTGGCCGATGCACGATTTGGTCGAGGACATCGACACGCGGCCGGCGGCGTTGCCGACTACGCGCTGCACCGCGCCGAGTTCGATCTCATCGCCGAGCGGCGTCGAGGTGCCGTGGGCGTTGATATAGTCGATGTCCCCCGCGGAAATGCCGGCGCGTTTGATCGCCATGCTCATGCAGCGAAACGCGCCGTCGCCGTCGGGCGACGGCGCGGTAATATGGTAGGCGTCGCCCGACATGCCGTAGCCGACCAGCTCGGCATAAATCTTGGCGCCGCGCGCCTTGGCATGGTCGAGTGCTTCCAGCACCACCGTGCCGGCGCCCTCCCCCATCACGAAGCCGTCGCGGTCCCTGTCGTAGGGGCGCGAGGCGCGTTTGGGATCGTCGTTGAACCCCGTCGACAGCGCGCGCAGCGCCGCGAAGCCGGCAAGCGCAATACGATTGACGGGAGATTCGGTGCCGCCCGCAACCATCACGTCGGCATCGCCGAGCGCCACCATACGCGCGGCATCACCAATGGCATGGGCGCCGGTCGAACAGGCGGTGACCACGGCGTGATTGGGACCTTTGAGGCCGAACGCGATCGACACATAGCCGGAGGCGAGATTGATGATGCGGCCGGGGATGAAGAACGGCGAAATCCGGCGCGGCCCCTTTTCGTGCAGGATAATGGCATTTTCGGCAATGCCTTCGACGCCGCCGATGCCGGACCCGATCATCACACCGGAACGGGTCTGATCTTCGTAAGATTGCGGATGCCAGCCAGCATCGTCGAGCGCCTGGCGCGCCGCGCACATGCCATAGACGATGAAGCTGTCGACCTTGCGTTGCTCCTTCGGCTCCATCCATTGATCGGGATTGAAGGTGCCGTCGGAACCGTCGCCGCGCGGGATCACGCAGGCGATCTTGGAGGAGACGTCGGAGACTTCGAACGTATCGATCTTCTTGGCGCTGCTCTCGCCTTTGAGCAAGCGCTGCCATGTTGTCTCCACGCCGCAGCCGAGCGGCGTGAGCATCCCCATTCCGGTGACGACAACACGTCTCATGATCGGCTCCGAGCCAAACACCACGCTTCTATGCTCCACCGGGGCATAGCCCATACGTCAGCAATAATGAAGCGATCGAGCAGCCGCGCGGGCTTTCGCTCAGCTTTTAGCGTTCTTTTCGAGAAATTTGACGGCATCGCCGACGGTCAGGATCGTTTCGGCGGCATCGTCGGGAATCTCGCAGCCGAATTCCTCTTCGAATGCCATCACGAGCTCGACGGTGTCGAGACTATCGGCGCCAAGATCGTCGATGAAACTCGCAGCTTCGGTCACCTTGTCGGGTTCTACCCCCAGGTGCTCGACGACGATCTTTTTTACCCGCTCGCCAATATCACTCATCGTTCCAACCTCGTGCTTTTTAGATTGGGCTGCGCCCGGGGACCGGATCGCAACCATCGCGGAATGGCCTCGTCGTGGTTGACGGTGTGTGACGACCTTCGATCGCAGAGCATCTTTTGCGACGTCCGCCATCGGCCGCCCCAGCCGGGCCGAATTTCGGTTACCATACTTCAAATGCGTTGACTAGCACAGGGCAGCGTAGCCGGATGCTCCCTGAAAAGCCAAGCAATTCCCGTCAGATCATCGCCATCCCACCATTGACGTGAATGGTCTGCCCGGTGACATAGGCCGCTTCGTCCGAGGCCAGATAGACCGCGGCGGCCGCCACATCGGCCGGCGTCCCGAGCCGGCCAGCTGGAACCCTGGCCATAATGGCCTCCCGCTGCTTGTCATTGAGCTTATCGATCATAGCGCTGGCGATAATGCCGGGGGCAATGCAATTGGCGGTGACGTTGCGCTTGGCATATTCGGCGGCGACCGATTTCAGCATGCCCACGAGCCCTGCCTTCGACGCGGTATAATTGCCCTGCCCCGGATTGCCGGTAAAGCCGACAATCGACGATATACCGATCACGCGGCCCCAGCGCCGCCGCATCATGGTCTTCACCGCCGCACGGGTGAGCCGGAAGGTCGCGGTCAGGTTTACCGTAATCACTTTCTCCCAATCCTCATCGCGCAGTTGCACGAACAGATTGTCGGCATTGACCCCGGCATTGGCGACCAGAATGTCGAGCTTCTGCATTTTTTCTTCCGCGCTCGGCACCAGCGCCTCGACCGCATCCTTGTCGGCAAGATCGCAGGGCAGCACATGCACGCGATCCTTCAGTTCGCCGGCGAACGCATCGAGCGCCTCGCGGCGCGTACCGGAAAGCGCGACGGTGGCGCCTTGGCCGTGCAGCGCGCGGGCGATAGCGCCGCCAATGGCGCCGGTCGCGCCGGTCACCAGCGCGGTCTTGCCGCTGAGATCGAACATCAAAAACTCCTTCTCGCCTTGAACGCGGCGACGTCGTCAGGGTTGTTGATCGCGGTTGCGGCAGCGCCCTCGGCAATACGCTTGATGAGACCGCTCAGCACTTTGCCGGCCCCCACTTCGTAGAACGTAGCGACCCCGGCTGCCGCCATGACGGCGACCGACTCGCGCCAGCGCACCGTGCCGGTGACCTGCGCGATGAGCGCTGCCACGATCTCCGCCGGATCGCTGATCGGCTTGGCCAGCACATTCGACACCACCGGCACCAGCGGCGGCTTGACGGTCACCGCGGCAAGCGCTTGCGCCATCACATCGGCGGCCGGCTGCATCAAGGCGCAATGGAAGGGCGCGGATACCGTCAGCAGCATAGCGCGCTTGGCGCCCTTGGCTTTGGCGATCTCCACCGCGCGCTCGACCGCCGCCTTGTCGCCCGACACCACCACTTGGCCGGCGCCGTTGTCGTTGGCGGCTTGGCAGACTTGGCCTTGGGCTGCTTCCGCGGCCACCGCTACCGCTGCGTGGAATTCCAGCCCGAGCAGCGCCGCCATGGCGCCGACGCCGACCGGCACTGCCTTCTGCATCGCCTGCCCGCGTGTGCGCAGCAGCCGCGCGGTATCGGCAATCGAGAACGCGCCCGCCGCCGCAAGCGCGGAATATTCGCCGAGCGAATGCCCGGCGACGAATTGCGCGTCGCGTTTGAGATCGAGACCGGCCTCCTGCTCCAGCACCCGCATGCTGGCAAGCGATACCGCCATCAGCGCCGGCTGGGCATTCTCGGTTAGCGTCAACGTCTCGGCCGGACCTTCGAAAACGATGGTGCTCAGCTTGGCACCGAGCGCCTCATCCACTTCGTCGAAGACCTGCCGGGCCGAGGCGAAATTCGTCACCAGCGCCTTGCCCATGCCGACCGTCTGGCTGCCCTGACCCGGAAATACAAAAGCTACCGCCATGCCCCCTCACAATCTCGTCTTTTTGCCGGAATTGGGCCGAGAGACACCGCAGGACGGGTCCTGTCAAGTTGGGCCGGACCGGTAACCAAGGGCTAAAAACAGCGTCCTGCGGACGGCCTGACCACCCCCATCACGATGGGCGCTTTTGCTTGCCTTTTCCGCTCCAATCCGCCTATAACCCGCGCGCTCCGTCGGTCCTGGTTGGGAGCTGAACGGACGGCCGTTTTTAATGCAGAAATGGTAGGGCCAGTGGGCCCGACGTCCCGTGTTCCCGCCTTCAGAGCATTCGAGCCTTTCCCGAAGGGCTCGAGGGGCTAGGCGCCAGGATCGAGGACATGGGCCCGGTGATTGGGTGAAACAAGGGAAAGGCAGTTCATGCCGCTATACGAACACGTCTATCTGGCGCGTCAGGATCTCTCCGCGCAGCAGGTCGAGGAATTGACCGCAAAGCTTACCGGCATTCTCACCGAGGCGGGGGCCAAGATTACCAAGACTGAATATTGGGGCATGAAGTCCCTCAACTACCGCATTCGCAAGAATCGCAAAGCGCACATGACGCTGCTCAACGTTGACGCGCCGCCGGCGGCGCTCAGCGAGGTCGAGCGTCAGGAGCGTCTCAGCGAAGACGTGCTGCGCTACCTCACCATCCGCGTCGAGGCGCACGAGGAAGGCCCCTCCGCGATGATGCGTAAGTCCGATCGCGACGATCGCGGCGAGCGTGGCGACCGCGGAGATCGCGGTGACCGGGGCGATCGTGGACGCGGCGAACGCCGCCCGCGGCGCGACGATGACGACGCTGGGCCGGCGGCCGCAGCGGTGGAGGAATAGACCATGGCATTCGGATCTCAAGGTGGCGGCGGCGGCGCTCGCAGGCCGTTCTTTCGCCGGCGCAAGACCTGTCCGTTCTCGGGCGCCAATGCGCCGAAGATCGACTACAAGGACGTCAAACTTTTGCAGCGCTACGTGTCGGAGCGCGGCAAGATCGTGCCGAGCCGCATCACCGCGGTGTCGGCCAAGAAGCAGCGCGAATTGGCGCAGGCGATCAAGCGCTCGCGTTTCCTCGGCCTGCTGCCTTACGTGATTCAGTAAGGCATGGACAAAACGAGGCTTGCGGGGCTACCCCGTGAGCCGATGGTTGGGGCGGAATTGTTCCGTCTCTAACCGCTCGAAACAGAGCGGGACAGCTCGTGAAGATGCAGCTAGGGCTCATTGGTATCGGTGCCGGCGCCGCGGCGGCTTTGCTGTTCGCCTCGGTGACCTCGGGCGTGTGGCTGTCGATCCCGCTGTTCTATCTCGCGCCGTTGCCGATCATGATCGCTGGGCTCGGCTGGAGCCATTGGGCGGCCATGACGGCCGCGCTGGCGGGCGCGCTCGCGCTCGGCATCGCGTTCGGCCCGGTATTCTTTTTCAGTTTCCTGGCGGGCGCCGGCATACCGGCCTGGTGGCTCAGCTATTTGGCGATGCTGGCGCGTCCCGCCGACGATGGCGCAGCTGAACTCGAATGGTATCCGCCTGGCCGGCTGGTGGTCTGGGCGGCCATTCTCGGCGCCTTGGTGGTGGTCGTCGCCATCCCCAATTTCGGCCTCGATGCCGAAAGCTTCCGCGCCGGTCTGCGCCACGCGCTGACGCATATCCTGCGCGTAGAAAGCGACCTGCCGGCAGGTGCCCCGCTCACCATGCCGGGCGTGTCCAACGCCGATCGGCTGATCGACTTCCTGGTGACCGCTATTCCGCCCGCGGCGGCGGTGCTCGCCACCACCACGAACGTGCTCAATCTGTGGCTCGGCGGAATAATCGTGAAGTTTTCCGGCCTGCTGAAGCGGCCGTGGCCGCCGCTCTCGGCCATGATGTTTCCGCGCGCGCTGACGGCAGCGCTCGCCGTCGCGGTCGGCTTGAGCTTTGTCGGCAGCCTGATCGGCATCATCGCCGGCGTACTCGCGGCAAGCCTGCTGATGGCGTATGGCGTGCTCGGCTTCGCGGTGCTGCATGCCATCACCCGCGGCATGGCCAGCCGCATCTTCCTGCTCGCCGGCGTCTATACCGCGGTGCTCGTGCTGGGCTGGCCGGTGCTGGCGCTCTGCCTACTCGGTCTGGTCGAGGCGGTCGTCGATTTGCGCGCACGCATCGCCACGCGCGGCCCCCCGGCCCCTACCTGACGAAGAGACATTCACCATCGATTTCAATTCGGTTCAACCAAGTTCAGATCAAGGAGTGACGACAATGGATGTTATTTTGCTCGAACGCGTCGGCAAGCTCGGTCAAATGGGCGACGTCGTGCGCGTCAAGGACGGCTTCGCCCGCAATTTCTTGCTGCCGCGCGGCAAGGCCTTGCGCGCGACCGCCGACAACAAAACGCGCTTCGAAGAGATGAAGGTCGAGCTGCAGGCGCGCAATCTGGAACGTAAGGGCGGCGCTGAAAAAGTCGCCGCCGCACTCGATGGCAAGACCATCGTGGTGATCCGCCAGGCGAGCGAAGCCGGCCAGTTGTTCGGCTCGGTGTCGCCGCGCGACATCGCCAGCTTGCTCAATGCGGACGGCGGCGAGGTCAGCCGCTCGCAGGTTACGCTCAACGCGCCGATCAAGACCATCGGCCAGTACAAGGTGCCGCTGGCGCTGCATCCGGAAGTCGAGACCATCATCACCGTCATCGTCGCGCGCAGCGCGGGCGAAGCCGAGCGGGTCGGGCGCGGCGAGGACGTCACGGTGCGGCGCGAGCAGGCCGAGGAGGATGCCGAGGCGGCGCTGGAAGCGGCGGAAGCCTTCTTCGAGCCGGAAGCAGCCAAGGCCTTGCTCGAGGACGGCGAACAGGACGCCGAGGCGGCGGAAGCTGGCGCGGATCAGAGCAAATCCGCCGCGCCCGCGAAGAGCAAGAAGAAGAAGGCCGAGAGGGCCGAGAATACCGAAAGCTCGGAGTAACCTCTTCCCGGCTCTGCGCCTGTTATTCGGTCTTTTCCGGCTTGTCCGGTATGACGTCTGCAGCAGAGCCCGGTTTCTTTTTGACCTTGGCCGTCTTCGGCGGCGGAGTCTTGGCGTCCTTCGCCTTCGATTCCGCCGTCTTCGGCCCGGTCGTCTTGACGCCAGTCTTACGCTCGCTCTTTAGCTCGGACTTCTTTTCAGTTTTCTTTTCAGTCTTCGGCTCGGATGTCTTCGCCTCTTCCGACTTGCTGGTCTTGTCCGACTTTTTGGATTTGGCTTCGTCGGATATCGGTTTGACCTTTTTCTCGTCGTCGACCTTGATCTTCTTGTCTTTTTCTTCGCCGGCTTTGACCTTCTCTTCGCTTTTGGCCTTCTTTTCGTCGCCGAGTTGGTCGTCGCTCATCGTCTTGCGCTTGGAGGTGGCCGTGCGCTTGCTCGGCGCCGGCGCGCTGCCGAGCGATTGCAGATAGGTGGCGATCGACGCGGCGGATTCGCGGCTGGCCGTGTAATGCTCGCGCAGGAAGCCCGACAGGCCGAGCAGACCGCCGGACTTGTTCAGAGCCTGGGCATTCTTGTGGCAGATGGCGCAATCGGCAGCGTACAGTTGTGCGCCGGTCTTGCCCAAATCCAGGTTTTCCTGCGCCCCTGCGGGGGTGGCCAGAGCCAGCGCCAATACGGCCATCGTCAGCCCGACGCCACGACCAAACACCGTCATTATCCTAAACCTTTCAATAGCTTGCGTTACATCGGTCCGGTCACGCAATGACGCCGAGCGTGGCGTTGATAGCCTATTCTGGCGCCGTTGTGACCCCAATGGGATTGGATGCATGCATCTAATTTGTGGCATTGCTGGGCCGCCGGAACTTTGATTGAATGCCTCCGTTGCACGTTAGGTCGTCCGGCGCGTTATTGGGGACAGTAAAGCCAGCCGGACGAGGTTTTTAACCTGGCGGAGGCGGCCGATGGACCGGTTGCTTCGATTTCTGCTCAAGACCTTTATCCGGCGGGGGACATTCAGAGTTACCACCTCGCGCGGAACGGTCTTGACCTTCGGCGATGGGACCGGCCAGCCGGTATCGGTGCGTTTTGCCACGCGCAAGGCCGAGTGGGGAATTCTCCTCGATCCCGAACTCAAATTCGGCGAGTCCTATATGAACGGCACGTTTGTGGTCGAGCAGGGCTCGATCGCTGACGTGCTCGCCATCATGCTTGGCCAGAAGTCCGAGGTTCCGCACTGGGCGCGGCCGCAAGGGCTGCTGCGCTACCTCAACCGCCGTTTGCAGCAATTCAATCCGCGCCGCCGCGCGCGTCGCAACGTGGCGCATCATTACGATCTCGACGGCCGGCTCTACTCGCTGTTCCTCGACGCCGACCGGCAATACAGCTGTGGCTATTTTGAGAGTCCCGAGCAGTCGCTCGACGATGCTCAACTCGCCAAGAAGCGGCATCTCGCCGCCAAGCTGCTGCTCGGCCGTGACCGCCACGAACGAGCCTTGCGCGTGCTCGACATCGGCTGTGGCTGGGGCGGGCTGGGCTTGTACCTCGCCGAGGTCGCCGGCGCCGATGTGACCGGAGTCACGCTGTCGCAGGAACAGCACGCCGTCGCCAACGAGCGCGCCGCGGAAAAGGGCCTGGCCGACCGCGCCCGGTTCAACTTGCAGGACTATCGCGACGTCGAGGGCCCATTCGACCGCATCGTGTCGGTCGGCATGTTCGAACATGTCGGCGTCAATCATTACGAGACGTTCTTCCGCAAGAGCGCGCAACTGCTCGCCGACGACGGCGTGATGGTGCTGCACTCGATCGGCCGGTCGGAAGGGCCGAACGTGACCAATCCGTGGATCTCGAAATATATTTTTCCCGGCGGCTACATCCCGTCGCTGTCCGAGGTGCTGCCGCCCATCGAGAACTCCGGCCTGCTAGTTACCGACATGGAGATCCTGCGCCTGCATTACGCCGACACGCTCAAGAATTGGCGGGAGCGGTTCCTCGCCCACCGCGAGGAAGTCGAGCGCATTTACGACCAGCGTTTCGTGCGGATGTGGGAGTTCTATCTAGCCGCGTCCGAAATGTCGTTCCGCGAGCAGAACCTGATGGTATTCCAGGTCCAGCTCACCAAGCGGCAGGACGTGGTGCCGATGACGCGGGACTATATCAACCGCGAGGAGCGCCGGTTGCGCGGCGCCGAAGGCGAACGCCACCCGCCGTTACGGCTCGCCGGCGAGTAAGCAGCGGCAATAGTGAAGCGATCAAAAAACCGTCAAGCCTCGTCAAGAGGCCATACCGGCTATTTTCATCGACAGTGAGTAGTGTGGACAACGGCGATTATTCTCCGCCAAGCATCGCGCAATCCGCGTGAGGGTGTAAGCCAAGGCCAATCAAAGTTTCGTCAAATTGACGGAACAAGGAATCATATGGCGCCACTCGAATCAGTTGCCCGCAAGCCGGTCGAAGAATCCGCCCAGAGCTTTCGTTCTGCACCGCACAATATCGAGGCGGAGCAAGCGCTGTTGGGCGCCATCCTGGTCAACAACGAGGCCTTTTACCGGGTCTCCGATTTCCTCAATCCGGAGCATTTCTTCGAGCCGATTCACCAGAAAATCTATCAGCTTGCGCGCGATCTGATCCGCGCCGGCAAGGTGGCGACGCCGGTCACGCTGAAGACCTTCATCGGCGCCGACATCGATATCGGCGGCATGACGGTGAGCCAGTACCTGGCGCGGCTCGCCTCCGAGGCGACCACCATCATCAATGCCGAGGATTACGGCCGCACCATTTACGATCTGTCGATCCGCCGCGCGCTGATCATCGTCGGCGAGGATATGGTCAACGTCGCCTTCGACGCGCCGGTCGATTTCGCGCCGCGCCAGCAGATCGAGGAAGCCGAACGCCGGCTATATGAGTTGGCCGAGACCGGCCGCTATGACGGCGGCTTCCAGCTTTTTTCGCAGTCGCTGACCACCGCGATCGACATGGCAGCGCACGCCTTCCAGCGCGATGGAAAACTGTCCGGTATCGCCACCGGGCTCGACGATCTCGACCGCATGATGGGCGGCCTGCAACCGTCCGACCTGATCATCCTGGCCGGGCGTCCCGGCATGGGCAAAAGCGCGCTCGCCACCAATATCGGCTACAATGTCGCCAAAGCTTGGCAGGGCGAGGTGCGCGCCGACGGTCACACGGTAACGACCAACGGCGGCATTGTCGGCTTCTTCTCGCTCGAAATGTCGGCCGAGCAGCTCGCCACCCGCATCATCGCCGAACAGACCGACATTCCGTCGAACCAGATCAGGCGCGGCGGCATCAGCGAAGCCGAATTCGAGCGCATCAAGGATCACTCGATCGAATTGCAAAACTTGAAGTTTTTCGTGGACGAAACCGGCGGCCTGTCCGTGGCGCAACTCGCCGCCCGCGCGCGACGGCTCAAGCGCCAGCGCGGCCTCGATTTTCTGATCATCGACTATCTGCAACTGCTGCAGGGTTCGACCCGCCGCAGCCAGGAAAACCGCGTCCAGGAAATCACCGAGATCACGACTAAGCTAAAGGCCTTGGCTAAGGAACTGAACATTCCGATATTGGCGCTGTCGCAATTGTCGCGTCAGGTGGAAAGCCGCGACGACAAGCGCCCGCAATTGTCCGACTTGCGTGAATCCGGCTCGATCGAACAGGACGCCGACGTGGTGCTTTTCGTCTACCGCGAGGAATATTACCATAAAATGCGCAAGCCGCTGGAATCCGATCGCGAGAAATTCGCACAATGGATGGCGGACGGCGAAAAAGTCGATGGCAAGGCCGAGGTCATCATCGGCAAGCAGCGGCACGGCCCCACCGGCACGGTCGAACTGCAATTCGAAGGCGCCATCACGAAGTTCTCGACCCTGGCGAAGGCGGACCACCTGCCGGATCGGATCGGCTAGCGCATGGACGGCCCGCATCGGTGCGGCTAAACCCTTGCCCATGACCGAGGCCGAACCCGCTATTGATCAGCCCATGAGCCCGCCCGACGACGGTGGGCCGGAAAAGTTCGTCACTGCCGGGCCGCCCGCGGCGCAGGCCGGCGGTATCCTCACCGTCGATCTCGACGCGATCGAAGCCAATTGGCGCGCGCTTGGCCGGCTCACCATGCCGGCGGAATGCGCCGCCGTGATCAAGGCCGACGGCTATGGCTGCGGCATCGAACAGGTCGCGGCGGCATTGGCAAAAGCCGGCTGCAAGACCTTCTTCGTCGCCGACCTCGCCGAGGCCAAGTGTGTGCGCGACGTTGCGGCCGAGCCGGCAATCTACGTGCTCAACGGGCTTCTACCGGACACCGCGGCAGCCTACCCCGATATCCGCGCGCGGCCGGTGATCGGCAGCATGGTCGAACTGGCGGAATGGGATGCCTTCTGCGCCGCCAGCCAGTGGCGCGGTGGCGCCGCGCTGCATGTAGACACCGGCATGAACCGGCTCGGCATCTCGGTCAACGATGCCGCAGCGCTGGCGCCGCGCATCCGCTCCGAAAACCACGGCATCACGCTGCTGATGAGCCACCTGGTCTGCGCGGAAGAGCCGGAGCATCCGCTCAACGCCCGCCAGATCGGCGCATTCCGCGAAGTGCGCATGTTCTATCGCGGCATCCCCTCCTCGCTTGCCAATTCGTCCGGCATCTTTCTTGGCGCCACCGCCCATTGCGACGTGGTGCGCCCGGGCGTCGCACTCTATGGCGTCAATCCGACGCCGGGCCAGATCAATCCGATGCGCCCGGTGATCGAATTGCAGGCGCGCATCGCGCAGGTGCGCACCGTGCCGCGCGGCGAGACCGTCGGCTATGACGCCGCCTGGACCGCCAAGCGCGCGACCCGGATCGCGGTGGTCGCGGTCGGCTATGCCGACGGCTATTTGCGCGCCGCCAGCGCCTCCGACGAGTCGCCGGGCGCCGACGTCATCGTTGCCGGCAAGCGCTGTCCGCTGGCGGGCCGCGTCTCCATGGATCTGCTGGCGATCGACGTCACTGATCTTCCCGACAGCGCCGCCCGGCGCGGCGATCTGGTCACGTTGATCGGCGGCGAAATGACCGTCGATGCGTTCGCCAACGCTGCCGGCACCATCGGCTACGAGGTGCTCACCAGCCTGGGGCGGCGCTATCACCGGGTTTATCGTGGCTGAAGGCGAAATCCCCTTAAATCAGCACATTCTTAAACTATGTTCTTGTAATGTTCTCATGGCGGCTTTAGGCTGCCGGGCAGCATTTCGAGGGCGATTCCCGTGTCCAAGCGCAATCTGAGCTTCATCTGCCAGAACTGCGGCGCCGCCGCGCCCCGTTGGCAGGGCAAGTGCGAGGCCTGCGGCGAATGGAATACGCTGGCCGAGGAAGGCGCCGAGCGCTCCGGCCCGGGCCGTAAGCCTAGCAAGGGCCGCCTGTTCGCGCTCGAGCCGCTCACCGGCGAGTCCCATGAGGCGCCGCGCCTGGCCTCCGGCGTCGCCGAATTGGACCGCGTCACCGGCGGCGGCTTTGTGCGCGGCTCCGTGCTGCTGATGGCGGGCGACCCCGGCATCGGCAAATCGACATTGTTGCTGCAGGCGACCGCCGCAATGGCGCGCGGCGGGCACCGCGCGGTCTACATCTCCGGCGAGGAAGCGGTCGCCCAGGTGCGCTTGCGCGCCGAACGGCTTTCCTTAAGCGACGCGGCGGTCGAACTGGCGGCGGAGACCTCGGTCGAGGACATCATCGCCACCATGTCGGAGGGCAAGACGCCGCGGCTGATCGTGATCGACTCGATCCAGACCATGTGGACCGAACTGGTCGAATCCGCGCCCGGTACGGTCACGCAAGTGCGCGGCAGCGCGCAGGCGCTGATCCGCTACGCCAAGCGCTCGGGCGCCGCCATCATCCTGGTCGGCCACGTCACCAAGGACGGCCAGATCGCCGGCCCGCGCGTGGTCGAGCACATGGTCGATGCCGTGCTCTCGTTCGAGGGCGAAGGCTCGCACCAATTCCGCATCCTGCGCGCGGTGAAGAACCGTTTCGGCCCGACCGATGAGATCGGCGTGTTCGAGATGACCGGATCGGGCCTGCGCGAGGTCGCCAACCCGTCCGAACTATTCCTGTCGGCGCGCGATCTTGGGCAACCCGGCACCGCGGTGTTCGCCGGCATCGAGGGCACGCGGCCGCTGCTGGTCGAAATGCAGGCGCTGGTGGCGCCGACCTCGCTCGGCACGCCACGGCGCGCGGTGGTCGGCTGGGACCCGAGCCGACTGTCGATGGTGCTGGCGGTTCTGGAAGCCCATTGCGGCGTCAAGCTCGGCGGCCACGACGTTTACCTTAACGTCGCCGGCGGCCTGCGCATCCAGGAGCCGGCGGCCGATCTCGCCGCCGCCGCGGCGCTGGTCTCCTCGCTCGCCAACGCTCCTCTGCCGGCCGATGCGGTCTATTTCGGCGAGGTATCGCTGTCCGGCGCGATCCGGCCGGTGGCGCAAGGCCCGGCCCGGCTCAAAGAAGCCGCAAAGCTCGGCTTTACCCGCGCCGTCGTTCCGGAAGCCGCGCGTGCGGACGGCGGAGAGCCCGGCCTCACGGTCACCGATGTCGCAAGCCTCGCCAGTCTGGTCGCCGACATTGCCGCCCTCGGCAAAAGGGGCACGGGTAATAAAACCCGTGGACAAGACGGGTGACGGCAGCGTGACGCCCCGCTATACACGGGGCGTCGAAACCGCCTCTCGCGGCCTCCTTTAGGCGGTGCGAGCGCGAGAAGAAATGGGCATCAAATTAAGCACTTAAGGCCCTCAGCGCCGCCCTTTCCCGGAGCCGCCGCGGCGGAGGCGGATTCGCCGCGCCGCCCGACACTTATGCGCGGCTGCCGCCGCGCCCAGCCGGTAAGCTGACGAGGCCCCGATGCCGATTACGTTGCTCGACATCATCCTCCTGGTGGTCATGCTGATCTCCGGCCTGCTCGCCATGATCCGCGGCTTCATGCGCGAGATCCTGTCGATCGGCGCCTGGGGCATTGCCGCCCTGGTCACGCTCTATTCCTATTCACGCGTGCTGCCGATCGCGCAGGGCTATATCAGCAGCACCATGGTGGCGGCCGGCGTCACCATCGGCGGGGTGTTCCTGCTCACGCTGCTGGTGGTCTCGATCATCACCGTGCGCATTTCCGACATGGTGCTCGACAGCCGGGTCGGCGCGCTCGACCGCACGCTCGGCTTCCTGTTCGGGCTCGGCCGCGGCCTGATCATCGTGGTTGTCGCCTTCCTGTTTTTCGCCTGGCTGGTGCCCGACCGCAGCCAGCCGGAATGGGTGCGCGGCGCAAAATCGAAGGTCGTGTTGCAAAGTACGGGACAATGGTTGATGTCCATGTTGCCGGACGACCCCGAAAGCACCATCTTGAAACGGTTGAAGCGGCAGAAGCCGGAAGACCAGGAACCGCCGGACAGCGGCCCCGATCAGAAGTCGGTGGTCAGCCCACGGCCCGGAACGCGATAGCAATGCAGCAAAAGCCGCAAGACCCCGTGCAAACCGCAGGCGCCGAATTCGACCCGGATGCCGACCGGTTACGCGAGGAATGCGGCGTATTCGGCATTTTCGGCCATCCTGACGCCGCCGCCATCACCGCGCTCGGCCTGCACGCGCTCCAGCATCGCGGCCAGGAAGCTGCCGGCATCGTCTCCTTCGACGGCAAGCGCTTCCATTCCGAACGCCGCCTCGGCCTGGTCGGCGACGCCTTCGCGCGGCGGGAAGTGATCGATCACCTGCCGGGCAACGCGGCCATCGGCCATGTGCGCTATTCGACCACGGGTGAGACAGTGCTGCGCAACGTGCAGCCGCTGTTCGCGGAACTGGAAGGCGGCGGCTTCGCCATCGGCCACAACGGCAACCTGACCAACGGCATCGCGCTGCGCAAACATTTGGTGCACGAAGGCGCGATGATGCAGTCGACCACCGATACCGAGGTGATCCTGCATCTGGTGGCGCGCGCGCGCCGCAACCGCTTCGTCGACCGTTTCATCGAGGGCCTGCGCCAGCTCGAGGGCGCCTATGCCTTTGTCGGCCTCACCAACAAAAAGCTGGTCGGCGCCCGCGATCCGCTCGGCATCCGCCCGCTGGTGATCGGCAAGCTCGACGGCTGCCCGATACTCGCGTCGGAGACTTGCGCGCTCGATATTATCGGCGCGCAGTACGTGCGCGACGTGGAAAACGGCGAAGTGGTGGTGTTCGACGAGGACGGCGCGCAGTCGTTCAAGCCGTTCCCGGCCATGGCGGCGCGGCCGTGCATTTTCGAATACATCTACTTCGCGCGGCCGGATTCCATCGTCGGCGGACGCCACGTTTACAATGTGCGCAAGACCATGGGCGCGGAACTCGCGCGTGAATCGCCGACGCAGGCCGACGTGGTCATTCCGGTGCCGGACTCCGGCGTGCCGGCGGCGATCGGCTTTGCCCGCGAGTCCGGCATCCCCTACGAGCTCGGCATCATCCGCAACCACTATGTCGGCCGCACCTTCATCCAGCCGACGCAATCGATCCGCGATCAGGGCGTGCGGCTCAAGCATTCCGCCAACCGCGCGGTGGTGCAAGGCAAACGCATCGTGCTGGTGGATGACTCGATCGTGCGCGGCACCACCTCGCGCAAGATCGTACAGATGATGCGCGACGCCGGCGCCAAGGAAGTCCACTTCCGCATCGCCTCGCCGCCGATCACGCATCCGGACTATTACGGCATCGATACGCCCGAGCGCGACAAACTGCTCGCCGCCACCCATGATCTGGAGGGCATGCGAAAGTTCATCGGCGCGGACTCGCTGGCCTTCCTTTCGGTCGACGGCATCTACCGCGCCATGGGCCTGCCCGGCCGCGATGCGGCAAAGCCGCAATTCACCGACCACTGCTTCACCGGCGACTATCCGACACCGCTCACCGACCTTGGCGCGCAAGAGGCAAGCCCGCGGCAGTTGTCGCTGCTCGCCGAAGCCATCTAGGCTTTGCGCTAGCGTACCGCATGTTGAAACCTCTCACCGACCGTATCGCGCTCGTCACCGGCGCCTCGCGCGGCATTGGCGCCGCGCTGGCCTTGCAGCTCGCGCAAGCGGGCGCCCATGTGGTGGCGGTGGCGCGCACCGTGGGCGGGCTGGAAGAGCTCGATGACCAGATCAAAGCCGCAGGCGGCACCGCCACACTGGTGCCGCTGGATGTAAAGGACAGCGAGGGCATCGCGCGGCTCGCGCTCGCGGTCAACGAACGTTATGGCCGCCTCGACGTATTGATCGGCAATGCCGGCATCATCGGACCGCTGTCGCCGCTCGGCCATATCGAGCCGAAAGACTGGGACAATCTGGTTGCGGTCAATATCACTGCAAACTGGCAATTCATCCGCTGCATGGACCCGCTGCTGCAGCGTGCGCCGGCCGGCCGCGCGGTGTTTCTTACCTCGGCCGTCGCCTATAAAGGGCGCGCCTACTGGGGACCCTATGCCGCGTCGAAAGCCGCGCTCGACGCGCTGGCGCGCGCTTATGCGGCGGAATGTGCGACGACGCCGGTGCGCGTCAATCTGTTCGCGCCGGGCCCGACCCGCACCCGCATGTATCTCGGCGCCTTCCCTGGTATCGATCCGATGACGCTGCCGACGCCGGAAGAGGTGGCGAAAGCGATCGTGCCGCTGTGCCTGCCCGAGTGCACGGAGAGTGGAAAAATCTACGACTTCCGCGCCGGCAAGTTCTTGGAGTTCACGGCGCCCGCATAAAGTTTGCTGCCGTGCCTGTGGCAGAATATTCAGTCGGCATGACGGGATGTCAACGTGCGCCGTTCGAGCGCCGTGCCGAAGACGTGATCCCAGAAGGCCGTCGTCACACCGAAATTCCCGCTATCGGGCAAGTGGTGGTGGCCGGCGTGGCGCAGCCGGGCGCGGTAAATGTAGGACCCCCGTCGCGGCCGCCAATGGTGGGTCGCGTAATGGACAAAGACGTACCAAAGATAACCGGTAACGAGCCCCGCCGTCGCCGCGGTACCAAGACCAAATCCAAGCGCCGCCCAAGCCGGGGTTGCAATCGCGACCAAGCCAACCAAGATGCTCGCCCATGCCGGCGTGCCGATGAGATCGTTTGGCGATTTATGATGGCGATCGTGGATGGGCGCGAGAACCGGCGCGTGATGAAACAGCACGCGATGCAACAGATATTCCAATAATGTCCAGGCAATCAGTCCGCCGCCGTAGACAAGCACCCACATCAAAGGCGATGGAGGCGTCGAACTGCGAAACGCCATTAGCGACGCGACAAGAACCAGCGGCGGAAAAAGCAGAAACTCGGAAAAATAGCCGAGTTTGCTCATCTTCATAGCGCTACCCCAGAGGTCGTATAGTCCGCGACTGCAAGCCGTTGCTGTGAGCGCCGCCCCCGGAACACGCAAGACGATACCAACAAATCGCCGCCGTTTGAAGGACGTTCCGCGCTTGGTCGAAAAAACACAGCAATGTGTCCATATAGCGAGCAACAAAGCCTTTATCGAAGGCCTTGCGCCCCCTATGGGTATTAATTTTCTGTAAGGTCAGCAGTCTTCTGGCGCACCGCTCCGGCGATGCCGAGGCGCGACTTCAATGCTTTCGCTTCGCCCTGCCCTTGAACGGGTTACCCTTCTCGCGCAGCGTCAAACGGATCGGCGTGCCGGGAAGCTCGAAATTCTCGCGCAGCGAATTCACCAGATAGCGCTTGTAGGCGTCGGGCAGCGCGTCGGCGCGTGTACAGAATACAACGAAGCTCGGCGGCCGGCTCTTCGCCTGCGTGATGTAGTTGAGGCGCAGCCGGCGCCCCGATACCGCCGGCGGCGGGTGCGACTCAATCGCATGCTCGAACCAGCGATTGAGCGCGGCCGTCGGGATGCGCTTGTTCCACACCGCGAAGGCATCGATGATAGCCTGCAGCAGCCGGTCGAGGCCTTCTCCGGTAAGCGCCGACACCGCCACCAGCGGCACGCCCTTCATCTGTGTGAGCTTTTCGTCGGCTTGCGTGCGCAGCTTGCCGATGGCACCTGCGGTCTTTTCCTTTAGATCCCATTTGTTGACCGCGATGACGATGGCGCGGCCTTCCTGCTCGACCAGGTCGGCGATGCGCTGATCCTGCTCCTCGAACGCGTTCTCGACGTCGAGCAGCACCACCACCACCTCGGCGAAGCGCACGGCGTTGAGCGCGTCCGCGACCGAAAGTTTCTCCAGTTTCTCGTCGATGCGCGAACGGCGGCGCAGGCCGGCGGTGTCGTGGATGCGGAATTTCTGGTCGTGCCATTCGAGATCGACCGCGATGGCGTCGCGGGTGGTGCCGGCCTCGGGCGCGGTGAGCAGCCGCTCCTCGCCGAGCAGCCGGTTGACCAAAGTCGACTTGCCGGCATTCGGCCGCCCGACTATGGCGACCCGGATCGGATGCGGACCGGACGGCTCGGCCGCCGCTTCGATCTGCTTGGCGGTGCGCTCCGGCAAGGCGGCGCGCAGCGCGTCATAGAGGTCCACCAGGCCTTCATTATGCTCCGCCGAAATCGCGACCGGGTCGCCGAGGCCGAGCGCATAGGCGTCCAGCCGCCCCGCCTCGCCGGCGGTGCCTTCCATCTTGTTGGCGATCAGCACGGCCGGCTTGCCGGACTTGCGGACGAGGTCGGCGAACACGCGGTCGACCCCGGTCGGACCGCTGCGCGCATCGATCATGAAGAAGATCGCGTCGGCCTGCCCGATCGCCGTCTCGGTCTGCGCCCGCATACGGCCGGTGAGGCTCTCGGGCGCGGACTCTTCGAGCCCCGCCGTATCGATCACGGTGAAACCGAGGTCGCCAAGCCGCGCCTCGCCTTCGCGGCGGTCGCGCGTCACGCCCGGCCGGTCGTCGACCAGCGCAACGCGCCGGCCGACCAGCCGGTTAAACAAGGTCGACTTGCCGACATTGGGGCGGCCGACAATGGCGATGGTGAAGCTCATAACGTCCTGTCGTTGCCGGGCCTGACCCGACAATCCATAGGGGAACTCGGAGATGTGTTTGCTAGATGGATGCGCGGGTCAAGTCTCACAGCCGGCGAGCCTTCGGCCAGAACCGGTTAACCGCGTCTCAAGGCCATCCGCATCCAGTCACTGAGAGAAGGTGCCAGGCGGCGGCGCGGCTGGCCACGGTGCCGCCGGGCTCGGCCCGGCTGCCGGCTGCTGCGGGGCCGAGCCCGGCCAAGGCGCCAGTTGTTGCTGATCATTGGCTTGGCCCTGACCTTGGGGTTGGCCCTGGCCCTGAGCCACCGGCTGCACCGTAACGTGCTTGGGCCGCTGCCGCGCCGTATGCGCCTTCGGCTTGCGCTTCGGTTTCGGCTTGGGCCCGGCCGCCGGCTCGATCGCGGCGGTCCTGGCCGCTGGCGCCGGGGCGGCGGATTTGTCGCTCGGCATAGCCGCAGCGGTGGCGCCTGGCGCCGGCGCAGCCGCCGTGTCCGGCTGTGGCTGATTGCCTTTCATGTATTCGGGCGGAATCCCTTGCGTGACGCCCGGCACGCCTTCGGGAAACAATTCCTTGCGTTCGCCCGGCAGCTTCTTCTTGTCGTTGAGGTGGAGAAAATCGAGACTGTCCAAGTCAAAATTCTCACAACCGGCGAGCACCGGCGCGAGCGCCATCAATCCGACCAGCAACACGATGCGATGCATGCGGCGCATGAACGATCCTCAACTCTTGCTGCCGTCGGCGGCGATCAGCGCCGAGAGCACCTCGGCGCGCGCGCGGATACCCGGCGGCGTTTCGCCATCGTTCGCGATCATGTCGATATAGCGGCGCGCGGCAGTGAAGTCGTGATTGCGCCAGGCCGACAGCGCCAACAGCTCGCGCGCGCTATGCCGGAAGGCGTGGCCCGGCTCGGCGACGGAATCGAGACGGCGCCGCA
Source organism: uncultured Alphaproteobacteria bacterium (assembly GCA_963786025.1). Lineage (GTDB taxonomy): Bacteria > Pseudomonadota > Alphaproteobacteria > Rhizobiales > Xanthobacteraceae > Pseudolabrys. The sequence continues at coordinate 193,242 of CAWAXK010000003.1, forward strand.
TGTCGGACAGCGGCGCGCTGTCCAGCGTCAGCATGCCAGCGCGCACCGCGGCGAGATCCTGCAAGGTCGATCCGAGAGACGCGTCGGCGGCCATTGCGTCATAGGCCTTCACCGCATCGGCCGGCTTGGTTTGCGCGAGTTCCGCGGCGGCGCGCAGGCGAGCCAAAGTCCGATAGCCGGGAGGTGCCTCGGCCGCGATCTTGGCAAAGGCGGCGTCCGCCTCGGCGTGCTTGCCCTGCTCGCTCAAGCTCAGCGCGGCTTCGAATGCGGCGCCGGCGGTGGCGGCTTTCTTGGTTTCCCAATATTCATAGCCGCGCCAGGCCCCCATCCCGACGACGATCAGGACGGCGAGCCCGATGATATAGATGCTGTAGCGTTCCCACAGCTTTTGCAGCCGTTCGCGCCGGACTTCCTCGTCCACTTCGTGAAAAATATCGGCCACGAACTGCTCCCAGACCCGTTAACGCCCGTCTTCATCGCCGTTTTGGGCGGATTGCGACCTAACCTAGCGATGTGGCAGGCCCAAGGCAAAGCTTGCGCCGGACAATCGTTAAGATTCAGAGATTTAGCCCTTTTTGGCTCTCATCGGATAGACGTGCTCAGGCCCCGGAAACGCGCGTGAGCGCACCTCGGCGGCATAGTCGGCCACCGCTTTTTCGATGCCAGGGCCGAGGTCGCCGTAGCGTTTGACGAATTTCGGCACCCGCGGCGACAGGCCGAGCATGTCTTCCAGCACCAGGATTTGCCCGTCGCAGGCCGCGCTCGCGCCGATGCCGATGGTGGGAATGCGCACCGCGGCGGTGAGCTTGCGCCCAAGCGGCTCCGCCACCGCCTCGAGCACCACGGAAAAAGCCCCCGCCTCGGCGACCGCGATGGTGTCAGCTTCGATGCGCGCCCAGTCGGCCTCATCGCGCCCTTGAGCGCGGAAGGAGCCGAGCGTGTTGATCGACTGCGGCGTCAAGCCCACATGCCCCATCACCGGCACGCCGCGCTCGACCAGGAAAGCGATCGTTTCGGCCATACGTGCGCCGCCTTCGAGCTTGATGGCGCCGCAACCGGTCTCTTTCAGCACGCGCGCGGCGTTCATGAAGGCCTGTTCCTTCGAGGCTTCGTAGGAGCCGAACGGCATGTCGACAACCACCAGCGCGCGCTTACTACCGCGCATCACCGCATGGCCCTGCAGGATCATCATCTCGAGCGTGACCGGCACGGTGGTCTCCAGCCCGTGCATCACCATGCCGAGCGAGTCGCCGACCAATATGACGTCGCAATATTTGTCGACCAGACGCGCGGTGTGCGCGTGATACGACGTGAGGCACACGATCGGCTCAGCGCCTTTGCGGGCGAGCATGTCCGGGGCGGTGAGCCGCCTGATTTCTTGTTGTACTGACACGGGCGGTTACCTCCCGAACACCGGCACGCCGATGACCATCGGATGGAAGGCGTAGCCAAGCGCGATATAGATGACGATGCCGATCACAATGACGATAACGTCATTGGTCCAGCCGGCGGGCGCGGTCGTCGCGCCAAGGTCGCCGCGCCGCTTGGCGGCAATGCGGGCAAAAACACCCCAAGCCAGGAACGATCCAAACAGCAGGATCGAGCCGAGGTCGCCGTTCGACAACAGATGCGCCAGCGCCCAGGTCTTGATGCCGGCCAGCATCGGGTGCTTGAGCTTGGTCTTGATGTGGCTGGGGATGAAGGCGGCGGTGAAGAAAATCACCGCAAATAACATGAGGCCGACGGTGATGTGCCGCATGAAAGCCGGCGGCGACCAGACCTGGATCAATCCATGCGCGCGGTAATCGCCGTAGCCCCAGACAATAATGGCAAGGCCGATCAGCGCGACAATGCCGAATAGGCCGCGATAGCCATTCAATCCCAAGTGCGCGATCACCTTGGCGCGCGCCCCGCGCATCGACACGAAACCGTGGGCGGCCAGGAAAACCACCAGGCCGAGAATGAGGATTGCAAGGCCCATGCTACACTCGCAATTCGGTTGTTACGCTTTACCGACGCCGCAGTAGAGGATAGCACCGGTCAATGCAAGCCCGTGTCCGTGCATAGGAAATCGTCGATGGCCGCAACCCCCTGCTTCCCCGTATTCCGACGCGCCCTCCTGGCGTTATTGTTGCTCACGGCCGCCGCCCTGCCAGCAATGGCGCAGGATTGGCCGGCCAAGACGGTGAAAATCATCGTCCCGTTCGGCGCCGGCTCCACGCCCGATATTGTCGCTCGTCTGATCGCCGACCGGCTCGGGCAGAAATATCCGGGCAGCGTTTTCCTGGTCGAGAATAAGCCCGGCGCCAGCGGCAATCTCGGCACCGACGCGGTGGCCAAGGCCGCGCCGGACGGCGCCACGATCGGCATCAGCATCGGCGGGCCGCTCGCCATCAACACCCTGCTGTTCTCGAAACTGCCTTACGATCCGCACAAGGACATCGCCCCGATCACGCAGCTCGTCACGCAGCCGAGCGCGCTTGCGGTCAACCCCGCGCTCAAGATCGATTCCGTCGGCGCGCTGGTGGCGCTGATCAAGGCCAACCCGGGCAAATATAATTTCGCGTCGATCGGCAACGGCTCGCTGTCGCACCTTGCGATGGAGGCGATCGCCATCAAAGCCGGCACCAAACTGGTGCACGTGCCCTATCCGAGTTCGCCGCTGGCGATCATGGCGGTGATCCGCAATGACACCCAGATGGCCTGCCTGCCGGCGATCTCGGTGACGCCGCAGGCCAAGGCCGGCAAAGTGAAAATCCTCGCCGTCTCCACCGCCAAGCGTTCGCCCTACCTGCCGGACGTGCCGACACTGAAAGAGAGCGGAATCGACGTCGAGGCCGATGCCTGGAACGGGCTGATCGCGCCGGGCGGCACGCCGAAGGCGCTGATCGACAAGATCAACAAGGATGTGGTGGCGATCATCCGCGCTCCCGAGCTGCGCGAAAAGCTGGCGGCGCAATTGATGGAGCCGGTCGGCTCGACGCCGGAGGAGTTTCGCGCCCGCATCGACGGCGAAATCGCGCGCTGGGCGCCGGTGATCAAGGCGGCGGATATAAAAGTAAATTAGCATTGAACCTAATCCTGAGGAGCGCTCCGCAGGAGCGCGTCCCGAAGGATGAGGCCTCATGGTTTGAGACGCGCCTTCGGCGCTCCTCACCATGAGGATTACGCCGCCTTGTTCTTCACGTCCTTGATGTCGGTGAAAACGATGCCGGGGGCGCGCTCGCTAGTGTAATCGAGGATGAATTGGTTGCGCGCCATGAACACGCGATCGCCGTCCAGATCCTCGGCCACGCTGGAATAATTGGCTTGCACGAAATCGTTGAGCTTCTTGTCGTCGGCGCAGGAAATCCAACGGGCGAGCTGAAATTCCGGCGTCTCGAAGCCGATGTCGAGGCCATATTCGTCCGATAGCCGCACTTTGAGCACGTCGAGCTGCAAGGGGCCGACCACGCCGACCAACGCAGGCGCGCCATCGAGCGGGCGGAACACCTGAACGACGCCTTCTTCCGCCATCTGCTGCAGCGCTTCTTTCAACTTCTTGGCCTTCATCGGGTCGCCGAGCTTCACGCGCCGCAGAATTTCCGGCGCGAAATTCGGCACGCCGAGAAAGGCGATATCCTCGCCTTCGGTTAGGGTATCACCGATGCGCAGCGTGCCGTGGTTGGGGATGCCAACGACGTCGCCGGCATAGGCCTCGTCCGCTACCGTGCGGTCTTGCGCAAAGAAGAATTGCGGCGCCGACAGCGTCATCGGCTTGTCCGTGCGCACCAGCTTCGCCTTCATGCCGCGTCGCAGCTTGCCCGAGCATAGGCGCGCGAAGGCGATGCGGTCGCGGTGGTTGGGGTCCATGTTGGCCTGGATCTTGAACACGAAGGCGGTCATGGCGCCCTCGTGCGCGTCAATGGTGCGCTTGTTCGACACTTGCGCGCGCGGCGGTGGCGCGAACGCCGCCAGCGCATCGAGCAGATCCTTGACGCCGAAATTCTTCAAGGCCGAGCCGAAGAACACCGGCGTCAGGTGCCCCTCGCGGAAGGAGGCAAAATCGAAGCGCCGGCAGGCGTCTTTCACCAGCGCCAATTCCTCGGCGATCGCCGCGGCATCGAGCATGGGGTTTTTCTGCGCCAGCGCCGCGAGGTCGAGCGGCTGCGGCGCGAGGTTACTGCCGTCTTCGCTCAACAGCCGCATCTCGCCGGTGGCAATATCGAGCGTGCCGGCGAAGTCGCGGCCACGCCCGATCGGCCAGGTCATCGGCGCGGTATCGAGCGCCAGCGTTTTCTCGATCTCGTCGAGCAGATCGAACGGATCGCGGCTTTCGCGGTCCATCTTGTTGATGAAGGTGATGATCGGGATGTCGCGCAGCCGGCAGACCTCGAACAGCTTGCGCGTGCGCGCCTCGATGCCCTTGGCGGCGTCGATCACCATCACCGCCGAGTCGACCGCGGTCAGCGTGCGGTAGGTGTCCTCGGAGAAGTCCTCGTGTCCCGGCGTGTCGAGCAGATTGAAGACGCGCCCGTCGTAATCGAAGGTCATCACCGAAGTGACCACCGAGATGCCGCGCTCGCGCTCGATCGCCATCCAGTCCGACCGGGTGGACCGGCGGTCGCGCTTGGCCTTGACCTGGCCGGCGAGATTGATGGCGCCGCCGAACAGCAACAGCTTCTCGGTCAGCGTGGTCTTGCCGGCGTCCGGGTGGGAGATGATGGCAAAGGTGCGCCGGCGCTCGACTTCCGCCGCCAGCGGCGTCAGGGGCATCGAATCGGTTGGGCGCAGCGGGACGTTCATGGGGCGCATGTGGCAGGGAAAACGCGCCTAATCAAGGGGCGGCTAGCGTCCGACGCTGATGTGATTCTGCCGCGCAACCTCGGTCCAACGCTTGATCTCCGCGTCAACCAGGCGGCCAAGGACTTCCGGCGGGCCGCCGGCGACCACGATCCCCTGCTTGTCGAGTTTCGCCGCGGTGTCGGGCTCATGGATGATGCGGTCTATCTCTTTATTGAGCCGCGCCACGATCTCGCGCGGCGTTCCCGCCGGCGCGAAAAGGCCGACCCAGGTCACCGCCTCGATGCCCGGATAGCCGGCCTCGCTCATCGTCGGCACACCCGGGAAGTGCGGATCGCGCTGCAGACTGCCGATCGCAAGCGCCCGCAACTTTCCCGCCTCGACCTGCGGCGCGGCGAGCAGGCTCGACATCACGGTGAACTGCGTTTCGCCGGAGATCGTCGCCAAAGTCGCCGGCGCGCCGCCACGATAGGGAATTTGGGTCGCCTCGACGCCGGCCATGTTGTCCCATTGCGAGATGACGAGGTTTGACTGGCTCGCCATTCCGGGCGTCGCGAAAGAGAATTTGTTCGGGCTCGCCTTGGCGAGCGCGGCGAACTCGCGCAGCGTTTTTGCCGGCACTCGCGGATTGACAAGGAACAGCATCGCGTTCTTTCCGATCAGAATGATCGGCGAGAGGTCTTTCTCCGTGTTGAAAGGCATATTGGTCCGCACCGCCGGATTGACGGAATGCGAGGCGGGCACGACGACGAGTGTATAACCGTCCGGCGCCGATTTCGCGACGAACTCGGTGCCGATGATATTGTTGGCCCCGGCCTTATTCTCGATCACGATCGGCTGCTTCAACGCCTCCGTTAACCCCGGCTGGATAAGCCGCGCGACGATGTCGTTGATGCCGCCCGGCGCGGTCGGAACGATGAGCTTGACTGGATGCGTCGGATAATCTGCGGCTTGCGCAGCCACGCCGATCGTGAGCGCCAAGCCGAATATCGCAAGCTTCCGCATTGTCATTGACCAATCACCCTCTGCATGATCACCGCGGCATCCGACGCTGTGTCGCCCGCCCAGGCGACATGTTGATCGGGCCGCACCAGGATCAGGGACGCTCGGTAATTTTCCCGCGCCGCGGCCCCGCTGTCACGCACAATCTTGAGCGGAATCTGCCGCTCCCGCGCCGCCCGCTCGAAAGCGCCAGGGTCCACGTCCAGCGCCAAAAGCGTAAAGTCCCGGCCAAGTTCCTCGAACGCATTGCGTCCGTTTGAAAGACTCTGCGGCGACAGGTGATGGCCCGCGCGGGCTTTTAGGCTATGCACGCCGTGCGCCGTCGTTTTGCCGCCGGGCAGTCCGAATACAATCGGCGAGGCCTCGTAGCTCGGCTCGTAGGCCTTACGACGCGAGCCGACATCGGTTTTGCGCGCGTTCCAGGCGGCCTCGAACTCGGCGCGGTCGCGCGACGGGTCGTAGCGGGTGAGAAACGCATCGTCTTCGCGAATGCGCGCGGCAATGAAGTCCTCGGCGACATCGCGGAATACCGGCGCGCGCTCAAGTGAATAGCTGTCGAGCAGCCGACTGCCGCCCCAGCCGGCAAAGTGCGCGGCGAGCTTCCAGCTCAGATTGATCGCGTCTTCCAGGCCGTTGTTGAGGCCGTAGCCGCCATACGGCGGATGGCTGTGCGCGGCATCGCCGGCAATGAAGATGCGGCCGTTCCGGTAGCTCGCGGCAACCGCATTGCGCAGATCCCAGAAGCCAGCGTGCTCGACCTCAAAGGCGAACGGAAAGCCGGCGGCGTCGAACAGCGGCCCGCTGAAATCGAAATCGTTGCGGGACGCCTCGGGCGGCACCGGGGTGTGGAAGAAGAAGCGTTCGCCGACGTCGACGCGCCCGAAGAATTTCCAGTAACCGTGCAGGTCGGGATGCATGACGCGATAGGTGGAGCGCTCGGGGAAGCGGTTGAGCTTCTCATGCAGTTCGCGCGAGCGGAAGACGACGAGCATCATGACCTGATCGAAATCGGTGCCGCCACGCGCGATGCCGGCCGCCTCGCGCACCATCGAATGGCCGCCGTCGCAGCCGACCAGATAGTCCGCCTCCAGCGTTTCGGTTTCGCCGCGCTCGTTGGCCACGGTGGCCCTGACGCCGTCCTTCGACTGAGCCACAGCGGTCGCGGTCACGCCAAGCCTCATGTCGACATTCGGCAAGGTTGCCAATTTCTGCCGCAGCACCGCCTCCGTGCAGTACTGCGGCAGGCGTTCTTGCTTTTGAAAGAAGAAATCGCCCACCACTTCGCGACCGGCCGGCGCGTGCCAGTATTGGCTCTTGAGGTTGCCGTAGGCGGTGATTTCGCCGATCGGATAGCCGCGCGGCATGAGACGCGCGGCGCGCAATTGCTCATCCAAGCCCCAGAGATAGAAATGTTCGAGCGTGCGCTGGGTCAGCCCCTGCCCCTTCGGGATGTTCGCGAGACTCGTGCGGCTTTCGATGACGACGCTGGAGACGCCGCGCAGGCCGAGGTCGAGCGCGAGCGCCGCCCCGACCGGGCCGCCGCCGATGATGATGACTTGGCGCTGGCTCATCGCACGTGTCTAGCAGACCGATGACGGCGCTTCATAGCATTCCGGGGCGGAAATACCGCCGCAGATTGAGCGAGCGGCCGGCGACCATGAACATGCCGTCGCCGCGGTAGTGGATGGTCTTGGGGTATTTCGGCGCGGCGGGCGCGTGCGCCTTCACGACTTCGAAGATGAAAAAATTGTATTTGTCGCGCAGGTGGCCGTCGACCAGTCTGCATTCGAGGCTGGCGTAACATTGCGCGATCAGCGGCGCCCGCACCTGCTCGGCGGGAACGGCCGTGAGCTTGAACTTGGCGAACTTGTCGATCTCGGCGCCCGAGCAATTGCCTATTTTCGCGACCGTCTGTGCTAGTTCGACGGTCGGCACGTTGATGACGCATTCCTTGCTGCGGCTGATGAGCTCGTAGCTGTGATTGCCGCTGGAGATCAGACAGCCGACCAGCGACGGCACGAATTCCATCACCATGTGCCAGCCCATGGTCATGATGTTGCGCTCGCCTTTGTGAGCCGACGAGACCAGCACCACCGGCCCCGGCTCGAGGAAGCGGCGGATGTCGGAGACGGGGAAGTCGCGCTTCCGGTAGGTCGGCATGGCAAATCTCCTGCCTTGCGGCGGCCGCCCAGTCTAGCGGCGCGCGGCGGCGCTGGCGCGGCCGGGCGGGCGCCTTCTCCACCGGCACAAATCCTTCGCCGGGCAGCGGGCGGACTTTTCGGCTGCGTCGATCATTCTATTAAAACGAACGTTATCTTCTATATAATGAATTGGATCGATCGTTGAAACGATGCCAGCGTCGGCCGCACACGAACAGGAGGCGAGCCGATGAGCACGACGATCCCCGACAACGAAGGCCCCGCGGTCGCGATCGGGCCGCCGCGTCCGGATGCAGCGCTCGCCAGCGCGCGGGCCGTGCTGCCCGGACTTGCGCTCACTAGTGCCATCGCGGCGGCGGCCTTTGCCTTGCACGCGCTGCCCGGCGTCACCGCTTTTAGCCCGATGATCCTGGCAATCCTCATCGGCATTGCCTTCCACAACCTGGTCGGCACCCCGGCGCTGGCGACGCCGGGCGTCAAGTTCTCGCTGCGGCGGATTTTGCGCTTCGCCATTATCCTCCTGGGGCTGCAACTCACCGCCCAACAGGTCGTCGCAGTCGGAGCGGGCGGCGTCGCCGTGATCGTGAGCACGCTGGTTGCCACCTTCGTCTTCACGACCTTGGCCGGCCGCCTGCTCGGCGTCGACCGCAAGCTCGCCCAGCTGATTGCCGCCGGCACGTCGATCTGCGGCGCCTCGGCGGTGATCGCGACCAACACCGTGACCAATGCACCTGATGAGGACGTTGCCTATGCGGTGGCCTGCGTCACCGTGTTCGGTTCGGTAGCTATGTTCGTCTATCCGTTCTTCCCCGGACTATTGCACCTATCCGCGCACGACTTTGGCCTGTGGGCTGGCTCCTCCATCCACGAAATCGCGCAGGTCGTGGCCGCCGCCTACCAGGACGGCCGCATGGCCGGAGATTTTGCCACCATCGCCAAGCTGTCGCGCGTAATGATGCTGGCGCCGGTGGTGATCACGCTCGGGCTGATGGCGCAGGGTGGGCTGCGCAAGGGCACCGCGGACACCAGCAGGCCTCGCGGCAAGTCCGTGCCGCTGCCCTGGTTCGTGTTCGGGTTCATCGCGCTCATCGGCATCAATAGCCTGATCCATATTCCGACCCAGCCGAAGGTCGCGATCGTGACGATAACGACGTTTATGCTGTCCGTTGCGCTTGCCGCCATGGGCCTGGAGACCGATATCGCCAAGCTGCGGCTCAAGGGCCTGCGACCGCTCTTGCTTGGTTTGGCGGCTTTTGTCTTTATCGCCCTGTTCAGTCTCACGCTGGTCAAATTGACTTAGAAAGCCCGGATGACGCTCGAACAGCTTCGCATCTTCGTGGCGGTGGCAGAACGGGAGCATGTCACCCAGGCGGCCCGCGCGCTCCATTTGACCCAGTCGGCGGTCAGCGCCGCGGTCAGCGCGCTCGAGTCCCGCTATGCTACGCAACTGTTCAATCGGATCGGCCGGCGGATCGAGTTGACCCAGGCCGGACGGCTTTTCCTCGCCGAAGCGCGGGCAGTGCTGGGGCGGGCTGCCGCCGCGGAGACGGCGCTTGCCGACTTGACCGGCTTGAAGCGGGGCGCGCTGGCGATCGCCGCCAGCCAGACGGTGGCCAATTACTGGCTGCCGCCGCTGATGCAGCGCTATCGCGCCGCCCATCCCGGCATCGCGCTCAGTCTATCCATCGGCAATACCGAGACCGTGGCAGCCATGGTGAGCGATGGCATTGCCGACTTCGGCTTTGTCGAAGGCGATGTCGCCAACTTGGCGCTGTCGGTCGTGCCGGTCGGCGATGACGAACTCGTGCTGGTGACTAGCCCGGCGCTCACGCCGGCCAAGCGCCGCCCGCTGACGGCCGGCGAACTCGGCAAGATGCGCTGGGTATTTCGCGAGCGCGGCTCCGGCACGCGCGCCATCTTCGAGACGGCATTAAGGGATCTCGGCGTCGCGGTCGCCGAGCTCAATATCGTGCTTGAGTTGCCGTCCAACGAGGCCGTGCGCACCGCCGTCGAGCATGGCGCCGGCGCTTCGGCACTGTCGCGGCTGGCGGTGCAGCCAGCACTCGCCGCCGGCTCGCTGGTCGCGCTGCCGCTTGATCTGCCGAAACGACAATTCTTCGCGCTGCGTCACAACGAGCGATGGTCTAGCCATGCCGAGCGCGAATTCTTTGCCATGATCGCACAAGGTCCTATACCGGCGCGCAATCGAGATTCAGGCGCCACGGCCCGCAAGCGGAAGACGTGACGGCTGAAAGCGCTATCGTCGCGCCACCGCTTCACTATATTGCTCCGGCTTGAAACCGACCAGCAGCTTGCCGCCGCCGAGCTCCAGCACCGGGCGTTTGATCATCGACGGCTGCGCCAGCATCAGCGCGATGGCCTTCTTCTCGGTGACGCTGTCTTTGTCCTTGTCGGGCAGTTTCTTGAACGTGGTGCCGGCGCGGTTGAGCAGGGTCTCCCAGCCGGCCTTCTTGGCCCAGCCTTCCAGCTTGGCGCGCTCGATGCCCGCGCTCTTGTAGTCATGGAAATCGTAGGCGATGCCCTTGTTGTCGAGCCAGTTGAGCGCCTTCTTCATGGTGCCGCAGTTTTTGATGCCGTAGATGGTGAAATGCATTTTTGGCTTCGTTAATGCTGGGACTCGCCGCGTGATCGCTGCTGGAGACTGATTAAGCATTCCCTTCACAATTTCGTTCGCGTCAATTGTGATCTTGAAATCGAAATTACATCTGCTGGGCAGAAAAATCAGAAAGAGCAACGAAGCTGACCATATCTTGCCTCCATGGTTATGAACGGCCTCTACGGCTTCAGCCAATTTTGGGTCAAATCCGCAGCGCGTTTTTTGGTTTCTTCGAACGTTGTCTTGCGTTCATACGCCTCTCGAAGCAATGCCGCGAATGCTTTCAACTGATCGGGCGTGACAGCGCTGCTTCTAAGAATCTCGGTTGCATTTTCCGCACCGCGAAATTCACCCTCTATAATTGCGTCACCTCCGCAGTGAGGACAATTTGTAATGCAGTTTTCCATAACCACCGAGGCGCCAACACCGAGCGCGATCGGGGCTGGGAATACCGCGCCGCATAGATGGGGCAATAGGCAGGCACTCTGACGGTCATAGATTTGCCTCCTCCCTACTCCCACTCAATCGTACCCGGCGGCTTGCTGGTCACGTCGTAAACGACGCGGTTGACGCCCTTCACTTCGTTAATGATGCGCGTCGCCACCATGCCTAGGAACTTCATGTCGAAGGGATAGAAATCCGCCGTCATGCCGTCGGTCGAGGTCACCGCGCGCAGGCCGACGACGAAATCGTAAGTACGGCCGTCGCCCATGACGCCGACGGTCTTGACCGGCAATAGGACGGCGAAGGCCTGCCAGATGTCGTCGTAAAGCCCGGCGCGGCGGATTTCCTCGATGTAGATGTCGTCGGCGAGCCGCAGGATGTCGAGCTTTTCGCGCGTGATCGCGCCCGGAATGCGGATCGCCAACCCCGGCCCCGGGAACGGATGCCGGCCGACGAAAGCGTCCGGCAGGCCGAGCTCGCGGCCGAGCGCCCGCACCTCGTCCTTGAACAGTTCGCGTAACGGCTCGACCAGCTTCATCTTCATGCGCTCGGGCAGGCCGCCGACATTGTGATGCGACTTGATGGTGACCGAGGGGCCACCGGTGAACGAAACGCTCTCGATCACGTCCGGGTAGAGCGTGCCCTGCGCCAGGAAGTCGGCGCCGCCGATCTTCTTCGCCTCGGCGTCGAACACGTCGATAAATAATCTGCCGATGGTCTTGCGTTTCTGCTCGGGGTCTTCGACGCCGGCGAGCGCTTTCAGAAAAACTTCGCTGTCGTCCACGTGCACCAGCGGAATATTGTAGCTGTCGCGGAACAGCGTCACGACCTTTTGCGCCTCGCCGAGCCGCAACAGGCCGTGATCGACGAACACACACGTGAGCTGCTCGCCGATCGCTTCGTGGATCAGCACGGCGGCGACCGCGCTGTCGACTCCGCCGGACAATCCGCAGATCACCCGGCCCTTGCCGACTTGGCATCGGATCTTCTCGATCGCCTCGTCCTTGAAGGCGCGCATGGTCCAGTCGCCGGCAAGCCCAGCGACCTTGCGCACGAAATTGCGTAGCAATGCCGCGCCGTGCGGCGTGTGCATCACCTCGAGATGGAATTGCGTGGCGTAGAATTTGCGCGCGTCGTCACCGATGATGGCGATCGGCGCAGTTGGGCGAGACGCCGAGCACCTTGAAGCCGTCCGGCAGCTTGGTCACGCGGTCGCCGTGGCTCATCCAGACCGGGTATTTCTCGCCCTTGGTCCAGACGCCTTCGAAGATCGGGCTGTCGGCGACCACCTCGACCTCGGCGCGACCGAATTCGCGGTGATGCCCACCCTCCACTTTGCCGCCGAGTTGCTGCGCCATCGCCTGCTCGCCGTAGCAGATGCCGAGCACCGGCACGCCGGCGTCATAGATCGCCTTGGGCGCGAGCGGGGCGTCCTTGTCGAGCACCGAGGCAGGCCCGCCGGACAGGATCACCGCCTTCGGCTTCATGTCGCGGAAGGCGGCCTCTGCCTTCTGGTAGGGCACGATTTCGCAATAGACCTTTTCCTCGCGTACCCGCCGCGCGATCAGCTGGGTCACCTGCGAGCCGAAATCGACGATCAGAACCTTGTCATGCAACGCTTTATCGTCCTTGGGCGGCCGTATTGGGTCCGGAATCGGCCCCGTTCGAGGCGGCTTTGTGGGATTGAGCTTAGGCGCGGTCAAGGCGTCAGGCTCCGGTTAACTACGCCAGATTTCGACACATTCAGATAACCATCCATTAGCTTTCCCTAGGGGGTTCACGATTTTAAATAAGGGATCACGAAAGGTATTTACGGCTTATTTTACCTTACTTAAAGGCCTACACTGGCTAATCTCTTTTAGCTTTCTTCCGGGTGCAGCACACCTTTTTCCCCCCGGATAAAAACGCTGATCTGATTTCGGATAGATCACCGCGTTGGCGGTCTTTCTTGTTCCGAAGTGAGCCAACACGCAGCTATTTAACACTACCGCTAGGCCCTATGCACCGCTCTTACACGGTCAGTTGAAATCGGTGGGCTTCGTTGGCTGCCGCACCGCTGCGCGGTGGTCGTGCGCCGAGGCGTCCGCGGCGATGTTTTGCGCGCGCAGGTGATTGAACACGAACACGCGGATAGCCGACGACAGATTGGTGCCGGTACGCGTGCGGTCGATTTGTCGTATCAGTGTCGTCAGCTCTAGCTTTTTCTGGCTGGCGATCTCGCGCAGGCCGTCCCAAAATTCGCTTTCGAGCGACACGCTGGTCTTTTGCCCGTTCCGCACGATTGAGCGTTTGGTGTTGATGGGGTTCATAGCCGCCTAATCCTCACTCGACATTCTCCAGATGAATTTTTGCACGGCTTGAATGATATTTGACGATGGGATTCTTCAAAAGCCTTTGGGCGGCTTTTCTAATGATGGCACATGTGGGTTTGCCGCGATGCACCACTTAGCGCGCGATTGGACAACAATGGACAAACGTCAATTTTGGCCGGCGATGGCTATGACGTGAATGAGCCGGAAGTTGAAGCCGGAATGGCAAAGACTGATCATCCGCATTTTCGACGACGCACCGACTGAAAAGCCGGGCGCGCCTCGAACCGCGCGCGCATCGCGGCCTTGCCTTCTTCGATCACCACCGCCGGGTCGCGTCCGAGCTGCCTATAAAGCCCAGGGCTGAGGCGCGCGGCCTGCGCCCGCATGATGGCAGCCCGCTGCGGACCTAGCCTTGCGAACTTGGACGCGATGCAAAACGCGCGCGGCCAATCGCCGGCGGCCATGGCGGCTCGAACTTTGGCGAATTTGGTCCGCAAGACGGCCTCCTGTGGCTGTCCGCTCTATACGGAGCGCCCGAACATCGAGGAGGGACGCCCAAGGGTGGAGGCATATTCACCCAGGCCAAGGCCAAGGGGGCGGTTTGCGGCGATGGCATTGCAGCCGGTTGGGGATCGTTAACCCCCTCCGGCTATAGTCGACTTTTCCACCTGCAAATTTGGCTGAATTTCCCTTATTTGGAGCGATTTCCAAATAAGGCTCCTACGCAATACAACGATAATTAACCCTTATTTTTAATGACTTAGAGCACGTCACGCAAAGCCGCTTTCATAACCCTCCATTAGCCCGCCCGTGAGAGATAAGAGGCAAGATTTTCGCCAATTCCACACGTTTGGAACCTAAGTTTGGCCTACCACGCCGATCATATGGCGCTTTCCGCAGCCCCGGCCGACCGCCGCGCCGCGCTGTTCCGCGAAAGCCTCGCTGAGAAGGCCGAGCGCATCACGCTGGGCCTCGCCTGGTCGCTGATGCCCGGGCGTATTACCGGGCTGCCGAACCTCGCCCGGCTCTGCTTCCATGAGCTGCTCGCCCCCGATTACGCCCTGCCCGATCCTGAGCGCGCGCTCGCCAACCCGCCGGGTCTAGCCGGCATCGTGCACGACTTCACGCTGCCGACGATCCTGGCCGGCTACCGGCGCGGGCTCTTTCCGTTGGCGCATGTCGCGCCGTTGAAATGGTGGTCGCCGCCGCAGCGCTCGGTGCTGTTCTTCAATGAGATGCACATCGCCAAGAGGCTGCGCCGGCAGATGCGGCAGGGCCACTACACCGTCAGCTTTGACCGCGACTTCGACGGCGTGATCAAGGCCTGCGCCGGCCACCGCCAGGGCCGCTGGCACGTCACCTGGATCACGCCCAAGGTGATGCACGCTTTTGCCGAGGCGTTCGACGCCGGCTTCGCGCATTCCTTCGAAGTGTGGAACGACAAAGGCGAACTCGCCGGCGGCGGCTACGGCCTCGCCATCGGCGGCTGCTTCGTCACCGAGTCACAGTTCTCGCGCGAGCCTAATACCTCGAAGATCGGCTTCACCGTGCTCAATTGGCATCTGGCGCACTGGGGCTTTGCCTTCAACGACGGTAAGATCATGACGCCGACCTGTCACGACATGGGCTTCCGCGATATCCCGCGCAGCGAGTTTCTCGCGCGGCTGGCGCAGGCCGAGCGCCGCCCGGCCAAGAGCGGCCGCTGGCAGGTCGAAGCCGATATGGCGACGGTCGCGGACTGGCAGCCGGAATAGTCCGGCGGTTCAATTCCAGCCGTTATCGATCACGTTTCCCATCAACGGGATTTTCGCAATCCATCGGCCGATGCGCGAATGGTGCTGCTCCGGCTTGGCCGCAGCCACGTCGTCCGGATTGGGAATCGCCGCCGGCGGCACCGGATGATCGGGATCGGCTTGCGGTGCGGGCGGCGCCGCGACTGCGGTGGCGGGCGGTAAGGCCGGCGCGACCATTGGCGCGGCAACTGGCGCTGCCGGCGCAATCACTTGAGCCGGAGCGACGGCCGGCGCAGGCAGAGCAGCATCGCGCTGTGCCGGCCACTGCGCCGGGATGACCGCAGGCGCAGCCAGCGCCTTGACGCCGTCGGCCGCCGGCCGCTCGGCATGATGCGCCAGCAGGGCCCCGCGCACCGCATCGAGCCATTGCGTGTCGGACTCCGCCGGATCGCGGCGGGCTACTGTGGTGGCGGCAGCTGGCGGCGCGGCAGGCACTTTGGCTGCGGCCTGCGGATGCACTTCGGCCTTGTGCACCGGCTCCTTCGGCGCCGCCTCGACATGGCGCACGACGGGCGCAACCGCTGGCACCGCCGGCTTGTCGGCCGCCAGCAAAGTCTTGAACGCCGCCGTTGCATCCGGATCGATCGCGCCGCAGGTTTGCTCGAATTTCTCGACGTCGTGGCGCACCAGCATATGCCGGGTGCTGGCATCGACGCTCTTGTCGATCATCGAGACGATGTTGGCGCGCAAGCTTTGGCACGTCGTTTCGACGGAGAAATTGGCCCGGTAGATCGAATAGGCGCTGGCCAGGCCGACCGGAATCGCCAGCAGCGAACCGGCCACCTGCAGCACGGTCATGAATCCGGCGGTCCGGTGAGCGCCGCCACCGCTCAGGACACCGTGGCCGGAGCCGTGGCGCACATCATCATGGTGGATCGACACCGGGTCGGTCGTCCCAGAATGACGCATTGAATCGCTGGTGGCCGCCATCATGAATGAAAAGCCTTGGCTGAAAGAGTCGCGCACCAGACACGAAATCATCGCGGAGAAACTTGGCCGGGATTGCGGCGCAAAGGGGGAATTCGTCCAAAGCAGGCGTTAATTCGGCCCTGAAGGGCTCAAACGCCGCTCCGCAGCACCGAAACGAAGAAGCCGTCCGTCTCGGTCGTGCACGGCGTCATCAAAATTCCTTCGTTCGTAAGCCGCGCCGCCTTGGCGAACATGAAGGCGCGCTCGCCCAAAACATTCGCCACTTCGGTAGCCGGCTGCACCGAGAATTCCGCATGGCGCGTTAGGAACGCGCGCACCTGCGCGCCGTTTTCCTCGTCCAGCACCGAACAGGTCACGTAGGCGATGCGGCCGGCGGCCTTGAGCAGGGGCACGGCGCGATCGAGGATTTCCGCCTGCTCTTTTTGGCGCTGTTCCAGCGCACCGGGGCGCATGCGCCATTTGGCATCCGGGTTGCGGCGCCAGGCGCCGGTGCCGGTGCAAGGCGCGTCGATCAGCACCAAATCGCAGCGCCCGGCGAGGTCGGCGATCTCGCCGCCCACCGACTTCGGCGTGCGCACCTGCACATTGCGGGCGCCTGAGCGCTTGAGGCGGTCGTGGATCGGCGCCAGCCGCCTTTTGTCGTCGTCGGTGGCAAAGATCTGCCCCTTGTTCTCCATCATCGCCGCCAAGGCCAAGGTCTTGCCGCCGGCGCCGGCGCAGAGATCGACCACCTGCTCGCCGGGCTTGGCGCCGGAAAACAGCGCCGCCAGTTGCGAGCCTTCGTCCTGCAATTCGACCATGCCTTTGATGAACGCCGGCTCGGCGTGCACCGCCGGGCTTTTGGCGTCGGCGGCAATGCGAACGCGCAAGCCCCAGGGCGACCAACGCGCAATTTCGGGCTGCAAGTCCGACAGCATCGCGGCGGCCTTGTCACGGTCCGCCTTCAACGTATTCACCCGCAGATCGAGCGGCGCGCGCGACGATAGAGCGGCGCCCTCCTCCGCGCGCGCGTCGCCGAAGGCGCGGGTGAAATGCGGCTCCAGCCATTCCGGATAATCACCGGCGACATAAGCCGACGCCGCCGTCATGTCGGCCGTATCCAGGCGCTGGCGCTCGTCGTCGCTGAGCGCCGGCGGCCCGTAGCCCGAACCGTCGGCGAGTTTTGAAATCGCCTCGGTATCAAGACCGCGTTCGCGCTTGAGCATGCCGAGTAGGACCGCGCGCGGCGTTTCGGCTCCCATCAGGTAGGCGCTCGACGCGCGCCGGCGCAGCGCGTCATAGACCAGCCCCGCGATCGCCGAGCGGTCACCGGAGCCGGCGAAGCGATGCGCCAGCCCCCAGCTCTTGAGCGCGTCGGCCGCCGGCCGGCGTTCGCTCTCCAGATTGGCAAAAATCTCGATAGCGGCCGCGAGCCGCGCTGCTGGCGTCATGGCAAACCCAATACGATGCGCACGATGAAGATCAGCCACATGATGACCAGCACTAGCGCGCCGAGACCGTAATAGGTGCCCCGCATGCGGACATTGTTACTGGTCACATGCACGATCGCCTGCAGCACGCGGAAGAGGACGAAAATCCACGCCAGCACCAAAAATACTACATCGGCGTGATGGACGATGATGGACAGAATGGCCAGGACATAAAAGAGAACGGGCAGTTCGAATTGATTCGAGAACGAATAGGCGAATTGGTTTGCGCGCACCGGCCAGTTCGGCTCGCGCAGGGCGATGTCCTTGAAACGCGTTTGGCCGCTTCGCAGCGCCGACGTCCGGCAATACATCATGCCGAACATCAGACCAAAGGTGAGGAGCACCTCCGCGAACATCGGCAGCAGGACGAATTGGATCGCCATTCGGTGGTCAGCCTCCGCTCGGGTAATTCGGGCTCTCGCGCGTGATAGTCACGTCGTGCACGTGGCTTTCGCGAAGACCCGCGCCCGAGATGCGCATGAATTCCGCCTTGCTGTGGAAATCGCCCAGGTCTTTGGCGCCGACATAGCCCATGGCGGCGCGCAAACCGCCGGCGAGCTGGTGCAGCACGTTGGCGACCGGGCCCTTGTAGCCGACCTGGCCTTCGACACCTTCCGGCACCAGCTTGAGCGCGTCCTTGATGTCCTGCTGGAAATAACGGTCGGCCGAGCCGCGCGCCATGGCGCCGACCGAACCCATGCCGCGGTAGCTCTTGTAGGAGCGGCCCTGGTAGAGGAACACCTCGCCCGGCGTCTCGTCGGTGCCGGCGAGCAGCGAGCCGACCATGGCGACGTCGGCCCCGGCGGCCAGCGCCTTGGCGAGATCGCCGGAATATTTGATGCCGCCGTCGGCGATCACCGGGATGCCGGCTTTCTTCGCCGCTTCGACCGAGTCCATGATGGCGGTGAGCTGCGGCACGCCGACGCCGGCGACGATGCGCGTCGTGCAGATCGAGCCGGGGCCGATGCCGACCTTGATGGCGTCGGCGCCGCAATCGATCAGCGCCTTGGCGCCTTCCGAGGTGGCGACATTGCCGGCCACCACCTGCACCGCGTTCGACAGCTTCTTGATGCGCAGCACGGCGTCGAGCACGTAGCGCGAATGGCCGTGCGCGGTGTCGACCACCACCAGATCGACGCCGGCGGCAATCAGCGCCTCGGTGCGCGCAAAACCCTTGTCGCCGACCGTGGTGGCGGCGGCGACGCGCAGGCGCCCCTGCTCGTCCTTGCAGGCATTCGGATTGGTCACTGCCTTTTCCATGTCCTTGACGGTGATCAGGCCGACGCAGCGATATTGGTCATCCACCACCAAGAGCTTCTCGATGCGGTGCTGATGCAGCAGGCGCTTGGCTTCGTCCTGGCTGACGCCCTCGCGCACGGTGATGAGTTTGTCCTTGGTCATCAACTCGGCGACGCGCTGGCCCGGATCGGTGGCAAAGCGCACGTCGCGGTTGGTCAGAATGCCGACCAACTTACCGGCTTTACCGTTGCCGCCGCCTTCCACCACCGGCACGCCGGAAATGCGGTTGTCTTTCATCAGGTCGAGCGCCTGCTGCAGCGTCGCGGTCGGCTCGATGGTGAGCGGGTTGACCACCATGCCGGACTCGAACTTCTTGACCTGGCGGACCTGACCGGCCTGCTGTTCCGGTTCCAGATTGCGGTGAATGACGCCGATGCCGCCGGCCTGCGCCATGGCAATGGCCATCTGCACCTCGGTCACCGTGTCCATGGCGGAGGCGATGATCGGGATGTTGACGCCGATCGAGCGGGTGATGCGCGAGCGGATATCGACGTCGGAGGGCAGCACCTCGGAGAGGCCGGGCCGGATCAGGACATCGTCGAAAGTGAGCCCTTCGCGCGGGCTTTCGTTATTTTTTCCGACCATCGCCAACTCCATCTCACCCGAAAAGAACAACGCGACCGGCTGCCGAAGGCTTATAAAAATGCCTGTCGCGAGGGGGTCCTCGCCCGACGTCACGGCCCGCTTTTGGGTTGGCGCCGGTGGTTAGCATGGGAGGGCGGCGATTCCTAGAGCAATCCCGGATGCCTGTTATGAACTCGGCCGCCTTCGTTCCGCCGCCGCTCTGCTATTGAAAGACCCCGCGTCTCACCCCGAACCGCCTCCGTCTGGATCCCCATGCGCCGTGACCGCATCGTCCCGCTGATCGTCGCGGTCGCCCTGTTCATGGAGAACATGGATTCGACCGTGATCGCCACCTCGCTGCCGGCGATCGCGGCCGATATCGGCACCAACCCGCTGGCGCTCAAGCTCGCGATCACCTCCTACCTGCTTTCGCTCGCGATCTTCATCCCGGCCAGCGGCTGGACCGCCGACCGCTTCGGTGCGCGCACGGTGTTCCGCGCCGCCATCGCGGTGTTCGTGCTCGGCTCGATCGGCTGCGCGCTGTCGAACTCGCTGACCGATTTCGTCGTCGCCCGCATCGTGCAGGGCATGGGCGGCGCGATGATGACGCCGGTCGGGCGCATGGTGCTGGTGCGCAGCATCAGCCGGCGCGAACTGGTGGGCGCCATGGCCTGGGTGACCACGCCGGCGCTGATCGGACCGGTGCTCGGGCCGCCGGTCGGCGGCTTCATCACCACTTACGCGACCTGGCACTGGATCTTCATCATCAACGTTCCGATCGGCATCCTCGGCATCATCCTCGCCACCCGTTACATCGAAGACCTGCGCGCCGAGCACCATGAGCGCTTCGACATCGTCGGCATGGGGCTGGCCGGTCTCGGTATCGCCGGCGTCGCCTTCGGGTTTTCGGTGCTGGGCCTCAATTTCCTGCCCTGGACCGTGGTGGCGGCGCTGGTCGTGGGAGGCGCCTGCTTCATCGCGGCCTACCTGGTGCACGCCCGGCACACCGCCAATCCAGCGCTCGATCTGACGCTGCTGCGCATACCGACCTTCTTCGCCAGCGTGGCCGGCGGTTTCATCTTCCGGCTGGGCCTCGGCGCGCTGCCGTTCCTGCTGCCGCTGATGCTGCAGGTCGGCTTCGGCATGACGCCGTTCCAATCCGGCATGGTCACCTTTGCGACCGCGCTCGGCGCCATGGGGATGAAGTGGGCGACCACGACGATCCTGCGCCGCTTCGGCTTCCGCACCATCCTGGTGGTCAATGCGGTGATCAGTTCGGCGTTTCTTGGCGTCTGCGCCGGCTTCACACAGACGACGCCGGTGGCGATCATGGTGCTGCTGCTGCTGGTCGGCGGATTCTTCCGCTCGCTGCAGTTCACCAGCATCAACACCATCGCCTATGCCGACGTGGAACCACACCGGGTCAGCCGGGCGACCGCTTTGGTCAGCGTCGCCCAGCAATTGGCGGTATCGACCGGGGTGGCGGTCGGCGCTCTGGCGGTGGAACTCACCGTTCACTTCAAGGGCAACGCGCCCCTGCAAGCGAGCGATTTTCCGCCGGCGTTCGTGACGGTGGCTGCAATTTCGGTCTTGTCCGTGTTTATCTTCTTGCGGCTCTCGCCCGACGCCGGAGCGGAAATGGCGAACCGGACGCCCGCCCCCACTGAGCCGACCGACCGGCCGGGCGGGTAAAGTCACCAATTCGCTACAAATTAATGGTTTATGGCCTAATTCTTGGACTTGTCGTCGGTCTATCTCCTATTTTCCGCACGCTTGGGGATTCGGCCGTAAGGGGTAATGGCTCATGCGTGGGACCAAGCTGGCACGATTGTTTGGAACGGCTTCGCTCACGGCGATGGCCGCCGCTTTGGCGTTTCCCGGCATGGCTTTCGCGCAGTCGCGCGAGGCGAAATTGTGCGCCACCCAGACCGAAAGCCTCGCCGAGCAGCGCATCGCCGCCTGCACGAGCATACTCAAATCGGGACGCCTGCAGGGCAAGCGGGAAGGCGTCGCCTATGAACTGCGCGGGCTCGCTTATCTCGATCGCGGCGACATCGCCCACGCCCTTGCCGACCTCAACCTGGCGATCACGCTCGCGCCCGATTTTGCCCCCGCCTACCAGAACCGCGGCAATGCCTGGTACGCGCGCGGCAATTACGGCCAGGCGATCGCCGACTACGATGTCGCCATCAAGCTCGATGCCAATTCGCCGTCGCCTTACGTCAACCGCGCCACGGTGCGGCGCGATCTCGGCTATGTCGACGGCGCGCTGGACGATTATCAGAAGGCGATCAGCCTCGGCGGCGAAAGCGCCCGCCTCTATGGCGGCCGCGGCGAGCTCTATCTGCGCCAGCGCGACTACGCCCACGCGCTTGCCGATTTCGACCATGCCTTGAAGCTCGACCCGAGCGCGGGCAACTACATGCTGCGCGCGCGCGTGTGGCAGGAAAGCGGCGACTTCGACCGCGCGCTTGCCGATTATGCGGAAGCGACGCGCCTCGACCCGAAAAACATCGCCGCCTATACGGCGCAAGCCGCGCTCTGGACCATGAAGGACAATTTCGACCAGGCCATCGCGGTCTATGACCGCGCCATCGCCGCCGCCCCGGCGCGCGCCGCGACCTACGCCCTGCGCGCGCATACTTACGAGCAAAAAGGTGACCGCAAGCGCGCCTTGGCCGACATCAGCCATGCGATCAAGCTTTCCGCCAAGCCCGACTTCCTGCAATTGCGCGGCCAGCTTCGGCTGCAAGATGGCGACGCCGACGGCGCGCTGCACGACGCCGACGCCATCCTCAAGCTCAACGCCGGCAATGCGGCCGGCTATGCCTTGCGCGGCGGCGCCTATAGCCGCAAGAAGCAATATGACCGCGCGCTCGCCGATCTCGACCGCGCGGTCAAGATCGATCCCAGGAGCGCGCTCGCCTATACCGAACGCGGGCAAGTCTATCTGGCGAAGTCGGATAAAGCGCGCGCACTGGCCGACCTCACCCGCGCCATCGCGCTCGGCGCGACCGGCGCCGCGCCTTATCGCCAGCGCGCCGCGATCTACCAGGCCAATGGCGAGCCCGATCTGGCGCTTTCCGACCTCAATACCGCGCTTTCGCGCGATCCGGACAACGTCGCAAGCCTGTTGACGCGCGCGCAGATCCGGCAGGCCAGAGGCGAGACCGCCGCCGCCATGGCCGACTACGATGCCGTGCTGGTGCGCGATGCCAACAATACCACTGCGCTGCGCGAGCGCGCCACGGCGTCGGTCCGGTCGAACCACTTCGACAAGGCCATCGCCGATCTCGATCGCGTCATCCAGCTCGACCCCAAAGACGCGCAGGCCTATTACCAGCGCGGCTTCGCCTACGAGCAGCAGGGTCAGCGCGCCAAGGCGATCGACGACTACAACAAGGCGATCGAGCGCGACGCCAGCAAGAAAGCGACGCGCGAAGCTCTGGCGCATGTCACCGCCGAGCAGCAAAAGAAGCAGCAAGAACAGAAATTGGCTGAGGAGCAGAAGAACCAAGAACAGCGCAAGCTGGCTGCTGAGCAGAAGAAACAACAAGACCTAAAGCTTGCTGAAGAGCAGAAACAGCAACAACTCCGGCTCGCGGCGGAGCAGAAGAAGCAGCAGGAGGCGAAACTCGCCGAGGAGAAGAAACAAGAGCAATTGCGTCTTGCCGCCGAGCAGAAGAAACAGCAAGAACTGAAACTGGCTGAAGCGCAGAAGCAGGAGCAACTCCGGCTCGCCGCTGAGCAAAAGAAACAGCAAGAGCTGAAGTTGGCTGAGCAGCAGAAGCAGGAACAACTCCGCCTCGCGGCCGAGCAGAAGAAACAGCAAGAGCTGAAGCTGGCTGAGCAACAGAAACAGGAACAACTCCAGCTCGCCGCCGAGCAGAAAAAGCAAGAGGAACTAAAGCTCGCCGAAGAAAAGAAGAAGCAGCAAGAGGCAGAAGCGGCCGCGCTCGCCAAAAAGCAACAGGCCGCGCTAACGGCTGAACAGAAAAAGCTCGAGGCTGAAGCAGCCGCCAAGCTCGCCGCGCAACCCGCGCCGCAGCCGGGCAAAGCGGCCGCCGTGCGCAAGGACGATCATACGACTGCCGCGCCTAAAGCGCTGGCAGACGCGGCGCCGGCGGATACGCAGTCATCGCGGCAACCGCCTGCAAAAAAATTCAGTGCGCCCGTGGTCGTGCCGCGAGAGAAGACGCTGCACGCGTCACGGCCGCATGACCGCAGCCGGCGCGCGCTGCGCGATGCCGAACGGCGACGATACTATAGCCGCGCCGAGGAAGCGCGCCGCCGTGCCTATTATGAGTACGAGATGCGCCGCCGCTATGAAACACCAAGCCGCGGCCTGCTCTTTACCGACGTCTGGCCCGAGGGCTCGTGGCATCAAGACGACCGGCGGTAACCCGTCGCCAATAGATAGAGCTCCGCCGAGTCCGACCGGCTCGCCGCCGGTTTCACGTGTTTCACGTTGGCAAAGTCGCGCTTGAGACCGGCGAGCAGTGCCGCTTCGGTGCCGCCTTGCAGAACCTTGGCGAGGAACGTGCCGCCGGGGCTGAGCACCTCGCGGGCAAAATCGCCAGCCGCCTCGACCAGCGCCATGATTTTCAGGTGATCGGTCTTGGCGTGCCCGGTGGCGTTCGCCGCCATGTCGGACAGCACCACGTCGGCGGGACCGCCGAGCATGCCTTTCAGTTTGTCCGGCGCGGACGGGTCGAGAAAATCGAGCTGCGCGAAATCGACGCCGGCGACCGAATCCATGGCCAACAGATCGATCGCAACCACGCGCCCGCCTTGCGGGGCGCCGACGCGTTTGGCCGCCACCTGGCTCCAGCCGCCGGGCGCGGCGCCGAGATCGATCACCCGCGCGCCCTTCTTGAGGAAGCGCGCCTTGTCGTCGATCTCCATGAGCTTGAAGGCGGCGCGCGAGCGGAAGCCCTCGCGCTTGGCGCGCGCGACGTAAGGATCGTTGAGCTGGCGCTCCAGCCACAGATTGGAGGACTGCTTGCGGCGCTTGCTGGTCTTGACCTTGACCTTTAACGCGCGCGAGCCGCTGCCTTTGCTTGCCGTCACGATGCCGCCACCTGGTTGCCGCCGTCCCACACGCCGTCTTCCCGCATCATCTGCACCAATATGCCCTCGCGCAGGCCGCGGTCGGCGACGCGCAAGCGCGGACACGGGAAGGCGCGGCGGATCGCTTCCAGGATGGCGCAGCCGGCAAGCACCAGATCGGCACGTTCGGCGCCAATGCAAGGGCTGGCAACGCGTTCCTGGTAGCTCATGGCCAACAATTTCTCGATTACCGCGGTGATTTCCGGTTCGCCCATCCAGCAGCCGTCCACACGGCTGCGGTCGTAGCGCTTGAGATTGAGGTGCACGCCGGCAATCGTCGTCACCGTGCCGGAGGTGCCGAGCATGTGGACGCCGTCGAGTCCGTCGGCGGCGTGCTCGCGCGCAAACGGCGCGATCATCGCACTCACCTCTTGCACCATGGTCTCGTAGGCTTGCGGGGTGACGACGATGCCGCCGTGACGCTCGGCCAGCGTCACCACGCCGTGCGGCAGCGAAATCCAGCCGCGGATCTGCGGCAAAGGCGGTCCGGCCTGGCTCTTCTGCGAACGGTTGAGCCGCACCAGTTCGGAGGAGCCGCCGCCGATATCGAACAGCACTGCGCCGCTGGCCTGCGGATCGATCAGCGTCGTGCAGCCGGTAGCGGCGAGCCGCGCTTCGGTCTCGCGGTCGATCACCTCGAGATCGAGGCCGACGTCTTGCGCCACGCGGGCGCGGAATTCGTCGCCGTTCTCGGCCGAACGGCAGGCTTCGGTCGCGATCAGGCGGGCCCGAGTGACGCCCTTGTTCTTCATCTTGTTGCGGCAGATCGTCAGCGCGGCGATAGCGCGGCCGATCGCCGCCTCGCTGATGCGGCGCGAGATGGAGACGCCTTCGCCGAGCCGGATGATGCGGGAAAAAGCGTCGACCACGCGGAAACTGTTGCCGGCAGGACGCGCGACCAGCAGACGGCAATTGTTGGTGCCAAGATCGAGCGCAGCGTAACTCGGGCCGCCGCGATCGCTGCCCAAGCCGCCGTCGAGCCGTCCGGGCGACCGCCGACCCCATCGGGACCGCTCTGGCGGCGTCCGACTTACAATGGGGTCGAGGCCCGGAATATCCCCGGCCTCGCCGCTCATATCTTTAAGCCTTCCTGCCGCCCCCGGGCAGCCTCCCAGCGCCCTAGGGCACAGCGAATTTCCTTCGATCACGAAAAGTCTATCAGCGTCAGTCGCCTAAGCAACCCTTCTGCCCGAAAGGTATTCTTGTAGAACCGGCTGACCTACTTTATTTGCTAGTTTGCACCGCAATGACAGGTAACCGCCTCGGCATGGACGATCAAACCACTGAAACCGCGCTTTCATTGACCAAATTCGGGATCGGCCAGCCCGTGCGGCGCAGCGAGGATCCCAAATTGGTGCGCGGCGAAGGCCGCTACACGGACGACATCAGCGTGCCGGGCCAGGCCTACGCAGTGATGGTGCGCAGCAGCGTCGCCCACGGCGTCATTCGCGGCATCGACACCACTGCCGCGAAAACGATGCCGGGCATGCTTGCGGTTTATACAGCGTCCGATCTCGCCGGCTATGGCGGGCTCAAATGCAACCTGCCGCTCAAGAGCCGCGACGGTTCGCCGATTCGCTACACGCCGCGGCCGGCACTCGCCGGCGACAAAGTGCGTTTCGTCGGCGACCCGGTCGCCTGCGTGATCGCCGAGACGGTCGCGGAAGCCAAGGACGCCGCCGAGGCGGTCGCGCTCGACATCGAACCGCTGCCGGCGGTGGTCAGCGCGCGCGACGCCGCCAAGCCGGGCGCGCCGCAGGTCTGGGACGACGTGCCCGGCAATGTCGCGCTCGACTATCATTATGGCGACAAGGACAAGGTCGCGGGGGCCTTCGCCAAGGCGGCCCATGTCGTGCGCCTGCCGCTGATCAATCAGCGTCTGGTGGTGAACACGATCGAGCCGCGCTCCGCCATCGGCGAGTTCGATGCGAAGGACGGCAAGTGGACGCTGCATTCGTGCAGCCAGGGCGTGTTCGGCCTGAAGAACATGATGGCAGACATCCTCGGCGTGCCCGCCGCCAAAGTGCGCGTGCTGACCGGCAATGTAGGCGGCTCGTTTGGGATGAAAGCGGCTTCCTATCCGGAATATGTCTGCATTCTGCATGGCGCCCGCGCGCTTCAGCGGCCGGTGAAATGGACCGACGAGCGCTCCGGCAGTTTTGTGTCCGACCATCATGGCCGCGATTACGACATGACGGTCGAAGTGGCCTTCGACCAAGACGGATTGATCCAGGCGGTCCGGCTCACCGGCTACGGCAATCTGGGCGGCTACTGCGCGGCCTTTGGTCCGCTGCTGCCGACCGTCAACGTAACGAAGAACATCGTCAGCATGTACCGCACGCCGCTGCTCGAGGTCGCGACCCAATGCGTGTTCTCGAACACGACGCTGGTATCCGCCTATCGCGGCGCCGGACGGCCGGAAGGCGCGCTCAACATGGAGCGCACCATGGATTATGCCGCCGCCGAACTCGGTATCGACCGCTTCGAACTGCGGCGGCGTAACTTCATCAAGGCGCGCGAGATGCCGTTCAAATCGGCTTCCGGCATGGTTTACGACTGCGGCGATTTTCCCGGCCTGTTCAAGGACGCGCTGGCGCAAGCCGACGTCAAAGGCTTCAAGCAGCGCAAACGCGAGAGCAAACGTGCCGGCAAGCTGCGCGGATTGGGCGTCGCCTGCTATGTCGAAACCACCGCGGCGATGACGACCGAGCAAGGCGCCATCCGGTTTAATGCGGACGGCACGGTCACGATCGTGACCGGCACACTCGATTACGGCCAAGGTCATGCGTCGGCCTTCGCGCAGGTACTGACCGAAAAACTCGGCATTCCCTTCGACCGCATCCGGCTTGTGCAAGGCGACAGCGATCAGCTTGTCACCGGCGGCGGCACCGGCGGCTCGCGATCGGCCATGCTGAGCGGAACGGCGATCGCGCAGGCGTCGGAGAAAGTCATCGCAATCGGCAAACAGATCGCGGCGCATGCGCTCGAAGCTTCGGCCGGCGACATCGAATTCAAAAGCGGGCGCTTCATCGTTGCCGGCACCGACCATTCGATCTACATCATGGCGCTGGCGGAGCGCCTGCGCTCCGGCATGACGCTGCCGCCGGGCGTGCCCGCCTCGCTCGACGTGACGCATGTCACGGAAGCCGTGCCCGGCACTTATCCGAACGGCGTCCATGTCGTCGAAGTGGAAATCGACCCCGACACCGGCCTGACCAGGACGGTGAAATACACCGCGGTCAACGATTTCGGCACCGTCATCAATCCAATGCTGGTGGAAGGCCAGATCCAGGGCGGCGCCGTGCAGGGCCTCGGCCAGGTGCTGCTGGAGGGCGCGGTTTACGATGCCGACGGCCAATTGGTCACCGGCTCGTTCATGGATTACGCCATGCCGCACGCGCACGATGTACCGATGATCGCCGTCACCAATCGCCCGGTACCGACCAAGACCAATCCGATCGGCGCCAAGGGTTGCGGCGAGGCGGGAACTTCCGGCGGCCTGCCCGCCGTCGCCAATGCGGTGATCGACGCGCTTTCGCATTACGGCATCCGGCATCTGGAAATGCCGATGACCCCGACCCGCATCTGGCAGGCGATCGAGGCGGCCAAGGCCAAAAAAACTGCCTGAAGTAAGCCCGGCGTCGCCACCGCCCTGCCCGGCGCACATGGCCAACCCACTGAAAATGCGCTGGATTGGCTCGGCGTGGCGGGCCATAGTCCGCCCCCGGCCTGGAACCATCGCACCATGAGTTAAGCCACCGAACTCCTGGGCGCGAGCCGCGCGCCGCATAGCCGCATCGTCGGCGCGGTTAGTGCGGCGCATTTCGTTTCGCATTATTACATCCTGCTGCTGGCGCCGCTGCTGCCTTTTGTGCGCGCGGCCTATCACGTCAGCTATACCGAGATCGGCTTTGCCTTGGCCGCCTTCAACATCGTCTCGGCCGCGCTGCAGACGCCGGCCGGGTTCCTGGTCGATTGGCTGGGCGCCCGCATATTGTTGATCTGCGGTCTGGTGATCGGCGCCGCCGCTTTCACCGTGGCGGGGCTGGTCAATTCGTTCTGGGTGATGGTGGCGATGTTCGCGCTCGCCGGCGTCGGCAACACGGTCTACCACCCGGCCGATTATGCGATTCTCTCGCACCATGTGCCGGCCGACCGCATCGGCCAGGCCTTCTCGGTGCACACCTTCGCCGGCATGCTGGGATCGGCCCTGGCGCCGGCGAGCCTGCTGTTGATGCAGAGCCTGTGGGGCTGGCGCGGCGCCTTTGCCGGCGCGGGAATTCTCGGCTTCGCGGTTGCGGCGCTGCTGCTGGCGCTACGCGATAGCGCGGAAGTCGCGCCGGCGCCGCGCGAAGCCGATGCCGCGAGCGCAGCCGGCTGGCGGCTGTTGCTGTCGCCGCCGATTCTGCTCAACCTCGCCTTTTTCGTGCTGCTCGCGCTGATCAGCGGCGGCACCTATAATTTTTCCGTGGTCGCGTTCGGCGCGCTTTACGGAACCGCCGTGACCACCGCCAATGCCGCGCTTTCCGGCAATCTGCTGTTGTCGGCGATCGGCGTGCTGATCGGCGGCTTGCTGGTCGGCCGCACCACGCGCCACGGTCTGGTGGCGGCCCTTGGGCTCGCCGGCATTGCGCTGTTCATCGCGCTGGTGGCGCAGTTCGATCTCGGCTCGCTGGCGCTGATCGCGGCGATGTCGGCGGCCGGCTTCTGCTCGGGCATCATCATGCCTTCGCGCGACATGATCGTGCGCGAGGTCACCCCGCCCGGCTCGTTCGGCAAGGTGTTCGGTTTCGTCACCACGGGCTTCAATATCGGCGGCATTATGTCACCGCTGATTTTCGGCGCCATCATGGACCACGGCAGCCCGAAACTGGTGTTCGTGCTGGTCGCGGCCTTCAGCCTGATCGCCATCATAACGGTGGTGACCCGGCCCAAGCGGGCGGCCTGACCCCGACCGGCGCCGGTTGGCACGGATGGACTTGTCAAATCGGCCGAATTGCCCCATGTCAGGGGCCTCCGGCACTGAGGCGGCAGGTCATTTCGGCCGCCGGCGCGCCCGGCCCTGCTGGGGGATAGTTCAACGGTAGAACTGCGGACTCTGACTCCGTCAATCTAGGTTCGAATCCTAGTCCCCCAGCCAATTCGATATGCTGTTTCAAAAGCCAATTAAATCAATAACTTGATGGAATGGCGAACAGCTCTGGTACCCAGAGTACCCCAATTATGGTACCCCATTCGGGTGCATTTGCACCCCCAGATGTATAATGGCCGCATAGGGAATGCATTCCGACCTCGGGGACTGCCCGATCAAAACTCAAGTTCGTCCTCCTCCTCGACTGCTCGCCTTGCTTGGTTAGGCCAGAACCGTACCAACTCTTCTGGCAACCGTTCGCTGTACAGTTCCAGCGCCCTCGCCGCGATCTCTGGCTGCTCGGCAAACTTCTTGCCGAAGTGCTTCACCAGCCGCTTCTGCCATTGAACGGCCTGCCGTTCCTGCCAATCGTCATCATGGTTGACCGGGCGAGCCTGTGCCAGCACATCGACCCACGTCCAAGCGAGCAGGTTCGTCTCACCCTGTTCAAGAAGGACACGCCGCTCCCTCCTCATGTTGGCAACG
Organism: uncultured Alphaproteobacteria bacterium; assembly: GCA_963786025.1. Taxonomy (GTDB): domain Bacteria; phylum Pseudomonadota; class Alphaproteobacteria; order Rhizobiales; family Xanthobacteraceae; genus Pseudolabrys. Next base: position 223,339 of record CAWAXK010000003.1, read on the forward strand.
GTCCGCGCGGAAACCGTTGTCGCCTTCACGATCTGCTCTTTGGTCATTCCGTCAGCATTCAGGCAAACTAGCTTCCAAGCCCGTTCCAGCTTGTCGGCCTTGCTCATTGGCAGTTTGTCCTTGGAGTTGAGAGTGACCGCCTCTTGGATGGCCTGTTCAACTGTTCCCTCGAACACGGCGACCGGAACCGCCTCGATCTTGAGCTTCTCATCCTCCTTCTTCGCCCGCCGGTAGGCCATAATCCGGTGGTGACCATCGATCACGTACCAATGCCGCCCACTCCACCAGATAGTGATCGGATCAAATGCATACCCATCAGCGTTCTTCACCGCCTCGGCCAAAGCTTTCACATGGCTATCAGTGGCTAACCAAGCAGTCTCGATGTCCCGAGGTTGAAACGCACCTTCCGCCGTCTTGATCTCCTTCAAGGGAAGCCGCTCCGGTTTGCCCGGCATTGGCGCTACCCCAGCCTCCTGCCTCAATCGCTTCACGCTTTCTGCGAACGAACCTTCTTCTTCCACGCCACTCTTCCTCCGCGTCACTTCCAATCACGAACCTCGGCTAACATCAAGCAAGTGCAACTTTGAACCGCACCTGCAATTCCAGCCATTCAGACCCGTTCCGACCACCGGCTAGCAACATCTTCTCCATCGCCTTCCACAACTGCCGCCCGATGTAACGCATGTCGGCCCGCCTAATACGGAAGTACTCCTTCGTCGGCACCTCCTCATCGACCAGCTTCGTGACCTCCTGCGGTCCGTTTGGTCCATAGCGAATGATGCCGGTCTTCACCCGTTTCATCCTGATCTTGACCTCGGTCTTGCTGTAGACCTCACGCCCCATAAACCGCTGCCCTAACATGGCGATCAAGTAGTCCCTGCGTACCGGCTGTGGGATGGTGGGCGTGATCAGCGCGTCAATCGCCAGAGCGAACGCGAGCAAGTTGATCACCCCCTTGCGGGTCAGCACTCCGCGATCTCTGGTTCGCAAGGCTAGCAGGGGTCCGAACCGTTGCTTCGGGGTCCTATACCGCCTCATTCCCAAGGGAGACACGAGCATCGACAATGGGCGAGCAAAGGCTCTCCCTATCTGGCTTGCCCAATCGTCGAACACGCCGTCCTTGATCTGCCTGTCGTAGTGATCCCTGAGTACCGTTTGAGCGACAGCAAGCTGATCCTTCGACGGCTTGCCGAAGACCGGCTTCATATCCTCCAGAAACTGCATCTCACAGAGGCCGCAGAGGTTCGACCAACGGGTAGCCTTCCGCTCACATCCGTTCGCTTGGCAGGGAATGCTTGCCGCCACGACGAGCGCATTGCGTTTGGAACTAGGCAGGGTCGTTGGGGTAGTGACTTGGCGCATCCGGTAGACTCTTACGATGTGTAACGGGCAACGGCACCCCAAAAAGACGACGCAGGCACACATCAGCGAAGTGCTGCTCGGTAGTGCCTTGTCCGGCGAAGCTAGTACTGGAGTGGCCGCCTAGCTCACCCGCCGAGATGGTCCAGCCATCCGGCCACCGCCTTGGCGAAGCGGCCAACAATATCCGCGCGGCCACATAGGCTTGGCGTGGTCAGGTAGCTATAGGTCTGGTTCACCGCCCGACGCAACTCTTCGGCGCTCAGCTCCATCGCGAATACATTTACAAAGTCATAGATGTCGACAACAGCAATGTCGCGACCATATGGGTGGAGGAAGCGGATCAAGCTGGCGGGCTCGGCTAGATCTTCATCGGTTCCGACGTTCGAAGCGATGATTGTGTACTTCTTCAATCCCGCCTGATCCATCTTTGCTCGGAAGTCACCTACCCTATTCTTCCAGTCTGGCCGAACCGTTACCTCGTAGGCGCGAAGCAGGTTACCATCGTGCAGTTCCTCGATGTCGCCAGCGGTCGTGTCGAACTTATCCGATGCGTGAACGTGATGCGTTCTAATCTCGTAACCATAGCGGGCGCGGTGAACCTGTAACAGCGCGGCAACTAAAAACTGCTGAATGTTACCCTCGGAAGGTATCGCAATCAGCGAGTAGAACAGCAGCCGAGCCCGAGCATAAGTCAGCACGTCATTACCGACCGGAGGCAGTGGTGCAATGACCTGTCGGCTTTCGGCGAAGCGTGCTGCCATGTACTCGGCAGCAAGTACGCGCTCTTTGGCTGACATGGAGCTTAGGGTCTTTGACAGAACGTCGAACCGGTCATCGCCTCGAAGGCGGGCAGCTGTCACATTTCCCTTCCAGCCTAAATTCTCTCCGAATGCAGTTATACGTGGCGTCCGGAAAGCGGTTGGAATTCGGTGTGGCGCGATCTCCGGTAACATGAAGGTATCGTTTCAGGCTGCAAGGTCAATTGGCTGATCGATGAGTTTCGTGGCGAGCGTTTGCCAGCCATCCACCTTGCGCATGTTGATCTGGCCAGAGGCGAGCAATGCCCAGAACAGCATGGCAGCGGTGTCCGCGGACGGCAGTACGGTCTGCGTTTTGATCCTTCGCTTGAACTCCTCGTGCAGTCGTTCGATCGCATTCGTGGTGCGGGCACTACGCCACTGGCTCGGCGGCAGGCGGGCGAAGGTGAAGAGCCGGTCGCCAGCTTCCTCCAGGCTGTCGGCGACGGCACGGTGCTTGAGCCTCCATTTGCGGATGAAGGCCTTGCGGCGCGCTTCGATCTCCTCCCGCGTCGCCGCGTAGATCATGTCATTGTAATCCGCGGTGATCTCGTCATGCAGGCGCTCGGGCGCGTGCGCGAACAGGTTCCTGTGCTTGTGAACCGTGCAGCGCTGCACCGGGACGCCGTCCCAGACGGCGGCGATGGCCTTGTCGAGCCCGGGTGCGCCATCGACGATAAGGAACTCGGGTCGCCGCAGCCCGCGCTTGATGAGATCGTCGAGAACAGTGCGCCAGGCCTCGGCGCTCTCGCCGCCCATGCTCTTGATTGCGAGCACGACCTTTTGGCCGTCCGCGCGCACGCCGAGAACGACGAGCAGCGAGATGGAGGTCGCCTTGCGGTCGAGCCGCACGCGCACCACCGTGCCGTCGAGAATGAGCCGTACGATAGGCTCTTCGGCAAAAGAGCGGGTGTTCCAGGCGTCCCAGTCGCTTTTCACCTTGCGCCACGTCCGGCTCACCGTGTCCTTGCCGACCGCACCGCCGAACAAGGCGGCGAGCGCGCGACGCACCCGGCGCGTGTTGGTGCCGGCTAGATAGGTGCTCGCAATCAGCGCGTCGGCGGCCAGGCAAGCCGGGCCGGTTCATGAAGGCAATAGCCGAACGATGAATATGGACGCGGATGAGAATTCGGACGGGGTCATAGTACCCGCGAAGCGGCCGAACAAAGAGGGCTTGTCCTCGGCGGAGGCTGTGGAGGGAAGGACCCCGCCCAAAGGGAACGGCGGCGAGACGGCCGCGGCTCGGACACTGCGCCGGGACACCGCGTCGAACGGACGCATCGCCGTGCGCCGAGCGGCGCGACAGAGCAAGAATGTACGGTTCACTGCGCTGCTGCATCACATCAACATCGATCTCCTGAAGCAGAGCTACCGTTCGCTTGAACGGGACTCCGCGCCGGGCATCGACGGCGTGACGTGGCAGGCCTACGGAGAGAACCTCGAAGGAAAACTGAAGGAGCTGCACGATAGGGTGCACCGGGGCAGTTACCGAGCACGTCCAGCCAGACGGACCTACATACCGAAGGCTGATGGCTCGAAACGGCCGCTGAACATTCTGTGCTTGGAGGACAAAATCGTCCAGCAGGCGGTCGCGACGGTTCTCGAAGCAATCTACGAGGACGACTTTCTCGGGTTCTCCTACGGCTTCCGAACGGGACGCGGCCAGCACGATGCGTTGGACGCACTCCACGTCGGCATCCTCAGGAAACAAGTGAACTGGGTTCTCGACGCGGACATCCGGGCCTTTTTTGATGCCATGGCCCATTCATGGATTATCCGTTTCCTCGAGCACCGTATCGCGGACAAGCGCATCCTGCGGCTCATTGCAAAATGGCTGAAGGTCGGCATGGTTGAGAATGGACGCAGAACACGTGGCGTATGCGGCGCTCCGCAAGGCGCGGTGATTTCACCGATCCTGGCGAACGTCTACCTGCACTATGTGTTTGATCTCTGGGTCCATCGCTGGCGTCTTACCAGGGCGTCGGGCGACATGATAGTCGTCCGCTACGCGGACGACACCATCGTCGGCTTTCAGCATGAGCATGAGGCACGGGCGTTCCTTGACGACCTTAAGGAACGAATGCGCCAGTTCGAACTGGCGTTGCACCCGGACAAAACCCGGCTGATCCGCTTTGGCCGCTACGCGGCCAAGCAACGTGAGAAGCTTGGAGAGGGGAAGCCCGAAACTTTCGACTTCCTCGGCTTCACGCACTTCTGCACGCGATCACGCAAATGGGGCACCTTCGTCATCGGGCGCAAAACGATCAAGAAGCGCATGCGAGTCAAGCTGCTGGCCATCAAGATAGAGTTGCGCAGGATAATGCACGACCCCATCGCGGAAACCGGTGCTTGGGTGAAACAGATGCTGCGAGGGCATCTGAACTACTTCGCAGTCTCGGGCAATCACCCGAGCCTGTGGTGGTTCTTCAACAAGGTGAAGCGGCTCTGGCTCGCGTCGCTCAGGCGGCGGAGCCAAAAGGCACGCCTCAACTGGGAGAGGTTCATCCGGCTCGTCGCTCGCTTCTTTCCGCCAATCAGAACGCTACACCCTTTGCCATGTCACCGCTTCGACGCCAAAACCCGAGGGAGGAGCCCGGTGCGTTAGCAGCGCACGCCGGGATCTGTGCGGGGGGCGAGGAGCAATCCTCGTCCCTACCGCGACCAATGCAGAGCGGAATTGCTGCAAGGCAGCAGACCCTCTGCAGCGCTGTGAAAGCCTAATGCCCACCGTCTGGCGAAATTTAGATTGTGTTCAATAGCAATTGGGACTCGCCACTCTCTACGAACGAAAAGCCCCAGGCCACTTTGCCTGGGGCTTTGAATTTAGATGCGGCCTAATCGATAAGGCTAGGCGTTTCCCGGTTAGAAGAAATGATAGTTCACACCAACAAGGACATTGCTCTCGGTCGCTTTGAAGGTGACCGGGTAGGTGAGACGTAGCGCGGTCACGCTTGTATCATCTGAGCCGAAGTCCATGTAATTACCTTCGAGAAATGCGGACCAGTGCGGTGCAAACATCCATTCAAGGCCACCACCAATTGTCCAGCCGCTTCTAGTGCTGGAGGTCTGGCCAAATTGAACTCCGCCAAATGTGATGTTTGCACTGGTATGAGCCCATGCGGCGCCACCCTGGAAGTAGAGCAACCAGTTGGGTTGCATCGCATAGCCGAGGCGGGCCGTCAGGGTGTCGAACCATTGATTATCGAAGTTGGCTACGGCGCCTGCGAGGGGGCCGGTTGCGAATGTTCCGCTTTTGCTGTTGCTGGTGTAGTCGAGCAGTTCGCGGAAGCCGAGCACAAATCCGCCGCTGAATTGGTAGTCGCAACCAATCTGACCGCCACCAGCAAAGCCCGAATTGTCTCCAGAGACTTCTGCGCCAGTAAGATTCTCGGTAGCGCTAGCCGTCCCAAATGCGCCGCCGATGTTGCCACCGATGTAGCAGCCGGTCCAAGTCGGCGCGGGAGCTACCATCACTGGCGCTTTGTATACGGGCCTCTGCGGCAGGTCGGCCGCTAAAGCGCTGGCCGAACAAAGAGCCGTCGTAGCGAGGGCCGCCAATAGAATACGTTTCATCGGGTGCTCTCCTCTTCCTGAAATCACTTTAAGGGTTTGTGCGGCAGCAGAGAACACAATTCCCGCTGTTATTGTGTAAATTTCAACTGCGTTGCTGCACAGCAACATTCGTTTTTCCGGTATTCGGATAGGCCGTTTGGGCCACAACGCGGCCTTTCTTCTTTGAGAAGTGTCGATTGCTAATGGCAACGAGCGGACAATCACCCGAGCCTGTGGTGGTTCTTCAACAAGGTGAAGCGGCTCTGGCTCGCGTCGCTCAGGCGGCGGAGCCAAAAGGCACGCCTCAACTGGGAGAGGTTCATCCGGCTCGTCGCTCGCTTCTTTCCGCCAATCAGAACGCTACACCCTTTGCCATGTCACCGCTTCGACGCCAAAACCCGAGGGAGGAGCCCGGTGCGTTAGCAGCGCACGCCGGGATCTGTGCGGGGGGCGAGGAGCAATCCTCGTCCCTACCGCGACCATAGCCCCGCTTGGAGCAGTTTATCGATATGCTACTCTATCTCCGAGCAAGCACGTCAACTTGATTGGAATAGATCATTCTAAACACGCAATTTCTATATGGAATTGCTACCAGGATTTTAGCTACACTTAAAATGCGATAAGCGTCACATCGAGAGCTGGGGTAACGTTATGCTTGATGAGTTCAAAAAGTTCGCACTGCGGGGTAATGTTGTCGATCTTGCCGTCGGCGTCATCATCGGCGCTGCGTTTGGATTAATCGTGTCATCGATGGTGGGCGACGTCATCATGCCGATCATTGGAGCGGTTACCGGCGGGCTTGATTTTTCGAATTATTATTTGCCTCTTAGCTCAGCAGTAAAAACCGGACTACCCTTGGCCGAAGCGAAAAAAGCCGGAGCGGTATTGGCGTACGGCAATTTCCTTACAGTCGCACTGAACTTCCTCATTATTGCTTTCGTCCTCTTCGTCGCTATTCAGGGCATCAACAAAATGAAGAAGAAAGAAGAGGCAAAACCGGTCGAGCCTTCCGCATCCGAGAAACTGCTCGCGGAAATTAGAGACCTTTTGGCGCGTAAGGCCTAAATAAAATTGCCACAATTAACGCAAAGCCTAAATAGCCGCCTTGTTGGCGGGACAATAACATGCTCAGCTTTTCGTCTCAATCAAGCAACTTTCTCAGAATGCAGGAGGCGACAATGAAACGGATACTTCTGGCTGCGCTTATCTCGGGATTCACCATCGGTTCGGCCATGGCCGCTAGCTGTGAATCTCAAGCCGTCAGCAAAGACGGCAAGCCGCTTTCGGGCGCTGCCAAGACCAGCTTCATCAAGAGCTGCAAGGCGAAGGCTTGCGAGCCCAAGGCCATCGACAAGAACGGCAAGCCGCTCGCTGGCGCCGCCAAGGCTAGTTTCCTGAAGAGCTGCGAAGCGGGCGCCTGAGGCGCCACATACAATTCGTTTTTACCGCAAACGCTCTAGAGCGGCAAGCGACGCGCCGCTCTCGAACCTGTAATCCGTGGGTTGGTTGCGATCGAATCTTCGGCGCCAATCGGTTGTCGTAAGTCGGTGAACTCCGGGAGTTGAAAATGAAAAAGTCTTTTGTCGGCCCCATCGTATGTGCGGCGCTCGTCGGTGCTTTGGCATTCGTGTCTCCCGCCGCCGCGAAGACGGCAAAGGAATGCCGGGCGGAGTGGACCGCGAACAAGTCGGCTAATCAGGCAAAGGGCATCACCGAGAAGGCCTATGTCGATCAATGCAAGGCCGGCCCCAGCGCCGAAAAGCCGAAAGCTGCGCCGGCTGCGGCAGCGGCCAAAGATAAGACCCCTGCAAAATCTGCCGCTGCGCCCGCGAAGAAGACCACAAAGGAATGCCGAGCAGAATGGACTGCGAACAAGGCCGCCAATCAGGCAAAGGGCATCACCGAGAAGGCTTATGTTGACCAGTGCAAGTCAGGCACCGTAGGCATAACGCCGCCGGCCGCGCCCGCGCAGACCAAAATGGCACCGCCGAAAGCCGCACCTGTTGAAACGAAGATGGCGCCACCGAAGGCCGCGCCTGTTGAAACGAAAATCGCGCCGCCGGCAATGGCGCCCGCCAAGCCCGCGGCCAAGACCGAACCGGCTCCTGCGACGGGCCAGCCTGCGGGTGTCAATCAATATGCCGCGGAAGGCCAGGCCAAGGCGCATTGCCCAACCGGCACGGTGGTCTGGGCCAACCTTAATTCGAAGATTTTCCACTTCACTGGTCATGCCGACTACGGTCATACGAAAAATGGCGCGTATATGTGCGAGACCGACGCGACGGCGCAGGGCATGCGTGCCGCCAAGAATGAGAAGCGGCCCTAAACCGGCAGGGGGCATTCGTCACGCAAACGGAGATCGACAATGGGAGTTCTAGACAATCTCGGTGGGTCGCTCGGCGGTATGCTCGGACAAGTCACCGCGACAGCCGCGCCCGGCCTGATCTCGGCGATGCTTGCCAAGACGAATCTTGGCGATATGCAAGGGATCGTGAACCAACTCCAGCAAGGCGGCTTGGGCGATCAGGTGAAGTCTTGGCTCGGTAACGGCAGTAACCTTCCGGTCACGCCGCAGCAGCTGCAGGCCGCGCTCGGCGACGAGCACGTCAAGCAGATCGCCGAACATTTCGGTGTCCCGGTCGACCAGGCGTTGAAATTGCTCTCAGAGCATCTGCCGACGGCGGTCGATCAAGCCAGTCCCGACGGAGCGCTGCAATCGCAATAGGGAGTCGCAACCCTTTCGGCGAGTATTTTGGTATTGAATGGCCCCGGGTTAGTCGCCCGGGGCTTTCCATTTTATGCCGTAGCGAAATAATAAGTGGCCACCTCGGTTCTCGTCCACTTTCATTGAAAACCGAAGATGTCACCTATTGGCACAAAGCGCCGTTTCGCTGCATTGCACGGCCAGTGACGCTATTGGAGCAACAACGGACATCGGGCGACCTGGAGGCCGAATAACTCCGCAGCGAATGCGAGTAGACCCGAGGAATTTCGCCCGAGTCTCTCACAGATCCGGACTTGATACTCTCGCATCATCCGGCTCGTATCATCGCACGAAGGCTGCCGCCTTCCGCTGAAACGTCAGGCTCCTCCCGGTTTGACCCAGTTGGCCCAACTCAACGGCGATGACCCACCCCCTTCGCTCCACGGGCATTACCCCGCTTCATCACTACTACAGGGCAGTCCGCCCCTCTCCGGCGCATCGGTACTTTCGGCCTCGCGGTTGTAGCCGCTTGCGCCTTTTCCCTTGGCATCACCGGCCAGGTTCTCACGTTCCGTACAAGAGCCAGATTGAGTTTCGCGCCGCCTATATGCCGGATGCCGCTTGGGCAGTCTCAGTGCATCCCCCAAGCTTATCCCGGAAGATGGGTCAGCCCCCGGTTTTGACATCGTCTGATCGCTTTTCGACACTTCAACAGCGGTTCGCTTGCGCTCGCCTCACTCAATCATGCCTGCCGGATTCTTGTCCCGGCTTTTTCCGCAACGTTCACCACCGTGGCTTTTGACCACAGCAGCTTGCGGTGGCTTGAGATCAACAACTGATTGCCGATCCCGAAGGGCCCTCCTTCATCTCTTGTACAGTTGCGTACCGCCGTGTGGACCGGCGATACTCGTGACACAAGACCCATTCAGCGACATTGGCAAATCACTGCTCTCCAATCTCGATTTATGCGTCCAGGGCATAATCGAGGGGAACTTAATCTTGTTTGGTAGGTTGGTCAGACTGGATACAATCTCCATTTTAATTTGGTTGAGATGACGACAGCCATGGCCGGCCCCATCCGCACGATGTCGCAGGCTGTGCGGGTGCTTCTGTGCGCGGTTAGAGGGCAAAAACATTCGTTTCGCGAGACGCCTGTGCCGACAGTCGTTTTACATGATCCCGCCGCGCGGCGGCCCCATGATCTCGATGACCCTTTCTTTGATCCAAAAGTACAGGCGCGTATCACTCACGTTATTTCGCGCGCGGGGCAAAACAAGTGATGAGTCTATCATCTGTCCAACGAGAGTTGGTCGTTGAGCGTAGCCCCGGTCATAGTCAACCCTCCGACCACACCGAGCGCTCTCTCCGTTTGCGCATTCGTCAGCAAGAGCTACTTGCCGAACTCGGAGTCTTGGCGCTCCAAGGTACTAAATTCATCGATCTGCTTAATCACACCGCCCGTCTGGCGGCCGAAGGGCTGGGGGCAGAATACTGCAAAGTATTGGAGTACATTCCGGCTGAGAACCGACTGCTCGTGCGGGCGGGAATTGGTTGGGATGAAGGAGTTGTCGGCACGGCAAGCGTCGGGGCCGATCTAGCCTCGCCCGCTGGTTTTGCCTTGCGCACCGGCAAGCCGGTTATTTCCAACCATCTTGAAAATGAGCAGCGGTTTAGAACCCCGGAGTTGCTGGTTGAGCACGGTATTCGGCGGGCGATGAACGTCATTCTGCAAGGCGACGGCTCGCCGTTTGGAGTGTTGGAAGTTGATAGTCGAACCGACGGCGAGTTTAGCGAGCACGATGTCGCCTTTTTACAAGGGGCAGCAAATATCCTCGGAATGGCGATCGAACAGCAGCAATACCAGCGCAAATTGCAAGTGGCGCTCGACCGTCATCAGGTGCTGCTCAAGGAAGTCAACCATCGCGTCAAGAACAGCCTGCAAGTGATTTCCGGCATGCTTCACTTGCAAGCAAACTCGGTCGGCGATCCGGACCTTAGTGAACGGCTCAACGAAGCATCAACCCGCATTTCAGCCGTAGGCCGTGCCTATGAGCGCCTAGCTTACAACGCCGATTATGAGAATATCGATCTAGTCGCATATTTACGGGAAGTCATCGAAGACCTAGAGACTGCGGTCGCTCCATATAAGATCCACCTCGATGCGCCCGAAGAAATTCAGTTTGCGGCGGATCGCGCAATCCTAGTGGCACTCATCATCAATGAACTCGCTTTGAATTCCGGTAAATACGCCTACCCCGATCGCCTTGAAGGATCGATCTGGGTGCGGCTCGTTCAAACGGAAAAGCAGGCGGTCCTAATATCGGTTCGCGACGAAGGTGTTGGCTTGCCTGCCGACTTCAACCCGGCGACAAGCAAGCGGCTCGGCACACGTCTCGTGACCGCGCTGGCAAAGCAGTTGGGTGCTGAACTGACACGGCCATTGTCTCCCACTGGCACTAATTTCACGCTGCTCGTTCCGATGCAGCCGGCCGCAGCTAACTAATCGCCGCCATGGGATGTCTGCTTATGATGTGGTGGATGGCACCCGCTCTCGGCATCGCGTGCCATAGGGTGGTTCGTCGGCAACGACGAAAAGTCTCTCCGCTTTTTGCGTCGCAGCGAAAGACGTGAATGGCACGTTGCGTCATTCGCCGCGCCGCGCCATTCTTGGTCGCTCCTTGAGCAACAACGGACAAAGGGCGGCCCGGAGGCTGAACGGGCACGCAGCGATTGACCCAGAGATGGGGTAATCGGCCGGCCAGCTTGTGGATAGCTGAAGATTTTGGGTGCTGCGCTTCAGGCTGATGGTGAAACGAGGTCCGTGGTTACGGCCTCAAGCATCAGAAGGAGAAGCGCAGCATGGACCATTTTGCGGGATTGGACGTTTCAGTCAAGGAGACCAGCGTCTGCATTGTGGATGACACGGGCAAGATCGTGCGGGAAGTGAAGGTGGCGAGCGAACCTGAAGCTCTGCTGGAGATTCTGGGGAACCCCGCCTACCACTTCAAGCGGATCGGACTGGAAGCCGGGCCATTATCGCAATGGCTGTTCAGTGCACTCGCCGAAGCGGGCTTGCCGGTGATCTGTGTCGAGACGCGGCACATGCGGGCGGTGTTGAAAGCGCAGATTAACAAGACCGACCGCAACGATGCACGCGGCATGGCGCAGATGATGCGAGTGGGGCTTTACCGTCCAGTGCATGTGAAGACGCTGCGCAGTCAGAAATTACGAATGCTGCTGACGCATCGAAAGTTGCTGCAGTCCAAGGCCATTGCTATCGACAATGACCTGCGCGGCACCTTGCGCAACTTCGGCCTCAAGGTCGGGGTGGTCAGGACGGTAAAGTTCGAAGCCCGCATCAGGGAGTTGGTCGAAAACTTACCCGACTTGGCCGCTCTGGTTGAACCACTGCTCATTGTCCGACGGGTACTACGCGAGCAGTTCGTCATCCAGCATCGCCGTTTGCTGGCTATCGTTCGGGACGATGAGGTATGTCGGCGACTGATGACGGTCCCTGGCGTTGGCCCCGTGGTATCGCTGACCTATCGCGCCACCGTCGATGCGCCCGCTCGCTTCCATAAGTCCAAGTCAGTCGGGGCCGTGTTTGGGCTGACGTGCGCCAAGTATCAATCGGGCGAAGTGGATTGGGACGGTAGAATATCGCGCTGTGGAGATGATATGATGCGGACGATGCTCTACGAAGCAGCTCAGGCCATGATGCGTTCGAAGAAATGGTGCTGGCTCAAGGCCTGGGCGATGCAGATCGTGAGGCGTCGCGGAATGAAGAAGGCGATCGTGGCGCTGGCGCGCCGGTTGACCGGGCACGGATGAGACTTCCCAGGTTCCGCGCAAAGAACTTCTCCACGTGCACAAGGTCTCCGACTGCGCGAGGTTCTTCTCATGCGAGCCATTTGCCATGAGACGATGTTGCCTTCTCTTCAAGCGAACGAGATCGGCACCTCGGAATTGGACCCGTTTCGCAGCTCAATACTTGGCCCGTGGTATCCCCTGTGAACGCTTCACGTCGGCCCTCACGGGACGCCGCGCATCACTCGGGGTCGGGGCGACTGGCTAGGCCTTACCCCGTGAAGGACTTTCACCTCCTATTCTTTGCCAGCTTTGCCTGGCGCACTCGCAGACGGGTCATTAGAGCTCGAGCAATTCAGGCCCCAGACGATCGCTTGTCCGCTGTGCCTCCAATAGCGACCGCCGTCGCGGCAATGCAGAGAATGACGCTATGTGCCCAAGGAAACATTCGTGTAGATCCACGCTGAACGACCGGGCTTTCTTCGGTTTCAGCCTCGAATAAAAAAAAGCCCGGTTCGGTGGCCGGGCTTTGAGCTTGCGCGGGTACTTGATATCCCAATTTTTAATTGTGTGACTTACCGCTTGTCGCGTGGTGCGAAATCACGGTTGAATGATGCGCCATCGCATGAGTGGTGTAGCCGCACGTCTCGTTCGTGCTACCTACACAATCACCGGCGTTACCGACCGTGGGTTTGACCCTCACAGGATGATTTGGTGAGAGCGGCGTGCAGTTTTTGCCCCCTTGCTTGCACAACGCCAGAGCGTGATCTATGCCCCCACCGATAAATAAACATGTCGCAGTAAGCAGGACAGCCCATGTCTTCATCATGCGCGCCTCCCTTTATTTAGTTCACTCATCAGTCGCCCTTGAAGTGACGATAGCATATCGTTCAACTACCCGCGAGCGCGGGTGATTTTGCACCTTCCGCTTTCTGCGTCACCCGAACGGGGCCAAAAACCGACAAACGGTCGTCGGGCCGATAGCCCTGTTTGTCCGCTTCTCTACCCAGGAGCGACCAAACCTTTTGCAGCGCAACGAATGCATCGATGTGCCAAAAGCAGACTCATGCAATGCAACAAATTGCATCCCACGCCAACTAGACAAAAACCCCGGGCGAATAGCCCGGGGTTTGGAATTTGTTTGCTAGGCGATTGATCAGAATGGGTGTTTGCCGCCTAGAAACGGTAGTTCACACCGACCAGGACAGTGCTCTCGGTCGCTTTGGCCGTAAGAGGGACACCCGCAACAGTGGCAGAGCTCGAGCCGAAGTCCATGTAATTACCTTCCAGAAACGTCGACCAGTACGGCGCAAACATCCATTCAAGGCCACCACCAATCGTCCAACCGCTTCTAGTGCTAGAGGTCTGGCCAATTTGAAGGCCGCCAGCCGTAATGTTTGTGCTTGTTTGAGCCCAAGCGCCGCCCCCCTGAAAGTAGAGCAACCAGTTGGGTTGCATCGCATAGCCGAGGCGAGCCGTCAGCGTGTCGAACCACTGATTATTGAAGTTAGCTACGTCACCTGCGAGGGGGCCTGTTCCGAATGTTCCGCTTTTTTTATTGATTGTTCCATCGAACATATTGCGCATGCCGATCACAAATCCGTTGCTGAATTCGTAATCGCAACCGATCTGACCACCACCGGCAAAACCAGAACCGTTTCCGGAAACTTCCGCGCCGCTGGTGGTGTCGGTCACGCTGGCGTTGCCAAATGCTACGCCAATGTTGCCGCCAATATAACAACCGGTCCACATAGGTGGGTGTGCTGCTATGACTGGTGGTGGCGAATAGCTCGGAGGCATATCAGCCGCCATGGCGTCAGCCGAGGCAAGCGCTGTCATAGCGACGGTCGCTAACAGGATACGTTTCATTTCCCATCTCCACCAATTTTCGCAATAAGCCAACTTTTTCCTTAATTTTCTCTTAAACGCTATCAATTCCATCTGTGTTGTTTTGCGATGTCGTATAATGGGATGGTCCGGCCGTGCTCCTGCCCCTTGGCCAGCGTTAGAAGCGGGGATGGGGCACCAAAGACAAGGAGCATGCCATGTCTCAGACATTCAACGCTGCAATCGCCGTGGTTGGCATCGATATCGGCAAGAACTCGTTCCACATCGTAGGTCACGATCAGCGTGGTGCCATTGTGCTGCGTCAGAAATGGTCGCGTGGCCAGGTTGAAGCGCGCTTGGCCAACATGCCGCCGTGCCTGATCGGCATGGAGGCCTGCGTCGGAGCGCACCACCTCAGTCGCAAGCTAAAAGGCCTTGGCCACGATGCTCGGCTGATGCCGGCGCAGTACGTGCGGCCCTACTCGAAGGGACAGAAGAACGACTTCCGTGATGCGGAGGCGATCGCCGAGGCGGTGCAGCGGCCGACGATGAAGTTCGTAGCCACGAAGACCGCGGATCAGCTCGACCTGCAGGCCCTGCACCGGGTGCGTGCGCGCCTGGTCAGCCAGCGCACCGGCATCATCAATCAAATCCGCGCCTTCCTGTTGGAGCGCGGCATTGCGGTGCGGCAGGGTTTGCGGTTTTTGCGCGCCGAGCTGCCACGCATCCTGGCCACGCCCCCAGAGGTCCTGTCGCCGCGCATGGTGCGGGTTGTCGAGGACTTGGCCGGCGACTGGCGTCGGCTCGATGAGCGGATCGAGGGGCTATCGGGCGAGATCGAAGCCATCGCGCGTCAGGACGCCAGCTGCGAGCGGCTGATGAGCGTACCCGGCATCGGGCCGATCATCTCCAGCGCAATGGTGGCCGCGATTGGTAGTGGAGAAGCATTCTCCAAGGGCCGCGACTTTGCCGCCTGGCTGGGACTGGTCCCTAAGCAGATATCGACCGGGGACCGCACGATACTCGGCAAGATATCCAAGCGCGGTAATCGCTACCTGCGTGTCCTGTTCGTACAGGCGGCATGGGTTGTGTTGATCAAACCGAAGATCTGGGAGCGCCATGGGCTCAAGCCCTGGATCGAGGCAGCCAAAAAGCGGCTGCACCACAACGTGCTGGCGATCGCGCTCGCCAACAAGCTTGCGCGCATCGCCTGGAACGTTCTGGCTCATGGTCGAGCCTTCGAGGTTAGAAAAGTTGATGACGTCTCTGTTCAGCCTGTCTGATCTTCATTCTACGCCGACGATCACAGGGGCCGCGCAAAATGAGGAGCCCGCGATGACGTAGCCAAATCGATACACCTTACCCGCCGAGGTCTGCGAGAGGATGAGATGAGATGGAGGTTCGGTCTTCCCGGCGCATGCGAACACTGGTGACCCAACTGGCCCAGTCGAGGTCTGTCGCATAATGAGCTCGCAGCAAAGTGAGGAGCCCGCGATGACGTAGCCCGATAACCCTTACCCGCCGAGGTCTGCGAGAGGATGAAACGAGATGGAGGTTCGGTCTTCCCGGCGCTTGCGAACACTGGTGACCCAAATGGCCCGCTCGAGGCCTTTCCGCTAATGAGATCGCATGCGCGCTGATATCCATGATGGCCCGGAGCACAACACGCTCCAATCAGAGGCCGGATACATTGATGCAAGACCGCTCACCACCAGATCGACGAAGACTCTTGCGACGCACGGCCGGACCATACATTGGGTCAATCGCTGCGGACCAATTCGGACCTCGCACAGCCCTTTGTCCGTTGTTAGTCCGAGAGCGTCCTAGATTTTGCGGCGCAGCGAACACAGTCATGTGCCAGAAACGGAAGTAGAACGACGCTCGACGGCGCCCTCGCTTGATCACGCTTCAATCGGCAGCGATGGTGCGCGCCGTCTTCTGCGGCGGAAACTCGTCGCCGAGGTCGAGCGCACGCTCGATATGAGCCCGCAGCCAGATGTTGGCAGAATCCTGGTCGAGCCGTTTGTGCCAGTAAAGGCTGACGCGCACCCGCGGCGGATCATAAGGCGGCAGATAGAGATCGAGCCCAAGCAGCGTCGCGGCGTGGCGCGCGAAGTGAATCGGCAGACTGCCGATCAGCGGGCTCGACGCGGCGGCGAGCGCCACAGCCTGGAAGTGCGGAACCGTCATCGCCACAGTGCGGGTCAATCCATGACCCTTGAGCACATCGTCGATGGTGCCCGTCTTGCCGCCATCCATCGATAACAGGACCTGCGGAATTTCGCAGAAGACCTCAGGCGGTATGCGCCCGCTGGGCTTGATGCGGTGGCGCTTGAGCACGGGATGGTCCTTGGCCGCCACGCAAAGCAGGTACGAATTGAACAAGGTCTTGCGCTGGATCCATTCCGGCGGATCCATCTCGCGGTCGACGGCGGCGTCGGCGCCGCCCTCGCTCAGCAGCCGAAACACCTCCGCGCTCGGATAATCGAGCATCTGCAAAGTGACCGCCGGCGCCTCCGGCGCCACCTGACGGGCGAGCCGCGGCATCAGCAGGGTCGAGAAATAGTCCGAGCCGAGCAGCACGAAGGTCTGCCGGGCGGTCGCCGCATCGAAACCGGCGGCGGCGGCCAGCGCCTCCTCCATCTGTTGCAGGGCGGCGCGGACCGGTTCCTCCAGTTGCAAAGCGCGCGGCGTCGGCACCATACGGTTGCCGTCGCGCACGAACAATTCGTCGCCGACGACGTGGCGCAACCGGCCCAGGGCCGAGGACACCGCCGGCTGGCTCAGGCCCACACGCTCGCCGGCACGGACCGTGCTCAGCTCCAGCATCATGGCGTCGAAAACACGCAGCAGATTGAGGTCGAGGGCGGCGAAATTCATCGAACAAATTACCCCGATACGCTTATTCAATTTCCGCAAAACCACCGCCGCCGCTAAAGCGGGCGTCAAGAAGCACGGAGCGGCACGGGGCCGGCCTGTACAAGGAAAGAGCCATGAACATCAACGCCGCCCGGCCGCCTCGAACGGTCACCTGGTTGGGCAGCCAGTATACGATAACCGTGGAGCGGCAGGATAGCGGCGGCATCGTCGGCATGTTCGAATTCTACGGTGCCGGCCGGCGGAGGGCCGCCGATCCACATCCATCACAACGAGGACGAGGTAATCCATGTCCTTCAGGGCGAGTACCAGTTCTGGCTCGATGGGGCCATCTCCCGCGCCAGGCCCGGCACCTCGGTCTTCCTGCCGCGCGGAGTGCCGCACACCTTCCGCATCGTCAGCAAGATGCCGGGCCGCAACCTGGCGGTACTGACGCCGGGCGGCTTCGAGACCTTTTTCTCCGACGCCGTCGCGCACAACCTGCGCCTTCCGCCCGACCCCGCCGCGCTAGAAACCTTGAGCGAGCGTTACGGCATTGAATTCCGCGGGCCGCCGCAGTGGCCAGCGTAAGAGAAAACCGAAACCAGAGAAAGCCGAACCATGACCGGATATTCGATCGCCTTGTTTTTCCACTTGCTCTCGCTGCTGCTCGCCGTCGTCTGCACGTCGCTCACCGGCTATGCCGCGCTGCGCGCACGCTCAACCGGCAGCGCCGATGAAGCGCGGCAATGGCTGAGACTAAACGGCCGCGTGGTGCCATTGTTTCCGGTCGCGGGCGCCGGCCTTCTCCTAACCGGCGCCTACATGGCGCACAGCATCGGGGGCTGGTCCGAACCCTGGCTGCTCGCCTCGCTCTTTGGTCTCGGCTGCATCGTCGTGCTCGGCGCCGGCGTCGAGGGCAGCCGCAGCCGCGCGCTCGGCCGCGAGCTTCACCGCAACGGTCTGTCCGACCGGGCCCGTGCCCTGACTCGCGATCCGGTCGCCTGGAGCGCCAAGTTCATGGCGCCGGCGCTCATGCTGGCGGTGATGTTCATCATGACCACCAAGCCCGCGGCGGCGGCCAGCGCCATCGCGTTAACAGTGGCGGCGATCGCCGGAATGATTTCGGCACGGCCGTTCTCGCGTGCACCGCGAACGGCCAGCGCGACAAGCGAAGCTTGAACCAGTCCCGGACACCTCAAGCCTCCCGCGCCCTGAGCACCGCCTCGATCGACAACCCGGGACCAGGGCGCGGTCCGGGCGAGTAAGGTGGCCGTCGACTGCCTGCGTGCGCGCGGCGCCCACCGTAGCGTTTGGAAACGCAGCAAACTCGACGTGATCCTTGCGGTCGCGGTAGGGACGAGGATTGCTCCTCGCCCCCCGCACAGATCCCGGCGTGCGCTGCTAACGCACCGGGCTCCTCCCTCGGGTTTTGGCGTCGAAGCGGTGACATGGCAAAGGGTGTAGCGTTCTGATTGGCGGAAAGAAGCGAGCGACGAGCCGGATGAACCTCTCCCAGTTGAGGCGTGCCTTTTGGCTCCGCCGCCTGAGCGACGCGAGCCAGAGCCGCTTCACCTTGTTGAAGAACCACCACAGGCTCGGGTGATTGCCCGAGACTGCGAAGTAGTTCAGATGCCCTCGCAGCATCTGTTTCACCCAAGCACCGGTTTCCGCGATGGGGTCGTGCATTATCCTGCGCAACTCTATCTTGATGGCCAGCAGCTTGACTCGCATGCGCTTCTTGATCGTTTTGCGCCCGATGACGAAGGTGCCCCATTTGCGTGATCGCGTGCAGAAGTGCGTGAAGCCGAGGAAGTCGAAAGTTTCGGGCTTCCCCTCTCCAAGCTTCTCACGTTGCTTGGCCGCGTAGCGGCCAAAGCGGATCAGCCGGGTTTTGTCCGGGTGCAACGCCAGTTCGAACTGGCGCATTCGTTCCTTAAGGTCGTCAAGGAACGCCCGTGCCTCATGCTCATGCTGAAAGCCGACGATGGTGTCGTCCGCGTAGCGGACGACTATCATGTCGCCCGACGCCCTGGTAAGACGCCAGCGATGGACCCAGAGATCAAACACATAGTGCAGGTAGACGTTCGCCAGGATCGGTGAAATCACCGCGCCTTGCGGAGCGCCGCATACGCCACGTGTTCTGCGTCCATTCTCAACCATGCCGACCTTCAGCCATTTTGCAATGAGCCGCAGGATGCGCTTGTCCGCGATACGGTGCTCGAGGAAACGGATAATCCATGAATGGGCCATGGCATCAAAAAAGGCCCGGATGTCCGCGTCGAGAACCCAGTTCACTTGTTTCCTGAGGATGCCGACGTGGAGTGCGTCCAACGCATCGTGCTGGCCGCGTCCCGTTCGGAAGCCGTAGGAGAACCCGAGAAAGTCGTCCTCGTAGATTGCTTCGAGAACCGTCGCGACCGCCTGCTGGACGATTTTGTCCTCCAAGCACAGAATGTTCAGCGGCCGTTTCGAGCCATCAGCCTTCGGTATGTAGGTCCGTCTGGCTGGACGTGCTCGGTAACTGCCCCGGTGCACCCTATCGTGCAGCTCCTTCAGTTTTCCTTCGAGGTTCTCTCCGTAGGCCTGCCACGTCACGCCGTCGATGCCCGGCGCGGAGTCCCGTTCAAGCGAACGGTAGCTCTGCTTCAGGAGATCGATGTTGATGTGATGCAGCAGCGCAGTGAACCTTCGTTATCTCGCCAGCACATCCGACTGTCGGGACTGCCCGCTCAAGGTGCGATGCTGTCCAAAGGCACCTTTCCGCAGGATTCCGCGCAGCATCTATGAAGAAGCGCGCGACGTTGCTCGCGCACTGGCTAACACCGAGGCCTTCGACCAATCACGCCGTGATCGCAAACGCATCGAGATGCTGTTCGCCCATCTCAAGCGCATCCTGAAGCTTGGTCGCCTTAGGCTTCGTGGCCCGTGCGGCGCACAGGATGAGTTCACGCTTGCGGCTATTGCACAGAACCTACGCCGGCTCGCCAAACTGGTCGTTAGGCCACCACCGATTGCCGCCGCTTGTGCTGCGTAAGCGTTGCGGTTGTCAGTGCTAATGCCTCAAGGGCTCCACCGCCAAATGGGGCGGGCGCAGCAGACGGCTTAAAAACATCGAGACCGTCGCCTCATTCTTCCCATCGCCGACTTCTGCAACAAAATCTGCCACTAACGGACATGTGCATCAAACGGATCGCGCTGATGCGTCAGCCGGGCTCCATGCCGCGCTTCTTGATCACCGGAGCAGCGACCGGACCTGTGAGGGCTTTGACCAATTCTTTCGCCGCCTCCGGCTGCGTCGCTCCGCTATGGATGCCAGCCGAGTAGACAGTGATCTTCTGTACGTCTGCGGGCAGCGGGCCTACATAGTCGACGCCCGGGGCCTGAATGAGCTCGCTGATCTGCTGAAAACCGATCTCGGCTTCGCCACTCGTTATGATGCTGCCGATCCGCGCACCGGAAGGCACTTGTTTAAGCTTCGGCTTGATTTGATCGGCAATGCCCATGCGCTCGATCAGGCTCAAGACGTAGACGCCGCTCGGCCCGGTCGAATAGCCGATCGATTTGGCAGCGAGCAGCGTCTGTTTCAGCGCCTCACTTGAGCTGATATCAGGCTTCGGCGCGCCTGCGCGCACCGCTACGCCGACGCCTGATTTCATTAGATCGGTTCGGCTTCCGGCCACCATCTTGCCTTGTTTTATGAAGGCGTCGATGTCCGGCGCGCCGACAATTACAACATCGTAGACTTCGCCCGCCGCCATCCGCTTCTTGATATCGGCGGTGCCCGACCAGGTCGTCATAACCTTGTGTTTGGAGCTTTGTTCAAATTGAGGGACTAAGTCGAGATAGACCTCCTTGGTCGCGCCGGGGGCGAGCACTTTTATTTCAGCGGCGCTTGCCGCATAGAACAGAAAAAAGCTCCCAGTTGTTGCGACAAAAAATCTGAGTTTCATGATGGGCCTTTCTAAGCTTGATGTTCGAGGGGCCGCCAACTGAGACGGCCTCTGGAGTGCAATTCTGTAAGTGGTCTACTGCTTCACACCGTTCACGGCGATGATGTTATATTTGGCGTACTTCTCGCCCATCTTGAGCGCGGCTTGATAGTCGGGTGAATTGCGCCAAGCCGTCAGGGCTTCCATCGTTTCCCAGCGCAGGATCACGACACGCCCGTTTGGAAGACCGCCAGCGACCTGCGTTCCCGGTCCTGCTGCAACGTAGACGCCGCCGTGCTCCTTGATCGATTTCTGAGCACCGGGAAGGTATTCTTTCGTGTAACCCTCCTGGTTGCTCACCTCATTGATCGCAATCATGTAGACGGGCGGCTTAGTCTGCGCATTTAGCCCTTGAACCGCGATGGCACCGAGCGCAACGCCTGCCAGCATAGATAATCCGATTACGTGATGTGTCTTCATCGTCGCCTCCCTATTTGCCGGCTGATTGGAAGCCCGCCGTTCATCAGCATTCCAATTTACTTTGCGCGTATTGATCTGGCTCAAAAGGTAAGCCTGTCTGCCATATCAAACGTTCGCGGCTTTACGGATGTCGCATAATGGGATGGTCCGGCCGTGCTCCTGCCCCTTGGCCAGCGTTAGAAGCGGGGATGGGGCACCAAAGACAAGGAGCATGCCATGTCTCAGAAGCTCAATACCGTAATCGCCGTGGTTGGCATCGATATCGGCAAGAACTCGTTCCACATCGTAGGTCACGATGAGCGTGGTGCCATTGTGCTGCGTCAGAAATGGTCGCGTGGCCAGGTTGAAGCGCGCTTGGCCAACATGCCGCCGTGCCTGATCGGCATGGAGGCCTGCGTCGGAGCGCACCACCTCAGTCGCAAGCTAAAAGGCCTTGGCCACGATGCTCGGCTGATGCCGGCGCAGTACGTGCGGCCCTACTCGAAGGGACAGAAGAACGACTTCCGTGATGCGGAGGCGATCGCCGAGGCGGTGCAGCGGCCGACGATGAAGTTCGTAGCCACGAAGACCGCGGATCAGCTCGACCTGCAGGCCCTGCACCGGGTGCGTGCGCGCCTGGTCAGCCAGCGCACCGGCATCATCAATCAAATCCGCGCCTTCCTGTTGGAGCGCGGCATTGCGGTGCGGCAGGGTTTGCGGTTTTTGCGCGCCGAGCTGCCACGCATCCTGGCCACGCCCCCAGAGGTCCTGTCGCCGCGCATGGTGCGGGTTGTCGAGGACTTGGCCGGCGACTGGCGTCGGCTCGATGAGCGGATCGAGGGGCTATCGGGCGAGATCGAAGCCATCGCGCGTCAGGACGCCAGCTGCGAGCGGCTGATGAGCGTACCCGGCATCGGGCCGATCATCTCCAGCGCAATGGTGGCCGCGATTGGTAGTGGAGAAGCATTCTCCAAGGGCCGCGACTTTGCCGCCTGGCTGGGACTGGTCCCTAAGCAGATATCGACCGGGGACCGCACGATACTCGGCAAGATATCCAAGCGCGGTAATCGCTACCTGCGTGTCCTGTTCGTACAGGCGGCATGGGTTGTGTTGATCAAACCGAAGATCTGGGAGCGCCATGGGCTCAAGCCCTGGATCGAGGCAGCCAAAAAGCGGCTGCACCACAACGTGCTGGCGATCGCGCTCGCCAACAAGCTTGCGCGCATCGCCTGGAACGTTCTGGCTCATGGTCGAGCCTTCGAGGTTAGAAAAGTTGATGACGTCTCTGTTCAGCCTGTCTGATCTTCATTCTACGCCGACGATCACAGGGGCCGCGCAAAATGAGGAGCCCGCGATGACGTAGCCAAATCGATACACCTTACCCGCCGAGGTCTGCGAGAGGATGAGATGAGATGGAGGTTCGGTCTTCCCGGCGCATGCGAATACTGGTGACCCAACTGGCCCAGTCGAGGTCTGTCGCATAATGAGCTCGCACGCGCGCTGATACCCATGATGGCCAGGAGCACAACACTCCAATCAAAGGTCGGATACATTGATGCAAGACCGCTTACCGCCAGCTCGACGAAATCCACTTGCGACGCACGGCCGGACCATACATTGGGTCATTAGCGTCATAACCATTTCGCGTCAGCGCCGAACAATGTCGGCTATGCCCCCAATAGCGTCCAAAAATATTGCGGTGCGACGAATGACGCTAAGTGTCAATATGCGACATCCCGCTTGTGGACCTTTCTAAAATAGAGAGGCCGCCAGATGAGGCGGCCGCTGAGGATTTTAAATAGGGCGCCGTGAATAGGATTAGGAAATCTGGAGGCCTCCACCCAAGTTCGGACTATTTTTGTTGGATACGGTAGAGATAGTCGGTCAAATTGAGAATATGGTTCCGTATGTACGCTTCTTGGTCATACGGAGCATCGAAATTGTGTTCAGCCGCATTGACCGCGTATCGCATTCCCCAAATAGGCATGTCGCGTGAACCGTGAGCTGCGATCTCCGTGCGCCCATCTATTACGCGGCTAATGCTGTCGACCGGAAATACGCCGCCATTTTTCTTGGCTAACAACGTTAGGTCTGTTGGCACGACCTTCAGGCTAGCAGTCAGAAAGCCACTACCCTTTGCATCCATGCCATGGCATACGCCACAGCTATTCTCGAATTCCTGCTTACCAGGATCAACTGATTTCGGTTGACTGAACGCTGTCGTGCTGAGGAGTAATGTGGCTGCCAATAAGAGTATCCCTCGCTCGGTATTTTTCATGGTCGGCTCCCGTGGCACCTATTGGAAAAACTAATCATTCTAATAATTGATTTTGCTGGTTTGCCTTGATGTAGGTCAAATGCGCTGCGACAAATTGGCCATCTAAACTACCCGCGCGTTTTACACATCTGCGCGACCGCTACGCCACATGGCCGCGCCACCTAAGAGTGCGAATATTTTTCGACGTCGCATTTTCCCGCCGTGAGAACACGACTTGCGCACTGCTTAAAGCCACGCGCGTTGTAACCGCGCGGTGAGTTGGAAATGGCAAAGCTGACCTTGGACGTCGAACAGCCCCAATGTCGCTTAATGGGATGGTCCGGCCGTGCTCCTGCCCCTTGGCCAGCGTTAGAAGCTGGGATGGGGCGACAAAGACAAGGAGCACGCCATGTCTCAGACATTCAACGCTGCAATCGCCGTGGTTGGCATCGATATCGGCAAGAACTCGTTCCACGTCGTAGGGCACGATGAGCGTGGTGCCATTGTGCTGCGTCAGAAATGGTCGCGTGGCCAGGTTGAAGCGCGCTTGGCCAACATGCCGCCGTGCCTGATCGGCATGGAGGCCTGCGTCGGAGCGCACCACCTCAGTCGCAAGCTAAAAGGCCTTGGCCACGATGCTCGGCTGATGCCGGCGCAGTACGTGCGGCCCTACTCGAAGGGACAGAAGAACGACTTCCGTGATGCGGAGGCGATCGCCGAGGCGGTGCAGCGGCCGACGATGAAGTTCGTAGCCACGAAGACCGCGGATCAGCTCGACCTGCAGGCCCTGCACCGGGTGCGTGCGCGCCTGGTCAGCCAGCGCACCGGCATCATCAATCAAATCCGCGCCTTCCTGTTGGAGCGCGGCATTGCGGTGCGGCAGGGTTTGCGGTTTTTGCGCGCCGAGCTGCCACGCATCCTGGCCACGCCCCCAGAGGTCCTGTCGCCGCGCATGGTGCGGGTTGTCGAGGACTTGGCCGGCGACTGGCGTCGGCTCGATGAGCGGATCGAGGGGCTATCGGGCGAGATCGAAGCCATCGCGCGTCAGGACGCCAGCTGCGAGCGGCTGATGAGCGTACCCGGCATCGGGCCGATCATCTCCAGCGCAATGGTGGCCGCGATTGGTAGTGGAGAAGCATTCTCCAAGGGCCGCGACTTTGCCGCCTGGCTGGGACTGGTCCCTAAGCAGATATCGACCGGGGACCGCACGATACTCGGCAAGATATCCAAGCGCGGTAATCGCTACCTGCGTGTCCTGTTCGTACAGGCGGCATGGGTTGTGTTGATCAAACCGAAGATCTGGGAGCGCCATGGGCTCAAGCCCTGGATCGAGGCAGCCAAAAAGCGGCTGCACCACAACGTGCTGGCGATCGCGCTCGCCAACAAGCTTGCGCGCATCGCCTGGAACGTTCTGGCTCATGGTCGAGCCTTCGAGGTTAGAAAAGTTGATGACGTCTCTGTTCAGCCTGTCTGATCTTCATTCTACGCCGACGATCACAGGGGCCGCGCAAAATGAGGAGCCCGCGATGACGTAGCCAAATCGATACACCTTACCCGCCGAGGTCTGCGAGAGGATGAGATGAGATGGAGGTTCGGTCTTCCCGGCGCATGCGAATACTGGTGACCCAACTGGCCCAGTCGAGGTCTGTCGCATAATGAGCTCGCACGCGCGCTGATACCCATGATGGCCAGGAGCACAACACTCCAATCAAAGGTCGGATACATTGATGCAAGACCGCTTACCGCCAGCTCGACGAAATCCACTTGCGACGCACGGCCGGACCATACATTGGGCCATTCGCGTCATAGCCGTCGCGGGCCAAAATCGACGTTTGTCCGTTGTTGTCCAATCACGTCCTAAATGGTGACACTCAGATACTAATTTCTGGAAGAAAGCCATGAGCACATCGAAGCACCGCGAGTTCGCGTGCGCGATTCTTATCGATACACTCGGTCGTTTGCTGCTTCAGCGGCGCGATGACATTCCTGGTATTCTGTTCCCTGGGCGGATAGGTATCTTTGGCGGCCACCGGGAAGACAATGAGACGTTCTTACAATGTGTGGTCCGAGAAATACATGAAGAGATAACTTATTACGTTCCGCCGGAGCGTTTTACACATCTCGCTAGTTATGAGGGCGTTGATCCTGAGGTTGATAACGGCAACGTTCGCTCCGAATATTTTATTACTCGCGATATCCCCGTTGATGATCTAGTTATCACCGAGGGGGCTCTTTTAATAGCTAAACCAAATGAACTTGACTCAATTGAGCCGCAATTCACGCCAGCATTACGCTTTGCAATAAATACCTTCTTGAAAAGTTGCCCCGCAGTGCGAGCCGAAGCCGAATAAGCCATGACGTAAGGGCGTTGAGAATGACCACCTCGCGGCGGTCTCTCCGAGTTTAGATTAGGTGTTTTGTTTAGAGAGCATCTCCGTTAGCTTCTTATCCAGCTCTGGCAACAGCACGATGCCGTCCTGATCGCTGCCGGAGGAATGCACCACGATCCAGATGCAGGGCTTGCCGCTCTCGTTGCAGGGCGCGTGCGGCACGTCGGCCGGGCAGAATACGTGATCACCGGCTTTCGCGACTAGACGCCGTTCCAGGTCGTCGCCGTAGTAGACTGCGCACTCGCCCTCGAGCATGTAGGCGATGGTCTCGATGTCCTTGTGAAAGTGCACCTTGGCGCGCGCGCCGGGCGGCATCGGCATGACGTTCATGCAGATCTTTTCGGCGCCCACTGTCTCGGCGGAAGCGCCGGCGCCATAGATGATGCCCTGCTTGCCGACATAGGTCTGGCCCGGCTTTATCACCGTCACGCGGTCGGTTGCTGGTGTAGACATTACGACCCCCCGTCAGATCCACGCCACCACTATTATGGAAAGTGTAGAAGGCCAGGACAATAGCGCCTACGGACTTCGACGCGATCACGTCACCAGAATAGCGAAAGTGTCGTAATGTAGCCTTCGGGTCAAACGCTGCGGACCAATTCGGCCCTCGCGCAGTCCGTTATCCGTTGTCGTCCAATCGCGCGTCTTAAATGGCGCATCGCGGCGAATGCGGTCATGTGCCATAAGCAACTCTCCGTACGCGATTTTCAATTCGCCAACTGTCGTTTGCTGCAATGCACGCATAAAGTTATACTATTTTTACTTGCACTTTAGGTAGCATTACTTAACGACTGCATCACTACGTAATTACCGACTCACGGTCGATACTGCCTATTTCTCAAACTAATACATTTGCCGTTCATGCCGCGTGGGGCGGCATCATAAACTGGGAGAAGCGATGCCAACCGATCTGAAGGCGGTAATGGTGCGGAAAGCGAAGCTCGCCGCCCAACAGCAGCAGGATACATGCTGTGGCGTACTCCTCATCCCGCTTATCATGGCTCTCTTATCAATGATCGCGGCGATTATGTCGCCAAGCTTTGCTGCTGCGGTGACCGCAACTGGCCTATATTGAAGGCAAATCTTCTCGCCGGATATACTCTAAGTCCGCTCTCGCGGACGGCGCATTATCACAGCGGCCGGTTTAGAAATTCATTGCTGGTCAAATACACCCGTCGGAGCTGATTTGACCACGATCGTATTTTGCGCTTGCGGCTTGTTCGATTTCCTCACGATAGTTTTCAAGGACGCCGGCTTCATCTAGGCTAATCGCAGCGCTTCTATCCCTAAGAGCTTCAAGGCTCATTCTGCACCGCACCTCTTTTATTCCGTCGCGCATACGGAAGCAGATGCCTCCAACGCTGGTACCTAAAAATTCCACTTTCGCTCGTTGCAGAGGCATACCCCGTTCCCTAATTTACTGTACCACGCCCAGGGCCTCAGGCACTGATAAGACCCGATGTCGCTGATGGGCCAATCGCTGCCGAGCCGTTCAGCCTCAGCGTCGACCTTAGACCATTGTTAATCCAATGGCCGACAAAACTAGACGCGGCTGGATTGTCCGCGAATTGCCAAAGGCTTACTCCCGACAGAGCAATTGATCGCGAAGTCAGCGATGTGTTGAACGAGTTTGGTGAGGTGGTGTAGTTCCTTCCCACAGCATCGAGAGGCGTTGCTGCAACACGCGGACTCCATTAATCTGCACGTTGCCTCTCGTTTCCTTAAACACAAACCAGGGGGCGAACATCACCGTCAAGACTGGGCATTGGCAGTCATCCATGACCGTCATAGTCCAGCGCCGCCAATCAGGCTCATGGGACGCCAAACCGGAGAACGTCGTCACCCGCCGCGCAAGCTCTTTGGCTCTAAAATGCGCGGCAGCAAGATCGCTGACATCGCAACCGATTTCATCCCGGAGACACTCATCTGAGTTGGACATGTGAAAGTAAAATCTCGACACCACCGTCCTCCTTCAATCGCCCCTATGAAGAGTACGGTAGGCAAGCGCGTAAATACATTCGCACTTGCACTTAACATTGATAGCTAAAGTCTGACTGAATGTTTCGACCTTTAGAATCTGATTAAATTGTTCTGATTTTATGACGCCAGCGACAAGTACCTGGGACACGTTGGTAACCGGAGCAAAAAAGACCGCCTCGCAGCGGCGCCATCTTCATCTCTATCATTGGAATAATTAGCAGTATTTGGCGGATCGATAAACGGTGCGAAAAAACGAGGATAGTGATTTAGACCGATGGCATTCGTTCAAGTGTATTTTTGATTTCCTTCAAAGCTTTTGTGCTTGCCATCAGGCGATCCGTAATCGTCCTTTTCTCCTCGGAGGCCAAAGCTTCTACGGCTAATTTACCCCAATCGAGACTGATGGACGCTCGAAGCGCATAAATCATCCACCAAAGCTTCTCTTGAGCGTTCATAGCGTTCGGCATGTTTTGGCTCTCTCTTTTCCGAACACGGTGCGATAAAGTTAGAATCAATGTTTTCAGTGAGGGAGGTCCGTTTCGTCCTCGATCGGACTTAGCTGACGAAGTGGCCCTGAGGCTAAGCTGAGGTCGTCTTGCTCGCAGGTTGCTGCGATCGCTATCCCGATCGATGCAAGGTGGGCACGACGATAGCAATACACTGCGAGAATGGCTCTTGTTGTTGGCGGAATCGTCGCAATGACTTCATGCAGCCCATGCGAACTGCTGCGATACAACTCGCCAAGCATTTCATCATGGACTGGACACGGATCGTCCTCAAGAAGTGCGCGGTGTTCCGGCAGCATCGCGAGTTCTCAAGGGCGTTTGTTCCTATAGTCAGCATCCATCACGCCGCGTTAACGAGGGGTTAACCAAGAGGGCTATGCGAGGCAGGCACCGGCGCCCAAGACCCTCGGCAACATGCGCCAGAACGGTGTTCGATCGCTAATGGTGGGATGCAAAGGCGATGACAGAGCGTTGCCTGCGCACTGCAGCATTATGACCTGGGATGAATAGACCAACGGACACGTTTCCTCCAAAACGCGCGGCAACATGATCGGCGGAAAGAGAAAGACCGCCAACGCGGCGACCAACGAAGCAAATCCGAATTCCTGCGGTGGAATAAAAATCCTGCCCTAGCGGCGAATGATCGAACGACGACTACGACTTATTCGACGGCGAGCAGCATATCAGCACTAGGGTCAGAACTCATTAATTCTTCTGGTCTGACAATGCGATTTTGATTCTCTTTGGGAAGAGGGATTTGGATCGTGCGCAAGAACCTGTTCTGGCTGAGCGATGAGCAATGGCGGCGGATGGAACCCTACCTGCCGACGGATTTCCGGGGCGTCGAGCGGGTAGACGATCGGCGCGTCATCAGTGGCATCGTTCACGTGCTGAAAAGCGGCTGCCACTGGTCTGATTGCCCGCCCGAGTATGGCCCGCCGACGACAATCTATAACCGCTTCGTGCGCTGGGCGCGGCGCGGCATATGGGAAAATCTATTCCGGGAACTTGCCGGCAACGGTCGATCCGCGGATATGCAGATGATCGAACTCGACGCATGTCAAAGCGCACCGCTCGGCGGCGGGCGGAAAAGGGGGGAGCAGAAACAGGCTGTTGGCCGTTCGCGTGGAGGGCGCAACACGAAGATTCACGCACTCGCAGATGCTAAAGGGCGCCTCATCGCTCTCCTGTTGACTGGAGGCGAAGCCCACGATTGTCCGGTTGCGGAGCAACTGATCCGCAGAATGAAGCCATCGAAGCACATGCGCGGCGACAAGGCCTACGACAGCGCCGAATTGCGCGAGGAACTGGATGAGCGCGGAACCAAGCCGGTCATTCCAAATCGCAGCAATCGGAAACAACCGTTCAGCTTCAGCAGGCGTCTCTACAAGCTTCGCTGGCGCATCGAGAGCGCCTTCAACAGGTTGAAGGACTTCAGGCGCATCGCAACGCGATATGACAGGCTGGCACGAAACTACCTTGCTTCAGTATGCCTTGCAGCCGCCCTTGTATGGTGGATTTAATGAGTCTGGACCCTAGCGCTATTACTATTTCTCCCGCGTCGCCAAACGAGAGCCTTGCGGGTCGACAATAACGTATCCGCTGATCGACCGCACATGATCGCGCGTCAAACCGCCACCGGAGTTGCCGTCATGTACCAGCCAGTTGCTTCCACCGGCATGGCTGATCAACACCATCACATGATGGTTACGTACTGCTGCCATTCCCGGTCTGGGTGAGGTGTGCGGAAATTTCCTAATCCAATTGGAAGCCAAATTGAGTTCAGCGCGGATGGTCCCGAACAAATACAACGATGCTTCGCAGCCACAGAAAGCATGCGGGCATCCAGCGGGCCTGCGCCCGATGACGTTGCCATTGGCGTCGATTACTTTCGAAACTTTAGCTTGGTCCGCGTTGACCTGCCCCGAACAGCCGCGCTCATTACAGACGATCTGCGAGTGAACAATTCTGGCTCGCGGATGGTATGCGTGCCGGTGTTTTGCATTGGCAGTGTTTGTAATTACTATTGAAAGAAATACCGACACTAAAATCGTTGATAGTTTAAACAATGGACCTCCACACGTTAGGAGCGGCGCGTTACCGCGAGATCTCTTTCTCCAGTATCATTCGAGTTTTTTGTGTTTTAGATTTCAAGCCGGTGACCTTTAGCCAGCGGCTATGACCGCAACAATCCTAATCCACAAAGTAAGCTTATTAAATAGGCTTAAATGCGATTCTCGCCCTCAAATGCCTCTCGAATGCCCGCCCCTGTGGCCCGTGGCCGATGATGGTTACGTTGTGTTCGACTGCGACTAACACATCGGCCGGATCCTGTGGATGCACGTAGCATCGAGAGACACGCCTTGGCTCTGGACGGTCACGGCAAGGGTGCCTCGGTAGCCGCATGATCGGGGCTATGCGGCGACCCGTGAGCAGGCGATGGTGGACTTCAAGGCCGCGTGGGAGCGTGTGGCTCTGGTCCGTTGCCGATCAATCGGACGACTTAGGGGACAATGACTTTCCAGTTGAATATTGCCGACGCAATTTGTCACTGCCGATCGGTACATACTTGCACTCACAGTGGTCGCGGGCGCATTGGCCAAGTGGCAATCGGGGCAAGTCGGTGACCAAATAATCGACACCAAACTGCGCCACAACCATTTCGCAAGCATTTGGCCCAGGCAGAATGCGGACCGTGCGCAATAATCCTAGCCTGCTCGCGTTGCTAAGCGCACGGAGTGAGCGGGCCATCTGCGCTGGGGTCTTGTGCATCGGAACACATTTGTTAGTGGCCGCCGGCCACGGCACCGAGCCCCCAACGGCATCCACTCGCCACAGTTGTAACTTTTTCACGGGCGGGATTTCGTGTCAACACAGGTTGTGGGGGATCCTGTCATCAACCTGAAATTTTGGGCTCTATTGGGCTTACCGGCAGTGCAGCATTGCCGCTCTGCAATGTCGCAGGTGGGTCAATCGCTACCGAGCGATCCAGCGCTCGTTCCAACCAATGGGAATTATCACGGTCCGTGGATGCCAGACGGCGATACAGGCGAGGCTTGGTTTCTGCAATGTGAGCATTTTCAGATCCAGCCAAAAAGACGCAACCAAGGGAGTGCAAAACCGATCGCAAAGCCAACAGCGGCTTGCACCAAATGGACGATGATTGTGTTGCGGACGGTGGTGCTCATGTGAGGCTTCAAAAAGGGCCAACACAATTGAAGCGAAAAACAAGGCCAAAGATAATTTAAGCCGCTCGCGTCGCTACGCCGATCTAATCCACTGCTTAACCTGACGAAGTAACGTTAAGGGCGAGACAATCAGGCGCTCGCCTCGGAGCATTGCCAGTAAACAGCGCCATTTCAATATCTGTCGCCGTCACCAATTCAATTTGGAGGCTAAGTCCCTGAATAGACCTCAGCCGCTTCGGCAGTTTGACGGCAATCGACGATAAAATTGTTCGTCCGGTGTTCTTGATGTTTTGGCCAAGTCGAGAAAGTGCTTCAGGCTCTACGGTCGGTGCCGGAACTACTTCGGTTTCAATAACGACTGGGGAGACATTCGGCTCTAAAATGAGAATGTCTGGCTGAAGTCCGGCGCTGCTTTTCAGCAAACCAGTATTTTCAGAACGGATGATGTCGGGCCCGCGCCACGCATGGGCGTCTCGCCCTCCCCATCATTCAGCCCTTCGCCGCTGCTACGGCTACTACGGCCTCTGCTGACTTCTCGCTCCGTCGGTCTCGCGACCAGCGTCACCCTTTCAGGCGCAAGGCGAGATCTCCCCAGGTAAGAACATCGGCCTTCGCTGCACGACCGCCGGATCTACGTTGCCTTGCTTTGGTCACGAGAGCTTCGCGGCTTCATGCCCGCTTGCCCTGCTCGGCTCCGCCTCTTATCCGGTTCCTGTTCGTCGGCCCGCAACTTCGCTCCCCGCTTCCTTCACGCCGGCCTCACGGAACGACGCTCTGCGGTTCGCTTCGCTCGCTATGACCAGCTCGCGGGAGGACTCCCACCTCCAAGTCGATGCCCATGCTGGGCGCACATGAAAGAGGCCGCCAAGTGAGACGGCCTTTTGTGTCATTCGGTTTCTTCGGGTGGAAGAAGCTTATGTAGCGTCACTCTTGCTGCAAGCCAACAGGCTATTAGAAAAACAGAAGTCCCTATTGTGATCACGTACAGAGTACTCATGACACGCCCTCCCTAAGCACCTTTTTAGGATAACATTACCAGTTCCATTTGTCATATTTGACACGCCGAGTCGGAGCTAAGACATTCAAAGAAAAAGGCCCCGGTTGGTTTGTCAAAAACCGAGGCCAGTTGGCCCTAGTTACTCTCATGCGAACTCACGCCGGAAACATGGGGCGTTATGATTAATAAAATTGTAAAATGCCGGTAGAACAAAGTAGGAGCCGTATAGGAACAGACTAGGAACCAGAACAATTACCGCACAAGGTCAGGTGTGAAGGGACTCCTTTACCAATCGGCAATTCATTGAGCGCAACCTGTGCGGGCAGCCTCATCGGAACAGGCGTTATGGATTGCAAACAGTATAGTATCTATCCAGACGCCGAAGGCTGTTGGCTTGCTCATTTAAATGACAGAGTAGCCGGTCCGTATCTTTCGTATGGTTTAGCTTTGCGCGTTGCTACAGATGAAATCATTCGCGTACGCAGACTAGGCGATAACGCCCAATTTGTTATGAAGAATGCGAGCGGTACCGTTCGTACAAAATACTGCTTTTGCAAACGGTTTCCTAATTGCTCCCAAGCTTCTCCCTGAGAAAATCAGATTGATTGGTCGCGGTAGGGACGAGGATTGCTCCTCGCCCCCCGCACAGATCCCGGCGTGCGCTGCTAACGCACCGGGCTCCTCCCTCGGGTTTTGGCGTCGAAGCGGTGACATGGCAAAGGGTGTAGCGTTCTGATTGGCGGAAAGAAGCGAGCGACGAGCCGGATGAACCTCTCCCAGTTGAGGCGTGCCTTTTGGCTCCGCCGCCTGAGCGACGCGAGCCAGAGCCGCTTCACCTTGTTGAAGAACCACCACAGGCTCGGGTGATTGCCCGAGACTGCGAAGTAGTTCAGATGCCCTCGCAGCATCTGTTTCACCCAAGCACCGGTTTCCGCGATGGGGTCGTGCATTATCCTGCG
Organism: uncultured Alphaproteobacteria bacterium; assembly: GCA_963786025.1. Classification (GTDB taxonomy): domain Bacteria; phylum Pseudomonadota; class Alphaproteobacteria; order Rhizobiales; family Xanthobacteraceae; genus Pseudolabrys. The sequence goes on from CAWAXK010000003.1 coordinate 256,912, forward strand.
CAACTCTATCTTGATGGCCAGCAGCTTGACTCGCATGCGCTTCTTGATCGTTTTGCGCCCGATGACGAAGGTGCCCCATTTGCGTGATCGCGTGCAGAAGTGCGTGAAGCCGAGGAAGTCGAAAGTTTCGGGCTTCCCCTCTCCAAGCTTCTCACGTTGCTTGGCCGCGTAGCGGCCAAAGCGGATCAGCCGGGTTTTGTCCGGGTGCAACGCCAGTTCGAACTGGCGCATTCGTTCCTTAAGGTCGTCAAGGAACGCCCGTGCCTCATGCTCATGCTGAAAGCCGACGATGGTGTCGTCCGCGTAGCGGACGACTATCATGTCGCCCGACGCCCTGGTAAGACGCCAGCGATGGACCCAGAGATCAAACACATAGTGCAGGTAGACGTTCGCCAGGATCGGTGAAATCACCGCGCCTTGCGGAGCGCCGCATACGCCACGTGTTCTGCGTCCATTCTCAACCATGCCGACCTTCAGCCATTTTGCAATGAGCCGCAGGATGCGCTTGTCCGCGATACGGTGCTCGAGGAAACGGATAATCCATGAATGGGCCATGGCATCAAAAAAGGCCCGGATGTCCGCGTCGAGAACCCAGTTCACTTGTTTCCTGAGGATGCCGACGTGGAGTGCGTCCAACGCATCGTGCTGGCCGCGTCCCGTTCGGAAGCCGTAGGAGAACCCGAGAAAGTCGTCCTCGTAGATTGCTTCGAGAACCGTCGCGACCGCCTGCTGGACGATTTTGTCCTCCAAGCACAGAATGTTCAGCGGCCGTTTCGAGCCATCAGCCTTCGGTATGTAGGTCCGTCTGGCTGGACGTGCTCGGTAACTGCCCCGGTGCACCCTATCGTGCAGCTCCTTCAGTTTTCCTTCGAGGTTCTCTCCGTAGGCCTGCCACGTCACGCCGTCGATGCCCGGCGCGGAGTCCCGTTCAAGCGAACGGTAGCTCTGCTTCAGGAGATCGATGTTGATGTGATGCAGCAGCGCAGTGAACCGTACATTCTTGCTCTGTCGCGCCGCTCGGCGCACGGCGATGAGTCCGTTCGACGCGGTGTCCCGGCGCAGTGTCCGAGCCGCGGCCGTCTCGCCGCCGTTCCCTTTGGGCGGGGTCCTTCCCTCCACAGCCTCCGCCGAGGACAAGCCCTCTTTGTTCGGCCGCTTCGCGGGTACTATGACCCCGTCCGAATTCTCATCCGCGTCCATATTCATCGTTCGGCTATTGCCTTCATGAACCGGCCCGGCTTGCCTGACCGGGCACGGATGAGACTTCCCAGGTTCCGCGCAAAGAACTTCTCCACGTGCACAAGGTCTCCGACTGCGCGAGGTTATTCTCATGCGAGCCATTTGCCATGAGACGATGTTGCCTTCTCTTCAAGCGAACGAGATCGGCACCTCGGAATTGGACCCGTTTCGCAGCTCAATACTTGGCCCGTGGTCTCCCCTGTGAACGCTTCACGTCGGCCCTCACGGGACGCCGCGCATCACTCGGGGTCGGGGCGACTGGCTAGGCCTTACCCCGTGAAGGACTTTCACCTCCTATTCTTTGCCAGCTTTGCCTGGCGCACTCGCTTACGGGTCATGTGTGGACGGCGCCCACGGGTCAAGGGGTTCTTTTGGCTTTCAATTTGCGGTCGGGTGCAAGTCATGTGTCCGGCCTGTTTGCGCGGCGCTCATGGCCGCTGACCCTGATGTGATCCGCAGATCCAGTCGCCGAAACGCGCAGGCAGGTCACGCCAGGGGATTCCCGTTCGATACCTGTAAAGAATGGCTTCGACGAACAACGCGCGCTCGGTCTGAAATGAAAGAGGCCGCCAATTGATGCGGGGCCGTTCTAGGTAGGCTAGTAATGGAGGCCGTTCTGTTGATCGCCTGACCTTAGGCTTCGCGTAGACAGCAAGAGCCGAACCAATACGATTAGAGAAGGTGTCCAAGCCACCATAATGCCGAATAGGAATGATTGCATTGCAGTCATTGGTGTGCACCTCACCGGCCGACACCGAAAAGTAGTTTTAAGTTTCCAGCAGAACATTGAGCAAAATCAAAAGAGGCAGCCAACGGATAGGGCCCGAGGATCGCCACAACATCACACGCCGGGCTCTACCCATCAGCCACGACCATCAATACACGCCTATTTGTTAGGCGAGTTTGTTCAAAACAGAGCACTTTTTAAAAAGGGGCCACCGTGGATCGAAAAGGGCCAGGACGTCCCCGTCTTTAGGAACAGAACAGATCGAAAAATCTAAAACGGTTCACACCGCCATCTGTCTCAAAGCATTCGATGACGGTGAGCGTGCCGGCATGGTTTACCGGATCGTGCCGTCCGACGCGTAGTGTGACAAAGAATTCCCGTACAAATCAGAGCAAATCGTACAGCTCGCTGATCACCGTTTTGGGTCATTCGCTGCGTAGCTTTTCAGGCTTCCGGCCGACGTTTCTCAGTTGTTAGTCGGATATCCGCACTGGGACATGGACTTGCCGAGCACGATCTGGGATCTGCCGTTCCTCAACGAGCGAGCCAAGCGGCAGATTCTCGGCCTCAACGCCAAGCGCATCTTCAATCTCGGCGTTTCCGAGCATTTTCCCGATCGCAGCAAGGCCGCCGCAGCGGCCGGGGCCTGACATCCCCCGCCCGACGGGTTCACCGCCCCGTCAGCGCGACGGCTTCAACTTCTATCTTGAAGCCGTAATGCAATTCCGGCACCGGCACGACCGCGCGCGCCGGCCGCGATGCGCCGATCCATTTGGCGTAAATCCCGTTGAAAGCCGGCCACAATTTGATGTCGGTTATGTAGACACGCACCTGCACGAGACGGTCGATGGCGCTGCCGCCAGCCGCCAAAGCCAAGGCAATATTGTCCAGCGTCTGCTGCGCCTGCTGCTCGAACGACGCGTCCACCAGCTTGCTGCCGTCCGGCGCGATCGGCAGTTGACCCGAGATCAGGACAAAACCGTTGGCCGTCACCGCGTGCGTGTAATGGCCGCCCGGCGCCGCCATGCTGTCGGGATTGTTTAGAACGATGTCGCTCGGCACGACGGCACTCCCCTAGTCTCTGCGCTCGATAAACAAAACGGTGCAGCGTTGGAACGCTGCACCGCTGATTTGTAATTTAACCTGCGCCTGCTTCAGGCCGGCAGCGGTTTGCCCTTGGTCTCTGGCAGCAGTGGCACCAGCACGAAGCCCAGGATGTAGATGAACGAGAAGGCCACCGCCATTCCGCTGAAGCCGCCGAACTGGGCGATCAGCATGCCGGCAAACAACGGCCCGAGGAACGCAATGAAGCGCGGGCTGTTGAAGGTGAACGCCATTCCGGTGGCGCGCATGCGCGTCGGATAGAGCTCCGGCAGCCAGACCGACATCCACGAGTATTGCCCGAGCGTGAAGAAGCCGTTGACCGCCGCGACCACCAACAAGAGATGCAGGTCGGTCGTCCACCTATAAAGCGCGAATGTGAGCACGAGGGACGCGGCAAAGAAAATCATCACGATCGGTTTGCGGCCGAACCGGTCGGCGAAGAAGCCAAGGCCGATATAGCCGCAGATCGCGCCGATATTGTAACTCATGCCGGCGTAGCTCGCCCAGGTCTGCGGCGGCAGATGCGCCTTGGCCGCCGCGCCCGCGATAAAGGGCGGCACCCAGGTCGAGATGCCCCACCACGCCACCGTCGTCGTCAAGGACATCAAGAAGACGATGATGGTGGTCTTCCGCACTTGGGCATCGGCGAACAGGTCGGCGAAGGTAAAGCGCGTGAGATGGTGATCTTCCGCGCTCAGCACGGCGCCGCTTTTCTTCCTGGCGTGCGCGGCTTTGCGCTTCTCGTTGCTTTCCTCCCACTTGCCGGACTCCGAGACGCCGGTGCGGAGCCAGAGCGCGAAGAGTGCCGGAATGACGCCGATGATGAACATGATGCGCCAGGCGCCGGGCCCGTAGCCGCTGACGAATAGCCAGACGAACGACGCCAGGAAGAAGCCGATGCCCAGCCCGCATTGCATCAGACCGGCGCCGCGACCGCGTGCGTGGTCGGGCCACACTTCCGCGGTCATCGACGCGCCGGTCGACCATTCCGAGCCGATGGCGATGCCGACCATGAAGCGCAGCATAGCGAACGACACCCAGTCCCAGGCGAAGGCCGAAAGGCCCGTGGTGATCGAATAGGCGAGAATCGCCAGGATCATCGTCCGCCGGCGGCCGAGATAATCGGCCAACACGCCGCCGATCACCCCGCCGATGCCCCAGCCGAGCAGCGTGATGCCGATCACGGTGCCGGCGAAGGCGGGAATATGCGAAAACTGCGACGGGTCGAGCAGCTGGTGCAGCGCGACGCCGACCACCAGGATCAGCGCGAAGGTTTCATAGCCGTCGAACATCCAACCGAGGTTCGACGCAAACATCGTCTTCCATTGGTTCGCGTCGAGGCTGCGGTACCACGGCTGCGAACCGGCCAAAGTTGCCGTTGACATGGGTCTCCCCTCCCTCAAGCTCGCGTTTCGGTTCAGCCGGTTGATCCGGCCTTGGTCTTACGCGCGGCCATTTTGACCGCATTTACGATCTCTGGATAGGCGGCACAGCGGCATAAATTGCCGGACAGGCAATCGCGGATCTGCGCGTCGTCGGGATCGGGATGGTCGCGCAGCAGCGTTTTCACCATGAGAATAAAGCCCGGCGTGCAATAGCCGCACTGGAAGCCGCCGCACTCGATAAAGGCCTCCTGCACGGGGTCGAGCTTGCCCGGCTCGGCCTGGTGCTCGATGGTGACGACCTCGGTGCCGTCGAGGAAGACCGCGAGCGTCAGACAGCCCGACAATGGCTTGCCGTCTACCAGCACGGTGCAGCAGCCGCACAGGCCCTGGCCGCAGCTCTCGCGCGCGCCGAACAAGGCGAATTGCGTCTGCAGCATCTCGACCACGTTATGGTGCGGCTTTACGTCCGCCGTAACCGGCCGGCCGTTGAGGGTGAACTGAATGGTACGCGCACTCATCATTCGTCCCCGAGCGGCCGGTTTTCTTTGCTGCGCAGCGCGCGCAGCACGGCTTCCGCGGTCAGCGGCAATTCGGTCAGCCGTACGCCGATGGCGTCGTCGATGGCATTGGCGATCGCCGGTGACACGCCGAAAGTGCCAACCTCGCCGACCCCCTTGGCGCCGAACGGGCCGTTGCTCTGATAGGTGTCGACCGCCTCATTCTCCATTACCAGCGGCACGTCGTGGATGCCCGGAATCTTGTAATCGGCGAGCGAAGCATTGGTGACCTGGCCGCCGTCGAGATGCATCTTCTCGAACATGGAAAAGCCAATCTGCATGATCGAGGCGCCCGACAATTGCGCGTCGACGATCTTGGGGTTTATCGGCTTGCCGACGTCAGCCACGTTGATCAGCCGCATAATGCGCACATGCCCGGTTTCGGTGTCGACTTCGATCTCGACGCCGGAGCCGGCGACCATCCAGAACGGCGTCGCGTTGGTGGTCATGCCATCGCCGTCGGGCGGGATGTAGTCCGGCTTATAGGTGCCGGTGCCGACGATGTTGCCGGCCTGCATGCCGTATTTCTTGCGGAACAGATCGGCAAGCGAGATATTGCTGCCTTCCGGTTCGCCGACTTCGCGCGCGAGCGCGGCGATCTTGGCCTTCGCCTCTTCGGCGGCAAGCCGCACCGCGTGACCCATGTGGAACAGCGAGCGCGAGCCCAGCGTGCCCATGTCGTAGGGCGTCACATCCGTATCGCGCGGCACGACGCGGATGCTTTCGGCCGGCATGTTGAGCACTTCGCCGACCATTTGCGCCATGGCGGTGTCGGAGCCCTGCCCCATGTCGACGGTGCCGCAGTAAAGCGTGGTGCTGCCGTCGCCGGAAACATTGACGATCGCTACCGAGGTGGTGGGCGAGATCACCGCCTTGAGCGCGACCGCGAGCCCGCGCCCGCGCCGCACCACGCCGCTGCCGCGCTCGAACGGCGCCTTCCAGTTGAGCCGCTCGGCGATGCGGTCGAGCACCTTCTCGATCGCGGCATCCTTCAGGATGGTGCCGGTCGCCTGCGGGCGGCCGTCGCGCAGCAGGTTTTGTTTGCGGAACGCGAGCGGATCGCGTTTGAGCGCGCGCGCGATCATGTCGGTGTGGCTCTCATAGGCCCACACCAGTTGCGGGATGCCGAAGCCGCGCAGCGCGCCGGCCGGCGTCAGGTTGGTATAAAGCGCGTAGGAATTGATCGAGACATTGTCGATGTCGTACGGCCCTGAAGCAGTGAAGCCGGATTTCTGCGTCACGCGCGGGCCGATATCGGCATAGGCGCCGCCGTTCCACCAGATCTCGCATTTGCGCGCGACGATGCGGCCGTCGCTGTCGAGGCCGCTCTTGATGCGGAACGTGCTCGGGTGTTTGGTGATGGTGTAGAACTGCTCTTCCATCGTCAGCGCGACCTTGACCGGCCGTTGCGCCAGCATGGACAGCGCGCAGGCGAGCGCTTCCATCTTGATGTAGAGCTTGCCGCCATAGCCGCCGCCGAGATATGGCACCTTGATGCGCACGCGGTTTTCCGGCCAGCCCAATAGCCGCGCGATCTCGGTGCGCACGAAGGACGGCCCCTGCGCGCCGGAATGGATGGTCACGCCGCCATCGCGGAAATCGGCGATCGAGGCATAGGGTTCGAGCGCGAGATGCAGCACTTTCTGGGTGCGGAAGGTGTGTTCGAACACATGGGCCGCGCCGGCGAAAGCCTTGTCCACGTCGCCGCGCCGCAGCCGGAAATCGAGTGCGATATTGGTGCCTTTGCGGCCTCTCAAATGCTTGAGGTCGGCGAAAGTGCCGGCGGGCTTCAACTCGTCATGCACCAGCGTCTTGTTCTCCGCCGCCTCGACCTCGTCGAACACCGCCGGCAGTTCCTCATATTCGGCGACGATCTCCTGCGCCGCCTGTTCGGCGACATGTGTATCGGCGGCCAGCACCACCGCCACCGGCTCGCCGACATAATGCACCTTGCCGATGGCGAGGATCGGCTGATCGTGGAACGCCGGCCCGTAATAGGGATCGGGGATGACCTTGCGCACATCGTCGCTGGTGTAGACGGCGTAGACGCCGGGTATGGCGCGCGCCGCGCTTACGTCGACCGACACGATGCGGCCATGCGCCACGGTGCTGCGGAAGATCTTGGCGTGCAGCATGCCAGGCAGTTGCATTAGATGGGTATATTCGGCGCGGCCTGTCACCTTCTCGCGCGCCTCGAGCCGCGGCAGCGAGCGGCCGACCTGTCCGCCGGAAGCGGGGATCGCGGTCATCGCTGCACTCCATCGATGGCGGCGCGCACCGTGCGCGCGGCATAGACGCGCAGCAGTTCGCGCTTGTAAGAGGCCGAGCCGCGTATGTCGGCGATAATATCGGCTTCGGCTGCGGCTGCCTCCGCGACTTTGGCGAGCGTCTTGTCGTTTGCGTCGGCGCCGATTAGCGCCTGTTCGGCCGATGTCAGCCGCGTGGCTTTACTCGTCGCCGCGCTGACGACTATGCGCGCCGACGTGACGCGCGAACCCTCGGTGGCGAGGGCTACCGCCACGCCGAGCGCCGGCCAGTCGTCGGCGGAGCCGGCGGTGACCTTGAAATAGACGCTGCGCATGGCCCCCTGGGCTGGAATGCGCAATGCGGTGATCAGCTCGTTCTTTGCGAGCGCGGTTTCGTAATAACCGGTGAGCAGGTCCTCGACCGCCATGCTGCGTTCGCCAGCAGACCCCGCAACCGCGATGGTGGCGCCGAGCGCGATCAGCACCGGCGGCAGGTCCATGTGCGGGTCGCCATGCGCCAGCGCGCCGCCGACCGTCGCCGCATTGCGCACCCGCACATTCGACAGCCGTTTCATGGCACGCACGATCACCGGCGCATGGCGCGCTACCTCGAGCGAATATTCGAGCGCTGCGAGCGGCGCCAGCGCGCCAATGGTGAGATCGCCGGACGGCGCCGCGGCGATCTGGCTAAAGCCGCCGCCCAGTTTGCGCAAGGACACCAGCCGGCGCGGCCGGAACACACCGGCCTTCATCATCAGCATCAGCGCGGTGCCGCCGGCGATCGGCCGCACGTCCGGATCGTCCGGATCGATCAGCGCGATCGCCTCTTTCAGCGAGGCCGGCTCGACGAGTTCGAACGGCGTCATGACGCTGTTCCTGACGCTATTCCTGAAGCTATTCCTGACGCTATTCCTGGCGCTGTCCCCGGCACGGCCCCGCCGGCGAAGGCAGCGGCGAGCCGCGCGGTGAACTGCTTTTCCATTTCTTTCGCCTTCGCCTTGAGCACCGGTTGGCCCATGCTACCGAGTTTCCCGGTCAGTGTCGCCTCGATCGCGTAGCTGATGACCGTCGCGTCGCCGGCCTCGGCAAACCGCGTGGCGGCGGTTGCCGTCAGCCGGCCCACCAAGCCGAGCGGCGTGCCTTCGACCTTGACCTCGATCTCTTCCGGCGGCGTCCGCTTGGTCATCTCGACCCCGACCTTAAACTTGAAGCGCATATAGGCGATACGGGTTTCCAGCACCGCACTGTAGTGGCTGGCGTCAATCTCGACGAGATCCCGCACGCCCTCGATACAGGAGGCGAAAAACGGCGCGTCGCTAAGCGCCTTGAATACCGCCTCGCGCGGCGCGGCAACCGTGATTTCACCGGCGATGTTCAATGGACAATTTCTGCGGCGTTGGACACGAGGGGAGCGGCGTCGATCTTTTCAAAAGCCACGATTTCTTCTTCGCCGTCAACTTAACAGGTTAGCGGCCCCGAATGTCACGTCAAATATTTGCGCCATCATGCGATGGCGGCTTGTGCTCTTTCCGATTGCAGAAATTCTTCGCGCTGCAACAGCGCGTGCAGCCTCTAGCTGTACGCTGCACGTTTAACGCTTCGGGCCCCCGCCCTGCTTCGATCGAGATCGAGCTAGTTCAGAGCGAAACGGCGTGGCGCCAAAGGCTCGGCGCCACGGCTTCGCCCGTCTCCCGATCCGCCAGCCGGCCGGCAGACGGCAGATCGACGTAGAACACGGTTCCGCCGTCGGGCGCGTCGTTGAACCCGACTTCGCCGCCCATATGCAGCACGATCTGCCGCACGATGCTCAAGCCGAGCCCGGTGCCGCTCATGTGCTGGCCGTCTCCGTTATTGGCCTGAGCGAATTTCTCGAACACCCGAGGCTTGAACTCCGCCGGGATGCCGGCACCGTGGTCGCGCACCGCGATAAGAACCTTGTCGCCGCGGGTCTCGAGCGAGACGACGACCTCTTCGCCGGGTGCCGGGAATTTCACGGTGTTCGAGAGCTGATTGGTGATGACCTGGACAAAACGATCAGGGTCGGCTTGCACGTCGAAGACCTCCGCCACAGCCTCCACCCGGATGTGCACGCCGTAGCCCTCGGCAAATTCTTGATTGGTCTCGATCGCCTGCTCCACCAGTGCGCGCGCCGCAGCGCCTAAAATTGAATTCGATCTACCCGGCCTCAAGCTTCTTGATATCGAGGATGTCGTTGACCAGCCGAACCAGCCGCTGGCAATTCGCGTAGGCAATCTCGATGAGATGGGCGGCGGACGGCGACAGAGAACCGGCGGCGCCGCCGATCATGAGGCCGAGCGAGGCCGAGATCGCCGTCATCGGCGTGCGCAGCTCATGGCTCACCGTCGTAACGAACTCGTCCTGCAACCGCTCGAAACGCTTGCGTTCGCTGGTATCGGCGATGGCGCAAAACACCATGACGCCGCCGCCGATCCGCTGCGGATTGAGACCGACTTCGATCGGAATTTCGCTGCCATCCTTGCGCCGTCCAAGAAACTCACGGCCGGTTCCGAGACGGCGGGCGCCGGGACGATGCATAAATCCGCTGCGTTGGCCGATGTGCTTGCCGCGCAATTTGTCAGGCAGCAGAATTTCGACCGGCTGCCCGACCAATTCGTCCCGCCGGTAGCCGAACAACCCCTCGACTTTACCGTTGACCATGACGATTGTGCCGGCGCCATCGACGACGATCATGCCGCTGGGGGAAGCCTCGACCGCGAGCCGGAAGATCTCCGGCGCCGGCCCCGCGTCAACGGGCATTCGACCGATCCCGTCGCTCGAACAATTCACACGCGCGTTTCGATGCCGCCGCCGTTCATCGCGTTGGCCTCGACCTGCGTCGTGCCGCCGATCAACCCTTGTGCACGCACGCGGTCGAGCACGAACAGCCGGATCGCTGAGGAAAGATTGCTCTGCTGACGGGCCCGATCGATATTGCCGACCATATTCGACAGCGTCATGTGTTGCACGTGCGAAATTTCTTTCAATCCTTGCCAGAATGCGTCCTCGAGACTGACGCTAGTCTTATGTCCACCGATGACGATGGATCTCTTGACGATCGGCGACTTCATAGGCGTTTCCTTTTGCCAGGTCATGCCCCTAAATTGACGAATGGCCTTCTGCCACAATCATTTTATGGGCACACCGCGGATAAACGTTCCACGCCATCGCGTAGACGTTTTACAAGGTAGCCTGTCGCAGGACTGCTGCTGCAAACCCCGGGCACAGGCCCCATCACGCACAGTTCGTTCGACGAACCTGCCACGCGATGACGCATTTGATGGTGCAACTTTGCCACTAATAACTTTATTTTTCTGTACAAAGTTGCACACTTCGAAAAAAATATTTGCCGGAAACAGGCTGCCATTTGGCGCTCGACAATGTATCCGCGCACCACACGGAGGGAATTAGCGACCGGCGTAAAAACGTTTTTTATCCGTGTTCACTTTGCGGCCGATCGTGCCGAATCAGAATCGTCCGTGATCGCTTTACGGCTGATCATGGAGAATAAGATTCAAAAGAGAATTGTTCACTTCGATGTGGCCGTTGTAATTGATGTATCCCAATTTGCGGAACTTGTTCATGAACTGGTTGACGCGCGAGCGCGTCGTGCCGACCATAGTCGCCAGCATTTCCTGATTGATCGCCATCGTTATGGTGTTGGACTGAGTTCCCAATCCGGTATTCGCCAGCGTCAGAAGAATTCGCGCCAGCCGCTTTTCGCTCGAGTTGAACAACTGATCGATCATATCGGATTGCAACTTTTGATTCCGGTCCAGGATGAAGCGCATGAACAATTTTGCAAAATCCGGATCACTATCGAGCGCGCGGCTGACGACACCGATGTCGATCCGCGCGATCTCGCTTGCGCTCGTCGTCACAATCGACGAATTGCGCATCAGTTGCCCGTCCAGGCATCCCTCGCCGAAAAAGTCGCCGGCCGTCAGAATTCCGATCACGGCTTCCTTGCCGTATTCGGAATAGATGGTGACTTTCACCGAGCCGCTGATGATGTAATACAGCGCATCGGCCTTATCGCCTTGCGCGTAAACGGTCTGTTTGTCGCTATACTTCGTTACCGTCGCACCACCGTGTTTGGCCAGGAAAGCGCGATAGTCGAAGCGAGGCTCGTTTCCTTCTTGCAGCATTTCCTTTATTGCCATGACGCGGAGTCTCCCCTCGCTGACCCCATCACATTGTCAGTACGAAGCCGCTCAATGCTCCCCTAATCTTTGGCCCGAAGGCGGTATTTAATTATGCCATCAAAAAATTTGGCTGCAAATCTGGAAATATTCCCAATGATCTATAGGTTGTGAATTGTACTGTTCCTTTTTGAACACGTCGGCGAATCTAGAAACGGGCCAGTTTTCCGATCATGCAGCGGCTAATTTGTTTGTATAGAACGTCGAACCGCGTCACGCGGGCGCGACATTTTTCCCGAAGGCCGGCTGTGAAAATCCTCGCCGCTGTGCGCGCACATATCATTGTGCCGGATGCCGTCCGGCATTTCGGAGCGCACTGAACTTATCCGTCATGCCGCGCGCTAGCGGGTAACGGCGCACCAGACATTTCACGCACGCACATTTCGTTACCTCCCGAAATCTCAGTGCGCTTCACGGCACGTTTACGCGCCCAGGATGTATTCACCGCCGCGAATATTTTATTTTTTCAGTCGGGGGCTCGCATGCACGTCTATCGACCGCTGCACGTGGAAGACGAACCGGACATCCGCGAGGTGGTGGAAATGTCGCTCGCGCTTCATCCCGAAATTATCTTGAAGAGTTGCGCCAGCGGCGCGGACGCGTTCATTGCCGCCGCCGACTGGCAGCCCGACGTCATCCTGATGGATGTGATGATGCCGACAATGGATGGCGCCGAGACGCTGACGCAATTGCACCGGGACGCGCGTATCGCCGGCATTCCCGTGGTATTCATGACGGCACGCGCGCAGACCCGCGAGGTAGAGCATTTTCTTTCGCTCGGCGCGGCCGGCGTGATCCCCGAGCCGTTTGATCCGATGACGCTGGCCTCGACCGCGCATGCCTTTCTGCCGGCCTAGCGACCGGCGCGCCGCGCCGCCATGCCGGTCGCGCTACGCCCGGTTTGAATAGACCCGCTGTTCGCCGGCGGCCGCCTGGCGCAGAGCCTCGAGTTTGGCTTTGAGCGAAGCGATTTTGGCCGCCGTGAGCGTGCGTTTGGATTTCACCGCCCCCCGCAGCACGGTTTCGGCCGAACCGGCCGCCTTGCCGGTGGCTGGAAAGTCCAGCGTCGGCGCGGCGCCGCACAATTCGTGCAGCCGGCGATGGGCGGCGATCACGACGTCAATCGTTTCGCCGCCGCCGGATATTTTCTCCAGCGCCGCGAAGCTGTCGCCGATCTTGCCGACGAGCGCCGCGGCAAAGCGCTCGCGCACGCGGGCAAGGCGCTCAGTGAATTCCTCGTCAGGCATCACCCCGCGGTCCTCTCACCATCGGCGGCGGCAGGTCGACGTCACTCTGGCACGCGGAAGCTAAAAACATCTGCTTGTGTACCGTATTTCTATGTATTTGTGGTACGATAGTGTCGGTATTACTCGATAACGAAGGTATTCAAGACAGAATATTATAGTAACAGTCAGCCGCTCAAACACCATGCGCGCGCCGCCGGCAAATCCCATCCGCGCGCGAAGCGCGCGTCAGAGCGGCGCCGCTCCGGCCCGTTCCATTTTCGCCAATCGAAAGTGCCTGGACTTACCAACTGCGATTGCGTGGGTGCCGGTGGAAATGGGCTAGGCAGCGGTACGATTGTAGATCATTCTGACGCGGTGCCTCATAAGCACGAATTATAAACGGGATAGGGGGACTACGCCGTGGCTCAAACCATTGAGGGGTTCGTCGGCAATGCGCTAGACGATGCCAAAATATCGCCGCTTCATGTCAAGGTGATCGCGCTTATTGCCGCCGGTTACTTTTTCGACGTCATCGATCTGATCGTGCTCGGAGCGCTGATCCCGGACATGATCCAGTCCAAATTCGCCACCGGGGCCGAAGCCGCATGGATCGGCAGCGCCACCGTGTTCGGCATGTTCCTTGGCGGCATCGGCCAGGGCGAATTCAGCGACCGCTGGGGCCGCAAGACGGTCTACCAGTTCAACCTGCTGATCTTCGGCGTGTTCACCATCCTGGGCGCGCTGGCGCCGACGGTCATGTGGCTGGTGGCGGCGCGCTTCGTCGCCGGCCTTGGGCTGGGCGGCGAGCAACCGCTGGCCTTCGCCTATGCCGGCGAATATTCGCCCAAACGCATCCGCGGACGCATCCTGGCGCTGGTGCACTTCATCGGCGGCGCCTGCGTATGGCCGATCTCGACGCTGTTCACGCTCTACTTCCGCGAGTCGATCGGCTGGCGCGGCGTGTGGATCGTGATCGGCATCGGCGCGCTCATCGTCTGGGTGCTGCGCTTCGTATTGCCGGAATCGCCGCGTTATCTGGCGACGCACGGCCGCGGCAAGGAAGCCCTCGACGTTCTCGGGCAGATGGGAATTGCCGGACCGAAAGAGCCGCTGTCGACCGACGCCGCCAGCAACACCAAGACCGACCCGTTCGCCATCGTCTTCTCGCAGTTCCCGGTGCGTGTCATTGCCGGCATGATCTGCTTCTCGGCGTTCTTCGGCGTCGCCATTGGTCTCGGCGGATGGCTGCCAAATATCATGCACGACAAGGGCTTTAGCATCACCAAATCGCTGCAGTTCACGCTGGTGATGAACTTCGCGGTACCGGTGGCGAGCTTGTTCATGATGTACGCGCTCGACAACTTGGGTCGCAAAGTCACGTCGATCAGTGCCTTCATCGGCGCCGGCATCATGGCGATCGTGTTCGCCAATGCGGGTAGCGAGGTTCAGTTGCTGATCTTCGGCTTCGTCATGGTGTTCTTCATCCAGGTCGCCGGAAATTCGATGCAGATCTTCGCCTCGGAGGTGTTTCCGACCAACGCGCGCGCCTCCGGCTTCGGCTGGGCGGCGGGCGTCGGCCGGCTCTCGACGGCGGGCATCTTCATCGCCATCCCCTGGCTCCAGAAGGGCTATGGCCTCAACGCGGTGTTCGGATCGATCGCCGCATTGCTGATCATCGCCGCGTTCTGCGTGACGTTGCTCGGCCCGGAGGCGCGGCAGAAGGGCCTCGACGAGATCGCCCCACCGACCGGTTGATCGGCGTTCGACAAAGCTGCAAGGCCCGGTTCGGCACCATGCCGGGCCGGGCCTCGCAAATTAGTCCGCCGATTTGATAGTCTGACCCGCATGACCCCCCTGCCGCCCGGCGCCACAGCCAAGAACATCCGCTATCTGTCGCGCTGCGATCAGGGCGGCCGACCGGACGGCGTGCAGGTCATCCTGCACAAGGGTCATGCCTTCATCGGCCATATGTTCAGCGACGGCTATTCGGTCGTGGACGTGCGCGACCCGCTGCACCCCAAGACCGTTGCCTTCGTCGCGGCGCCGAAAAACACGCGCTCGCACCATCTACAAATCCACGGCGACATCCTGCTCGCCGTCAACGGCCCGAACATCTGGGCCATGCAGCAATATGCCAGCCAGTCCGACTACTACGGCAAGTCGCTGGCGGATTCGGTGCAGACCGAGCAGCCGTTCGGCGCCGGCATCCGCGTGTTCGACGTGTCGCAGCCGGCGAGCCCGCGCGAGATCGGCTTCTTGAACACGGCGGGGCTCGGCGCCCACCGCATCTGGTGGGACGGCGGACGCTACGCCTATGTCTCGGTGCATTTCGAAGGCTTCATCGACCACGTGCTGGCGGTGGTCGATGTGTCGGACCCCACCAAGCCGACGCTCGCGGGGCGCTGGTGGCTGCCGGGCATGCACCGCGCCGGCGGCGAGACCAAGCCCGTCTCGTTCGGCAAGCGCACGGCGCTGCATCACCTCATCAGCGCAGGCAATATCGGCTACGCCGCCTGGCGCGACGGCGGCTTCACCATTCACGACCTGAGCGATCCGGCCCATCCGAAATTGCTCAGCCACCGTAATTACGCGCCGCCTTTCGGCGGCGGCGCGCACACGCCCCTGCCCTTGCCCGGCCGCAAGCTCATGGTCCTCGCTGACGAGGCGACCGCGGCGAATTGCGCCAACGGGCTTGCCTACACCTGGGTCATCGACGTGCGCGAGCCGGCGCACCCGGTATCGATCGCCACCCTGCCGACGCCGCGTGAAGAGGATTTTTGCGCCAAAGGCGCCAAATTCGGGCCGCACAATCTGCATGAAAACCGGCCCGGCGCGTTCCAAAGCGAAGAAACCGTATTTGCCACCTATCACAATGCCGGCTTGCGCGTGTACGACATCCGCAACGCCTTCGAACCCAAAGAGATTGCCTATTTCGTGCCGCCGCCGCCCGAGCGCATCGTCGATCAGCGGCCGAACCCCGCCAAGGTGATCCAGTCCTGCGACGCCTTTGTCGCCAAAGACGGATTGATGTATCTCACCGATACCAATGCGGGACTTTACATCTTGCAGTACGAAGGCAAGTAGAAGCCTAGGAGCAATCACGACATGCCGGAAAAGTTCGGACGCCTGGCCCTGCATATGTGGACCATCGACACCACGCCGCTCGCCACCGCCCTCGACGCGGCGAAACAAGGCGGTTTCGACGCGGTCGAGCTGCGCCGCACCGATTTCAAGCGCTGTTACGATGCAGGCCTTTCGAACGCGCAGGTGCTCGATATCGTCAACAAGAGCGGCATCCCGGTCGGCGTGCTGGGCGTCGAATATGGCTGGCTATTCGCCACCGGCGAGGAGAGCAAGCGGCTGTTCCAGGTATTCCGCGAAGTCTCTGCGAGAACGCGGTCGCGATGGGCTGCGACACGCTGATGAGCGCGCCCGGCCAGATCAGCGGCACGATTGCGCAAGCGATCAAGTATCTGCGCGAAGCCGGCGACATCGCCGCCGAATACAAATTGAAGCTGGCGATCGAGTTCAACTCGCAGCATGACGTGCTCAACAGCCTGGGCGTGCTGACCGAACTGATCGAGAGCGCCAACAAGCCGAATTGCGGCTACCTGATCGACGCCTATCACTTCACCCGCAGCGGCGCCGGCGGCCGCGGCTTCGAGAGCATGCCGGCCGACAAGATCTACTGTTTCCAGTACAGCGACCTGTCGCCCAATCCGGTGACCGGCGTACGGCGGCCGACCGACCGGCTGCCGCCCGGCAAGGGCGTAGTCAAATGGCGCGACATGCTTGGGCTCCTGGCCGAGAAAGGCTACACCGGCTATCTGAGCTACGAGGCGCCCAATCCCGAGCAATGGGCGCGCTCGCCCTACGACGTCGCGCGCGAAGGCGTCGAACTCACCAAGAAATTATTGCGGGACGCGGTCCCCACTTACGTTAGTTGAGGTCCACCATGGCAGAAGAACTCCCGCTCTTTCTCGGTCTAAACGACAAGACCGTCACCGATATCCCCAAGACGGTCGAGAAGCAGCGCTACATGACCAGCGTCGCACCGAAGGCCGCCAACCCCGGCAAATGGGTCGAAATGCCGCGCATGCCGATCCCCACCGGCGAGCACGCCGTGATCGAATGCGGCGGCAAAATCCACTCCATCGCCGGCTATGCCAAACACCGCGTCGATCAGAATTTCCATCAGGTCTACGATCCAGCGAGCAAATCCTGGTCGCTAAAGGCGACCTTCCCGCACCCCTGCAATCACGTGGCGGGCGTTTCGATCGGCACGAAGATTTACACCTTCGGCGGCTTCGTCGAGCAGAACCGCTGCCCGCATTCCAAGTGCTTCGTCTACGACACCGCGACCGACCAGTGGGCTCCTATTGCGCCGATTTCGCGCCCGCGCGGTGCCATCTCGGCGATCGTGCTCGACGGCAAGATCCACCTGCTCGGCGGCCGTGACGTGCGCTCGGTCGAATGGCACGAGGTCTATGATCCGGCGACCGATAAATATTCCGACCGCGCCAGCATGCGCGGCTCGACCGGCACGCAGCCTTTCGTCGGCCAGCGCGACCATATGGGCGTCGCGGTGGTGGACGGGAAGATTCACGCCATCGCCGGCCGCATGGACTCTTACGATTTCAACACCAGCCTGAACGCTGTCTATGACCCCAAGACCGACGGCTGGACCTTCCGCGCGCCCTTGCCGACCGCGCGCAGCGGGCCCTCCTGCGTCTATATCAGCGGCAAGATCGTGGTGTTCGGCGGCGAAGCGACCGGCAGGGTGTTCGGCACCAATGAAATCTACGACCCGAAGACCGACAGCTGGGAGGCCGGCACGCCGATGGCGATCCCGCGCCACGGCCTGCATGGCGCGACCTGCGCGGTGATCGGCAATATGGTGCATGTGCCCGGCGGCGGACCGGTGCCGGGCGGCCAGGTGCAGGGCGCCTATCACGACGCCTTCACCTTCGGCTGACGGCCGCGGACATCACCTCTACCGGTAAGGCGGAGTGGATCCTCCTGCGCCAGTCGACATCGCAGGTCCGCTCGCGGTCGTTTCGCGAGCCGCGCGTCCTGCTCTGGCGTCGCCTGCGCTGCTGCGGCACAATGCCGAAAAACAATAGACGCCGCGACCCGGGGAACAACGCGCAATGGCGCTTATCGATATCGACGGCGTAAGCAAGACCTATGCGCTGGGCAATGACCGCGAACTGACCGCCATCGACCGGGTCGCCTTGTCGATCGGCGACGGCGAATTCGTCTCCATCATCGGCCCCAGCGGCTGCGGCAAGTCGACGCTGCTGCACATGATCGGCGGCTTCGTGCCCTGCTCGGCGGGCGAAATCCGCGTGCGCGGCGCCGCCATCCGCGAGCCGGGGCCGGACCGCGGCATCGTGTTCCAACACTTCGCGCTGTTTCCCTGGAAAACCGTGCTCGGCAATGTGGAATACGGTCTGGCCGAGCGCGGCGTCGGCAAGGCGGAGCGCCGGCGCACCGCGCAATCCTTCATCGACATGGTGAAACTCAGCGGCTTCGAGAACACGTTTCCGAACCGGCTGTCCGGCGGCATGCAGCAGCGCGTCGCCATCGCGCGCATGCTGGCCTGCGAGCCGTCGATCCTACTGATGGACGAGCCATTCGGCGCGCTCGACGCGCAGACCCGCAAGATCATGCAGGAGGAGCTGCGCGAGCTGTGGCAACGCTTCCGCAAGACCGTGGTGTTCGTCACCCATGACGTGCGCGAGGCCGTGTTTCTATCGCAGCGAGTGGTGGTGATGAGCGCGCGTCCCGGCCGCATCAAGACCATCGTCGAGACCGGGCTCGGGCCCGACGCCTCGCGCGCGGCGATCGACGCCAAAGCCGACGAGCTGTGGGACATGCTGCGCGACGAGGTCGTGCGCAGTATTGCCGAGGAAGGGCGGGCGCCATGAACAGGGCGCTGCGCATCCCGGTTTTCTATTTGCCGATTTTCGCCGGCGTCGCCTTGTGGGATGTCGCGGGGCGCGCCGGCCTGCTTAATCCATCAATTTTTCCATCGCTGGGCGACACGCTTGTCGCCTTCGTGCGCCTCTCCACCAAGGGGCACCTGCTGCTTCACGCCGAACTGTCGCTGTTCCGCCAGTCGAGCGGCTTTTTCCTCGCTGCGTTTTTCGGCATCGTCGCCGGCATGCTGATGGCCGAGAGCCGCTGGGTGCGCAATATCTTCGAACCGCTGCTGCGCGCCACCTTCCCGTTGCCGAAATCGGCGCTGATCCCGCTGTTCATGCTGTGGCTGGGCATCGGCGATTCGGCCAAGGTCGCCGCGGTATTCCTGGGCTGCCTGCTGCCGATTGTGGTGACCACCTACAACGCGGCGCGCGGCATCAACAAGCAATTGGTCTGGTCAGCCTGGAGCCTCGGCACGCCGAAATGGCTGATCCCCTGGAAAGTCGTGCTGCCGGCCGCGCTCCCCGAGGTCATGAGCGGACTGCGCATCGCGCTCGCGCTGTCGTTCACGCTGATGGTGAGCGCGGAATTCCTCATCGGCCAACGCGGGCTCGGCTTTCTCATCGCCACGCTCGGCGAGGACGGCGATTATGCCGGCATGTTCGCCGCCGTATTGGCGGTGACGATCATCGGCTTTGCCGCCGACCGCTTGTTCCTGTGGTTGAGCGGCATTCTGCTGCGCTGGCGCGACTGATGGCGGCGCGCGCGCAAATCAATTGGCTGCGGCACGCGCTCGCGCGCAATCTCTCGCTGGTGGTCCTGCTGATCCTGTGGGAGGTGACTGCCCGCTCCGGCATGTTCAACATTTTTCTTCTGCCGCCACTGAGTAAGGTGCTCGAGCGCGGCTGGGCCGATCTGCTCGACGGCGAGCTTCCCCGTCAGATCGCGGCGACCGCTTTTCTCACCCTCGTCGGATTTGCGCTCGCCGCGATCGTCGGCGTCGCCGCCGGGGCGCTGATGTCGATGTCGGCAATCGCACGGCGGATCATGGAGCCGCTGGTCTCGGTCGCATTGCCAATCCCCAAGATCAGCTTCCTGCCGATCTTCATCCTCTGGTTCGGGCTCGGCGACATGCCTAAAATCCTGATGATCGCCTTTACTTGCGTGGTGCCGGTCGTCAGCGCGACGTTCCTCGGCACTACGACGGTCGACAAATATTTCCTCTGGTCGGCGCGCACGCTCGGCACGCCGCGGCACGCGCTGTTCTGGAAAATCGTCATTCCGGCAGCCGCCCCGGAGATTATCAGCGGCTTACAAGTGGCGTTTCCGCTCGCCTTGATCATCGCGGTGGTGACCGAAATGCTCACCGGCGCCGACGGGCTTGGCGGCTACATGGTCCACGCCGTGCGCTTTGCGCAGTCCGACAAGATGTTCGCCGGCCTGCTGGCGACGCTGCTCACCGGCATGGTCTTCATCCAAAGCTTTGCCTGGCTGCGCGCCCGTCTGCTGATCTGGCACGCCGAAACGGCGGTCGGTGCCGGTGCCTAAAGCGCCAGACGGACCAAGATTTTTTGGGTGCCCCGGCCGAAAAACCCGCTAAAGTTGGGAGTCGGCGCAAAAGCAGCCGCCGCCGGTTCGCCGACCTTTCAAGGCAGTCGGGCGAATAAACGGCCAACAAAGGTGGGAGGACAACCGATGATTCGATCGATCATGACACGCGGACTATTGGCCGCACTCGCGGCCTGCGCGCTCGGCGCGATGGTGCCGGCATCCGCCGAGCCGTTCAAGCTTCGGGTCAGCTACGACACCATTCCGACGCATCTCGCGCCGATCATCTTCAAGATGCCGGACCAGACCAAATATTTCGGCAAGGATTACACCATCGACTTCATCCGCTTCAAAGGCTCGTCGCTGGTGTTGCAGGCGCTAGCCGCCGATCAGGTCGACGTGGGGGTGCTGGCGTTCTCGACCTTCGCCACCGGAATCCTGAACGCCAACCTGCCGATCAAGGGCATCGCCGACGTCGCGCAAGATGGACCGAGCTTCTCCACGATCTATGCGGTGACCGCCAATTCGCCGATCAAGTCGGTGAAGGACCTCAAGGGCCAGACCATCGCGGTCAACGCCTTCGGCGGCGCCGTCGACATGGCGGCACGCGCGGTTCTGCGCAACAACGGCCTGACCCCCGACAAGGACGTGCGCATCATCGAGGCGAGTTTCGGCGCCATGGAAGCGATGACCAAGGCCAACAAGATCCAGGTCGGCGCCTTCCTTGCCCCGTTCTGGGCGAAGGCGCTGAAGGATGGCGGCGGCTTCCGTCCGCTGTTCCAGCAGAAGGACGGCATGGGTACCACGCAGTTTCTGTTTTTCTGCGCCAAGGAGGATTTCATCAAGCAACATCGTGACGTCCTGGTGAAGTTCCTGGCCGACTATGTGCACGGCATCGGCGTGGTGCACGACCCGAAGAATCGCGAGCGCGTGCTCAAGATCATGGCCGATCTGACGCAACGGCCGGAAGCCGCCTTCGCACAGTGGGCGCTGCTGCCGGGCAAGGACTTCTATCACGACCCGCATGGCCTGGTGAACGAGAAGGCCTTGCAGAGCAATGTCGATAGCCTGGCCGAGTTGAAGATGATCTCGAAGAAGTTCGACGTCAGCAAGCACGTCGACAACTCGCTGGTGCAGGACGCAATGAAGGGCATGTAAGCATCGGCGATCCCGACATAAAAAGCGGCCGCTCCACTGGAGCGGCCGCAGGCATCTTGACGATTGCGTTTACGCTCAGCGCGCCGGCCGCAAATCAAGTCCGGCGACACCGGCCGCCACATTGAGGCCGGTCTGCCCCTGTACCGATACCGGCTGCAACGTCACGGTGTGGTCCGAGCCGCCGACCAGGACATTGGCGCCAAGACCGGCGCCGACCGTCGCCTCGGCGCTCGCGCCGCCGTAATGCCCGGCCAGAGCGCCGAACCGGCGATTGGTCGGCGCATAGACCGCCCAGACCATCTCGCCACCGGTGGTCGCTCCGATATCGAGGCCGAATTTGGTGATCGACCCGGTATAGACCTCACGCGGTCCCGGCTGCGACGGCGTGAACATGCAGGTCACTTCCTTTTTCGACGTGATGATCAGGCCGATGCCGGCCGAAATATCGCAGGTCAACGTGCCGGTCTTGGTCCGCTCGCGGCCTTGCGCCATGGACGGTGCCGGCGATGCCACCGCCGCAACAATCGCCAAGGCGGCGAAAGCGCTGAGACGCTTGTGCATGGCAAACTCCCATTTTGATTGATAGTGCCCAATAACGTGGTGCGGCGCAAAAGGTTCCGCAACCTCGCCGCCACGCAAGCGCAACCTGGTAACGGCTGATAACGGCCACTTCTTGCGCGCACGGCATTGGGCTAGCCTTGCCGCCACGAGGTGCCGCATTATGGACCTTCGCCGCAGAACCGTTCTTCGTCTGGCCGCAGGCGCTGCCGCGCTGCCGTCGTTGCCGCGCCTCGCCTGCGCGCTCGACTATCCGACGCGGCCGGTGCACATCGTCATCGGCTTTCCACCCGGCCAATCGGCCGACATCAGCGCGCGCCTGTTGGGGCAATGGCTGTCGAAGCGCCTCGGCCAGCCCGTCATCATCGACAACAAGCCGGGTGCAAGCAGCAGCGTGGCGACCGAGCTTGTCGTGCGTGCGCTGCCGGACGGGGATACGCTGCTCTGGGTCGTGACCAGCAATTACATCAACGCGACGCTCTACAAGAAGCTGCCCTATAATTTCATTCGCGACATCGAGCCGGTCGCCAGTAACACGCGCACGCCGCTGGTCATGGAGGTGACGCCCTCGCTTCCGGTCAAGACCGTTGCCGAGTTCATCGCCTACGCCAAGGCGCATCCCCGCAAGCTCAACATGGCCTCGGGCGGCATCGGCAACTCGACGCATATGGCCGGCGAGCTGTTCAAGATGATGACCGGCGTCAACATGGTGCACGTGCCGTATCGCGGCTCGGCGCCGGCGCTCACCGACCTGCTCGCCGGCCAGGTGCAAGTGATGTTCGATCTGATGGCCTCGTCGATCGGACATATTCGGGCCGGCAAGCTGCGCGCGCTGGCGGTGACGACGGCGACGCGCTCGGCGGCGCTGCCCGGCGTGCCGACCATCGGCGAGTTCGTGCCGGGCTACGAGGCAAGCGCCGTCGGCGGCATCGGCGCGCCCAAGGGCACGCCTGCGGCGATCGTCAACCGCCTCAACGCCGAAATCGATGCGGCCCTTGCCGACCCCGCGATGAACGCGCGCTTCGCCGACTTGGGAGTCGTCCCGGTCCCGGGTACGCCAGCCGACTTCGGCAAGCTCATCGCCGCCGAAACGGAAAAGTGGGCCAAAGTGATCCAATTCGCGGGTATAAAGGCGCAATAGCGCCAATCCACTTGCCGCGAGGCCACCGCGCGCGGCTTGTTAAGCGATTAAACGAAACGGCGCGCGGGCAACTATTTTCAGTTTCCGCTCAGCGTCCAGCCAGAATCTGATTCGCAGGGATCACAATATGGCAGCGCAAGCCGTCGGGATCAAAAATCAGATTGACGGCGGCATCGAACGCGCTGCCAAGATTGCGCTCAATTACCATGCTGCCGAATCCCCTTTTGCGCCTAGGCTTCACCTTCGGACCGTTTTCCTCGCACCACGCGAGTTCGATCGCATCGTTGCGCAACGCCCAGGTAATCGATACGCGCCCGTTCGGTACCGAAAGCGCGCCGAATTTCGCCGCGTTGACCGCCAGCTCATGTAGCGCGAGGCCGAGCGTTTGCGCCGCTTCCGGCTTGAGCGCGACCGGCGCGCCCTCGACGCTAACCTGCGGTTCGCCGTTGCCCATGAAGGCTGCCAATTGTGATTCGACGAGCTCGCGCAAATACGCGCCGTGCCAGCTCTCGCGCACCAGCAGGTCATGCGAGGCGGCCAAGGCCTGCAGCCGCGCCGAAAACTGGTCGAGAAATCCGCTGGTCGATCCGGCATGGCGGGCGGTCTGGCGCGCCATCGCCTGAATCACGGCCAACAGGTTTTTCGAACGGTGCGTCAGCTCGCGCATCAGCAAACGCAAATGCGCCTCGGCCTCCTTGCGTTCGGTGACGTCGACCGACGTGCAGGTCAGACCGACAATGTCGCCCGCTTCGTTGCGCAGCGGCTCGATATGGAGATCGTTCCAGCGCAGGCCAGCGCCGTCCTCGAAGGCGAGTTCCGCGCGCTTGGACTCGCCGCTCGCCAGCGCCTCGCGTTTTATGGCGATGACCGCGCCGGCGG
Source organism: uncultured Alphaproteobacteria bacterium (assembly GCA_963786025.1). Classification (GTDB taxonomy): domain Bacteria; phylum Pseudomonadota; class Alphaproteobacteria; order Rhizobiales; family Xanthobacteraceae; genus Pseudolabrys. The sequence continues at coordinate 280,825 of CAWAXK010000003.1, forward strand.
CGTCCGACGGCAAAACTTCCGCGTCGGTGTGGCCGAGAATATCGTCGATCGGTCGCCCCAGCATGGGATTGCTGATCGACGTGTAGCGCAGGTCGCGATCCTGCGTGTACACTGTGGCCTGGGAGCCGCGCAGCGCGATTTCATAGCGAGCAAAACGCGCCCGCAGCAGACCGAGCTCCCAGTTTTGCGCGCTCACTTGTGCTTCGAGCCGCTCGCATTCCTGCCGCAGCCTGGCCAATTCCGTGTCGGCCATGCCCGACATGTTATGCGCCCTGACGGTCATCGTTCACGTTGCCCCGGCCGCTTTCCACCGACACGACACCAAGCAATGAATCGGAAATTCCAATGAACACGGGTGGCGCACGTTCTGTCAATGAATGAGGCCAAGACTTACCTCGTTTCATCTGCCGCGCGCGGTCGACGATTTCAACGGCAGCAGAATAACTTAACGCGGAGCAGCAAGAACAGTTGCATGCTCTGCCGCAATCATCCCGGGCTCTCGATCGATCTCGCATTGACCGTGGCCAACCTCGGGCCGGTTTGGAACCTTTCGACACAGTCGCGCGTTCTGTGTCGGCGGGTTTCATGAATAAGCGACAAGAGGAATAACAATGACCACACATGCAAAATCCGCGACCGCGGAAGAAATTGCGGCCATCGAAGATCTGGTGAGCGACCTGGAAAAACGCCTGCGCCGGCTCAGCGGAGCCACGCGCCGCGAAGCGTCTGGGGCTTCGGGCGAAATCAGCGACTTCGTAAGCGAGGCACTGGAACGGATCACGAGCCGTGTGCGCGAAACCGCGTCCGAGGCTGGCCAAACGATCGCGGAAGAAGCGAAAAGCCTCGGCAGCGGTGCTTTCAAGAAATTGACCGACGAGGTCGAACAGCGCCCTCTGCTCATGTTGGCCGCCGCCGCCGGCATCGGATTTCTGGCGGGGCTGGCAAATCGCCGGTAAAAACATGAGACTAGAAGACATCGCCGGGCTCGTATTCGACCATATATTCAGGCGCATTTTTGTGCGCGCGCTCATCGCATTCGCCGTTGCGGCATTTGGCATTGTTGCATTTTACCATTTTACCATCGCCGGAGCGATTGCGCTCGAAGCGCAATACGGAGAAGTTCATGCGCGCCTGATTGTGGGCGCGATTTACGCGGCCGTCGCCATCGCCTTCGCGATACTGTGGGCCGTGCGCGGCAGAGCCCCCAGTTCTAGCGCGCCGGCGCTGAACTCCCAGCGCGACATGCAGATCGCCATGCTCGTAGAAGCCGTGATGCTCGGTTACGCACTTGCCGGAAAAGGAGGGCGGACACGCTGAGTTCGCAGCAGAACTCCACGTCTCGATCGGCGGCGTTCGACTTTTTCTCCAGTTCTGAAAATACGACGGTCTGGCGCGCGTTAACTCGCCTTGCGCTCGCGCCGTTTGGCGTTGCGCGCGAAGAACAAAGCCTGGCTGAGCACCGCCGACACCGTCGCCGGCTGGAACGGCTTGGCGATCAGGAACGCCGGCTCCGGCCGCTCGCCGGTGAGGAAGCGTTCCGGATAGGCGGTGATGAAGATCACCGGCACTTCGAACGTCTTGAGCATCTCGTTCACCGCATCCAGGCCGGAGCTACCGTCCGCCAACTGAATGTCAGCCAGAATAATCCCCGGCCGCTTCACCTTGGCGAGCGCGATCGCCTCTTTATGCGTGCGCGCAACGCCGAGCACGCGGTGACCGAGACCTTCCACCAGGCCCTCAAGATCGAGCGCGATGAAGGTTTCGTCCTCGATGATCAGCACGTCGGTGGCGATCTCGGCGGCAAGCTCGCGGCCGGAATCTTCCACCAAGGCGCGCAAGCGCGGCGCGTCGATGTCCAGCACCTTGGCGGCGTCGTCTTCCGATAGCCCTTCCAACGCGACCAGCAAAAAGGCTTGCCGCGGCAGCGGCGCAATCTGGGCGAGATGCTTTTCAACCGGCTGCGTGGACGCAACCGCGCCGGACCTGCCGTTGAGCGCGACCGAGTTCCAAATTTTGGTGAATAGCCGGTAGAGCGCGATCCGGGTCGAAATGGTGGAATTGAGCACCTTAGGATCTTGGATCAAGGCTTCCAGGGTCGCCGCCACATAGGCGTCGCCGGAGGCTTGGCTACCCGAAAGAGCCCTGGCGTAGCGGCGGAGATACGGCAGATGCTGTGCAACTGTTTGAGATGTCGACAAGAATCCCTCCGAACTTAAATGCCCTGGGCTGATTGGGCACAGCCCCCCACTCTTCAGTCAAGCGTCGTCTGGGGTCCTAACGTGGCCGCTAGAAAAAAGTTCCCTATCTAAGGAACCTTCGGCCAATTCAGAGGTTTTGCATGGACGCTAGTGGGGGGCCTGCGCCCGGGTCGGGCAAGGGGATTTGGGGTTGATCAATGACTGAACGCAAACCCGTGGGACAACAAAAACCAATGGAAACCGCGGAAACCCGTAACCGGAAGGCCAACGAGAAGCCGGCCAAGCTCAGCCGCGAGGTGCAGGCGCGGCTCGGCCAGCAACTCCGGTCGATGTACGACGACGTGGTGAACCAGGGTGTACCTGACCGGTTCGCCGAGTTGATCAGCCGTATCAATGGCGACGACAACAAGGGCGGGCAGTAACGCATGGACGAGTCGGTTCGCAAAGCCGTTCTCGGCGCGGTGCCAAGCCTCCGCGCATTCGCGATCTCGCTATGCGGGAACGTGGATCGCGCGGACGACCTGGTGCAGGAAACGCTCTTGCGCGCGCTTGCCAATATCGATTCATTCCAGCCGGGCACCAACATGTCGGCCTGGCTGTTCACCATCCTGCGCAACCATTTCCGCTCGGAATACCGCAAGCGCCGGCGCGAGGTCGAGGATGGCGACGGCCATTACGCCGAGACGCTGAAATCGCAGCCCGAGCAATACGGCCGCGTCGAGTTTCGGGAATTCCGCGAGGCGCTGGATCAATTGCCGGCCGATCAGCGCGAGGCGCTCATCCTGGTCGGTGCTTCGGGTTTCTCCTACGAGGAAGCCGCCCATATTTGCGGCTGCGCGGTCGGCACCATCAAGTCGCGCGTCAACCGCGCGCGCACGCGGCTGGCCGAGCTGATGGCGATTACCGACGCCGATGAATTTGGACCGGACCAGCAGACGCGCGCGGTGATGGCCGGCGGCAGCAAGTAATATTTTTCCATCATGCGAAATACGAGACGAGTACTCCGAGCTTGACCGGAGCAGATTGATCGATATCCGCCGAACGCGGAAGTAATTTCTCTAGGCTACGTGGTATCGGCCGCGCCACCCGGCGCCGCGGCCAATTTATGTTTTGTCTATTGCCGTCAGACGACTGCAACACGTCGTTGCTAGCGTGCCCGCCGATATTGCGGAGACTGCTTCGTTCGTGACATGAAATTCCTGCATGACGACGAATGAAACCGAGGTTGCGATCATCGGCGGCGGCGCGGCCGGCATTGCGGCCGGCCGGCGGCTGCGCGCGGCGGGCATCAACTGCCTGCTAATCGAAGCGCGGCCGCGGCTGGGCGGGCGGGCCTGGACGATTACCGATGTCTCGGATTTCGCGCTCGACCTCGGCTGCGGCTGGCTGCATTCGGCCGACCGCAATCCGTGGGTGGCGGTCGCCGAAGAGCAAGGCCGCACCATCGACAAGTCACGGCCGCCGTGGACCAAGCCATCGCTGCCGATACGTTTCCCGCTTGACGCGCAGCAGGAATTCGGCGCCGCCTTCGACGGGCTTTACGACCGTCTCGAATCCATCCTGGCCAAGGGTGGCGATGCCCCAGCCGCCGAAGGGCTCGAACCGGGCGGCCGCTGGAACAATCTGATTACCGCGATCGGCACTTTTATCAGCGGCGCCGAGCTCGGCCGCATGTCGGCGCGCGATTTCATCGACTATCAGGACTCCGGCGTGAACTGGAGCGTGCTCGAGGGTTTTGGCACGACGATCGCGGCCGCCGGCGGCGACCTGCGCGTTGTGCTCGATTGCCCGGTGCGCCGCATCGATCACAGCGGCAAACGATTGCGGATCGATACGGCGAAAGGCACGATCGCGGCGGATGCGGCCATCATCACTTTGCCCAGCACCGTGCTGGCCGATGCGGAGGATTTATTTTGGCCAGCATTGCCGGAAAAAGTGAATGCCGCGTGCGGCCTGCCGCTCGGGCTTGCCGACAAGCTGTTCATGGCGCTTGCCGATGCCGACGAGTTCGAACCGAACAGCCGCGTGTTCGGCCATACCGACCGCGTCGCGACCGCCAGTTACCAGATAAGGCCGTTCGGGCGGCCGATGATCGAAGGTTATTTCGGCGGTAGCCATGCCGCCGCGCTCGAAACGGGCGGCGAGCGCGCTTTCTTCGATTTCGCGCTGTCGGAATTGACCGGCCTGTTCGGCAACGATTTTGCGCGCCGGCTGTCGCCGATAAAGCTGCATTGCTGGGGCGCCGATCCATTCGCGCGCGGTTCCTATTCCTATGCGCTGCCGGGCATGACCGATTGCCGCGCGGCGTTGGCCGCGCCGGTGGACGACCGGCTGTTTTTCGCCGGCGAGGCCTGCTCGCAAGGCGACTTCTCGACCGCGCACGGCGGCTTTCATACCGGGGTCGCCGCCGCCGACGCGGTCATTGCCTTGCGGCGGAGCAAACATGTCTGATATGCGCATGCGCAAGCGTTTGACCTAGCTCAACAACCCCACCGCCGCTTCGTGCGACGTCACGGCCGTCATCAGCAGCCGCTGGGAACGCAAGTTGGTCAGCGCTATGCTGCATGACCTCATGATGCATCCGCGCGCCCTCCGTCTTGGACCAGTTTCGGATGCTGGTCGTAGTCCTATGATTTTGCTGAGGAATTTAGCATGAACACGCTCAACCGGGCGACCGATAGTGATCTACCGCATGGCATGGCGCTATTGCGCGACCCGCTTCTGAACAGGGGCACGGGCTTTACCAACGAGGAGCGCGACGCGCTCGGGTTACGCGGACTTTTGCCGGCCAATGTGCTGTCGATGCAAGCCCAGGCCGAACGCGTGCTGACCAATCTGCGCAAACTGGCCAACGATCTGGAAAAATACGTCGCGCTCAACGCTCTGCACGACCGCAACGAGGCACTGTTCTTCCGCGTAGTGGCCGACAATATCGACGAGATCCAGCCGCTCATCTACACGCCAACGGTCGGCCTCGCCTGTCAGAAATTCGGCGACATCTTCCAGCGCCCGCGCGGACTGTTCGTCAGCGCCAACGACCGCGGACGCATCGCCTCGGTGCTGCGTAACTGGCCCTATTCGCCCAAACTGATCGTCGTTTCCGACGGCGAACGCATCCTCGGGCTCGGCGATCTCGGCGCCAACGGCATGGGCATTCCGGTCGGCAAGCTGTCGCTTTATTCGGCCTGCGCCGGCATCCACCCCAAACTCTGCCTGCCGGTCATGTTGGACGTCGGCACCAATAACGAAGCATTCTTGAAGGATCCCTATTACGTCGGCATCCGCCAGAAACGTCTCACCGGCGCGGCCTATGACGACTTCGTCGACGAATTCATCACCGCCGCGCGCGAGGTTTTCCCGGGCGTGCTGATCCAGTTCGAGGACTTCGCCAATCACGCCGCGTTCCATCTGCTGCAGAAATACCGCGAAAAAATTCCGACCTTCAACGACGACATCCAGGGCACGGCTTCGGTCGCCCTCGCCGGCCTGTTCTCGGCGCTGCGCGTTACCGGCGGCAAGCTGAAAGAGCAAAAGTTGCTGTTCTTCGGCGCCGGCGAAGCCGCCACCGGTATCGCCGATCTTGTGGCGTCGGCCATGGCGGCGGAAGGCCTGAGCGAAGCCGAGTCGCGCAAACGCATCTGGCTGGTCGATTCCAAGGGCCTGGTGGTCAAGGACCGCGCCAGCCTCAATGCGCAGAAACTGCGCTATGCCCACGCTCACGCGCCGGTCGGCGATTTCCTGTCGGCAATCAAGGACCTCAAGCCGACGGCGATCATCGGCGTGGCGGCGGTCGGCGGAACCTTCACGCCCGAGGTGCTGCGCACGATGGCCGAAATCAACAAGCGGCCGATTATTTTCGCGCTCTCCAATCCGACCTCAAAGGCGGAATGCTCGGCCGAAGAGGCCTATCGTCACACCGACGGACGCGCGCTGTTCGCCTGCGGCAGTCCCTACGATCCGGTGACGATCAACGGCAAGACCTTCGTGCCGCGCCAGGGCAACAACTCCTACATCTTCCCCGGCGTCGGCTTGGGCGCGATCGCGAGCGAGACGCGGCTCGTGACCGACGAGATGTTCATGGCGGCCGCCCATACGCTGGCGCAGATGGTCAGTGAGGAAGACCTTCAACAGGGAAGTCTCTACCCGGCGCTGCCGCGCATCCGCGAGGTCTCGGCGAACATCGCGGCGGCGGTCGCCGCGGTCGCCTACCAGCGCGGCCTCGCAAGCGGACCGGCACCGAACGATCTGCGCGCCCTCGTCGAGTCGCAAATGTACGACCCGCGCTATTGATCGATTGACCGACAATAGCAAAGGCCCCGTACGGCTGCTGCCGCACAGGGCCTTTTTTTTATTGCGCTGCCGGCGCTACGGCATAGTCGGCCTGCGGCCGCGCACCATGCCGACAACCGCCGAAATGGCGAACAGGATGATCGCTACGAAGAACACCAGCTTAGCGGCTTCGACGGCCACGCCGGCGATCCCGCCGAAGCCGAGCACGGCGGCGATCAAGGCGACGATCAGAAACGTAACGGCCCAACTCAACATGGCAGTCTCCTATCATCGGTTGCGGGATGATTTGATGTGCCGAGGCAACGCGGGGCGCGCGGGATTGTTCCCTGTTTAGGCGACATGCCAACCGGCGCAATCATGAAAAACAAAGCAATTTCATCTGCTTGTGATAGATCAATGCAGTCGAGCGCGGGAACTAGTTCGATTGCCGCGCAGTTCAAAAGAGTGGGGTAATCTGTAATTTGCCGTATAGGGAGTAGCGTCCATGGCACCGCGGCCGAATTGGAAAGGCTTCCTCAAATTATCGCTGGTGTCCTGCGCCGTCGCGCTTTATCCGGCCACCAGCACCAGCGAGCGCATCCGCTTCCACATCATCAACCGCAAGACCGGCAACCGCATCCGCAACGACGGCATCGACGCGGAAACCGGGCAACCGGTCGAGCCGGAAGACCGTGTCAAGGGTTACGAGATCGAGAAAGGCCAGTACGTGCTGGTCGAAGACGAAGAGCTCGACAACATCGCGCTCGCCAGCACGCACACCATCGACATCGATAAATTTGTGCCGATGGCGGAAGTTGACCGCATCTATCTCGATGAATCTTTTTACATCGTGCCGCAAGACGAGGTGGCGCAAGGTCAAGCTGTTGACCCGGCGCGGGCTCGACTGGACCAAGAAGTTTCCGGCGATTGCCGAGGCGGTCGGCAAGCTGCCGGCCGGCACCGCGCTGATCGACGGCGAACTGGTGGCGGAATGCAGCGATGGAATTTCCAGCTTTTCGCTGCTGCAGGAAGATCTCAAGAACGGCCGCCATGACCGCATGGTGTTCTATGTCTTCGACCTCATGCATCTCGATGGCGCCGATCTGAAGCCGCTGCCGCTCGCGACGCGCAAAGCGGCGCTGGCGCGGCTGCTGGCAAAGACGGGCAAGCGCGGCCCGTTGCGCTTGAGCTTGTCGCTCACCGAGCCGGGTCCCGTGCTGCTCAAGCACGCCTGCAAGATGGGGCTGGAAGGCATCGTCTCGAAGCGAGCGGACGCCGCCTATCATTCCGGCCGTGGCCACGACTGGATCAAGACCAAATGTTCGGACCGGCAGGAGATGGTGGTCGCGGGCTTTGCGCTGTCGAGCGTCGACGCGCATGCCGTCGGCGCGCTGGTGCTTGGCTATTACGCGCGCGGAAAATTGCATTACGCCGGGCGCACCGGCACCGGCTTCACCCGCGAGAGCGCGCGCGAGCTCTATCGCAAGCTAAAGGCACTCAGACTTGCGAAGTCGGCGCTGGAGAGCGTGCCAAAGGAAGAACGCGGCGTGCGCGCGCCAGTCTGGGTCGAGCCCAGATTGGTGGCGGAAGTCGATTTCCACGGCTGGACGCATGGCGACCGAGTGCGGCAGGCTTCGTTCCAGGGCCTGCGCGAGGACAAACCGGCCAAGCTTGTGGTGCGCGAGGTCAAGACCCTGGCCGCGAAACCCAAGGCGGCGGTCAAGCGCAGCGCGACCAAAGACAGCACGAAGCGCAACGCCAAAGCCGTTGTCGAGGGCGTGACGCTGTCGCATCCCGATCGCGTCTATTGGGCGGACGCCGGCGTCAGCAAGCGCGATCTCGCCGAGTTCTATGCGGAGATTTGGAAGTGGATGCGCCCGCATGTGGTGGGCCGCCCAATCGCGCTGCTGCGCTGCCCGGAAGGCGCCAGCGGACAATGCTTCTTCCAGAAGCACGCCACCATGGGCATAGCCACCGAGCATCTGCATCTGATCCCGGAGAAGGGCGACAAGATCATCGCTATCGACGATCTTTCCGGCCTGATTGCGCTGGTGCAGGCCGGCGTGCTCGAGGTTCACACGCGCGGTACCACCATCGGCGACCGCGAACGCGCCGACCGGCTGGTGTTCGATCTCGATCCCGGACCGGGCACCGGCTGGCAGGACGTGGTCGCCGCCGCGCGCGAGGTGCGAAAGCGGCTCTATGCGCTCAAGCTCAAGAGCTTCGTCAAAACCTCGGGCGGCAAGGGTCTGCACGTCGTGCTGCCGATCAAGCCGGTGCCCTGGGACGCGGCCAAGGATTTTTGCCACGCCGTCGCCGCCAGCATGGCGGCGGATGAACCCGCCCGCTACACGGCGACCGCGGCCAAGAGCAAACGCAACAAGCGGATTTTCGTGGATTACCTGCGCAACAGCCGCGAGGCGACGGCGGTCGCGCCCTACTCCACCCGCGCGCGGCCGGGCGCGCCGGTCTCGACACCGATCGCATGGTCCGAACTCGGCGCGCTCAAGGGCTTCAAATCAGTACACGGTGCTCAATCTGCCGGGGTGGCTCAAGCGGCCGGACAAGGACCCTTGGGCGGCTATCGGGCGCTGCCAGCAGACGCTGCCGAAGCTGACATGATGGAACTCAGGAACCGGGCCGCGCGTTGACTGAGGCACCGCCCATCGCGGCCGTGCCGAGGGGATTGATGACGCAGAAATTCGTCCATCACGAGGCGCAGGCGCAGCGGGCCGGTTCGGCCACGCTCGCCACATATTTCACCAAATTCGCGCAAGGCACCGCGCAATGGACTGGCCATCCGGCCGCCTTTTTGCTCGCGCTGACGGTGGTGATCGTATGGATCGTCACCGGGCCGGTGTTCGGTTACAGCGACACCTGGCAACTGGTCATCAATACCGGCACCACCATCGTGACTTTTCTGATGGTGTTCCTGATTCAGAATACACAGAACCGCGACATGATGGCGGTGCAGCTCAAACTTTCAGAGCTGGTGCTGGCCATGAAGGGCGCCGAGAACAAATTCGCTGCCATCGAGGACCTCAGCGACGAAGAACTCGCCGAACTGCACGAGGAATGCCGCGCCCGCGCCGAAATGACACTGGATCGCCTCAACAGCCGGCAAGCAACGAGCCGCTCCAAGCCACGCGCCGCCGCCCATCGCGCCAAGTTCCATCGGAGCACCTCGCGGCAGGTGGTAAAATCCTAAAACTTCGATGCTAGGCCATGGTTTTGCCTTCGGTTTCTTGAATGGATTGCGGTTAGAACGGCGGGCGGAGCGACGGATGGCTTTAAACTTAAGGATGTGGACGGCGGCAGCCCTGGCGCTCGCAATCGGGCTTGCGAGCGGAGCGGCTTGCGCCAAGGGCGCCAAGCAGATTTCCGGCGTCGCCGCCTATTACAGCAAAAATTATCGTGGGCGGACCGCGTCGGGCGCGCGTTACGATCCCCACAAATTCACCGCCGCGCACCGCACGCTACCGTTCGGCACGCATGTGCTTGTCACCGACCGCCGGACCCACCGCAGCGTCGTGGTCACCGTCAACGACCGCGGCCCCTTCACCAAAGGCCGCGTCATCGATCTGTCGCTTGCCGCCGCCAAGGAGCTGCACATGCTCGACCGCGGCGTGATCCGGGTGACGGCGGCGGTGCAGTAGCCGGATTTAAGACGGTGCCAATATTTCAAGCGAACTGATCGACGGCGAGCAGCGCACCCAGGTTTCCGGCGCGGACGTCGGCTCGCCCAGGCGCAGTTGCACCGTGTTTTCATCGGCCAGCGTCATGAAGATGGTTTTTCCGGAGCCTGGCTCCGGCGCGGGCGCCGTATAGGAAAACCAGTGGCGGCTGTAATTGCCTTCCATGCGCTTGCCGCCGGGCGTGACGATTTCCGGTCCGCGGATGGAGAAGCGGCGGCCATCGCTGTGGCACCAGTTGCCGTCGATGGCGTCGGCCAGAGCGGGTCCGGCGAACAAGGTCAGACAAAGCAGAGCGGTGAGAACCGTAAACCGATGGCCAACCATCGCGTGCGCCCCCGCGCCCTTGTAAATATTCGACCGGATATGCGCTATACTATGCAAACTTCGCGACCCGAGTCATGCCCTCTCCCTACCGCCGCCCCAGCCTCACGAGGAAACCCCATGCCTGCCAAGCGCCCGGCGCCCCGCCTTGCCGTGATCGACGAAGCCCACATGAACGATGCCCAGCGCACGCTTCTGGAGGCGATCCGCTCCGGGCCGCGCGGCAAATCTGTCACCCCGCGCGGACCCTTCGCGGTCTGGCTGCATGCGCCGCAATTCGGCCACCTGGCGCAGGCGCTCGGCGGCCATTGCCGTTACCAGACCGCGCTGCCGCCGCGGCTGTCGGAATTCGCCATTCTATGCACGGCGCGGCTGTGGAAGGCGCAATACGAGTGGTTCGCGCATGCGCCGATGGCGGAGAAGGCCGGCGTGAAGCCGAAGACCATTCAGGCGCTGCGCGCGGGGCGCGAGCCGACGTCCGCTCCCAAGGACGAGCGTGCGATTTATGCCTTCATCCGCGAGCTCTACAAGACCAACCGCGTCAGCGATCGCACCTACAAGCGCGTGCACGCCTTCCTCGGCGACGCCGCCATGGTCGAGCTGGTCGGCATCCTCGGCTATTACGTGATGATCTCGATGACGCTCAACGTGTTCCGCATGATGCCGCCGGCGGACGCCGCCTTAGCGTTCGCCGAGCCGAAATAATCACTTGCCGCCCCACGTCACCGAATAAAGATCGAACCGGCGGTCCTTGAGATTCTGCACGGTGCCGCCCTGGCGCGCGCCGCGCAGACTGTCGAGCTGCAAATCCGCGATCGCCACCATTTCCACGTTCGGCGCCGTGTCGGACGCGATGCCATCGCGCGCGAACGGGAAATCGCAGGGCGTGAGCACGCAGCTTTGCGAATACTGGATATCCATGTTCTCGACTTTCGGCAGATTGCCGACATTACCGGCCATCACCACGAAGCATTGATTTTCCACCGCGCGGGACTGCGCGCAATAACGCACGCGCATGTAGCTCTGCCGCTCGTCGGTGCAGAACGGCACAAACAGGATCGCCGCGCCCTGGTCGATAACTTGGCGAACCAATTCGGGGAATTCGCAATCGTAGCAGATCATCACGCCGATCGGTCCGCAGTCGGTATCGATGACATTGGCGCGGTCGCCGCCCTTGATGTTCCACCAGTAGCGCTCGTTCGGAGTCGGGTGCACCTTTCTCTGTTCGTGCACGCTGCCGTCGCGCAGAAAGACATAGGATACATTGTAGACTTCGCCGTCGGCCTCGCGGTTGGGATGCGAACCGCCGATGATGTTGACGTTGCAGCTCACCGCCATGCGGCTCATCATCTCCTTGAACCGGGCGGTGTAATTGGTCAGCGCCGAAATCGCTTCCGACGCGGGCACGCGTTTATTCTTGATCGATAATAGTTGCAGCGTGAACAGCTCCGGAAAAACCGCAAAATCCGCCTTGTAGTCGGCGACAACGTCGACGAAATATTCCACCTGCTGCGCGAACTCCTCAAACGATGCGATGGCGCACAATTGATACTGCACGGCTGCGACCCGCACGGTTTGCGGCCGCCGCTGAATGCGGTCCGGCGCCGCCGCGGATTCGACCGCCACCTGCGGGTTGCGCCAGATCATATGCGTGGCATAGCCGCGGGATTCGGTATCGAGCGGCAGGTAGTCGCGCAACACGCCGATCGGCTCGAAGCGTTGCGGATCTGGAATCCGATCACCGGATCGCGCTGTTTGCCTTCAAGCACGAGCTTGGGATAGTTCTCGGCCGAGCCGACGGCATTCCAGCGCCGCGTTAGGTTCGGCATGCGGCCGGCGAACACGACCTCCTTGAGCCGCAGATGCTGGCACAATTTCTTTCGCTCATTGTAGAGCCGCTGGCCGATGCGGCGGCCGCGAAATTCGGGGTCGATGCACACGTCCATGCCGTAGCCCAGTCGCCGGCCGGATCGTGCCGCGAGGCGTAGCCGCGGCCGGTGATGGTCGCCCAATCGTGGGCCTTGATCGCTAGCGATTCCGGAATCAAAAAGGTAGCGCAATACCCGATGATGCGGCCTTCGTAGGTGGCGACGAGTTGGCCTTCGGGAAATTGATGCATTTGGCCGAGCAGTTGCGCTTCGGAATAGATGCCGTGCGCGCCGAGCGATGCATAGGCTTTGCCCATCACCGCGCGGATGCCCTCGATATCGGCTGGAGCGGCGCGGCGAATGTCGAGTTTTGCCGATGTCTTCGATTTTTGTTGTATGGCGCCGTTATGGCAGCGATCGATCGGCCAAAGCAACCTTTGGTCACGATCTAAGCAGGCGCTAATGATTTCAGCAACGGCTTAACTCGCAGCCGGCGGGGCGCGGCAAATGGCTGTTCTTCCTGCGCGGCGTGGCGCCGCCGGGGATCACCACCCGCGACATCGATCGCGGCATCGAGCGTGGCATCGAGCGTGGCATGCAATTGATCGCGCTGGTGCTGGTATTCGCGTTTACCGGGCTCGCCACCTGGCTGCCGAAGGCGATCGGTTGGTGATCGCCTTCGGCACCCGCAGCAACCGCTACTTCATTTTCATGCCGCCCACGCTTGGCATGGCGCCGCCGCCGGTCTTGGCGCCAATGCCCTCGACGGCGAAGTCGACGTCGACCTTGCCAGCCTTGGCAAACTGCAAGGTCGCCTTGAAGTGACCGCCCTGCTTGAGTTGGTCCTTGAGTCCGACGAACATCACGTGATAACCGCTGGGATCGAGCGTGACGGTCTGCCCCGGCTTGATCTCGAGGCCGCCGGCGAGCTCCCGCATCTTCATCACGCCGCCGTCCATCTTCATCTCATGGACTTGGAAGCTCTTGGCGATGTCGGTCGAGCCGCCGACCAGACGGTCGGGCTGCGGTGCCGGTATTGGTGATCGTCATATAGCCGCCGCCGACGCTGGCGCCTTTCGGCGTGGCGCGTGCCCAGGGCGCCGAGATTTTCAAGCTGCCGACAGTGACGTCGGCGGCCTGCGCCGGTAGGACCGCCAAAGCGGCGAGAACGGCGGCGATCATGAATGTAGTCCGGGTCATTTTGGTCTCCTGAACGAGGCAGCGCGCGCCTGCTTTGGGCGCGGCGTGCCGATGAACATTTCAAGCGAAATTGAAACGGAAAATGTCAGACCGCAGGCGGCGCGCGCGGAACCTGCGGGCTGCGATCAGCCAAGCGGATGACCGGCTCGATGGCCGGCGCCGGCGTCAGAATGATGGCGTGCGTCAGGCCTGGCCTACCCGTCGCTGGCGGCGGGCTGGCGAGCGTCTGTACGCAGCATTGCATGCCGCAGCCGGCCGCGCAGGGGCAGCCGCTGTCGTGGCCCGCCGGCGCGTGCGAAGCGATGTCCGAGGCGGCCACAGCACACAGGCTGGACGCGAAGGGGCTCGCGGCCGCCATCGACAGCGGCAACAGCAAGGCCTGCAACGCGACCACATAGGCCGCGGCCAGCGCGATCAATCGCCGGGATCGGACGGATTTGCTCATCGGCACAAGTCTAAGCGGGTCAAACCGAGGCGTCCACTTGTCGCCGCGACGCTCAAGCCGAGGCCGGATAACGGCGGATCAGTTGGCTCTGCCGGATCAGGCTGGCGACAAATTCGCCCGTCCCGGTCGGGCGGAAGCCGCGCGCGCGGTTGCGGTCCCCGATCAGGAACAACAGCCGCTGTTGGTCGACGAGTCGCCGATAGGCTTCGCTCACGCCCAAGCGCGGGTCCCAGCAATCGATGGCTTCGCCGCCGATGCCGTTGATCTCCACGATCGACAAATCTTGGCCGCGCATGAAACCATCGAGCGAGTCGAAGCGCAGATCGAAGCGGCCGTAATGGAATTCGGTCATGCTGCCGGCGATCGCATCGAAGCGCGCCTGTAGCGCGGCGGTGATATGGCGGTGGCCGTCGCGGTAGAGCGCGCCGGCGCGCTGATTGCCGATCAACGCGATGCGCACCACCTCGCCGCGCGCAGGCACGCGGTCGAGGTCGCAAGGGTCGACGCCGCAGTGGCTGCGATCGACGCCGAGATGCAGAGCGGATTTCCACTGCGCGCGCTCGTCGTTGCGGATGAGCTGGCGCACCGTCAGGCGTCCGTTGCCAACCACATGCGGGAAATAGCGGAAGGTGAGCGACAGGATGCGGCCGGTGGGCTCTTCCGGCAAACGCGCATAGAGCACCGCCGCCTCGCCGGGATAAGGCACGAAACGCTGCAGGATGAGCGTGGCGCCCCCTGGATAACCCGCAATGTAGCTCTCAAGTGCGGCGCGGTCGTCGATGCGGCGCACGCCGTGGCCATGCCAGCCGATATCGGGCTTGGCGACCAGCGGATAGTCGAGACCGGCCTCGCCGAGCGCGTGCAGCGCGCGATCGATATCGCCGGCGAGACTCCCAGCCACGACACGGCGTTCGACCACCACAAAATCGGCAATCCATCGACGCATCGCCGGATCGACGTCGAAGAAATACGAGCTCTTCGATTCGCCCCACATGCCGCCGGTGAATATCTTCGGGTTGGCCGCGGTCGGCAAGGTCAGCGAGCGATGACGCAGTCCGAGCCGCAGCCAGTTCAGCACCAGCGGAACGTAGAACAAGGCCGGCGGAATGCGCTCGGCCGCGGCGACCTTGCGGTCGGCGGACGCCAGCGGCGGCATGCCGAATGAGGCCGCCGGCAGCACCGCATCATCCGCCGCGTCCGGTTCGCTCGCCTCGCGGAAGGCGAACACGCGCTTGCGCACAAAACTGGAGGCGCTGATGGCGATGAGCAGCATCGGCCAGGTCCAGAGCCCGACGTGATCGTCGAGCGCGTCGCCAAAGACGATTACCAGATAAAGCATCAGCGGCAGATAGAGCGCCGATATGACCAGGCTCGCGACGGTAAAGCGGGCGAGTGAAACGCGCGTCCAGCCGCAGGCGACGAACGCCACAAACACCACGCCCGGCACGACCCGGCACAAGGCGACCAGCCCAAATACATTGCGCTTGAGCGTGCCGCCGAAGCGAATCACGCGTTCATCGACCGCAAAGCGGCTGAGCCAAGGCAGACGGCGGGCCGCCGCGCCGATGCCGTACAGAGCGAAATCGCTGCCCACCATACCGCAATAGATGCTGACCGCGACCAGGCCGACCGGCATCAGATCGTTCACGATAATGTAGCCGCCGAGGATGATCGCGAGGTCCTCGTGCGCAAACGGCAGTACCAGCAGTGACGTAATTCGCACGAGTCCGGATAAATCGAGAGTCGAAATATGCCCGAACGCCGCAAGCGTTTGAATCAAGCTATCCCCCACGCTCGTCTTTTCGTCATTGCGAAAAGATCGGCAACCTTCCATCCGCCGCGGCTTGCTCGCCGCAATCGGGAAACGGTCCGGGACTAGCGCCCGATGAAAGGCAGAGCCCTTTTCTTGTTACTCTAGGCTCCAGAAGCGAGTTTGGCGCAATGGGATGCGAGGGACAAGAAACTTCGTTAGGCGCGCGGCGGAAATCGTGAATATCGCCCCGGCGACCGTTGCGTATAGGCAACAATTGCGCTTCTTGCGGCCGAAAATCCGTCGATCCTACAAGGCGTCTTGCTATCGGCCCCACAATTAATGATTGCACTGCCAAATTTTGTGACTGCGGGCGGGTGCCGTCGAATGATCCTCGATGCCGTGATAGAGTTATTTATTATGACCGACCGATCGTCTTCATCCGACAGCGAGTCTCGGGTTGTGAGATTCCCGCGCAGCCGGGTCCGTGCGCCCATGCCGGCGGCGGTGCCGTCGCCGGTGAAGGATCTCGCGCAATTCGAGCGCGGCGACGCGGCCGACGATTATCGCCACCGCATGATCGTCAACGTCATCGCCTTCGTCTTTGTACTCGCCTTGATCGGCGTTGGCTATTGGCTGGCCGAAACCATGGCAGAGATGCGCAAGAACCAGGATTGCGTGCTGTCGGGCCGGCGCGGTTGTACGCCGGTAGAGGTGAATACGCGTCGCTGGTGAGGCCGGCGCTAAGGGCGGATCCGGCGCAAGAAACAGGCAGCCGGAGTGTTTGCCTCTTTTCCCAGCAAATGCCCACCGCCATTGAACTTGAGGCCACGCTTCGCTATACGGGCTGCCAACCGAATGCCAGCGATTGGCCGTGCCGGGGGGATAGCGCGCGGGACCGGGTATGTTGGCCGGCCGATCGCCAGAACTCCAAATCAATCAGAGAGTTACCGATGTCTTCGACATTCGATACCATTGCCAACATTATCGCCGAGACCTGCGATATTCCCCGCGACTCCATTACGCCCGAGAGCCACGCCATCAACGATCTTGGCATCGACAGCCTGGACTTCCTCGACATCGCATTTGCCATCGACAAGGCGTTCGGGATCAAGCTGCCGCTCGAGCAGTGGACGCAGGAGGTCAATGACGGCAAGGCCACCACCGACCAGTATTTCGTGCTCAAGAACCTGAGCGCCCGTATCGACGAGCTCGTCGCCGCCAAAGGGGCCTAATCCGCGCCGGAAATTCATGCGTATCGAGTATTTTCAGCTGATCGACCGGATCGTCGACCTCAATCTCGCCGAACGCAGAATTAGCAGCGAGGCGACGGTCCCGGCGGCTAGCACGATATTCGAGGGCCATTTTCCCGGTTTTCCGCTGATGCCCGGCGTGCTGCTGATCGAGGCGATGGCGCAGACCGCTGGATGGCTGGTGGTGGCGCTGAACCGTTTTACGCGCATGCCGTTCCTCGCCGCAGTCAAAGAAGCAAAACTACGCACCTTCGTCACGCCGGGCCAAGTGCTTTCGCTCGACGCCCACTTGGAGCATGACGGGTCCGGCTACGCGATCGTCGAGGCCAAGATCAAGGTCGAGGATAAAATGATCTGCGACGCCACGCTGACGTTTCGCGTGCTCGACTTCCCCAACGCAGAAATGGGACAGCAAATGCGTGACCTCGCAGGCCGGATTGGATTGAAGGTCGAGGCGTCCGCCTATGGCTGAGGCCGCACGGGAAGCCTGGATCACCGGCATCGGTATCATATCGTGTCTCGGGGAAGGCCCGCAGGCGCATTGGCAGAAGCTGATGGCAGCTCAGCCGAGCGCCGACACCACAACCTTTGCGCCCTTCGTGGTGCATCCGCTTGCCGCCATCAATTTCGACGCGCAGATCCCGAAGAAGGGCGATCAGCGCCAAATGGAAGCCTGGCAGCGCATCGGCACTTATGCGGCCGGCCTCGCGCTCGACCAGGCCGGCGTCAAAGGCAAGCCCGAGATCCTCTCGCATATGGACATGATCGTTGCCGCCTCGGGCGGCGAGCGCGATCTCGCGGTCGATGCGAACATCCTCAGCGGCATGCCGCATGCGCAAAACCGGGCGGCGTTCCTCAACGAGCGGCTGATGAGCGACCTTCGGCCGACGCTGTTCCTGGCCCAGCTCTCCAACCTGCTGGCCGGAAACATTTCCATCGTGCACGGCGTCACCGGCTCCTCGCGCACGTTCATGGGCGAGGAATCCGCCGGCGTCGATGCCGTGCGCATCGCGGTCTCGCGCATCAACGCCGGACAAAGCGACATCGCGCTGGTCGGCGGTGCCTATAATGGCGAGCGTCCCGACCTGTTGATGCTTTACGAATTCGGCCAGATCGCCATGAAGGACCGCTACGAGCCGGTCTGGCAGCGCGGCGACAAAGGCAGCTTTGCCCTTGGCTCGCTCGGCGCGTTCCTGGTGATCGAAGCGCGCGAGCACGCCGAGAAGCGCGGCGCCAAGCCGCTGGCGCGGTTGACGGCAGTCGTTTCCGATCGCTCCAACCGCAAGCCCGGCGCGGTCACGGCCAAGCTGGCGAGCCTCTGGGACAAGATCAAAGACAAGGTGAAACCCGGCCACGCCGCGGCGATTTCAGGCGCCAGCGGCGCCCAGCCGGCGACCGAGGAAGAACGCGCGTTTCTCCACAGCCATGGCGACCTTGCCGTGCGCGCCACCGGTTCCTATCTTGGACATGGTTTGGAACCGCAATTTCCTATGAATATCGCGCTCGCCGTGGTCGCGCTTGGCCAGGGTGCTTTGTTTCCGCCATGCGACTCGACCGGGGTGGAACGTCCGATGACGGGGGAGTTGAGCCAAATCGTTGTGACCGGCGTCGGTCACTGGCGCGGCGAAGGCCTGGCGCTGGTGGAACGGGTCGGCTGAGGGAGAGCGGGTATGGCTACCACCAGAGACAAATTGGGGCGGCCGATCGTGGTGGTGACCGGGCTCGGCGTGGTGACCTCTCTCGGCGCCGGCAAAACCGACAACTGGGCCAAACTCACGGCCGGCGAATCCGGCATCCGCGTCATCACCCGCTTTGCCACCGATGGATTGAAGACTCGCATCGCCGGCACCATCGATTTCCTGCCCGCGCAATCCTCATCGGCCGCACTGTCGGAAACTTTTGCGGAAATGGTCGCCGATGAAGCCATCGCGGAATCCGGCGTCGGCACGCCCGGCGATTTTCCCGGTCCCTTGTTCCTCGCTGTGCCGCCGATCGAGATCGAATGGCCGCAGCGCCTGGAATTAAGCGCGCGCGCGGGCGCCAATGACAAGGTCACCTATCCTGACCTGCTGCGGGTGAGTGGCCAGTTCCCCGCCTATCACGAGCGCTTCATGTTCGGCTCGGTCGCCGAACATCTGGCCGAGAAATTCGGCACCAAGGGCTCGCCGATTTCGCTGTCGACCGCCTGCGCCTCGGGCGCGAGCGCCGTCCAACTCGGCGTGGAGGCGATCCGGCGCGGCGAGGCGGAGGCTGCGCTCTGCATCGGTACCGACGGCTCGATCAATCCGGAAGCGGTGGCCCGCTTCTCGCTGCTTTCGGCGCTGTCGACCAGCAACGACAACCCGCAAGGCGCGGCCAGGCCGTTCGCCAAGAACCGCGACGGCTTCGTCATGGCGGAAGGCGCCGGCGCCCTGGTGCTGGAAAGCTACGAGGCCGCCAAGGCGCGTGGCGCCAAGATTCTCGGCGTGCTCGAAGGCTGCGGCGAGATGGCGGACTCCTTCCACCGCACGCGCTCCAGCCCGGACGGCAAGCCGATCATCGGCTGCATCGCCAACGCCATCAAGGACGCAGGCCTCACGCCCGACGACATCGACTACGTCAACGCCCACGGCACCAGCACGCCGGAAAACGACAAGATGGAATATCTCGGCGTCTCGACCGTCTTCGGCGAGCGCGTGAAGACCGTGCCGATCTCCTCCAACAAATCGATGATCGGCCATACGCTGTCGGCAGCCGGCGCGGTCGAAGCGGTGTTTTCAATTCTCACCTTGCAGCACCAGCGCATTCCGCCCACCATCAACTACAATATCCCGGACCCGGCGATCCCGCTCGATGTGGTGCCGAACGTCGCGCGTGACGCGCGCGTAACGCACGCTATTTCGAATTCGTTCGGCTTCGGCGGGCAGAACGTCTCGCTCGTCATGGGTCTCGAGCCGGCCTGAAGCGGCCGCTCAACCCCGCCATGCGCGCCTTAAGGCTCATCGCCGATCGCAAGCTCGAACTTGCCGACGTGCCTGCCCCGCCGCCGCCCGGCGACGGCGAGGTGCAGATCCGCATCAAGGCGGTCGCGCTCAACCACCTCGACGTCTGGGGCTTTCGCGGCATGGCCTTCGCCAAACGCAAGCTGCCGCTCGTGGTCGGCGCGGAGGCGTCCGGCGAGGTCGCCGCCGTGGACGCCGGCGTCACCGGCTTTGCGCCGGGCGACAAAGTGGTGATGTACGGGGCGATGACCTGCGGCCATTGCGCCGCCTGCCGCGAGGGCCGCGATAATCTCTGCGAGAAGGTCGCCGGCATCATGGGATTTCATATCGACGGCTTTGCGCGCGACCTGATCAATCTGCCGGCGCGGCTGGTAATCCCGGTGCCGGCCGGCGTGTCGCTGCGCGACGCGGCCTGCGCGCCGATCGCCTTCGGCACCACCGAGCACATGCTGTTCGACAACGCCAAGCTCAAGCCGGGCGAGACCATTTTGGTGCATGCCGGCGGCTCGGGGATCGGCTCGGTCGCCATCAAGATGGCGAAGGCGATCGGCTGCACCGTCATCACCACGGTCGGCGACGACGCCAAGGCGGAAAAGGCCAAGGCGCTCGGCGCCGATCATGTCATCAACTACAAGGCCGAGCGCTTCGAGGGCGTCACTCGCAAGCTCACCGCCAAGAAAGGCGTCGATGTGGTGTTCGAGCATGTCGGCGGCGAAGGCTTCAATGCCTCGCTGTTCTGTCTCAAGCGCGGCGGCCGGCTGGTGACCTGCGGCTCGACTGCGGGCCCGACCGTCACCATCAACCTGATGCAGTTGTTCCAGCAGCAGTATAAGATTTTCGGCTCGTTCGGCGCCTCTATCCGCAACATCCGCGACAGCCTGTCGAAGATTGCGGCCGGCATGGCGCCGATCATTGACTCCGAGTTCACGCTGGCCGATTTCGAACGCGGGCTGGCACGGCTCGAAAGCCGGCAGGTATTTGGCAAGGTCATCGTTAACTTCTAAGGGCGCGACCGCGATGAAGCGAATAGTCCGGCGTCTGCGGCGCGGCGCAAAGCGCACCGGCGACGCGATGCTCGGATTGCTGGCGATCGGGCTGATCAAGGTATTGCGCAAGACCAATCCCGACCGCATGGCCGACGCCGCCGGCTGGTTCATGCGAAAGCTCGGGCCGCGGCTGCGGGAAAACCGCATCGGCCGCGACAATCTCGCCGCCGCCTTCCCGGAAAAATCGGCCGCTGAGATCGACACCATCCTGCGCGGGGTGTGGGACAATCTCGGACGCATGGGCGCCGAGTTCGTCCATCTCGATCGGCTATGGGATTACGACTTCGACCATCCGGAGCGGCCGACCCGCATCGAGGTCGCGCCCGAGAGCCGCGAACGCTTTCGCCAGTTGCAGAACGACGGCAAGCCGGCGCTGATCTTTACCGCCCATCTCGGCAATTGGGAGCTGCCGGCGATTTTCGCGGAGACGGCCAAGCTCGACAGCGCGGTGCTGTACCGGCGCCCGAACATCGCCAGCATCGACGAATGGCTGCACAAGACCCGCGCCGCCAACATGGGCACGCTGATCCCCGCCGGCATGAGCGCACCGCGGCAGCTCGTGCAAGCGCTCAAACGCGGCGCGCATGTCGGCATGCTGGTCGATCAGTATTACGTGCGCGGCGTCGAGGTGACGTTCTTTGGCCGCCGCACCATGGCAAATCCGCTGCTGGCGCGGCTCGCCCATAATTTCGACTGCCCGATCCACGGCACCCACGTCATTCGCCTGCCCGGCAACCGCTTCCGCCTCGAGTTGAGCGAAGCGATCGCGCCGGCGCGCGATGCCGAAGGCGCGATCGATATTGCCGCCACTATGCAGATCATCAGCGGCGTGATCGAAGGTTGGATTCGGCAACATCCTGAGCAATGGCTGTGGCTGCACCGCCGCTGGCGCCCGGAAGACCGGAAAGCCTAGGCAACGATCAGGTCTTGGTCGGCAGGCCGGCCGCTTTCCAGGCGATGATGCCGCCGGCGAGATGGGATTTATAGGGGTAACCGCGGTCCTGCGCGGCGAGCGAAGCCGTCACCGAACGGCGCCCGGAACGGCAAGCGAACACGACCTGTTTGCCTTGCGGATCAGGGATCGCGGCGGGATCGAATGCGGACAGCGGCACGACCACCGCCTCGGGATAGCTTTCGATCGAGGTCTCGTTCGGCTCACGCACGTCGACCAGCAACATGCGGCCTTCGGTCAAGCCGCGCGCCACCTGCTCCGGCGTTAGATTCTGCACCTCGTCGGCACGCGGCATTTCATCGGCCATAACGCAACTCCGGTTTCCCGCGCATGATCCCGAAAAGTGGGAACCGGTTTTCGGATAAGATCATGCGCAAACAAGAATGTGTGATTTTAGCCGGAATCGGTGCGCCCTGCACCAGACTTTTAAACCGTGACTTGCGTCCCGACTTCCACCACCCGTCCGGTCGGGATCTGGAAATAGTCGGTGGCGTCATTGGCGGCACGGGTGAGCCCGATAAACAGCCGGTCCTGCCAGCGCGGCATACCGGAATGGGCGGCCGGCTTGAGCAAACGGCGCGACAGGAAGAACGACGTCGACATGATGTCGAACTGCCAGCCGAGCTTGCGGGCGATGGCCAGCGCCTTCGGCACGTTCGGCGTCTCCATGAAGCCGAAACGGAGCAACACCCGCGAGAACGTCTCGCCCACCGGCTCGATGCGCACCCGGTCGGCGGGATCGATGCGCGGCGTATCCGCGGTCTCGATGGTGAGGATGACATTCTTCTCGTGCAGCACCTTGTAGTGTTTGAGGCTGTGCATCAGCGCGGTCGGCGCGCTCTGCGGATCGCTGGTGAGGAACACCGCGGTGCCGGGCACGCGCAACGGCGGCTTCTTTTCCAGGCTCGCGACCAGGAATTCGAGCGGCGTTTCCTGACGCCGCGTTTTCTCGAACAGCAGCCGGCTGCCGCGCTTCCAGGTGTACATCACCGCCATCACGAGCGCGCCGAGCGCGAGCGGTATCCAACCGCCCTCCACGATTTTGAGCAGGTTGGCGGAGAGGAACGTGAAGTCGATGAATAGAAACGGCAGCATTAGCGCCAAGGCCGCAATCAGCGGCCAGTGCCAGACCCGCCGGATCACTACGATCGCCATGATGGCCGTGACCACCATGGTGCCGGTAACTGCGATGCCATAGGCCGAGGCAAGCGCGCTCGAGGAACGGAACAGCGCCACCAGCAGCAAGACGCCGGTCAGCAGCAGCGCGTTCACCCGCGGCATGTAGATTTGCCCAAACAGCGCTTCCGAGGTGTGACGAATTTCCAGGCGCGGCAGCAGACCGAGTTGGATCGCCTGTTGTGTGAGCGAATAGGCGCCGGTGATCACCGCCTGGCTGGCAATCACGGTGGCGGCGGTCGCCAAAACCACCATCGGCAGTAGCGCCCAATGCGGATAAAGCAGAAAGAATGGATTCTCGATGGCCTTCGGATCGGCCAGCACCAGCGCGCCCTGCCCGAGATAATTGATCAGCAACGCCGGCAGCACAACCAGCAGCCAGGCGAAGCGGATCGGGCCGCGGCCGAAATGACCCAAGTCGGCGTAGAGCGCTTCCGCGCCGGTCACCACCAGGAACACGGCGCCGAGCGTGTAGAAAGCGATGATGCCGTGATGCATGAGGAAGTAGACGCCATAATACGGATTGAACGACAGCAGGACGCGGAAATTCTGTCCGATATGCCAGAGACCGGCGAGCGCGATGGCGGCAAACCAAACCAAGGTGATCGGACCGAACAAGGCGGCGACCTTTGCCGTGCCGCGCGACTGCACCGCGAACAACGCGATCAGGATCACCACCGTGATCGGCACCACGAAATCGTCGAACGCCGGGGTCGCAACTTTCAAGCCTTCGATCGCGGAAAGTACCGACAGCGCCGGCGTGATGATGGCGTCGCCGTAGAACAGCGCGCCGCTGATGATGCCGAGCAGAATCACGACCGCGCCGCCGCGGCTGCCGCCCAGGGCGCGCGAGGCGAGCGCCATCAGCGCCAGCGTGCCGCCCTCGCCGTTGTTGTCGGCGCGCAACAAGACCAGCACGTATTTGGCGGTGACCACCAAGAGCAGCGCCCAGATGATCAGCGACAGGATGCCGAGTACCACCGGCTCGCTCACCGGCTTGCCGGGCCCAACCGCCGCCAGCAACGATTCGCGCATCGCATAAAGCGGGCTGGTGCCGATGTCGCCATAGACGACGCCGATACAGCCGACCGTCAGCGCCCAGAATCCGACCTTGGCTGGCGCGTGTTCGCCATTGCCATTGGCCGCGACCGAGCCGCCGCCGGCGGCGGCAATAGTTTTGGACATGCGGGATTGGCCTGGGCTTGTTGCAACGCAATAAAATAGGGCTGCGGCTTATAACGCCACGGCGAATGTCTCAGCATTGCGATTTGCGCAATTCGAAATGGTCAGCCATGCATGAGGTGCATGCCGACAATAAAAGATCTTATTTATCATATAGTTAAGAAGCGCACCCCCCTGCGGCGGCGCGGGCTCAGACCGTGACCTGGGTTCCCACTTCCACCACGCGACCGGTCGGAATCTGGAAGAAGTCGGTGGCGTCGCTGGCCGAGCGCGCCAGAGCGATGAACAGATGATCTTGCCAGGCCGGCATGCCCGATTGCGGCGACGGCTTGAGCGCGCGCCGCGACAGGAAGAACGACGTCGACATGATGTCGAATTGCCAGCCGAGCTTGCGTGCGATCGCCAGCGCCTTCGGCACGTTCGGCTGTTCCATGTAGCCGAACTTCAAGGAGACGCGCGAAAAATGTTTCGACAGCGGCGTGATCTGCACCCGGTCGTCCTCGCCAACGCGCGGCGTGTCGGCGGTGATAATGGTGAGGATCACATTGTTCTCGTGCAGCACCTTGTTGTGCTTGAGATTGTGCAACAGCGCGGTCGGCGCGAAATCGGGATCGCTGGTGAGAAACACCGCCGTGCCCGGCACGCTATGCGGTGGCTTTTTCTCGAGACTGCGAAGCAAAGTATCGATAGGCACCTCGGTGCGCCGGGTCTTGTTGATCAGAATTCCGCTGCCGCGCCGCCAGGTCAGGATCAGCAACACCATGCTGGCGCCGAACAAAAGCGGCGCCCACGCGCCCTCGAACAATTTCAGGAAATTGGCGGAGAAGAAGGTCAGATCGACGATCACGAATGGCGTCATGAGCAGCCCTGCTTTCCAAAGCGGCCATCGCCAAAGTTTCCATATCACGATGAATGCAAGCAATCCGTCCACCACCATGGTGGTGGCGACCGCGATGCCATAGGCGGAGGCGAGCGCGCCCGAGGTGCGGAACAGTCCTACCAGCAGCAGCACGCCGAGCAGCAGCGCCACCGTCACGCGCGGAATATAGATTTGCCCGACGTGCGAAGCCGACGTGTGCAGGATGGCGAGGCGCGGCAGCAGACCTAGCTGGATCGCCTGATGCACCAGCGAATAGGCGCCGGTGATGACCGCCTGGCTTGCGATTACGGTCGCCGCGGTTGCCAGCACGACCATCGGCAGCAGGAAGGTTTCCGGCACCAAGCGGTAGAACGGACTTTCGATCGCCATGGGATCGGCCAGCACCTTGGCGCCCTGGCCGAAATAATTGATCAGCAGCGCCGGCAGTACCAGGCAAAGCCAGGCGGTCTGGATCGGCTTGCGTCCGAAATGGCCGAGGTCGGCATAGAGCGCCTCGCCGCCGGTGACTACCAGGAACACAGCGCCGAGCGTGACCAAACCGATCTGGCCATGCCCGAGCAGGAATTCGATGCCGTAGAGCGGATTAATCGCGGCCAGCACGTGCGGATCGTCACGGATGTGCAGCGCGCCGGCGATCGCGATCGCCACGAACCACACCACCATGATCGGCCCGAACAAGGCGGCCACCTTGGCGGTGCCGCGGCTTTGCGCGGCGAACAGACCGATCAGGATGAAGACCGCAAGCGGCGCCACGTAGTCGCTGAAGGCGGGGCTTGCGAGCTTCAGGCCCTCCACCGCCGACAGCACTGAAATCGCCGGCGTGATCACGCTATCGCCGAGAAACATCGCGGCGCCGATGACGCCGACGATGAAGACGAAAGCGGTCCGCCGCCCGATCGCGCGGCTGGCCAGCGCCGTGAGCGAGAGCGTGCCGCCCTCCCCGTTATTGTCGGCGCGCAGCAGAATCAGCACGTATTTCAGGGTCACAGTGACGATCAGCGCCCACAGGATCAGCGACAACACGCCGAGCACGACGGTTCGGGTGACCGCATGGTTGTCGCTTGCCGCAATCGCCGCCTCGCGAAAGGCATAGAGAGGGCTGGTGCCGATGTCGCCATAGACGACCCCGACGCTGCCGAGCGCCAGGGCCACAAAGCTTTGCGGCGCTTCTCTGCCGCCATTGACGACATTGGCCTCGGCGGAAGCCGTGGTTTCGTTCACGCCGTCACTCATCGAGGTTGTTTCGGTCCGCCGATTGGATGGGAAGGCGGGCCTTATAACATTGCCTAGCTAGGGAGAATACGGGCCAATTTCCGCGGCTGATTGACCCCAATCAAAAAGCGGCTAAGGCAAAAAAGTGGGAGACAGGCCGGAGATAGCTATCTTTATGGGGTCAAATCGACCGGAACCGGCGGCGCTTCGCGCATCAGGGTGATGGTGACCCGGCGATTCGGCGACATGTAAGGGTTGTCGGGGAACAGTGGATCGGTATCGGCCTTGCCGGCCACCATATAGATGTGGCCGCCCGGTACGCCTTCGCCGGCCAAAATCTCGCGCACCGCGTTGGCGCGGTCGGCGGATAGCTCCCAAGGACCGTAACCCGGCTTATCCGGCACCTTGCTCGATGCGGTGTGGCCGGTGATGGAGATGCGGTACGGCATTGCCTTGAGCGCCGGCGCGATCTTCTGGACGATCTTGCGCGTGCGCTCATAGGGCTCCTTGGAGCCGTCCGGGAACATCGAGCGGCCGTCCTGGTCGACGATCTCGATATTGAGCCCCTGCTGCGTCTCCTCCACCATGATGTGCTTGGAGGCTTCGGTGATCTCCGGCATTTCCTGCAAGGCCTGCCGCAGCGAGGCCGAAGCCAGGGCGAATTTCTCGTCTTTCTTGAAACGCGCGCCGTAGTTGCGTTCGTGATCTTGATCGAAGGGCGTCGGCGTGGCGGACGCGTCGGACGGATCAATGTTGGCGGCGTTTTTGAGTTTCGGCCGCGTCGGCAAGCCCAAAACTTCGATGATGCCGGAATAGCGCACGTTCGCCTGAACGCCGAAGGCGTCGCGCATCGAGCCGGCGACGATTTTCAGCTTCTGCTGGTCTTGCGTGGAAAACGCGACAAGCATCACGAAGAAGCTGACCAGCAGCCCCATCAGGTCGGCGAAAGTCACGAACCAGCCGTGACCGCCGCCGTGCGCTTCCTTGCGTTTAGCCATTTTTGCTGTCCCCGGTCAGCCGCGTTAAGCGGCCACCGCCTCCTCCGGCTTTTCCTCCTCCTCCTCACCGTCGTGGCGATGCTTCTCGGGCAGATAAGCGAGCAGCATCTCGCGCACCAGCGTGGGACTCTTGGCTTCGCGGATCATCAGGATGCCGTCGATCATCAAGGTGCGGTTGATTTCTTCGTCCACCAGTTTGAGATGCAGTTTGTCGGCGATCGGCAGGCAGAAAAGATTGGCGAGCGCGGCGCCGTAGAACGTCGCCAGCAGCGCGCCGGCCATGAACGGGCCGAGCTTCGATGGATCGGTCATGTTGGCGAACATCTGCACCATGCCGATCAGGGTGCCGATCATGCCGAAGGCCGGCGCGCAGTCGCCGACCGCGCGATAGATCTTCTGGCCTTCGTCGAGATGGGTGAGGAAGTTGTCGCGGTCGCGCTCGAGATTGTCGCGGATGAAATTGGTGTCGTAGCCGTCGGCGACATAGCGGATGCCCTTGGCCAGAAATGGATCATCGATTTCTACTTTTTCCAGACCGACCGGCCCGGACTTGCGGGCTACTTCGGCGATTCCCGCCAATTCATCGACCAGCTCGCGTTGGGTGCTGCGGCGCATGGTGAAGGCGAATTTGGCGCCGAGCGGCAGGCCATGCATGATCGAGGTGAACGGAAACCGGATCAGGGTGGCGGCAAAAGACCCGCCGAAAATGACGATAAACGCATGTTCGCTGACGAACATGTGCAGGTCGCCGCCCATCATAATCACGAGGCCCACGACACCGACGCCGCACAGCAGGCCTAAACTGGTAGCGATATCCATGACTTTTCTACCCAAACCCGC
Organism: uncultured Alphaproteobacteria bacterium; assembly: GCA_963786025.1. GTDB lineage: Bacteria > Pseudomonadota > Alphaproteobacteria > Rhizobiales > Xanthobacteraceae > Pseudolabrys. The sequence goes on from CAWAXK010000003.1 coordinate 309,091, forward strand.
ACGAATTGCCGCACAAACGGTATGATGGCCGCTGTAATCGACCCTAGACTGGGGCTGTTAAGGGGCGGTAAAGGCTAACCGTTCGTGAAAGAAAAACGCCTGCCTTAACGGGGTCCACCCGTGACCGGCCGGCAAAAAGCTGCAAAAATCGCGGCGAATGGGCACCGAAGACCGACGGTCCGGTCCCAGGCCCCCTTAAAGACCGGAGGAGAGCGACTCATGCGTGAGATTGGCCATTTCATTGGCGGGAAGGCAATCAAAGGGACCTCCGGACGCTTCGGCGACATCTTCGACCCCAATACCGGCGAGGTGCAGGCCAAGGTGGCGCTGGCCAAGCATTCCGAGGTCGAACACGCCATCGCCAATGCGCAAGCCGCGCAACCGGCCTGGGCGGCGACGAACCCGCAGCGGCGTGCTCGCGTGATGTTCAAGTTTCTCGATCTGGTGCAGAAGGAATACGACAGCCTCGCCAAGCTGCTTGTCCTCCGAGCACGGCAAGACCCTGCCCGATGCGCGCGGCGACATTCAGCGCGGGCTCGAAGTGGTGGAGTTCGCCTGCGGCATTCCGAATTTGCTGAAGGGCGAATACACCGAGGGCGCCGGACCGGGCATCGATCTTTATTCGGTGCGGCAGGCGCTCGGCGTGGTCGCCGGCATCACGCCGTTCAATTTCCCGGCGATGATTCCACTTTGGAAGTGTGCTCCGGCCATCGCCTGCGGCAATGCCTTTATCCTGAAGCCGTCGGAGCGCGATCCCTCGGTGCCGATGCGGATCGCCGAACTGTTCCTCGAGGCAGGCCTGCCGGAAGGCATCCTCAACGTCGTCAACGGCGACAAGGAAGCCGTCGACACGCTGCTCAACGACGATCGCGTCAAGGCCATCGGCTTCGTCGGTTCCTCGGCGATCGCCGAATATATCTACACGACCGGCTGCGCCAACGGAAAGCGCGTGCAGTGCTTCGGCGGCGCCAAGAACCACATGATTGTGATGCCCGATGCCGACATGGACCAGGCGGTCGATGCTCTGATCGGCGCCGGCTACGGTTCGGCCGGCGAACGCTGCATGGCGGTGTCGGTGGCGGTGCCGGTCGGCAAGAAAACGGCCGATGCGCTGGTTGAGAAGCTGATCCCGCGCGTCGAAAATCTGAAGATCGGACCTTCCAGCGACGCGCAAGCCGACTACGGCCCGATGGTCACCAAAGACCTGCTCAACAAGGTGCGCGGTTATATCGATCACGGCGTCAAGGAAGGCGCCAAGCTGCTGGTGGACGGCCGCGGCTTCAAATTACAGGGTTACGAGAACGGCAATTTTCTCGGCGGCTGCCTGTTCGACGAGGTCAAGCCGAACATGAAGATCTACAAAGAAGAGATCTTCGGGCCGGTACTGTCGGTGGTGCGCGCCAAGGACTACGAGGAAGCGGTGCGCCTGCCCTCCGATCACGAATACGGCAACGGCGTCGCCATCTTCACCCGCGACGGCGACACCGCGCGCGACTTCGTCAACCGCGTGCAGGTCGGCATGGTGGGCGTCAACTTCGCCATTCCGGTACCGCTCGCTTATTACACTTTCGGCGGCTGGAAGCGTTCCGGTTTCGGCGATCTCAACCAGCACGGACCGGATTCGATCCGTTTCTACACCAAGACCAAAACCGTGACCTCGCGCTGGCCGACCGGCACCAAGGAAGGCGCCGAGTTCGTAATCCCGACCATGAAGTGACGATGCGTTGGAGCATGATCCCGAAAAGTGGAAACCGGTTTTCGGATAAGATCATGCCCAAGCAAAATGTAATGCCGACAATCCGGATCGCTGGCGGCGTGCTCGGCGCGTTGATGCTGGCGGGCTGCGCCAGCAGCCCGCTCGGCGGCGCAACGCCGGCGGCAACGGCGCCGGCTGTCGACATGACGGGCCGGTGGTTCCTGTCGGTTCCCAATGCGCCGTCCTGCGGCATGAATTTCGCCAGTGCGCCGGGTGCGCATGAAGGCACTATCGCGCCGCAGGGCGGCTGCCCCGGCGACTTCTTCACCAGCCGGCACTGGACGCTCGCGCAAGACGCACTGACGATCAACGATCATCAAAACCGGCCGCTGGCGCATCTCACTTTCGCCGGCGGCCGCTTCCAAGGCCAAGCCGCCGCCGGCATGCCGGTGACGCTAAGTCGCTAGAACGCGGGCCGCGGCTTCAATCTTGCGTATCGCAATGCGACAGCGTGATTTTGCAGAAGGCGCGACGACTCGCGCCCGCCGTCGCCTGACAATTGGCGAGCGCCCGACTTTCCGCAGTCTGCGTATCCTCGGCGATGGCCCAGTCGGCGCCGGGCGTGCCACGGGCGGGATCGAGAGCGCTGGCGTCGCACTGGCCTTTGAACGTTGCGACGATCATGCAGTTCGCCCGCGAGTTTGGTCCGCCGATCTTGTGGCACTCCGCCATCGCCCGTTCTTCGGCGCCTTGCGTCGTTGAATAATTGTAACCGTCGCCTAACGAAATGCCGTCTTTGATGACGTTCCCGGTGGAGCCCACAGCCAGGGCGCCTTCGGCGGCGCTCGGGTTCGGCGCCAGTAGCGGAGCCGCCAAAGCCAGAGCGAAAAGTGCTGATCCGATCTTGTTCATGAATGTCCCCCCGAGCGAATTACTCGCCAATCGAAGGATGCAGCAATCCGCCGTAATTTCTGCGTGCCTTCGTGCCGCCGAGCAATTAGTTCGCTCCGCAACGGGATTGTCAAGCAAGGGCGCAAAATCGAACGGCGTGGAGAACGGTCTTGGTGCTGCGAATGGCCGGGACAAATCTGGCCGCGGCAGAGTAAATTAGCAGCCGCTTACCTGCTTTCTTTAACCTGAATGCGGAATACCCCCATGCCCGAATACCAGCTCTATTGCTTCGCCCAGTCCGGCAATGCTTATCGCGCCGCGCTGATGCTCAATCTGATCGGCGCCGACTGGGAACCGGTCTGGTACGACTTTTTCGGCACGGCGCCGCAACGCACGCCCGAATTCCGCGAAACCATCAATGAAATGGGGGAAGCGCCGGTGCTGGTGCACGGCAAGAAAAAGCTCAGCCAATCGGGAGTGATCCTGACCTACCTCGCCAACCATTCCGGCAAATTCAAACCGCAGGGCGAAGACGAGGAACTGGAGTCGCTGCGCTGGATCATCTTCGACAACCAGAAGGTCAACGGCTTTCTCGGGCCATTCCGCTTTCTCAAGAATTTCGCGCCGAAGCCGGGCGATCCGGCCGTGATGGCGTTTTTGAAGGGGCGCGTCGACGCCGCGCTGGCGATCGTCAACAAGCGGCTGACCGGCCGGCAATTCCTGGTGAGCGACAAGCCGACCATCGCCGACGTTTCGATGACCGGCTATCTGTACTATCCGGCGGAAGAGTTCGGCTTCGATATCGCCAAGGACCACCCGGCGATTGCCGCCTGGCTCGAACGCATGAAGGCGCTGCCCGGCTGGGGGCATCCTTACGATCTGATGCCCGGCTACCCGTTCGGCACGCAGGTCTATCGGAATAAATGATCGTGCGCATGATCTTATCCGAAAACCGGTGCCCACTTTTCGGGATCATGCGCTATTGATCGTGATGATCGCCGTGCGCATGGCCATGATGGTCGTGCCCATGGTCATGATCGTGGTGCGTGTGATCGGGCGCGTGCGACGACTCGTAGGCGCCGCCTTCGGGTTCGAACGGCGCCTCGATTGCCGTCACTTTCGCGCCGAGCGCCTTGAGTAGAGCTTCGATCGCTGCGCCGCGCTGCGCGCGGATACGGTTGGGCAGCACCTGCACCGGCACATGGCGGTCGCCGAGATGCCAGGCCAGCCGCGCCAGTCCTGCCACATCGGCCGCGCGCGCCTCGATCAGCGGCTCGGCCGCGGCCACGACCTCCACCAGCCCGCCGTCCTCGAGCAGCAGCAGATCGTCGGTGCGCAAGCGCGCTGGCTGATGCAGATCGATCTCGAAGGCGCCGCCTTTGACGCCGGTGACCGCGCTCTTCTGCGCGCTGCGCTGGGCATAATCGAGGATGACCGTATCGACGACCGGCCGATCGCGGCGGTCGCCGGCGGCGAGTATACGGGTTGCGCGCATAACGTTTAACCGGTGCCGTGGGTCAGTTCAAGCGCGCCGGCCGCTGGTGGTCGGAATCGTCTGCCGATATATGGCCGGGCGCCATCGGCGCTTCGGCAGCGGTCGCAGCGGCGGCAACCGCCGCCGCATCCTTGCGCTGATATTCGCGATAAGACAGCCAACCGAACGGCAGGCAGCCAAGGTAGGCGAGCGTGCCGACGGTGAGCACGACCCACGGATAACTGATCAGCAAGGCGAAGAAAAACACCACCACCACGAACACCGGCAGCACCATGTCCGGCGGCACGCGCTTGCCCACCCGCTTGCCGGAGAACACCGGCAGGCGCGAGACCATCAGAAGCGCGATCGTCAGCGTATAGATGAAGGTAATCCACACCGTGACGAGGCCGTTGGAGACACCGAGAAAATTGAGATAAATCGGCAGCAGCACGGTGATGGCCCCGGCTGGCGCTGGGATGCCCGTAAAGAAATTAGCCGCCCAGGCCGGCTTGTTGGGATCGTCGATCATCACGTTGAAGCGCGCCAGCCGCAACGCCGCGCAAATCGCGAACACCAGCGCGGCGATCCAGCCCGCCGATTTGAGCTCATGCAGGCCCCAGAGATACAGGATCAGCGCCGGCGCTACGCCGAAATTCACGAAGTCGGCGAGGCTGTCGAGTTCGGCGCCGAAGCGCGAGGTGCCCTTGAGCATACGCGCGACGCGGCCATCGATGCCGTCGAGCAGCGCGGCGAACACAATCGCGGCCAGCGCCAGATCGAGCCTGTTTTCGACCGCCATGCGGATCGCCGTCAGCCCGGCGCACATCGCGAGCAGTGTGATCAGATTGGGCAGCAACGTGCGCACCGGGATCGCCTTGAAGCGGCGGTGGCGGGGCGGCGGGGCGGGGTCGAAGGGCGGAAAGACCATGGAGAGCAATATAGACGCTTGCGGGCTTGCGCGCCACGGCACGCCGATACGGTTTTTTACCCTCGTTAACTAGTCTGTTTGCGCATGATCTTAGCCGAAAACCGGCGCCCACTTTTCGGGATCATGCGCTAGCCGCTGCGGAAGGCGCGGCCGGCATCGGTCGTGCGCAGGTCGGCGAGCACGGTTTCGCCGGCCAGCGAAGTCTGTCCGACTGCCACCATCGGCGGGGTGCCATCGGGCAGATAGACGTCGAGGCGCGAGCCGAAGCGGATCATGCCGAACCGCTCGCCGGCGCCGAGCGCCTGGCCCTCGCGCACGAAACAGACGATGCGGCGCGCCACCAGGCCGGCAATCTGCACCACCGCCACGCGGCTGCCGGCGGTGGCGATCACCAGCGAATTGCGCTCGTTGTCGGCGCTCGCCTTGTCGAGATCGGCGTTGAAGAACTTGCCCGGCTGATAGACGATTTTCTCGATGCGGCCGGTGACTGGGCTGCGGTTCACGTGGCAGTCGAACACGCTCATGAAGATCGAGATGCGCAGCAGCGGCGCGTCGCCAAGGCCCAGTTCGTGCGGCGGCGGCACGGTAGTGATCTGGCTGACGCGGCCGTCGGCCGGCGCCACCACCAGCCCCTCGCGCACCGGGGTCACGCGCGGCGGATCGCGGAAGAAATAGGCGCACCAGATCGTCGCCAGGGTGCCGAGCCAGCCGAGCGGACTCCACAGCCAGAACAAGATGAGGCTGACCAGCGCGAAAGCGCCGATGAAGGGGTAGCCTTCCGGCGTGATCGGCACGATTTGCGAGCGGATCGAATCGTAGATTGACATTCTTTACCCTACTCCGCCGCGTCGACCGGCGCCTCGACCGGTGCGGCGGCCGCTGAAATGACGTCTTCGACCGGCGGCGGATTGCGGTTGGGCGCGGCCTCGTCTTCGGCCACGCGGGCGAGCTTTTCGCGCGCCTCTTCCGCCTCGCGCTGGCGGTTCCACATGCTGGCATAAAGCCCGTTCGCGGCGAGCAGCGCGTAGTGGGCGCCGCGTTCGACGATTTCGCCCTGGTCGAGCACGATGATCTCGTCGGCGCCGACTATGGTGGAGAGCCGGTGCGCGATGACCAACGTGGTGCGGCCTTTGGACACGCGCTCCAGCGCGTCCTGGATTTCCCGTTCGGTGTGGCTGTCGAGCGCCGAAGTGGCCTCGTCGAGCACGAGGATCGGCGGCGCCTTGAGGATGGTGCGGGCGATGGCCACGCGCTGCTTCTCGCCGCCGGACAGTTTCAAGCCGCGCTCGCCGACCTCGGTTTCGTAGCCTTTCGGCGCCAGTCGGATCAATCCGTCGATCTGCGCAAGCTGTGCCGCTTCCTCCACCTCGGCGTTGCTCGCTCCCCAGCGGCCGTAGCGGATGTTGTAGCGGATAGTGTCGTTGAACAGCACAGTGTCCTGCGGCACCATGCCGATGGTCTGGCGCAGCGAGGCTTGCGTGACTTTGGCGATATCCTGGCCGTCGATAAGGATACGGCCGCCGGCCAAATCGTAGAAGCGGAACAAGAGCCGCGAGATCGTCGATTTGCCGGCGCCGGACGGCCCGACCACGGCAATCGTCTTGCCGGCCGGCACGTCGAAGCTGATGCCTTTCAGAATGCGCCGCTCCGGATCATAAGCGAACCGCACATCCTCGAAGCGGATGGTGCCGCTGGTCACTTTCAGCGGGGCTGCGCCGGCCACGTCCTTGATTTCCGGCTCGCGCGACAGAATCGAGAACATCAGTTCAATGTCGGTCACCGCCTGCTTGATCTCGCGGTAGACCATACCCATGAAATTGAGCGGCTGGTAAAGCTGGATCATCATGGCGTTGATCAGCACGAAATCGCCGACCGTTTTGGTGCCGGCCTGGATCTCGTAGGCGCACATCACCATGGCGGCGGCGAGCCCGAAGGTGAAGATCACGGCCTGCCCGGCATTGAGCACCGCAAGCGAGGTATAGGCCATGGTGCTGGCGTCTTCGTAGCGCGCCATCGACTTGTCATAGCGCTCGGCCTCGCGCTGCTCGGCGCTGAAATATTTCACCGTCTCGTAATTGAGCAGCGAATCGATCGCCTTCACATTGGCGTCGGTGTCGCTCTCGTTCATCTTACGGCGGATCGCGATGCGCCACTCTGTGGCAAAATAAGTGTAGACCATGTAGACGGTGACGGTGATCATGATCGCCAGAACATAGCGCCAGTCGAATTTCCACATCAGCACGCCGACGATGAGCGCCAGTTCGATGATGGTGGGCGAGAGCTGCATGATCACCATGCGTACGATGGTCTCGATGGCGTTGCGGCCGCGCTCCAACACGCGGGTCAGCCCGCCGGTCTTGCGCTCGAGATGGAAGCGCAGCGACAGCTCGTGCATGTGCACGAAGGTGCGGAAGGCGAGGCGACGCACGGCATGCATCGCCACCTTGGCGAACAACCCGTCGCGTAGCTGGGTAAGCGACGCCATCACGATGCGCATGCCGCCGTAAGCGATGGTCATGGCGACCGGGGCGGCCAGCGCCCAAGTCAGCCATTCGGACACAACGACCGGAGCGCTGCCATGACCGGCGAGCGCGTCGATGGCCCATTTGAAGGTGAAGGGCACGGCGATAGTCGCAAGCTTCGCGATGAGCAGCATCACAAGCGCGCCGAGCACCCGCAGCTTCAGGTCGGCGCGGTCGGAGGGCCAGATATAGGGCCACAGGTGAACTATCGTTCCGGGCAGCGTGCCGCGCCTGGCGGAGACACGGTTGTCGCTGTCGGGTGTTCGGTGATGGTGGTGTGGGCTCATTCAGGGCCTCATATAGGCGGATTCTCGGCCGTAATCACCCTGCCCGGCCGATTAAGAAGTTTCGGCCGCCGCCTTGACGCTGCCGCACCCGCAATGCACATGCAGGCCATGAACGAGCGAGAAAACCCCAGCAAAATCCGGAAAATCTGCGTCTATTGCGGCTCCGGGCCGGGCACCGATCCGGCCTTTGTGGCGGCCGCCCGCGCCTTCGGCGCCATCCTGGCCAAGAACGGCATCGGCCTGGTCTATGGCGGCGGCGGCAACGGCATCATGGGCGCGCTGGCCGAGGCGGTGCTTGCGCATGGCGGCGAGGCAATCGGCATCATCCCCGAATTTCTGGTGGCGCGGGAGCACGCCGAAAAAGACGCCAACGAACTGATCGTCACCCGCGACATGCACGAGCGCAAACGCAAAATGTTCGAGCTGGCCGACGCCTTCGTGGCGCTGCCCGGCGGCGTCGGCACGCTGGAGGAAATCGTCGAGCAGATGACCTGGGCACAGCTCGGCCGCCACAAGAAGCCGATCCTGCTCGCCAATGTCGAAGGTTTCTGGCAGCCGCTGTGCGCCCTGCTCGATCACATGAAGACGCTGGAATTCATCCGCGGCGATCTGAACTTCGACCTGCTGGTAGCCGACCAGGTCGATGACATCCTGCCGATGCTGCGCAAAGCCGCCGAAACGCTGGCCGAGGCGGACAAGACGATGACCGCCGCCGACGTCGAGCGGCTATGACCTATTTCCTGGCGACGAACGTCACCGCCTCGATGCGATTGCCGTCTGGATCGCGGATGAAGGCGGCGTAGTAGCTCTCGTTATAGTGCGCGCGGAGACCCGGCGTGCCGTCGGAGCTGCCGCCGGCAGCGAGCGCGGCGGCGTGGAAGGCATCGATCATGGCGCTGTCGCTGGCGCGCAGGCAGATGTGGAGGCCGCTGTCGGCAGCGATCGGCGCCATTTCTGCGCGGTGGTTGATCCAGAATTCGGGATATTTCTTGCCGTAGCCGATCGCGGCGTCCGGCCATTCGCGCAGCTTCGTCATGCCAAGCGTAGCGAGCAGCGCGCTGTAGAAGCGCTCTCCCGCTTTGAGATCGCGGACGGCAATCGAGACGTGATCGATCATGGCGGGATTATCTCACGCCGGCGCGCCGGATTTCACCAGTTTATAAATAATGGAATCCATCAACGCCTGGAATGAGGCGTCGATGATATTGGGCGACACGCCGATGGTGGTCCAGTGATCACCGTTCTCGTCTTCGCTCTCGATCAGCACGCGCGTCACCGCCTCGGTGCCGGAATTGAGGATACGAACGCGGTAATCGGTAAGCTTCAGGCCCTCGATGTATTTCTGATACTGGCCGAGGTCCTTGCGCAGCGCGCGGTCGAGCGCGTTGACCGGGCCGTTGCCTTCCGCCGCCGAAATCATGGCGTCGTCGCCCACCTTCACCTTCACCACCGCCAGGGTGACCGTAACACGCTCGCCTTTGGCATTGTTGCGCTGCTCGACATTGACGTCGAACTGGGTGACGTCGAAATAATTCGGCACCGTGCCGAGTGTGCGGCGCGCCAGCATTTCGAACGAGGCATCGGCCGCCTCGTAGGCATAACCGATGGTCTCGCGCTCCTTGACGATCTCCAACAGGCGGCCGATGCGCGGATCGTCCTTGTCCGCCTTGATGCCAATGCGCTCGAGCTCGGCCAGAATGTTGGACTTACCGGCCTGCTCCGACACCAGCACCTTGCGCTTGTTGCCGACGGTTTCCGGCGCAACGTGCTCATAGGTCGCCGGATCTTTGGCAATCGCCGAGGCATGGATGCCGGCCTTGGTGGCGAAGGCGCTCTCGCCCACATAGGGCGCGTGCCGGTTGGAGCCACGGTTGAGCCGCTCGTCGAGCGCGTGCGAGACCTGCGCCAGCTTCTTCAATGCGGCATCGCTGACGCCGATGTCGAACGCATCGGAAAATTCCGGCTTGAGCTTGAGCGTCGGGATGATCGACACCAGGTTGGCGTTACCGCAGCGTTCGCCCAGCCCGTTGAGCGTGCCCTGGATCTGCCGCGCGCCGGCGCGCACCGCGGCGAAGGAATTGGCCACCGCCTGCTCGGTGTCGTTATGGGCATGGATGCCGACATGGTCGCCGGGGATCGCCTTGCAGACCTCGCCGACGATGGTTTCGATCTCGTGCGGCAGCGTGCCGCCATTGGTGTCGCACAGCACCACCCAACGCGCGCCCGCGTCATAAGCCGCCTTGGCGCAAGCCAGCGCATATTTCGGATTGGCTTTGTAGCCGTCGAAAAAATGCTCGCAGTCGAGCAGCACTTCGCGGCCTTTCGTCTTAGCCGCTTTCACGCTGTCGCGAATCGAGGCGAGGTTTTCCTCTTCCGTCGTCTCCAGCGCGACCCGCACGTGGTAGTCCCAGGCCTTGGCGACAAAGCAAATGGCATCGGCCTTGGCCTCGAGCAATGCGGCGAGGCCCGGATCGTTCGAGGCCGAGCGGCCGGGCCGGCGTGTCATGCCGAAGGCCGTAAACGTGGTGCTGAATTTGTGGTCCTGGCCGAACAGTTCGGTGTCGGTCGGATTGGCCCCCGGATAACCGCCTTCGACATAGTCGATGCCGAGTTCGTCGAGCATGCCGGCGATCGCCAGCTTGTCGGCGAGCGTGAAGTCGACGCCGTTGGTCTGCGCGCCGTCGCGCAGCGTGGTGTCGAACAAATAGAGGCGTTCGCGGGCCATGGCGGAACTCAGGTCAACCGGTACACGACGTAGAAAGCGAGCAAGACCGCAGCGGCGATCACGCCATATTTAAGCACGATGTAATAAAGCCAGTGGCGCGGGAACGGTGTGTCGGGCTTGGTCATAAAGCCTCCCGTTTGGCAGCAAGCTGTTTGTGCAGCGTGGTGTTGGCGAGCCATTCGTCGCCAACCGAAACGGTGTTGCGCTGCTGGGCGACGTAACCGCGCTTCTCGAAGAAGCCGCGCGCACTGTCGCTGGCGTCGACTGCGAGCTGCGCTGCGCCGCGCGCGCCGGCGAGCTTTTCCAGCGCGTCGACCAGCATCGCGCCGACGCCCTGCCCGGCCGCAGCCGGGTGCACATAGAGCATGTCGATCTTGTTCCCGCCCACCAGCGAAGCAAAGCCGACTGGCGAGCCGGCCATGGTCGCGACCAGCGTCAAATGGCTGGCAAGCCGCTTGCCGAACTCGGCTTCGTCGTCCGCGCTGGAAGCCCAGGCGTCCTGCTGGGCCGGCGTGTAGTCCTCGTCGGTCAGATCCGCGATGCTGTCGCGGAAAATTTCGCGCAGCACAGCGACATCGACCGGCAGATATGGCCGCAACGCCAACTTGGGATAGGCCTGCGCCATCATCGCGCAATCTCCCAGGTCGTGCCGTCCTTGGAATCCTTTAGCGCGACGCCCATGGCGGCGAGTTCGTCGCGGATGCGATCGGACTCCTTGAAATTCTTCGCCTTGCGCGCCGCATTGCGCGCGTCGATCAGGTTCACGATCTTGCTTTCGTCTATCGCCAGCGAAGCCGGACGGAACGCCGCCCAGGCCGCCGCCGGCATTTGCAGCAGACCCATCAAATGCGCGCTCGCCTTCAGGCAGGCAGCCGCAGGCCTGGCGCCTTTGGCTGCCTCGCCGCGCAACTCGTGCAACGCGGCGAAGGCCTTCGGCATGTTGAGGTCGTCGAGCAGCGCATCGAGCGCATCGGCGCACAAATAGCCCGGCGTCACCTCAGCGGTCAGCGCATACCAATGATCGAGATTCTTCTGCGCCTCGCGCAGGCCCGCCACCGTCCAGTTGATCGGCTGGCGGTAATGCGTTTGCAGCATGGTGAAGCGCACCACCTCGCCCGGCCAATCCTTCAGCAGTTCGTGGATGGTCACGAAGTTGCCGAGGCTCTTCGACATCTTCTCGCCTTCCACCTGCAGGAAGCCGTTATGCATCCAATAGTTCGCCATTACCGGCGTATGGAAGGCGCAGCGCGATTGCGCAATCTCGTTCTCGTGGTGCGGAAAGACGAGGTCGATGCCGCCGCCGTGGATGTCGAACGTCTCGCCGAGATGCTCCCAGGCCATGGCCGAGCATTCGATGTGCCAGCCCGGCCGGCCCGCCACCTTGATGCCGGCCGGCGACGGCCAACCCGGCTCACCCGGTTTCGACGGCTTCCACAGCACGAAGTCCTGCGGATCTTTCTTGTAGGGCGCGACCTCGACGCGGCTGCCCGCGATCATTTCATCAAGTGGGCGTTTCGAGAGCTGGCCGTAGTCCCGCATCGACGGCACATGGAACAGCACGTTGTCTTCCGCCACATAGGCGTGCCCGCTTTGCACGAGGCGGTCGATCAGCGCTTTCATCGGCTCGATATGCTCGGTCGCGCGCGGCTCGACCGTGGGCGGCAGGCAGCCGAGCGCCGCCACGTCGTTCTTGAAATTCTTGTAGGTCTCTTCCGTCAGGTCGCGGATCGAGATGCCGCGCTCGGCCGCGCGCGCGTTGATCTTGTCGTCGACGTCGGTGACGTTGCGGACGTAAGTGACGCGGCCCTCGCCCGGATAAAGATGCCGCAGCAGACGGAACAGCACATCGAACACGATGACCGGGCGGGCATTGCCGATATGGGCGAAGTCATAGACCGTCGGCCCGCACACATACATGCGCACACGTGCGGGATCGAGCGGGGCGAACGCCCGCTTTTCGCGCGTCAGGGTATCGTAGAGCCTGAGCTCCATCACACAGCGTTCCTCAGCGCCTGCTGGCCCCGGGCGTTGCTTTATCTCGATGGAGAAAAGACGGCCGCAGCCAGCGTGGTGCGCTAGCTAATAATCTCGCGGCAAATGCCGCAGATATGGTTAAGGCCGTTCATAACGGGCGCACAATGATGCCTTGCGCCGGTACCGTCAAGGCCCGCCCGGCCGGCGCCTATAAGGTTAAGCGGCCCTTAACGATTTTGCCGGCATTTTAGCGATCAGCGCCGGGGCCGGCGCCTCCAAAAACACGGGCTTTGATATGCGTACACTCTTGGCCGGATTCGCCGCCGTCCTTTGCGTCGTCACGTCTGCGCAGGCCGAGCGGCGCATGTTCATCATCGCCAATGACGGCGACGGCTACGGCATCGACCGCTGCCTGGCGTCCGGCGACAAGTGCGGCGCGGCCGCGGCCAACGCCTACTGCAAGACCCACCAATTCGCCTCGGCCGCGTCCTACCGCAAGGTCGACCGCGACGATATCACCGGCGCGATCCCGGCCGGCGGCTCCGGCGGCTGCCGCGGCAGCGACTGCGACGTCGTCGCCATCGTCTGCACGCGCTGAATCCTCAACCCTGCAGCGCGGCCCACATTTCGCGATCGCGTTCGGCGGTCCAGATCACCGGCCATTCGATGCCGCGCGCCTCGTCATAGGCGCGCACCACACTGAACGGCAGGCGGTGCTCGTAGAGCGCAAACGTCCTGAATTTTGGGTCCATGGCCAGGCGCACGAAATCAAAGGCGTCTTTCAGCGACCGGCCTTTGGCGACGCTCTCGCTCACCGAGCCGTACAGCGTCGCGATGAAGTCGCTGGTGAGCGCGATGCCTTCCGCCACCATCTCCGGCGTGGTGAGCGCGGCACCGCGCCCCGGCACCAGTGCAACGGCCTGCATTTCCGCGAGGTGATCGAGCGTCGTCGGCCAATCGGTGAAATGCGCGTCACCGCAATAGCAGCCGGATTTGTATTCCACCAGATCGCCGGCAAACACCACGCCGGCGTCCGGCACCACCGCGATCACGTCGCCCGCGGTGTGGCCGCGTCCGATATGCATGATGCGCACCTCGCGCTGGCCGAGCCAGACGGACAACTCATCCGGAAAAGTAAGCGTCGGCCAAGTCAGACCGGGAATAGTCTCGGCGGCGCCGAACAGCCGGGGGAAGCGACCGATTTCGGACTCGATGTCAGCCTTGCCGCGCTCCGCGATTAGCCCACGCGTCGTATCGGAAGCAAGAATCTCAGCGTCCTTGTAGGTCGAGGCGCCCATGGTCCGCGATGCGTGATAGTGGGTGAACAGGACATATTTGATCGGCTTGTCGGTGACCTTGGCGACGCGCGCGATCAACTCACCGGCCATCGCCGGGGTCGGCTGCGCATCTACCACGAGCACACCGTCGTCGCCGACGATGATGCCGGAATTGGGATCGCCCTCGGCGGTGTAGGCGTAAAGCCCCGGGCCGACCTGGTCGAACGAGACTTTCCGCTCGACCGTACCTTCGGTGGACGCGAAACCCTTGGCGGGCATGGCATCACAACTCCCGGCCTAGCAACGCGTCGAGCGACCATGGCCCGCCGCCACGCACCAGGAAGTGCAGTACCACGATCGACCAGAACAGCGGATATTCGATGCCACGGTTCTCCCACGCGAACCCGAACTGCCAATGATAGGTAACGATGGCGATGACGAGAAAGCCGATGATCGGCGCGGCCACCACGCGGGTAAGCAGGCCAAGCACGAGACAGAGGCCGCAGACGAATTCGACAGTGCCGACGATATAGGTCCAGAATAATCCGTCCTGGAAACCGACACTTTCCAGGAATTTGGCGGCGGCGGTTTTGTTGCCGAACAGGATCGGGTAACCGTGGATGGCGAGCGAGCCGCCAGCCACCACGCGGATCAAGGGCTCTGTGACCGGCGCAAATGCGCGGTAGAGGACGCCGAGCGCCGGAATGAGCAGACGCGGCTGCTGTTGCATGGTCGGGCCTCTCCTTGTGCTCACGCGCTCCTGGCGCATCACAGCGACGCAGCGGCCGCGGTCGTCACAACGATATCGCCAACCGGCCCAACTGCAGGTAAATTGCCTGTGACGTTGGCCTTGCCGGGCGGGTAGCGAACATGAAGCTGTACACGTATTTTCGATCGTCCGCCGCCTATCGCGTCCGGATCGCGCTCAATATCAAGGGCCTGTCCTATGAGATGGTCTCCATCCATTTGACCAAGGATGGCGGCCGCCAGCGCACGCCTGAATTCCGCGCGGTCAATCCGCAGATGCGGGTCCCCGCGCTCGAACTCTCTAGCGGCGAAGTGCTGACCCAATCGCTCGCGATCATCGAATATCTCGACGACATCCATCCCGAGCCGCCGCTGTTGCCGGCCGATGCGCTCGAACGCGCTAAGGTGCGCGCCGTCGCACAGATGGTGGCCTGCGATATTCACCCGCTCAACAACCTGGTCGCGTTGCAATACATCAAGCGTCAGCTCAAGCACGAGCAGCCGGAGATCGACGCCTGGTATCATCATTGGGTGATTGACGGTTTCAACGCGATCGAGGCGATGATCAAGCCCGCGCCTTATGCCTGCGGCGCCCACGTGACGCTTGCCGATATCTGCCTGGTGCCGCAGGTGTTCAATGCGCGGCGCTTGAAGGTGCCGCTCGACAGGTTCCCGAAAATCGTCGCAGTCGAGGCCGCCTGCCTGAAGCTCCCAGCATTCGACAGAGCGCGGCCGGAAAATCAGCCGGATGCCGAGTGACGCCAGGGCGGCCGCCTGCTAGACAACGACCCGCGACCGCTCACCCTCACGTCTCCCTCACCTCTTGGCGAACCAAGCCGTGGCCATCAGCAAGCTCGCTCGCGTCGTCCTCTGGATGGTCGGCACGTTACTCTCGTTTTCGGTCATGGCGGTGTCGATCCGCGAACTGGCCAAAGGCGGGTTGAGCATTTTCGAAATCCTTGCCATTCGCAGTGGCGTCGCCCTGCTGGTGCTGCTCGTCCTCTTGGCAGTGCGCCCGGATTTGCGCGTGCACGCATTGCCGCGCCGCATGAAACTGAACTTGCTGCGCAACAGCGTGCACTACGCCTCGCAATATGCCTGGGCGCTTAGCATCACGATGCTGCCGCTCGCCATGGTGTTCGCGCTCGAATTCACCATGCCGGGCTGGACCGCGCTGCTCGCGGTCTGGCTGTTGCGCGAACGGATCACGCCGAGCCGGATCGGCGTAGTGGTGTTCGGTCTGATCGGCGTGCTGGTGATCCTGCGGCCGGGCCTCGCCAGCTTCAATCCGGCGGCGTTCCTCGTCCTGGCGGCGGCATTCGGATACGCCATCACCATGATCACCACCAAGCAGTTGACCATGACCGAGACCACCTTCGGCATCGTGTTCTGGATGGCCGTGATCCAGTTCCCGCTCTCGCTCATCGGCAGCGACCCGGCGATATTTTTGCATCTCGAAGCGCGCCATATTTTGCCCGCAATTGGGGTCGGCATTGCCGGCTTGACATCGCACTACTGCCTCAGCAATGCGTTCCGCGCCGGTGATGCCACGCTGGTGGTTCCGCTCGATTTCATGCGCATTCCACTGATCGCGGTTGTCGGTTGGGCGTTTTACGGCGAGCGGCTCGACATTTTCGTGCTGCTCGGCGCCTTGATTATCGTCGCCGGCGTGTTGTGGAATCTGCGCGCAGAGGCCGCAAGGCCGCATTGAGCACGAGGCTCGCAAGCCCATGATTTTCGCGTTAGAGTGTCGCTCATGAGGGAATGCGTTTTCAAGCTTGCCGCGGTGGCGATGACAGCGCTGGCGTCGTCCGGCGTCGCGCTTGCGCAATCGCCGAATCCGGCCTGCCAGCGGCTGGAAGCCCAACTTGCTTCCCTCGACCGCGGCAACAACGACCCGGCGCGCGCCGAACAGATCCGCCGCGCCGAGGACGCGGTCCACCACCAGCAGTTCGAGGTCGACCGGCTGGTCGCGCAATCGCGTCGCATGGGTTGCGAAAGTTCCGGCTTCTTCTCGATCTTCAGCAATCCGCCGCCGCAATGCGGCGCCCTCACCCGGCAGATCGACCAGCAGCGCAATGCGCTTGACCGCCAGCAAAACCAGCTCGAGCAGCTCAGCGGCGGCACCACGCAGCGCGCCGCGCAGCGGCAATCGCTGCTGATCGCGCTGGGCGACAACGGCTGCGGCCCGCAATACCGCTCGGCCGCACTGCAAGGTCAGCAAGGCGGCTTCTTCGATCGCCTGTTCGGCGGCAACAATCCGTTCACGCCGCCGGCCGGGCAAATGGGCGGCACGTTCCGCACCATCTGCGTGCGAACCTGCGACGGCTACTATTTCCCGATTTCGTTCGCGACCACACCGGATCGCTTCCGCGACGACGAGCAGGCCTGCCAGCGCATGTGTCCGGCGGCGGAGGTCTCGCTCTACACCTATCATAATCCCGGCGAGGAAGTGACGCAGGCGGTCTCGCTCAGCGGGCGGCTCTACACCGAACTGCCGACCGCGTTCAGTTACCGCAAGGCGCTTAGTCCGGCCTGCAGCTGCCGCCGGCCGGGCGAAAGCTGGGCCGAGGCACTCAAGGCCAATGGAACCGACGAGACGGTGGCGCCGGGCGACGTCGTCGTCACCGAGCAGAATGCCAAGCGCCTGTCGCAGCCGCGCATCGGCGCCGACGGCAAACCGATCCGGCCCGATCCGCACGCGGCGACGCCTGCGGTCCCGCAGTCGGCGGCGATCGCCGAAGCGCCAGGCGAGACCGATCCGGCCAAGCGCAAAGTGCGCACGGTCGGGCCGACCTTCCTGCCGGTGCGTTGAGCTTTTACTTTTTTGAGCATGATCTTGCCCAAAAACCGGTTCCCACTTTTCGGGATCAATTTCTAGAAATCGAAAGCTTCAGTCTTAGCCGGCTTGCCGGAAATCAGCGACGCGTCGGGCGTCGGCGGCGGCGTGCCGGGATCGCGGAAGCGATTAGTGATCGGATAGCGACGGTCGCGGCCGAAATTCTTCAACGTCACCTTCACACCGGGAGCTGCCTGCCGGCGCTTGTATTCGGCGATGTTGAGCATGCGCTCGATCCGCATCACGATGTCACGGTCGAAGCCGGCTGCAACGATTGCCGAGATCGGCTCCTCGCGCTCCACCAGCCGCTCCAGGATCGGGTCGAGCACCGCGTAAGGCGGCAGCGAGTCCTCGTCCTTTTGATTCTCGCGCAATTCCGCGGTCGGAGGCCGCGTAATGATGTTCTCAGGAATCACCGGGCCGTCAGGACCCATGGCGCCCTCCGGCTTCCAGCCGTTGCGCAACCGTGAAAGCCGGAACACCTCGGTCTTGTAGAGATCCTTGATCGGATTGAAGCCGCCGTTCATGTCGCCATAGAGCGTGGCGTAACCGACCGACATTTCCGATTTGTTGCCGGTGGTCACTACCATGACGTTGAACTTGTTGGATATCGCCATCAGGATGGTGCCGCGCGCGCGCGCCTGCAGGTTCTCCTCGGTGACGTCGCGCGAAAGTCCGGCGAATGCCGGCGCGAGCGCCGCCTCGAGACCCTCGACCGCCGGTGCGATCGGCAAGATCTGATAGCGCGTGCCCAGCGCCTTGGCGCAGGCCGCGGCGTCATCGAGCGATTCCTGCGCGGTGAACTTGTAGGGCATCATGATGCAGCGTACGCGCTCAGGACCAAGCGCATCGACCGCCATCGCCGCGCAAAGCGCCGAATCGACTCCCCCCGACAAGCCGAGTACCACGCCGGGAAAGCCGTTCTTGTTGACGTAATCGCGCAAACCCAGCACGCAAGCTGCATAGTCGGCGCGTTCCGACTCCACGACGGCAACCTTCGGCCCGTCCTCGCAACGCCAGGTCGCGCCGCGCCGTTGCCAATGCGTGGTGACGACGGTTTCCTGAAACGCCGCCAGTTGGAAAGCCAGCGAACAATCGGCGTGCAGACCGAACGATACGCCGTCGAACACCAGTTCATCCTGGGCGCCGACCTGGTTGACGTAGAGGGTCGGCAACCCCTGCTCGGTGACGCGCGCCACCGCGATGTTGAGCCGCACGTCGCCCTTCTGCCGCCAATAGGGCGAGCCGTTCGGCACCACCAGCAATTCGGCGCCGGTTTCGGCCAGACACTCGACGACTTCCTCGCCCCAGATGTCCTCGCAGATTGGCAGCCCCAGCCGCACGCCGCGGAAACTCACCGGTCCCGGCATGGGGCCCGGAGCGAATACCCGCTTTTCGTCGAACACGCCGTAATTGGGCAGATCGACTTTGAAGCGCAGTGCCGCGA
Source organism: uncultured Alphaproteobacteria bacterium (assembly GCA_963786025.1). Classification (GTDB taxonomy): domain Bacteria; phylum Pseudomonadota; class Alphaproteobacteria; order Rhizobiales; family Xanthobacteraceae; genus Pseudolabrys. The sequence continues at coordinate 327,898 of CAWAXK010000003.1, forward strand.
TGGCGCCGCCGTCGAGCAGCGCTACCGCGTTGTAGAGCTTGCCCCCATCGAGCCAGGGCGTGCCAACCAAGAGTGCCGGACCACCGGAGACGGTTTCCCGGGCGAGCGCCTCGATCGCGGCGCGGCAGGCGGCCTGGAACGCCGGCTTGAGCACCAGATCCTCTGGCGGGTAGCCGGCGATAAACAGTTCGGGAAAGACTACCAGATCGGCGCCTTGGGCGGCCGCCGTCATGCGCGCGCGCAGCACTTTCTCGGCATTGCCGGCGATGTCGCCGACGGTCGAGTTGAGCTGCGCGACCGCGATCGCGAGTCTATCGGCGGGTCGTCCATTCATGCGAATGATCTAGCGCCTGCGCTATCGCGCCGCAATCAGGTGTCTGGCCAGCGGAAAACGCAGAGCTTGCCGGGTTCACAGCCCGGCAACCGCCGGCATCGGTTTGACGCGACCATTGCGCTCTTTGCGCAGCAACTCGGCCAGCAGGAACGCCATGTCGATTGCCTGTTCGGCGTTGAGCCGCGGATCACAGACCGTATGGTAGCGGTCGTTGAGATCGGCGTCGGTGATGGCGCGGGCGCCGCCTGTGCACTCGGTGACGTTCTGTCCGGTCATCTCCAGATGCACGCCGCCGGCATGGGTGCCTTCAGCCTGATGGATCTCGAAGAAGCTGCGCACCTCTTTGAGGATCAGGTCAAACGGGCGGGTCTTGTAGCCGCTCGCCGAGGTGATGGTGTTGCCGTGCATCGGGTCGCTCGACCACAGCACAACTTTGCCCTCGCGCTTGACGGCGCGCACGAGTGCCGGCAGTTGATCGCCGACCTTCTCGGCGCCGAAACGGCCGATCAGCGTGAGACGGCCAGCCTCGTTGTCCGGGTTGAGGATGTCGATCAGGCGCAGCAGATCGTCCGCCTTGAGCGACGGTCCGCATTTCAGGCCCAGCGGATTCTTGATGCCGCGCGCATATTCGATATGGGCGTGATCGTATTGACGCGTGCGGTCGCCGATCCACAGCATGTGGCCGGAGGTGGCGTACCAGTCGCCGGTGGTCGAATCGACGCGGGTGAAGGCCTGCTCGAAGCCGAGCAGCAGCGCCTCGTGGCTGGTGTAGAAATCGGTGGTGCCGAGCGCGCTATCGACCGCGAAGGTCAGCCCACAAGCGCGCATGAAATCGAGCGCACCGGACACGCGGTCGGCGAGATCAGCGTAGGCTTTCGACTGCGGCGAGCCGGAGACCGACTGCAGCATCCATTGATGGACGTTCTCGACGCTGGCGTAGCCGCCCTTGGCGAAGGCGCGCAGCAGATTGAGCGTCGCCGCCGATTGGCGGTAGGCCTCGACCTGCCTGCGCGGATCAGGGCGGCGCGCCTCCTCGGTGAAGGCGATGTCGTTGATGATGTCGCCGCGGTAGCTCGGCAGTTCCTTGCCGTCTCGTTTCTCCGTCGGCGAAGAGCGCGGCTTGGCGAATTGCCCCGCAGTGCGTCCGACCTTCACCACCGGCAAGGCCCCGGCATAAGTGAGCACGATCGCCATCTGCAAAAAGACGCGGAAGAAGTCGCGGATATTGTTGGCGCCGTGCTCGGCGAAGCTCTCGGCGCAGTCGCCGCCTTGCAGCAGGAAAGCCTGGCCGTTGGCGACGCGCGCCAGCGACTTCTTCAGGCTGCGCGCCTCACCGGCAAAGACCAGCGGCGGAAAAGTCGCAAGCTGCTTTTCGACGTCATCCAGCGCCTGCGGATCCGGGTAATCCGGCACCTGCTGGATCGGTTTCTTGCGCCAGCTATCGGGCGTCCAACGTTCGGGCATCACGAATACTCCAACCAATTGCGCGGGTTATACACGAGGCTGCCCGCCGCAGGCCAGATAGTTGCGAAAGTCGGTTAGTTTAGGGCTATTCCGCCGCTGCGCGGCCGTAACTGACGGCCTTTTCGCGCATGGTGACCAGTTCCTCGGCCGCCGTCGGGTGCACCGCGATGGTGGCGTCAAAATCGGCCTTGGTGGCGCCCATCTTCACGGCAACGCCGATGACCTGGATCAGCTCGCCGGCGTCAGGACCAGCGATATGGCAGCCGACCACCCGGTCAGTGGCTCCGTCCACCAGCAGTTTCATGAACACCCTGGTATCGCGCCCGGAAAGCGTCGCCTTCATCGGCCTGAAGCTGGTCTTGTAGATGTCGACCTTGTCGAGCCGCTCGCGCGCCTGATGCTCGGTCAGGCCGATGACGCCGAGCTCGGGCTCGGTGAACACCGCGGTCGGCACATTGGAATGGTCGACCGGCGTCGGCTTGCCGCCATAGACGGTGTCGGCGAAAGCATGGCCTTCGCGGATCGCCACCGGCGTCAGGTTGACGCGGTTGGTGACGTCGCCGACCGCATAAATGTTCGCCACCGAGGTACGCGAATATTCATCGACGTCGATGCCGCCATGCTCGTGGATTCTGACGTTCAAGTTTTCGAGGCCAAGTCCCATGACATTCGGGCGCCGGCCGATGGCGAACATCACCTTGTCGGATGCAATCGTGCTGCCGTCCGACAACCGCGTGACGAATTCGTCGCCCGCCGGTTCGATCGCCGCGACGGTGTGGCCGCAGGTCACAGTAATGCCGCGGCCGCGCATTTCCTTGCGCAAGTGTTCGCGAATATCGTCGTCGAAGCCGCGCAGAATATTTTCGCCGCGATAGACCAGCGTCACCTGGCTGCCCAGCCCCGCAAAGATGCAGGCAAACTCCACCGCGATGTACCCGCCGCCCTGGATGACGATGCGCTTGGGCAATTCCTGCAGCTGGAACGCCTCGTTCGAGGACATCGCGTGTTCGATGCCTGGAATCTTAGGCCCGTAATGCGGCCAGGCTCCGGTCGAGATCAGGATCGTCTCGGCGTGCACGTGTTCGCCGCCGGCTAGGCGCACGGTGTGGGCGTCTTCCAGCACGGCGCGGCTCTTGACCAGCGCGACCTTGAAGCGCTCGAGCGTCGCTGTATAGGCGGCTTCCAGCCGCGTCACTTCGCGCTGGACATTGGCGATCAGCGCCGGCCAATGGAATGTCGGTTCCGGCACGGTCCAGCCGAACCCGACGGCGTCCTCGAATTCATCGGAAAACCGCGAGGCATAAACCAACAGCTTCTTCGGCACACAGCCGCGGATGACGCAGGTGCCGCCGACCCGGTATTCCTCCGCGATCATCACGCGCGCGCCATGGTTCGACGCGATGCGCGCCGCGCGCACGCCGCCCGAGCCCGCTCCGATAACGAAAAGATCGACGTCGTGGTCCGTCATCAACGGTTATCGCCCAATGCGCCAAGACCGCCGGGCAAAACTCCCGGCAGCAGCCGCTTACATGGGATGTCCTCTTTTTTTCAATTCATCGCGCATTTTCGCGATCACTTGATCGGATAACTTGTTTGCCCAATCCTGCGCGAATTTCATGCTGGCGTCGACCACGGTCGGCTGCTGCGCCAGCAACTTCTTGCCGGCTGGGGACTCGTAAAACACTAGAATGGCCTTGAGCTCCTGCTCGGTGAAGCTCGTTGCATAAAGCTTGGCCACCTCTTCGTTCAACTCGCCAAAGCGCGGCGCCAGATCGGTGCGCAACTTGGCCGCAATCTCGTTGAGATCCTTGGCCAAGCCCGGGTTCTGCTGGAGAAACAAGAGTTTTGCTTGTTCGACCACTCCGGCGATCAGCGGGTTGAACACGGTTGTAGCGCCGGTCGCGGAGATGAGTTGCCTGGCGGCCGCCATCGCCGCCGCGGAGGGCTGCTGGCTATGCGCGCCCGGGCCAAACGCGACCATTGCAGCTACGACCAATGCCGGCCGGCTGGCACGTCTAATGGCCTGAATGACGCTCATCTTCATAACTCCGTTTTCGCTCATAAATCACGGCCGCTCGACGACGGTGACGCCGTCCGGTCCGGCCAGGATGACCGTCTGCGCGAGGCCGATAAACAGACCGTGCTCCATGACCCCAGGAATGCCCGAGAGGGCATCCGCCATCGCTTTGGGATCATCGATTCGGCCAAGCGCGGCGTCGATGATCCAGTGACCGCCATCCGTGACGAAAGCATGGCCGTCCTTGCCCTGCCGCACCGTCAAGGGTGCGGGGCCCTGCATCGCCGCAATGGCTTTTTCTATGGCCCGGCGCGTCGCACCCAGGCCGAACGGCGCCACCTCGATTGGCAGCGGAAAGGCGCCAAGATGGGCGACCCATTTGCTCCGGTCGGCGATCACGACCATGCGAGCGGAGGCCGCGGCAACGATCTTTTCCCTCAAAAGCGCTCCGCCGCCGCCTTTGATCAGGCTGAGATCGGGCCCGATCTCGTCGGCGCCGTCGACGGTCAGATCGAGCTCCGGGGTTTCATCGAGCGTGGTGAGCGCGATGCCGTAGCGCTCGGCATCGGCGCGGGTCACTTGCGACGTCGGCACCGCAACGATGTCGAGGCCGGCCCGCACGCGTTCGCCGATGAGCTCGACAAAATGCTTCGCGGTCGAGCCGGTGCCAAGTCCGAGCCGCATGCCCGGACGTACGAATTCGACGGCGCGAGCAGCGGCTGCGCGTTTTTGGGCTTCGGCGTTCATTCCGACCAGTTTAGGATTCGAGCGTGGATCACGCGGTTAATGGCACGCTTATCTAGCCCCGATCGTGTCCCCTGGGTAGCCGAAAATCGTCCTTAGAGAGGTCTTCCACTTGATGGGATCATGCGCTAGCGATCCACTATGACCGCTCCGACCATCGTTTTCGACCTCGACGGCACCCTGATCGATACCGCGCCCGATCTCGTCGATACACTCAATGTGGTGTTCGCGCGCGAAGGATGGCCGCGGGTACCCTACGACACCGCGCGTAAGCTGATCGGCGGCGGCGCCAGAATGATGATCGCCCGCGGCATCGAGGCGGAAGGCATCGCTATCGAGCCCGCGAGGCTCGAGCGATTGTTTGCGGATTTCATCGCCCACTATACCGAACACCTCGCCGACCGCTCGCGGCCCTTTCCAGGACTGACCGACGTGCTTGATGGACTCGCATCCCGCGGCTACCGGTTTGCCGTCTGCACCAACAAGCTCGAGCGATTGTCGGTGCTGCTGCTCAAGCAGCTCAAACTCGCCGACCGCTTCGCGGCGATCTGCGGACAGGACACGTTCGGCATGCAGAAACCCGATCCGGAGGTATTGCGGCGGACCATCGCGGCAGCCGGCGGAAGCCCGCCGCACTCGATCATGATTGGCGATTCCGCGACCGATATCCGAACCGCGCGCGCGGCCGGCATTCCCGTCATTGCCGTCGACTTCGGCTACAGTGAGCGTCCGGTGTCCGAATACGGTCCGGACCGCATAATCAGCCATTTTGCGCAATTGCCTGCGGCCATAGCCGCAATTTCGCCTGCAAATTGATGCGACTGGCTACCGTAACGGTTAATGCGGTAAGGTTAACGGGGTGCGACCGGTTGCGTCACCAAGACCGCAACCGTATCCTAACAAAGGGCGAGCGGGCTCTAACGCTCGAGCGGACGGGTTAAACATTATGTATCGAGTGATCGCGATCGTTTGCGGTGGACTCGCCCTTGCGGCGTGTTCATCCATGAATCTCGACGCACTGAAACCGGCTCCTATCATGGACACCGTGCGATTCGAGTCGACGCCGCCGGGCGCCGATGCCAAGACCGCCAATGGACAAACCTGCCGCACACCTTGTGCCCTCGCTCTGCCGACCAATGCGCCATTGACCGTGGTCTTTTCGCTCAACGGTTATCAGCCGGAATCGGCAGATATCGAACCGGTTTCTGCCGCCTCCGGGCTGCCGGAAATGCGGCCCAATCCGGTGACGGTCGAGTTGACGCCTGCGCCGCCTCCGCTCAAGCCGCTCAAGAAACTTGCACCCAAGAAAAAGAAAGTGGCTGTCAAGCCTGCGGCGAAGCCAAAGCCGAAAGCCAAGCCGAAGACGTCGACCGCGCCAGCCCCTGCTCCGCAGATGGCCGCGCCGCAGCAAGCGCCCGCGCCTTGGCCGTCTACGCCTCCGCCAAGGCAGTAAAGTCAGGTCACTGTTCGGGATTGACCGCACCGCAGCAATCATGCGCGGCGCGGGGACGTGCTCGAGCGGTGTCGGCTGGACCCTATGGCCATTATCGGTCACAATTCCCATATCCGAAGGGCGCCGACCGCCGCGCAAGGACATATTATGGTTGCGACCAACGGCACACCGACACTTGAGATCGATCGCGCCGGCATCCGCCCGCGCGCACTGGTCGACCCGTTTCGTCGCGCCATCACCTATTTGCGTGTCTCGGTGACCGATCGCTGCGATTTCCGCTGTTCATACTGCATGTCGGAACACATGACGTTCCTGCCGAAGGCCGACCTGCTCAGCCTGGAGGAACTCGACCGGCTGTGCAGCGCGTTCATCGCCAAGGGCGTGACCAAGCTTCGCCTAACCGGCGGCGAGCCGCTGGTGCGGCGCGGCATTATGACCCTCGTGAGTTCGTTGTCGCGCCATCTTGAAAGCGGCGCGCTCGAGGAACTCACGCTCACCACCAACGGCTCGCAACTGGCAAAATACGCCGGCGAACTCAAGGCGCACGGCGTTGAGCGTATCAATGTTTCGCTCGACACGCTGGACGCCGACAAGTTCCGCGCCATCACGCGCTGGGGCGATCTTCGCCAAGGTGCTGGCCGGCATCGATGCGGCGCAAGCTGCCGGCCTGCGGGTAAAAATCAACGCCGTGGCGCTCAAAGGGTTCAACGAGGACGAGGTTGGCGACCTGCTCGCCTGGGCGCACGGGCGCGATATGGATCTTACGGTGATCGAGGTGATGCCGCTGGGCGATATCGGCGAAGACCGGCTCGACCAGTATTTGCCTTTGTCGATAGTGCGCGCGCGTCTGGCCGAACGCTTCACGCTCGAAGACATCGATTATCAGACCGGCGGGCCGGCGCGTTATATGCGCGTCAAGGAAACCGGTGGACGGCTCGGCTTCATCACACCGATGACCCATAATTTCTGCGAGTCATGCAACCGGGTGCGCCTCACCTGCACCGGCACGCTCTATATGTGCCTCGGCCAGAATGATGCCGCCGATCTGCGCGCGCCGCTGCGCGCCTCCGAAAGCGACGATCTGGTGCATGCCGCAATCGACGAGGCGATCACCCGCAAGCCCAAGGGGCATGATTTCGTGATCGATCGCCGTCACCGCCGCCCCGCGCTGTCGCGGCACATGAGCGTGACAGGCGGATAGTTTCCGATTACGCCGCCCGCTCCGGCGACGTGACCAAATCACGCAATTCCTCAAGCCGCAGCCGGGCCGGCATGAAGCAAAGCCCAAACCCATCGTTGGATTTGCGCACGACCTCGGCGGCGATCGCTTTCATGCCCCGGAACGTCAAGGCGACCTGATCGCCGATCGCGACGTTTCCAACGATATCGATCCGTGCGCCGCCTTCGCTAATGTCGAGCACGGTCACCTCGATGACTTGGCCATCGCGTTCCATTCGCGCGGTCAGGTTCACGTCGTAGCGCGGGAATTCGCGCAAGTCGGCATTGACCGCCTTGCGCACGATTTCAGGGATTTCGCGGCATAGAATCTGCGACGTCGATTGCATCGCTTCGGCCACAGCTGAGACGTCCTGCGCCGTTTCGCGCGAACGCTGCACCATGTCGGCGATGCCGGACATGCGCCCGACGACATCGGATGTCGCGGCGCTGGTTTCGCGCGCGCTGGCGGCGAAATTTTCGGTCGCGTCCCGCTGCTGCTCGATCGCCGCGGAAACCGAGGCCGTGACATCGGATAGTTGATCGATGGCCTCGGCGACGTTCGACAATGCCGCTACGACTTCGCGTGTGGTGGCTTGAATCTCGGCGACCTTGGCGCCGATCTGCCCGGTCGATTTGCCGGTTTGCGTCGCCAGCGTCTTGACCTCGGAGGCGACCACTGAAAAGCCGCGTCCGGCCTCGCCCGCGCGTGCCGCTTCGATGGTGGCGTTGAGCGCGAGCAGATTGGTCTGCGATGCGATATCGGAGATCACCGTGACGATGTCACCGATCTGATCGGCCGCCCTGGCCAACGCGTCGATGGTGGCGCGCGAGGCATTGGCGCGGGCGACAGCTTCGCGGCCGAGCCCGCTACCGCGCCGCACCTGTTCGGAAATCTCGGTAATCGCCTGGATCACCTGCCCGGACAATTGGCCCGCAGCCTGGTTCATGGCGTGCGAACCTTCGGCAGCGCGGACGGTCTCGTCGAAAGCCGCCCGTACCGTCTCCAGCGCCGCCAGCATGTCCTCGGCTTTGAGATGCAAAGTTGCGGAACCATCGATGATCGGCTGGATACCGACTTCGGTCGCGGACTCGACCTGGCGCGCCAGGTTGGACAAATTCGTGCGGCGCGCGGCCTGCCAGGTGCGATCAAGATCGTTATGCACAAGCTCGCGGCGCTGTCGCTCGCCAATGACCTCGGCAAGCCGGTCGGTTGCAGCCAAAAGGCGCGCTATTTCGCCGCGGCCGGGCACCAATGGCGTCGCGGAATCAAGCTCCGCGTAGGCGATGGCGTCGATGGTATCGGCTACCTGGGCCAAGGGGCGCACGATTCCGCGCGCTATGACCAGGACCACCGCGCCCGCGATGCTGACGGCAACAAACCCTAAGAAAACTTCGGCATAGGTCGCATGAGCCGGGTCGAGAGACGGCAGCAGCGCCGCAGTCAACAATGGAACCGACAGCAGGGCGGCCAGCGGCAGCAAGACGGCCGCAGCAAGCCGCTCGGCGATCGTGAGCTGCCGCATGCTCTTTCCTCGCGCGCCGCACCCGATATCGACCGATGATCGGAATAACCGCGGCCGCCGCCCCTCGATGGGCAGGACGGTACCCTTGTAGCGCCGCCCTGGTTAACCGAGGGTTTAGAGAACGTTAACCATGTGTTTCGGCCCCGTTCGCGGCCAGACGAGTCCTACCCCAGGGCCGAGCAAAGGCACCTTGGCGGCCTCGGCCCCCGCCGCAATCTGCTACCAAATAGGCCATTGACGCCTTATGGCGGCATCGGATTAAGGTAGCGGGGCTTGGCCGCGAGGCTAGGCCGTGGGGAAATAAACCAAATATAAAAAATCCGGCCCGGGGCGTTGATTTTGGCCGACCAGAGGGGAGGTGCACGTGGGCGCTCTCGACGCAATCCTGAAGGCGTTGCTGCCGATGACCCGGATCATCGATGCTGTCACCACTTGGATCGGCAAACGCCTGTCCTGGCTGATCATAGGCGCGGTGCTCGTCTCCGCGGTCAACGCCACGGTCCGCAAAGTTTTCGATACCTCGTCGAACGCCTATCTCGAACTGCAATGGGTGCTCTTCAGCATCGTGTTCCTGCTGTGCTCGCCCTGGACCCTGCTGGCCAACGAGCACATCCGCATCGACATTGTGAATCAATTGTTGCCCAAGCGGCTGCGCAACACCATCGACCTGGTCGGGCATGCATTCTTCCTGCTGCCGCTGTGCGTCGTCATGATTCTGACCGGGGTCCCGTTTTTCACCGTGTCTTATTTTCAAAACGAACAATCCTTGAATGCCGGCGGGCTACCGCAGTGGCCCTCGAAGGGACTGATCATGGTCGCGTTCATCTTGCTGTTCGTGCAGGGCCTATCCGAACTGATCAAGCGCATCGCAGTCATGCGTGGCCTTATCCCGGATCCGCATGAGGGCCAGAAGAGCTCATTGGAAACCGAGGCCGAGGAATTGATCGGCGCAATCGAAAAACACTAGGAGTTTGCTGGGGTAATCGGGGTCACGCATGGAAGCTTTCTTCATCGCCAACATGGCGCCGATCATGTTCGGCGCTTTAGTCGTCATTCTGCTGCTCGGATACCCGGCGGCCTTTTCGCTCGGCGCGGTAGGCTTGATCTTTGCCCTGATCGGCATCGAGCTTGGCCAGTTTCAACCCGACTTTCTGCAAGCCTTGCCCGATCGCGTCTACGGCGTGATGGGCAACGACACGCTGCTCGCCATTCCGTTCTTCACCTTCATGGGATTGGTGCTCGAACGATCCGGCATGGCCGAGGACCTGCTCGACACCATCGGGCAACTGTTCGGTACGGTGCGCGGGGGCCTTGCCTATGCGGTGGTGTTCGTCGGCGCGCTGCTTGCCGCCACCACCGGCGTGGTCGCCGCTTCGGTCATTTCGATGGGCTTAATTTCGCTGCCGATCATGCTGCGCTACGGCTACGACCGCCGGGTCGCCACCGGCGTGATCGCGGCGTCCGGCACGCTGGCGCAGATCATCCCGCCGTCGCTGGTGCTCATCGTGATGGCCGACCAGCTCGGTAAGTCGGTCGGCGACATGTACGAGGGCGCGTTTATTCCCGGCCTCGTGCTGGCCTTACTCTATGCCTTCTACGTTTTCCTGGTGTCGCTGGTTTTCCCCAAGGCGACGCCGGGCCTGCCGGTGGACGCCGTCGGCTTCCGCGAAGCCAGCGGCAGCCGCGGCGTCTGGCAGCTCGGGCTCCTCGTCGTGTTCGCTGGCGTCATCGGCTATAACGTCATTGAACGGACCGACGTGAAAGCTGGCGCGGACTTCGTCGTCCTGACCATGGGCGTCGCTATTTCCGCCGCTTTCATTTGTTCCGTGCTCAATCGATATTTTGGCCGGGAAAAGTTCTATTTGACGGTTATCGTTACGGCGTTACTGGGCGGCGCATGGTACGTTCTCAACGGCAGCGGTCACGAAAATTGGGCCCTCTTGTCGATCACGCTTTTCGCGGGCAGCGCCTATGCGCTGGTCGCGGCACTGATTGAAAGCACCACAGGGTTCCGTTTCATTTCGAACCTGGCCGAGCAGGTCATCTTCGTCATGGTGCCGCCGCTGGCGCTGATTTTTTTGGTCCTCGGCACCATCTTCATCGGCGTAGCAACGCCGACCGAAGGCGGCGCAATGGGCGCGACCGGCGCACTCCTGCTGGGCGCCGCCAAGCGCCGACTGAGCTGGGACCTAATTCGCCAGGCCACCGAATCGACCGCCAAACTCTCGGCCTTCGTTGTTTTCATTCTGCTCGGTGCGCGCGTGTTTTCGCTCACGTTCTATGGCGTCAGCGGCCACATCTGGGTCGAGAACATGCTCACCTCGCTGCCGGGCGGGCAAGTCGGCTTCCTGATCTTCGTCAACATGTTCGTGTTCGTGCTGGCGTTCTTCCTTGACTTCTTCGAGCTTGCCTTCATCGTCATTCCGCTGCTTGGCCCCGCCGCCGAGCATCTCGGCATCGATCTGATCTGGTTCGGCGTCATCCTTGGCGTCAACATGCAGACCTCGTTCATGCACCCGCCGTTCGGCTTCGCGCTGTTCTACTTGCGCTCGGTGGCGCCGCGCGAACCTTATAACGACCGGATCACCGGCAAGCGCACCGACGGTGTGACCACCGGGCAGATTTACTGGGGCGCAATGCCCTTCGTCGTCATTCAAGTGATCATGGTGCTGCTGGTCATTATGTTCCCGGCCATGGTGATGCACTACAAGGGAGCCCTGTCGACCGTCGACCCCAACAAGGTGAAGATCGAGCTGCCGCAGATCGATCTGCCGCCGCCGATCGATTTCGGTCCGCCGGCGAAATAGCCGCTGCCGCGACGCCAATAAAAAAGCCCCGCAGCTTTCGTCGCGGGGCTCTTTCGTACCGGCCGCCTAGGCCAGGTGGCGGATCATGAACGAGTCGTAGGTAAATTCCGCGACCCGGAACCACGGATAGGCCGCACCCTGGAATGCCTCCATCGAGTCATAGACCTTCTTGAAGCTTGCGTTGGTCTTGGCGATGTCTTCGTGCAGTTCCTTCGCCGCATTCCAGCAAGCGTCCATGATCTGCGGCGAGAAGGCACGCAACTGAGCGCCGTTGGCAATCAGCCGTTTCAGCGCCGGCGGATTCACCTGATCATACTTCGCGACCATCCAATCGTTGGCATAGGCCGCCGCGTTGCGCAGGATAGCCTGGTAGCTTTTCGGCAGCGAATTCCATTTGTTGATGTTGATGAAGGCGCCGAGCATTGAACCGCCTTCCCACCAACCTGGCGTGTAGTAGTACTTCGCCACCTTGTAGAAGCCGAGCTTCTCGTCGTCGTAGGGACCAACCCACTCGGCCGCGTCGATGACGCCCTTCTCCAGCGCCGGATAGATGTCGGGAGCGCCGAGCAACTGCGGTACGCCACCGAGCTTTTGGATGACGCGTCCGGGGAACCCGCCGATGCGGAATTTGAGGCCCTTGAGATCATCCACACTCTTGATCTCTTTGCGGAACCAGCCACCCATCTGGCAGCCGGTATTGCCGCAGAGCAGCATCATGACGTTGTACTTTTTGTAGAATTCGTTGAGCACATCGCCGCCGCCGCCCTGGATGAACCAGCCCTGATTGAGGCGCTGGTTCGGGCCGAACGCCACGGACGTGCCGAAGGCGAAGGTCGGGTCCTTGCCGAAATAATAGTAGGACGCGGTGTGTGCGATCTCGACGGTTGCGTTCGAGGCGGCGTCGAGCGCCTGCAACGGCGGCACGATTTCGCCGGCGGCAAAGGTCTGGATCTGAAATTTATTGTCGGTCGCTTCGGCGACCGCTTTCGACAGCACTTCGCAGGCACCGAACAGCGTGTCGAGCGACTTTGGCCAGCTCGCCGTAAGGCGCCATTTCACTTCCGGCATGGATTGAGCGACCGCGGGCGAAGCGACCGTGGCGGCGGCCAGGCCGACGCTCGCGGCCTTGATGAATTGACGACGTTTCATGAATTCCCTCCCTCTGTGTTTTTTATTGCGGGATAGACCCCGCCGCCCCGCGCTTGTTTGCCCGATGGCTCGGCTAAAAGCATGACCGAGCGCACGGGCGTATTCCAGTGTGGACTCATTCGACTAAAGTCGTAAAGAGGCGGTCTAAGAGGCGGCCAAAACGCCATCGGGGCCGGCTTGGCGCCGGCCCCGACATTCGTGCGACCGCTTTTTAGTCTATTCAGCCTCTGGTGCGGCTGCGGATCATGAAGCTTTCGAAAGTATACTCGGCCACCTGCCACCACAGATTCTCGTCGTTCTTGAACGCGTCGATCGAAGCCAGCACCTTCTTGTAGTTCGGGTTCTTCGCCGACTCTTCCGCGTTCACTTCGTTCGACGCCTTCAGGGAGGCTTCCATGATCGCTTGGCTGAACGGCCGCAACTGCGTACCGCCTGCGACCAGACGCTTGAGCGCCTGCGGATTGCGCGCGTCATAGCGGGCCTGCTCTTCGACGTTGGCGTAACCGCAAGCCGCTTCGACGATCGCCTTGTAGGCCTTCGGCAACTCGTTCCACTTTGCTTGGTTGATCAGCAGATGGTTGGTCGTGCCGCCTTCCCACCAGCCTGGATAGTAATAGTACTTGGCGACCTTATAGAAGCCGAGCTTCTCATCGTCATAGGGGCCGACCCATTCGGCCGCGTCGATGACGCCTTTCTCCAGCGCCGGATAGATGTCGCCGCCGCCGATGAGCTGCGGGACGACGCCGAGCTTGGCCATGGTCTTGCCGGCCCAGCCACCGATGCGCATCTTCATGCCTTTCAAATCGTCAATCGTCTTGATCTCCTTGCGGAACCAGCCGCCCATTTGCGTCCCGGTGTTACCCGCGAGCAGCGCTTTACAATTGTACTTGGTGCTGAATTCATCGATCAGCTTCTGGCCTTCGCCTTCGTAGAACCAGGCATTTTGCTGGCGCGAATTAAGCCCGAATGGATGGGCGCAGAACAGCGCCCAAGTCGGGTCCTTGCCGATGTAGTAGTACATCGCGGTGTGCCCCATCTCGACGGTGCCGTTCTGCACCGCGTCGAGCGCCTGCAAAGGCGGCACGATCTCGCCACCGGCGAATGTTTGAATCTGGAATTTGCCGTCGGTCGCTTCCGACACATATTTGGCGATGGTCGTGCAGGCGCCGAACAGCGTATCGAGCGACTTCGGCCAACTCGCCGTCATGCGCCATTTCAGCTCCGGCATCGACTGCGCGATCGCCGGCTTGGCGATGGCGACCGCCGCGGCGCCGGTGCCGAGTGCGGTCAGAAACTTACGGCGTTTCATTGGATCCTCCCTCCAAATGTTTATGGGGATTGACGAAAAAAAGCCGCCCCCCACATGGCGCTACAATGCGGCCCGGCCCGCGTTAGTGCAAGCCGCCTGGCTCAGATTGGTAACATACCAAGCCATTATGGGCCATCGGGCGAACCGGCTTCCGTCGGTAACGAAGGCCGGTTCGATGCGAGGAACAAAGTCCAACAGGACGGCCTCACCGACAGGCGGCCACCCGGACGCATTTACATTAGCGAAAGCCACCTTGCGCTGAGGCAATCCGCCGCGCAGCCAAGCGGCGGTTCGCCCTACCCCAATCCCTCCTCAAGCCTCGATGACGATCTTCGGTGCCGTGCGCCCGGCCGCTGGGCCGCCCCTGATCTGCTCAAGCACCTTGGCGGCGATGTCGCGATAGATTTTGGCGTGCGGGCCGTCCGGCTCGGTAGCAACCACCGGCATACCGGAGTCCGATTTCTCACGAATTGTCATGTGCAGCGGCACTTCGCCGAGGAACGGCACGCCCTGCCGCTCGGCTTCCTTGCGCGCGCCGCCGTAACCGAAAATATCCGAGCGCGTGCCGCAGCTGGGGCACAGGAAATAGCTCATGTTCTCGACGATGCCGAGCACCGGCACGTTGACGCGCTTGAACATGGCGACGCCGCGCCGCGCATCGATCAGCGCCAGGTCCTGCGGCGTCGAGACGATGACCGCCCCCTTCAGCGGCACCTGCTGCGCCATGGTGAGTTGCGCATCGCCGGTGCCGGGCGGCATATCGACCACCATGACATCGAGCTTGCCCCACTCCACTTCGCGCAGCATCTGCGTGATCGCCGACATCACCATCGGCCCGCGCCAGATCATCGGCGTCTCTTCATCGATCAGGAAACCGATCGACATGACCGAGAGACCGTAGCGGTCGATCGGCTTAAGCCTGGTGCCGCCGATGGTCTGCGGCTTCTCCTTGATGGCGAGCAGCTTGGGTAAGGACGGCCCGTAAATATCCGCATCGAGCATGCCGACCTTGAGGCCGAGGTCGCGCAGGCCGAGCGCCAGATTGACCGCGGTGGTCGATTTGCCGACGCCGCCCTTGCCGGAGGCGACCGCGATCACCGCGTCGACGCCGGGAATGCCGGGCTGCACCTTGTCGGCGGGGTGGGCGTGTGCGTGCGCCGGAGCGGCGACCCCCGCGCGGTTTTGGGCGACGTGAGCTGGCTGCGGCCCGCGCGCCGCGGCGCCGGCCGCGCGTTCGGCGGTGAGGGCGACCAGCGCCGACAGCACACCTGGCACCGCACGCACGTTGTCTTCAGCCGCCTGGCGGACCGGTTCCCAGGCCTTCACCGCCGCTGCATCGGCCGTGATGGAGAAGAACACCTTGCCGTCAGCGACGACAACGTCCGACAGCACGCCCGCCTCGGTGAGCGGCATGCCGCCGGGCGACGCCACTTTCGCCAGAGCCGCCAAAATCTGTTCCTTGCTCACCGCCATAACGGATATTCCTTAACTCGCCAGTTTGCCCCTTTGCGCCGACACCATAGGCGCCGGAAACCATGGGTCAATGCGGGCCGGATCAACACCGGTTGACGCGCCCGCCTCCGTTTTGAGAGATAGGCGGCACGCAGGGCCGGAGCCAAGGCCCCGGACGATATTTCAGGGAGAACGGCGATGGCAAAGGTGGCGTTTCTGGGCTTGGGCGTGATGGGCTACCCCATGGCCGGGCATCTCAAGAACAAAGGCGGGCACGAGGTGACCGTCTACAACCGCACCGCCGCCAAGGCCGACGCCTGGGTCAAGCAATATGGCGGCAAATCCGCCCCCACCCCGAAGGCCGCCGCCGAGGGCCAGGACTTCGTCATGTGCTGCGTCGGCAACGACAACGACCTGCGCGAGGTCACGCTCGGCGCCAACGGCGCCTTCGCCGGCATGGGCAAGGGCAAGATTTTCGTCGACCACACGACGGCTTCGGCCGAGATCGCACGCGAGCTTTACGCAGCCGGCAAGAAAGCCGGCTTCGCTTGCATCGACGCACCGGTGTCGGGCGGTCAGGCCGGCGCCGAGAACGGCGCGCTGACGGTAATGTGCGGCGGCGATGAAGACCCCTTCCCGCGTGCCAAGGCGGTGATCGATTCCTATGCCCGCGCCTGCAATTTGATGGGCTCGCCCGGCTCCGGCCAGCTCGCCAAGATGTGCAATCAAATCTGCATCGCCGGCATCGTACAGGGCCTCGCCGAAGCGCTGCATTTCGCCAAGAAAGCCGATCTCGACATCGAAAAGCTGATCGCCACCATCTCCAAAGGCGCCGCGCAGTCCTGGCAGATGGAGAACCGCTACAAGTCCATGGCCGCCGGCAAGTTCGACTTCGGCTTCGCCGTGGACTGGATGCGCAAAGACATGAGCATTTGTCTTGGCGAAGCGCGCAAGAATGGCGCGCACCTGCCGGTCACCGCACTGGTCGATCAGTTCTATTCGCAGGTGCAGAAGATGGGCGGCAAGCGCTGGGATACGTCGAGCCTGATCGCGCTGCTCGATCGGTGACGCGAAATACCATTCCGCTCGCCCCCGCGAAAGCGGGGACCCAGGGCAACAATCATCTGCCGTTGCGTTTGTCGCTCCGGATTCCCGCTTGCGCGGGAATGAGCGGGATGCGGGGGCAATCCCGCGGAAAATAGCCGAGGCCGCGGATCAGCTTTTGGCCTTGGATGTGTTCAGCGCCACGGCGGCGCGAATGAGCGCCTGCAACGCCTTTGCATCGATCTTGTCGCCCTCATGGATATCGATGGCGCGCCGGGTGTTGCCTTCGAGGCTGGCGTTGAAGAGGTGTGCGGGGTCCTTGAGCGCGGCGCCCTTGGCGAAGGTCAGCTTCACGGCATTCTTGTACGTCTCGCCGGTGCAGAGGATGCCGGCGTGCTCCCACACCGGAACGCCGAGCGGGTTCGACGGTTTTCGCCATTTCACCTCTTCGACCACACCGGGGTCGGCCTCTTTGATGAGTTTTCGGACCCGGGCCAGCGTCTCGC
The DNA here is from genome assembly GCA_963786025.1 of uncultured Alphaproteobacteria bacterium. GTDB lineage: Bacteria > Pseudomonadota > Alphaproteobacteria > Rhizobiales > Xanthobacteraceae > Pseudolabrys. The sequence goes on from CAWAXK010000003.1 coordinate 344,918, forward strand.
CCCGCCAATCGCCCAGCGCCTTGATTTTCGCGTCGATCAGTTGAGCGGGAGAGTCGCCGCCTTTTGCTGCCTTCGAGGCGGACTTGCTCTTCTTTATGGTGGTTGCCGGTTTCTTCATGGTTGTCGTCGCTCGCCCGTCACTTGGGTTTCGATCGATTGTAGCCCCGGGTGAAGCGAAGCGTGCCCGGGAACGATTGATAGGCTGCCCCGTGTTTCGCAGCGCTTCACCCGGGCTACAAGCTAGAACGACAAGCTAAAACGCGATCTGCAGCCCGTCGGCGGCGATCAACACACCGGCGGCGCGGATTTCGTCGAGCCGCGCCAGTACGCTCGGATTCATGTGCGTGACCATGACCTGCCGCGCGCGCAGATCGGCGAGCCGCGCCTTGAGGATCTCCCAGCTCATATGGCCGGTAATCTTGCCCGCATAGGCGTAGCATTCGCTGACGAACAGATCGGCGTCCGCCGCGATCGGCAGTAGCGCGTCGGTCCATTCGGTGTCGCCGGAATAGGCGAAGATTTTCTCGCCATCGGAAAGGCGCAGCGCGGTCGACGGCGCGCCGGATTGGTGGATCACTTCCGCGCTCAGCAAGGCGTGGCCGAGCACGTCGGCCGGCTGCCCGGGCACGACTTCCATGACCTGCCATGGGAAGCGCCACTTCGATCCGCTCGACTGCGGGAAGAACACTTCGAGCGCAGCGTCGAGGCGCGCCCGCGCGCCGGGCGGACCGGCGATCAGCAACGGTTTCTCGCGGCGCGCCAGATGCTGTCCGTCGATGAGCAGGAACGGCAGGCCGCCGAAATGATCGCCATGCAGATGCGACAGGACGATGGCGTCGATGCGGTTCGGGTCGAGCGCTTGTGCCTTCAGCGCGGGCAGCGCCGAGGCGCCGAAATCGACGACCAGCGTGCTTTTGGCCGTCTCCAGCCAGAAGCAGGTGTTGGAGCGCCCGCCTGAGCCGAAGGCATCGCCGGAGCCAACGATGGTGAGTTTCATCTGAGCCCACATTCTCTATCTGTCATGCCCGCGAAGGCGGGCATCCAGTATCCCCGGTCTATCCGCATCACGACCACCGGGGTTACTGGGTCCCCGCCTTCGCGGGGACGACATATATTCTATGCGCGCGAACTCGGCCGCGCCGACACCGCGGCGTGCCAGCGCTTCACATGGCTAAGGTTGTCGGGCATCGCGAGCTTCGCCGGCTTCATGAAGTCGGCGGCGACCAGCGTGGTAATGTCGGCGACCGAGTAGCGGTCGCCGGCGATGAATTCGCGCGTGGCCAGTTCCTTGTCCAGCAGTTCGAGAAACCAGATCGCGCGCGGCCGCATGGCCTCGGCATAGGCCGGCACCTGCGGCACCTCCAAGTCCTTCATGGCTGGGTGCAGATGGCGGAACACCGCCGCCACGTTGGAGAAGAAATTGATCTCGGCGCGCCGGTTCCACATTTCCACCAGCGCGATCTCCTTGGCGCCGACGCCGAACAGAGACGGCTCGGGCTGCACCACCTCGAAGTAGCGGCAGATGGCGATCAATTCGGTGATGATCGTGCCGTCGTCGAGCACCAGCGCCGGCATCCGCTGCAAGGGGTTGATGGCGGTGTATTCCGGCGTCTTGTGCTGCAGGGCCATGATGTCGACCTGCTCGGTCGGCAGCGAGATGCCCTTTTCCGCCAGAAATATACGGGTCCGCCGGGGATTCGGCGCCTGCCTGCTGTCGTAGAGCTTCATTTCCGTCACTCCGGTGCGTTTTCCCCTCGGCGGCAGCCGAACATGGGCAAAAAGCCATGTCAAACGGGCCGGTAATAAACGCTTAACCAGCGTCTTTAGGGTAGTTTTAAGCTTGGTCTTAAGGATTTTGGGCGAGGTTGGCCTCTCCTTTTTCCGCGTGCCGGCGTCGATTGAATGCCCATTCCAGGCGAACAGCCCGATCTTTCCGCGTTGCCACCGGTGACCTCGCCGGTGAAGCGGCGCCTTGCCGCGCAATATGTGCGCGACGCGCGCGACCGGCTGACTTCGTCGAGCGGCACCCGCCCCGCTTTCGACTACGAATTGCTGCGGCAATACGCGCAAAACCGGCAGTCGGCGTCTCTCGTGATCCTGCTGCTGGTGGCGACCGTCGGCTTCCTGTCGAGCCTGTGGACCAGCGCCCTTGCCGCCGGCGCCTGGACCGCCTCGGTGCTGGTCATCCATGCCATCATGGTCAGCAAATGCCGGCAATTCCTCGAACTGCCGATGGCCGAGGTCGTGGCGCGGTCCTGGCGGCTGCGTTTCATCGTCCTCGACCTGATGTACGGGCTGGCCTGGATGTTCATCCTGATCAACCCGGTCGGCACCGACCAAAGCGCGGGCACTTTCAGTCTATTCGTGATGCTGCTGGTGGTGGCGGTGTCCAGCATGCTGGCCTCGAGCCTGCCGATGGCGGTGTTCGCCGCGACCTTCCCGGTCACAGCGGCGATCGCGCTCGACTTCATCCTGCAAGGCTCGCTGCGCAACTATATCCTCGCCGCCATGGCGGTCACCGCGCAGAGCTACTTCGCCGTGCTGGCCTACCGGCTCTATTCGACCACGCTGGCGACGCTGGAGGCGCGCGCCGAAAAAGACGCGCTGATCGGCGAGTTGGAACAGGCGAAATCGATTTCCGAAGAGGCGCGCCAGCGCGCAGAGGCCGCCAACATTTCGAAGTCGCGCTTCCTCGCGCAAATGAGCCACGAATTGCGCACGCCGCTCAACGCCATCCTCGGCTTCTCCGAAGTGATGAAGACGGAAGTCTTCGGCGAGCACGCGGTGCCGGCCTACAAGGAATATTCCGCCGATATTCATAATTCCGGCGTGCATCTGCTCGGCCTGATCAACGAGATTCTCGACCTGTCGCGCATCGAGGCCGGCCGTTACGAACTCAACGAGGAATCCATTTCGCTGGTCGGCATCGTCGAGGATTGCCACCATCTCTTGAAGCTGCGTGCCACCAACCGCGGCATCATCATCCACGAAATGTTCGAGGCCAACTTGCCGCGGCTGTGGGCCGATGAGCGGGCACTGCGTCAGATCTGCCTCAATCTGCTGTCGAACGCGATCAAGTTCACGCCGCAGGGCGGCGAGATCTGGCTGAAAGTCGGCTGGACCGCTTCGGGCGGCCAATACATGAGCGTCAAGGACACCGGGCCGGGCATTCCCGAAGAGGAAATCCCGATCGTGCTCGCCTCCTTCGGGCAGGGCTCGAATTCTATCAAATCCGCCGAACAGGGCGCCGGCCTCGGCCTGCCGATCGCCAAGAGCCTGGTCGACCTGCATGGCGGCTCGTTCGTGCTCAAATCCAAACTGCGCATCGGCACCGAAGTGGTGGTCACGTTCCCGCCCGAACGGGTGGTCGCCGCGATGGCGCCGATGCCGTCCATGATGGATCACGCGCCGCCGATCGCGCCGGCGCGGGGCGAGCCGATTCTGACGCCCGAGGAAAAGCGCCGGCTCAGGCGCCGCCCGCTGTTCCGCGCGGGGACCTGATGCCGTTTGCGACAATCGCCACGATTGCGTTCCGTCCGGCGGTGACTATGGTCGCAACCGATCCGGACCCGAGACCGATTATGATCGAGAGCCCCTGCGTTAAAGTCTGCACGCTCGAGGCGCCTTCCGGCCTGTGCCTCGGCTGCGGCCGCACCATCGAGGAGATAGCGCGCTGGACCGCCATGAGCGCCGCCGAGCGTAGGCGCGTGATTGCCGAATTGCCGGCCCACCTCGCCGCAGGCCGTATCGATAACGCCAGCGCGACAGGATGACGCCGTGAGCCGCCGTCTGATCTGGACCTTCGTAATCGGTGTGGCGGTCTCGCTGGCCGCACTGATCGCCAGCAGCGATCAGGATGCCATCGCCACCCTGCTCAAGCACGACATAGGGTCGCTCGCGCTCAAGCTCGCGCTGGTGATTTTCGCCGGCGGACTGGTGCTTACGCTGTTCCGCGAACGGTTTTCGCAGGCGTTGGAGGCCATGGTGTTCTGGGCCGTGGTCGGCCTGCTGCTGGTGGTCTGCTACAGCTATCGGTTTGAATTGCGCGATGTCGGCGACCGCGTGATCGCCGAACTGGTGCCGGGACATGTTGCGGGGCACGGCCGCCGCGTCGAAATCGTGCGCGGCCGCGGCGGCGATTTCGCGATGGGCGTACACATCAACGGCGCACGCGTGCCGATGGTGCTCGACACCGGCGCGACCTCCGTGGTGCTCACCCAGCAAGCGGCCAAGGCGGCCGGCCTGCCGATCGAAGTGCTCGACTATACCGTCAATGTCGACACCGCCAATGGGCGCACCCGCGCGGCGCCGGTGACGCTCGACCGCCTCGCCGTCGGCGGGCTGATCGAGCGCTCGGTGCCGGCGCTGGTGGTGCAGCCGGGCCAGCTCAAGAACAATCTGCTCGGCATGACTTTCCTCAACAGGCTGGAAAGCTGGGAGGTGCGTGGCGACCGGCTGAGCATGCGCGGCAATCCCTGACGGCCGGGGCGCCGCTTCACAGAAGCGTCAGCAACAGCCTGAAGCCGGCAAGATAAACGAAGATTCCGAACGCGATTTCGAGTTTTCGCCTCGGTAGCCAATGTGCCAGGCGCACCCCATAGGTCGTCGTAAAGCTCGACACCGGCGCCATCAATACGAAGCCGATCAGCGAGACAAAACCGATCGACAGCGGCGGCAACTCGGCCATATGCCGCCAGCCCGCCAAGATGTAGCCGATGGTACCGGCGATGGTGATCGGAACCCCAATGCCGGCGGACGTCGCGACCGCCCGCTGCATCGGCTGTCCGTAGAGCGTGAGCACCGCGTTCGAAATCGCGCCGCCGCTGACGCCGACCAGCGACGAAAACAACCCGGTGACGAAACCGTAGATCGTCAGCGGACCGCGTCCCGGTAAATCGGTTCCGAGGTTCCAGCGGTCCCGTATGAACAGCATCTTGGTGCCGATGAATGCCGTGAACACCACGAAGGCGATCTTGAACACCGGCGCCGGCGCGAAGGCCGCCGTGATCGAGCCAATCACCACCCCGACGATCGCCGGCACGGTCCACAGCCGCACCACCTCGGTGATCGCCGCGCCTTTCTTCTTGTGCGCGACATAGGAGCGCAAGGTGGTCGGGATGATGATGGCGAGCGACGTGCCGATGCACAATTGAATGCGCACGTCTTCCGGCACACCGAGCACACGGAATACTTCGTAAAGTATCGGCACGATGATGGCGCCGCCGCCAATGCCGAACAGGCCGGCGAGAATGCCGACTAGGACGCCGCCACCCGCGATCCAGAGCGCGAGCAGAGCAATCTCGCCAATTGGAAATCCCAGCACCATTGAAGTCCCGGCCAGCCCTAAGCCGCCGCGATGTTCGCTAAATCCGGCGGCAAGTCCAGCACCTGCGCCAGCGCATCAGCCATGACGGAGGCGCTGGCGCCCGGCTTCACCGCCTCGGTCGCCAAATGACGGCGAAAGGCGCGCGCGCCGGGAACGCCATGGTATAGGCCGAGGACATGGCGGGTGATCGAATGCAGCCGCGCACCCTTGGACAATTCACGCTCGATATAGGGAATTAGCGCCAGCGCCGCCTCCTTCGGCGAGGCGAACAGTGCCGGCTCGCCGAACAGCAGCGGATCGACGGCCAGAAGCCGCCAAGGCTCCTGATAGGCGGCGCGTCCCATCATTATGCCGTCCACGTAGGGCAGTTGCGCCTGCGCCTGCTCCAGGCTGCCGATGCCGCCATTGAGCACGATGGGAAGATCCGGGTGCGCAATCTTGAGCCGGCGCACGACGGCATAGTCGAGCGGCGGCACCTCGCGATTTTCGCGCGGCGACAATCCCTTCAGCCAGGCTTTGCGCGCATGCACAATCAGCGCATCTGTGCCCGCCGCCTTCACTGTCGCGGCAAAAGAAAACAGCGCCTGGTCCGGATCCTGCTCGTCGACACCGAGCCGGCATTTCACCGTCACCGGAATCTCGACCGCCGCTTTCATGGCGGCGACGCAATCGGCGACCAATGCGGGCTCCGTCATCAGGCAGGCGCCGAAGCGGCCCTCCTGCACCCGGTCGGACGGACAGCCGACATTGAGATTGATTTCGTCGTAGCCGAACTCTTCGCCGATGCGCGCCGATTGCGCCAGCGCCGCCGGATCGCTGCCGCCGAGCTGCAGCGCGACCGGATGCTCGAATGCATCGAAGCCGAGCAGCCGGGCGCGGTCGCCGCGCAGCACCGCAGCGGTGGTGACCATTTCGGTATACATTAGCGTGCGGCGCGTGAGCAGGCGGTGGAAAAACCGGCAATGCCGGTCGGTCCACTCCATCATTGGAGCGACTGAAAATCGTCTTTCTCCAATTTTGCTGATTTTTACTGTTTTCTCAACCACTTGGTGAAGACCCTCGTATTTCCGATTTTGGCCCAAAATACGTCTGTGTCGTACTTTGAACGCTCAAGTCGTACCGGTTTTTGGTTGAATCGTACCAATGGGTACTATCATAACGCGTACTCGCAAAGACAGGTCCAAAAGCTATACCGCCCAGATATTACTTAAACGGGATCGCGAAATCGTCCACCGTGAAGCCAAAACCTTCGATAGCAGACAAGTGGCCCTGTCCTGGATGGTGCGACGGGAAGACGACCTGAATGCGCCCGGCGGAATGGATTTTCGCTATGACCCGCCGCTAGCCGATGTCATCACACGCTACGAGAACGAGTCCAATGTATCACCCCGCTCGACCAAGGCCGGCGTCCTAAAAAACGTCAAAGCAAGCGAACTCGGCGCCCTGAAATGCAGCAAAATCACCAACGATAAACTCGTGGCGTTCGGCCAGGATCTCGCGCGATACCGTCAGCCGCAGACTATCGGCAACTGCCTTTCGCATTTGTCGCCTGTCTTTGCGATAGCGCGGCCGGGGTGGAAGTACCCGCTCGACAAACAACAATTCGAGGACGCCGTAACTGTTCTCAAAACGCTGGGTGTCATTAAAAAAGCAAATCAGCGTAATCGGCGCCCATGCCTGGAAGAGCTCGATCGGCGGTTGGAACATTTTGGACGGTACAGGACCGGCTCCTACCCAATGCAAAAGATCACCGCCTTCGGAATTTTTTCTACACGACGGCAGGAGGAGATCACACTTCTTGCATGGGGCGATCTTGATGGCGCGCTCGGCGAATCCGCACCCCTTCCTAATTAGAGCCGTATCCGGTCTCGGCGGATTGCCATATGATAGTTGGGTCGATGAATGAACATGGAGAGCGATTGTGGCAACCGGTACCGTGAAGTGGTTCAATCCGACCAAGGGATACGGCTTCATTCAGCCGCAGAGCGGCGGCAAAGATGTGTTCGTGCACATCTCGGCCGTCGAGCGAGCGGGCTTGAGTACGCTCAATGAGGGCGCCGTAGTCGAATACGATGTCGTCCCTAACAAGGGCAAGGAATCGGCGGAAAACATCAAGGTGAAATAATCGCAGACGCGGCTCGAAGACTCTCGACCCCGCCTCATCAGCGGGGGTTTTTTATGAATTCGATAACTCCGATGCCCCTCGGCAACATGAGTCGAATGGGGTGCCGAATTAGGGCGTTCCTTCGGACGCGCTACGCCGGCTTGAACCCAAGCCACGATCCGACAAACGCTCCGATAGCGCGTACCACTCCGGATGAATAACAAAGCACGCCCTTGCCGCACCGTACGGGAATAAACGCTCAGACTGCAGCCACATCAAAAACCCCAAGGTAAATACGGGGGATTATGTTGAATTCCCTAACCGAAGCGATGGGCAGAAATGTTGAATGCCGCGTGGCGGAAGTGCGGCTCGCCACGCGGCATTTTGTCAATCGCAATTCGAAATGTAACCCTCGTCAGCCAACCAATTACGCTTAATCAGCATTTAGCGGCGATGGCCAAGGCTAATGCCAAGCTTTAGCGCCTGCTGGCGCAGAGCACCAATGGTACGCTTCATCTGCCTGGAAATTGTAACAACCGGAGTTTTCGCTTTTGAATGCGCCTTCAGAGCCCGGTGTTCGTGCTTGCTCCACGATTTACGCTTCGTATTGCTCTTCGTAACCTTCGCCATCTAACTGTCCTTCGTTATCGTTAGGAAGGCGCGTACTACACGCAAATGAATGATTTGCCAAATTGATTTATCGTGTTTGTAGGTGATCAATAGACCCCCGCGCCACTTTCACGGGCTTATGCGGCAAGATCCTTCAGTGCGGCGGTAAGCAAGCGCTCGCGGTCTCGTTCGCCATGCGCTGCCGATTTAAGGATTCGTTCGGCCAACGCGTTTTTGGGTATCGTGGCTCGTTGCTCTGGTCTAAGGCAGGCCCAGGCATCGTCTAATGCTTCCCGCAAAAGGGCGACGGTTTCGAGATCAAAATACACCGACTCTCTTTCATCCATGGCCGCCTCTCTCGTTTGGTTTTCACCAAAACGATCGCCAACAATCGTGGCTACAGTCTGGCGATTAGACGACAGTTGATTGAAATCTATAACCAGATCGTTACGTGGCCAGTGATTTCATTTTTCAATTATTGGCGCTTCGAAATTGGAACTCGCCATGGTTAGAATCAAAAGAAATGACGCCGAACATGAAATTATTCGAGAGTGGCGTGCGCTGCCCGACAACGAACGGCGGACGGGTGCACACGCCGTTCGGTTCGCAGTGGAAATCAAGGACAAATACCCATTTCGCCCAATGGCTTCGACCGATATAAGGCAGTCCACCAATTCATTATTCGGTATCAAATTCTCATAGGTGCGCCGCTTGAGTGAGCGTAACTGACAAGAATGGCAGGCCTGGCTGAAACAACCGTCGCGTCAACAATGCTGACATAATTACCCGCGTTTAGAGACGCGCCCACGATTGCACTGGCCGTAAAAAGATGGTGGAATATCGTAAACTTGGGGAGCGAAAGCCATGGCCGCGCCCGGTTACATTCGTCCCGGACTTCTATGTGCGCAGTGTGGGGAGCCGTTCACGCTTACGCGGGCGCGACCGGACGCGACTAGAGTTGAAGACCTGTCTGATCCGTTTCAGGCGACGTGCCCCGAATGTAACGGTGAAGCAGCTTACCGACATTCTGACATACAAATTATGGTAGCAGTCGACGGCCCCTGACCGAGGCCAACCCGGCAACGCGCAATGAAATAATCCCTAAGCGCATAAGGCATAAAGCTCTACGTCGCACTGTGGCGGAACGCAAAACGGGCAAGAAGACGCCTCGCGGCCGCAAATGAAGACGTTGGTATATCGCGACAACCCTAGCACCGCATACGGCGATGGCCGTGTCCGCGAATAGCCTATATCGGAAGCAAAGAGGACCTCATGTGGCCACGAGCTATATTCGCGGATGACCGAAAGACGATCAACCAGGCTTTCTCAGAAGAGGATTGGGGCAATCGAGAAACCATCTGCAAAAGCAGTGTCGTACACGAACGGTACCGTTCGCATTCTTCACGATCAATCGGACGTTATTACCTGGTTTCCGTGCGCACAGGATTTCGGATATGACAACGCGCAATACTAAACCGCGCGAACAATATGGACCGGCTACTCTGCCATTCAAATCGGCTAGCCATCCGCCGACGGCGTCTGGATAGATACTGTACTGGGTACAATCCAAAACGCCCGCTCCGACGCTGCTGCCCGTAGAGCGGCGCACCCAACGCCTTACTGAATGGTAAAGGGCCACTCCTCACCACACACGCTAACGGTGTTCACCCCATGTACTACTACTGTCCCGCGTTCTTAATCGCGATCGACAGTTTGGCTTAATAGTCTGACTCCAATGTTCACGATTTTGGCTTTCCTAATTACCAATTCCTACAGCGAAGCTATTTGCCATTATGTGCCAGACAGTGGTTCTGCACGGATATGCCGATAATCTGCCTAGCTCTAATTTTCAGCCAGTAACATCTTCAACGAGATTTACGACGCTTCGCGGAAACTTTGCGTTTTTGATTTTCATAATGACTTCATGAGCGCAAGTTGCGCCTAGATGCGGCCAAGAAGATTTTGGCGCTACAAAAGCGTTTTCCACCGGAATGAAATAATTTTGTCGCATATCGGCCTCGAATCGACTACCCTTGTAACAAAATCCTTGGAGGAAGCTCCCAGAACTTTGGAGGCAGCGATGCGGCTGTTTCTGTTAGGAATGTTAGTCGTTCTTACGCCGTCGATGTTAGCAGTGGCTTGGCTGCTTTGGCGCGCTGATGGTTCTGAAGAAGCATCGCGTCCGATGTAGACTGTATAATATTGGTCACGAAGGCGTGTGCTTATAACCCATAATACACGGCGTTCGGAAAATCTGCTTTTTCCTCGAACGACATTCGGTGGCAACTCCGAGGCATACCCTTCCTATGCCAGGTCGTCATTAATGATGTGCGGGTGATTATTCACTGGTTACGTTTAAGCGACGCAACTTGTCACTACCGATAGGCCGGTACTTGCAATCACAGATGTCACAAGTGCAACGGGGTAATGGCAAGCTGGGAAACTTGTCGGCCGAATAAATGGCGTTGACCTGTTCTTTAGCCGCCTCACAAGCACCCCTTCCTGGCAATATGAAGACGCCGCGCAGCAGCCCTATCCTTTGGGCGTTTCGTAGCCTTCGTAAGGCGCGGGCGATTTGAGACGGCGTCTTGTGCATCGAACTACTTTTATCATTTGCCCCCGACAATCCTCTTCAAACACTCCAGTTCATTCTAATCGTTAACGCTAATATGCCGAATCGGCCGTCAGCAGCGGCTAGCCAAGCCTTCTTCGGCGAAAGACGGCACCGATAAAAGTGGCCGATCTCGTTTCTGAAATTAGAAGACACCTTCACAACGGTCTCCTTAGAACCCGATCAGATATTTCGTCAGGCAGGCTCTCGCTTTTGCCGCTCAGGTGTACTCCACACCATCAACTGAAATTCATGATGGCAAGCATCACATCGAAATATTCGTATTTCCGTGTCGCCGAATGGCTTAACTCTGAATAGATGCATTTCAGTTCCGCATCGACAATCGGGCAACTCAGTCGACCCCGGGGCCAATAATTTCTCGAATGCAGTCATAAGCACCCCACAGGTAAGCCCAACGATTTAGTCGCCGCGCGAAACGATTATGACTTCACGCCTTAGCTCACAGCAGCTGCAGAAGGTGCAATGGAAACAGGATCAGCAAGACCAACCACAGAACCGTCAACACCCCCCCGAATATGATTAACGCCATCGGCCATCGGTCTATGAATTTCGAGATTTTATTTCTTAAAGTCATTGGCTGAGACGACAGCATCTTCAATGCGGACTCTGTGTTTAGGTTGATGACGTACCTAGCAACAACTAATTCAAATGATCAATTTAAATCGTGATAAACCATTAAAGTTATTGAATCTTAATGCAGCAGCGTCGAATAGCTGAACCAGCTGATCTGCTCCCTTTGAAGTGGTCCTCCCTGAAGTATTATTTTGACAGAGGAGGATACAGAGATGGGCAGGAAGAGGCATACGGCGGAAGAGATCGTTGCGAAGCTTCGGCTGGTCGATGTGCTGATAGCGCAGGGTCGGCCGGTGGCGGACGCGGTCCGGGCGATAGGTGTAACGGAAGTAACGTACTATCGATGGCGCAACGAGTACGGGGGCCTGAGGGGCGACCAGGTTAAGCGGCTCAAGGAACTGGAGACCGAGAATGGTCGTCTCCGGCGAGCGGTCTCAGACCTGACGCTGGACAAACTGATCCTGACAACGGGCTACAAAGGGAAACTTCTAAGCCCCTCCCGCCGCCGCGCGTGCATTGATCACGGGATGACCGAGCTTAGCATCTCCGAGAGACGGGCATGCCGGGCTCTTGGCCAGCACCGATCGACGCAGCGCAAGATCCCTACGACACCTGGTGATGAGGTGGCCTTGACCGCCGACATCATCTAACTTACCCGCCAATACGGTCGCTACGGATACCGCTGGATCACGGCGTTGCTGCGTAGCGCCGGTTGGACGGTCAACAAGAAGCGTGTTGAGCGGATCTGGCGGTGTGAGGGACTTAAAGCGCCCGCCAAACAGGCTAAACGCGGGCGCCTGTGGCTCAATGACGGCTCATGCATCCGTCTGCGTCCGGAGCGTCCCAATTGTGCAGTTTTCGGATTTGCGCCGAACGACCGCCGCGTCTCCACGATGCACCAACATGATTCGACCCGGCATTACCACAACGAGGATGCAGCTATCCAGATCGAACGACAACGCGACCCATACGGATCGCCGTATTTGACCTCATTGCCTCCGTGCTAATCAGGCTCACAGCAACTTTCCACTAGCCTAAAGCTACAACTACTCGAGCATACGATGCTTCAATACAAATAAGCAGCGGAAAACAATATTCCGCTAATGGTGAAAATGATGATCATCGAGAGCCCAACGCGGGGTCGATAGTATTCTTCGGAATTTCTAATCATCGGACCTGCCTAAAAACTGACGAATCTTAGTTGAATACGACACCAATTTGGTTGTTGCCACGCCAGATAACTCGGCACGGACCCCGAAAACGCTCCCCAGCGATCACTAGAATAATATCCAGCGGAACGCCGAAATGATTGGCGAGCTCAAGGCATGCCCCGATTGGAGACCAGTTGCGGATGACACAACTAATTCCACCACCACCGTTTTTAAGTAAGATTAGCCCGCTCTTTAGGGTCGCCACCCTTTTGTTTCTTCGGCGCTCTACAGTGTACATGGCTTGAAACGCCGCTCCTATTCCAACAGCGCCTCCATATTCCAAAGGCGCAACAAATTCGAGCACATGCCCATTAGATTCCCGTAAAACACAACTGAAATTAGCTGCTTTAATTTTTGGTATTTTTTAATCTTAAACATTTTGTATATGCGCTTGTTGGTCCGCGTCCGAACACAGCAATTAAGGCGCTTATACGGAAAACGGTTCGTCCGCATGCGGTAGTGACCTTGGCCGCATCGTCGTTATCGCCGAGCTACTCTGTACTGTTGCCGGCATAATCTTCGCTAGGCACAGGAAGCGGAAAGGTACCGGCAGCAGGCATCGCACCTAACGACTCATAAATCCGTCCAGCCGACATTATGTTGTATTCGCAACTAAATGGACATTCATTTCTGTAAGGCTCTATGAATTGGCCCACGACTTGAACGGTCGCGTCATGAAATCGCGCGGTAAGTTTATAACGCAATTTGGTGTCCGCGGTCGCCTCTCCGCGTTGAGCATCGCTGTTCTAATTTCTGGATCGAGCATAGTTGCATTGCGTTATCTGTCGCGCCCTACACCAACGCAACTAGTCGTTAATTTGGCGACGCATGATGCTACGATTCTCGCTCTTCACCAGCAGGCCGTGTCAGCTCTCGCGTCTCTTCAAGATGCCTCTCGTAATCACCATTGATCAACGTTTGACCATGCGAGCGGCGTCCAGCCTACCAATGGCATTAGCCTAACTAAACGCGCGCCATTGTTGGAGTTTGCAATTCGAAAGATAGGCTATTCGCCAACGGGACATTCAGCGCTTGGCCTGGACAAGGAAGAGCGGCGGGCAGCCTACTAATCGCTGCATTTTAAACAAAACTGCCGCGCTAAATTCAAATCATTGAAGCTAATCATTGTTGAAAATGCGGAACGTTGGCAGTCTTGGAGTTCAAAGCGGGGTACCAAATGATCGGCAATCTGTATGGAAATATTATCGGACCTGCATCACGACACATTACCCAAAGTGCAGGTTATGGGCTCGTTTTAGTCGTTGTAATTTTGTTATTTATCGCCGTCTCAATCAATCCAACGCTGCCTTAGCTTTGGCCACAGCCAGCATCGGCACTTTAGGTGAGGACAAATCACTTCCCGTACCAATCAAAGTAAGGCCACCTAAGACGGCACCTGAACGGTGATTTACCCGACTTCAGCTACCCAGGCGAGCTGCGTCCCATCGGGCATTAGGAGATAGTCCGCGGCACATCCTTTGCGGATAATTCTACGGTAACGTCACTCCATGATAACTGAAACGCAACAGCAACTATTTTCGAACACGAGTCACGATTGCACGCCTTACTCAGCTTTCGTTCTGATAAGAATGAGGCGCGGCGCTTTTTTGCTTGGATGCGTAGCCGAAATTCTCGTCGGCGATCTGCGTCATGAAATGTTGGCGCCCTTCCTGTGCGATTAGCTTCAAAATTTCATGGCGAAGGTGCTCATCTGTAGTTTTTGCTAATTGAATTCGGTAATTATTTGAATTCATGACGCTCCTCCCGAAGGCGATTATCGTACTCTTATCCGCCCCTTATTAAGTGAATCGAATTAAAAACCGATGGTACAAATACGATAAATTTTATGTTTGCTGAGACGTTATTGCAGGGAGAGCCCCCAAGCGAAATTTCGGCCAACTCAATCAGCTGAATTTGCCGTTTGCTGCAGTGCACTTTTCCGCCCAGGCGCTCCGTGGCTGCTCGCACCGGGAACGGATGAACCCATCGATCGGTACGGCCTAATTTAGGCACTGGATGTGATTTTGGAGGGGCTGCCGCGAGGCCGCCTTCGTTTTGCACTGTGAACTTCGGTCACGCGTCCAAACCTCCGCTTGTGGCCAACCAGAGTGCCTTAAAACTTGGAGCGTACCGTGTTCGCCGTTAGACTGATGGCCTGCACCTAGCGCAAACATTGCGCAAACTCTTCGCTGTGTCCTCTCTTTGCCGGGATGCACGCTTCGACGGCTCATGTATCCGGCATTCGCCAATGCAAACTCTTGCTTGAACGGAGAGCCGAAAGATTTTTCAGCGCCTGTCGGTCTAATCCGGTTTCAAATCGCGCCGGAGATTAGCTTTCAAGCCGCATCACGGCTGAGGCCGACGGATTGACCACTAGCTGGCAAACCACCCAATCTCATTGCCTCGATCAAGGTTTCCAACTCTAGACGAGCGGTGACGTGCGACATGGTTGGGCGCGTACCCAGCGTGATTTCATTGAGATCATCAACAGCAGTCAATCCCCGCGGATAATACTCGCGGAAAATTACGCGCTCAGCTAATCCTTCAATGCAACGAAAATTGAGCTTCTCTGATAGCTCGCGTAGCGCCTCTCCGACGAAGCGCTTATTGCGTGAACCAAGCGTCGAAAGACGATTTCGTAACACGATCCAATCTGGAACCACACCATCAAGATGCTGACGTTGGCGGCGCGCGTCCTCCACCATCTGAGAATAGTGACTGGTACCAGTAAGGCCAAATGTCTCAGGATCAACGGTCCCAAACACATCGAAGTCAACAAAACTGTCATTAAGCGGCGTAATCAAAGTGTCAGCCAACGAATGAGCCAGCCGAGACAGATCGTTGTTATGACCAGGCGTATCAATCACCATAAAGCTGTGGTTTTGCGCCAGCGCATCAATAGCATCAGCGAAAGCCTCACATCCCGCGGCATCCTTCGGGTAATCACTTTCACCAACGCAAAGGTGTTCGGGGATCTGTAAATCACGACCAACGTGTTCGGCCCACTTCCGTCTGTTCTCAATATAATGAGTGAAGCTTCCTTGCCTCGAATCGAGATCGATAGTGGCGACGCTTTGACCTGACTTAATTAGCGCTATCGCTATATTCATAGCGACGGTGGATTTTCCTGATCCACCCTTTTCATTACCGACCACAATAATGTGCGCCGACTTCAACCGTGTTATTTCAATGGACATGAGTTCCCCCGTATTTGGTCGAGTTCCCTGGGTGCCGCAAGTCTTTATTGTTAAATTCATTAGTTGTGATTCGCGGGTTTTACACCAGCACGAATTGCCAGCGGCCGCTCGGTCCTTCCAACAGAGATTTACCTTTGCCAATGTGATTTGCGGCGAATAAGCGCAATCCTGCCCCAGTTTCACCTAGAATAGTTCGCAATCGCAGCCGCTCGATTCATTAACGAATCAATCCAGTGCGAGCCGCTAGTAGTTTTACGGCCACTCGCCACCATCTCCCGCCGCAAAAGTGACCGGCCAATTGGGGCAATTTTCACTTATTGACGGCATCGCTAAGACCTTCACCCAATTATGGAGAAGTTGGCACGGACCTGCACAGTCGTAAAAGTGTCGAAAAACGCTCCGATGGCGGCCGGCTATCTGGCATCGATCGACGTTCAGGTACCGATACAAGATCAAAAAACAAAACTTTCTGTGGCGAGAATGTCACCCTCGTTTTCATCGGCGCTCAGACCTCGAGCATCGATATCGCTCTTTTAATGAGGCGCGCGCTTTCGTGCGCAACATAAGTCCGAGATCAGTCTACGAATGGCGTACATATAACACGCCTGATATGAAGCCCGATGACATCCCGATTGCACCGCATTACGTTTATGCGAATGACGGTTGGGCAGCTGGAGCAATTGGCTCGGGGAAAGCGTGGTCGCCACCTACTTATCTCAATTTTGCTTCTTCGAAACAATCCGACTGTTCAGGAGCGGTGGTTGATCAGGCCAAAATCGCAAGTGCCGCAACTATTTTTCGGCTTTTTGGATATGCGCCTTCAGGCAAGAGCCGACATTGCACGACTTTTGAGCCCTGAGAGGCGCCGTTTCTCTGCTCTAAACTAGGCGTCCGTATAAAAGCAATTCGCGCCAACTGCACTGTTACATTCGCGATAAGCACACAAATGCGATGGCCTGTGGATGTTCACATTTCCAACGATAACGACAAGTGGTGGAGCGCCACGAATTTACTCTATTTGCCAATCGCGGCCAACACATCGTAGCAAACGGGCAGATCGGCAAGCGGTAAAATCCCGCAATTTCGATCAGATTATGATCGGACCTCATTCTCGCGGAGCTCTTAACGTTACTTAGTCAGCTTTATTCTTGGATTGAATTGGCGTGACGGTGCCCCGCCAATATAAGTTCCCGCTTCTATCATTACGGCCAAATGGCCGAAGGAGAAATCAAGCCCGCGGTAACGGACCGCTCCTAACGAATGGAGTTTCATTGCTCAAAAACTCTATGATTTATATATTGGCCGCAATTTCATTCGCCGCCACGACTACCGCCAGCGCAAAACCCAAGCGCACACACGACTACCAATATCGAATGATTAGCGCCGCGATTGTGTGCGACGAGCGTCTTTGTTTGAGTCAAGTCAATGCAACTCGACCCAAAACACATCAAGTCCTCGATCCAAACGGCAACGGCGTCGTCGTCGGCCACAGGCCTTCCGGTTGCCCGCATGCTTTTTGCGGCTGCGAAGCGTCGCTGTACCTCTTCGGAGCAATTCGTCCTGATCTCAATTTAGCTTCAAACTGGATTCGACGATTTCCTCGGACTTCACCGGCTCCGGGGATGGCCGCGGTTCGTAATCACCACGTTATGGTGTTGATGAACCATGTAGATGGCAGTAACTGGCTCGTTCATGATGGGAATTCAGGCGGCGGCCTAACGCGCGACCACGTACAGTCGATCAGCAGGTATATAATTGTCGACCCACGCGGCTCGCGCTACGCACGTCAGCAACAATAATTGCCACGCTGCATTTTTCGAAAGGGACAAGACAGCGGTATCTGAACGGCCTATTAAAGTGTCGTCGAACTGAAATCATTGATCTTTTGAGTGTATGCGAAAATGGAAATCGGTTTCGACGTCTTTGGTAAACAAACTTGTCTAAATACCACCCCTATCCGCAGTTTCGACTTAAGATTTTTGCCACTTCTCGTTCCTATCTTTAGTCTCTTTCATTGGTAAAACCGCCATGGATGAACGCCGTAAAAACAGACGCGCACGAGTACTCAAGGGTGGCAAGTTCTTACTCGGGACGGATTCCATTAGAGACTGTGTTGTACGTGATTTGACTAACACTGGCGCGGGCGTTGAGATCCCGAATACAATAGATCTGCCTGAGGCGTTGAATTTGACAATGAATACAGGTCGCATCGCGCGGCGGTGTCGCGTTGTCTGGCGCAAAATAAGCAAGGCGGGCCTGGAATTTAATTAGAGTTAGGTCGATGAAGTCGACTTCCCGTTGATACATAATTTATAAACTTAGCGAGTTTCTAAATGACCGGGAAAATCGTAAGCGATGTCCGGAGCACATTGGATCTCCGGTTGACCCCCGGGCGTCGGTCGACGCAGCGACCGTGACGGGATGTTTGCAATAAAGATTGCAATATTTAGTGCAAAGCTTTGCGGTAGTTTGGGCGAAAATAGCGCCGGACGGCTGCCGGTTATGCAGCGGCTGCGGTGCGCAACGCGCTGAAATTCCACGGCAGCAGCATGTCGATGTCGGCGTTGCGATGGCCGGTGGCAAGCGCCTCAAGCGTGGCTTTCATGTAGGCGAACGGCTCGATGTCATTGATTTTGGCCGTGCCGATGAGCGAAGCCAGGCGCGCCCAGTTTTGCGCCCCTTCGTCGTGGCCGGCGAATAATGCATTTTTTCTATTCAGGGTCAGCGGCCGGATCAGAATTCTCGACCGGGTTGCTGTCCATTTCGACGCGGCCATCATCGAGATAGACGCAGAGTCCTTGCCAATGGTTGGCCAAGTAGGCGAGCGCCTTGCCCATGTTGGACTTGGGCGACAGCCGCTCGCGCTGGACACGGATAAAGGCTTCGAGATCGGCGACCAGCGGTTTAGCGCGTTCCTGGCGCGCTGCGCGGCGCACCTCGGGCGAGGCGCCACGGATTTGCTTCTCGATCGCGTAGAGACCGGCAATGCGCTGCAGGATCTCATCACCAATCGGCGAACCGGCCTCCGGCATAGCCTTGATCACTTCGCGGCGGCCATGGCTCCAGCAATAGGCGAGCCGCAGCGGAGAGCCGCCCTGGCGGTCGGACTTTTCGAGCCGATTATAGCCGGCATATCCATCCACCTGCAGCACGCCGTCAAAGCCGGCGAGGATCTGTTCTGCATGCATGCCGCCGCGGCCGGGCGCGTAGCGGAACACCACGCCCGGCGGATCGGCGCCGCCAAAGGGACGATCGTCGCGCGCCAGCGCCCACAGATAGCCGGTCTTGGTCTTCCCCCGTCCCGGATCGAGCACCGGGGCGGTGGTCTCGTCCATGAACAGCTTGCTGGAGCGCTTGAGCAGCTCGGCCATCCGATCGACGATGGGCGCCAGATGAAAAGCAGCGCGCCCCACCCAATCGGCCAGCGTCGAGCGCTCGATCGGCACGCCGTGGCGGGCAAAAACCTGGGCTTGGCGGTAGAGCGGCAAGTGCTCGGAATACTTGGAAACGATCACCTGGGCGAGCAGCGCCTCGGTCGGCAGCCCGGCCTCGATCAGATGCGCCGGCGCCGGGGCCTGGCTCACTGCGGCCCGTCCCTTGGGGCAGGCATAGCGCGGGCGGATGGTGACGATCACCTGGAACTGGGCCGGCGTGACGTCGAGCCGTTCCGTGCGATCCTCTCCTATCCTGACCATGGTCCCGCACCCACAGGGGCAGGCGATACTCGCCGGTTCGATCACCCGCTCGATGCGCGGCAACTCCTTGGGCAGCGCGCGGGAGCGACGCTGCGGGGGTTCGACATTGGTCTGACGCGAGGCTCCGCTTCGGCGAGCGACGGATTCGCGAACTTCTGCGATCGCGATCTCGATGTCCTCGAATGCCAGCTGCTGCTGGTCCGCGTCGAGCTTCTCCGATCTGGGACCAAACCGCGCCCGGCGAAACTCGCGCACCAGATGCTCAAGCCGGGAATTGGCTTCTTTGAGAAAGGCGTTCTCCGCTTCGAGGTCGGACTTCTCCGTCGCGAGCTGAGACTTCTCCGCTTCGAGATTCAGACGCGCCGCGCGCTCCATATCGAGATCGAAGGACTTCTCGACAAGCGCCTTGGTCTGCGAAGCAAGCGCCTTGGTCTGCGCCTCGAATGCCGCTCGCAGATCAGCGGGCAGACTGTCGAGACGGGCAGGATCAAGGGCTTCGGCCATACAGAAATAGTAAACAATCCGGGCCGTTGCTGCTATTCAAACTCGCGGCCTGATTCAATCTGCCGCAGCGGGCACCCGCACCGGAGGCGTCGCTACGCGCTTCCAATCAAGGCCCTCAAACAGCGCTTCGAACTGCGCCCGTGACAGACGCATCACGCCGTCGCGGACCTGCGGCCAGGCGAACTGTCCGCTTTCCAGACGCTTGTATGTCAGCACCAGGCCCGTGCCGTCCCATACCAGGATCTTCACCCGATCGCCGCGCTTGGAGCGAAACACCACCGTCAGTCCGGAATGCGGGTCGAGCCCCAGTTCGTTCTGAACCGTCGCCGCCAGGCCATCGTGGCCGCGACGGAAATCCACCGGTCGGGTCGCAATGACGATCGGCAGGCGCTGTCCGGGAATAATCACCGCCGCGCTTCCAGCGCAAACATGATCTCGGCAATCCGGGTCGCCGTGGTCTCCGCCGGCAGCTTCAGCGCGATGCCGTTCACCTCGATCACGATGCGCTCGTTCACGACGGACCGTGCCTCGCCCCGATCTCCCTCGACGGCAAGCGGCACGAAGGGACCGCCGCCATTCTCATTGCACTCGACGGGTACCGACAAACGACCTTCTCGCGCGGCCCGCCGCCACAACGTCAGATGCTGCGGTGACATCCGGTGCCGGCGCGCAACCTCGCTGACCGTCACCCCGGGCTCAAAACTCTCCCGCACGATCTGCGCTTTTACGACGTCCGGCCAACTGCGACGCCCGCTCGGCCCCTCAATAACTTCAAGGCGACCGGCAAAGCCGCTTACCCGATCCTCGTCCGATTCAACATCCAGACCCATTCCATCCTCCGGCATAACTCAGCCGCAGAATGCAACGTCCGCCGTTGCTTCGAAAACTGAAATCTCAATGGCCTCTAAACGCCGCTTACGGAAAATCTACCTTCCGGCGATCCAAAGTTCGGCCTCAGAGCAGCGAGAAATTGGCACGAACGAATGACGACGCAGAATGTCAATGCATAGTGAGACTGATTGAATCCGAGGAACTGAAAGCGTCACTGCAGAGCCAAACTCTGCGTAAAACGACTCCAGCGAGCATATTCAAATCCGGCGTGGAGACAGGCGGATTCATGAGGCAATTGACGACCAGGGTCCGGCGTCCTATTGGACTCGGCCGTCGACTCCACCGACGACGGTCGGCTCCGCCAAATTCGGCCTAACTTTGCCGCCCCGTTGGCCGCGTGCTGACACCGCATTTGCCGACCAAGAGCTGGCACAAATGCGCTGGCGCTCTGGCTATGGACCCGCCCTGGCTATTCCGGACTGACACGACGGCTTGTTTGAACCCGCAGGATATACCGGCGAGCGGCGGATTACCAATGTTTGCCTTGACCCGATCGTCGACAAGCGCGGGTTCAGCGGGATTGCCCGCTAGGTGCCATCACCAACCTAGCGAAAATTCACAGTCATATCGGACACCATCCGGCTAAGGGCTTGCGTGTAAGCGCCGCCGTTGAGCGAAGTGTCCCGCGTCGTTGCCAGAGCAAATAGTGCAACCGCCCAGAATAGTGCGCGCATTGCCCCGACCACCTCATGTTAGGATCAGGACAATTCTACTTAGGTGGCGATTGCGGCAAACGGTAACGCCAATTCATTACAGCGCGTTTTTTGGTTACCAGTAATTAAACGGTGATCTTCAATCGCCACGAATCCCTCACGTCATTTTAACAACCTAGTAATTGGGGCCCCTAGGCCCGACCTAGATCGAGGCGCATGCTTTCCATTAGGCGCCAACCAAAATAGCTGCCGAGGGTCCAGCGACCTCCCTTCAGCCGTCCAGACAACGAATGCGAATTGTAACCGAAATTCTCGTAGCCTCCGAAAGCTCCTAACAAAAGGTTCGGCGATAACTTGTGTGTCATACCGGCTAGTGCGTTAAACTGATCGCCGCGGATATCGCCGATTTGGACATTGGTTTTCCAGTTGGTGCCTGCCACCTCCAACCAAGGTAGCCATACTTTTGGCGCCGGCTGCATTGCTGATTTCGGAGCCTTGGTCGCCATCGCCATGGCCTCGAACGCGTCGTCGATCCGCCGCCGGGGCTCAGCGGCGAAGTTGAAGCGCAGACCGTTGCCGTTTTGGATGACCGGCTGATCATTGTCGCTGAAGCCGTCTGCTATCGCGTCGTCGATCGCGGCCGACGTTACCTGGCCCGACGTTTGCGCGACCATTTTGGTGAGCGCTATCTGCCATGACCGCAGATGTACACTGTCGTCGGGCACCTCGCGGCAGCGATGGCCGTCCTCATCGTTTAGTATTTTTAAAGATTGAAAAGGTAGAGTCGACCTATCTTATGACCACATTTTGAAGCCGAAAATGCGCGCGACAATTCTGCAACGACAAATTTTCTACTGCCTATTGGCGGTACCGATTGGCTTTATCGCGTTTTATTCGGTGGATTGGTATTGGTTTGACGGCGCTTATTCCCCTGAGGTAGTTGTCGGCGTGTCCAACTTCTTTTCGCAGCTGTGGTAGCTCACGCGACGAACGCCCCTGCACAAGGGCGTACCCTTCCCTCAACCGCCCCGACCCAGCCCTACTTTAAAACCAACACTCCGTGAGCATGTCCGCCAGAATCAAACTCGGCTCTCGTAACAAACATTTATGCGACTCTGACTTGAGCCAAATATCGCTCTACCTCTTCACGCAGCTGTAGGGATTCGTTTGCCAGCTCAGCCGCTGCGGTAAAAACGGTACCAGCAACTTCGCCGGTCTTGACGGCGGTGCTAGAAACTTCCGCTATATTCGCAGAAACGTCGCGAGCCCCCTTGGCCGCCGCGCTAGCATTGCGCGCAATCTCCTGGGTTACTGTGCCCTGCTGGCGAACCGCGGCAGCCACGTCATTCGCCAGACCATCAAGTTGCAAGATCGTTGCGGCAATTGCTTTCATCGTGCTGACAGACCGGGATGTCGCTTCCTCGATAGTCAGAATCCTACGGGTAATTTCCTCGGTTGCCTTACCGGTCTTGGCAGCCAGACCCTTCACCTCTTGAGCGACGACTGCGAAGCCGCGCCCGGCTTCGCCAGCACGGGCCGCCTCGATTGTCGCATTGAGCGCAAGCAGATTTGTTTGACCCGCAATGTTGCGAATGAGATTGGCAATCCCTTCTATTTCTTCGATTGATTCGGATAGGCTCTCTACGGTGCCGGTAATCGCCTGCGCCTCGCTCGTCGCCTGTCGTGCCATCGCGGCAAAGTCGGCAACCCTCGCTGTTATATGTTCAATTGAATGGGCCAACTCCTCGGCCGATCCGGCGACGGTTTCAACATTCGCCATAGTTTCTTCGGATGCCGCTGCCGTCGCCAAAGCCTGCCCCTGATTGCGGTTTGCGCTGGCAGCCATGTCTCGCCCGGAAATATCCATTGCCGCCGCGGCGCGGTCAAGCGTCTGGACGATCTTTGAAACGGAAAGTTCAAAACTTTGCGTAGCAGCCTCTATCGTCTGCCGCCGAGTTTCTAACGCACGCGCCTGCTCGATCTCCTTCTGATGGGCCGTTGTCGCATCTAACGTCGTTTGACGGAACACTCGCAGGGCACTCGCCATATCTCCTATCTCATCGCCTCGACGATTCTCAATTTTAACTTCAAAATCGCCTCCGGCGACTCGACGCATCGCTTCGCTAAGCGACACAAGGCGGCGGACAACATTTCGGCCGACGTACAGCCACGCAATCAGGATTGCAGCTATTATCGCCGTAATCGCGAGAACGCTCAAAAGTATTTCGCCGCTGCTAATCTGATCGGCAACACGCCGAGAGTTTACTTTTGCTATTTCACTCTGTTGTTCAACTAAAGCATCAACAGCTTGCTTTAAGTTGGCGGCCTCTGACTGGGCCGCGGCAAATGCCCCTTGCGCATCACCTTGCCGCGCGAGCTCAACCGCACGCAAAGAGACGATTCCATTATCCGATCCGAGATCACTAAGTTTTTTAGAAAGTACTTTAAGCGACCGCTGTAATGCGACACCGTGGATTTCGCCCACATTTTCCTCAATTTTGCGCATCGCGGATCCAATGAGATCGCGCAGCGGCTCGAGACGGTTTGTTTCGTCAACGAGAGAGGCTTCCGTTAGCAGGCCAGCAAGAAGATTTGATCCAGATTGTGTTTCAAAAAGCCGCCGGAGGTATTCAATCTCAGAATTCAGCGCAGTCTCCGTCCCGGTTAGCTTATTTCTTGTCATAAGATCAAAATTGGCGTCGTCGATCGCTGGAACAAGGACGGCAGTCAAAGCCTCATGTGCCGGTTGAATCGAAGACGACAAATTGTGCCGTTTGTTCGATATAACGATCCGGTCTTTTACGATCTGATTGAGAGTAGCGAGCCGCTGCATCAACGCTTCGCGCGCAACATCAATGTCATTGGCTTTAGCAATGCCGAGTTCCTTTAAACGCTCCGTGCCTTCTTGAAGGTATTTTGCCTGATGGCTGATTTTATCCGTTACTTCAGTGCGTGTTTTGTCATCCGCCGCTGTCATCAACCGTGGCGCCAAGGACACCAAACTGCTTGCCTCTTCCGCAAGCCGCAGCGATACGACGGTCGCGGGATAGCTGTAAGATAGAATATTATTTGTGGCCGCGCCTATCGTTGTGAATTCGTACACCGCAGTAACTGAGCCAACAAATGTTAGCACTGCCGCAAATCCGAAAGCACAATAAAGACGCGCTCGAATTGTCCCAAACACGGGCTCCCCATTTGGGCCAATACTCCCAAAAAGCATCGATAATGTGGATCTGAGACTGTTCATTTAGTTGGTGTCCGTTTCTAGGTTTCTAATGAACGGCCTCTATGAAGCTTTGAATGGGCTTAAATGACTTATCGGATTGCAGTACTGTAAAATACACATGGTCGGATCCTTGATTATTTTTTGGACCGAAAGCGTATTTCGCTCCGCCAAGCTCAAAGGGCGCCTTTGAAATGGCGTCGAGAAATGACTCGCGCGAAGGCTCCCCTGGAATTCGTTTCAAGGTTTCGACCACTACTCGGCCAACCAAATAGCCCTCGAACGAGACAAATCCAGGCTTTGAGTTTGCATTCACCGCTGCCATGGCCGCCCGATAAGACTCGGCCGCCAGTAGTGATTTGTCCCACGGGAACGGGACAACTTGGCTCACAATCACTCCGGCGCCCTCGCCGCCAAGCTCCTCAGCAAGGGAATCCGACCCAACGAACGATATCGCTACAAAGACGGGATTGAACTTTAGCTGGCGTGAGATTTTTATAAACTGTGCGATCGGCTTATACGGACCAACCGTAACGACTGCTTGCGGATGGTTTTTCATAATATCAAGCAACGCGGACTTTACGGCAGTTGTATTGCGCATGAACGTCCCAGTGCCCACCAGGGACATATTGCGTTTGGCCATTGCCTTTTTGACACCCAACAATCCGGCAAGCCCAAATGCGTCGTCTTGATAGAGAATAGCAATCTTCGTGATGCCGAGATCTTTGGTGAGATGTTCGATCCAGGCCTCGGTCTCTTGGAAATATGAACTGCGGATATTCACCACATAGCGGTTGTACGGATCACGGAGGAATTCAGCACCGGTGAAGGGGCCGATGAATGGGACCCCCGCCGCCGTCGCGATTGGTTGCCCAGCTTTCGAAGTTGGCGTGCCGACCGAGCCGACCAAAGCAAAAACGTGGTCCTGATCAATGATTTTTTTAGTGGCCTCGATGGTTTTTTCTGGCTCGTAGCCGTCGTCAATCGATTCGAGTTGTAGCCTGCGCCCGTGTATCCCGCCGGACCGATTGGCTTCCTCGAACGCCGCGATAATACCTTCGCGCATTCCTTGTCCAAGGGCCTGCGCTGGCCCGTGGAGCGCCGCGACTTGTCCGAAAAGGATTTTGGTCGTTGAAACACCATTTTCCGCGAGAACTGGCATAGAAAATAGACTAATTAAAGCAACCGCCAATATTCGAAACTTGTTGCGACCAAGCCGCATAATAAGACTCTCAATGATTGTCGCGGTTTGCGGACTTGCGCGCATGGTTTTCGAAGACGGCTTAATGTCTCATCGTGCCCCCGCATGGTTAATGGGTTCTTAAACAATTTGCGACGCGGTTTCGGAAAATTGCAAAAAATCGGCATAAAATTGGACGCAATAAGGGGCCGCTTAGGCGGCAAAAAATTTGGCCAGAGCACCATTGAGCTGACAAAACCTCAAGAGTAATTTGGCTTGCATCTTCCAGGCGCCGAACCGCCAGGTGGTTGGCTGCCGCTATTGATGTCTCACTGTCGGACTGTTCGACGCGACGACCCGCGCCAGGTCGAGACGTGGCGCATAGCAGCCAACTGGCGCGCGCGCTCAGAGTGTCATATCATGCGGTTCTCTTAAGCGACGGCCTTAGTAGTGCTTCAGCCGGGATTTTCCATTCCTCATTCGACTTCAGCGCCTGCTCCATCGTCAGAGAACGTTTGCGCGCATGATTTCCGAAGCCCTGGTCCGTGGACCCCGGAAGCGCGCCAGATCGCCTTGGCCCAAGCCTGCCTGCTCCATACGGTACTTGATAGCATCCACGGGATCGGGCGGGTCTACGGACGCCTAGCGGCATTTTGTACAGCCGTGTTTAAGCCTCCTGTGCCTGACCAGCCTTCGCGTAAGCCGAGCACCAAAGAGTCTTCGACGCTTTTGACTCTAAGAAAGCGGAACTCCGTTCGTTCCGCCTTCAAAGCTCGCGTCAGACCGTGACGAATTGCGCGGAACTTTTGGATCTCGCAGTCGGATGTGAGACCCACATTGACGGGTGATTCGAAAAAATGGTTGCGACGGGACCTACCCAATCTTCGGGCCATTAATGTAGCGTAGTCTTGCCACAACAATGCTTGAATTTCCTCCCCGATCCGCATGGACATGGATCGTTACGACCAATCTTTGGCACAGTGCGGCGAAAAGTAGTCATGTTGTCGGGTAAGGTATTTTCAAGCAGCCGTTGCGCTTCGAAGTAGTGGTAAATCTTAGTCATCCCCGCAGCGGCTCCCACAATCAGTGTCTCACGCAATTCGGCGCTGACTGGCCCTTTGTACGGGCGCATCGTGGGATCGGGACTATTTTCATGCGCTAACGCAAATATTGGTACAAGCGACCCGCCATGCTCTTCGTCATTTACTAAGTCAGCCCAATACTCCTTTCGTAATTCCATTCCTCGTAAAAAACCGTTAGCCCAATCATTGCCACGCCTGTCGCCGTTTTCGTCCTCGAGAAGTAGCGGCAGGTACACCTCACCAGAATTCACAATTTCAACAATGGAATTCCAGTGGCGCATAATTAAAGATAAGAACTCCTCCAGGAGAGGCTTTGCGGAAAACTCGTTTTCCAGAATCATATCGCCACCCCATATCACGGGAAGATATTCGCTCGGGGGGACCAGGTCTGGGCTGCAAATTAAAGCAGACAAGAAGCCATCCAGCTGCTCTAAATTCATCGCCTGCTTGTTGCCAAAACGTTTGAGAACGTCGCTCAAACGGTCTAATTCTTCATCTGTCAGCTGTTGTGATTTCACCGGGCAACCTTGCTATTTCTCGCAAGTAAAATATCTTAAAATAACGACTTCACCAATACTGATAGTGCCATCTTGCGGGCATAAATTCTTTCTCTCATTGCGGGTCTCGGAATTTATGACGATCGTAGGCTATGAAATTGCATTGGCTACCTCAGCTGATATCGATGGGATTCTTGAACTTCAAGAGGAAAATCTTTCGCATCGTGGCGGTATGCTATCCGTCGCACTCTCACGGGAGTGGTTTGAGAGGACTCTTAGTGAGATGCCCATTATCGTAACGCGAAAAGAAGGGCGTATCGTCGGCTTTCTCGTATCTTCGTCATTCGCTGCCTTTGCAAAGGTTCCCGTTATAGAAGCCATGTTACGTGCCTATCCTGGGGAAGATGGCGCATATATCTATGGACCAATTTGTGTGGGGCATAGCGAACGCGGCCGCGGATTAGCACCAAGAATGTTTGCTGCCCTGCAGACGCAGCTATCGGGTCGAGAAGGAATTTTGTTCATCCGCCGTGATAACGCCGCCTCCCTAAAGGCTCATCTCAAGATGGGGATACAGGAGGTTGGCGAATTTACTCATCGCGATTTGGTCCATACAGTTTTGGCATTTAAGTCGTAAGCGATCATGTTATTGAGATGTAATTTGCACGATTTACGGCGTCTACCCGCCGCGAAAACGTTTCAAGTTTCTTGCGATCCTTTCGATGGGGTAGTGTCAAGAATTATCGCACATTTGATCAAGCGACGGCTCCGGTTTGCATGTTCTGCGGTTGATAGAGAGGCCGCATGTTCATGTAGCGCTTTGTCGGCCATTCAGTTCCCGCGATGCAGCGTAGTCTGGCCGCAGCAAGATTGAGACATGACTGACCACTTTCGAAATGGCCTCTTACACGTTCTGAACTGCCCAAGGATCAACTATTGAAATCTTTAGATCGGAAAAATGTCGCACGTTTCGGGTAGCAAGCGTGGCCCGGCGCGCAAGCGCAATGCCCGCGATTTGCGTATCGCGCATGTCCACTGGCCGTCCGCCCTTTTGCCGAGTGGCCGCCAATGATGCCGCTTCAGTCGCTGCCGCGCTATCGAAATCCAACACACGGTTTTCTAAGTCTTCTTTCAGCAGACGGCCAAAAGCCGCTTCCAGTGTTTGCCGCCGCCGACCCGACGGCAGCAGCGCCAAACCAAGAAGGGCCTCGAACAGCGTGATGCTGGTTATCCAGACGGATTCGGCGGGCTGGCGATCCAACCACGCTACCACGGGCGCATCGGGCAATTTGCGCATCAACGCCGAAAGTACATTGGTATCTAGAATAATCATTTATTGAATTCTGCCGACCGTGGAACCTGATCGTGCAATTCCGGCAGGTCTGTCGTCAGCCCGGCTTTCGCGAAACGCGCTGCAATGCGTGATCCCAGCTTGGATACAAGTTGGTTTTGTTGTTTCACTGCGTCGCGCAAAATGTGCCGAACTTCTTCTTCCATGCTGCGTTTGTGTTGGGCTGCACGGCGTTTCAGGCGCTCTTTCACGTCGTTTTCCAGATTGCGTACGATAAACTGGGCCATAAACAACTCCAAATATATTTGATATCATGATATCGTATTTGATAAATGGCCGCAAGCTCAAATCTACGGATGTCCGCTGGGTCAAGCCGATTTGGGACAATAAGCGCCGTTTTGGGGACGACGAACTCAGGCGCGCTGGGGACGCTGAACATCGTCGTGCACGGCCTTAACATCGCGATGGACCCGGCGTGCGATTTCCCGAATGGTCAATGGCCCCGCTCCAGTGATGGTACGGGCATTGCAGCTCAAAACGTCTCTGTGAGCACCAGTTCAGCGCACGCGTTCGTAGCCTTAGCGATTTTGAGTTGATAGGCCCCGGACGGAACGTAAGACGTGTCAGAGCCATCGGCTGTGAAAACCTTGAAAGCTGTCGCATAGGCCGCCCCGTCCCCGGCAAGCCGTTGCAACGTCACGCTGCCGCCGCCCCATGTTTCCGCATGAACCGTCAACTCATACATGCCGGCGGTGAGCTTAAACAACGCAGGTGTAGCCGAGATGTTTTTCCAGCTACGAGTGGGTGTACTGACCAATGTCACGCCCTTTTAAACGACCAAGTATCTGCGAATCGATGAAACAATAGCCGCACCGGTACGTCGACCGCGTTATTTGGTGCAGATACACAAAACGACATGGTGAAACAGCTCGCGATTTTCATTGCGTGGCATACTGCTTGTCTTCTGGGACAAAGGCATTAGCAGCATAGGAAGGCGATTCTTGGAGCTTAGGAACAACAATGAGTCGGTCGATCTCCCCTCTCAGGAAGGCTTCCAGGAATTTGGAATAATCCTGCAAGGAAACGCATCCATTCGACTCACCATTGGGGCCGAGCATATAGGGATGCGCAAGCATGCCGTCGCGCCCGTACATTTTTCCGCCGTCGACAGGATTGAGCCGAATAGCTTGAACGCCATGAAAAAGTTGTTTTCGCAAAGCGAGATGATAGACGTTGGGTGGGGTTGGTCCTCGACCCTTCTCTTTCACGTAACGAACATCATCTAACCACTTGCCAATTCCAGAGTGTGCCTCCAATTTTTCCCCGCTAGGCAAATAGACAAGGTGTCCTTCAATGTCATAGACCGCAGTATGAGCATCCGCTTCGGGCGGAAGCTTTATGTCGTTGTGAACTTGCCAAAAGCGGAAGAACTTGTCCAAAAAAGCGAATGAAGTGGATGCAGGAGTCGGAGAAGTGGCCGCTACCGCTTTTGGAGCAGCAGCGACGCCCGTTGAGCCAACAGCGTCGTTCTTGGCTTGAATATCCTTATGACTGAACGGGCGTGACTGCGGCAGCGGAACATTAATCGGGCGTTCCTCTGAAGGTGCATTAATGGGCAACAGCGTCCCGACGTCCATTTCGGCGGTAGGTCGTTTAGCCGGCGTAAAGCCGGATGCTTGGCTTTGTCGCAACGCCTCCGAACCCACAGGCTCCGGTAGAAAAAGCAACCCGCTCCCGCGCTCAAAAGGACTCTCGAGAAGAAAAGTGGCGGCAGCGGGTGTAGCGGTCGCGACCACAGCGGGGGTCAGTTCAGAATTGCGGGCCGAATGAGAGCTAAATTCGGCGCTCAGTTTGGTGTTGGTATTCGAATGGGCGACGGGCATCCACTCGATGACTACTGTGACGCAGGCAGCTAGGGCCGCTGCGGTCAGAAGAATTCCGAGGGCGACGACCAAGTCTTTACACGCCGTTCGCCATCCACCCTCTAGACAAACAAGGCGGCGCTCCACGGAATCGGAATTGGAGAGGAGTGTCGTGCAGCCCATACCAGCTGGTACCCGAATGCTAAAAATACCCACATCTAAACGGACATGGTCTTTCAGCCGCTTGGCTGACTTACGAATCACAACCTAAAGGTGGCTCCGCTCTCGGCACCTTTTAGGAGCCTATAACAATGGAGGAATTATGGTAGCTCGGTTTCGCTGAAAACTGCGGCTGCGCGCCACGATTTTGGGACTTGATTGTCCATTATGAATGGTCATCGGCGAGCCTTCGGAGGCTGATTGGATCCACATTGATTCCTCAACGCGTTTGTCAAACGACCAAGTCTTTGCCGCCACGTTTTTGAACGCCTTGGTACGTTGGTGCCGTCGTCTCATTCTTGAACTCGGCGGCTGCTCTCATGACGGTGTAGGCCGGATGGTAATCAGGTCACGGCCGTCGCCTCGGGAGGTAGAAAAAAACGGCCGCCGCCTAATTTTGGTGATCCAACAGCAAAAAAAGGCCCCGGTCAGTTTGTCCTCGAAAAACCGGGGCCTTCATGCAGAGTTTGGGAGCCCACTCTCAAGACAAGAAGCGGACCAAATCACACTGCCCCAACATGGTTAGCAAATCGTAAACGGGCCACCAACATGATTTCGGCGCCGCAAACAGACCGACGGCCTTAACCGGCGACGGCTTTCAATTGCGAAGACCCTTCGATCGGCGACGTGAATCTCGATGCTGTTACCTTCTTTTAGCCTGAGAACCTCAGCCGCATCATGGCTCGGCCGGCAAAGCCGAAGTGATGTCCGTGTGGACAAAATCATTGCCTTTGAATAAGAGCGGCTCGCCAGATGTTCTTGCAAGCGCATAGGCAAAACAATCGCCGAAATTTAGTTTTGCCGGATGCCCGCTGCGCCTCCCAAAATCTCGATAGGCCTCTCTTGCAATTCGCGCCTGGACTTCCGTAACGGGCTCAATGGAAATGTTTGCTTCTGTGATGAAATCATCAAACCGCCGCGTGGCGATAGGATCACGGCTTGCATCGATGACAGCTGCGGATTCGACAAAACTGACAGCGCTTACACGCCGGGTCGCCGCGTCGGCAATCACGCGAGCGTAGGACTTCGCCTCCGGTTCACTACGAAGTATAGCAATGACCACGGAAGTATCGATGATCATTTCGGCAGTCCGCGGTCGTCATAGAGCATTTCGCCGTGGTCGATAGTGCGAAACGGCTTCTTCAGGTGCGCTGCGCAGTCTCGCCCGATCTCTAACAGGCGTTCCGCAAGATCCTCACCACGCTCACTACGGACACGAACCAGACGCTCGCGAACGGCCTCAGTAATGGCCGTCGTCAAGCTCTCCCCCGTAAGTTTGGCGAGTTGCTTGGTGAGTTTATAGGTCTCTTCATTCTTGATGTTCATGCCCATGTTCATATACCTTTATACCACACAGTGGACATAATTATACCATTTGTCAATACCCGGGATTCAGTGAAAGAGCCGCGACGTCTATCCGCGTCGTTTGTTGATTTGGCGGCCGCGCGGCGTGCGCGCCGAAGGAGTGTTAATAGTTATCTCTCGCGGTCCCGCGCTGCGTAAAGCTTCGTCGGTGGTGGCGGTTTACGCAGCCGCACGCCCGGACCGCCGCCGTTTTCGTCGATGAATTCGACGTCGGCAGCTTCCAACGCGCCACATTAGAAAATTGATCTAGGCTGCACGCAATACGACATCAACATGGATTGCATCGTAAGGGACACGGGCCGGTTCCGAGACGTGTCGTATCTCCATCGGATAGCGAGACGCGACGGACCACGTCACGGCCAGAACGTCACGCACAGCGGCCGAAGAGTGCGCCTCGACTGCAAACTCAACAAAATTGACAGCGCTTACGCGCGGTCAACTGATATCTACTGAGCGCTGAAGCGATCAATGATCCAAGATAACCAACTATTACTGGCGTAACACGTCGGTTGGGTAGCCAATGGTCGCTGGCTATTACAATCCGCCGACATAATCGTAAAATTGTATCCCTTATTTGCCATACATCCAATGATGAATTCACTTCGAGGGCTCTCGACATCCACGGCGCGATATCCCTCGTAAAAACGATCGGCTTCGATACGGCAAATGGCAACGTCTTTGGCTCGTTCCGGCAAACAGCCACCCAAAATAGTGAATGCTAACAAAACAAAAACCCGTTTCATTTGGATCCGTTGCTCCGGGGCGGGTCGCGACAATTAGACTGCTGAAGGCCGACAAGCCAGAGCTGCAGCTCCGCTTCGTACGTCACGGGCCTGACAACCTACGGCAAGCGCCCTGTTCCTATTACCGTCAAGCGTGATTACGCCATTATACCGCACCCCGAAACACTATCAGATGGACCGCCACACATACCTTTGTGCTATTTGCAATCAAACCAGAACTTGTGTTCTGCCTGCCGCCTAAGCGGTTGATTTCGCAAATCCGGCTCGAACTAAAGGATGGTCTGCACACTCAAGTTACGCAAGGCTTCATCAACTCCAATTCCACCGTTTGCGACACTCGCCGCGCCGAAGCGATCATCAAGAACTGCGCTGATTGCCGTTGCGGGATCAAACGGGGCCCACCTTGCGGCCCCTGTCAGGACATCGCTGCAGAGCGACGCAGGCAAGATGCTTATCGAGTAAAGAACGCATCAATGGCGAGATAGGTGTCAATATTATCTCCGGATTGGCGGGAACTGCAGTCACCTTCGTCCCGAATGGAAACAAGTACCCCGACGCAATGGTTTAGTGCCAGCGCAGCGTGAGGGATGACACGCCGAGCACGACATTGAGAGCGACCGAGCCTTGGACCGAGAGCGGCTGAAGTGCGAAGGTGCGGCCAGAGCCGCCGAGCATAAGGTTGGCGCCAGCACCTACACCAATGCCAATAGCGCCCGAAACGCCGACATAATCACCAGCCAGCGCCCCTGCTGGTACGCCGGTCGTCGGGGCAAAAACGGCCCAGCCCAACACGCCACCAGCGCTAATGCCGACGTTCAAACCCACGGTATTAATAGCACCGTCGTATGCTTGAAGCGGGTCCGGCGTATTTGGAGTGAACTGGCACTCCAATGACTGGCGACCGACAATAACGAAACCGATGTTCGGATTAACTTTGCAAGAAAGCACACCAACCTGCGTCCACGGCTGTGGAGCCTGAGCCGCGGCTGGGACCGAGAACATCGCTACGGCCAGTATCGCAAACAGCAAGAGGTGACGGCGCATGATCGTTGCCCCTTTTTGTTCAATTGCCACTAGCCATATTGCATCATAACAAAATCGATTGGAACTCCATTTATGGAGCGTGATTCCAACGGGTATGTCTGCGAATTCCAATCGGGTGATTTGATCTGGCAGCGAGTGCGACAGCTGGCAAAACGTGCCGGTGGAGGAGCCATTCACAACATTAAAAGCCCCCATTGTTTCTTCGTCTAAAATGAAAGAGGCCGCCAACTAAGGCGGCCCCATCGCATTGAAAGCTGTATACGCCGTTAGAATTTGTAGTTCACGCCCAAGCGCGCGATGTTGTCCGTCATCTTGCCGCTGACGATTGCCAGTGTGCCGGCCGTATTGGCGATTACCGTCGGGCCATCGCCGAAGTCGATATAGAGATATTCGGCTTTGGCGCTCCAGTGATCCGCGAACGCCCATTCCAGGCCGCCGCCGAGTGTCCAGCCGCTGTAATCTTGCGAAGCGCTGAATGCGAGAGCTGGCCCCGCCGGAGTCGTGGTGCCCGTGCCGCTCAGAGTACCATGGCCAAAGGCCCAGCCACCGGTCAAATAGGGCAGCCAGCGATCCATCGCGTAGCCGATGCGGCCGCGAACGGTGCCAAACCATTCAAGCTTGTCTGTGTAGGAAGCCGACAGACCCGGGAACACCGCAGCTCCAACAATTGGAGCAAGGACGAACGCTCCATCGTCCTTTTGCCCCGATCCCTGGAAATCGGCTTCGAGACCGATCACCCAATGATCGGATTGCCAGTTATAGCCGATCTGTCCGCCGCCGATGAAGCCGTCCAAGTTGTTGGAGTTCGAAAACAAAGTCACGCCGCCGGGCACCGTGACCAAACTATTGTCTTGATTTCCCCAGCTCCCGCCGGCGTTGAGGCCCACATAAAAGCCCGTCCAATTATACAGCGGCACGACGACCGGTGCCTTGTAGATCGGCGCCTTGACCGGCATGTCGGCCGCCGCGGCGGCACCGACAAATGTGACAAAAGCGATGAACGCCAAGCCCAAGCGGCGCATGAGAAGCCTCCTAATATTGCGATGCAAAACTACACTCATATATTACGGCCCAACCGGAAGTAATTCAAAAATCGCCTGTTTCCCGAACGAATCCTTTTGTTGTGTGGCCGCCGTACTACACCTCTTATGTGTATTTCACAGCCAAGATGGAAGTTGGGGCCAGCTAACCTTGGCAAGCCCCGATTCGGCACTTTAAGGTCGGATGCCTGCTTCGAGCCGGTGCGGACAAATTGCGAGGCAGTCGCCAGGTCCGCCTTACCCCCATAATCGCAGATGGAACGGTGAGGCTCCGACGTCGGTATCTAAGTGCCATAACGGACCAAGGGAACAAACGGAAATACCGCCTCGCGGTCGCCTAAAGTCGGTCAATGCCTGGACGAACGTGCCAAAATTGAGTTAGCTGAATTTCGGGCGGGGGAAAAACAATATGTTGAGATTTATAAGTATCGTCGCCGCGGCGGTATTAGTGGCGGGTTGCGGTTCTATGCCTGATCGGGACCGCAATACGCTCATTGGTGCTGGCGTTGGGGCTGGCGTCGGCGCGGCTGTCGGATCAGCGACGAGCGGTCCTGCGGGAACATTAGCTGGCGCAGCTATCGGCGCCGTGACTGGCGGTGTGGTCGGCTACATTATCACTCCGGAGGCTTGTTATTTCCGCAACAAGCTCGGCGAAATATGGCAGGTCCCTTGCGAAGACCGCCGCGTCCGTGCTGCGGCTTGCTTCGTAGGTCACGGGCCTGACAACCTTCAGCAAGTGCCCTGTTCCTATCGCCGTCCAACGTGATTACGTGCCCCGGCGAATATGTTTCGACTTGTAGTCTCGTTGTCACTTCCGAGGCGGCCAGTAGATCGGAACCATGGCAGCGAAGGCGAGCACCATTCCGATTTCAGATTCGATGTTCGGCAAGTAATCGGCGATCCACCACGGCGTGTGGCTATGCCAATCAAATAGTGGCGGATGGCCAGTCACGAAATATCCGTAAATCCAGAGAGCGCAGCCCACTAACTCGATGACCCAACCAACGATGACTGACGTACTCATGCTCTGACTAACTCTATGGACCCCGCAAGCCACCAATCTCTACATGCTGAATCTGTATGGGGGGTTATATGAAAAGTGAGCACCTGCGCCACCCTTTCCGCAACCATCATGTTTGCGTAGCAGCTCAGACACATTGATAATCCACTCTTCGACGATAAGATGGCGGTGATCCCTCTAATTGCATTAATCCACATCGGAGTCGATCGAGGGCTCGCGACAGGCGCAGCGCCTGCTCTTCCGTCTTCGCCTGAACGTTACTTTGTCACGTTACTATAGGGGACAAATCCCTGCGGCGAGTTTCCGCTGCGACAAATATCGCGCCCTCGGATTTCTAGCCACACAACTCCAGATGGCCGGCGGAGTCATCAATCCTTTTAGTATTCGGCGGCTCCGTCCGGATTAGTTTTGTAACCCATGCCACCAACTTCTTAAATCAAGTCAGTGACCTCGTTGCTCTGCAAACGGAAAGACCGCATCGCGGCGGTCTCTCCGAGCGTCGCTATGATTGTTTTGATCAGACAGCGATAGCGAACGCCTGCTCTGCCCCTTTGAAGCGCCCCCTGAGATATGTTCTCGACGGCGCGTCTTACTTGCCGGTGACAATATAGTTTCCGTTGGCGCAATGCCAATCGACACCGGTCGTTTGCGAAGTGGAACCCCCAGATTGATTTTTCCAAGAGCAATCCATGGTCTTATTCTCGCGCGCCAAAAGCAATGCGCTAAATAGCGCAACGAGTACCATCGTCGCGACTAGAGCGTAACAGAAACTACTGAAGGCAATTCGCGCTTCTCGCAAATCAATTCGCATCGGATAGCCTCCGAACGAACCAGGGGCGCGGCGGTTCCCTTTTTGAATTCCAAAAAGCTTCGAAAAGTCCGCCGGAGTTTGGGATTAATGAGCCAACCCAAACACCACATAACAATACCGCCAAACACCGCTGTGATTACTTCATTCGTCAATTAACGTGAGCGACTAACCTTAACAGGGCTATAGGCCAACACCATTTGCGATGGATTCTCATGGTGAGCAACAATTTCAACCACCGAGCAACCGCGATCAATGCGCCAATCTGCGTTGCTATCGGGCATATCCGTTAAGGATCAGGTTGGCGCCGATTGAGATTGACAGTTGGAAGAGCTTTTGGGCCGAGCGCTAATGGCCAACCAGGTTGCCCACAATCAAATCCACCTGGTATCTAAATTGCTGGCCTTGAGCGTTGACTTCCTCCAAGACGGCCCGGCGATAGCGGCCATCACAATAAAAATTATCAACCACCCCAGCGGCGGCGAGAATTAACGCGATCGTCATCAAAACCCGCATTTCCTTATGATACTGCCCCACCGTTTTTGATTACTTAACGGCGCAACCATAGCGGTTGATATTGAAGTATTTGATAAATCGGCGAGATCCGTAGTCGCCATCGAATACGTCGCAATTGTCGTCCGGCCATTCACCGTCTGGCGGGCGTTAAAGCCGCGTTTGTTGCTGGGTATACAATTTAAGATTATTTAGTCAGCTTACTTCGCGGATTGGCTTTACAGGTTCTCGTTCAGAAGCCGTCCAAATATCGCTTCAAGCGATCGCCGTCGCCGATCCGTTTGCCTCGCTCTGGGACATCGACAAGGCGCAGCAGCCCGAAACATTGCCCTGGAAATTTGGCATCGATCGGGTGATCATGGCGCCAGCCGCGTAAACAGTGCCCGAAACAGCCGCTCCGACTGTCGCAGGCCTTCATCGCTTAGGATCACAGACTTCGTTTTGTTGACGGGGTCTTCGATCAGACCCTTCTGATGCAGACGATCCAACGCGGCCCAATCGAATCCCTTCCAGGCGCGCCTCTCCTCATGCAGGGTCAGCCATAAAAGCCCCAGCACAGCGTCGTCGATCTTGTCGCGGTCTATATCCATTCAGGCAACCTTTCATGCACGGACAATGTCCGTCGCGGGTCGGACTGGATGGTTAGGTTAGTCCCGATTTTTCGAGGTTTCAAATAAGCGGCCGCGCTCGCGCCGCATAAATAACTTTACGAAACCGCCTTGTGGCACCCGCGCAGGCGCATGAGCAACAGCATGAATTGAACGAGGCCGCCAATGGGTGGCGAACCCCACCTTGCATATTTCTATGTCACGATCGCTATTAGCTTACTGAGGCCGTACCCCAACAGCGATATCCACGCGGCGGTCAGGGCCAATCCACAAATTGTTGCGGCAAGGCCCGCGATTTGATGGGCGTTCATTGTCGCCGTTGCAGCGGCTGTTTTGGCTGCTGCTTTATTTTGCATATGAGCCTTCAATTTATTCAAGCAAGAAGTTGCCCCGCACGCTTTGCCGGCGGGCGGGGCCACCGAGACGACTTGCCGGGGTGTGGCGTGGCCCAGCAGGTCGGCCGCTGCGAATATTATGCCGCATTGCAAAAGTATGATGACGGAGGGACTGCAAATCCGGACCCGGGTCGAGCAATTCCCCTGAATTTTATTTTAGCGGCTCGGACGACGACAATGCACAGGCCTCGTCTGACCGCCGCTCATTACATTACATTTCAGCGAGTAAGCGGAAGACAGCGTTCCTAGCGTTGTGGACCGCACGGGCTTAGCTCGCGTTCGGCACGAAATACATTGCTATAAAGATTGGCAATCCACTGCCGTCCGTTCGACGTGACGTTGAGGTAGCGGATCGCGCTTTGGATATGCGCCGACACGCTGTTCCAATAGAACCGCGGATATAGGTTGGTGAGATCGGCCGGCGAAGAATAGCCGAGTTGCCTATTCATCCCGATTTCTTCGAATTCGAAATAAAGCGCATTGGCTTTGCGCAGATAATGCGGATCGCCGAGCTGGCCGATGAGGTCGGCCGCGCGTACCAGCATTCCCTCTTCACTGTCGCTATTATCGGCGCCGTGCGTTGACGGAAAGCGTGTGTACTCAATGGCATTGGCGATGCGGGTGGCATCGAGCGAATTATTCTTGGCGAAGCGATCTAGCACAAATAGCTTTGACCGGTCGACGTGATGCGCCGTTAGCGCAGCGTCGGACGCGCCGCGCGGAAGCGTTATCGTTTTGCCTTCGGCATCGACAATATAGCCGTCAGCGGTGTCGCCGTTCAGAATCCCGCGAACGTAACCGATGTCGTGAAAAAGACAGGCGATGATAAAATGGGCAAAATCGCTGGCATTTGTCTCAGTCAAAAGTCTGCGCCCCCTCAAAATATCGTGGCCGACGAGCGTTACCAGCATCGTATGCTCGACGTTATGATAGAGCGCGTCGCTGTTGCCGATGCAGTCGATGGCAAGCCTCGCGGCCGACTGGACAAGTTCGACCAAGCCCGCATCCGTCGACCCGAACCGGCGCCCCATGTGTTCGGCAAGGTAAGATCCCAAGGCCTCCCCGGCCAGTTCGGGAACAGTAAACATTTGACCCCCCCCTCTCCGTCGCCCTCTAAGCGAAGCGACGCCGCATTCCGGCGCTTGGGTTTCTGAACACGACGCTAGGCCACTAATTTAAAGCCGCTCCTCAACCGCTTTTTTCGGTTTTGAAGGCTGGCGCCGAAGCAAGTGTCTAATCTGTCCTGGCGTTTTCCCGCGAACCTCATAGCCACGGGTTTCAAGCCTGGCGAGCGCCATGTTTTTTAGTTCCGCAATTGTTTCACGCATTTGTTTGCGCCGGAGGGCGCGGTCTTCAGCCATGGGATTTCCCCTACCCAACGTGCTTGCCCGCTTTAGCCCGGGAAGCCCTTTGTTTTTCACCCTTTTTAAGGTTAGGGCCTCGCTGTCAGCGTCCGCTGTGCTGGCCATCACAAAAAGGCGCTAATGCCGACAAACCCAGTCGGGGAAATGGAAGAATTTTCTTCGACGCCAATGCCGCTCATCGCACAAAGCGGACATTCGCGATGGCGCAGCCTTTGCCGGCTATGGGGGTAAAGTCGTCGTGACCACCTCTCGGTTTGCCCGCTTTTGACCCACGAGCGAGGAGGCAGCGCCGAACGGCTGCACCGACGATATAGGCCCTCGCTTGAAAAAAAGCTCAATTTGTGATCGCCAACACAGATATTCTTCAAATGAAAAGCTAGGCTTTTTTCACGGTTTCAATAAGAGAAACCTGTTGTCAGATCGTGACTGCCTGTTTGAATACGCGTGTTGGATTTCGCCACACCCCAGCCTGTTGTGTTCGGTAGCCCCGCCCTGATCTGAAACCGGGTGGGGCTACTATCGGTGTGAGCGTTGTGAGGCATCGATGCATTCTCAAACCGCAAATGCGCAAACCGGGTCAATCGCTGTAACCGTTCCCGGTAGCCGCCGCACGCTGGCGACCTTAATGCTGGGTCTTGGCTTGGGGGTCACCGGTGCCTGGATTGCACTGTTAGGCTACTGGCTCTTCACCCTATTGACGATTCCATTTTAAGGCCATGACACCCGCTGATTTAGGCAACGTTGGTTTTGACGGGCCGCATGGGCGCGATGAGATTATTTCCGTGCTTGCCGGATTGACGGAGCAGGTGGCGCGCTTGGAAGTTCAGGTTCGGCGTCTTGTCGCCCTGGCGGATGCGCGGCGGAAGCGATCCGCGTTGCGGCGGCATAGGAAATCGAAAACAGCACCGCAAACACAACGCGGGACGGCGCCCGCTGTCACGATATGCGACATGCAACCGTTTGCCGAGGCGGTTTCATTATCGCCACGGCAGGGCGGCTGTGCAGAAAATGCCGTGCGAGCTGAAAATGCTTTGTTTGACAATCTCGCCGCGCAGCTCGAGGCTGCCTTTCCCCCATCGCACGAGACCAACTGCGCGCAGGAAAGCGCGATCGCGGCGCGGGTGGCCGACCTGCACGAGCGGCTTGGCGGGTTTGTAAAAGCGTCCTTGCGGTCCGCCTAACACGGGATCTTGTTTCGGAGCGGCCGCCGCGGTTGGCGGTCTTTGTTTATGCGCTGCTTGGTGCCTCGGTCGCAGCGGGCACGACCGCGCAGGCATAGGCTTTGGCGGCCAAACCGAAGGGCTTGCTCATGGTTTGCTCATGGCTCGCTCATGGCGCGCTTATGGCGCGCTTATGTCTCGCCTATGGCGCGTTTTGATCGGGCATGGGGCGGTGTGCGGCGGCCCGCGGCGGCCGCCTGCGCCGACATGATGGCCATGCCGTCGACGCAGGTGTAGCCGAGTTCGTCGAACAGCGCGGCAAACGGGATGCGCCCCTGCTTGCAAGCGCGCGCCAGCGCCTGTGCCGCAGGCATCGGCGCCAACGATGCCGCGCGACGCGCAGCGCCATGCGCGGCCTCCGGGCGCTTACGGCGAGCGGCCCGGATCGCGCAGCAGCAGCACGCCCTCGGCCCCCTTCGCCCGTTCGAGCATGCCGACATAGCGCGCGGCCTCGGCTTCGACCGGCAGGATGAGCGCCGCCTCGCGATGGAAATGCGTGAGCCCCAGCACGCGCAGCGCCCACTCACCGGCGCGGGCGCGATAGACGGGCGCGTCCGCGTAGGGCCCGACGATGCAGGCGGCGATGGGCGGATGGGGGCCCAAACGCAGCATCAGGTCGGCAAGACCGCTCGGGTCGCTCGCCTTTTCATCCACGAACGGCGCGATACTGAAGGCCCGCGGCGAGGGCTGCGGCCAGAGGCGTTCGAGGAAGGCGAGCCGCGTCAGCAGATGGCGGCGGTAATCGCTCTTGCGCCGGCCGGCGCGGCGCAGGCCCTTCTCCTCGCTCGGCCGCGCGGCGCGCTCGGCCTTGATGAATTCCACCACGTCGAAGCCGGCTTGCGCGTAGCTCTCCATGGCTTTGCCGGCCGTCATCGGGTCGCGGGCGTACCAGCGCGCGGCGGCCTCGAGCGCGATCGCCGGCATGTAGCGCGTGGCCGCGCGCAGCTCCTGCGGCAGCGAGGCTTCAAAGCGCGCCGCCAAAACATAGGTTCTCAGCGTTTGCGGCTTGACGCCGGAAGCTGCCGCGGCATTGGCGAGCGTCTCCTGCCGCTCGCCCAAGCGAGCGGCATCGACGACCGCCGTCGCCGTGCGCGCGATCTCGCGCCAATCCCGTTTCATCATTGTGCCCGCCCTGCCCCTTACCTCGCGCCCGTACCGCGAGCGCTTGCCCCCGCGCCCTTGCACCGTGCCCGTGCCCCGCGCCCTTGCCTCGCGCCCTTGCCTCGACCTTGGCCTCCGCCGCGCCCTGCCCCAGTCCGCGCCTTTTTTGCCGACTTAGCCCCGTCCGGTCGCCGTTTTGCGCCCTTTTCTAGCATTCCGGCCGGGAAATGCTTGAAACCCGCCCTTGCGGACCATATTTAATAAACAGCAACGAATAAGTTCCATCAGCGCGCAGGGAAAGGAGAGCCATCATGGCGAAAATATTGCCGTTTCCCCCCAAAACGAAGGCTGCCGCAGCCGCGAACAGGCAGAACGCCGAGACCGAGACCAAGACCGAGACCAAGACCGAGATCAAGACCGAGATCAAGACCGACACCATGACCGAGGCCACGGCCAAAGACACGGCCAAGGACACAGTCAAGGACACGGTCAAGGACACGGTCAAGGACACGGCCAAGACCATGGGCGCCGGCAAGGGCGCGGCCAAGATCGAGACCAAAACCGGGACCGAGCACCCGACCCCAGCGCCGGGCGCCGCCGGCTGCGTCGGCGTGCCGGCCGGGGCGCCGCCCGAGGCGTGCAAACCCCATGATGTCTTCAAGGGCGGCGACACCAGCCTCGCCCATGCCGGCAACATGGCCGCTCTCGTCAGGCATGTCGGCCTGTTGCGCCGGCGCGGCCTGCCGCTGCCGGCGCGCCCGAGCCGGCCCGGCAAGGTGTCGGTCAGCGCCTTCGCCGCGGAAGCCGGCATCAGCAAAGACGTGCTGCTGCGGCACGGCTCGGCGCTGCGCAAGAAACTGGAGGAAGCCGTCGCCGAACTCGGCGTCGGCGTGCGGCTGCGGCTGGCCAAGACGAGCGAGCCGCGGCTCAAGGACGCCATGGTTTTTGCGCTTGCCGAGCGGCGGCGCGACAATGTGCGTGAGGGCCTGCCGGCGGAGTTCGGCATCGGCGCGCTGCGAGGGGTCTATTACGAGGCGGCCAAGGGCGAGGGCCACGGCATGGAAGCGCAGACGGCGGCGGCCTTCGTGCGGCTTGCCGCGCGCGCGGCGGCCAACCGGCAGGTGCTCACCGCCGGGCAACGGCGTAACTTCGCCATCGCCGAAGCCTGCCTGAAGCGCCAGCTCGAGCATGACGGGTTGCCGGAGGATTTCGCCGGTGCGCTGGCGGTGGCCATTACCGGCGCCGGGCTGACGCCGACGCTTCTGGCGCGACAAGTCGGCGCGGTGCCGCAGACGGTGATCAACTGGGCGCGCGGGCCAAAAAGTCCCGACAAGTGCTTCGAGCCGGTGGTGGCGCGCATCGAGGCCCTGCTCGGTCTCGAACCCGGCCAGCTCAACTCGCGCATCGTGCGTGCCAGGCTCGGCGCCGGAAGGCTCCCGATCGCGCTGTTTCCCGCGCGTCTGCACGGTCCGAAATATGCGCGGCTGCGCGCGCGCATCGCCAAATATCTGCCCGACGACATCCGCTTCCGCGACCACGACGAGGCGCAACGCATCGTCAGTGACGCGTGCGAGCGCTGCGAACGCGAGGAGGAGCACGGCTCGGCGCACGGCGATCTCATTCGCGCGCCCTACGCGCTCAAGGTCTGGCCGGCGAAGGCGGCGGCCGAGTTCGAACGGCTGCGTCTCTTCAAGCAGGAGATCATCGCCGACGAGGACACCATCAATCTGAAACCGTGGGGTGACTATACCGTCAGTTTCCGCCGCGGCCAGGTCGGCGGCTATTACGGCTTCCGTCTGAGCGAAGCGGCCGGAGACTGGCGCGTCGGCCCGGACGAACTTTCGCTGGCGCTGTTTGCCGATCCGCGTCCCCTGCAGGCTTATATCGATTACAAGAGCGCGCGCGTGGCGAAGGCACACGGCTTGGACAAGAAGTGCGTCACCGGCGCCGACGCCGATCTCATGGGGCTTGGCGCCCAGTTTTACCGCAAGGACGGCTTCGTCCGGCGCGACAAGGCGATACGCGCCGCGCTCGGCTACGGCGCCAAACCCGACGCCGCCTGGATCGCCCATTGCGAGGAAAAAGTCGCCGACTACAAGGAACGCGCGCGCAAGCTGCGTGCCAACGCCACGCGCACGCGCGATCCGCACGCCCCGGTCAAGGCGATCCTGCGGCTCGACGAGCCGCTGTCGGCGATAAAGCTTTTGGTCGACGGTCTCGACCACGACTATCGCAAGACGCGCGCCAGCAG
Organism: uncultured Alphaproteobacteria bacterium; assembly: GCA_963786025.1. GTDB lineage: Bacteria > Pseudomonadota > Alphaproteobacteria > Rhizobiales > Xanthobacteraceae > Pseudolabrys. The sequence continues at coordinate 389,140 of CAWAXK010000003.1, forward strand.
CAAGACGGCGGCGGAGCTCCTGCAGGACCAGGTCTATGTGCAGATGAAGGCGCAGGCGCCGTTCCGCCCCGGCACCACGGTCGTGCTCGAATACAGGGCAGACAATACCGGCCATCTGCGTCGCGACGCGCTGGGCTGGTACCTCACGGTGCCCAAGGAATTGTTCAAGAACGGCGACGGCCAGGCCCTGGAGCACGATTTTAATCGCCGCCTGGTTGACCAGTGGAATTTCTACGCGCGGCTCGAGCAATTCCTCGCCAACGAGCGCTTCGTGCTGCTGCAACGGTTGGCCAGCCCCTATCTGTTCGTCTACGCCGTCGGGCAGCTGCCGAAGATCCTCGCCGCCGCGCACCGTCCGCGGCTGATCTACGCCCCACTGAAGGCCGCGCTCGCCGGACGCGTGCGCGCCTTCACCGCCCGCCATCTCGGCTGGAACAAGAAAAAGGGCACCGGCATCGAGGGCATCAAGTCGTTCTCGCCGTCGGGCTTCCGCCACATCGTGGCGACCTCGGTGGTCAAGCGATCGGGCTCGTTCAAGGAGGCGGCCGATGTCATCGCCGACAGCGAACCCGTCACTAGGCTGCACTACGCGCAATACCGGCCGTCCGATCGCGCCGAAAGGCTCGGGCGCACGCAGGCCGATTCCGCGCGCTCGGCCTGCGCCGGCGCCGATGCGCTCAGGATGGCCGCACGCCAAGCGGCGCGTGGCGACCGTCCGCCGGCCGCGCGCGGTTCGGCGGCGGCAAACCGGGTCGCCAAGCCGAGCCAAGTCTTCTCCCCGCCGATATCGACGGTGAAGGCACGAGGCCGGCCCTCTTCATGACGCCGGCGCAGCCGGGGTCGGCCATGGCCGAAAGCCGGCCCGATGGCGGACGGACGACGTCGTAACGCGTCGAGGCGAACGGAATTCCGGCCACTTCGCCGCCTCGGGAATCCTTCGCCACCATCAGGCTAGATAGAGGACTTACACCTCCAAGCTGACGATCGTGCTCGGCACACAAAGAGGGACCGCCAACGCGGCGGCCCCTTAAAAAATCAGATCAGGTATTTTGATCAGCCTGCGATATCCGCAGCTCCCTTCCGCTTCCTGCGCCAGCCGAGCAGACCCAATGCGCCGAGGCCTGAGGCGAAGAGCGGGAGCGCCCCCGGCAAGGGGCTGGTCAAACCAGTCGAATTGAGGATTTGAATTTTGACCACCATGTCATCGAAGTCTTGGTCGCCGGCGCAAGAGGATGTTGAGCTTGCTGGGCAACCGGCGCCGATGTCTTCAAAGAACGCATAGGCAATGCTGCTGTTGTTAGGGTCGATTACGAAGCCTAGTTCAACTTTAGAATCGACCGTTCCATGATTGGTCGCAACAGCGTTCGGCGAGTAGGCCTGGCTCGCGAAAAGAAACGGGATATAGCCGGGATTTGTCAGGTTGACCGTAACGGGTCCGGACGAAGCACCGACCGACGTGCTCTGGTTTATGAACATTGGAGTCGCGGAATTATAAGTAAACGACGCCTCCGAAACGTTCGTGTAGGCGGCCTCGAATCCCATATATGTGAAAACCAAATTCACCGCCGCGGGGCCCGCGATCGCCGGATTGATTTCCAGACCACCGCTTGACGCATTCGCGTAATTAAAGATTTCGATAGGTGTGCCGACGCCTATTCCGCTAGGATTAGTCCAGCCGACAGGATTAAAATTTGCGTTCAGATCGAACGCGTTGCCATTTCCATTGACGATCTGAAACGTGGCTGCGCCAGCGCCGCTAATTGGCAGACATGTCAGAGCAACACCACACAACAAAATCGGAATCATTTTGCGCATTGGTTTACCCTCCAATCAATGCCCCGCATTGCCAAATCCGCACGCGGGCCCACGCCACATAATAATGAGATCATCTAAACCGCCAGAACGATATTGCCCTTACGTGCATGATGGGCCGCATAAATTGATATTGATCAACCGCCATTCAGGCGAGGCTACTCCCGCCGATGCTGACGGTGCCTATGAAATTGACGCCGGAGGCTTCAAACGCGCCAAACTGGAAAATTGATTCTCGGCGGCACGCGACACAACAGCAACACAACAAAAAAGGACGGCTTAGATGCCGTCCTTTTCGTTGAATGAATTTTAAGTGCGATCAGACACCCGCGACCGCGGCCGGCTTTTTTCGTTTCTTGCGCCAACCGAAAAAGCCCAGAGCGCCCAAACCTGAAGTAAAGAGCGGCAGCGTGCCAGGCAGCGGGGTGGGAAGCCCTGTATTAATTATCGATACGGTAAGCGCCCCTGTACCGGAATCGTAGCATTCCTGGAATTTGGTCGTGATGGTCGCCGTTTCGTTTGTCGTTACTTTTACCCACTTCCACTTGGGCTCACATTCATAATATCTACCGGTACCGCTACATACCTGCACCTTTTCCAATTCCCAGGTTGTCTTGACGTAGCTGTACGTGCCCGTCTCATAGAATGTAATATTGTATTCGTAATATGCCGGCATATAACTGCCGAGGGTGGTGTACGTAAACGAGTGAGAAATCGTCAACGGTGACGAGGTTGGATGATTAATAAACGTAGTGGACGTCCCTACGGTCGGGTCTCCCGAATCCAGAATTACTTTTCCACCAGTGAATTTTCCAGAAGTGTAATTAACAGCGTAAGTTTGATGGTCGTGAGTAAACGTACCAGTGAATGATTCAAGCGTTAGCGTCAGAGCGAGCGGGATAGTCACAGGAAGCGAAGTCGGATCAAGGACGACGGGTGATGTTGGAGATGAACCAAGGACACCGTCAACCGTAAATTGGTCGCTAATGGGGAGCGAAGAAACTAGGGCGCAATTACCGCCGCAATCATTAGACGGCACTGGATTTGCTAAAGCAGGAAGCGGGGCAGCTAAAGCTAAAACAACCCCGGCTGAAAAAACCAGTGGCACCCTTTTCATTGACCGCCCCAAACAAGACTCGGGCAAACACCGCAACGCGGAAAAGCCCGATTAGCGCCACAAAAAAACTAGATCATACCCAACCGTGCCATGTCAACGGAGCAACAAGGCGCTCGAATATCATTAAGCTATTAAACTGTAACGGTTTTTCGTTCTTAACGGCGAATTTATCTGCCTGAACTGACCGGATAGGGCCATACCAACCAAAAAGACCTCCGGGTACTCGAAGTCCTATTTTTTTACGCGACCAGTATGTGGCTGGCCTGCAAAGTGCGATCAGCAGTTTTTCCAAGCCGCAATCGCAACTGCGTTCTTTCGCCTTCTGCGCCGGACAAGCAGACCCAATCCACCCAAGCCTGAGGCGAAGAGCGGGAGGGTCGCCGGCAGCGAAATACAGTAATCTCTCTCTCGCCGCTCTAAAACCTCCGTCCGATCTGCGGAAGGCTTCCCGCAGAGTCATTCGCAGAAACAATGATCGGGAGATTAAATATGAAAATGTCGTTCTTTATGTTGGCTTTCACCACCCTGGTGATTACGACGCCTGCAATGGCTCAGTATTCGACGTCTGATTCCAGTCGCGGTTACGATTGGCGCGAACAGCGCGGAAGCCAAGACTGGCGCAACAACACGTGGCGAGAACAGCAGGTCGATCAAGATTGGCGTAACAATCAATGGCGACAACAGCGCGCAAATGAGGATTGGCAGCAGCGCGAAAAATACATGAAAAAGACAATGCCAAACAATGCGACGGACACGGGTTACGCCAAAGATAAAAGCGACAAAAGCGGCAAATCAGAAGACGAAGAATGATAACTTTCCCTGTGGGGACGCCAAATCCACGCCAGATTTTTCATTCAAATAGGACGACTCCGACAAGAGGGACATCCGGGTTGTCGCGAACGACGAAAATGTCGCCCGGACAGGCGCCTTAGATCCCTGGAAACGCGTGATAAGAAGCCGAGCAATTAATGCGATTGGTGGTTTGGTTCAGTTTCATTATTATGGCAGCGGCATGCATGTCTGTGCCTGCGCAAGCACAGAGTTCCGATGCCGATTTGGAAATTTATGCCGTCAACGTCGTTAAAACTGCTCCGCTTGAAAAACAATTTACCGGTTTTGGAATCTACCTCGGCAACGGCGTTGTAATCACGGCCGCTCATGTCGTGGGGCACTGGCCAGCCATCACACACCCTAGAGTGCTAGTTGCCGGCCTAGACCTGCCGGCCGAAGTCATCAAGCAAGGTTCTTTCGAGACTGTGGACTTAGCACTTCTATCCGTGGACAAAGAACGCTTGCCGATAAGTCTGCGACTCCGGAGGAACCCGCTGTGTAAACAACCTCCCGGCATTGGCGCGAATATCGTTATTGTTTATCCGAAACGAACGGTACGATCTCGAATAATTTCTCCGCTAATGATTCCGCCGGAATATCAAGCTCGGTTCGGCAACTCGCTCATCAACGAAGCCGAAGGTTCAGGATCGGGCGTTTTTCTTGCTGATAGGAGATGCTTGCTCGGCATCATCAGCAGCAAGGTTACAAAATTCAAATACCGAAAAATGAATGGGCGACTGCTTATCGCAAACGACGGCTTTGCCGGGCACTTTGTGCCTGCATCGACGATCGCCAAATTCCTGCCGCCGGAATTTCGTTTCTAATTTTCTTGTTGCGGGTTGAGCATTTGGCAAGCTTAGAATTTCGTACTCAAAACCGCCAGATCATTGGCGGCGGTCACTGACGACTCTCTGTCGACGAATTTTCATCATGCTCATTTTAATCGGATCTTGAAGATTTGTACCCGTCCACCGGCCTCGATTTATGGGCAGGCGCCGAACCTCATGCAGCCACGGCTACTTCTAAATTAGAAAGACCGACTCGCGCCGGTCTTTCTCCAAGATCCAATTTGATGTTTTGATCAGGCTACTGCAAGAGCAGCAGCACTCTTCCGCTTCCTGCGCCAACCGAACAGACCCATTACGCCGAGACCGCTGGCGAAGAGCGGCAGCGTGGCTGGCAGTGGGGTGGCGCGGCTCCCGTTTGGGTTGGCAAAGATCTCCGTCGACAGATCGGCATAATCAAGATTATCGGGATTGCTCCAGATCCAATATGCAGACGGCGATATATTGCCAATCGTGCCCCACGGAGCCACACCATTCTGCCCATAGCTCTGGGCGGCAGAAATTGGGGTTGTCCAACTGCTATTGTTCGGCGCCGCTATAGCAGTCCAATTCGTTGTATTGGTGACCAGGGATGCAGTACCATTGCCAAATACGTAATTGGTGCCCCCGAGACTAAACTGCCCAAGGAACCCGTCCGGATTGCCACCGGTGCCGTTCGGGGTGCCCGAAGTGCCCCATAGGCCATTATCCGTAGTATAATTCGACCCGACAACATGCAGGTAATAAACCGGCGCTATCAGATTGACCGTGTACGTCGTGTCAGTGGCCCACTGACTAGCAGGACCGCCGTAAGTATTCGCAAATTGAGTTCCCAGAACGCTGTTATCGGTCGATAGATATAACGCGTAAGCGTTGTCCGCCGTGACGGTCAGCGTCAGTGTATCCGCTTGGGCTGCTAGGGGGGCGGCAAGCCCGATGACGGCTGCCGTAAGAAACGGAGCGATCTTCATTGTTCTTGATTCCTAATCGATGGCCTCAATAGAGGCCATTTGATCGCCACGTTTTTAGACTATTTGACTTCAACGTAGGTGTCAATTTTCGTGCGCGTGTAGTTTAGCCGAATATACATGGATTTTATTGTTTATCGCGTTTTGTGGATGCTTTCCGAAGGCCGCACGCAACGTTTAGCGGCGGCTGTGATTAACGGCCACGGCCAAGCCTCACTAACCTACGATTTATAGGCCTGTGTGGGGTTTACGGCGAAACGCAACACTCCCGAGGGCGACCGGCTTGATGTGCTCGTCACGCTAGTGGAAGCCTGGGAGCGGAAGCATTATCCGCTTGATCTTCCTGACCCGGTGGAGGCGATCAAATATCACATGGACCAAAACGGGCTTCAGCCGCGCGATCTCATTCCTTTCATCGGCAGCCGAAACCGCGTACACGAAGTACTCAATCGCAGACGGGCACTTACGCTCAAGATGATCTGGCGCCTGCACGAGGGGCTCGGCATTCCCGCAGAGTCGCTGATCAAAAAAAGGGCGGCCTGACGCGCCGAAATGAAATCACAACAGCTTGGCGCATGCGCGCCAGGTCGTTTTGCGAAATGAAACCAATTCAGGCCGCCTATTCGAGTAGCCTAGATTCTTCGAGCGTCGCGGGCCCCCGACCTCGCCGCTGGCCGATCCCGCGACGAGTGGCATACCGCGTTAGAACTCCGTTATGTCGCCCAATTTTCGGGGTCGACACTGCCCAACTAATACCCAGCTGCGCACTGCGATCGCCTAAGGTCACACGCTAAGCCGGCATGCTACCGTTTTTTCTTGGACGAATTGGCATTTTTACCGCGGACTGCTTTCGCGGAAACCTCCGGTTTAGACGCTGCGACGGCTTCTGCAGAGCGCGCGGCAGCAGCCCTCGTAAGGCGGACGCCAGGCTGATCGCCATTGGTGAACTCGCCACCGGCTGCCTCGAGTGCCCGCTGAACTTGACCTTCATGCTTGGCAATCTCTTGCCGGTCATCGCGGCCATGAGGGCGAGCCGAATCCCAATCCCACCGCTGGCCTTCGAGTACTTAATTTTGGCTTCGTTTCGCAAAATCGAAACAAACCTTGCTAAGGCTTCGTGGCTCCAAGTACTCGCCTCTTGTCAGCACCGATATCTTGATGTAGATACATAGTATCTACGTCATGGAGAATGATGGCATGATCGTTGAATTTTGCAAATGGGGCAACAGTCTCGCAGTGCGCATTCCAAAGGCTTTGGCCGATGCCATCAAAGCAAGTGACGGCAAGCGTGCCGAAATGAAAGTTGAAAACGGCACTCTAGTGTTGCGCCCCATCGTCAAGCCGGCACGTAAATCGCGTTACACGCTTGATGAATTGCTGAGCGGAATGACGCGGGAGAACGTTCCGCAAGAAGTAGATTGGGATCCGCGGCGCGGCAATGAGGTCTGGTGACGTGGCCGCATATTGTCCCGATGCCGGCGACATCGTTTGGCTCGATTTCCTGGCAACAGTCGCAAATGAGCAAGCCGGCCGGCGGCCAGCATTAATTCTATCTCCGCGGGTCTTTAATGAACTGACCAATCGCTGTATCGCCTGTCCGATTACACGGCGTGACCGCGACTGGAGCTTTCACGTCCCAATCCCAGATGGCCTTGAGATCAGCGGCGTTGTGCAAGTTGATCAATTGCGCAGCGTCTCATGGGAGCAGCGCGGATCTCGCTTTATAGTTCGAGCACCAGTGGGGATGCTTGACGAAGTAAAAGCAAAGCTCAAACCACTGCTTGCCCTCTAATAAGGCCCAATCGTCCACTGCCGTGAAACGCGTCGGCTGGCAAGCAGCAACCGGGGTTTAGAATTGCCGTTCAATTGCCCGAAAATACCTTGTGCCACGCCATTTTAGGCAGCTCGGTTTTGGCCTGCATCCAGCACTTGATGTTTTCGCTCGAGTATTTTGCGGGCACTGCGAATTTCTTCTGAGGATTTTGTGCAATTGCTGGCAATTGTGATCTCTTGTTAAAATCATCGTAATTTGTTTTTCCTTCGATGGCATGGTGACCACAATTTGCGCCGACCCACTGGCTCAGTTCTGGAATGAAACCTTGCAGGTCTGAGTCAAACTCATCCTGCGTGATCCATCGCACTTTAGCCGGCGGGACGGAATAAATCAGATCGGCGTATTTGTCCGGTACGTCCATGTCTTTGAGATAGTTTTTTACTGTTTCGTGAATAAACCAAGTTGCTGATTTCGTGGCATCGTCGCTATCAGGTGGATTCGCAATGCCCTCCAATATCGTCGGCCGATGAACCCCTAGGCGGCCAGCCCAACTCAGATGCCTATAAATGCCAGCGACATAGACAAAGAAACAGGCGCTCGCACATAAGTAATTGGCTCGTGGATTTATTAAATTAAATGGAGTGATGAGCGATTCGCCGAACCTCGGAATTCCGGCCGCAGGCCCCGATGGTGCATCTGTGCTCAATCGTAAGGTTCGTATCAGACGTCCCATCTTCATCGCTTCAACGACGTTACCGCCTTGAGAAGCAAGAAAGACACCTCCGCTTATTTTGTCAAAATTGGACTTTGACCCGAGAAAATTGCGAAGCCTTTCGTAATCTCCTGAAACAATTTTGCCTTCTAGAATGAGAACGCCCCTATAAACTTTCAAATCGTCAAGAGCTTTAGACGGCTCGACGCCAAGCATCAGGTTGAGCGAAATAGCTCCAAGAATAATCCCCAAGACATATTTTGAAACGACATTCACAGCAGCACCTCGCCGTGATTGATCAGCCCACATCATATACTTTTTTTGGAACCTGGCGCGAATGATAAGGATTTTTTGATCTCGTCGAAAGTGACGCCGAATTCAGTCGATAAATTCGATAATGATCAGCGCAATTATTTCTCGCCAAACTAGCCGATGGGAAAAATGTTTTGCATGTGCGGCATTTCACAACGCGACGTTTCAAGGTCGAGGAGCAGCGCATAACCGTGCTCAATCGCGGTGATGTCTGTTGGCTCACGCCTGATTTAAGGCTAACGCGAACTGAGTGGATTTACCCAACGCAACTCCGGAAATCGCCCGAAATCCCCATCGGTCGAATACAAAGTGAGTCCATGTTCAAGTGCTAGCGCGGCCAAATGCGCATCAGGCACGAGATTGGCATGTACCCCAGGCAGTTCAAGAAGCTGAGCTAATAGATCAGCGTGGCGCTTCACCTTCGAAGATCGCGAAACTTTCACTGACGTTGTCGATGCTCGCCAGTCGCAACCGACCCAACGAAACGCTTTTGGTCTGAAATGACTCGCGCTGCTTCGGTCGAGTGTCCAGGTCATTCAAGCCCCGACGTAGCACGTCATTGACGATGTCCTTTAGGCTTGCGTCGCGGGCCCGCCGCAATCGCTCGAGCGCCACTGCAACATCATCGTCGAGTGTCAGTGTTGTTCTCATAGATCAAAGTATAACGTATTTGATGTCTTGATGTCAGATGAATTTCGGTAAGGCTGATATGGGTCGCGCACGCAATTATGCGGAGCGCTGGATCGGGAGCGAAAGCTTGCTCGAGCCCGCTATTTCCCTTGTGATCGCTTACGTAGGCGCACGCCTGGGCCGCCACCGTTTTCCTCGATGAATTCGACGCCGGCGGCTTCGCTTACGCAGCGCGAGGGGAAACCTCGCGTTCGATTCGCCGCCGTAACACTCGCCCCGCAATTTCTAAATCGTAATGAGCCTGCAGGTTGACCCAAAACTCGGGCGAAGTGCCGAAGTATCGGGCGAGCCGAAGCGCAGTGTCGGTGGTGATGGCGCGGCGACCAAGCACGATATCATTGACACGAGAGCGTGGCACTTTGATGACCTGCGCCAAGGTGTAAACGCTAATCTTCATCGGCTGCAGGAAATCAACCCGCAGAATTTCACCTGGATGAATTGGTGCAAGCCTTTTACCGCTGGTCACATCTGCAAAATTGACCCGCCCTGCATCCACATCTTCTCGTTTGATGCTCATCGTATTACCCCTTGTGGTAATCCACGACTCCGACTTCCCATGCCTCGCCTTCACTCCACCTGAAACAAATCCGCCATTGATCATTAATGCGGATGCTATGCTGACCACGTCGGTCACCCTGCAAGGCTTCCAGCCCATTACCGGACGGAACTTGAAGATCATCGATTTTCTTCGCCGCGTCGACGGCAAGAAGTTTAGCTCTTGCGCGGCGCTGAATCTGGTTGGCAATGCTCCTAACCGCGTAGCCAGCGAAAAGCGCAGCGGTACGTTTGTCGGCGAAGCTTTTGATCACGACGATGAAGCGTACCGACTAACGGTACGTATGTCAATATAATTGTACTGGCAAACGGTACGAGTCCGCCAGACTCGCCCGCTGACACGCAGTGGGGGACGGACGGCGCCCCCTATCGGGTCATTTCGGCCGCTGATGTTTGCGCACCCACACACCGGGGCCGCCGCCGTTTTCGTCGATAAATTCTACACCGGCCATTTCCAATGGTAGGCCGATCCTAGCTGCCGACAAATGGATTTCGGATCTGCAATTTTTCGATTACCTGGCCCTGCTGCAAGTCTTCCGTATAGAGAATGGCACACCCTGCGCGCATGGCTGCCGCGACGATCAGAGCATCATAGATTGAGAACCTATGACGTTCCGCAATTTCGAGCCCAAGGTCGTGGGTCTCGATGTCCAAAGGCATGACGGCGCAGGCTGCACGGATTGTTGATAGAATTTCTCGAATTTCCGCAATCGTCATCGCCAGTTTGCGGGAAGCAACCGACGCAAATTCATTGAGAACTTGCACGCTGACGACTCCGCCGGCCGCGAGGAGCGCCTCTGACCGATCCGCCTTGGGCGCGTCTTTTGACAGCAGATAGAGCAAAACGTTGGTATCGAAAAAACTGTCAGCCTCGCTCATTGGCGTCCAGCCGATCAAACTTGAACGTGGCGGGTAGCCGGCCGCGATATTTTCGAAGTCGCTCTAGCAATTGTTTCGTAGTCCGCGCTTTTTCGATTGCGAAGACCTTTCGATCGGCGACGTGAATCTCAATGTTGTCACCTTCTTTGAGCCCAAGAACCTTAACTACCGACCGAGGCAGGCGAATTGCAAGGCTGTTTCCCCATTTTGAGACCTGCATGACGATCTCCTCTAAGATATACAAATAGGCAATGTATATCCTAAACATCATTATGGAGATTTTCAAGGCGGTAGCTGCTAGCCGCAAGCCACGATGTGTTTGGCGAGCGACGAACAGATTCGCGTTTGTCTCGCAAAATCAAAGCCAGCCTTGCTAAAGCTCCTTCGCTACGCGCGCTCAAACGTAATCCCGCTTGAAGCGGTTGGTGTACTTAATCTCCCGCATTTAGATTTTCGAGAAGCTTATCCGGAGTGCCGACCGCAACGAGGTCGCCGCGGCGTGCGGCTTTCATGGCCTCAATCGTTTCGGCATTGGGTACTAGCGGCTCGAATGGCAGCGCCTTGTCCTTGGCAATTCGCACCATCATGAGGCGAAAGGCATCGGATACGGTCAGGCCCATCGCCGCGAGGACCGTGGCGGCCTCATCCTTGATTCGCTGGTCGATGCGGGCGCGGACAACAGAATTTGCGGTCATTGGATAACTCCTATGAGCTACAATGTAGCTCACCCGTCATCCGCTTTCAAGTCCCACATAGCCCTTTTGGCTTGGGCGAACGTCCCTGGCCTCGGGGGTATCAAGGCGCCTGCGCAGATGCGTCGACGCAACGCCCCTCACTAGGGTCGAGACGTGGCGCATAGCAGCCGACGGGCGCGCCTATTTGGTTTGTTTTGGTTTCTGACGATTCCGCAGCCGTACTCCCGGGCCGCCGCCGTTTTCGTCGATGAATTCAACGCCGGCCATTTCCAAGGCACGCCGGACTGCCAGGTCATTAGCAGCTACACGCTTGAGCAATTGCTAAACGGAATGATGCGCGAAAACGTTCCTCAAGAAATCGATTGGGGTCCGCGGCGCGGCAATGAGGCCTGCTGACGTGGCCGCATATTGTCCCGATGCCGGCGACATCGTTTGGCTCGATTTCCTGACAACAGTCGCAAATGAGCAAGCCGGCCGGCGGCCAGCATTAATTCTATCTCCGCGGGTCTTTAATGAACTGACCAATCGCTGTATCGCCTGCCCGATTACACGGCGTGACCGCGACTGGAGCCTTCACGTCCCAATCCCAGATGGCCTTGAGATCAGCGGCGTTGTGCAAGTTGATCAATTGCGCAGCGTCTCATGGGAGCAGCGCGGATCTCGCTTTATAGTTCGAGCACCAGTGGGGATGCTTGACGAAGTAAAAGCAAAGCTCAAACCACTCCTTTCCCTCTAAAAAGGCTCAATCGTCCATTGCCGTGAAACGCGTCGGGACCAACTCATATCGGTGGCCACCGGCACCGAGGCGATGAAGCCGGCCGATCAGGCCCGCGTCATTGTCGACACAAACGGCCCAACGCGGTGATGTTCCCGACACAGCCGGGCCGGCCAAAGTGTCGGTTTGCATAAAATCACATCAACTCTCTTTCTTTACCATTTGCAGCTTGGCCGGCGCATCAATTTGCCTCGACGGCTCCGACTCAACCGAAAAGCTGCGTTTCCCGAGACCCATCGCCTTCATCGTTTTTATTTGGCCAAGTTGTTTGAGCTCTCTGTCAATTTTAGCGTCAAGCGCGTTGTCAATTTCCAACTGTCGCAAAGTGAATTCTTCGTGGGAGAACTCCTCTTCAACGCTTGGGCTTTGCCTGGCGTTACTAAGTCTTTGATCTATAAAATCACAGATCACGTCCGTGACTGCCGACAGCCAATCACTATCGGTGTCGTAGTTCTTACGTGGACAGTTTTTCTTGAGATAATCAGTATGAAGCTCACTCAATTTAGTTGATAGATCGCCTTCTGTTATGGAACCAGAAGGCGCTGCCTCAACCTCCTCCAAAAACTTTATCAGCTGATCAACGTATATATTGTCAATTCGCTTTCGGCGGTCCTCCTTCTCTAAAAGGCCTGTGATGCCGTTTTGGAAATATTGGTTGCTACGACGTTTTAGCCACATGTATTTTGCCACGTTAAGGATTTTATCGTGCTCACTGGCTCCCTCTACATTCCATTCTTCGATGAGAGATTGATGGCGTTCATCGAATTCTTTGCGATCTTCGCTGGGAAGGATAACGATTTTAGCAAACGCTCCATGTTTGCGCGCATTTTGATTTCCGGACATCGGCATCTTACTTCTCCTTGGGCAAACGATTGCTCTATCGGCGCTCGCAAAAGCGAGTGCACACGTCAGAAATCACTTCACCGACAATTTGACCATTTGTATGCGCGGAATTAGGTGCCCCAATTCCGCGCGTCACCGTTCAACATAATGCGAAATGTTGGAACCAGCGTATGCCCGACCGCGCCGGCGGCGGTGTTCTTCTACTCACCCGATCTGAGTGGCGAGCATCCTGAGTAGGATCTTGCCAGCTATAACCGATTGGTGCGGGTCGACGCCTATGCCGAGTTCAACCGGAATTGCGAGGCCAGCCGCATACCGGGATCGATCGTCGAGGCTACCTGCTGGGCGCACGCGCGGCGCAAGTTCTTTGATCTCGCGCGCCTCCAGTCACATTGCTTCGCCATGGCCGCTACCGAGCTTGAGTTTTCGGCCTTTGAGGCATGAATGCTGGCTTAGCCGGTATGTTTGGTATTGGATTCCATGATTGAATTGTACCATAGCCGCGAACAGGCATGTTCTTTGCTTTGGACCATTCCAGTCGCTTTATAATTTTTGCGTTTGCGGCATCGAGCCGTTCTTCAAGTTCCAACTCCTGGGTCACCCGTACCGGATCAGCAAACTTTTTTTCAAAGTTCCTCGCCTCATCTTCAAATGACTCTATGTACAACATTTTCTCGCCAATCGCCTCTCTGAGTGCCCATAGCCAATCACTGTCGGTCGCGTAGAGCTTTCGTTGGAAATACTTATTAAGATAACGTGCCCACCTCACACCCAATTTAGCTGGAAGATCTTTTTCGCTGAACGAACCAAGAGCGCCCGATTCTACCTCTTCACAAAATTTATGTAGAACCTTTGCCTCAGGGAACCAACTTTTAGTACGCAAGTCTGCTTCAAATTTCAAAATCTCCAACTCGCGTTGCCGCATTTCACCTATCTGGCGCTTTCGCCAGAAGTTATTGGCCAAGCTCAAAACGTCCTCGTAGCCGGCAAGCGTTCCCGGCTTGTATTCATTTAGCAGCGATCGATGCAGCGCCTCGAACGCATTGGGATCTTCACTGGGGAATACGATCGCTTTTGAATACCCATAGCCGCGATAGTACTTCTGATCTTCGGATTCGCTCATGGCAGGCAGACCTTTCTTGAGACAGGGAGTCAGATTCGGCGCCCGAGGTGGCAGCTCCTGCCATCGTCGCCAAGGTGCCGCTGCTGATGGTCCACCTGCACTCGTCGAGTGCCGTAACGGAAAGGTAAGGTCAACGCGAGGCCGGACGTCTAGCGGCGGTCCGTGATTGTGTCGGTAGCGCGGGCGACATCATCCGCGATCGAATCGCCTTCGATCTGATCGGACATGTGGAGGAAATACAGAAACGCACAGGGCCCTTCTGAGGGGGACCGGCGCCTCGCTGATTTGGTGTAATCTGTCGGGGAAATAGATTGATTCTGGCGCGTTAATCCCAGAATGCCTATTGGTAGTACACGCGATTTGCGCTTTTGTAAAGGGAACGCAATATATTGCGGTCAAATGTAGAGAAAACGGCGCTTCGATAACTTTGCGGACGACTACCGAAATCGCGTCATCCCGAATCATTTCCGTTGAAGCGGTGCTGCGCATCGTTGCCAAGAATATAAGCGGGCAAGGCAAACGAAGCTACAGCCTTCTGCATGCCGGCGACTTGCCGGCGCACACATCCGCTATTTTCCTTGTGATCGTTTACGTAGGCGCACGCCCGGGCCGCCACCATTTTCATCGATGAATTCGACGCCAACCATATCCAAGGCTTCTCAACCGGCGACGGCTTCCATAATTTCCTTCGGCCGGCGTTGAATCGCCGGCAAGTGAGCCGCCGCGGGTGCGTCGGGTGCTTGTTGACGCTGACGCACGGCTTTGAAACGATCTCATGATGCAATTCGAGATTCTGGGCGACATTGCCGAAGCCGAGACTTTTGCTACTGGATCTGGCATTCGCGAACTCACGCGCCTACGAAAGATCTATGGACGCGGGCGTTGGCGGAAGCGCAAGGGAATTGCTCGCGTTCGGTTCCCGGATGGCTCTATCCATCTGGCTGAGGTACACTGGTATGAAGCATCTGGAATCGGAAGCAAGGAATTCAAGATCAAACGGCTCCTTTGAGGTCAGTTTATGCCAAATCCACTATCTAAGCAGTTTGTTGTTTGCGTTCAGAACGACGGATATCCCGCATCACTTGAGAAGCGGAAGATTTATGTAGCGCTTCGCGATCCGACTGCGGAGAAGCACGATCAACTACGGGTTATCGATGAATCGGGTGACGATTACCTTTACCCAAAAGGATTCTTTCGCTCGATTGCATTGCCAGACTCCATCAAAAAAGCAGTTTTGGCTGCCACCTGACCAATGTGGCCGTAACACAATCCAAAAACGACGCTTGCAGGACCAAAAGAAGGCCGCATAAACTAGGGCTGTCTTCAGTTAGGCGGCCTTTGTACGAGAACGGATGAGAATCAAACGCGGAACACTGTTCTATTTTGTAGCGCCGCCGGTACGTTGGGGATTCCCAAATCAGTTGTCGAGTGATTGATGCGAGGTCGGCTTTGCGGAGGGCCGACCCATGCAGCGCTTTGGATTGCGAGACGACCAATGGGAGCGGATCAAGGAGTTTTTGCCCGGCCGTGAAGGCCATGTCGGCGGCAATGCAGCGGACAACCGGTTGTTCGTCGAAGCCATTCTTTACAGGTATCGAACGGGAATCCCCTGGCGTGACCTGCCTGCGCGTTTCGGCGACTGGAAGATCGTGCACCAGCGCTTCAGTCGATGGGCGAAGAGCGGCGTTTTCGAACGCATTTTCAAGCTGTTGGCAAGCGATCACGACAACGAATATATGATGATCGATGCCACCATCGTGCGCGCTCATCAGCACAGCGCCGGCGCGCGAAAAAAAACGGCCCACAAGCGATCGGCCGATGCGCGGTGGACTAACCACCAAAATTCACGCGCTCGTCGATGCCTTGGGCAATCCCGTCGCGTTGATGCTCACGCCAGGCCAAGCTCATGATCTTGCTTGCGCCGAGCCGCTGATCGATAATGCCGATCCAGATGCATTGCTTGCCGACAAGGCGTACGACGCAGACTTATTCATCGACACCCTAACCCAGCGGGGAATTACTCCGGTCATCCCGCCCAAGGCCAACCGCAAGACCCCGCGAGCGTGCGATTTTGCACTCTACTGTGAACGCAACCTTGTCGAACGGTTCTTCAATCAGCTCAAACACTTCCGTGCCATCGCCACACGTTATGACAAACTCGCCAGAAATTTTCTCGCCGGAGTGCAGATGGCCGCCGCTATGATCCTGCTCAACGAAGCCTAAAACAATGTGTGAATTTATAGCGCTTCTCGGTTTGCCCGATGTGGCGATGGTCACCCTTTCCGGCCTCGTTGTCGCAGCGCACCTACAATGAACACAAGTCTATCGAGCCGGCTCAGCAACGACGCGCTCATAGCGCCGCGCGTTTGGGAGCCGAGCGCTCCTTCGTGCGACCCCACGAGTTGACCCGCTCTTTGACGTGCTCGTGTGCAATAGGTGCAATTTTGCGCGTCATTAGAACACTCGTACAGCCGACTTCTCGATGTCATCCCGCAACATCGGATGCAAGCTGTCACGAGTCGTGACGTCCACATCTATACCGAGCCTATCTTCCAGGAAGAACTTTATATCGACAAGATCCAAGGCGTTGAACTTCCCGTTCGGATCGTAATCGACGAAGAGGTCGAGATCGCTATTGGAATTGTTTTCATCCCGCGCTGTCGAACCAAACAAAAAAAGCGAGGTCGCACCGAGTGCCTTAATGGCATCGGCGCACCCTTTGAGTTTGGCGACGCTTGAATCCTATTCATGCTTTGAACAATACAAATAATCTGCACGTCATGGCAAACGTTTGTAGGCTAACTCGGATCGCCTTCGCGACCCTAAGTGCGAGGCGTCCTGAAGGGCAATTCCGGCCCACTCGAAAGCTGATCGGCTGCGCATGAAGCCGTAGTTTGCCGGCTCACACGTCTGCTATTTTCCTTGTGATCGCTTACGTAGGCGCACGCCCGGGCCGCCGCCGTTTTCGTCGATGAACCAGAAACTGGCCATTTTCGAGGTAGGCCGAACCGCCGGGTCATTGGCCGTCGCCATTGATGTCTCGCTGTCGGCCCCCCTTGCTCACGAGCCGAATGGAGCCGCCTCCCCGCGGTTCTGAAGGCTGCTTGGACCCGCGTCGGAGCCGATACATAGCCTATGGTCGGGCCATCGCAGCCGTCGAACCGGGGTCGCTAACCAGCGCTCGGCTGGGTTTCCCGGTCGGCCTAATCCCGATCACAAACTCTCGATCCGAGCCTTTGAAGCGGAATTTTTCGGGCACCGTTTGGCGGTGCGGTTGAAGCTGTCCCGGAATTAGCCCATCGCTACAAAATCGATATGCGAGGGCAAGGCCTCCCTAAGTTTGCCGCCCTCTAACCCCGATTTTCGGGGGCTTTCTTGCGATTGAATGGGGGTATCGAAGCGGGAGGCCAATCGAAATTCGGGCGCGGATTTCGGAGAAAACCGAAATTTTTCGCTAACAAATCACCCCCGTCCGAAACTTCCCTGAAACATGATTAAGAAACCATTAAGTTTTTCGCTTTAAACGACGGGGCATGTCAAGATCTTGTCACACATGCCAGCACCTCAAGCGGCCCGAGATCGACCGCCGCCTCGCCGCCGGCGAGCCGTCGGCGCAGGTTGCGCGCGACTATGAGCTAAACGCGTCGAGCCTGCATCGGCATCGGACAAATTGCCTCAAACTCGCTTCCTCCAACGCAATCAAGAAAGACGCTGCGCGCGGCAGTGCCGCAGTCGCGCTACTGCCGTCGAAGGAGACGCTAAGCGGCGCCTATTTCGAACTGCGCACCCGTATTGATCAGATCGTGGCGCAGGCCGAGCAACAAGGATCGCTCAGGGTTGCCATTTCGGGTCTCAATTCTGTCCGCCAGACCCTCGATAGCCTGGCGCGTTTGGCCGGGCATACCGGCGGACGCACAGGTCAATGTCGCCGTGCAAACGAATGTCAACGTCAATCTGGCGCAGATCGCCGACCGCCTCATCAAACACTTCGACCATGAACCGGAACTCAAAGCGCGGATCGCACAAGCGTTAGTGGAGATCGACAATGAACCCAGCACGTGAAATTGCTTACCGAATCGATCCGTCGCTGTGGATGCGCGAAGTGTTGGGTATTACACCGCACGCCTGGCAGGAAAAATTCCTGCGCGCAGAGCGAGGGGCATCCATTGTCGTCCTGACCGCGCGGCAGGTTGGCAAAACTACCGCCGCCGCAGTTGGCATGGCACATTCTGCGCTGTTCATGCCGGGATCGCTGTCTGTGGTTGCCTGTCCGACCCAAAACCAAAGCGCCGAGGCACTCCGCAAGGTGCGCGATATGGTGCCGAACGGCCGGCGCAGAACTCACGACCGAAAACATCTTCAAGCTCGAACTCGCCAACGGTTCACGGGTACTGGCGCTGCCAGGTACAGAGGAATCAATCCGAGGTCTTACCGTCGATGCTTGGATCGTAGCGGATGAAGCGGCGCGGCTCGACCCCGCTATTATGGCTGCTTTGCATCCGATGCGTACCCAGCGTCCAGATGCCCGTTTCGCCATGTTATCGACGGCATGGAACCGCACTGATCCATTCTGGTCGGTGTGGTCAGGCGATGACCCGACCTGGATAAAAATACAGGCGACTGTAGATGTCGAACCCTACATTGATCGCCGCAGATGTCTTGGAAAGAGCAAGACGCCAACTCACTGCGGATGATTTTAAGCGCGAATATCTGGGCATTCCAGGGGGCACGCAAGTAAGCCCATTCACGTTCGACCTCTACGAACGCGCAACGCAAACTCCCGTGCATCCAAGAATTTGGGAGTTTTTCAGGCCGCACATCATCGCGCATGATGTCGGGCATACCAAAGACCGGTCAACCGCTGTCGTCGGCGGCAGGTGCCCACTCGCGCCGAATTTGATCGGCATGAAGGCGTTCGAGGAGTTGCCGCTAGGCCTCTACGGAAGTGCACGTGCTGACACGCTGGCAATGGTTGACCGCCGCTATGACAACAAAACGATCATCGTTGCCGATCTGAGTAATGACGCAACGTATGCCGAGCCGCTGTTCGAGCGATTTGGTAATCGCCTGATTGGTCTTCGCATAACAAACCATGGCGATGGCATGGAAGCCGATAGCCTAAAGGTGAATAACGGCGCCATCTTATTCTATACGATCGGCCGCACTTATCTGCTCGATATCTTGCTGCGCGAGTTGCAAAACGAAACTGTTCGTATTCTTCATGGACCAGAAAGTATGCGCGCTTATGAACAGCTGATGGCGCTCGAAATTGAGTTCCGGCAGAGCGGAATGATTTATGGCTGTCCGTCATCGCGGCACGATGATCTGGCTATTTCATGCGCCATGCTCGTTTGGGCCGCACAACATCCCCATCTTGCGGGCTGGACCAGAGTGTTGGAACCACGGGCGCCACGCAAACGAGCGATGAGCGCGGCAGGCTGGACCTGAGTTTGGCCGTCGTTGTCATCTGCTTTATCGCCCCAAATTTATCGTTGCCAGATATCCTGGGTGTTTTTTGTCATCTGACGTGCTCTGTCAGGCCTTTGCCAACGCTCGCTCAACTGCCTGTGGTTCGCGCTCGATGATGGTAAGATATGCGCGCGCAGTGATGTCGGGCGTTGATCGTCCCTGTTCCCAATCTCTAACGCGCGCAAGCGTCAGACGATAACGTAGCGCAAATTCCTCCTGCGTCATGTTCAGCCGTCTACGGACCGCGCGCACGTTTATCTTGGGCGGAATATGGATCTTATAGCTTTGCGGAATAGTCTCTCCGCGCGCGATCTTGCGAGCTTCTTTAGCGGACTGGATCAGTCGTTTTCCTAGGCTGCTCATGGGTTCTGGACCTCTAATTCTCAATCATCGTTTTAACGTCGCCGACTTTTTTCTTACCCCTGCCCGATATTCCTCCGCATAACCTGCCATCGCTTTTTTAAGTTCGTTTTGTTCGCTCATTGATAGATCAGACCGCTCGCCTTTATTAATCAGCGCAAGCAAAACCACCGGCACATCGTTTGCGGCGTAGTAATGAACTGTCCGATAACCGCCGCGCTTACCCTTTCCCTTCCCGGCAAAGCGGGTTTTGCGGCAACCGCCGGTTCCAGGCATTACGTCCCCAAGCATTGGATTCTCCGAAATTGCAACGACAATCAGCTGTTGATCGTCCTCGGATAGTCCAGCGGCGCGGGCGTCATTTAGAAAGGTTGGTGTGCGGATGACGCTATGCATATTTATATACTACGGACTTTCCGTAGTAGTTTCAATTAGCCCAGTAAAATATTTTTGACTACAACTGAGAGCTTCAGGGGCCGGATGAATTCTCAAGTAAACCGGGGCCTTCGCGATCCGGCCCTGGGTAAGGGTGCGGCAAGACGGATAGCGGGCTTTGCCCCAGGCGCTTCGGCACGCGTAAGGGCCGACACAACGGCAACCCCATCGGCCAGCCGAATTGTACCTTGGCGATGTCGCGACCAATGAACCGCTAGACCATTGGCAGCCGTCATTGACGTCTCGCCGTCGGACAATTCGGCCGGGCGACCCGCGTCTCTGGTGGGCCTGCCCGGAGTCATCGACCGATTGAAGCGCCCCGTTCGTTTGACTATTCCGGCATTTGCGGTCGAGGGAGAAAGCGGTTCAAATCATGCCAGATGCATGGGTATCCTTGCGCTTGCGATCGGCCCGACGAGGGAGCTTTTTCACCCGTTTGCCAATCTCCCGCTGCGCTAGCCGTAACTCGTAAAGCATTTGAAGATTGAGCCAAAAATCTGGGCTGGTCCCGAACCAATGGCCAAGCCGCAGTGCTGTGTCGGCGGTAACGCTGCGCTGGGCATTGATAATGCCCGTGATACGGTTAACCGGCACATCGATTTGTCGCGCCAGTTCGGCGGCCGACAATTTGAGTTCCTTAAGTTCGTCGGCAAGATGTTCGCCGGGATGAATCGCGGTGCGGGCCATTTGTGTTTCCTCAATGATAGTCGACAATTTCAACATTTGTTGGACCAGGGGACCCTTTTGGCCAGCCGAATTGTACCTTGGCGATGTCGCGACCGATGATCCGCTTGAATTCGACGTAGGCCGTTTCCAACGTGCACCGGATCCACGTGCCGCTGCCGCGCAAATACCAAATAGGCGTTATTGCGAGAGGAATAATCTTGCCGCTCAAGCGGCCCGTCGTGCCTTTATGCGCTTGATATCCTCGGGCTTTAGGTCGCTGCGCGCCATTTTGAGATCGTAGTGGGACTGGAGGTTCATCCAGAATTCTGGGCTATTACCGAAGTAAAGGCTAAGTCGGAGTGCGGTGTTTGCCGTAATGCGTCGACGATTGTTGACGATCTCGGCAATGCGGTTTGGCGAAATGCCGATCGCTTTTGCCAACTGATTTTGCGACATCCCATATTCAGCGAGGAATTCTTCCTTCAACATTTCGCCAGGCGTCACAGGAGCAAAATCTTTCTTCATCACCGTCATCTCCATCAGTGATAGTCAACCACTCGGACCTCATAGGCGTCGCCATCGACCCATCTAAAAATCACGCGCCACTGATCGTTGATCCGAATTGAGAAAAAGCCCTTCAAGTTTCCCTTCAACTTCTCCAAACGATTTGACGGCGGCACCAAAAGGTCGTCGAGCCGATGGGCGGCGTTAATTGCCTCGAGCCGGCGTTTGGCGGGCCGGGCAATGCCCTGAAAGTCGCGCACGAACTCGTCTTGAAACAATGCCTGGGTCCGCGCATCTCCGAACGATCGGATCATAAACTTAGTTTATACCGAATACCGGTATACGGCAATAAAGGTTCTGACTGGGCACCTCTTCTAGCTCACTACGCTTTGCGGCCTGATGCCGCCTTCTTGAGGCGCACACCGGGGCCGCCGCCATTTTCGTCGATGAATTCGACACCGGCCATTTCCAAGGCCCGACGCACTGCCAGGTCATTGGCAGCCGTCATTGACGTCTCGCCGTCGGACAACTTCGGCCCGGCGGATGGTGGCCACGCCCACCGACGATTCCTCGGGCGAGATCTTCGGCACTCCACCGAATGAGCGCCCGAGCTGCCCTGATTTGCGCACTTGTAAGCGACCTAAATTGCATATTGACTTCTTAAATATCGTATGGGATATTTCACAGCCATACGGTTGTTAACATATATCCAGCTTAGCAGACACTGCGCAAGCTAGCACATGTGGAGCA
This sequence comes from uncultured Alphaproteobacteria bacterium, assembly GCA_963786025.1. Lineage (GTDB taxonomy): Bacteria > Pseudomonadota > Alphaproteobacteria > Rhizobiales > Xanthobacteraceae > Pseudolabrys. The sequence continues at coordinate 411,234 of CAWAXK010000003.1, forward strand.
ACACCATGAAATAACGGACGCTTTGCGACAATGGAGCCAACTGCAGGAGCCGCCGCAGCTTTATCGGTGGCTCCGACGCCCGGATCGTTATGGGGCGTGACGAAACCGCCCTGGTCCGGCTCTGGCGCGAAAAGCGCGGCGAAATCGAGCCGGTGGACCTCTCGGGCGAGCTGATCGTCCAATTGGGCCTCGTTACCGAGGAGCTCAACCGGCACTGGTATGAGCGCAACACCGGCCACCGGCTGGGATCGGTGCAGAAGCGCATTGCGCATCCAACCATTCCGTGGATGGCCGCCACCCTCGATGGCTTGGTCGAACAGACGCAAGCGGTGTTCGAGGCCAAATTCATGCTGCCGTGGTCATTTTCAGAAGAGGCCGCCGCGGAAAAGCATATGGCGCAATTGCAGCACAATATGCTGGTGGTCGGGGCGAAAACATCGGTGCTGTCGATCATCAATGGCGGCGGCAAATGGCACGAAATCTCGATCTCCGCCGACCCCTTGTACCAGACCGTGCTGATCGCCGCCGAGAAGGCGTTTTGGCGAGCGGTTGAGACCGGAGAGCCACCCCGGCTGTTTGACGCCGAGCCGCCACGGCCGCGAATTGCAGCCGTCCGGATTGTCGACATGAGCGGCTCAAACTCATGGGCGGAGTTTGCTGGCGTCTTTCGTGACACGCGGGCGGCTTATCTCGAGCACGAACGGGCCAAGGGTGAGCTGAAAGCGCTGGTGCCGGAGGATGCAAAGGAAGCCCTTGGCCATGGCATCCGCGCGCGCCGCTCCAAAGCAGGTGCGGTCAGCTTCGATCTCATGGACATGGAGGTCAGTCATGCCGCGGTCCAGTGAATCCGTTGCTGCACTTGCCGGTGCACTGGCCAAGGCGCAGGCCAAGCTGGTCAATCCGGAAAAATCGCTTATCGGCACCATTCGCCTGGATCGACGGGGCGAAACGGAACGGAGCTTTCCGCTATGCGCCGCTCTCCAGTGGGCTCGAGATCGTGCGCAAAACCTTGAGCGAATTCGAGATTGCCACCATTCAGACGACGGGCATCGAGCCCGGCACCGGGATCGTCAATCTCACCACGACGCTTGCCCATGCCTCAGGCGAATGGATCGCGTCAGACTGGCCGGTTTGCAAGCTTGCCGATCTGGAAAGCCCAAGGCGGATGGGAGCGGCCCTTACCTATGCCAGGCGTTACGCGCCCTCAAGCGTAATCCCGATCACCGTCATATCCAGACCCGGTTGGCCAACGGACGGGAGCTGACCTACCTCGAAGGCTGGTGGGGGGTGGGGTTTTTTGAAAATTGAAAAACAACCCCATGCAAAGTGGAAGTTTGCATTCGCGATTGGCTAACATTCCTACTAAAAGCGCATACATAACAGCCGGTTATCGAATTCACGAGGCTCGTAATTGGCTAAGAAATCTCCTGGGAAAAATATGTCAGTGGGGTCGGCTATAGACGCGACCACTGCCAAGGCAGCGACCGGCACTGAAAAGCCGGTGTTGATGTTGCAACTGATTAATCAGGCGCTCAACACGTTGTGGATTCCTGCGGGGACTAGTGCAGAGCGTAGAAATGAGCACATTCAGTCCGCGATTGCGCTGCTGCAAGGCATCAAGCCGGAGAACGAGATCGAGGGCATGTTGGCCACACAGATGGTCGGGACACACAACGCCGCTATGGAATGCCTACGCCGCGCGATGATTGAGGGCCAAACATTTGAAGGCCGCGACAATAACCTGAAGCACGCGGCGAAACTGCTGACGATCTGTACGCGTCAGATTGAAACCCTGGACAAGCACCGCGGCAAAGGACAACAGAAGGTCACGGTTGAGCACGTGCACGTCGCAGCCGGCGGTCAGGCTGTCGTTGGAAACATCGAGGCGGCCGCAGTGCCGCCGATGTCTGGCGAACAATCCAATGATGCGCGTAAAGCGATCACGCACGCGCCCCAGAAAATCTTTTGAAGTAAACAGCCGTTCGCCGGTGCCCGCCGAGCGGCGCGAGAAATAAGTTAGGCAGAATGGCGCGAAAGCATAAGCGCAACACCGGTCCGATGCTTTCTAGCGTTCGTTGTGGCGCGAAGACGCGAAGCGGCAAGCCCTGCCGATCGCCAGCCGTGAAGGACAAGAAACGGTGCCGCATGCACGGCGGCGCCGAAGGAAGCGGCGCTCCAAAGGGCAACCAAAACGCTCTTAAGTTCGGCCACTATACCAAGAGGGCGATTGAAGAGCGAAGAGAATTGAGAAGGCTCATTCGCGAAGCGGACAAGTTTCTAGAGGAGTTTAAATCTTGATTTTGTTCGCAATCGACTTCCGTCGGAGGTGATGCCGGCGCCAAGGGCATCAAGCTTCGCCAGCGCGCGCTTGGTGAACTTGACCTTCATGCTTGGCGATCTCTTGCCGGTCATCGCAGCCATGATGGCGAGCCGAATCCCGATCCCACCGCTGGCCTTCGAGTACCTAATTTTGGCTTCGTTTCGCAAAATCGCGTTAGTGCTTACTGAAAGGCCACCGGGGGCTATTATTCCTATTAGTCGACAAATAAACAGGCTCCGGGGGATCTAAACGCAGCCGGCGCGCCCGTATCAAGGCCCAAATCGCGAATTTGCACCTCGTCAAGCCGCGCCACTCATATCGATCCATCATCGCCTACCACGACCCGGCATAGGCGCGGATGGTCGTGAACCGGCAGGCCGCACATGCACAAGGTTAATCCGCGAATCGAAGCCAATTTAGATCATCTATGCGGCGCGCAGACCTGATCGGCGCGGCTTTCATATTCGCTAGAATCGCCAGCGGCGCGATCAAGGGTGATTGGATTGCGCACCAGCCTGCTCTACCAGCTGGGTTTGAGACCAACCTAGCAAATAAACTCTTGGTCCCAATATGGGACTATGCTACATTGGGAGTGTGAGGATTATTGCGCTCAGCACGCTCAAAGCCTTCCTCAACCGAAGTCCCGCCTATGCCGACGCACACGAGCCGGTCATGGCGTGGCACCGGCAGGTCAGGGGCGCCGATTGGGCAACGCCAGCGGATGTGAAACGTGCGATCCGCAGCGCAAGCATCCTCAAGGACGGCCGAGTGGTGTTTAACATCGCTGGCAATAAATATCGCATCGTGGTGTGGATCAATTATCCCTATCGGGTGGTCTACATCCGGTTCATTGGGACACACCGCCAGTACGACGCAATCAATGCGCAGACCGTTTGAAGGTTAAAGCCATGAACATCGCACCAATCAAGACCCAGCGTGATTACCGCCGAGTCCTCAAGGAAATCGAGAGCTTGATGACGGCGAAACGCAACACTCCCGAGGGTGACCGGCTTGATGTGCTCGTCACGCTAGTGGAAGCCTGGGAGCGAAAGCATTATCCGCTTGATCTTCCCGACCCGGTGGAGGCGATCAAATATCACATGGACCAAAACGGGCTTCAGCCGCGCGATCTCATTCCCTTCATCGGCAGCCGAAACCGCGTGCACGAAGTACTCAATCGCAGACGGCCACTTACGCTCAAGATGATCTGGCGCCTGCATGAGGGGCTCGGCATTCCCGCAGAGTCGCTCATCAAAAAAAGGGCGGCCTGACGCGCCGAAATGAAATCACAACAGCGTGGTGCATGCGCGCCAGGTCGTTTTGCGAAATGAAACCAATTCAGGCCGCCTATTCGAGTAGCCTAAATTCTTCGAGCGTCGCGGGCCCCCGACCTCGCCCCTGGCCGATCCCGCGACGAGTGGCATACCGCGTTAGAACTCCGTTATGTCGCCCAATTTTCGGGGTCGACACTGCCCGAACTCAAATACCCATCTGCGCACTGCGATCGCCCAAGGGTCACACGCTAAGCCGGCATGCTATCCTTTTTTCTTGGACGAATTGGCATTTTTGCCGCGGACTGCTTTCGCGGAAGCCCCCGGTCTAGACGCTGCGGCGGCTTCTGCAGAGCGCGCGGCAGCAGCCCTCGTAAGGCGGACGCCAGGCTGATCGCCATTGGTGAACTCGACACCGGCTGCCTCGAGTGCCCGCTGCAGCGCGTCGATTGTACGCTCCTTCAATTCGTCTCCTCGCTCAAACCTGGCGACCGTGTCGATCGACACCTTGGCCGCGGCGGCGAGTTCTCGGACGCCCAAACCCAACGCCGCACGGGCCATGCGACATTGAACTGGCAAAATAATCATATCAATGTTCCGATTTCAGTTGCAATGCATGATTTCACAGGGTATCGTAACTCTGGACTGATTTCGATACAAAACGACGAATTGCGCAATTGCATACCAGACTTGGAGAAAACGATGCACATGCACACCAAAATGTTAGCCAATTCAGCGAACAGGCGCAGCTTTGTCGG
>CAWAXK010000004.1:0-292243 GCA_963786025.1 uncultured Alphaproteobacteria bacterium
GATCGCCGTAGCCCGGCAGCGGATCGACGACCGTGATCTGCTTCACAGGGAAGTTCGAGACGATCTCGATCTCGTTCTTTTTCACGATCAGCATTTCCTCGATCCGCACGCCGTAGCGGAATTTCTTGCCGTGCTGGGTTTCGAGCGCGAAGGTCATGCCTTCCTTGATGTCGATCGGATGATCGAGCGACCAGATGCGCGAGATCACCGGCTGGTCGTATTGCGCGAGCCCGAGACCGTGGCCCCACAGATTGGCGGCGGCCTGGTCTTCGTCCTCGTAGCCCCAGGTCTCCATCGCCGACGGCCACTTGGAGGCGATGTCGCGCGTGGTGGCGCCGACCTTCACCGCTCCGATCGAATCGTAGAGCCACCCGAGCGCGGTCTTGTAGGTGTCCTTCTGCTCCTGCGACGGCTCCTTGCCGACACAATAGGTGCGGTAATAGCACGACTTGTAGCCGTTCCAGGTGAGGGCTGCCAAATCCATGAACACGATGTCGCCGGGCTGGATGATGCGGTCGGAGAAGTTGCGCCAGTTCGGCCAGGTGTTCGGGCCGGAGGAGACGATCACGTCTTCGACGTCTTCGATGCCGGGGAAGTTGTAGAGATATTCCATCAGATGCGCGGTCACCTGGTTCTCGGTGATGCCGGGGCGCAGGAACTTCATGCATTCCCAGTGGGTGGCGTCGCCGATGGCGCCGACGATGCGGAAGCATTCCTGCTCGTCCTCATTCTTGACCGCGCGCGCTTCCATCATGGGTGTCATGCCGTCGACCCAGTGGATGCCCTTCTCCTCGAAGATCTTAATCATATTGATGTCGATGAAGTCGCAGCCGAGCTTCTGCCCGGCGACGCCGTGGCGCTTCATCTCTTCGAGGATCGCGTTGGTGAACTTGGTCACCTGCGAGGTCGCAGCCGGACCGGCGGCGCCTTTGATCCAGGCGAAGGAGTGGCGGATATTTTCCTTCGGCAGCCACGGCGAGTGGCGCTCGACCTGCATGCCGATATCGCCCTGCTCGAACAGCACCGGACGGCCGTCGCCGCACAGCATCGCGTATTTCAGGCCGGGCTTGAGCTTGTTCCAGCCCGGCGTCAGCGAGCCGGTGATGTAGCGGCAGTTCTCGTCGTACATGCAGAGCAGCGCGCCGAGGCCGTGCTTCTTCATCATCTGTCGCGCACGCTCGATCCGGTACTCGCGCAGGCGGTCCCAGTTGACCCGCTGCTGCCAATCCATCCCGATCATGCCGAAATTTGCAGTGCCCATGGCATCCTCCCAAGCGGCGCGCCGGCCGCACCGTTTTTCATTGAATTCGCCGCGATGTTATTCGGCTGGCGCGTCCAGAAGAAATAATATAATCGGTGTTTAGCCATTATATTTTCTAATGACGGTGTCTGGATGCGGAACGTCCCCTTAAGGCAAATTCGCGCCGTGATTGCGGTCTGCGAGGAAGGCTCCTTCACCCGTGCGGCGGAGCGGGAAAACGCCACCCAATCGGGCATTTCCCAGCACGTGGCCGCGGTCGAGCGCACGCTGGGGGTGAAGCTGTTCGAGCGATCGAGCGGCGCGGTGAAACCGACGCCGGCGGGCCTGCGCTACTACAAGAGCTGCGTCGAGGCGATCGGCGCGCTGGAAAACGCCGCCGAGGAGGCGCGCGCGCTGTCCGGCAAGGTCACCGGCGAATTGCGCATCGGCCTGATGCCGACCTTCACCCGCGCAGTGCTGGCGCCGGTGCTGGACGACTTCGTGCCGCGCTGCCCGGAGGTGCGCCTGCACATCGTCGAGGGCTATAGCGGGCTGCTCACCGAAATGACGCTCGACGAGGAACTCGACTTCGCCGTGGTGCCGGCCTTCGAGGGCACCATCGGGCTGAAGTCGCGCTTGCTGGTCCGTGACCGGGAAATGCTGATCTCCGGCCCGAAGCGCGGCTTTGCACCGCTCGCTCCCCTGAGGCTCGCTGAATGCAAGCCGCTGAAATTCCTGCTGCCGGGGCCGGACAACATCCGCCGCCGCAACCTCGAAACCTATTTCCAGAGCCACGGCGTCGAAGTCGAGGCCGTGCTGGAGATGGACGCCATGATCGCCACGCTGGAATTCGTCGCGCGTTCCGACTGGGTGACGATCCTGCCGAGCGTCATCTCGATCAACGACATCGGCCGCGGCGAGTTGATCGTCAATCCGATCGTTCAGCCCGAGCTGCACGCCGAGTTCGTGGTGATCCAGCCGACACGGCGCACGCTGTCGACGCAGGCGCGGCTGTTCCTGCAGCGCTTCGAGCAGGAGGTGGCGCACATTCACGCGGTGTGGCACCGAACGCTGGCCGCGCCGGCGAAACGGAAACTGTCTGCGTAAGCGTTACCGGCCGCTGCAAGGAAAATTCCAATGCCCTCCCCGCTCGTCTCCACCGCATGGCTCGAGCAGCATCTCGGCGATCCCGATCTGCGCATCCTCGAGGTCTGCAACGTCCGCGACGACAAGGCCTATCGCGAGGGCCATATCCCGGGTGCGCTGTGGTTCTACTGGAAGACGGCGTGCTGGCACGAAACGGATCGCGATTTCGTCACGCCGACGGCAATGGCTAAACTGTTCGGCAGCATCGGCGTCGGTCCGCGGACGACCGTCGTGCTCTATGGCGACCCCGTGCAGTTCGGCAGCTACGCCTACTGGGCCTTCACCATGGCCGGACATGCGAAGCTTAAGCTGCTCGACGGCGGACGCCGCAAATGGGTGATGGAGAAACGGCCGCAGTCGCGCGAGGTGCCGCGCTTTGCCGCTGTCGCCTATCCGCCGCCGGTGGGCACGGCAACGATGCGGGTCGGCCGCGACAATGTGCGCGCGCATTTGCGCGAGCCGCAGCGACTGCTCATCGACCTGCGTTCGCCGGAGGAATACTCGGGCGAGCGCGTCTCCGACTATTCCTTCGCCGTCGATCACGGCGCCGAGCGGACCGGGCGCATCCCCGGGGCCGTGCATATTTATTTCAAGGATCTGCTGAACGCGGACAATTCGTTCAAATCGCCGGAGCAGCTTCGTGACACGCTGGCTGCGGCCGGCATCGCGCCGGAAAAATTCGACGACATCGTCTGCTATTGCCGGCTGAGCCACCGCGCCACCATCGGCTGGATCGCGCTCGGCCAGATCCTCGGCCTCAAGAACGTCAAGCTCTACGACGGCTCGTGGACCGAATGGGGCAGCATTGTCGGCTTCCCGATCGAGAAGTAGCGCGCACCGTCAGCCAGGCGCGGTTTTGATCTGGTAGGCTTCGATCTTGTCGCGCAGCGCCGGCGGCAACGACACCGGCTTACGCGTCTCCAGCGACATCATGGCGGTGACCATGCGCGCGCGCAGGCGCTCCATGCCGTCGTGATGGCAGACGATGGCGATGCCGAGCGATGAGCGGCCGATGCGCTCGACCAGAATGGTGAGCTCGATGATGTCGCCCATCCGGCTCGGGATCTTGAAGTCGCAATCGATGTGCACGAAGGGAAAGCCGAACTGGCTGCCCATGATCAGGTCGGCGTAATTGTAGCCCAGCTCTTCCCCGTACCAGTCCTCGATCAACCCGTTGAAGATGTCGAAGTAGTGCGGGAAGTAGACGATACCGGCGGGGTCGCAATGCGAAAACCGCACCGTGACGCTGCGGGTGAAGGCGCCGCTCGGCGGCACGAAGCGATCCTGAAGCATGGCGGACATCCCACTGCATGACGGCCATTCGCCGTGCGCGGATGCCTAACGCGAACCTGCGGGCGGCGCCAGACTTCGGCGTACCGGTCCGGTTTGCGGCCATTTTGCCGCCGAAACGTCGCCGCCGGTTAACCAATCGTTAAAATTCGGCCGTCTTTGCCGTCAAGTGTGTGCCAGGCCGGAACACCTTGGAGTTGAAAGTCGGCCTGTTACGTGGTCTTATTAACAATCTCTTAACCTTGTAGCGCGTGCCCACGGAGGGCGACCGTGTCCGTAGTAGCCGAGTACCACGACAGCGCCATTCCCGACGCCGACGCGCATCCCGATCTGCCGCGCGGCATCATTGTCGGCGGCCCGCTGGTCCGGGCCAAGCAGACCGAAAGCTTCATCCTGTTCGGCATCTTCATGGCCGGCTCGATCGCCGGTCTGACCTGGGCATTTACGCAAGGGCTGAGCTGGATCGAATGGTCGATGTTCGCCCTCATGTATTCGGTGACGACCATCGGCCTCGGCGTCACCGTGCACCGCTATCTCGTGCACCGCAGCTTCAAGGCCGGCCCGGTAGTCAAATTCATCCTCTGCGCCATGGGCCAGATGACTTGCCAGGGTTCGCTCTTGAAATGGGTCGGCAATCACCGCCGCCATCATCTCTACACCGACGAGGTCGGCGACCCGCACAGCCCCTATCTCGACGGCAAGGGTCATCCGTTCACGTCCAAGCTCAAGAGCTGGGCCTATTCGAACAACGGCTGGCTGTTCGACGACACCATGACCGACAACACGGTCTTCGCTAAGGACATGCTGGCGGATCCGATGGTGATGTTCTTCACCCGCACGCGCTGGTTCTGGTACTTCCTGTCGATGGTCGGCATCCCGGGCGTCTGGGGCTACGCCTTCGGCGGACTGCACGCGATGGCGGGCACCATCCTCTTCGGCGGCTTCCTGCGAACTTATCTCTCGGTGATGGCGACGGCGACCGTCAACTCGGTCTGCCACAAGGTCGGCTATCGCCGCTTTGACGACACCAAGGACGCGTCGACAAACCATCTCCTGATGACGGCGCTCACCTTCGGCGAAGGCCTGCACAACAACCATCACCGCTTCCCGCGCGACGCCTACCTGTCGCACGCCTGGTACGAGTTCGACCTCAACGGACTGATCATTCTGGCGATGGAGAAGCTCGGCCTGGTCACCGACGTGGTGCACGTCTCCAAGGCCTACGTCGAGCGCATGGAAGGCTCGAAACTCACGCAATAAAGCGCCGCCCCTCGAGCGGCGCTTCGTCGCGGTACGCACCAATTATCGACGCCCCTTCCGAGCCGACCGACTTGGGCTCAAGCGACCATCAGATTCGGCAGAAGTTCCTGCACCAATTCATCGTCGGAAAGCACCGGCTCGGCGCGCTCGTCGATGGTCTGAAACTCGTTGCCGCAGATCGGGCACGACCAGATGTGGACCGTCTCCCGCTCGTTTAAGGCTTCCGACCATTCCGGCGCGATCAGATGCGTTTTGCACCGATCGCACATCGTTGAAATTCGCAACGCCGCCACGGAGGTTGACATGGTGAGCCCTCCTTTTCATTGCGTCCTATTAAAATGTTTTCCTGAGGTTGCCTTTTTTGCATTGAGCCAGGTCAAGATCGGGCTCCGATAGCCCGCGGCAAATAGTCGCTTGTGCGTTGAAGACATTCGCCGCGCAGCCGTCCTTAGACCGTCATCCACGCCCCATCGGCATCGACCGACCTGAACACGGCTTCGAGCGCGGCGGCGGTCTGCAGGATGCCGTCGGGCGAAATCGGAAACGCGCCCTGCCCGAGCACTGCCTTGGCGAAACAGTCGAGGTTGCGGCCGAGGTGGTTGTCGGCCGGCCGGTCGATTACCTCCGGCTCATCCTTGCCGGCGCGGCGCACGATGGCGCGCGTTTCGGAGACGCTTTCGGCCCAGCAGTTCTCGCCGAAGATGGCGATGCGCCAGCGGAACGGCGTCTTGATGGTGGTGCCGAGCGTGCCGGTGGCGCCGTTCTCGAACTCGATCAGCGCGGCGGTGGTGTCGCCGGTCGGCAGATTGAGCGCGCGCGCCTTCGACAGCGCGCTGATGCGCTTCATCGGCCCGACCACGTCGCGGAAACAGTCGAGCACGTGGATGCCCATGCCGGTCATGCCGCCGGCGCGGCTTTCCTCCGCCGACATGCGCCAGCTGTCGGCCGGATAATTGGCCAGCCAGTCGTGGCTGTAGTTGCCTTCGGCATGCATGATGGCGCCGAAGGCGCCCTGCTCCTTCAATTCGGCGAGCACGCGCATCGACGGCATCAGCCGGAAATGGTGGCCGACGCCGATGACGACGCCGGCGCGCTTGACCGCATCGAGCATGGCCGCGGCTTCCACTTTGCTCAGCGCAAACGGCTTTTCGCAGTAGATGTGCTTGCCGGCCGCCGCCAGCGCTTTCACCTGTTCCGGATGTTTGGTGTGCGGCGTCGCCAGAATGACGGCCTTGACGTTGGGATCGGCGAGCACTTCGTCGAACCGGGTGCCGATGGGGATTTTATATTCGGCGGCGAAGTCGCGAACGGTCTCCGGCTCAAGCGTGACGCCGCGCACGAAATTGATCGGCGCGCCGAAATCATGCGCCGCCTTCACCAGGGTCTTGCCCCACCAGCCGAGGCCGACGATTGCGGTGTTGAGCATGCGTCAGGTCGCCGCCGGCGCGCCGGGCTGCTTCATCGGGTGTGCGCGCGCGAAGGCGTCGTTCTGCATGCACAGATCGGCGATGCGCTTGACCGTCGGGAACGGCGCGATGTCGACCTTGAAATAAGTCGAGCCCGCCGCCTGCCCGGCCAAGCAGATGTCGGCGATAGTGATCTGGTCGCCCTGGCAGTAGCGCCCGGTGTGCGGCGAGCCGGCAAGATTGGCCTCCAGCGCCTTCAAGGCCTCCGTGTGCCAATGCTGGCCCCATTTCATGACGCCCGGTTCGTCGATCTTGTATTCGTGCGCCAGATACTCGCGCACCCGCGGCACGATCAAAGGATGCGTGTCGCAGGCGATGATCTGGGCGAGGCCGCGCACCCGCGCGCGCGCCTTCGGCTCCTTCGGCAGCAGTGGCGGGTTGGGATGCGTCTCGTCGAGATATTCGAGGATGGCGAGCAACTCGAACAGCACCGTGCCGTCGTCGAGGATCAGCGCCGGCAGCGCCTTCATCGGATTGACCTTGGCGAAGGCCTCCTCGCGCTGCTTGCCCTGCATCAGGTTGATGTCGATCACCTCGTCGGGCGCGATGCCCTTGAGGTTGAGCGCGATGCGCACGCGAAACGTCGCCAGCGACCGCCAGAACGAAAACAGTTTCATGAATGGCCTCCCCGGCCTTGGTTATTTCTTGCGTCCCGACCAATAGACCGTCATGCGCGAGCCATCGCCGCCGCCGAAGCCGTGCGAGGTCGCGTCCTCAAAACCGGCGAGTGCGGCCTTGGTGGCGATCATGTCGGCGCCCAAGGCCTCGCCGGTAGCGATCATGGTCCGCAGGTCCTTGACGCCGTTGGCGATCGAGAATGTGGTCGCCCCCGGATCGCGGTTTTCCAGCATGGCGACGATCATGTCGGCGCGCATCTTGAGCGCGTTGTTGGCGCCGTTGCTCTCGACGAACAGATCAAGCAGCCGCTTGGGCTGCCAGCCAACGCTCCGGGCAATCGCGAAGGCTTCGCCATAAGCCTGCCAGGCCACCATCAGCGGCAGATTGATCGCGAGCTTCATCGCCGCGCCGGTGCCGACCGGCCCGCAATGCTCGACCTTGCGGCAGAGCTGATCGAGGATGGGCTTGGCCCGCGCGGCATCGGCCGGTTCTGCTCCCATTAGTCCGAGGAGTTGCCCCTTGCGCGCCGGCGCGGTCGAACCGCCCACCGGGCACTCCACGAGTGCCGCGCCTTTCGCCCGCACCTTGGGCGCGAGATCGGTCTCGACCTTGGGCGCCACCGTGCTCATCTCGAGGAACAGCTTGCCTTTGACGTCGCCCGACAACAGCCCGTTAGGCCCGTTGTAGACGGCGTCGATCGCCGCGCCGTCGGTCAGCAAGGTGATGACCGCTTCGCTCGCCTTCGCAACCTCGGCCGGGGTGGCTGCAACTTTGGCGCCGGCGTCGACGATGGGCTTGGTCTTATCAGGCGTGCGATTCCACACAGTCACCTGATGGCCAACTTCCATCAGCCGCAGGGCGACATTGCCGCCCATCGCGCCAAGACCGGCTACTCCGATTTGCATGACTCCTCCCTCACTGCTTTTACCGGCGACGATAGGCGATCGCGGCGACGCTTGAAAGCCGCATTGTCGCTTTTGACACTCGACAGCCCTGCTGCCGGCCACTATGAAACTCGCAACGCGGCGCACAGCCGCGTTTCAATTTCACGATGGGGAAGTTTGAATGGTCGCGGCTAGAAAGTACAAGGGCACGGTCGGCATCATCGGCCTCGGCATCATGGGCGGAGCCTTCGCCAAGAACCTGGCCGCCGCCGGATGGCGCGTCGTCGGTTACGACATCAGCGCGGCGCGGCGCCGCGAGGCCGCCCGCGGCGGCGTCGAGATCGCTCGCAATGCCGTCGAACTGGCGGCCGCCGTGCCGACCGTCCTCACCAGCCTGCCCAAGCCGCAAGCGCTGATGAACACCGTGCGCGCCATCGCCGCCGCCAAGCTCAAGCGCCTGGTGCTGGTGGAAATGGGCACCTTCGCAATCGCCGACAAGGAAAAAGCCGCGCGTGTGCTGGCCAAGGCCGGTCATGCGATGCTCGATTGCCCGGTCAGCGGCACCGGCTCGCAAGCCCGCGTCCGCGACCTGATATTTTATGCCAGCGGCAATTCCGGCCTGATCAAGCGGCTGCGTCCGATGTTCAAGGCCTTCGGCCGTGAGGTCTATAACGTCGGTGCCTTTGGCAACGGCAGCAAGATCAAATACGTGGCGAATCTTTTGGTCGCCATCAATAACGTTGCCAGCGCCGAAGCCATGGTGCTTGGCATGAAGGCCGGCCTGCCGCCGCAACTGATCTTCGATCTCATCACCCCGGGCGCCGGCAATTCGCGCGTGTTCGAATTGCGCGTGCCGATGATGGTGAAGGGCGACTACAAGGACGCCACCATGAAGATCGACGTCTGGGACAAGGACATGCAGGTGATCGGCGACTACGCCCGCCAGATCAGAGTGCCGACGCCGATGTTCAATGCCACCAAGCCGGTCTACATCAAGGCGATGAAGAGCGGTCTTGGCGCGCTCGATACCGCCGCAGTCTGCGCCGTTTTGGAAAAGCAGGCCAAGCTTAAGCGCAAGCGGACGATCAAAAAGGCCCGTTCGTTCCCGTCAAGGGGAGTCCGGGCGAATTGTCCGCGGCCATTCACGTCTTGCTCCCGCTATTCGAGGGCAGAAACAAATGTACGTGCGATGCCCGGCCTCAGGCCGGGCATCTCTGTGCCCCGACGAAAAATAATTGCGGGAGGATGCGATGGCGTCGTTGCAGCAATTGTCTGAAATCCGCGACGGCATGCGGATCGACTGGAACGTACCGATCACCATGGACGACGGCTTGGTACTGCGCGCCGACGTCTTTCGCCCGGTGAAAGACGGAAAATATCCGGTCCTGCTGACCTACGGCCCCTACGCCAAGAACCTTGCGTTCCAGGACGGCTATCCGAGCGCCTGGAACATCATGGCGGCGAAGCACCCGGACGTCACCGCCGGCTCGAGCAATCTCTACCAGAGCTGGGAGGTGGTCGACCCGGAGAAATGGGTGCCGCACGACTATGCCTGCGTGCGCGTCGACTCGCGCGGCGCCGGCTGCTCGCCCGGCGTCATCGACCATTTCTCGCCGCGCGAGACCAAGGATTTCTACGACTGCATCGAATGGGCAGGCGTGCAGTCCTGGTCGACCGGCAAGGTCGGCCTCAACGGCATTTCCTACTACGGCATGAACCAATGGCATGTGGCGTCGCTGCAGCCGCCGCATCTCGCCGCCATGTGCGTGTGGGAAGGCTCGGCCGATTGGTACCGCGACATGACGCACCACGGCGGCATTCTCTCCACGTTCTGGGAAAACTGGTTCGACATGCAGGTCAAGACCGTGCAGTACGGCGTCGGCGAGAAAGGCGGCCGCAGCCGCGTGCACGGCGAACTGGTGTGCGGTCCGGAGACGCTGAGCGAGGAAGAACTGGCTAGGAACCGCGCCGATTTCGGCGGCAACATCCTCAAGCATCCGCTCGACGACAAATATCACCGCGACCGCTCGCCGATCTGGAACAAGGTGGTGACGCCGCTGTTCTCAGCCGCCAATTGGGGCGGCCAGGGCCTGCATCCGCGCGGCAATTTCGAGGGCTTCGTGCGCGCGGCGTCGAAGCAGAAATGGCTCGAAGCGCACGGCATCGAGCACTGGACGCATTTCTACACCGACTACGGCCGCGAGCAGCAGCTGCGCTTCTTCGACTATTTCCTGCACGGCAAGGACACCAGCTGGTCGAAGCAGCCGAAGGTGCTGCTGCAGGTCCGCCATCCGGGCGAGAAATTCGTCGCCCGCGCCGAAAACGAATGGCCGATCGCGCGCACGCAATGGACCAAATATTATCTCGATCCCAAGTCGATGGCGCTCACCACCAAGAAGCCGTCCGGCAGCGCCAAGATTCCGTTCGAAGCCATGGGTGAAGGCCTCACCTTCCTCACCCCCGTGCTCGAGCATGAAACCGAGGTCACCGGCCCGTCGGCGCTCAAGCTCGTCGCCTCGTCGTCGACCACGCGACGCCGATTTCTTCATCGTGCTGCGCGTGTTCACCGGCGACCTGAAGGAAGTCGTGTTCCAGGGCGCCATCGATCCGCATACGCCGATCGCACAGGGCTGGCTGCGCGCCTCGCATCGCAAGCTCGACAAGAAAATGTCGCTGCCCTACCGGCCCTATCACACCCACGACAAGAAGCAGCCGCTCAGCAAGGGCAAGCCGGTCGAACTCGACATCGAGATCTGGCCGACCTCGATCGCGGTGCCGGCCGGCTATCGCATCGGCCTGTCGGTGCGCGGCAAGGATTACGAATACGGCGGCGCCAGCGGCGGCAAGCTGTCGAACTTCAAGAACGAGCTCACCGGCTGCGGTCCGTTCCTGCACAACCATCCGAAGGACCGCCCGCCCGCAATCTTCAACGGCACCACAACCCTGCATTTCAGCGGCGGCAAGGCGCCCTATCTCTTGCTACCCATCATCCCGCCGAAAAAACAGGCAGCCAAGAAAAAGCCTAGGCGGAAATAATTTGACCTGAGGAAAATGGGCTGCACGCGGACGCCGCCCCATCCGCTCGTCCCCGCGAAAGCGGGGACCCAGCGCGCAAATCTGCTGACTTGGCAAACTTGACCCTGGATTCCCGCTTGCGCAGGAATGAACGAAGCTTGGGCCAGCGGCACGACCCACGATCGATACCTGCGGCCATTTAGGGTGTTCATTTCCATCGAACCTGGGGTAAGGTTCGCGCAACCTTCGGCATAACAGAAGGGTCCAGAGGGAGAGAATGAACACACAGTTTTGGGTCATCCAGGCCTTCAACGGCATATCGTATGGCGCGCTGCTCTTTCTCGTGGGCAGCGGGCTGTCGTTGATCTTCGGCGTCATGCGGATCGTCAATCTTTCCCATGGCGCCTATTTTCTGTGGGGCGGCTACATCGCCCTCTCCGTCATCGCCGCGACCGGATCGTGGGCGCTGTCGCTGCCGGTGGCCGCGCTTGCCGTCGCCGCAATCGGCCTCGTCATGGAGCGCCTGTTCCTTCGCTCCGAAGGTCTTGCCCACCTGCGAAATGCCGTCATCGCGTTCGGGATAGCCATCCTCGTTGCCTTGGCGGTCGCGCGGGGATTTCCGTCTGTCGCCGCGAGCTGGCCCCAGTTCATTGCGGTCGCCGCGCTCGCCAGCATCGTGTTGTTTTTCGTATTGAGCCGCGTCTCCATTCTGCCCATCGATAACGACGTGCTGCGTCAAGTACTGCTCACGGTCGGCTTCGCCTTCCTGTTCCAGCAGGGCGCGCTCGACATCTGGGGCGGCAACAACATGGACATCAACCCGCCGAAGCAACTGACCACCAGCGTCGTGCTGGCCGGCATGTATTTCCCGGCCTATCGCATATTCATGATCGGCACGGCGGTGGTGATCGGCATCCTGCTGTGGCTGGTAATGGAGAAGACCCGCATGGGCGCCGCGGTGCGCGCCACCGTCGACGACGCGCAAATGGCGCGCGGCGTCGGCATCGACACCAACCGCGTCTCCATGTTCATCTTCGCGCTCGGCGCCTTCCTCGCCGCGCTCGGCGGCGTGACCGGCGGCGCCTTCCTCGGCATCTATCCCGGACTCGATTTCGAAATGCTGCCGCTCGCCTTCGCGGTGGTGATCATCGGCGGCATGGGCTCGCTCGGCGGCGCCGCGATCGGCGCGCTGCTGGTCGGCCTCGCCGACAATTTCGGCAAGGCGCTGTTTCCGGAAGTGTCCTACTTCACGCTTTACGCTCCTATGGTTCTCATCCTGGCGATCAAGCCGACCGGCTTGTTCGGACGCGATTGAGCGGCGACCGATGACCCAGAACATGAAAATCCTGATCGTCGCGCTGGCGCTGGTGGCGGTCGCCTATATCGTGCCGCACACCAGCTCGTTCGTGGTGCTGCTGACGACGCGCGCGATGTGCTTCGCCATCCTCGCCATGAGCGTCGACCTGCTGCTCGGCTTCACCGGCCTCTCCTCGATGGGGCAAGCGGCTTATTTCGGCGTCGGCGCCTATCTCACCGCGATCCTGGCCGCCCGCTATCACGTCGGGCTGGGCTGGGACTTCTGGCTGGTGGTGATCTTGGGCATGCTGATCGGCGCGGCGCTGGCGGCGCTGTTCGGACTGTTCGCGATGCGCGCGAGCGGCGTCTACTTCCTGATGATCACGTTGGCGCTCGGCCAATGCGTCTGGGGCCTTGCCTATCGCTGGAATTCGCTGACCGGCGGCGACAACGGCATCAACGTCACCAGCCGGCCGGATTTCGGGCTCGACCTGAGCAACGAAAAGACGTTCTTCTTTCTGGTCTTTGCCTTTTTCGTCGCAGCTTGATCGTGCTTTACGTCCTGGTGCGATCGCCCTTCGGCCGCAGCCTGGAAGGCATCCGCGAACGCGAACTGCGCATGCAGATCCTCGGCTACAATACCTGGCTGCACAAATACATCGCCTTCGTCATCGCCGGCGCCTTCGGCGGGCTCGCCGGCGTCTTGTGGGCGCACACCAACGGCCTCGATCAGCCCGGAGACCGTGGTGCTGACCACGTCGGTCGATTCGCTGCTGATGGTCGTGCTGGGCGGCGCCGGCACGCTGATCGGCGGCGCCATCGGCTCGGCCATCGTCTTCGCCCTGCGCGAATATCTCTCGACGCTGGTGCCGTGGTGGCAATACGTGCTGGGCGGCGTCTACGTGCTCACCATCCTCTATCTGCCGATGGGACTAATGGGCATTCCGGCGCGCATCCGGCAGGGCCGCAAGACCTCCAACAAGACACCGAGCAAATCGGGAGAGACTAAAAGCTTGGCTTCGGCGCCGTCCTGAACGGACGGCGATTATAAAAATCAGGGAGAACGACGATGACAAGGAGACTGTCGCCTAGACTGACGCTGTTGCTGGGAAGCGCGCTTGCGGTCGGTTCGGCTTCGCTTCGACCGCGCAAGCGGACGAATTGCGCATTGGCTTCATCGCGCCGGTCACCGGCATCTTCGCCCAGGTCGGCAAGGACATGGTGAACGGCTTCCAGCTGTATCTCGACGAGCACGGCGGCAAGCTGGGCGGCGCCGAGGTAAAGTTCGTCGTCGAAGACGATCAGGGCAAGCCGGACACCGGCGTCACCAAGGCCAAGAAGCTCGTCCTGCAAGACCACGTTCACATGTTCATCGGCGGCTTGCTGGCCTCGACCGGCTACGCGCTGGCGCCGGTGAGCACGTCTGAAAAGACGCTCTACATCTCCTCGGTCTCGTCGGCCGACGACCTGACCCAGCGGCAGCTCAGCAAGTATCCGTATTTCTTGCGCACAAGCTGGACCTCATCGCTGCCGCACCAGCCGCTCGGGCAATGGGCCTGCGACCAGGGCCACAAGAAAGCCGTCGTCATCGCGGCCGACTATGCCTTCGGCTACGAGACCGTCGGCGGCTTCCAGAAGATCTTCGAGGACTGCGGCGGCAAGGTGATCCAGAAAATATGGCCGCCGCTCGGCACCAAGGACTTCGGGCCCTATATCCCGAACATCAAGGCCGACGCGGACATGATCTTCACCACCATGGTCGGCCCGATGGCGCTGCAGTTCCCCAAGCAACTGCGCGCCGCCGGCATCAAGACGCCGATCGTCGCGAGCGGCGTCAGCTATGACGAATTCGTGCTGCCGTTCATGGGCGACGAAGTGATCGGCGACGTCTCCGCGTTGCACTACAGCGCAGCGATCGAGACGCCGGAGAACGAGAAATTCGTCAAGGCCTACCGCGCCAAGTACGGCAAGGTGCCGTCCTACTATTCGGAAAACAACTACACCACCGCAATGTGGATCGACGAGGCGATGAAAAAGGCCGGCGGCAAATATCCGGGGCCGGAGCAGTTCATCAAGTTGATGGAAGGCATCAAGCTCAACGCGCCGCGCGGACCCGTCGAGCTCGACGACATGCGCAATCCTATCGAGAACGTCTACATCAAGAAGGTCGAGAAGAAGAAGATGTTCGGCTATCCGAAGGACGAACTCTGGAACGTCGTGATCAAGACCTACCCGCACGTCAGCCAGTTCTGGACCTACGGGAAGGACAAGTTCCTCAAGCAGCCGGTCTATAGCCGCGACTTCCCGCCCTGCAAATTCTGCGAATAACGTCGATTGCGCCGGGGCTTGGACGAAAAGCCCCGGCGCAGACTTCAGCTTGAGGATTGCGCGTGAGCACCGACACTTCATCCAACGGCGGCCAAAAGACTGACGAAGTCGCGGTCCTCGAACTCAGGAATTTGTGCAAGAGTTTCGGTGGCTTGCAGGCCACGCGCAACGTCACGCTGCGGGTCATGCCGGGCGATCGCAAGGCCATCATCGGTCCGAACGGCGCCGGCAAGACCACGCTGTTCAATCTAATCACCGGCATTTTTCCGGTGACGTCGGGTGCAAGTTCTGTTGTTCGGACAGGACGTCACCAACTGGCCGAGCCACCAGCGCACCGCGCTCGGCATGGCGCGTACGTTCCAGGTCACCAGCCTGTTCCCGAAATTGACCGTGCTCGACAATGTTCTTCTGGCGATCAAGGGCCTGCGGCGTTCGAAATTCGTCATGTGGCGCTTCTTGTCTTCGTATAAGGACGTCTACGAAAAGGCCCATAAGCTGCTCGAAGACGCTGCATTCCTCGACCGCAAGGACGTCGAGGTTCGCAATCTTTCGCACGGCGAGCAGCGCCAGCTCGAGATCGTGCTCGGCCTTGCCAGCGATCCGAAAATTCTTCTGCTCGACGAGCCCGCCGCCGGCCTGTCTTCGGGCGAATCCACCGAGATGGCCAAGTTTCTGATGAAACTCGACCCGAAGCTCGCGATTCTCTTGATCGAGCACGACATGGACGTGGTATTCGACGTCGCGTCGCAAATTTCAGTCCTGCATTTCGGCGAAATTCTGGAGACCGGCACGCCGCAGCAAATCCATTCCAGCGCCAAAGTGCAGGAAATCTATTTGGGAACCGACTAGCGCATGATCCCGAAAAGCGGGAACCGGTTTTCGGAAAAGAACATGCGCCAATGGAAATGAATCATGGCGATTCTCGAAGTCCAGGACATCCACACCTATTACGGGGACGCCTACGTCCTCCAAGGTCTGTCGTTGCAGCTGGAACAAGGGCGAATTCTTGGTCTTCTTGGCCGCAACGGCGTCGGCAAGACCACGCTGGTGAATTCGATCGTCGGCTTCAATCCGCCGCGCCGCGGCAAGATCGTGTTCAAGGGCGACGACATCACCGAAAAATCCTCGTTCGAGACCGTGCGCAGCGGCATGGGCCTGGTGCCGCAGGGCCGCCGCGTCTTTCCTACCCTCGGCGTCGAGGAAAACCTGCTGGTCGCCGAGCGCCACCCGGACCGGCACGGTTGGACGCTCGAACGCGTCTACACGCTGTTTCCGCGCCTGCGCGAACGCCGCAACCAGCGCGCCAAGACGCTGTCCGGCGGCGAGCAGCAGATGCTGGCGATCGGCCGCGCGCTGATGACCAATCCCGACTGCCTGATCATGGACGAGCCGTCGGAAGGCCTCGCGCCGATCATCATCCAGGGCCTGTGGGAGGCGATCGGCAAGCTGAAGGAAGAAGGCCTGTCGATTCTGCTGGTCGAGCAGAGCGCTCATCTCGCCCTCAAGCTGGTCGACTACGTGCACGTGATGAGTAAGGGCCAGGTGGTCTATTCGGGCAAGCCGGAAGCGCTCAAGGCCAACGACGAGATCAAGTCGAGCTATCTCGGAATCTAAGCCCCCAGCCTGCCGTCTGCGGGCAGAGGAAAACGTCGGCAAAGGTGCAAAAAAGAAAACGCCCTTCGCGCTGAGCGGAGGACGTTTGGCACCCATGACCCAAGGGAGGGAATTTAGTGCGTAGTTCTATTTAATGCGCGATCCAATTGAGCGCGCAATAAATCTCTCATTAAAAAACGTCGCATTAAAAAAAATTAATAATGCGACCGGCATGTCGCAATACCGCCGAAACTTCAAACTGATAGTTTCCGATCCGCGACGAAAGTTTAATGCGAATGTTACGGAGGTCCGATCATTCCTTCCTGATGCCGGACAAAACTAAACTGCGGACAGCAACGGTATCGCGCGCTATTGCGTCTTATTAAATTTTACTAGTAGATACCGATAAAGTTCGAGGTCATGGACGTGCAGCACGATCAGTGTCATGCGCGTCATTTCCAATCAGAAACGAAACTAGATCAGGGAGGCTATGATGAAATCCAAATTTCTATCGACAGGACTCGACCGCCGCACGGTGCTGAAGACGGCGGCGTTAGCCGGCGTCGCGCAAATCGCTTCGCCCTTCGTCGTCACCAGCGCGCGCGGCCGACAACGTGAAGATCGGTCTCGACAATCCGCTGACCGGCACTTATGCGGCGGTCGGCAAGAACGAATTGATCGGCTGCCAGCTCGCGATCGACCAGATCAACGCCAAGGGCGGCATTCTTGGCCGCAAGGCCGAATTGCTGGTCGAGGATTTCGACCAGCGGCGACGCCGGCACCGCGGTGCAAAAGGCGCGCAAGCTGATCGACCGCGACAAGATCGACTTCCTGCTTGGCAACGTGAACTCGGCGCTCGCCGCCGCCATGGCCAACGTCTCGCTACGAGAAGGGCGTCTTCCATGTGGTGCCCGGGCGGCCATACCGACCCGATCACCGGCACCAACTGCCACTGGAACGTCTTCCGCGTCTGCAACACGACGCAGATGGAAGCGAATGCGGTCGCCGGCACGCTGATCAAGAAGGCCGGCAAGAAATGGTACTACATCACGCCCGACTACGCCTTCGGCCACACGCTGCAGGCCGGCCTGGAAAAGGCCTGCACCAAGCTCGGCGGCAGCAAGGTCGGCGGCGATCTGACGCCGCTCGGCACCACCGACTTCTCCTCCTACCTGATCAAGGCGCAGGCGGCGAAGCCCGACGTCATCATCTTCCTCACGGCCGGCGACGATGCGGTCAACTCGCTCAAGCAGGCGGTGCAGTTCGGCCTCGACAAGAAATTCCACCTCGCCGGCGCGCAGCAGGAGCTGGAAGTGCTCAACGGCCTGCCGCCTGAAGCGCGCATCGGCACCTGGGTGTTCGAGTGGTACTGGAATCAGCCGAACGTGCCGCATGTGAAGGAATTCGTCGCCGACATCCGCAAGCGCACCGGCGGCAAAGTGCCGACCGCGCGCACCTGGTTCGGTTATGCCTCGGTGTGGAGCTGCTTCCACGCGGCCAAGCTGGCCAAGGCCGTCGACGCCAAGAAGATGGCCAAAGCGATGCAGGGCTTCAAGTTGCCGCCTGAGGTCTCGCTGATGCCCGACGGCGCTTTCTATCGCGCCGGCCAGAACCAGCTTATCCCCGATCTCTACGTCGGCCATGCGCAGTCGAAAGGGCGCGAACGATCCAGAGGATCTCTTCGTCGTCGAAGAAGTCGTCAAAGGCGAAACGATCGCCGGCACACTGGAAGAGACCGGCTGCAAGATGACGTGGCCGGCCTGATCGATGGGAATGACCGGGCGTCGCACTTCGCGGCGCCCGGATTTCCCGGCGGGCTGCGGGGTTTACAATAATCGCAATGACTGATGAATGTGGGCCGCGGTTCGACGCCGACGAGAGTTCTCGGCGGGTAATGAAGATGGTCGAGGCGTATCGGGGCTATGACACAGCTTGTTCTGTTCAACATCTTCAATGGGCTGATCGTCGGTGCCTTCTATGCGCTGATGGCGCTCGGCCTGTCGCTCATCCTCAACCTGTCCGGTGTGATCAATTTCGCGCACGGCGGCTTCCTCGCGATCGGCGGCTATCTTGCCTACATGCTCATTCCCTTATGTCGGATTCTGGGGTGGCCTTATCCTCGCGCCGTTCTTGACGGCCGTCACTCGGCCTCATTGTCGAGCGGGTGTTGATCCGCCGCTTGTACGGACGCGATCCGCTCTACAGCCTGCTGCTGACCTTCGGGCTTGCCTTCATGTTCGAAGACGGCACGCGCTTTATCTGGGGCGCGCAGAGCCTGCCGTTCCAGGTTCCCGGTTGGCTGGTGACGCCGCTGAGCAGCGATTACTTCTTCCTCACCGGCTATCGGCTGTTCATGGTGATCATTGTCGGCGATCGCGGTGATCGCGTTGTTCCTCATTCTCAGATGGACCCGGCTCGGCATCCGTATCCGCGCCGGAACGCTCGACCTCGAAACCGTCTCGGTGCTCGGCGTCAACGTGCGCATGCTGCGCAACATGAATTTCGGCCTCGGCGTCTATCTCGCGGGCCTCGCCGGCGTCTTGGCGGTCGGTCAGCTCGGGTTGCAGCCGACCATCGGCTCGTCGCTGATCATGCCGAGCTTCGTCGCCATCATCGTTGGCGGCCTCGGCAGTCTGCCGGGCACCTTGCTGGGCGGCTTGCTGATCGGCGTCGCATCGGGCGTGACCACGGTGTTCTTCCCGTCGGCGACCGAGGCGGTGATCTACGTCATGATGGCGTTGGTGCTGCTGGTTCGGCCGCGCGGACTTCTGGGCGAGGAGGGAAGGTTCTAGTGAATTCCGTCGACGTCAACAAACAAGCCCCCAACGTGGTGGTTTTGCTGCTGCTGCTGGCGATGCCGTATTGGCTGCCGGCGGTCGGCGGTTACGTCGAACTTGGCAGCCGTGTCGTCGTGCTCGGGCTTGCCGCCATGTCGCTGAATTTTCTGCTCGGCTATACCGGCGTGTTGTCATTCGGCCACGCCGCTTATTTCGGCCTTGGCGCCTATGGCGCCGCCATGACCATCCGTTATCTTGTGCCGAGCACGGGTCTCGGCCTAGTGGTTGGGACATTGGTCGGCACGGTCGCCGCGGCGATCATCGGTCCGATGATCATCCGGTTGCGCGGCGTCTATTTCGCCATGGTGACCATCGCGTTCGGCCAGGTGTTCTATTTCATCGCGTTCCGCTGGAACTCGGTGACCGGCGGTGACGACGGACTGATCGGTTGGACACGTCAGCCGCTCAATTTCGGTTTCATCAGCGTCGACATTCTGCACAATCCCACTGCGTTCTACTACCTCGTACTTGTCGTATTCGCGATTGCGGCTGGCGTCATGGCGTGGCTATTGCGGTCTCCGTTCGGCCGCACGTTGATCGCGATCCGCGAGAACGAGCGGCGCGCACGCTTTCTCGGTATTCCAGTCGACCATCATATCTGGATTTCATGGGTGATTTCGTGCGGCTTCGTTAGCCTTGCCGGCGCGCTCTACTCGCTTGGTCAACAACTTCGTCGACCCGCGCGCGCTGTACTGGACCCAGTCCGGCGATTTCGTGATCATGGCGGTGCTGGGCGGCATGCGCTCGTTTTGGGGCCCGCTGATCGGCGCCGCGATATTCGTCGTGCTGCAGGACTATCTGTCGAGCCAGACCGAGAACTGGATGTCGTTTGTCGGGTTGTTCTTCGTCCTGGTCGTGCTGTTCTTTCCGCGCGGCATACTCGGCATGATCCGCCGCAGGGTCGCATCATGAGCCTGTTGCGCGTCGAAAACGTCTCCATGCATTTCGGCAGTCTGGTCGCCGTCGACAACGTGTCGATGACGGTCGAGCCGGGCGAATTGCGCGCGGTGATCGGGCCCAACGGTGCCGGCAAGACAACGTTTTTCAACACCATCAGCGGCTTCTTGAGGCAAAGCGCGGGGCGCATCATCTTCGACGGCGAAGATATCACCCCACTCATGCCCGCCCGGAGGGTATGGCGCGGCATCGCCCGCACCTTCCAAATCACAGAAGTCTTTCCCGAACTTTCGGTGCGCGAGAATCTGCGGATCGCCGTCGAGGTCGCCAGCGGCTACCGCCTGCACGTTTGGCAGTCGAGCGACGTTGAAGATGAAGTCAAGGCGCGCGTCGTCGACCTGCTCGAGATCAGCGGTCTGACCGGAAAAGCCGACCGGCTGGTCGGCGAGCTCGCCCATGGCGATCAGCGCGCGACCGAGATCATGATGGCGCTGGCGCTCAAGCCGCGGCTGCTGCTGCTTGATGAGCCGACCGCCGGCATGGGCGACCAGGAAACCTACGACATCACGCAACTGATCCGAAAACTGCACCGCGATCAGAAACTGACCATCGTCCTCATCGAGCACGACATGCGCGTGGTCTTCCATCTTGCCGACCGCATCATGGTTTTAGCCGAGGGCAAGATGCTGGCCGAGGGCACGCCGCAGGAAATCGCGGCCAACGAAGCGGTACAGGCGGCCTATCTGGGGAAGACGGCGGCATGAGCAACGTGGCGCTCGAGGCGGAAGGCCTTCACACGTTTTACGGCAAGAGTCACATCCTGCATGGCGTCGGCCTGGAGGTGCGTGAGGGTGAAATCGTTACCTTGTTAGGGCGAAACGGCGCCGGCAAGACCACCACGCTGCGCAGTCTCATGGGTCTGACCCACGCGCGGGAGGGCGCGGTGCGCATTTTCGGTCATGCCACCACCGACTGGCAGCCTTACCGCATTGCAGCGCTCGGCGTCGGCTACGTGCCGGAGGGCCGGCGCATCTTCGCCAACTTGACGGTCGAGGAAAATCTCAAAGTACCGCTCGAACGACCGGGGCCGTGGACGATTACGCGCATCTACGAACTGTTTCCGCGCCTCGCTCAACGCAAGTCGAACAAAGGCCGGCAACTTTCCGGCGGCGAACAGGAAATGCTGGCGATCGCCCGCGCGCTTCTCTTGAACCCGAAACTGCTTTTGCTCGATGAGCCGAGCCAAGGCCTTGCGCCCTTGATCGTCCAGGAAGTGTTCAAGGTCGTCACCAGGGCGCGCGAGCAGGGCATCTCCGTGCTGCTGGTGGAGCAAAACGTGCGCGCCGCCGTCGAAATCGCCGACCGGGCCTATGTGCTCGACGACGGCAAGGTGGTCTATTCGGGGGCCGCCGCCGAGTTCGCCAAGGATGAGGAGCGGGTACGAGCTTTGGCCGGCGCCAGCGCCGAGAACTGGGCTTAGCGCGGCTTGTCGCCGGCGAGCGGCGCGCTCTCTTCCGCGCTCATGTCCTTGAAGCGTACCGTGTGCCCGACATTGACGTAGAGCGTCTTGCGTCCGGTTTCAGGGTGCGCGCGCACCTTCTTGGCCTCGGCCTTGGCGCCGTCGCGGATGTCGTCCTCGCGCGTGCGCATGACGTCCGCTTTGGCCGAGCGGTTGACCGCGATCATCCCCTCCAGCATGCGCTTCATGCCGGCCGACAGCGTCTCGTAGGCGAGGTACATATTGGCGAACAGCGTATCGCCGCCGTAGGGCGGCACCAAGCGCGCGATCAGCATGGTGGCCATCCGCGCCGCTCCTCGCCGAGATCGTCAACAGCGCATTTGCGGACGTCAAATCTAGCACGGCCCGGCCGCGCCATGCCCACTACCGCAATAGAGGCGATACCGTATGCCGCGGCGCAACGCCGCAACCGGGCTTTACAGACTGGAATACATTGGTCGATGATGGCTTTAGTTCGGTCCATCGCCCTTGCCCCGACGGCCCGACATGATGGTTTTTGATATCCGTGTTGAATTCGCCGGTGCCGGTCAATAAGCCGCACGTCGCCGCTCTGAACGTACAGCCCCGCCAGGGGCGATCTAGGGAGGAATGCAATGTCTCGCAAAGTTACCCGCCGTAAATTTATGGCCACAACGGCTGCCGGCGCCGCGCTGGCGGCGTTCAAATTCCCGACGCCGGCCATCGCGCAAGCCGCGCCTTTCAAACTCGGCCTGCTCACGGTCAAGACCGGCCCGCTCGCCCAGGGCGGCATCCAGATGGAACAGGGCGTGCTCACTTGGCTCAAGGAGCACAACAACATGATGGCCGGCCGCAAGGTCGAGTTCTTCTCCGCCGACACCGGCGGCAAGCCGGCCGGCACCAAGACCAAGGCCCAAGAGCTGATCGAGCGCGACAAGGTCGACGTCATCCTCGGCCCGCTCGCCGCCTTCGAACTGCTCGCCATCACCGATTACATTCGCGAGCACAAGACACCGACGCTCAGCCTCGCCGGCGCCGACGATCTGACGCAACGCCGTCCTAACCCCTACTTCCTGCGGCCGTCGGCGACTTCGTCGCAAGCCATGCATGTGATGGGCCATTACGCGGCGAAGGAGATGGGCAAGAAGAAGGCCATTACCATCGATTTCGACTTCGCCTTCGGCTACGAACAGGAAGGCGGCTTCCAGGCGGCGTTCGAGAAGGACGGCGGCTGCGTGGCGAACAAACTGTGGGTGCCGCTGGGAACCCCCGACTACACGCCCTACCTGGCTCAGATGACTGGCAACGATGTGCTTTGCCAGGGCTTTGCCGGCTCGGGACCGCTGGCCTTCATGAAGCAATATGCCAATTTCGGTCAGAAAACGCCGGTCGTCACCGGTGAGACCGGCGGCGACGATGCGCTGCTGCATGCCTTCGGCGACGAGGCGGTCGGCATGATGAGCGCCTGCCCCTACACGCTCGACCTCGAAACCGACGCCAACAAGAAATTCGCTCGGGCGATGTTCAAGGACTTCAACGTTGTGCCCGGTTTCTATGCCGCGGGCCTCTATATCAACTGCCAGGTGGTGGAAGCCGGCCTCAAGGGCGCCGGCGGATCGACCGCCGATAAGGAGAAGTTCATGGCCGCGCTCAAGGCCGTGAAGCTCAAGGATACGCCGCGCGGGCCGATCAGCTTCGACCATCTCGGCAACGTCGTCGGCAACTTCTACGTCCGCCGTATCGAAAAGAATGTGAAGAACGACTACGGCCTCAAGCTCTGGAACAAGACGTTGAAGACCTACGACAACGTCAGCCAGTTCTGGACCTGGCCGGAGAAGGAGTTCCTCGCGCACCCGGTCTATTCGCGCAACTATCCGGAGCTCAAGAAGTGCTGATCTAAACGAGCTGCGGACGCCGTTCGCGCGGCGTCCGCACGCACGCTCCGTCATCTCATTCCCGCGCAAACGGGAATCCGGGAGCAAGATTATCGGCTAAGTAGTTTACCTTCCCGGGTCCCCGCTTTCGCGGGGGCGAGCGGAAAGATGCGCATCGCGCGTAGAGAGCAAGAGCGGAAAGATTCGATATGACGTTTTGGCTGCTGCTGACGGTCAACAGCATCACCTTCGGCAGCCTGCTGTTTCTGTTGGCAGCGGGCTTCTCGCTGATCTTCGGGCTGATGCGCATTCCGAACCTGACGCATGGCTCGCTGTTCATGCTCGGCGCTTATTTCGGCGCGACCTTCGCCGGCGGCATGCTCGGACTGATGTTCAATTTCTGGGTGGCGACGCTGATGGCGGCGGTGCTGGTTGCGGCGTTCGGCGCCATGATCGAACGCCTGCTGCTGCGCCGGCTGCCGGGTGACCAATTGGCGCAAGTGCTGGTGACGCTAGGAATTTCCTTCGTCGTCGCCGATTTCTGCCTGATGGTCTGGGGCGGCGACCCGATTGCGGTGGCCACGCCGGACAGCCTCACCGGTTTCGTGCGCGTCGGGACGCTGGCGTTTCCGCTCTATCGTATTGCGGTTATCGGTATCGCTGCGGTCGTCGCCGTCGCACTTTGGCTGCTGCTCGATCGCACCCGGCTCGGCGCCATGATCCGTGCCGGCGTCGACGATCCCGACATGGCGCGGGTGGTCGGCATCCGGGTGTCGCAGCTTTTCACCATCGTGTTCGCGCTCGGCGCCGGCCTTGCAGCCTTTGCCGGCATCATCGGCGGCCCAATTCTGACGGTCTATCCCGGCATCGACCAGTACATGCTGCCGCTGGCGCTGGTGGTGGTCATTCTCGGCGGTTCGGGCAGCCTGCTCGGCTCCGTCGTCGGCAGCCTCGTGATCGGCTTCATCTATAATTTTGGTCAGGCGCTCCTGCCGGAGCTCGCTTATTTCGTGCTCTTCCTGCCCATGCTGTTGGTGCTGCTGCTGCGGCCGCAGGGCCTTTTCGGCAGGTTCGTACCATGATTGCACGCACCATTACCCTTGCCGTGGGCTTCTTGGCGTTGGTCACGCTGCCGTATTGGATGCACGGTGATTATTATATCAACGTTTCCAGCCAGATCCTGTTCTCCGCCGTCTTCGCGCTCGGTTTGAACATTCTCGCCGGCTATGGCGGGCTGGTATCGCTCGGCCATGCCGGGCTTTTCGGGATCACCGCTTACGCCACCGGCTACATGTTGCAGGCGGGCTTCGGCCACCCCGTGGCGATCGTCACCGCGCTCCTCGCCGGCATGGCCTCGATGGCGATCTATGCGGTGCTGTCCCTGCGCGCGACCGGCATCGGCTTCATCATGATCACGCTCGCCCTGGGTGAAATCATCTGGGGCCTGGCTTATCGCTGGATCAGCATCACCGGCGGCGACAACGGCATCAATCTGCACGGCCGGCCCGAACCGTTCGGCCTGGATCTCACCACGCCGAACGCTTTCTATTACACAACGCTGGTGGTGTTCCTTGTTGCCTTCGCCACCGTGATCGTA
This sequence comes from uncultured Alphaproteobacteria bacterium, assembly GCA_963786025.1. Lineage (GTDB taxonomy): Bacteria > Pseudomonadota > Alphaproteobacteria > Rhizobiales > Xanthobacteraceae > Pseudolabrys. Next base: position 24,819 of record CAWAXK010000004.1, read on the forward strand.
TTCGTGCGCTCGCCGATGGGCGCCGCGCTGATGGGTACGCGCGACCAGCCGCGCCGCATGAATGCGCTCGGCTATCACGTCTGGGCGATCCGGTTCTGGGCCTGCATGTTTTCCGGCCTGCTCACGTCCGTGTCCGCCGTTCTGTTCGTCTATTACACCCAGTTCATCAGCCCGCAGGCTCTCGACCTGACCGCCTCCGCGGAGGTGCTGCTGATGGTGATCTCCGGCGGCGCCGGCACGCTGTTCGGCCCGATCGTCGGCGCTGCGCTGGTCATTGTGGTGAAGAGCGTCGTCAGCGGCTTCTTAGAACGTTGGAACATGCTGCTCGGCTTCATCTTCGTCGCCATCGTCATCCTGATGCCGGAAGGGCTGGTGCCCGGGAGTGCGCGGCTATGGCGGCTGGCCTGGCGCAAGATGATCGCGCCCGCCAAGCCGGCATCAGCGGAGGGCAAGCCGTGAGCGCGCTCACCATCGCGGGGCTGTGCAAGGCCTTCGGCGGCCTGCACGTCACCAACGAGGTCAACCTCAATATCGAGCCGGGCGAGCGGCGGCTGATCATCGGCCCCAACGGCGCCGGCAAGACCACTCTGTTCAACCTGATCACCGGCGAGATCATACCGGACAAGGGCTCGATCCATCTATTCGGCCAGGACATCACCAAAGTGCCGAGCCGGCGCCGCACGCATCTCGGCATGGCGCGCACCTATCAGATCATCACCCTCTTTCCGCGCGACACCATCGTGCACAACGTGTCGCTGGCGCTACTGGGACTGTCGCCGCTGCGCTGGAACCCGGTCATCGACATGAAGCGGCAGGGCCATATCGTCGAGCACGCCCGTACGGCGCTGGAACGCGTCGGCCTCGCGGATATCGCCGAGCGGCCGCTGGCGCAGACCTCCTATGGCGAGCGCCGCCGCGTCGAGATCGCAATGGCACTGGCGCAAAATCCGAAAGTCCTGCTGCTCGACGAGCCGTTCGCCGGCCTGTCGATCGACGAGCGGCGCGACGTGCACCAGTGTCTGATGGCGATCCCGCGCGAGGTAACGATTGTGATGATCGAGCACAATATGGATGTGGCGCTCGAATTCGCCGAACGTATTACTCTTTTGCATTTCGGCGAGGTGATCGTCGAAGGCACCCGCGCCGAAGTGGTGGCCGACCCGCGCACCCGGGAGGTCTATCTTGGCCACTAGCGCGCTCAGCCTGAAGAATATCGACGCCTATTACGGCGACAGCCATGTGCTGACCGATGTGTCGTTCGAGCTCGGCGAAGCGCGCATGCTCGGCCTGCTCGGCCGCAACGGCGCCGGCAAATCGACTTGCATGAACGTCGCCATGGGCCTGCTGGCGCCGCGCCGCGGCGAAGTCATCGTGTTCGGCGACAGGGTCACGGGCCTGTCGCCCGAGATGGTCGCGGCGCACGGCGTGGCGCTGGTGCCGCAGGGCCGCCGCATCTTCAAGAGCCTGACTGTGCGCGAAAACCTCATGGTCGCCGCGCGCAAGCCGGATGCCGGCAGCAAGCACGCGCCGTGGACTGCCGAGACCGTGTTCGCGATGTTTCCGCGGCTGCACGAGCGGCATAAACAGATCGCCGCCCACCTATCCGGCGGCGAGCAGCAGATGCTGGCGATCGGCCGCGCGCTGATGGGCAATCCGCGCGTACTTCTGATGGACGAACCGTCGGAGGGGCTGGCACCGCAGATCGTCACCGAGGTGATGGCCACCGTCCGCACGCTGAAGGAAAGCGGGCTCTCGATCGTGCTGGTCGAACAGAACCCCAGGCTGGTGTTCGACATTGCCGACGACATCGTCATCCTCAACACCGGGCACGTCGCGGTGGTTTCCACCCCGGCGCAACTGGATAAAGACGGCGTCGATCTGCAACAGCATCTCGGTGTTTTCTGATTTTAATCGTCACAAGGACAATGGAAATGGCGGAAATCTGGAACAAGTACGAGCCGACGGCCGCGCGCAAGCGCGGCAAGCCGGGGCGCGAAGTGCGACCGAAAAGCTTGACCCTTGACATGCACGCGCATGTGGCGGTGCCGCGCGTCGCCGAAATCGTCACGCCACATCTCAAGCAATCCACCGATCCGCTCGTTCAGAACTCGACGCCCGAAACGCAGGCGCTGATGGCCAAGCAGGCGGCCGACATCCGCGAGCGCATCGCGACGACCGATCAGCGGTTCCGCGTGATGGATGACATGGGCGTGGACATGCAGCTCGTCTGTCCCGCTCCACCGCAGATATATTATAACCTTCCGCTCGATGTCGGCGTGCAGGCGGCGCGCGTTCTCAATGACGGCATCGCGGAATATGTCGGTAAACACAAGGATCGCCTGGTCGCGCTCGGCGGCGTGCCGATGCAGGACGGCAACGAGGCGGCGAAGGAACTCGAGCGGGGCATGAAACAACTCGGCTTCAAGGGCGCCGAGATCTTGACCAACGTAAACGGCAAGGAACTTTCCGACCCTGCCTTCGCACCGTTCTGGAAAAAGGCTGAAGAGCTCGATGCCTTGGTGCTGATCCACCCGACCGGATTCACCCAGCCGCAACGTTTCGCCCGCTTCTATTTCAATAACGTGATCGGCAATCCGCTCGATACTACCGTCGCGCTGCATTATCTGCTTTTCGACGGCGTATTCGAACGTCACCCGAAGCTACGCGTCCTTGCGGTGCACGGCGGCGGATTTCTTGGCGCCTATTCGGGCCGCATCGACCATGCGTGGGGCGCACGATCGGACTCGCACGGTACGCTGCCAAAGCCGCCCACAACGTACCTCAAGCGCAACGTCTATTTCGACACCGTCGTGTTCACGCCGCATCAACTTGAAGCGCTGGTGAAGACGTACGGCGCCGACCGCATCGTCTTGGGAACGGACTATCCGTTCGACATGGCTGACTTCGATCCGGTCGAGCACGTCGTTTCGACCGGGTTCGATGCGTCGGTCACCGCCGCGCTGTGCGGCGGCAACGCGAAAAACATTCTCGGCCTGAAATAGCGCCGCTCAGGCTCGCAGAAAATCCAGCACCGCGGTCTCTTCAATGACCGCACTATCGGTGCTGTGACGGCCCGCTCGCTCGCGCTCCTCCCGCGTTTGCGTCGCCTGCAGATAGGCGCCGAGATGGCGCGCGCGCTCGATGATGCGGACGTTCTCGGGCAAACGCGCCGCCTCGTAGCGCCTGAGCGCCGCCGGCACGTTGGGCTCGGCCGTGAGCGCCTGAGCCAGCGCCGCCGCATCGTCCGCCGCCTTGGAGACGCCTGCCGCCACGTGCGGGCGGGCAACGAAGGCGGCATCACCCAAGATCGCCACCCGGCCGAACGCCATACGCGGCGATTCCAGATCGTAGATCGGCTGCAGGATCGGCTCGTCCATCAGCCGCACGATCTGGCGGAACTGCGGCCCCGCCAGCCGCTCGGCATCCGCCCGCATCTCGGCAATCGCCTCGCGCCGGATGAGCGGCGGCGGAATCGAGATCGCGTGCCGCGTGCCGCGCTCGTCGGTAAGCAGCCACTGCAGCTTGGACTTCTCGTCGGCCGGCCGGTACCACACCACGTTGTAGCGGCGATGGCCGGGACGCAGATCGTTGTCCGGCCCCGCCACCGGATAGCCGAGCAACTGTTCGCCCGGCGGCAGCGTGAACGTCATGTATTCGAACAGTTCGTCGTGGACGTCAGGTGGAATGACGTTTTCCGCGATCAGCGCACGCCAGGCGCAATAGCCGGCATAGAGCGGCACAGCCTCGGGCAGCGCCTGCTGGCGCACCGTCGAGCGCGTGCCATCGGCGCCCACCAGCAGATCGGCCTCAATCGTCTCGCCGTCGGCAAACCGCGCCAGCACTGAATTGTTGCCCACTTCGAAACCCGCAAGCCCGCGCCCGCGGTGATAGCGCTCGGGCGGGAAGGCGTCGCGCAATAGCCGGTAGACGCGTTCCCAGGCGGTGAGCACTTGCGGGCAATGGAACTCCTCGGTCAGCCGGCCCTTACGGTCAAGGATTTTGCGGGTTGTGATGGCGACGCCGAGCGCGTCGGTGGCGAGGCCGAGCGCCCGCAAGCGATCGATCAACTCATATTGGGCGACGATGCCGGCGCCGCGGCCGGACAGTTCGCTTTCCACCCGCTCGTAGATATCGACGTCCCACCCCGCCCGGCGCAGCATCAATGCGCTCAGCAGGCCGCTCATCGAGCCGCCGATGATAACCGCTTTAGGCCCCGGCAAAGGATCGTCCCCAATCTTCCCGTTTACCGAAATATGCTATATATGAGCGCAAATAGCACCGGAGGAATTCCCATGGCTCTGACCATGCTCGACAAGGCCGCCGAGAAAAAGGACAAATCGCAATGGCCGGCCGAGCTCACCGCCGAATTCGAACGCGAGGCCAAGAATCCGAACCCCTGCGTCGGCTCGACGCTGCTGTCGGAGACGGAACGTACGCGCGTATGGATCATCCGTCTCGCGCCAGGCGAGCGCATCGGTTTTCACCGCCATGTGCTCGATTATTTCTGGACCTCGGTCAACGGTGGGCGTGGCCGACAGCACGTGCATGACGGCACCACGGTCGAATACACCTACGCGCCGGGCGAAACGCGGCACGAGACCTACGGCAAGGGCGAGTTCAAGGTGCACGACCTGGAAAATCTCGGCGATCAGGACATGGTGTTCATGACCGTCGAGTTCAAAGACAGCGCCAACAAGCCGATGGCCTTGCCCGCAGGCGTAAGGCCGCAAGCCGCCGCCTGATTGGGATTTCCATCAACGCCCGCCGTTCTGGCCCACGGACCAGCGGCGGGCGTTTCAATTTGTCGCAGCGCGACATGATCCCGAAAAGTGGGAACCGGTTTTCGGATAAGATCATGCGCAAGTGGGCAGATTCTTCGGTTCGGCTGATCGATCAATGGGCTAGCCAAGCCGCCGGGCTTCCTGCAAACTGCCGTGCAAAGCCCGCAGAGCAATTCGGGCAAAGAAGAAACTGAAGTTCAGAGGGGAAATAAGACCGGCCATTTCGACAAGCAGATCGCGACCATCGCGCGGCACGACGCCGCGCGGGTGGCCGTCCGCACAATGCGATCCATTTGAACGAATGCGCCGGCTGGGAGCGGCATGGACATTTCCTGGGATCTCCTGATCAACGCCATCGTCGCCGGGCTTTTGCTCGGCGCCTTCTACGCCGCCGTCACCGCCGGCGTGTCGATCTCATTCGGCATGCTCGACATCGTCAACATCGCCCATCCAGCCTTCATCATCCTCGGCTCCTACATCGCCTATTTCATCAACATTAATTTTCATGTCGACCCGATCGTGGTGAGCATCTTCGCGCTGCCGGCGTTCTACCTGCTCGGGGCGGCGGTCTATCAGGTCTATTACGTCTCATTTGAAAAGCGCGGCCAGGAATCCCTGCGCGGCCTCGCGTTCTTCTTCGGGCTGCTATTCGTCACCGAAGTGTCGCTGATCCTGGTGTTCGGCGTCGATTATCGCTACGTCGAGGCCGCCTATATCGGCCCCAGCATCCATATCGGACTGATCGACCTGCCGCTGCGCATGCTGGTGCCCTGCGTCACGGCGTTGGCGCTGTTCAGCGCAATCGAACTGTTCATCACGCGCAGTTTCCTCGGCCGCGCCATCATGGCGGTGTCGCAGGATCAGACCGCGCTGCAGCTAATGGGCGTCAATCCGATCCGCATCAAGCGCATCGCGTTCGGCATCTCGATCGCAATCGCGGCGGTGGCCGGCGCGCTGCTGATTATCATCCAGCCGGTCGAGCCTTCGGTCGGGCGCGACTATATCGGCCGAATATTCGCAATCTGCGTCCTCGGCGGACTCGGCAGCATGCCCGGTACATTGATCGCCGCCATGCTGCTCGGCGTGGTCGAAAGCCTGACCGCGACGTTCTACGGCCCATCCTGGGCACCGGCCGTTGCCTTCGGTCTTCTCCTGCTCACGCTCGCCTTCCGGCCGGCGGGAATATTGGGACGGTAGCCACGTGAACACGGCGAAATTCTCACTCATAACGATCGCAGTCGGCGCCGTGGTCATGGCCTTCGCGCATTGGGTCCACGTCGATTACCTGTATTTCGCCAGCTACACGATTCTGCAGTTCATCGTGCTGGCCACCGCCTGGAATATTCTCGGCGGCTACTGCGGCTACGTGAACTTCGGCTCGGCGGCCTTCTTCGCCATGGGCGCCTATAGCTCGGTGTTCATGTACAAGCTGCACCCGCTGCCGGTCCCGGTCCTGATTGTAATCGGCGGCATGGTGTCCGGTATCGTCGGCTTCGGCATGGGCTACCTGACTTTGCGGCTGCGCGGCTCGTTCTTCGCTATCGCGACGCTGGCGCTGTCGGTCGTGTTGCAGACGCTGGTGGTGAACTGGGATTTTGTCGGCGGTTCGCGCGGCGCCTATATCATCCGACCGGAAGAAATCGAATTCGCCGGCATCACCATCAACTACATCGAATATCTGTTCGGGCTGATGCTGCTGCTGGCTGTGATCGCGCTGGTGACCGCGCGCACCATCGAGCGCTCCCAACTCGGCTTCGGCTTCGCCACCATTCGCGACGATGAAATGGCGGCCGAGGCCTCCGGCGTGCCGACATTGCGGGTGAAACTGATCGCCACAACTTTGTCCGGCGCCTTCATGGGTATGGCCGGCGCGCCGTTCCCCTATTACATCGGCTATCTGCAGCCGTCGTCGGCCTTCGGCCTTGAATACGCAGTCAACTCCATCGCCATGCCGATGATCGGCGGCACTACGAGCTGGGTCGGGCCGTTGATCGGCGCCATTCTGCTCGGCTCCGCTCAGCAATATGCCACCGTGACAATTTCCTCGGCGGTCAACTTGCTTATTGTCGGCCTGATGCTGGTGGCCTTCGTCATCATCGCCCCGAACGGTCTGGTCGGGCTGGTGCAGGAACGCCTGCGCGCCTGGAGACGGCCATGAGCGCGCTTCTGCACGTCGACAATATCACCAAGCGCTTCTACGGATTCGTCGCGCTCGACGGCGTCGACCTCGAGGTTCAACCGGGCGAACGGCTGGGGCTGATCGGCCCGAACGGATCGGGCAAGAGCACGCTGGTTAACTGCATCTGCGGCACTTTGCAGAACGACAGCGGCAGCGTGCAGTTCGACGGCAAACCAATCAACGGACTGGCCGCGCATCAGCGCACCCATCGCGGCATTGCCCGCAGCTTCCAATTGCCGCGGCCGTTCCACAGCATGAATCTGGTCGACAACCTGCGCATTCCGCTGCTTTACACGGTGCGCGCCCGCGAAGGCATGCTGCATGCACACAGCGACCTCGGCGCCCGCTGCCACGAGTTGCTCGACATGGTGGGGCTCGCCGGCCAAGGCGCAGCAGATGCCGCGCGATCTGACTCAGGTCGAGATGCGCAAGCTCGAGCTGGCGCGCGCCGTGGCGGCCGAGCCGAAGCTGCTGATCGCCGACGAATCCATGGCCGGTCTGTCGCATTCCGAGATCGAGGATATCCTGGCGCTGCTGGTGCGCCTGAACGAGCGCGGTATCACCATCATTTTGATCGAGCACATCATGAGCGCGGTGATGAGCTTCTCGCAGCGCCTGGCGGTGCTGGTGTCCGGCCGCAAGGTCGCCGACGGTAGCCCGGAAGAAGTCGTACGCGATCCCGAAGTGGTGAGGGCTTATCTTGGCCAGTAGCCTCACCATCGAGAACGTACATGCGGCCTATGGCGCGGTCCGCGTCATCCATGACGTCTCAATCGACGTCAAGGCCGGCGAGACCGTGGCTCTGCTCGGCACCAACGGCAACGGCAAAAGTACGCTGATGAAATGCATCATGGGCATTGTGCGCCCAGCCGAAGGCCGCATCATTGCCGAAATCGACGGCGAAAAGCATAACCTCGTTGGAATGCCGACTGAACAGATCGTCGATCTCGGCATCGCACTGGTGCCGGAAGGCCGAAGGCTGTTCCCGAAATTGACGGTGGAAGAAAATCTGCTGCTTGGCGCATTCCGGCCCAAGGCGCGGGCGCAGATCAAGAGCAATATGGACTTTTGTTGCGAAGCATTCCCGCGGCTGGCCGAGCGGCGGCATCAACTGGCCGGCAGCATGAGCGGCGGCGAGCAGCAGATGCTGGCGCTCGCGCGCGCGCTGATGCAGGCGCCACGCATTTTACTGGTAGATGAGCCCTCGGTCGGTCTTGCGCCACTCTTGGTCGCCCGCACCATCGATGCCATCAAGCAGCTCAAGGAACATTACCATCTCACCGTACTGATGGCCGAACAGAATTTCACCCAAGCCATTCGCATCGCCGACCGCGGCTATGTGATCGTACACGGCAAGATCGCCTTCGAGGGCCGCTCGGCCGACGAGCTCAACAACAACGACCTGATCCGCCAGTTCTATCTCGGCATGTGAATTATTGCCGTCGTTCCGGAGCGCAGGCGTTAGCCCGCGAACCTGGAATCCAGGGGCGGACAAAATGGCAGCAGTCGGGTCGCTGAATTCCGGGCCTGCTCGCTTCGCTTGCGTCCCGGAATGACGAATAATAAAACGCGGCGCGGGATTACTCCCGCGCCGCTTTTGGATAGCAGACGAAGGCTCGGTCTATTTGAGCGCCTTTTCGTAAGGATAGATCACGTCGCCGCTCTTATACTGCGGCGGATAGATGATCACCTCGGTCTTCTGCGGATCGCGGAAGTCGTCGACGCTGCTGCCCTTGATGTTCTGGAACTGGGCCGCCAGCGTGCGCTCCTGCGTCCATTCGCCGTCCTTGTTGAACTTAACCTCGCCAACCACGGTCTTGAACGTAGCCTTGTGCATGTATTCGGCGAGCTTGTCGTCGTTGAGGCTCTTGGTGGCGGCGATGGCATCGCCGAGCACCTGCAGATCGGCATAGGCCCACACCGGCATGTAATAGCCGAGCGGATCGGTGCCGGCGGCTTTGGCGCGCTCCTGATATTTCTTCAGCAGCTCCATCGAGCCGGGGAACTCCATCGACTTGACCGGCAGCCAGGTCTCATAGTTGACGACGCCGTTGAGCAGCGGGCCGAGCTTGGTCTTGAACACGGTCGCCTGCAGGCCGACCATGGCGCCGCCCCACATCTTCGGCTTGAAGCCGACTTCGTGCATGGCGTTGATCATGCCGACGGTGTCGAGCGGATAGGAGCAGACCACGAACAGGTCGGGATTGGCCGCCTGCACCGCGCGCACGATCGGCGAGAAGTCGGTCGTGGACGGCGGATAGCTCTTTTCGTAGACGATCTTGAAGCCCGACTTCATGGCGTTCTCGTGCGCGCCCTCGCAGGCATTGCGGCCGAATTCGGCGTCCGCCATCGCGATCGCGATCGTCTGTGGCTTCGGCTTCTGCACTTCGGCCACCTTGAAGAAGCCCCGCGTAAAGGCCGGCTTCGGCGTCGGGCCGTTCGGGATCATCGAGAAATATCTTGAATATTTGAAGGTTTCATTGATGCCGGTGCCGAACAGGCTGACGAACAGCTTCTTCTTCTGGATCGCGATCGGCATCGCAGGCGCGATCTGGCCCGACGCATAGCCGCTGACGATCAGATCGACTTTGTCGATGTCGAGCAGCTTGGTGTAGATGCCGGGAACGGTCGAAGGATTGGATTGGTCGTCGTAATAGACCAACTTGACCGGACGGCCGAGCAGCCCGCCCTTGGCATTGATGTCGGACTCCCAGACCTGCATGGCCACCAGCGACATTTTGCCGTTGGCGGAAAGCGGACCGGTGAGCGCCATGCCGAAGCCGATCTTGATCGGCTCCTTGGTCTGCGCGTGACTGGGGATCACGAACATCGCACAGGCCGCCATGATGACGGTCGCCCCCGCAATCCAAGCCAAAGTTCGGGACTCAAATTTAAGCAGCATGTCATTTCCTCCCTTTGAATTCGGTTTTTAATGATCAATCAGAGAGCGTCGGGCGATTTGATCCAGCGCAAAGACAGATCAAAATAGAGGCGGCGCAGGATTGTTCCCACGCCGCAGTTTTCGACTTGAAAATTCGGCGATTACTTCGCTTTTTCGTATGGATAGATCACCTTGCCGGTCGCCAGCGAGGCCGGCGTCAGCACGGTCTGGTACGACATCCCGCGCCACACATCGAGCCCGGCGCCTTCCTTGATATCGTGGTACTGCACCTGCATCATGCCGGACTTGGTCCATTCACCGCCGGGGCCGTAGCTCCAGTTCCCCATGATGGTCTTGTGGGGGGTCTTGCGCAGCCACTCGGCGATCTTGTCGTCGTTGACGCTCTTGGTCGCGGCAATCGCTTCGCCCAGCATGTTGATGTAGGCGTAGCCCCAGCCGCCGAGATAGTAGCCGAGCGGATCGACCTTCGCCGCCGGAGCCAGCGCCTGGTACTTCTTGAAGAAGGCCGCGGCCGGCGCCATCGATTTGTCGGTCGGCACCCAGGTCTCGTAGTTCACGAAACCATTGAGCTTCGGTCCGAGCTTGTTCTTGAACACGGTGGCTTGCAGGCCGACCATCGCCCCGCCGATCATCTTCGGCTTGTAGTTCGCTTCTTTTACCGCCTGGACCATGTTGACCGAACTGAGCGGATAGGAACACACGATGACAAGATCGGCGTTCGAAGCCTGCAGCGCGCGCACGACCGGCGAGAGATCGGGCGAGTTGAACGGGAAGCTCTTGTCGTAGACGATCTTGACGCCGAAGGTCTTGGCGTTCTCACGCGCGCCCTCGCAGGCGTTTTGCGAGAATTCCGCATCCTCGTAGGTCAATGCGACCGTCGTGGGCTTCGGATTCTGCGCCATCGCGACCTGGTAGAAGCCTTCGGTGAACGAAGGCTTGGTCTTCGGTCCGGTCGGCAGCACCGAGAAGTATTTCGGATACTTGAACTGGGCGTTCACATCGAGCGCGAACAGGCCGATGAACGTCTTTTTCCTCTGGATGACGATTGGCATGGCCGGCGCAACCATGTTGGTCGCGTAGCCGCTGACCACGAGGTCGACTTTGTCGACGTCGAGCAGCTTGGTGTAAATGCCCGGCACGGTCGACGGATTGGACTGATCGTCGTAATAGACCAGCTTGACCGGGCGCCCGAGCAGGCCGCCCTTGGCGTTGGTCTCTTCTTCCCAGATCTTCATGCCGAGCAGCGCTTGCTGCCCGTTCGGTCCGAGCGGACCGGTCTGCGCCATGCTGAAGCCGATCTTGATCGGCTCCTTGCTTTGCGCGTGGCCGGCGACCGTGAACATCGCACTGGCCGCAAGAACGGCCGCCGCCCCCGCAATCCACGCGAATGTCTTGGATTTAACGTCTTTCATCATGTCGTCCTCCCGATAGTCTTCATTTTTTTAGGTAGCCCAATAATGACAGCGCCCGGCGCAATGGTCCAGCCACACCGGGCCGTGCCGGCAGGTCCACAAAAAAGCGGCGCGGCTTACCGGCCGCGCCGCATCCAATTCCCCACTTTACGCGATCATGCGTCGGTGGGCAGCTTGTTGGGACGGGCTATTGCCTCGCCTTTTCGTAAGGATAGATCACCGTGCCCGACTTGTACTGAGCCGGCGTGATGATCACCTCGGTATCCGGGCTCTTGAACTCGGCCGCGTCGTGCCCCTTGATACCGCGGAATTGCGCCTGCAGCACGCGTCCCTTCGCCCATTCGCCGTTGGCGGCGAATTTGATGTCGCCGACCACGGTCTTGAAGGTGTGGCTGTGCAAATAGGCGGCGAGCTTGGCGTCGTCGGTACCCTTGGTCGCGGTGATGGCGTCGCCGAGCACCTGCAGATAGGCGTAGCCATAGGGACCCATGTAATAGCCGAGCGGATCGACGCCGGCCTTGGCCGCACGTTCCTGATATTTCTTCATGAACGCCTCGGTGCCGTTGAACATCAGCGACTTTGCCGGCAGCCAGAAGTCGTAGTTCATGAAGCCGTTGAGCGCGGGACCGAGTTTCACCTTGAACACGGTGGACTGCAGACCGACCATGCCGCCGCCGATCATCTTCGGCATGAACTTGGCTTCATTGACCGCCAGCACCATGCCGACCGAATCGAGCGGATAGGAGCAGATCACCACCAGGTCCGGATTGGTCGCCTGGATCGCGCGTACGATCGGCGAGAAGTCGGTGGTGGAAGGCGGATAGCTCTTGTCGTAGACAATCTTCAGGCCCGCCTTCTTGGCGTTGATGCGCGCGCCGTCGGAGGCGTTCTTGGAGAACTCGGCGTCGGCGGCCACGATCGCGACCGTCTTCGGCTTCGGATTCATCGCCATCGCCGTGTCGAAAAAGCCTTCGGTGAAGGACGTCGTCGGCGTCGGACCGGTCGGGATCATCGCGAAGTAGCGGTCGTACTTGAACTCGTGATTGACGCCGAGGCCGAACAAGCCGAGGAACGTCTTCTTGCGCTGCATGACGATCGGCATCGCCGGCGCCAGCATGTTGGTGCCGTAGCCGCCGACGATGACGTCGACTTTGTCAACGTCGAGCAGCTTGGTGTAGATGCCCGGCACGGTCGATGGATTGCTCTGGTCGTCATAGTGGACGAGTTCGACCGGACGGCCGAGCAGGCCGCCCTTGGCATTGGTTTCCTCGACCCAGATGTCCATCGCCAGCATGCGCCGACTTGCCGTTCGGCCCGAGCGGGCCGGTCTGCGCCATGCCGAAGCCGATCTTGATCGGCTTCTTGTCTTGCGCGTTCGCCGACATCGCAAACATTGCAAATACGGCAAGCGCCGCCACCGTCCCCACGACGCCGGCGAACGCCTTCGATTTTAGGTACTGCATGGTCTCCCTCCCTGATTTTATTCTCGTTTTGCGGGAGTTTAGGCCAATCGGGGCGGCCCACGCCAGTGGGCGGCGGCGTGGGGGGCGCCTTAAACCCCCTCCACCATGATGGTTTCGACCTCGCCGGCGCCGCTGCGCCGGAATGCCGCGGCCTTGTCGTATTCCGGTGAGGTGAAGCAGGCGACGCCCTGCTCGAAAGTCGGAAATTCGATCACGATGAAGCGGTGGAATTTGTCCGGCCCTTCCATGATCTGAAACTTGCCGCCGCGCGCCAGCACCTTGCCGCCGAACTTGGCGATGATGGCGGGCACCAGGTCAGTGTATTTCTTGTACTCGACCGGATCGTTTATTTTCGATCGCGCAACCCAATAAGCCGGCATCCTTACCTCCTGGACAGTATCGTTCCTGTGATTGAGACTGGCATAAGTCTGTCTCCTGAACATCGGTCATAGCGGCATGCCACGCAAGATAATCGACATATCGGTTCCGCTCGAAAACGATGTGGCCGCCGATCCACCCGGCTATGGCCCCACGATCGACTACCTCGATCATCAGGCGACGGCCGCCGACGTTCTCAAGTTCTTTCCCGGCCTGAAAAAGGACGACCTGCCCGACGGCGAAGGCTGGGGCTTCGAATGGGTACGGCTGTCGACCCATTGCACCACCCATCTGGACGCGCCCTATCACTTCGCCTCAACCATGGATCACGGCAAGCGCGCCATCACCATCGACGAGGTGCCGCTGGACTGGTGTCTGCAGCCTGGCGTGAAGCTCGACTTCCGCCATTTCCCCGACGGCTATGTGGCGACCGCGGCGGATGTCGAGGCCGAACTCAAGCGCATCGGTCACACGCTCTCGCCGCTCGAAATCGTGGTGGTGAATACCAGCGCCGGCGAAGCCTATGGCCGCCCCGACTACGTCGCCAAGGGCTGCGGCATGGGCCGCGAAGCCACCCTCTATCTGCTCGAGCGCGGCGTGCGGGTGACCGGCACCGACGGCTGGAGCTGGGACGCGCCTTTCATCTACACCATGAAAAAATATGCCGAGACCCACGACCCCAAGCTGATCTGGGAAGGCCATCGCGCTGGGCGCGAAATCGGCTATTGCCATATCGAGAAGCTGCACAATCTCGAAGAACTGCCGCCGAAAGGCTTCCTGGTGAGCTGCTTTCCGGTGAAAGTACGCGGCGGCTCCGCCGGCTGGACGCGGGCCGTGGCGATCATTGACGCTTGATTGACAACCGCCGTGAGCGATAGCATCCCCGGCATAACAACAAGGTCGGCCACCGCCGGCTAATCAGCGTTTGGGGGGATTCCATGGATAGACGCCATTTTGTTGCCGGCAGTGCGGCTGCAGCCGCCGCTCTCGCCGTTCGCCCCGGGTTCGCCGCGGACAGCTACCCCGCGCACCCCATCACTTTGATCAATCCGTTTCCACCCGGCGGCGCCGCGGACGTGGTCGGCCGGCCGTTTGCGGCGGTGCTGGAGCCGATCGTCAAGCAAGCGGTTGTCATCGAGACCAAAGCGGGCGCGGCCGGCGCAGTCGGCGCGCAGGTGGCCGCCAACGCCAAGCCCGACGGCTATACTTTGCTGCTCCACATCACGTCGATCTCAGGCTTTGCCGAAGTCGACAAATTGTTCGGCCGCAAGCCCAAATTCACCCGCGCCGATTTCATCCCGATCGCGCGCTTCGTCGCCGATCCTTGCGTGCTGCTGGTCAACGACAAACAGCCCTACAAGACTCTCAAGGATTTGACCGAGGACGCCAAGAAGCGGCCGGACGCAATCATCTTCTCTTCGTCCGGGCTTTACGGCGCGCTGCACATTCCGACCGCGCTCTACATGAAAGCGGCTGGCGGACTGAAGCTGCGTCATTTGCCGACCAACGGCGGCGGCCCGGCGCTCACCGCGTTCCTCGGCAACAATTCGCAGGTGCTGGTGTCGTCGATCTCCGCATCGCTGCCGCAGATCAAGGCCGGCAAGGCCAAGCCGCTGGCGCTGTTCGGCGCCACGCGATCGAAGGCGCTGCCCGATGTGCCGACCATGAAAGAGCTAGGCTACAATATCGAATATTATCTGTGGGTCGGCCTGTTCGCACCGAAAGGAACGCCGGCCAATGTGGTGTCCTATCTACGCACCAACGTCGGCAAGGCGGCGCACGACGAAAAGTTCAAGGTGGCCATGGCCAATCTCGGCCAGGACGTCGACTATCTCGATGCGCCGGAATTCGCCAAGTTCTGGGACGCCGACGCCGCGCGCATCGAGGATGCGGTCAGAGCCATCGGCCGTGTGCAGGGATAGCGGGGCGCAAGCTCCATACGTTGCGGACGTCGCGCGCGTCACCCTCCGGTGCGCGCGCGGCTTTCGTCTTTGACAAAATAAATGCCCGGGATAACCCCGTCGCAACTATCGGGAGGAATACATGGATCGCCGCAGTTTCGTTATCGGCACAACCGCGTCCGCCGCGACGCTCGCGGCCGGACCGGCCTTCGCGCAAGATGCTTTTCCCGCGCACGCGATCACAATTCTCGTCGCGTTTCCGCCCGGCGGCGCCAACGATATCGTGACGCGGCCAATCGCGGCGGCGCTTGAGCCGATCCTCAAGCAGCCGGTGGTGGTCGAGACCAAGGCCGGCGCCGGCGGCCAGGTGGGCGCGCAAGTCGCCGCCAGCGCCAAGCCGGATGGCTATACGATTTTATCGCACAACAACGGTCTCTCCGGTTATGCCGAAGTCGACAAGCTATTCGGCCGCAAGCCGAAGACGACCCGCGCCGATTTCATTCCGCTCGCCCGGCTCACCGCCGACCCAATCCTGCTCGTGGCCAATGACAAACAACCCTACAAGACGCTGAAGGACTTCGTCGCCGACGCAAAAAAGCGGCCCGAGGCGATCATCTACAGCTCCGGCGGCCTGTATGGCGCGACGCATCTGCCGGTGGCGTTGCTCGAAAAAGCGACCGGCATCCCCAAGCTACGCCACCTGCCA
This sequence comes from uncultured Alphaproteobacteria bacterium, assembly GCA_963786025.1. Classification (GTDB taxonomy): domain Bacteria; phylum Pseudomonadota; class Alphaproteobacteria; order Rhizobiales; family Xanthobacteraceae; genus Pseudolabrys. The sequence continues at coordinate 40,541 of CAWAXK010000004.1, forward strand.
ACCAATGGCGGCGGTCCGGCCATAACCGCACTGCTCGGCAACAATGCACAGATCAGCGCGCAATCTTTGTCGGCTACGCTCCAGCATATCAAGAGCGGCAAGTTGCACGCGCTGGCGTCGTTTGGCGGCACGCGTTCGAAAGTGTTGCCGGATATCCCGACATTGAAAGAACTCGGCTACGACGTCGAATATTATCTGTGGGTCGGGTTGTTCGCGCCGAAGGGAACGCCGGCGCCCGTGATCGCCACGCTCAGCGCCGCACTCGACAAAGCCGCGGGCTCCGAGCAATTCAAGTCGGTGCTGACCAATCTTGGCCTGGAATACGCTTATCTCAATGCCAAGGATTTCGCCGCGTTCTGGGACGCCGACGCCAAGCGTTCCGACGCGGCGGTGAAATTGATCGGCCGCGTGGGCTGACCGTATAGAAGAGTGAGGAAATGAACCTACGTGCAGATCACGTGGCGGGTGCTGCGTTTGTCGTTTTCGGCGCCGCGATCATCGCATTGAGCGGCGATCTGCCGGTCGGGCATTTATCCATGCCCGGCTCCGGCTTTCTGCCGATGATTGTCGCCTGCCTCACCATCCTGTTCGGCCTGATGCTGATCTTGCGCGCCCGTGAGAGCGGCCCGTTCTCCGATCTGGACTGGACGGACGGCAAGCACGCCCTCATGGTGACGGCCATCACCGCCGCCGCGATCGCCCTCTATGAGCATCTCGGCTTCATCGTCACCATGCTGTTCATGATGATTGCGCTGCTGATTGTGATCGAGCGGCGCCATCCGCTGCGCGCTGGCGTCTATTGCGTCGTGGTCGTATTCCTCGCGTATGTTTCATTCGTCTACGGGCTGAAGACTCCCCTTCCGGAATACAGCTTCTAGGACCGCATTCGTGGAAACCACCCTCCTGAGCCTGGCGCATGGCTTTGCCATCGCCTTCCAGCCCGACAATCTCTGGTACGCGTTCCTCGGCTGTCTGGTCGGCACATTGGTCGGCGTGCTGCCGGGCATCGGCCCGCTGTCGGGCATCTCGATCCTGTTGCCGGTGACCTTCGGCCTCAACGCGACGCAAGCCGTCATCATGTTGGCGGGCATCTATTACGGCTCGCAATATGGCGGCTCGACCACGTCGATCCTGATGCGAATTCCGGGCGAAGCCAGTTCGGTGATGACCTGTATCGACGGCAACGCCATGGCCAAGAAGGGCCGCGCTGGCGCCGCGCTCTGCATCGCCGCGGTCGGCTCCTGGGTCGCCGGCACTTTCGGCGTGATCGCGCTTACAGTCGTGGCGCCGCCGCTCGCCACCATCGCGCTGAAGTTCGGACCGCCGGAATACACTGCGCTGCTGGTGCTCGGCCTGATCTTCCTCGCCTACATGTCGTCGTCGTCGCTGATCCGTACCCTGCTGATGGCCTGCATCGGACTGATGCTCGGCATGATCGGCATCGACAACATGACCGGTCACTTCCGCTACAGCTTCGACCTCGCCGAGCTCGGCGACGGCATCGGCATCGTACCGGTCGCCGTCGGCTTGTTCGGGCTCGGTGAAATCCTGTCGACACCAAGCCACTCCGTGGTCGGCGAGGTGATCGCGCCGAAATTCCGCGAGCTGTGGCCGAACCGCAAAGAATGGAGTGAATCCGATTGGCCGATCGGGCGCGGCACGCTGCTCGGCTTCATCATCGGCATCATCCCCGGCTCGGCGCACATCATCTCCAGCTTTTTGTCGTATGCGCTGGAGCGCCGCGTCTCCAAACACCCGGAAGAATTCGGCAAGGGCGCGGTGGCTGGCGTCGCCGGCCCGGAATCGGCCAACAACTCGGCGTCGACCGGCGCCTTCGTGCCGATGCTGGCGCTCGGCATTCCCACCGGGCCGATCCCGGCGGTGCTAATGGGCGCATTGATGGTGCACGGCGTATCGCCGGGCCCGCAACTGGTCACCGAGCATCCGGACGTGTTCTGGGGCTTCGTCGCCTCGATGTATGTCGGCAATCTGATGCTGCTGGCGCTCAATCTGCCGCTGGTGAGCCTGTTCGTGACCGTGCTGCGCATCCCCTACGCCTATCTTTATCCGCTGATCATCATGTTCTGCATCCTCGGCGTTTACGAGGTGAACAACTCGATTGTCGACGTCTGGATCATGCTGATCATGGGCGTACTGGGCTATGCGCTGCGGAAGTTCTCGTTCGATCCGGCGCCGCTGGTGCTCGGCCTGGTCATCGCGCCGATTTTCGAGCAAAGCCTGCGCCAGTCGCTGATCATGTCGAACGGCAACTACTTCATCTTCTTCAACCGCCCTATCTCGGCCGGATTGCTGGCCGTGTGCGTTGTCTTGCTGATCCTGTCCGCCGTCACCTTCGTGCTTAAGCGCAAGGACTGGCGCGACAAGCTCGCCGAAGCGGAAGCCGGCGAAATAAAGGTGTGACGGCCAGATGTCACGCGGCGCGGCGCGTCTGCAGCGCCATTGCGATCAGCGATTGTTCGCCAAATGATGAAGAACCTGAGCATCGATTCCGAGCAACTGTGGGACGACCTGATGCTGACCGCCAAGACCGGCGCGACGCCGAAGGGCGGCATCCGCCGACTGACGCTGACCGAACTCGATCGCGAGGTGCGCGACTGGTTCAAGGCGCAAGCGCAGTCGCTCGGCTGCGCCGTCACCGTCGACGACATGGGCAACATATTCGCGCGGCGCGAGGGCCAGCGGTCCGACATTCCGCCCATCGCCATGGGCAGCCACCTCGACACTCAGCCGACCGGCGGCAGGTTCGACGGTGCGCTTGGTGTCCTCGCCGCGCTGGAGGCTCTGCGCACTTTGCATCGTGCCGGCTACGACACGTTCGCGCCGATCGAAGTCGTCAACTGGACCAACGAGGAAGGCGCCCGCTTCGCGCCGCCAATGATCGCCTCCGGCGTGTTCGCGGGCGTCTATAGCCGCGATTGGGCCTGCGCGCGCGCCGATCGCAGCGGCGAGACCTTCGGCAACGCGCTCGACAAGATCGGCTATCGCGGCGCGCAGCTCTGCGGCGACCACCGGCTGTCGGCTTTTTTCGAACTGCACATCGAACAGGGTCCTTATCTCGAGGCCGAGGGCAAAGACGTCGGCATCGTCACCGGCGTCCAGGCGATGCGCTGGTACGAAATGACGATTACCGGCCAGGACACCCACGCCGGCACGACGCCGATGCCGCGCCGCCACGACGCGCTCTTAGGTGCTGCGCGTATCATTGAGGCGGTCAACCGGGCCGCGCGGCAGTTTCCCTCCGCCGTCGGCACCGTCGGCGTGCTCGAGGTGAAGCCCGGCTCGCCCAACGTGGTGCCCGGCGAGGTCTTTCTCACCATGGACCTGCGCGATCCCGACGCCGCGGTGATCGATCGGATGGAACGGGAGATCGCCGCGCAAGCCCGTAGCATCGGCGGCGAGATTGGCCTTGAAGTCGCGATCAAAACCATTTCAGCCGAGCCGGCGGTGCAATTCGATCCCGGCTGCATCGCCGCCGTGCGCGCGGCGGCAGCAATTTCCGGTTGCTCCGCCCGCGATATCATCTCACGTGCCGGCCACGACGCCGCTTTCGTGTCGCGTGTCGCGCCGGCGGCCATGATCTTCGTGCCATGCAAGGACGGCATCAGCCACAACGAGGCGGAATATTCATCCAAGGAGCAATGCGCGGCCGGCGCGCAAGTGCTGCTGCAAGCCGTGCTCGACTACGACCGGCAATTGGCCGAACGATACGAACGATAAGACCGCTTTACGCGGCGGACGCCTTGCGCGCGTGCAGCGCCATGGCGATCAGCGCCGATCCGCCGAACACCATATTGATGCCGACCAAAAGTCCGATCGCCCAGGCCGCCGTGCTCGGCAGACCGACGAAGACGAACGTGGCCAGTACCAGGTCGACGATGCCGCTGACCAGCATCCAGCCCCATTGACCGGACAGTTCGCGCCTGTGGTCGAGCGCGAACATGATGGAGGCGACGCCCTCCATCACGAAGAAGACGACCAGCACGAGGGTGAGCGAGAACGCCCCCGAGATCGGCCGCGCCAGCAGCAGCAGACCGACCACGATGCCGAGCACGGCCGAGATCAGCGACCACCAGAAGCCCGGTGCCTGCCGCATCATGAACGTGGTCCACAAGCCCAAGACGCCGCTGACCAGGAACAGCCAGCCGATGATGATGGTCAGCGCCAGCGTGGCGAGCGGCGGTAAGGCAATGGCGGTCGCGCCCAGCACCAGCAGCACGACGCCCTCGACCAAAAACAGCACCCAATGTTCGTGCAGGGTATTGGCGACCGCGCGTTGAATTCCGGCGATATCGGGTTGATTGGCGGACATGGCAATCTCCTCTTGCCCCCGTATCAGCATACCCCTTTTTAGTGACGGCAGATCGAAACCTGACGGATTATTTTTCGACCCAGTCCGCGCATTTTGGCACGGCGGCGTCCGTGCCCCAGGGCTGAATCGGCACGGTCGAGGTGGAGTTTTTCGGCGAACCTTCGATCAGGCGGTCGCTGTAGACCATATAGACCAGCACGTTACGCTTGGTGTCGCAGCCGCGCACGATTTGCATCTTCTTGAAAAACAACGAGCGGCGTTTGCGGAATACATCCTCGCCCTGCGCGAACTTGGCCTTGAAATGGATCGGCCCGATCTGACGGCAGGCGAGCGAAATATCGGAAACTTCCTCGGCCACGCCGATCCAGCCCTTCAGGCCGCCGCGCTCGGGCACGGTGAAATGACAGGCGACGCCGTCGACCTCCGGATCGTCCAGCCCGTAGGTGGCAAGCTTGTCGTTCGGTGTCAGCCACTTGAACACCGTCGAGCGTTTGAAGATGAGGTCCGGCTCGTCGGCTGCGCGCGACGGCATTGCGCTGAGCATGGCGGCGAGCACGACGATCAAAGCGATGAGCGAGCGCAAGAAAGCCTCCAAGTGAACGTGGCTGGCACTTCTTGCGAGATAGGAATTGGGTGATGCCGGCGGAAGGGCCTCACGCCCACAGCCGCTCTTTTTCCAGGCCCTTGTAGATGCCGGCGACGTACTCGCCGTAGCCGTTGAAGATCAGCGTCGGCCGGCGCTCGCCGGTGCCGATCACTTCCTCGCTCGCCTGGCTCCAGCGCGGGTGCGGCACCTTCGGATTGACGTTGGCCCAGAAGCCGTATTCGGAATCCTGCAAGGCCTCCCAATAACCCTTCGGCCGCTTGTCGACGAAACTGAAGCGCACGATCGACTTGATCGACTTGAAGCCGTACTTCCACGGCACCGCTAGCCGCAACGGCGCGCCATGCTGCTTGCTCATCGGCTGGCCGTAGGCGCCGGTGGCGAGGAAGGCGAGATCGTTGGTCGCCTCCGCCATGGTGAGGCCTTCGACATAAGGCCACGGGAACCAGGTCTTCCGCTCGCCGGGCGCCACCTTCGGGTTCATGAAGGTTTCCATGCGCACGAATTTCGCCGAGCCGAGCGGCTTGGCGAGCTCGACCAGCTTGGCGAGCGGAAAGCCGGACCAGGCGATCGCCATGCTCCAGGCTTCGACGCAGCGGTGGCGGTAGGTGCGCTCCTCCAGCGTCATCTTGCGGATCAGATCGTCGATGCCGATCTCGAACGGCTTCTCCACCATGCCGTCGATCTTGACCGTCCACGGCCGGATCTTCAGCAATTGCGCCTGCTCGGAGACTTCCTTCGATGAATTGAACTCGTAGAAATTGTTGTAGTGGTCGTTGATCTTCTCGTCGGTGATCGGGCGGTCGAGCACATATTTCTCGTTACGCTTGGCCGGATAGAGATCGGCAGTCGGGTCCGGCAGCGTGGCGAGGTCGGTGACGCGCTGCGCAGCGGCGATGTGGGGCGCCAGCGCCAAGGCGCTCGCGCCGCCCGCCAGAAACGCCCGGCGGTTGAAGAACAGATGTTCGGGCGTGGCGAGGCTTTCGGGCATTTCCCAGCCGCGACGACGAATGACGTTCATGGCGCAAGATCCCTTGGAATTGAGGCTCAAGGAGTACGGCCCGCCGCTCTCACAGGCAAGTCACGGATGCGGGAGCGGTCCTACTCCGCCGCGCGTCTCGCCGCGATGATCTGGTCGGCGGTCTTGCCGGTCAGTTCGGCCATGTGGTCGAACTTGAAGGTGAACGAGCCGACGCCGGCGGTCGCCGAGCGCACCTCGATGATGAGGTCGCCGATCTCGGCTTCCGGCATCTTGGCGCGCACCACGTCCCAGCCGTCCCAGCCCTCGCGGGTGTCGAAGCCGAGAATGTGGCCGCGCCGGCCGGACAGGATGGCGTTCATCTTGGCGGTGGCGTCGGTCGGGCAGACGATCTCGACCAGGTGGATCGGCTCGAGCAGCACCGGCTGGCATTGCGGCAGGCCTTCGACGATGCCGATGCGGCCGGCGGTCTGGAACGCCATGTCGGAGGAATCGACGGTGTGGTAGGAGCCGTCGATCAGCGCCACCGGGACATCGACCACCTGGAAGCCGAGCGGGCCGTGCTTGAGCGCGTCGATGCACGCCCTCCTCGACCGACGGAATGTAGTTGCGCGGCACCACGCCGCCGGTGATCTTGTCCTCGAACTTGAAGCCGGAGCCGCGCGGCAGCGGCTTGATGTCGAGCACCACGTCGCCGAACTGGCCGTGGCCGCCGGACTGCTTCTTGTGCCGGCCGCGCACGGTGACCGGCTTCCGGATCGTCTCGCTTGTAGCCGACCGTCGGCGGCCGCGTGTTGATGGCGACGCCGAAACGGTCGGCCAGCCGCTCGGCGGCGACGCGCAGATGCATCTCGCCCTGGCCCCACATCACCACCTCGTGGGTCTCGGGGTTGTGCACGACGATGATCGAGGGATCCTCGTCGACCAGCTTGTGAAGGCCTGGCCGAGCTTGACGTCGTCCTTGCGCTCCTTGGCGGTGACCGAGATCGCCAGCACCGGCGGATGGGGCTCGACCGTCGATCAGCGCCGCATGCGCCTGCTTGCCGGCCGACAGCGTGTCGCCGGTCTTGGCGTGTTCGAGCTTGCCGAGCGCGACGGTCTCGCCGGCGACGGCCGGCCCGCGCTTCTCGAAGTGCTGGCCCAGGATCTTGAACATGCCGGACACGCGGCCGGCCTCGCGCTTCCGGCGATAGAAGCGTGACGCCGTCGCCGATCTGGCCCGCCAGCACGCGCACCATCGACATCTTGCCGCCGTGGGCGGTGTGAAGCGTCTTGAGCACTAGGCCAGCGGATCGTTGCCGCCTTTGACGCCGAGGCGCTCGACGGTCTCGCTACGCCGGGCGCCTCGTGGCGCAGCGCCTTGAGCAGGCGCAGCACGCCGTTGCGTGCGGGTCGCGACGCCCATCAGCACCGGGACCACCAGGCCGTCGCGCAATTCCTTGGCGAGATCGTCGAACACCTTGTCGCGCGGCGGCGGGATGTCCTCGAGCAATTGCTCCATCAGCTCGTCGTCGTGATCGGCGAGCTTCTCCAGCATGGAGAAGCGCGCTTCCTTCTCGCGATCGAGATTCTCGCCCTTCGAGCGGCGATCGACCTCGGAGGGCGCGTGCTCCTTGTAGACATGGGCGCGCTCGAGCGCGAGATCGACGAAGCCGGTGACGATATCGCCGTTCCAGATCGGAATCTGGCGCAGCACCAGCGGCATGCGCGAGGCCGGCTGCAGCAGCTTGAGCGTCTCGCTCACGCGCTTGTCGGCCTTGTCGATCTTGTTGAGGAACAGGAAGCGCGGAATGTTCAGGTCTTCCAGCTCGCGCAGGATCAACTGCAGCTGCGGGACTTTCTTTTCGTCGGCCTCGCAGACCACGACCGCGGCGTCGACCGCCGGCAGCACCGCGCGCATGTCGTGGATGAATTCGACGGAACCCGGGCAATCGATGAAGGTGTAGCTGTCGCCCATGAAGGTGGTGGTGGCGACCGAAGCTCGACGCTCATCTTGTGACTGGCGGGCTTCCTTGCAGGCGTCGCCGACGGTGGTGCCCGCATCCACCGTGCCCTGCCGCTGGATCGCGCCGGTGCGCGCCAGAATCGCTTCGAGCAGTGTGGTCTTGCCGCTTTGGAATGGGCCCACCAGCGCGATGCACCGTGGACCCTTATTTTTTATGACATTGGGACCCGCGCCGTTCTGTCCCATAAATACCTCCCTTGCCGGCCGGGAGGTCGGACCAATATCCCGGCCCTGTCACAGCATCGTCGCAGTAGCGCGTGCGGCTGGCAAGAGGCGATGACGCATTAAACGAAACGGCCGCCCGAAGGCGGCCGTCAAAGTCGTCGTGACGTTTTCGTTCAGTGCGCCGGCCGCAATTCGAGCGAGGCGACGCCAGCCGCAAGGTTGAGACCGGTTTGGCCCGTCACCGACAGAGGCTGCAGCGCGACCGTGCGATTGGAGCCGCCGACCAAGGCGTTGCCGCCGAGTCCGACCGCGATCGTCGCTTCAGCCGTCGCACCGGCGTAAACGCCGGCCAGGATGCCGGGTCCGTAAGATGACGGCGCATAGACCGCCCACACCATCTGCCCGGCCTTGGTTGCGCCGATGTCGAGGCCGAATTTGGTGATCGTGCCGACATATCCCTCGGCCGGGCCCGCCAGACTCGGATTGAACAGGCACTGCACGCCCTTCTTCGAGCCGATGATCATGCCGAGACCGCCGGAAACATCGCAGACCAGCGTGCCGGCCTTAACGCGATCCTGCGCGGCCGCGCCGCCGATCGCCGTGACGAAACCAAACGCCAGAATGCCTAAGCTCAAGAAAATGCGACGCATTGCATCCCCCTTGTGACCGAGATTCGCCGGCGCAAGTGTGAGCGGAACCTCGGGCGAAGTCAAAAACGGGGTTCGGCCTATTCGGTAGGCCGGTGGCGCGTTTGCCGCGGCAACCTGCCGCTACTTCAAATTGCCGCAGAAGCGCTGGCGGACCTCTGCCATATCCCGGGCCCAATTATGCCTCGACCGCGAAAGCCTCGATCTCGCTCAGCAGCGCTTCCCAGGCCGGATCGCCCGGCACCTGGACGTGGTTTTCGGAATCGAGGATCACGAACTTCGCGCCGGGAATCCTGGCCGCGAGCTGCCGGCCTTGCTCGATCGGCGCCACGTGATCGTGACGGGCATGGATGACCAAAGTGGGGACTTTAATGTCCGGCAGCACCGCGGTGATGTCGATGTCATCGCAGGCGTTCCGTATTTTTGCGGCCATCGCGCCCGAGGCCGATAGCCGTTGCATGTCGGCAAACCATTTAACGTGCTCGCGCGTGGCGTCGGTCAGGTAGAGCGAGGAGAACGCCCGCATGAAGGCGGAATCTTCATGTCCCCAGCCCTGCTGGATCATCGCCAGCATGGTCTGCGCGGTCGTCGAATCCTCGGACGAGCCGCGGCGATTGCGGCCCTGCGCATAAGCGCCGTACAGGATCAGCCGCGACACCCGTTCCGGATGGCGCGCGGCGAAGGTCGCGGCGGCCGCCCCGCCTTGCGAGAGCCCGAGCAGCGCGAAGCGTTGCAGGCCGAGGCAATCGACCACTGCCTCGAGATCACGCTCGAAACCGGCGAGCGAAACATCCGCCACCTCGCGGTCGCTGAGACCGTTGCCGCGACCATCGTAGCGCACCAGCCGGAAGCGGGCGGCCATCCGTTGCAGCATGGGCGACCAGATCGGGCTCTGCCAGTCGTGCTCGAGGTGATTGAGCCAGTTGGCGGTTTTCACCAGGATCGGCCCGTTGCCGACCGTCGCCACCGCGATGTTCACGCTGTCGCTGGTGCGGCAGAAGCCGATGTTTTGCGCGAGCGGCGCGGCCGGCGGCGGCGCCTTTGGCGCGGCGGTTTCCTCGCGCACCCCGCCGACGAAGCGGAATCCTTTGCGCACCATGGTCTTGACCAGCCGCTGCGCGGTGCCGTCATCGCCGATCGCGCGCCGCACCGCGTTCACCCGACTGGCCAATGCCGATTCCGAGACGATGCGGCCGCCCCAGACCCCGGCGATCAGATCGTCGCGGCTGACCACCCGCTCGCGGTTACGGATGAGAAAGACCAATAGGTCGAAAACCTGCGGCTCGATATCGATGGGGCGTCCGTCCTTGACGAGTTCGCGCCGGTCAAGGTCGAGTACGTATTCGTCGAACGAATAGCGCATTCAGCTGCCTTTCCCACGGCACCGCACCCGCCTAGGCGCCACACAAATAAAGGGATTCCCAAGGGAACACCAATGCGGCCCCAAAGCGCCGGGACAGCCGCCCGTCCATCATGGCCGACATCCCGCCGAAGCGGCGGAACTCCAGGAGGTCGCCATGATCGCTGATACCAACTGCCGCCACACCGACGGCTCTATCGATTTCGACTTCTATCGCGCCAAGGCGAAGGTGTTGCGCAACGCGGCACGCGGTGATGCCTGCCACAAACTGTGGAAGCTGATGAGAGCCGCCTTCGCCTATTTCAAATTGCCGCAGAAGCGCTGGATGCGGCGGCCGGCCTCTTCCAGGTCCTCGGTCTTGGTGGCGTAGGAAATGCGGAACGCAGGACCGAGGCCGAAGGCCGTGCCCTGCACCACCGCGACGCCTTCGGCTTCGAGCAATTCGGTAACGAAGTCCTCGTCGCTCGCGAGCTTCTTGCCGCTCGGCGCGGTCTTGCCCATGGCGCCGGCGCAGGACGGATAGACATAGAACGCGCCCTCCGGCGTCGGGCACTTGAGGCCGTTCGCCTGGTTGAGCATCGACACGATAAGGTCGCGCCGCTCCTTGAAGATCTTGTTGTGCTTGGCGATGAAATCCTGCGGCCCGGTGAGCGCCTCAACGGCCGCCCATTGCGACACCGCCGCCGGGTTCGACGTCGATTGCGACTGCACCATGGCCATGGCCTTGATCAGCGGCTCCGGACCTCCCGCGTAACCGATGCGCCAGCCGGTCATGCAATAGGCCTTCGAGCAGCCGTTGATGGTGAGCGTGCGCGGATAGAGCGACGGCTCGATCTGCGCCGGCGTCGTAAACTTGAAGTCGTCGTAGACCAGATGCTCGTACATGTCGTCGGTCATGACATGCACGTCCGGGTGCTTGACCAGCACGTCGGTGAGCGCCTTCAATTCGGTGCGCGTATAGGCGGCGCCCGACGGGTTCGACGGCGAGTTGAGCAGCACCCACTTGGTCTTAGGCGTGATGGCGCGCTCGAGCTGCGCCCCCGTCAGCTTGAAGCCGCTCGCCATCGAGGTTTCGACCGCCACCGGCTCGCCGCCCGCGAGCAGCACCATGTCGAAATAGCTTACCCAATAGGGCGCGGCGAAGATCACCTCGTCGCCCGGATTGAGCGTCGAGATGAACGCGTTGTACAGCACCTGCTTGCCGCCGGTGCCGACCGTGATCTGCGACGGCTTGTAGTCGAGGCCGTTCTCGCGCTTGAATTTCTTGACGATGGCATCCTTCAGCTCGGCGATGCCGTCCACATTGGTGTACTTGGCCGCCCTGCCGTCGCGGATCGCCTTGATCGCCGCTTCCTTGATGTTGTCGGGCGTGTCGAAGTCAGGTTCGCCGGCGCCCAGGCCTATGACGTTGCGGCCCGCCGCCTTGAGCGCCCGCGCCTTGTCGGTGACGGCGATGGTCGCCGACGGTTTGACGCGCTTGAGCTGGTCCGCAAGGAAAGCCATCGAAAGCTCCGAAATCGTTCGATTTGCAGGCAATAGTCAATGTCCTAATCGGCCATAACGGCGACAGCAAGACGCAAAGAATGATGCATTCATCAAGTCTGTTGATGGCCTAACCGTCCCTTAAGCCCGCCCTGCTAAACCCTTCGGTCATGGCCGGATTTGTTGATCTTCTGCGCACCGGCGTCTGGCTGACCCGCGTGCGGATGCGGCTGGTCGCGTTCGCCCTGCTCGTCGCCATGCTGCCCGGCGCCGGCTTCCTGATCGCCACCTCGAACGGGCTGAACGACCGCTTCGGCCGCCCGCTCGGCACCGATTTCTCCAACGTCTATGCCGCCGGTACTTATGTACTCGACGGCCAGCCGGCGCACCGTTCGACCCGCCGCAACAATTCGCTCGCGAGCAGGCCATCTTCGGCCCGGCCACCGAATTCTACGGCTGGCATTACCCGCCATTCTTCCTCGCTTTGGCGGCGCTCTTGGCGGCGATGCCCTATTGGCTCTCGCTGATCGTGTGGCAGGGCGTGACGTTCGTTCTTTATCTCTGGGCCATGCACGCGATCGTTTTCTCGTCGCCCTCCCCGACGGGGGGAGGGACGGAAAAGATGTGGCTGCTGCTCGCCCTCGCCTTCCCGGCCGTGTTCATCAATCTCGGCCAGGCGCACAACGGCTTCCTCACCGCCGCGCTGATCGGCGCGGCGCTCACGCAGCTCGACTGTCGGCCGATCGTCGCCGGCGTGCTGATCGGGTTGCTCGCCTACAAGCCGCAATTCGGATTGCTGATTCCGCTGGTGCTGGCGGTGAGCGGCCGCTGGCGCGTGTTCGCTTCCGCCGTCGTCACGCTGGCGGTCATGACGCTCGCGGTCACGTTCGCTTTCGGGGCCGATGTGTGGACCGCGTTCCTCGCCACCGGCAAGTTCACCCGCACCGTCGTGCTCGAGCAGGGCGGCACCGGCTGGTACAAAATCCAGAGCGTGTTCTCCTGGGTGCGCATGTGGGGCGGCGGCATCGCGCTGGCCTACGTTGTGCAAGCCGCGGTCACTGTCACCATTGCCGCCGCGCTCGCCTGGCTGTGGCGCAGCCGCGCCGCCTATCCGCTCAAGGCGGCGGCGCTGCTGATCGGCACGCTGCTGGCGACGCCCTACAGTCTCGACTACGACCTGATGCTGTTGGCGCCGGCAATCGGATACCTCGCGTATGACGGATTCGCGCGCGGCTTCGGTGCTTACGAAAAAACGGTTCTTGCCGCGCTGTGGATAGTTCCACTGGTAGCCCGCTCCGTTCCGCAAGCCACGCTGATTCCGCTAGCAGTTCCAATCATGTTGCTGGCCTTCGCCATGTTGCTGCGCCGCGCCATGAACGAATGCGGCGTAGCGCAGAGCAGTGGCGTTTTGCGGCGCGTGCCCTAAAATAGCGTCGCAAGAGCCGGAGCAACGGCCGCCACCGCAACAGGGAACGCGCCATGCAGCTCAACGCCGAACAGCTTCGAGCCTTCGACGAACAGGGCTACGTCTTCTTCCCCAATTGCTTCTCGGAAGAAGAGATCGCGCTGTTGCGCGCCGAAGCCGAGAACATTCTCAAGCTCGACCGCCAGGAAGTCTGGCGCGAGAAGACCGGCGCGCCGCGCACCGCTTTCGCCGCCCACACCTTCAGCGACGTGTTCGGGCTGTTGGCGCGCCATCCTCGCCTGGTCGAGCCGTTGCGGCAATTGTTCGGCGAGGAGGTCTACGTCCATCAGTTCAAGCTCAACGCCAAGGCCGCCTTCGAGGGCGACGTCTGGCAGTGGCACCAGGACTACGGCACCTGGCAGCGCGACGACGGCATGCCGGACGCACGCGCCATGAACATCGCGGTGTTCCTCGACGAGGTGATGCCGATCAACGGCCCGCTGCTGCTCATTCCGAAAAGCCACAAGCAAGGCGTCTTCGCCGCCGGCCACGACAAGCTCACCACGTCCTATCCGCTGTGGACGCTCGACAAGGAGACGGTGACGCGGCTCGCCGCCGAGGCGGAAGATGCCACCGGCGTCGGCATCGTGGCGCCCACCGGCAAGCCCGGCTCGGTGCTGATGTTCCACGGCAATCTGGTGCACGCCTCGCCGCCCAACATCACGCCCTACGCGCGCAAGATCGTCTATCTGACGCTGTGCGCCTGCTCGAACCACATCACCAAATTCACGCGGCCGGAATGGATCGCGCACCGCGACTTCACGCCGATCCAGCCGGCCGACGACGACGCGCTGCTCGACTACGCGCGCGCGCACCGCGTCGCCGCGGAATAATTCTTTTGTATTGTGACGTTTGACGCGTGGCGTTTGCTGCACCGCGCCACGAATGTGGCACCGCGTTGCACCACGCGGCCTTGCAATTGCCGAACTTTGCTACCCATATCTGCGGCAACGGGCGCTTCGGGGTCTCAACAATGTACACGCTCTATTCGGATCAGCGGTCCGGCAACAGTTACAAGGTTCGCCTGGCGCTGGCCCGGCTCGGCATTCCGTTCAAGCTGGTGGAAATCGACATCCTGCAAGGCGCCAGCCGCACGCCGGAATTTCTCGCCAAGAATCCGAACGGCCATGTGCCGCTGCTCGAGGTCGCGCCCAACCGTTATCTCGCCGAATCGAACGCGATTCTCTGGTACGTCGCCGGCGGCACCACGCTGGCGCCGGAAGACCGCATCGACCGCGCCGAGGCGATGCAATGGATGTTCTTCGAGCAGCACAGCCTGGAGCCCAATATCGGCGCGGCCTATTTCTGGCTGGCGCTGGTCAAGGGCGGGCGCGACCTGCAGCAGCACGCGCTCGAGGACTGGATGGAAAACGGCTATCGCGCTCTCGGCGTCATGGAAATGCACCTCGCCAGCCGCCGTTTTCTCGTCGCCAATCATTTCACCATCGCCGACATCGCGCTCTACGCCTACGCCCACGTGGCGAATCAGGCCGACTTCGACCTCGCCCGCTATCCGGCGATTCGCGCCTGGCTCGCGCGCGTCGAGGCCGAACCCGGCCATGTGGCGATGGACTGGCAGCCCGAGGTGCTTACTGCGGCGCAATAATCTTTATTGACGCATGGTCTTATCCGAAAACCGGTTCCCACTTTTCGGGACCATGCGTGGGCGCGTTCACGTTTCGTTAACCATAATCACGAAAACGCCGCGGTTCCCCACCGGCTTTGCCTCAATCGGGTCGAACGGCCGCCTGTATCCCGTCCCATATGGAACCCTAGCCAAGCGGTTTGGTTATAGGTCTGCCATGCGCAAGCCCATTGAAAGCACCGGTTTTACGCCTCCGTCCGGCCGCGCCCTCGGCCGCGAGCGCCGCACGGTCGCGCTCGCCGAGCTGGTCGCCATCGCCGGGCTGACCCTGTCCACCATCGTCGCCGCCACCGTGGTGTCGGTCGGCATCGCGCGCGCCGACGTGGTCAGCAATGTCATCGACAACGAAGGCAGCATGTTCACGGTGGCGCTGGTCCTTGGCGTGATCTTCGTCGTCATGGGCGGCGTTAGCGTTTTCACGCAGCCCCGCCACACGCCGAAAAAGCAGTAAGCCCCGAAGCCCTGTCGGAACCCTCCGCGATCCCGCATAGTTGGTGCCGGGCCGATGGAGACGGGTATGCGTTTCATTTTATTGCTGGCGGCCTTGCTGCTGCCGTTCGCCGCACAAGCGGCGCCGCTGATTTTCCCCTCATCCGCCGGCGAACTCAAAGTCGAAACCGTTGCCGGCGGCCTGGTACATCCTTGGTCGCTCGCCTTCATGCCCGACGGCCGCATGCTGGTGACCGAGCGGCCCGGCCGCATGCGCATCGTTACGCGCGGCGGCGAATTGTCGGCGCCGCTTGCCGGCGTGCCGGAGGTTTACGCGCAAAGCCAAGCCGGCCTCATGGATGTGATCCTCGGCAACGACTTCGCAAAGAGCCACATCGTCTATTTCTGTTACGCCGAGCACGCCGATGGCGGCGGCGGCAGTATCGCGGTGGCCAGCGCGCGGCTGGAGGACGGCGGCCGGACGCCGCGCCTGGTGGCGGTGAAAACGATCTTCCACCAGCACGGCCCGGCCTCGCGCGGCCTCAACATCGGCTGCCGCATGGCGCAGGCGAGCGACGGCGATCTGTTCGTCACCCTCGGCGATCATTTCTCGGCCGCCGAAATGGCGCAGACGCTCGACAACCACATCGGCAAGATCGTGCGCATCCGCCCGGACGGCAGCGTGCCGCCCGACAACCCTTTTGTCGGCAAGCAAGGCGCGCTGCCGGAAATCTGGGCCTACGGCCTGCGCAATGCGGAAGGTCTCGCCTTCAATCCGGCCGATGGAAAACTCTGGGAGCAGGAGCACGGCCCCAAAGGCGGCGACGAGATCAACATCATCGAGAAGGGCAAGAACTACGGCTGGCCGGTGGTTTCGTTCGGCCTCAATTACGACGGCACGCCGGTCGGCACCGGCAAACAGCACGCGGCCGGCATAACCGATCCGATCTGGCATTGGACGCCGTCGATCGCGCCCTCCGGCATGGCGTTCTACACCGGCGACCTGTTGTCGGGCTGGAAAGGCAGTCTGATCAATGGCGCGCTCAAATTCGAATTGCTGTCGCGGCTCGAGCTCAAGGGCGACAAGGCGGTGAAAGAAGAGCGCCTGCTGCAAGGCCTGCACGAGCGCATCCGTGACGTGCGGCAGGGACCGGACGGCGCGCTGTACCTGCTCACCGACAACGCCGCCGGCCGCATCCTGCGCCTGACGCCGGAAAAGTAGAATTCATAGTCATGGCCGGGCTTGTCCCGGCCATCCACGCCTTGCGTTGCCGAATGAAAGGCTTGGATGCCCGGCACAAGGCCGGGCATGACAGGGCTCACCACTTGTGAAACACGAAAAACGCCCCCGCCGCGATCAGCGTGAAGCCGAAGCCCTGGCTCCAGGTGACCGGTTCCTTGAGATAGACGTAGGAGAAGACCGCGAAAATAACGAAGGTGATCACTTCCTGGATGGTCTTCAATTGCGCCGGGTTGTAAACGGCGTTGCCGTAGCGATTGGCCGGCACCGCCAGACAATATTCGAAGAAGGCCAGGCCCCAGCTCAGCAGGATGACGTAAAACAGCGGCACCTCCTTGAAGCGCAGGTGCCAGTACCAGGCGGTGGTCATAAAAACGTTGGAGCCGACCAGCAACAGGATCGGCAGCAGATAGGGCGATATTGCGGGCATGACGTCCTCGGGCACGGAGAGATTTCGCGGCGAAAACAACAATAGGCAGCGGCCGTTCCGATGTCATGGCCGCGTCACAGGGTTGCGCTAGCTTGATAATGCTACGGTCGCTTGTTGCGTTCGAGTTACCCCCTTTTATGCGGTCCCGTGCGGCTGACCCTGCTCTGCGGGACCGCAATTTTTTTAATCCCGCGCTGTTTCACCCGCTAAAAAGTTCCCCGCCACTCCCCCCAGGTCGCGCCGTGCCGGCCTGTGCTAAACTTCCCTGTGGAGACGGCGCGGCCGCACGCCGGCGTCGCCTTGGGGAAAGATGCGCAGCATTCAATTCATAGCCGCTTGTGCCGCCCTGTTGCTGGCCGCCGCGGCGCCGGCGGCCGCGCAAAGCAAGAGCCAACCTGCCAAGCCCTACAAGCCGGTCATGGTCGCGCTGCCGCAGCCGATGACGGACGAAGGTTTCGACGCCATGCGCAAGCAGCTCGGCGAAGCCGCCCAGCGCAAGGACCGCACCGCCATGGCGCGCCTGGTGGTCGCGCAGGGCTTCTTCTGGCTGCGCGACAACCGCAACGTCGCCGACAAACGCAAATCGGGGTTCGACATTCTGGCGGCGGCGCTCGCCCTCAACAACAAGGAGAGCGCCGGCTGGGAAATCCTGTCCGGCTATGCCGAGGATCCGGTCGCATCGCCGTCGCCCAATTACAAAGGTGCCATGTGCGCGCCGGCCGAGCCGGCCTACGATCGCAAGGCGCTCGCCGACCTGATCAAGGCGACAAACAGCGACGTGACGGAATGGGGTTACCCGCTGTCGGCGGGGCTCGCCGTGCGCGCAACGCCGCAAAACAGCGCGCCGGTGGTCGACACGCTCGGCCTCCATTTCGTGCATATCATGCCCGAGACCGCGTCCGATCCGCCGTCCTACATGCGCATTGCCACGCCGGCCGGCAAGACCGGCTACGTCTTGATCGACTCCATCGCGCCGATCGGCAACGATCAGATCTGCTACGTCAAGGACGGCGGCGGCTGGAAGATCGGCGGCTATGTCGGCCGCGGCGAGCCGCAGTAAGTTAGCTTTCGAGAGTGCATCCTCATCGATCGGCGCTTTTGTGGATATTCACGCCTGTCACCGTCAACTCCTGACATCGGTCTCCCCATGAAAATAAAAGCCAACGGATCTACGTTCAATTGCCGGACGGACGGCGATCGCGGTCCCTGGGTCACGCTGAGCCATGGTCTGGCGACGGACATGTCGATGTGGGACGAACTCACCGAAGCGCTCAGCGACCGTTACCGCGTCCTGCGATACGACGCGCGCGGCCACGGAGAATCGGCGGCACCGGCAGGCGATTACACGCTTGAGATGCTTGTTGCCGACGCCATCGGCATTTTGGATGCGGTCGGCGTGGCTCAAACCCACTTCGCCGGCCTGTCAATGGGCGGCATGATCACGCTAGGGATGCTCATCAACCACCCGGCCCGCGTCAAAAGCGCGGTCATTGCGGATTCCCGGCACACCACCACACCGCAGTTCACCGCGGCCTGGCTTCAGCGCGCCGATGCCGTTCGCAAGGGAGGTGTCGAGGCCATCGTCGAGTCGACCGTGTCTCGCTGGTCGAGTGCAGGACTGACCGAACGGAATCCAGCCGCGGTCGCACGGATGAAAGCCATGGTCCGCCGCACGCCGGCCAATGGCTATTGCGGCTGCGCGGCCGCATTGGCGCGGCTGAACTACGGCCCTAGGCTGAATGAAATCAATGCTCCGGCGCTTGTCGTTTGCGGCAGCGAAGACCACGGCGCCCCGTCGGACAACAGCCGCCAGATGCAAGCGATGATCAGGAACGCACGTTTCCTCGAGATCGAGCAGGCCGGTCACATCTCGAATATCGAGCAGCCCAAAATCTTCAATGACGCCGTCCGCGGCTTCTTCGATGACGTCGAGTCGAGGTAAAGCCATCGGCACGCTGCGCTAGCCGTAGCGCAGCTTCATGGCGAGGATCGGCAGCATCAGCGCCAGCGTCACCGCGTTGGAGCCGATCAGCGGCCAGTCGCCGAGGGCAAGGCCATAGATCAGCCAGAACGCCAGCCCGAGGGTGAAAGCCACGGTCGCCAGCAGCGACAGCGCGCGCGTATCCTTGTCGCGCATGACCTTCAACGCCTGCGGCAGCCAGCACGACGTGGTGAGCACCGCGCCGGCGGCGCCGATGACATCTGTGAGCGGAACCATCGCCATGATGGCGTCTTAGCGCTGATTCGATTATGCAATGTGACAGCCCAGGATCGAGCCATGGCTACGTCGACACCGATCCCGCCCCGCCGCCTCGCCTGCGCGCGCTGCGGCACGCCATTCGAATGCGGCCGCGCCGGCGACTGCTGGTGCGCGGCCGAGCCTTACCGGCTGCCGCTCACGCAAGCCGGCGAAATCGAAGACTGCCTCTGCCCGGCCTGCCTGCGCCAGGCCGCTGCTTCTGCTGCGGCATCCAGGGACGGCGCCTAAGTCAGGCCGCGACAGCTCCGCCACTCTTCGTCTATAGAAGTCCGCCGCGGTGCGCGGCCCCGCATTACGAGACATCCCATGATCGATTTTTATGCGCTGACCTCCCCGAACGTGCAGAAGATTTTCATCATGCTCGAGGAATGCGAGTTGCCCTACAACACCAAATTGGTCGACGTGTGGAAGGGCGATCAGTTCACGCCGGAATTTGCCAAGATCAATCCGCTGCAGAAAATTCCGGCGATCGTGGATTCCGACGGCCCCGCCGGCCAGCCCTATACGGTGATCGAATCCGGCGCGATCCTCCTCTACCTCGCCGAGAAGACCGGAAAATTCATTCCGCACGATCCGGTCAAGCGCTACGACACCATCCAATGGCTGATGGTGCAGATGGCCAATGTCGGGCCGATGTTCGGTCAGCTCGTGCATTTCAGCCGCTTCGCGCCCAAGCCGCAGGACTACGCGCTGCCGCGCTACCGCACCCAGGTGAACAAGCTCTACGATCTCTATGAGCTGCGGCTCGCCGTGCAGCCTTATGTCGTAGGCGCCGACTACACCATCGCCGACATCGCCGCTTTCCCCTGGCTGCGCAATCTCGAGCTGCTCGGCATGACGCTCGACCAGCGCCCGCATGTGAAGGCCTGGATCGACAGGATCAGCGCGCGCGACGCGGTCAAGCGCGCCTATGGCAAGATCGGCGCCATCAAATCGGTGCGCGACAACGCCACCGACGATGCCAAGGATCGTTTCTTCGGCCGCGGCAAATACGCGATCGCGTAGCCGCATGCCTCAGATGTGGCGCCGCGCAATGCCGTGCCGCTGATCCGGCACCGTTCCACATTCTAGATTTGTAAACCTGGAGTGGGCACGCGCCCGCCCTTGCAGCGCGCGGCCGAACTCTCATAATGCCGCTCCCGCCAATCGGACACCGCCACCATGATCCTCGAAATCGCGCAGATCGACGTCAAGCCCGGCATGGAAAACGACTTCGAGGCCGGCGTGAAAGCCGCCGTGCCGCTGTTTAAGCGCGCCAAGGGCTGCAAGTCGGTGACCCTGCAACGCTCGCACGAGAACCCGCGGCGCTACCGGCTGTTCGTGCAATGGGAGACGCTGGACAACCACACCAAGGATTTCCGCGAATCCGCCGATTTCCAGGAATGGCGCAAGCTGGTCGGTACCTTTTTCGCATCGCCGCCCAATGTCGAGCACGTCACCGAAGTCGTGCGTGGGTTCTGAAACATGAAACGCTCGACCTCCCGCATCCTCACCACCCATACCGGCAGCCTGCCGCGCAGCCAGAAGGTGGTCGAGCTGATGCTCGCCGAGGACAAGAACCCGGGCGCGCGCCGCGCCGAATTCCAGGCCGCCGTGCGGGACGCGGTCGCCGGCGTGGTGCGCAAGCAGGTCGAAACCGGCATCGACATTATCAATGACGGCGAGCAGGGCCGTCCCGACTACACCGCGCATGTGCTGCGCCGGCTCTCAGGCTTTCACGGCAAGAGCACGACGCCGCTCGGCACCGGCGACAGCGAATTCCCTGAGCTCGCCGAGTTGCTCAAACCCTTCGCCTCGCCATTCCAGTACCGGCCGGCCTGCACCGGCCCGGTCGACTGGACCGACTGGCCGGCGGCGCAAGCCGACATCGACATGGCGAAGGAAGCGGTGAAGGGCGCCAAGGCCGAGGAATTCTTCATGACCTCGCCCTCGCCCGGCCAGATCGCGCGCTATCTGAAGAACGATTATTATCCGACCGAGGAAGCCTACATCTTCCGCCTCGCCGACGTGATGCAGCGCGAATACAAGGCGATCGTCGACGCCGGTTTCATTCTGCAGCTCGACTGCCCCGACCTGGCGATGCTGCGGCACATGGTCTATCTCAATCTGCCGCTCGACGAGTACCGCAAGATCATCACCGTCAACGTCGCCGCGCTCAACCACGCGGTGCGCGATCTGCCGGCCGAGCGCATGCGCATGCACGTCTGCTGGGGCTCGACCATGGCGCCGCGCCACACCGACGTGGAGCTGAAGGACATAGTCGACATCATCCTCACCGCCAAGCCGCAGGCGGTGTCTTTCCCCGCCGCCAACGGCCGCCATGAGCACGAGTGGAAAATCTGGCGCGACGTCAAGCTGCCGGACGGCAAGATCATCATCCCGGGAGTGATCGATTCCACCGTCAACACGGTGGAGCACCCGGAAGTGGTGGCCGACCGCATCCTGAATTTCGCGTCTGTGGTCGGGCGCGAGAACGTCATCGCCGGCGTCGATTGCGGCTTCGGCACTTTTGCCGGGCGCGTGCAGGTCGACACCAAGATCGTCTGGATGAAGCTCGCGTCGCTCGCCGAAGGCGCCCGGCGGGCGTCGAAGCAATTGTGGGCGAAGGCGGCGTAGTCATTTGCCGTTCTTCCCCGCGCAAGCGGGGACCCAGTCTTTGCGGCCCCTAGGTTCCCGCTTTCGCGGGAACGAACGGAGTTGGCATCAACTTCCAAACAACCGCGCCGGCGTCTCCACCAAAATCTTCCGCCGCGTCGCCTCGTCCGGCGTCCAATCAAACAACAAATCCAGCAAATGCCCGGCGTCCGGCATCACGTCGGCGGCGATGGATGGGTGCGGTCAATCGGTGCCCCACATCAGCCGCTCCGGATTGGCGGCGACTAGCGCCTCGTGCAGCGCGCGCGCGATTTCGCGCAGTGTCGCCGCCGCCAGCGGGCGGATAAGGCACCAGCACGCGCACCGGCCGGTTCGGCCAGTCGGCCTGCGCGCGGGCGGTGCCGATAAGCGGCGCGGCGGCAAGGCCGGCCAATAGCGTGCGGCGTGTGAGTCTGCTTCCGGTCATCGCGTCCTCCCCAATGCTTTTTCTTTTGACGGCACTTTAGCACTGGCGCGGGAACGCGAAAGCCTACCCTCCGCCGGTGTCCCCTTGCGTCCGGCGTTTCACGTTTTGCGGCTGCATTTTACGCCGCCACTTGCGGCAATTCGGCCAAGGCCGCCTGCAGCGCCGCCTCGTCGTAGTCGCGGTCCTCGAGCTTGCCGGCGAAATAATCCGTGTAGGCCTGCATGTCGAAATGGCCGTGGCCCGATAGGTTGAACAGGATCGTCTCGGCCTTGCCTGCCGTCTTGCAGCGCAGCGCCTCGTCGAAGGCGACGCGGATCGCGTGCGTCGCTTCCGGCGCCGGCACGATGCCCTCGGCGCGTGCGAAGGCGACGCCGGCCTCGAAGCACGGAATCTGCCGCACCGCGCGCGCCTCAATCAAATCGAGATCCTTGAGATGGCTCACCATCGGCGCCATGCCATGATAGCGCAGCCCGCCGGCATGGAAGCCCGGCGGAATGAAGGTCGAGCCGAGCGTGTGCATCTTGACCAGCGGCGTCAGATGGCCGGTGTCGCCGAAGTCGTAGGCGTATTTGCCGCGGGTAAGCGACGGACAGGCCGCCGGCTCGGCGGCGACGATGCGCAGGGCTTTCTTCTCGCGCAGCGTCTTGCCGAGGAACGGGAACGCCAGCCCGGCGAAATTCGAACCGCCGCCGGTGCAGCCGATCACGACGTCGGGCCAGAAGCCGGCCATCTCCATCTGCTCGATTGCCTCGATGCCGATGACCGACTGATGGATCATCACATGATTGAGCACGCTGCCGAGCGCGTAATTGGTGTCGGCGTTCTTGGCCGCGACCTCGACCGCTTCCGAAATGGCGATGCCGAGGCTGCCCGGCGAATCCGGCGCTTTGGCGAGGATGGCGCGGCCGCACTCGGTCTCGGTGCTCGGGCTGGCGATGCAGGTCGCGCCGTAGGTTTCCATCAGCGCGCGCCGGTAGGGCTTCTGGTTGAAGCTCACTTTGACCATGTAGACTTTGACTTCGAGCCCGAACAATTGTCCGGCGAAGGCGAGCGAAGAGCCCCATTGCCCGGCGCCAGTCTCGGTCGACAGCTTCTTGATGCCGGCTTCCTTGTTGTAGAAGGCCTGCGGCAACGCGGTGTTCGGCTTGTGGCTGCCCGGCGGGCTGACGCCCTCGTATTTGTAGAAAATACGCGCCGGCGTATCGAGCAGGCGTTCGAGGCGGCGCGCGCGGAACAGCGGCGCCGGCCGCCACAGCTTGTAGATCTCGCGCACCGGCTCGGGGATTTCGATCTCGCGCTCGGTGGACACTTCCTGCGCAATTAGCGCCATCGGGAAGATCGCCGCCAGGTCGGCCGGCCCGATCGGCTGGCCGGTGCCCGGATGCAGCGGCGGCGGCAAAGGCTTCGGCAGATCGGCGGCGATATTGTACCAGGCCTTGGGAATACGATTTTCCGGCAAAAGATATTTGACGTCCTCACTCATCACATCGCTCCGGCTGCATTGATTGTGTGGGCCATTTTGCGCGTTCCGGCGCAGGCGCGCCACCCGGGAAAATACGCAGGTCCGAGAGCCCGCCGGCCGCCGCCCTTTCCCCGCCGCCGGACTCGCCCCATATTCGGGCCAATGCCGAAGCCCCCCAAGAAACCGCAAAAAACGAAAAGAGACCCCGCGCACCCGACGCGCGCCAAGGCGTCGCGGCCGGCCGCGCCTGCGACGCCGGACGCGCTCGCCGATCTGCTCAATCCGGCGATCAACAAGGGCACCGCGGGTTTGGGTTCCAGCACCGGCGAAAATTCGGGCATGCAGCCGCCGCCGGACAATTCGTTCGACCGCCGTGCCGATTTTTCCGCCGCCCACAAAGCGCGCAAGTCGACGGCCAAAATTCCGGAAGAATCGGGTTTCAAGGAAGCGCCGCAGCGCGACTACGCGGCCTCGCCGATCACCGGGCTCGATCCGGCGTTGGCCCAGGAGTTGGGCCTGGGAGGCGACGACCCACCCGCCCCGGACGCGCAGTCCGCCCGCGAAGCCGAGCGCATCGCGCGCGGCGGCGATCCAAAATATCGCCTGCCGCGCGCCGACTTGCCGCAGCCGGGCCACGGCCTGAGTTCCATGGGCGTCGCCGCCACCGCCGAATCGCTTGAACGCCTGCTGCGCGAGGGCCGGCCGGAAATTTCCGCCGTGCCGTGGATGCCGCATCGCCCGCCGCGGCCGGAAAAATCCGAAGGCGGCAAACGCCTCGTCATCCAATCCGAGTTCGAGCCGAAGGGCGACCAGCCGGAGGCGATCCGCGAGCTGGTGGAAGGTGTCAAACGCAACGACCGCACGCAAGTTCTGTTGGGCGTAACCGGCTCGGGCAAGACCTTCACCATGGCCAAGGTGATCGAGGCGACGCAGCGCCCGGCGCTCATCCTGGCGCCGAACAAGACGCTGGCGGCGCAGCTCTACGGAGAGTTCAAGTCGTTCTTCCCCGACAACGCGGTGGAATATTTCGTCAGTTATTACGACTACTACCAGCCGGAAGCCTACGTCCCGCGCACCGACACCTACATCGAGAAGGAATCCTCCATCAACGAGCAGATCGACCGCATGCGCCACTCGGCGACGCGCGCGCTGCTCGAGCGCGACGACGTCGTCATCGTCGCCTCGGTGTCGTGCATCTACGGCATCGGTTCGGTGGAAACCTATTCCGCCATGACCTTCACGCTCAAACAGGGCGGCAAGATAGAGCAGCGGCAACTGCTCGCCGATCTGGTGGCGCTGCAATACAAGCGCACGCAGGCCGATTTCTATCGCGGCTCGTTCCGTGTGCGCGGCGACACCGTCGATATTTTCCCGGCGCACTACGAGGACCGTGCCTGGCGCGTGCATCTGTTCGGCGACGAGATCGAGAAGATCGAGGAGATGGACCCGCTCACCGGGCAAAAGACCGACGAACTGGAATTCGTCAAGATCTACGCCAATTCGCATTACGTCACGCCGCGCCCGACGCTGATCCAGGCCATCGCCGGCATCAAGCAGGAACTCAAAGCGCGCCTCGACCAGCTCAATGCCGCCGGCCGCCTCTTGGAAGCGCAGCGGCTGGAGCAGCGCACGGTCTACGACCTGGAAATGATGGAAGCCACCGGCTCCTGCGCCGGCATCGAGAACTATTCGCGCTATCTCACCGGCCGCCGCCCGGGCGAGCCGCCGCCGACTTTGTTCGAATACGTGCCCGACAACGCGCTGGTCTTCGCCGACGAAAGCCACGTCACCATTCCGCAGCTCGGCGGCATGTTCCGCGGCGACTTCCGCCGCAAGGCGACGCTGGCCGAATACGGCTTCCGCCTGCCCTCCTGCATGGACAACCGGCCGCTGCGTTTCGAGGAATGGGACGCCATGCGGCCGCAGACGCTCGCCGTCTCCGCCACGCCGAGCCACTGGGAAATGAACGAGGCGCGCGGCGTCTTCGTCGAACAGGTCATCCGCCCGACCGGGTTGATCGATCCGCCGGTCGAAATCCGCCCGGCCCGCACCCAGGTCGACGATCTGGTCGGCGAAGTGCGGCAGGTGGCGCAAAAGGGCTACCGCGCGCTCATCACCGTGCTGACCAAGCGCATGGCCGAGGACCTCACCGAATACCTGCACGAACAGGGCATCCGCGTGCGCTACATGCACTCCGACATCGACACGCTGGAGCGCATCGAGATCATTCGTGACCTAAGACTTGGCGCCTTCGACGCGCTGGTCGGCATCAACCTGCTGCGCGAGGGCCTCGACATTCCGGAATGCGCGCTGGTCGCCATTCTCGACGCCGACAAAGAAGGCTTCCTGCGCAGCGAAACTTCATTGATCCAGACCATCGGCCGCGCCGCCCGCAATGTCGACAGCAACGTCATCCTCTATGCCGACCAGGTCACCGGCTCGATGCAGCGCGCCATCGAGGAGACCAACCGCCGCCGCGAGAAGCAGGTCGAGTACAACACCGAACACGGCATCACGCCGGAAAGCATCAAGCGCTCGATCCACGACATCATGGACTCGGTGTACGAGCGCGACCACGTGCTGATCTCCACCGGCCAAGGGGGACTGGCAGCGAAGGCGAGTTCGCCGACACGGCCACCATCGGGCACAATTTCGAGGCGGTGATCGGCGACCTGGAGAAGCGCATGCGCGAGGCCGCCGCCGATCTCGACTTCGAACAGGCCGCCCGCCTGCGCGACGAGATCAAGCGCCTGCGGCAGACCGAGCTGGCGGTGGTGGACGATCCGACGGTGCGCAACGTCATGCTGACGCAGGACCCCAAGCTGCGCCGCGCGGTGGAGGGCTCGCCGCGCCGAAGCGGCGCGGGCCGCGAAGGCGGGCCGCACAAACCCGGCCTCGACGAAATGGGCATCGCGCTCAGCCACGAGGTGAAGCCGGCGCGCAGCGGCAGCCCGCGCTCGAAGATGGGAATGCCGGGCATGCACGGCGGCTTCAAGAGCAACCGACCGCGCTGATTAGCCAAAAACTCCGAGCAGCGCCGCGGCCAGCGCAAAGCAGATCAGCGCCGCGGCCAGCGCGAACCGGGTGAGGGGTTACGATCTATCGTGGGGCCATAACCCCTCACCCGCCTCGCTCACGAGCGTTCGCTCGGCACCCTCTCCCTCTGGGAGAGGGTAAGAAGGGCGAAGGTCTGCTACGCATTCAAGCTTATGTCCGACATCGGCATCCTCAACGGCCCGTTCGCCACCGCCTTCGTGCTGGCGCTGTTGGGCGCGCCCGGGCTGCCGATCGGCGCCATCGCCGGCACGCTCGTCTGGCGCCGCCACCGCGTCTGGGGCGCGGCGCTCGGCGCCGTTATCGGCTTCGGCCTGTGGCTGTTGGGCTGGTTTTATTTCAGCGGCGATCTGTGAACGGCTCCCGCGTAAAATGGTCGGCTATGCGGTTGCCGAAGCGGGAAAACTGCCGCTAAAGAGTAGCGGCATCGTGACTGGCGAAGGCCGCGGCCCGCATGATAGGCCCTTGGCGCGCCGGGGCCCGCATTGAAAAGCCGCCGGGGGCGGCTGAACCAGCTTTGGAAGTCCTGCCATGACGTCGTCGTCTATCCGCCTGCCGCTGCGTGTCCTGCTGCTCGTCGCCGCCGCGGCGCTGGCCGGTTGCGAAACCACCGGCACCGGCGCACCGGCGCAAACCGCCACGGTGCCCGAGCCGCCGATGACCCATACGCGCGCCGCCGAGCAGTGCTGGATGTCGACCGAAAAGGGCGCGGCCGGCATGTCGCTCGATAAGCGCGCCGACCTGGTCGACAAATGCATCGAGCAGAAGATGAAGGGCGGCTCTGCCGCGGCCGAGCCGGCTTCGGAAGCCAAGAAGAAAAAGCCGGCCGCCGCCGAGGCCAAGAAGAAGAAACCCGAGGCCGCCGACGGCGACAAAGACAAGAAAAAAGACAAGAAAGACGACAAAGCCAAGAAAGACGATAAAGACCAGAAGCCGGCCGACGCCGGCGCGCCGGACAAGAAGCCCTAAGCGGGGACAAGCCGCCACCGCCCCTTGCGGGCCGCCTACAGCCGTATCACCATGGTTGTTCCACAGCCCCAAGGAGGCCGTCATGGCTAAAGGTCAGATGCGCGTGCCGAAGGAAAAGAAGAAACCGAAGGCCGAAAAGGACAAGCCCAAGCAGATGTCCGCTTACAAGCTGGCGCAGACGCAAGGCTCCACCGGCAACCCCTTCGGCACCCCGCCCGGCAAGAAGTAGCGCCGCTGAACACCTATTTGGGCACGCCGCCGGTCAACTTGTCGGCGGGTGGAAGCTTTTTCGCGGCGGACGCCATTTCCAGGCAGGTGAGCAGCTCGACATAGCTGGGGAAGCCGCCGAGCTTCGACAATGCCACGCAACGCGACTGCTCCGCGGCCGTGAATTGCCCCCACTGCTGCTCCAGTTTGCCGCGCGCGTCGCGCTCGTCGCGCTTGCAGATATCCTCTTTGCCGTTGATCGAGACGGCGGCGCTGGCCGCCGCGTGGCAGCTTTGGTCGGTATCGAGCTGCGGAATCCGTTCGGCCGCCAGCACCAGATACGAGCCGGCCAGAATGATCGGCAGGAAGGCAGGCATTGGTTCTCTCCTCGTTCCTCGCCCCCAACGCGCAGCCAAGGTTCCCGTTGCATTCTAGCCCTTTCGCGCCGCGGTTTCATGACCCTTCGCCCCGAAACCTTGGCGGCATTGAACCTTCCGCCCGGCGCGGCCCGCGCCGCTTGAACACACCGGCTGCGACCAGACCCTGGCCGACGCCTTCACCAAGATGTCCGCGCAGCAAGCGCGCGTGAAACGCCTCGGCGCCGCGCATGGGCCGGAGGCCTGCGCCGCCACCAAGCTCTATTCCCTCGAAGTCGTGAAGGCCCGCGCGGTCACCGCGCAGTGCAAGAGCGGACCGGAACGCCAGCGCGAACTCGGCCGGCTCGACGCCGACGTCGAAACCACCAACAACGCGATCGCGGCGCGTTGCAGCTAGCGCACGATCCCGAAAAGCCTGTCCTCGAATTGATCGGGGATGGGAACCGGTTTTCGGACAAGATCGCGCGCCAATTATTGAGGCAATCGCGTCACAAAATTCGCGCAGCTGCATTCACACCTTTGCCAAAGTTCCATGCGAAGGCGAAACCAATGCTTAACCGGTTGCCGCCGACCATCGCGCGGTGGGAATAACCGGCGCAGCATGCCGGGGGAGATTTTCGGGATGCGTTCTGGCGCGATTATCTGCGTTTTGTCGATTGCGGCCGCATCGGCTTGGCTGATTGCCACGCCTGCCGTGGCGCAGGACGAGGGTGTAGCGGCCGATCCCGCCGCCGCGCCGGCGGCCGCTGTCGACAACGATGCGGAAAATGCGCCAGCCGAATTGCCGCTCACGCCCGACGAAGCCGCAGCCCTCGGCAATGCGCTGCAGTTCGATCCGGCCAATCTTGCTTCCAGCAAGCCGGCCAAACCGCTGCGCTTGCCTGGCCTGAACGATCCCAGCAAACTCGACGTCAGTCACAACGACAAGCCGGGCGGCGCCAGCACGATGGTGATCAATCGGCCGCTGGCGACTGATTGGGATGCCAAAGTCGGCGCCGATCTCAACCTCGCCACGGCACCGTCGACCGGCTACCTGCCAAGCAAACCGCTGGCGGTGACGACCGCCGACCAGGACTCCGGCGCGGCCTGGGCATCGGTCGGCATGGCCAATCTCGCCACGGTCGATGCGCGCGTCGACCCCGGCAACGATCAGGGCAAGCTCGGCACCACGTTCAAGCACTCGATCCCGGTCGGCAGCAAGTTCTCCGTCACGCTGCAGAATAGCTACTCGGTGACCGAGACCTTCAGCGCGCCGGCGCCCGCGCCGTCCGATGTGCCGTTGATGGCGGTGCCCGCCACCACGGCGCCGGCGCCGCCGACGCCGCAGATCTGGGGCAGCCAGAAGGCCCTCAAATTCGACGTTTTGGCCACCGGCACGACATTCGGCGCCGGCGTCGCCACCGCCAGCAACGATCCGGTCACGCACAACACCTTCAGCGCCGACCAGAAACTGTACGGCCCGCTGCACGTCACCACGGCGGTGACCGACTTCGGTCAGATGACCGCCAGCAAGAGCATCAGCGCCGGCCTCAAGCTGAATTGGTAAACCCGGGCCGCGGCCCGCGACGTGTGCGCCGCCCCGAAGCCGCCCCTACCCCGCCCAACCGCCGCCCTAGTTCCATGCGGCAATCCGCTTGGCCGGGGGGCGTCAGCGCAGCGATCTTGCGCCTGTGTAGAGGTGAAGCATGACGGCGATCAAACCCGAGCGGCTCGCGGCTGAGCAGAATGGTTCCGCCAAGACCGGCCCGGAGAAATACGCTCCGGACCGCGGCATCCCGGAAAAGCTCGGCGACGTCGACCAAGCGGCGGCGAACGCCTTCGAGGGCGAGATCCGCGAGTTCGTCCGGCGCGACGTTACTTTTGTGCGCCGGCAACGCAACGACGCCGAAGCCGCGCCCGACCCGGCGACCGACAATTTGAATGCGCTGATCCGACGCGTCGCCGGCGCATCGATGGACGAGATCGACCGCGTCATTCTCGAGTTGCAAGGCGTGCGTGACTTGCTGCGCAGCGAGGGCGAACGCGTCAGCCGGGAGCTTACCGGTTACGCCAGCCTCAGTCATGCGTCGATGACCGCGATGAAGGTCATCGCCGACAGCGTCAAGCAATGGAAAGACGCGCCGGTCAACAACAACAACCGGCGCAGCGCGAGCTGATTCGTTTGTAAGGCTACGCCGTCGCCGGAGCTACACGTCGCGCATGATCTGAAAGCCTGTTCCCACTTTCCGGCTCATGCGTTCCGGCGGCGGCGGCGACTTACGACGCGATTTCGTCGACCACGATGCGGGTCGCGGGCTCGACCAGAAACACTTTGTTCTTGGTTTTTACATATCCCAGCGTCTCCACGCCCGGGATGCCGCGTACGCTCGCCGGCAACGGATGCGTTTCATTCAGCGCTTGATTGGTGTCCAATTCGTCCGCCGGCGCGAGTTGCGCGGCGTCAGTGGCGGCCGGCGCCTTGTCCGCCATCGCCGCCTGGTAGATGCGCTGGCGGTCCTGATCGCTCAGCCCAAGCGGCAAGGCCATGATCGGCACGCGGTCGAGCGTGTCGTTACGCGCGGAAAATTTGGCCGGCATGGTCTGCCCGGTGGCGCCGATCGGCCCGACCGCCGCTGGCGCGGACGAAGCGGCGCCGGTCGTGGCGTTTGCATTGGCGTCTTGCGGTCCAGGCGAGGGCTGATTGGAATCCGGCGTCATCTTCGCCGCGCGAGCTTGCGCCGGCGTCGGCCGCGGCGGCGAACTGCTGGGCGGCTTCTCGTCAAAGCCGCGGTTGATCTGACCGCTGTTGGGCACGAAGCCCGGATCGGTGGTCGCGGCGACATTATCGCCGGCAAAGGCGCCGGCCCGCGTGACCGGCATGGCGAGCGCCGCGGCGAGTGTCGCCACCAGCAATGCAAATTGTTGAATGTGTTTCATCGACCGCCTCCTTTGGCTCCATTGTAACAACGGCGAAGCGCCCCGGCGGGTTGCATTAAATCGGTGGAAAACCCTGACAATTGCTCGCACGGGCTGTGGATTGCCGGGACAGCGGAACCGGCCACCTCCGGACTAGGTTTCCGACGCCTACAGTGCGGGCGTTCGAAAGCGGCCATGGTCGCACGCGGCCGCTGCAAGTCGAGACTGCTGGGACAGGCGACAGAAGCGGTTTCGCCTTCGGGCAATCCTCCCACAAACTAGACCCCGCCATTGCGGGGTTCTTTTTGCAGGGCGAATGGGCGGATTCAGCTCAGTTGGCGGGGGCTTTGCGCGGCAGCGGGTAGTCTTCGCTCTCGTACAGCCGGCGGATGCCGTTGCCGTCGAACCGCTTCTCCTCGACCTCGAGATAGGCGCCGAGCA
Organism: uncultured Alphaproteobacteria bacterium; assembly: GCA_963786025.1. Lineage (GTDB taxonomy): Bacteria > Pseudomonadota > Alphaproteobacteria > Rhizobiales > Xanthobacteraceae > Pseudolabrys. The sequence goes on from CAWAXK010000004.1 coordinate 72,048, forward strand.
ATAATTCCGGCGGCAATTCCTCAATCGCAAAACGGATAGCCTCCGCCGCCGTCGGGAAACGCTTGTACCCGATGGGACGGCGCGACTTGCGGCTGCGGCTGGGAAATAGCTCGGACGGGGCCCGATAATTGATCATCGACATCAGTACTCACTCCTCAGCGCCTAATATGGCCCCGAAAGCCCGAAAAATCCAGCGTCTGCGGCCCCGCGCGCCGCTGCGCGGCCCGCTAAGGTAAATCTATTTCACACATTGAAACGGCCCGGCGTCGAAACGCCGGGCCGTAGTTCAATTTTGTCCACGCCGAGCGGATGGATTTAGTCGGCGAATTCCGCCACGATTTCGCTAGTGGCAGGATCGACCAACACGACGCGGTTGTTCACCCGCATATATCTGTAGGAACGCACGACCGGCACTTCGACGGCGACATCCCGCGGCACCGCATAGAGCCGCGCGCCATGCGGCACCCGAGTACCGACACGGTATTCGACCGTCGGCGGCGCCACTTCCACCGGCTCGCGGACGATAGTGCGATAGATCGTCTGCCGTTGCACCGGCGTGAGCTCCAGCGGCTGCGTGGTGACGATCGTTCTCGTCTCCACGGGCTCGCGCGTGATCACCGTGGTCTGCGCATTGGCCGTGCCGAGGCCGGCGAACAATGCCGCCGCGATCGCGGCGTGGCGAAAATATGTCATGAGTTCCTCCTGCCTGTAATGGCTACGAAGACAGGAAACTCAATCGGCCAAGATGCGTTCCGCGCTCACAACGTGTGCGGCGGCGCGTCGAGCAGCGGCAGTTTCGCGCTGAGCATGGCGATGCGCCGCCGAGCCTCGGCTTGCGTCAGATTCGGCTTGAAGGCGTCCAGGTCGTAGGCGTCGATGGCCAGTTGCTTGAGGCGCGCCGCCTGTTCGGCGGTCATCGGCGGCACGGTGACGATCTTTCGTTTGGCGGGCATGGCCCGAGATAACGAACACAGGCGGCGCTTTGTTCCAGACGATTGCCGCGGTGTCAGGCGGGTCGGGATCAGGACGTCTTCACGGCGGCCAAGGCTGGCCGCAGCGCCAGCGTGATCGGCAGCGTCAGCAGCACCACCGCGGCCACCACCACCAGCGCCGACGGTACGCCTAGCGCGTCGCCGAGCAAGCCGTAAAGTGCCGGCGACACCGCGCCGGCGCCGATGGTGCCGGTGTAGAAAATGCCGAAGGCACGTTGCCGGCGCGGCGGCATGACCAGGTCCGGCACCGAGCCATAGAGCACCGACGAGGTGCCGTTGAGCGCGACGCCCACCAGCGGCAACAACATCAGGGCCGCGTCGAGTGACAATGGCAGCAGCGCGACGATGCCGAGCGCGGTCACCGCTTCGGTCAGCCACACCGTCGCCACCGCGCCGATGCGCGCGCCGATGAAAGCGCACACCAGTTTGCCGGCCGCGCCGCCGGCGAACACCAAAGTGAGCGCGAAACCGATGGTCGGCAGGCTGGCGCCTTTGGCCGTAAGCACGAACGGCAGGAAGGTCAGAAAGGCCATGCGGGTGGCGCTATCGATGACGCCGATCGACAGCAGCAGCGGAAAGCCAAACTGGCTAATGCGCGAGCCGCCGCCCGCGCCGGTTTCGGCTTGGCGCGGCGCTGCCGCCTCGGCGGCAAAGCGCGGGATCAGCAGGTAGATGACGATTGCCGCCAATCCGCCGACGCCGCCCAGCAGCACCAGCGCCTCGCGCCAGGGCAGCACCACGAATAGCAGCGACGCCGCCGCCGGCAGCGTCATCTTGCCGATATCGCCGGCAAAATTGTAGGTGCCAAGCATCTTCAGCGAGCGCGATCCGGCAAACGCCCGTGCGATCAGCGATGACGCCAATGGGTGCTGGGTGCTGGCGCCGAGCCCGGCCACGAACAGCGCGGCCACCAGCGGCGCGACGCCGCTGCTAAAGCCGGCCAGGCAATAGCCGAAGCCGACAAGCGCGGTGCCGAGCGCGAGCACGACGGCTGAGCCAAACCGTTCGGCCAGCAAGCCCGACGGAATCTGAAAGCCCGCCAGCGTGCCCGAGAACACCGTCTTCATCAGCCCGAGCGCGGCAAAGCCGAGGCCGAACTCGTGCTGCCAGATCGGCAGCATGACGTAAATGAGATCGGTATAGCCGTCGTGCAGCGCGTGCGCGCCGCAGGCCACGCCGAGCGCGCGGCGTTCCGCGGGCGCGCTTGCGGCCGGCGCGGTCATGGCGACTTGCCGCGCCTTTCGACAAACGTGGTGCTGATGAGCGAGATCACCGGCTCGCCGTTCTGGTTGACGCCGGTCGAGCGGAACGTCATCAGCCCGGCATGCGGCCGGCTGTTGGACAGCCGCAGCTCGATCACTTCGCTTTTGTAGTCGACGATGTCGCCGGCATAGACCGGCTTCAGCCATTTGAGTTCGCGGAAGCCGAGCGCCGGGCCGATGCCGGCGATGGGCTCGCCGCGCGCCAGCATCGCCTCGTCCATGCGGCGGCGATAATCGATCATCAGCCGCATCCAGGCGAGCGCGGTATGCCAGCCGGAGGCGACCAGCGCGCCGAAATGCGAGCGCTGCGCCGCCGCCTCGTCGACATGGAACGGCTGCGGCGCGAAGCGCACGGCAAAATTCTTGATGTTGTCGGCGGTGAATGTGTAGCGGCCGACTTCGAAAACGTCGCCGACGCGGATGTCCTCGAAGAATTTCATGGCGCCGCCCCCGGTTCGCGGCGCACCATCATCATCGAGCTCACCAAGGTGGTGAGCACCGCGTCCTTTTCGTCGAGCACCTCGCACAGGAATTTGACGAAGCCCATCTCCGGCCGGCTATTGGAGGCGCGCTTGTCGACCACCGTCGCCCTAACGCGGATCTGCGTGCCCGGCCGCAGCGGCTTGAGCCAGCGCACCTCGTCGACGCCGGGGGCGCCCATCGAGGCAGAATCGAGCAGGAATCCCTCGGTGATCATGCGCATCAGCAGGCAGCAGGTGTGCCAGCCCGAAGCGCCCAGTCCGCCCAGCAGCGTGTTGGCCGCCGCCGCCTCGTCGAGATGCATCGGCTGCGGATCGAACTCGGCAGCGAAGGCGACGATCTCCTCGCGCGTGACCAGCCGCGGGCCGTAAACGGCGACCGCGCCGGGCGTGAAGTCTTCCCAATGGCGTTTCGGCATGGCGGATTTCTAGCGCGACCCGGGCGGGCTTGTCACACCACATCCACCATTTTAAGTGGCAAACCTGAAATGCAAGACGTCGCCATCGGCGACCACGTAGTCCTTGCCTTCCAGCCGCAGCTTGCCGGCATCGCGCGCCCCGGCTTCGCCGCCGCAGGCGATATAATCGTCATAGCCGATGGTCTCGGAGCGGATGAAGCCGCGCTCGAAATCCGAATGGATCACGCCGGCCGCCTGCGGCGCCTTGGTGCCCGCCGTGATGGTCCAGGCCCGCGTCTCCTTCGGCCCGACGGTGAAATAGGTCACCAGATGCAACAGCGCGTAACCGGCATTGACCAGCCGGTCGAGCCCGGTTTCCTTGAGGCCGACCGCTTCGAGGAATTCGGCGCGCTCGGCCGGCGGCAGCGTGGCGATCTCGGATTCGATCTTGGCCGAGATCACCACCGCGACCGCGCCCTCTTCCTTGGCGCGCGCTTCGACCTTGCGCGAGAATTCGTTGCCGGTCGCGGCTGAGGCTTCGTCGACATTGCAGGCATAGAGCACCGGTGCCGAGGTGAGCAGGCCGAGCGAGTGGAATAGCTTTTCTTCCTCGGGCTTGCGCTCGACCATGCGCGCCGGCTTGCCCGCGCGCAGCAGCACGAGCGAACGGTTGATCAGATCTAGCATTTCCTTGGCGAGTTTGGCGTCCTCGCCGGTGCCCTTCGCCTTTTTCTCCAGATTGTCGACGCGCTTTTCGAGGCTATCGAGATCGGCCAGCATCAGCTCGGTCTCGATGGTCTCGATGTCGGCCACCGGATCGATCTTGCCTTCCACATGGGTGACGTCATCGTCCTCGAAGCAGCGCACCACATGGACGATGGCGTCGACCTCGCGGATGGTGGCAAGAAACTGGTTGCCGAGCCCCTCGCCTTTCGACGCGCCGCGCACCAGCCCGGCGATATCGACGAAGGTGATACGGGTCGGAATGATCTGCTCCGACTTGCCCAGCACCGCGAGCTGCTCCAGCCGCGGATCCGGCACAGCGATCTCGCCGACATTCGGCTCGATGGTGCAGAACGGGTAATTGGCCGCCTGCGCCGCCGCGGTCTGCGTGAGCGCATTGAAGAGCGTCGACTTGCCGACATTCGGCAGGCCGACAATGCCGCATTTGAATCCCATGAAATGTCCGCGTCGTTAGATTGTTAGTCGGAGTCTTTCGGCTCCTCGCCCCTGCCAAAGCCTTTGGCGTCCATGGCGAGATGCACCTTGTTCTGAAACGTCGAATCCTTGCCTTCGACCAGGAGCCCGGCATTGTCGGCGACGATATCGCATAACGCCTCGACCCAGGGCCGCTCGCTCTTGGCGAAATCCTGCAGCACGTAAGGCTCCACCAATTTTTTGTCGCCCGGATGCCCGATCCCTAAGCGCACGCGCTTGTAGTCGTTGCCGACATGGGCGGAAATCGAGCGCAAGCCGTTGTGACCGGCATTGCCGCCGCCGGTTTTCACCCGCAGCTTGCCGGGCGGCAATTCGAGTTCGTCGTGCAGCACCACGATGTCGGAAAGGCCGACCTTGTAGAAATGCACCGCTTCCGCCACCGCGCGTCCCGACTCGTTCATGTAGGTGCCGGGCAGCAGCAGCAGAACCTTGTCGGCCCCGATCGCTCCTTCCACCGCCACGCCCTGGAAGCGCCGGCGCCACGGCGCGATGCCGTGGCGCTTGGCGATCGCCTGTACCGCCATGAAGCCGATATTGTGCCGGTTGCCGACGTAGCGCTCGCCAGGATTGCCGAGGCCGACGAAAAGCAGCATGGCTTCTACGGCGTCGCCGCCTCAGAGAGTTGTGCGAGCGCAGGTAAGGTGGCGCGAAGGGCGCCGCCTCACTTCTTGTCGGACTTCGCCGCAGCGCCACCGGCGGCGGGCGCACCGCCCGCAGCCGGAGCGGCGCCAGGCGCTGCGCCGGGCGCTGCCCCGGGAGCCGCACCTTCGGCGCCGGGGGCCACGCCCGCGGCAGTCGCAGCGGCCGCAGCGGCGGCAGCGGCAGCAGCCGCTTCGGCGGCGGCCTTGAGTTCTTCCGCGTAGCCGGACGGCGGCACCACCGTGACCAGCGTGATGTCGCCATGGGCGATCACCCGCACATTGGGCGGCAGCGTTATCTGACTAAGATGCTTGGAATGGTTGATGTCGAGTTCGGAAATATCGACGTCGATCGATTCCGGAATGGTTTCGACCGGGCACATCACCTCGATGGTGTGGGTGACGATGTTGACCGCGCCGCCGCGCTTCACGCCGGGCGCCTGATCGGAATTGAGCACCTTGACCGCGACGTTGACGCGGATGACGGCGCCCTCCGCTACGCGGAGGAAGTCCACGTGCATCGGCAGGTCCTTCACCGGATCGAGCTGGAAGTCGCGCGGGATCACGCGGTGCTTGGCGCCATCCAAATCGATGTGAAACAGCGTGGTGAGGAAGCGCCCGGCATAGATGCGCTTGCGCAGTTCGGCATGGTCCAAAAGGACCATCTGGGGGGGCTTGTTCTCACCGTAGATTACGCCCGGCACACTACCGGCGCGACGTGCTGCCCGGGCGGTCCCCTTGCCGCCTTTCGGACGCACCGTCGCCTTCAATTCCAGGACGGTCGTCATTTTGAATTCCTCATCTAAGCCAATGGAAAAGGCGGCTTTTTCCGCCGCCCGCGAACGCAGCAAGCCTCCAGGGGTGCCGGGGGCTACGTTTCGCGCTGGCTTATACCGGCGCAGCCTGGAAAGGGCAAGAAAGGCCGCTGTTGACCGTAATTCCAGGACGGTCCGAAGAACCGGCCCCAGAATCCAGGGACAGACGCCTCGGAACGACTACTCGGCTGCCGCGTCCTTGGCTTTCTTGGCCGGCTTGTCGGCGGGCTTGCCTTCCAGCGCCGCGATGCGCGCCTTCAGCGCCTCGTTTTCCTCGCGCGCCAGGCGGGCCATTTCCTTGACCGCTTCGAATTCCTCGCGCTGGACCACGTCGAGGTCGCGCAGGATGCGCTCGGCCTGGCTGCGGAACAGGGTGTCGAATTCCTTGCGGACCCCTTGCGCGACCCCCGCGGCATCGTTCATCAGGCGTGCCATCTCGTCGAAAATGCGGTTGTTGGTCTGCGTCATGGCTCTGCTCCGTTTCGTCTGAACAATGGCGATCCAGTCATCCCGCCGCAAGAGGCGGCATGCTACCACTCCGGGCGGGAGCGCCTGAACCTGGAATTCGCAATGCCTCTGCTCGTCATTCCCTATCCCGCCTTCGATCCGGTGCTGGTGCATCTCGGCCCATTCGCCATCCGCTGGTATGCGCTGGCCTATATCGCCGGCATCCTGCTCGGCTGGGTCTACGCCCGCGCATTGCTCCGCAACGAAAAACTCTGGGGCGGTGCGGCGCCCATGACGCTCGTCGATTTCGACGATTTCGTGCTCTGGGTGACGCTCGGCATCATCCTCGGCGGCCGTACCGGCTACGTGTTGTTCTACAATCTGCCGCTGTTCGCCGCCCATCCGATCGAGATCCTGCAACTGTGGAAGGGCGGCATGTCGTTCCACGGCGGCTTTACCGGCTGCGTCATCGCCGTGGTGCTGTTCGCGCGCAAGCGCGGCATTCCGACGCTTTCGCTCGGCGACATCACCTGCGCGGTCGGGCCGATCGGGCTGTTCCTTGGGCGCATCGCCAATTTCATCAATGGCGAATTATGGGGCCGCCCGGCCGACGTGCCCTGGGCCATGGTGTTCCCCGGCGGCGGCCCGCTGCCGCGCCATCCAAGTCAGCTCTATGAGGCGACGCTCGAGGGCCTAGTGCTGCTCGTTATTCTGGCGCTGATGGTGCGCGCAGGCACATTGAAACGGCCTGGCCTGATCGTCGGCAGCTTCGCCTGCCTTTACGCCGTCGCTCGCTCAACGTGCGAATTCTTCCGCGAACCCGACGCCCAGCTCGGCTTTTTGTGGGGCGGGGCTACCATGGGCCAACTGCTGTCGATACCGTTGTTCATCGCCGGTCTCTGCTTCATCGCCTATGCGCTGAAGCATCCGCGGCACACATGATCCCGAAAAGTGGGTACCGGTTTTCGGTTAAGATCATGCGCAAAAAAAGAATGTGAGCGTCCATGATGCCGGACATTCCGCCGCTGGAAGCCGAGATTCGCCGGCGCATCGAACTGGGCGGGCCAATGCCGGTCGCCGAATATATGGCGTTGTGCCTTTCCGACAGCGAGCACGGCTATTACACCACGCACGATCCGTTCGGCGTGCGCGGCGATTTCATCACCGCGCCGGAAGTCAGCCAGATGTTCGGCGAAATGCTCGGGCTCTGGATGGCCGCGATCTGGAAGCGGATGGGTTCGCCGGAGAACCTGCGCGTCATCGAGCTCGGGCCCGGCCGCGGCACCATGATGAAGGACGCGCTGCGCGCCGCCAAGGTGATGCCGGGTTTCCGCGAAGCCGTGGTGATCCATCTGGTCGAGATCAGCCCGGCGCTCGAGGCACAGCAGCAACGCACGCTGGAGCCTTTGGCGACGCCAATGTTCTGGCACCCGACACTCATGGATGTGCCGCCGGGCCCGGCCGTCGTTCTCGCCAACGAGTTCTTCGACGCACTGCCGATCCATCAGGCGGTCAAGACCGAACAGGGCTGGAACGAGCGCCTCGTCGGCGTCGATTCCACCGGCCGGCTCGTGTTCACGATCGCGCGCGATCCGATCCCACACTTCGACAGCATACTGCCACCGCCGCTGCGCAACGCGCCGGACGGCGCGATCTTCGAATGGCGCACCGACAATATCGCGATGGAGCTGGGCCGGCGCTTGATGCACGACGGCGGCGCCGCGCTGGTGATCGACTACGGTCACGCCCAGACCGCCGTCGGCGACACGCTGCAGGCGGTCGGCAAGCACGCCTATGCCGACCCGCTCAGCACGCCCGGCAGTCTCGACCTCACCGCGCACGTTGATTTCCAGGCGCTGGCCGTCGCGGTCGAGGGCATGGGCGTCAACGGCTTCGGCGCGATCACGCAGTCGCAGTTTCTGCGCCGTCTCGGCATCGTGACGCGCGCGGCCTCGCTCAAGGCCAAGGCAACGGACGCCACCGCTGCCGCCATCGACGCCGCGCTCAAACGGCTGATCAGCGAGGGCGAAGCCGGCATGGGCAATCTGTTCAAGGCGGCCGCCTTCGCGCATCCCGCGCTCGGCGTGCCACCCGGTTTCGAAAGTTAGCTCGGATTACGGGCAGCGATGACGCCGGCCGTCATTGCCGAGAAAAGTCATGCTTTCGGGATCGTAGCTGCGATAGCGTTGCATGCAGTACTCGACCCCCTGACTGCGCTGGGCTTCGTTGGCGATGATGGCGCCGAGCACGAGACCGCCGAGAACACCGGCAGCAACCGCGCCGCCGTCTCCGCCGCCGCCCCCCAACCGCCCCGGCCACCTCTGCGGGCCCCGCCGCGCCGGCGCTGAACTTGAATGACCAACGAATTGCCATCGGTCTGCGTCACCAAATCCTTCGATGCGGCGCCGGCCAAAGGTGCTGCGCTCGTGGACACCGGGCTCACCAGCAGACAGGCGCCCATCAGTGCTCCAGCAGCGTACAATTGGTGCCGTATGACATAATCTCCCTTATGCCGCGCGCTTTGCGCGGTATGCTTTCACATATATGCGGAACGCTATACGTGCATTGATCTAGGTCAGAGAGAGCAGACTTTACCGATGTTGCAGGCTTCATCACTCAGCAAACTCGCCCGCATCCGCCACGGCTTCTTTACTCGCAGCGGCGGTGTGTCGCAGGGCGTCTATGCTTCCCTCAACGGCGGCGTCGGCTCCAACGATGCGCCCGACAAGGTAGCCGAGAACCGCGCACGCATGGCAACGGCGCTCGGCGTTGCACCGGACCGTTTCCTCACCCCCTATCAGATCCATTCGCCCGACGTGGTGGTCGCCGACCAGCCCTGGACGCACGAGAGCCGCCCGCGTGCCGACGCCATCGTCAGCCGTACGCCGCGGCTCGCTATCGGTGTGTCCACCGCCGACTGCGGACCGCTGTTGTTCGCCGATGCCGAGGCCGGAGTGATCGGGGCGGCGCATGCCGGCTGGCGCGGTGCGCTCACCGGCGTGATCGAGGCGGCGGTCGCCGCCATGGAAGAACTCGGCGCCGAGCGCGAGCGCATGGTAGCGGCGCTCGGCCCCACCATCAGCCAGCCGAATTACGAGGTCGGGCCGGAATTCGTCGCTCGCTTCCTGGCCGCCGACGCCGGCAACACGCGCTTCTTTGTGGCCTCGCCGCGCGAGGACCACGCCATGTTCGATCTCGCCGGCTATATCGCCGCGCGCGTGCAACGCGCCGGCATCGGCAAGTTCGAGGACCTCGCGCTGTGCACGTTTGCCGAACCCAAGCGCTTTTTTAGCTACCGCCGCACCACCAAGCAAAGCGAACCCGACTACGGCCGGCATATCAACGCCATCGCGCTTGCCGATTGAGCGTCGCTGCGACCATACGCCGCTCGTCTGGACTCAAGGCCCGCACAACCGCTACGTTTCATCGTGGCCGAGAAGCCTAAAAACAAACAAGGCCTGCGACCGAGGTGTCAATGCAGTGGAGTGTAGGCGGGCGCGCCTGGCGCGCCGCGTGGGGGGTGTCTTGGCTAGGTGTGCTGCTGGCGGCCGTCTGCACGATGGCGTTGGCGGCCTGCGACCTCAAGGGCCATCCAGGTACTTTGGCCGGCCAGCCGCGCGGCGCCACTGTCGCCTTCGAATCGATCGACGGCCTGCCGCCCGGCCAATTCGATAAGCTCGTGCAGGCGCTCAACGACGAAGCCCAAACGCGCCGTCTGGCGGTATTGTCGCGCGAAAGCCCATCGGCCTATCGCGTGCGCGGCTATCTCGCCGCCAAGATCGTCAAGCGCGAGACGACGATCTCCTGGGTCTGGGATGTGTTCGACCGCGACGATCGGCGCGCCTTGCGCATTGCCGGCGAGGAGACCGCCAAAGGCCGGCGCCACGACGCTTGGTCCGCCGCCGACGACCAGATGCTGCACCGGATCGCCCGCAGCAGCATGGACAAGCTCGCCGCCTTCCTGACGTCGCCCGAGGTCGCGCCGGGCACGCCCGATAGCGAACCGCGCATGGCACTGGCCGGGACGAGCGATTCCTCGCCCGAAGCGGCCGGCATCTTCCGCATTTCCCAGCCTAAAGCCGATCCGGCCCCAATCGATACCGCCGAGATGCCGGCGGACACAGCCGCCGGCCCGGTGCCGCTGCCGCCACGGCGGCCGCCGGTGGCAGCCGCCGTTTCGGCCGGAGAAACGCTGACCCTGGCCGCCGCGAGCCACTGAGCCCAGGTCTCCAGCACGTCCCGTTCGAAAGCCTTGTTCACCCTGTCCAAAAGCTTCGGGACAATGGTTTGGACTCGTATTGCGAGCCCCTGCCCGCCTTGTTATGACCACGCCGCCGGCAACACCGGACCAAGCGAGGAATCGTAGATGTCGGGCAAGAACGGGACGATCAAACTCGTCGCCGGCAACTCGAATCCTGCTCTGGCGCAGGCGATCGCCGAATATCTGAAGACCCCGCTGACCAAGGCGGTGGTGCGGCGCTTCGCCGACATGGAGATTTTCGTCGAAATCCAGGAAAACGTCCGCGGCGCGGACTGTTTTGTCATCCAGTCGACCTCCTATCCGGCCAACGATCATTTGATGGAATTACTGATCATAATGGATGCGCTGCGCCGTTCGTCGGCGCGCCGCATCACCGCGGTGATCCCCTATTTCGGCTACGCCCGGCAGGACCGCAAACCCGGCCCGCGCACGCCAATCTCGGCCAAACTGGTGGCCAATCTGGTCACGCGCGCCGGGGCCGACCGGGTCATGACCCTCGACCTGCATGCCGGGCAGATCCAGGGCTTCTTCGATATCCCGACCGACAATCTCTACGCCTCGCCGGTGATGGTGCGCGACATCCGCGAGCGTTTCCAGCTCGACAACGTCATGGTGGTGTCGCCCGACGTCGGCGGCGTGGTGCGCGCGCGCGGCCTGGCCAAACGCATCAACGCGCCGCTCGCCATCATCGACAAGCGGCGCGAACGCGCCGGCGAATCCGAAGTCATGAACGTGATCGGCGACGTTGCCGGCTATACCTGCGTGCTGGTGGACGACATCGTCGATTCTGGCGGCACGCTGGTGAATGCGGCCGACGCCCTGCTCGCGCAAGGCGCCAAGGCGGTCTACGCCTATATCAGCCACGGCGTGTTGTCGGGCGGCGCGGTGGCGCGCGTCGCCAAATCGCGGCTGAAGGAATTGGTCATCACCGATTCGATTCAGCCGACCAAGGAACTGCTCGCCTCCGGCAATATCCGCGTGCTGCCGATCGCGACCCTGATCGGCGAGGCGATCGGACGCACCGCGACCGAGGAGTCGGTGTCCAGTCTGTTCGACTGAGCGGCACCGAGAACAAAACGGAATCGGTCGGCGAACGGATTCCGAACGGTAAAGTTTTCCACCAAAAGATTCGCTTGAGCCCAGCTTTGCCTGTGGAGATTCCGCTCCGCGCGGTTGCCTATGACGGGCAAATCACGGCCCATTGGCCATCGATGATGCCTTTGGCGGGCTGAATCGCGTCGGTTATAGTCAAGTGGCCAAGTGATTCGCTCCCGCCGTCAAGGCGTCGCCGTATCCCCTGCGTTAAAACCCCGTCGGCTGATCGTACGCGTGGCGTGCGTTTCCTTATCGATTCGGCAAAGCGGAGACGTCATGCCCCAATTCGCCTACGCGCACGAACCCCGGATCAACCCGCTCGACGTGGTAGAACGCCTGGCGTCGGGCAACGACTGGTCGTTCGAACGCGCCACCGACGACGAAATCACCATCCTGGTCACCGGCAAGTGGACCGACTATCAGGTTTCCTACACCTGGATGGGCGACATCGAGGCGCTGCATCTGGCCTGCGCCTTCGACCTCAAGGTTCCCGAACGCCGCCGCGCCGAAGTGCAGACGCTGATCTCGCTGATCAATGAGCGGTTGTGGGTCGGCCATTTCGACCTGTGGACCAAGGAAGGCATCCTGATGTTCCGCCACGCGCTGGTGCTGGCGGGCGGCACGGAGGCCTCCGGCAAGCAATGCGAGGCGCTGCTCGGCAGCGCGCTCGACGCCTGCGAGCGCTATTTCACCGCCTTCCAATTCGTGGTCTGGGCGGGCAAAAGCGCGCGCGAGGCGCTCGAAGCCGCCATGTTCGACACCTCGGGCGAGGCGTAGCCACCATCCCCGTCATGGCCGGGCATAGCCGTTCGAAGAACGGCGTCGCTTCGCTCGCTTATGTCCCGGCCATCTACGCCGTACTTTGCTGATCGGAGATTAAGGCGTGGATGCCCGGCACAAGGCCGGGCATGAAGAAGAAATTGCCGTTATCATCGAGATATGAAAAAACCCGCGGCAAGCCAAAAGCCCCTCGCCAAATTCCCCGGCACCCTCGTTCTTGTCGGCGCCGGCAAGATGGGCTCGGCCATGCTCGACGGTTGGATCGCGCGCGGGCTTGCGCTCAAGCGCATCGTCGTGATCGAGCCGCAGCCGGGCAAGGCGGTGAAGGCGCTGGCGCGGCGCGGACTCACGCTCACTCCGAAGCGCAAGGGTGGCGCGGCGTCGGCCATCGTGATCGCGGTGAAACCGCAGACCGCGCCGGACGCGGTGCCGCCGCTTGCTCCTTATGTCGGCAAGACGACGCTGGTGCTGTCGATCATGGCCGGCCGCACCATTGGCTTCTTGGAAAAATCGCTGTCTGCCGACGCGGCCATTGTACGCGCCATGCCCAACACGCCGGCCGCGATCGGCCGCGGCATCAGCGTCGCGGTCGCCAATGGCAAAGTCTCTGTGCGCCAGCGCAAGCTCGCCTCCGATCTGCTCGCCGCCATCGGCAAGGTCGAATGGGTCGCCGACGAGGCGCTGATCGACGCGGTGACCGCGCTCTCCGGCTCCGGTCCGGCCTATGTGTTCCTGCTGGCGGAAGCCATGACCAAAGCCGGTATCGGCGCCGGCCTGCCGGCGGACCTTGCCTCCCGCCTCGCGCGCGAGACCGTCGCCGGCTCGGGCGAATTGCTGCACCACTCGGACCTCGATGCCGCCACGCTGCGGCAGAACGTCACTTCGCCAGGCGGCACCACCGCCGCCGCGCTGGAAGTGCTGATGGGGCCCGGCGGCTTCGACCTGCTCTTAACCAAGGCCATCGCCGCCGCCACCAGGCGATCGCGCGAGCTGGCGGGGTAGTTCCCCACGTACTCCTCTTTACCTCTCCCAAGGGGAGAGATCGGATCGCGAAGCGATCCGGGTGAGGGGTTACAGACTATCGAGAGTCACTTGCCACCTCACCCCAACCCTCTCCCCCAAGGGGAGAGGGGTTCCGCCGAATACGCCTATCCACCTGCCCTAGAACCGGCGCCTTTGCGGCCCTAGATTAAGGCGACCGGAACAGCCCGCAGGAGGCCGCCATGGCCCGCAAGCCGAAAAAGCAACGCCGCGTGCAAGGCCAGGCCGCCACGCCGCGCGGCACCACCGACCGCGACAAGGCGATCGACGCGCTGATGGCGTTGCTCGCCGAGCATCGCTTCGAAGAGATCGGACTGGCCGAGGTGGCCGGCCGCGCCGGGCTGAAGCTCTCCGAGTTGCGCGGTGAATTCGGCTCGACGCTGGCCATTGTCGCCGCCCATATGAAAGACATCGACCGCGCGGTGCTCGTCGGCGACGGCGCCGACATGGCCGAAGAGCCGGCGCGCGAGCGACTGTTCGACGTGCTGATGCGCCGGCTGGAAGCGCTCGCACCCTACAAAGAGGCGGTGCATTCGCTGATGCGTTCGGCGCGGCGCAATCCGGGCCTCGCGCTGGCGCTCAACGCCATGGCCGTGCGCTCGCAACAGTGGATGCTGGAGGCCGCCGGCATCGGCGCGCACGGCCCGCGCGGCGCGCTGCGCGCGCAAGGCGCCGCGCTGATGTTCGCCCGCGTGCTCAGCGTGTGGTTCGACGACGACGAAGCGGGCCTCGACCGCACCATGGCCGCGCTCGGCCGTGGCTTGGCAAGCGCCGAGCGCTGGGATGGCTTTGTCGGCGATCTTTGCGCGATTCCCTGCGCGATCCGCGGCCGGCGGCGGCGCCGCCACCGCGGCGAGGAAGATGAAGCCGAGGCGGCGTAGTATTTACTCCGCTCATTCCCACGCGAAGCTCGGAATCCGAGCTCTTTCTGAAAACTCTGCTCTGGGTCCCCGCTTTCGCGGGGACGAGCGGCCGACGTGCGAATTATACCGGCACCCGCACCGTCGCCCGCAAGCCGCCGAGCGGTGAGTCGCCGAGCGTGATATCGCCGCCGTGCGAGCGCGCGATGTCGCGCGCGATCGCCAACCCCAAGCCCGTGCCGCCCTCGTCCTGATTGCGCGCGTCGTCGAGCCGCAGGAACGGCTTGAACACTTCCTCGCGCATGTCGGGCGCAATGCCCGGCCCGTCGTCGTCCACCGTCACCGTCAGATAGCGGTGATCGCGGTGGCCGGTGATCGAAATCGACGACGCGAAACGGGCGGCGTTCGATACCAGATTGCCAAGACAGCGCTTGAACGCGGCCGGCCGCACCGTGACGATCGGCGGACCGTGGAACACCACGCTTGCCTTGTGGCCGTTGCGCTCGGCATCGTCCTTGAGCTCCTCGAGGAAAGCCGCCATGTCGGTCGGCGCCGCGCTCTCGCCGAGGTCGCCGCGCGCAAAGGCAAGATAGGCCTCCAGCATGCGCGCCATCTCGTCGACGTCCTTCTTCATCGCCTCCACTTCCGGCGTCTTCCGCTTTACCAGCGCCAGCTCCAACTTGAAGCGCGTCAGCACGGTGCGCAGGTCATGCGAGACGCCGGCCAGCATCGCCGTGCGCTGTTCGATGGCGCGTTCGACGCGCGTCTTCATCTCGATGAAGGCCTGCGCCGCGCGCCGCACCTCGCGCGCGCCGCGCGGGCGGAAGTTCGGCACGTCGCGGCCTTTGCCGAAGCTCTCGGCGGCGTCGGCGAGCTTGAGGATCGGCTTGATCTGGTTGCGCAGGAAAATGATGGCGACGCCGATCAGCACCATCGAGGTGCCGACCATCCAGAGCAGGAAGATTTCCGAATTCGACGCGTAAGCGGCGCTGCGGCGTGCGAACACCCGCATCACCGTCTTGTCGAGCTGGACCCGGATCTCGACCAGCGCCGATTTGCCGACCGTGTCGATCCAATAGGGCTTGCCGATCTGCTTGCGCAGTTCATCCGACAATGTCGAATCGAGCAGCGAAAAGAACGGCTTCGGCCCCGGCGGCGGCATGTCGCTCAGCGGCAGGAAATCAACCACCAGGCCGAGCCGGTCCTGCGCGATGCGGCGGATTTTCTGGCGGTCGGCGTCTTGCGGATAGCCCTGGTAGACGTCGATCAGCGCGGCGATATCGGCCACCACTCCGGCGGACAGCCGCTGCGTAA
This sequence comes from uncultured Alphaproteobacteria bacterium, assembly GCA_963786025.1. Lineage (GTDB taxonomy): Bacteria > Pseudomonadota > Alphaproteobacteria > Rhizobiales > Xanthobacteraceae > Pseudolabrys. The sequence continues at coordinate 87,648 of CAWAXK010000004.1, forward strand.
CGACGTTCCAATGCCGCTCCATAAACACGAAGGCGATCACCGACTGCAGGATCACCATCGGCAGGATGATGATGAGCAAAGCGCGCGCATAGAGGCCCTTCGGCATCACGCTGTTGAGCCAGCGGGCGAGCCGCCGCCAGGCGTCGGGAACGCGGCCGAGCACGGCGTGGATGCGGCGGACCGCCGGAATCGAGTCGTACCAGCGCCACGCTTCGGCCACCCGCTCGAAGGCGGTGCGAATGGTGCGGATGCCGGTATCGAGACTGGTCATGTGCTGGCCACCAAGCGGTAGCCGACGCCGCGCACGGTCTGCACGAACAGTGGATTGGCCGGATTTTGCTCGATCTTGCGGCGCAGCCGGTTGACCTGCACGTCGACCGCCCGCTCGCTGACCGAGCCGCCATTGCCGGCAAGCGCCAGCCGCGTCACGGTTTCGCCCGGCGTCGCCGTCAGGATGCGCAACATCTCACGCTCGCGGTCGGTCAGCCGGATGACTTCCTCGCCTTTGCGCAATTCGCCGCGCGCCAGATGATAGACGAACGGCCCGAAGCGCACCGATTCCACCGGCGGCGCGGCGGCCGGCTGCGCGCGCTTGAGGATATTGGCGATGCGCAGCGACAATTCGCGCGGCTCGAACGGCTTGGACAAATAATCGTCGGCGCCCATCTCGAGGCCCTTGATGCGGCTCTCGGCGGCGTCGCGCGCGGTCAGCATCAGGATCGGCACGCTCGACGTGCCGCGCAGCGCCTTGGCGAAGTCGAAGCCGTTTTCGCCCGGCATCATCACGTCGAGAACAAGCAGATCGAAGCTCAAGCCGTTGAGCTTGGCCCGCGCGTCGGCCGCCGTCTCCGCCGTGGTCACGCGGTAGCCCTCGCCGGTCAGAAAGCGCGACAGCAAATCGCGGATGCGGCGGTCGTCATCGACCACCAGCAAATGCGGCGCATCGTCGGTAACCGTTGCCGGCAGCATCATCGGTTATGCTCCTCGCGTTAGCCGCGGGCCTTGGCGCGCTCGGCGCGCGCGATCAGCCGCAGCACGTCCTCGCGATTGTCGGCGTCGATCATGGCGGTCAGAAAGCGCCGGGCCGCCTCATGCGCGCCGGGGCCGAGTTCGCCGAAAGCGCGTGTGATACGTTGCGTCTGCAGGCCGGCGAGCTTGAGCGCCAGCGCTTCCCCCTTCGGCGTCACATACAACAAACGCTGCCGGCGATCCTGCGCACCTTCCTTCTGCACCACGTAGCTCTGATCGACCAGTTGCTTGAGCACGCGGCCGAGCGACTGCTTGGTGATGTTGAGGATCTCCAAGAGGTCGGCGACCTTCATGCCTGGATTGCGGTTGACGAAATGCAGCACCCGGTGATGGGCGCGGCCGAAGGCGAGCTTGGACAGCACTTCGTCCGGATCGCCGACGAAATCGCGGTAGGCGAAAAACAACAATTCGATGATGTCCCAGATCGGCTCGGACGCTGCGGCCGCGCCCGGGCGCTCGGCCAGGCCGCTGGCCGCCGCGGCGATCTTGGCGCTCAGATTTATGTCAGCCATGTTGACATATTTTGGTGTTATGTTACAAAAACTCGTCCAAGGACGAAAGGATCGTACCGAAGCGGCCCTTTTTTCCGGCGCTACTCCGTTGAGACCCCGATAGGACCGGACCGGACCCATTCATACCGGGTGTTGCTTCTCAACGCAAAGTATTGGAATAGGCGCGAAAAATGCCCCATGACAGGGGCAAAAGAGGGGCCGGGAGGCCCGCGCGCGTGATCACGAAAAAGCCTGTCCCGGACTTGATCCGGGATGAGGACCGGTTTTTGGAAAAGGTCATGCGCGAAGCAAAATTTATGGTTTGAAGGAGGAAACAATGGCTGCGCAGTCCTATGACCGGCTCGAAGGGGCCATCTGGTACGACGGCAAGCTGGTGCCCTGGCAGGACGCCAATCTGCACGTGCTCAGCCATGGCCTGCATTACGCCAGCGCCGTGTTCGAGGGCGAGCGCGCCTACGGCGGCAAAATCTTCAAGACCCGCGAGCACGCCGAGCGGCTCAAACGCTCCGCCCAGGTGCTCGATTTCGAAATCCCCTTTTCGGCCGACGACATCGTCGCCGCCAAGCAGCTCGTCGTCGACAAGAACGGCCGGAAAGAGGCCTACGTCCGCCCGATCGCCTGGCGCGGCTCGGAGATGATGGGCGTCTCGGCGCAGAGCAACACCATCCACCTCGCCATCGCGTCATGGGAATGGCCGAGCTATTTCGATCCCGAGCAGCGGCTCAAGGGCATCAAGCTCGACCTCGCCGAATATCGGCGGCCCGATCCGAAGACGGCGCCCTGCCTCGCCAAGGCCGCCGGCCTTTACATGATCTGCACCATTTCTAAGCACCGCGCGGAGCGCCGCGGCTATGCCGACGCCATGATGCTGGACTGGCAAGGCCGCGTTGCCGAATGCACCGGCGCCAATATCTTCTTCGTCAAGGACGGCAAGATCCACACGCCGATCGCCGACTGCTTCCTCGACGGCATCACCCGGCAGACAGTGATCGCATTGGCGCGCAAGCGCGGCTTCGAGGTGATCGAGCAGCGCATCATGCCGGAAGAGCTGTCGAGCTTCTCGGAATGCTTCATCACCGGCTCGGCGGCGGAAGTCACAGCGGTGTCGGAGATCGGCGGACAGTGGAATTTCAATCCCGGCGGCATCACCAAGCAGTTGATGGACGACTACACTGCGGAAGTGAATCCGAAGGCGGCCGCGGCGTAAACTCTCGCTTCACCTCTCCCATAGGGAGAGGTCGACGCGCGAAGCGCGTCGGGTGAGGGGTTACGACCTATCGAGAGTCACTTGCCCCCTCACCCCCCTTCTCCCCCAAGGGGAGAGGGGGGTCCGGCGCAATCGCGGTTGCTAGTCGGGCAACTTCACGCCACTGCCACCTCTTGCGGCCGCACCAGCGTGACGTAGCGCACGGCATAATGCGCGGCGAAGCGATCCATACGCTCGTCCAGGACACGATGCCGGGTCTCGGAGGCGTGCCGCAGCATCAGCGGACCCTTGGGCGCGGCAACGACCAAGCCACAGTGGAAATAATCCAAATCCGCCCGCCGGCTGACGAAGCCAACAATATCGCCCGTCGCCAATTTGTCCGCGTTGGCGAGGAACACCGCGCGCGGGATCACGCGCATGGCGAAGCGCCGCTTGCTCAAGCCCTTCTGCGAGTCGACGGTCTTGCTGATGTCGACCGCGCCGGCCAGGTCGAGCCAGCGGCAGGTCTTGTTCTCGACATTGCGCTCGCACCATTCGAAGAAATAATGGTTGCGCTCGAACCAGTTCACGAAGCCGTGCCGGTAGCGGATCTCGCGTAAGCTTGCCTCGAATTCGGCCATGTCGCGCGCGCGCGCGGCCGCCAGCACGGTTTCGACGTAAGTCACGCAATCGAAACCGTCGTCGCGCAGCACGAAGTGCTCCGGCCGGTGCGGTCCGCCGATCAACGTATAGCCGAGATAGCGCGTGCCGCGCAGCGCCGCGGAAATGAAATCGATGCGCTGTGAAATCGTACCAAGGCCGCGTGCTTGCGCGATCAGGCGCGCGATGCGCGCTTCGCCGGCCAATGCCGGTCCGGCAATCGCCAAAGCCGCACCGCCGGCGAGAATTCGCAATACATCCCGCCGGCTTGAGCCCTGCGCCCGCATCAGATCATCCAGTCAATCCCGCACCATCACCAGCCGGTCGGTGCCGGATTCCGCGCCCCACACTTCACCGCGCCTGCCCTGCAGTTCGCGTACCGAGGCGCCGCGCCGGTTGCTCGGGAAGCTCTCGAATTTCTCGGTCGCCGGATCGAAGCGCACGATGGCGTTGGCGAGCCAGTCGCTGGCCCACACCTTGTCCTTTTCGTCCACATAAACCGCGTAACAGCCGGCAGCGCTTTTCGGCAGCTTCCACACCTTCCAGGCCTTGGCGGCCGGATCGAAGCGGGCGATTTCGCCGGTGTGCCAGAAGCTCACCCACAGCATGCCCTTGGAATCCGACCAGATGCGGCGCGGGCCAACGCCCGGCTTGGGCGGCGGCACCATCATCGCGTCGCCGCTCACGGTGTCGATCTTCGCGATGTGGTCGCCGGCAAGCGACGCATACCAGACCTCGCCGTTCGGCGTAGTGGTGATACCGTATGGGCCGGGGCCCTTGGGCGCCTTCCAGGCATCGACCTTGCCGGTGGCCGGATCGACGCGGCCGTAGACACCGTTCTGGCCGGTGAACCAGAGGATGCCTTTGCGGTCGAAGGTCGCGGTGTTCAGGTTGGCGTCGGGAAAATTCGCCGGCAGCCGGAACAGCTTCACCGCTTTGGTGGCTGGGTCGACGCGCGCGACGGCGTTCTGCCCGCCGTCGGTAACCCAGGCGGCGCGGTCGGGCCCGATGATCACGCCATGCGGCGCGGCGCCCGGTCCGAGCGGAATTTGTCTGTATTTTCCGGTCTTCGGATCGAGCACGCCGAGCGCGCCTTGCGCTTGCGCGGTGTACCAGACCGGCCCATCCGGCGCCGGCGCCACATCATGCGGATGCGCGCCGTGCGGCACGTCGAAATATTTGATCTCCGCCGCCGCCGGCTTGATGCCGAGAGCAAGCAGTGCCACCGCAGCGACAACAATCGGAACCATCCCAGCCCCACTTACTACATCCTACATTGGCGCGCGTCTATTCGGCCGCCTGCCGTTTACCCGCGGTCCAACGCTCCGCCGCGGTATCGTCACTCACCTTGGCTTCCACCCAGGTCTTCTCGCCGGCCTTTTCGACTTGCTTCCAGAACGGCGCGCGCGTCTTCAAATAGTCCATCAGGAATTCGGCCGCCGCGAAGGCCGCTTCGCGGTGCGACGATGCGACTGCCACCATCATGATGTCTTCGCCCGGTGTGATGCGCCCGTAACGATGGATGACGGTGACGCCCATCAGCGGCCAGCGCGTCTTCGCCTCTTCGACGTGCCGCTCGATCTCGGCTTCCGCCATACCGGGATAATGCTCGAGCGTGAGCGCGGCGATCGGCTCGCTTGCCTCGGTGCCGCGGCAGATGCCGCTGAAGGTGACCAGCGCGCCCACGTCGGTGCGGCTGGCGGTAAGCTTTTTCGCTTCCGCGGCGGCGTCGAACGGTTCGCGCTGCAGGCGCACGGTGGAAGGGACGGTCATGGGGTTAATGTAGCGCACGTCATTCCCGGGCGCGAGCGCAGCGAGCGAACCCGGAATCCGTACTCCGCAGCACTGGGGCTATGGATTCCGGGTTCGGCCCTGCGGGCCGCCCCGGAATGACAGAAAATTTACCCCCCCGTCATCGGCGGGAAAAAGGCGATTTCGGCAGCACCTTTGATCGGGGCCTGCGCCTTCACATGGGCGCGGTCGATGGCCACGCGGATCACCTGGGGGTTCTCGAAGGCATGCGCATATTCCTCGCCGCGCGAAGCCAGCCACGCCACCAGCTCGCCGACCGTTGCGACGCCGGCCGGAACCTCAATGTCTTCCTCAGGTTTGCCGACGCGCTCGCGCACCCAGGCGAAATAACGCAATTTGATGGTCATTTTCTCCTGCGCATGATCTTGTCCAAAAACCGGTTCCCACTTTTTGGGATCAAGCGCTAATCCATCATATAGCGCAGGCCGGCGCGCATATAGTCCCAGCCGGTATAGAGCGTCAGGATCGCCGACAGCCACAACAGCGTGATGCCGATCTCGGTCGTCGACGGCAGAATGACGTCGCCGGCGTCGCCGGCGATCAGGAATCCGATCGCCACCATCTGGCCGATGGTCTTGTACTTGGCAAGCCGCGTCACCGGCACGCCGACGCGCAGCTCGGCGAGATATTCGCGCAATCCCGACACCAGGATTTCACGGCACAGGATAATCACCGCGGCAAACAGCGTCCAGCCGCGGATGCTTTCCTCGGCCGCCAGCATCAGCAGGCAGGAGGCCACCAGCAGCTTGTCGGCAATCGGATCGAGCATGCGGCCGAGCGAGGACTGCTGGCCCCACATGCGGGCAAAATAACCGTCAAGAATATCGGTGATGCCGGCGGCTATGAAGACCGCCAGCGCCAGCCAGCGCAGCCACAGCGCAGCGCCCAGAATGCTTTGCCAATACATCAGGCCGACCACCACCGGCACGGCGGCGATGCGGCCATAGGTCAATAAATTCGGCAGCGCGAGCGGACGCGCCGGCAAGCGTTGGGAGCTCATGGCATTCATCATCTCCCAAGGAACACCCGGCCCGCCGCGAGGTCAACGCCTGCGTTCGGCGTATCCCCCTCCGATTACTGGATCGGCGGCTTGGGCAGCCGGCTTTTGCCCGGCTCCATCACGAAAGTCTGATCGAGCGAATACCACTCGCCCTTCACGTCCGCTGCCGGCGCAGCCCCGTCATGGCGGACATAATCGCCGACCAGCGCGCGCGTGACGCCGAATTGCACGTCGGTTTCCAGCCTTTCGTCGTCATTGACGTAGATCTGCGAGATCAGCGTCTTGAAGCCGGGTTTGAAAATCAGGAAGTGCAGATGCGCCGGGCGGTAATGGTGCCGCCCGGTAGCGCGCACCAGATCGCCGACCGGGCCGTCGATCGGGATCGGATAACCGGCCGGCTTCACGCTGCGGAAGCCGAAATGACCTTGCGCGTCGGTAGTGAACTTGCCGCGCAAGTTCATGTCGGCCTGATTGGGATCCTGTTGATCGTAAAAACCATCCGGCGAGGAGTGCCAGACATCCACCTCGGCGCCCTCGATCGGCTTGCCGTCGCGGTCGAGTAAGCGTGCACTTGACGAACAGTGCCGGCCCCGGCGTCGGCGAACGCACGATCGAGCCGCCGTTCTCCGTGCGCGGCGAATTCAGGCGCCAGAACGGGCCGAGCAGATTGGCGGTCGTTTCGGTCTGTCCGTTGTTGCCGTTGTTGAGCAGGCAGATCAGCGTCGAGAAGCCGAGCGAGCCGGACATTAGCACCGCTTCGTTGTGGGTGGCGTTGGTCTTCTGCCCGAGCGCGACGACATATTGCACGGCCCTCTCGAATTCCTCCTCGGTCAGATGCACGTCGCGCGCAAAGGCGTGCAGATGCTTCACCAGCGCGGTGAGGATTTCCCGCGCGCGCGGATCGGCCGTGTTCTTGAACGCGTCCACGACCACGTCGGTGACGTCTTCCTGCCGCTTGATGAGCATTTCGTGTTCCGCCTATTGCGCCGCCTGTTCGTGGAAGAACTCATATATCTTTCGCGCTGTCTCCGCATTAATTCCCGGCACCTGGGCAAGATCGGGCAGGCTCGCCCGCTCGATTGCCTTCAGCGTGCCGAAATGGCGCAGCAGCGCGCGCTTGCGGGTCGGCCCGATGCCCGGGATTTCCTGCAGGCCGGCCTCGCGTATGTCCTTCTTGCGACGGGCGCGGTGCGAGCCGATAGCGAAGCGGTGCGCCTCGTCGCGCAACCGCTCGATGAAATAGAGCAGCGGGTCGCGCGGCGGCAGCTTGAACGGCGTATGGCCGGGCATGAAGAAGGTCTCGCGTCCGGCGTCGCGGTCCGGCCCCTTGGCGATGGCAACCAGCGGCACGTCGGTGACGCCCATCGCGGCCAGCGTTTCGGCCGCCGCGCTGAGTTGGCCTTGCCCGCCGTCGATCAGCACCAGATCGGGCCAGGGTTGCTTGTCGGCATCGTCCGGCTCGCCGGTAAGTACCGCGGCGAGCGCGGCATCGGCCGTCAACCGCGGGTTTTCTTCCAGCAATCTCTTGAACCGCCGCTGCAATACCTCGCGCAGCATGCCGTAGTCGTCGCCGGGCGTAAGCTCGGTCGAGCGAATGTTGAACTTGCGGTACTGATTCTTGCGGAGGCCTTCCGGCCCCGCCACCACCATGGCGCCGACCGCATTCGTGCCGCCGATATGGCTGTTGTCATAGACCTCGATGCGGCGGGGCGCACGCGGCAGCGCGAAGGTCTCGGTCAGCGCCTTCAACAGCTTCTGTTGCGACGAAGTATCGGCGAGCTTGCGCGCCAGCGCCTCGCGCGCATTGGCGAGCGCATGCAGCAGCAGTTCCTTGCGTTCGCCGCGTTGCGGCACGCTCACTTCGACCTTGCGCCCGCTCTTGGCGGTAAGCGCCGCCGCAAGCAGCGCGCGTTCCTCGAAGTCGTGCGAGACCAGCGCCAGCCGCGGCGGCGGCTTGTCATCGTAGAACTGCGCCAGAAACGCGCTCAGCACCTCGCCAGCGCCGAGCGCGCGGTCGGCCTTCGGGAAGTAAGCGCGGTTGCCCCAGTTCTGCCCGGTGCGGAAGAAGAACACCTCGACGCAGGTGTATCCGCCGGCCTGGTGCACGGCGAACACGTCGGCTTCCTCGAGCGTGCGCGGATTGATGCCCTGGTGCGAGGTAATTGCCGACAGCGCCGCCAGGCGGTCGCGATAGATCGCCGCGCGCTCAAAATCAAGCGCGTTGGAAGCCGTGTCCATTTCCGTCGCCAATTCCTTCTGCACCAGCCGGCTGCGGCCGGAGAGAAATTCATTGGCCTCGCGTACAAGCTCGCCATAGCCGGCGAAGTCGATCTCCTGCGTGCAGGGCGCCGAGCAGCGCTTGATCTGATGCAGCAAACAAGGCCGCGTGCGCCCCTCGAAAAACGAATCCGAGCAGGAGCGCAACAGAAACGCGCGTTGCAGCGCGTTGATGGTGCGGTTGACCGCGCCGGCATTGGCGAACGGCCCGTAATAGTGCCCTGCCCGCGTGCGCGCGCCGCGATGCTTGAGGATCTGCGGCGCCCAGTGGTCGGACGTGATCAGGATGAAGGGGAACGACTTGTCGTCGCGCAACAGCACGTTGAAGCGCGGCCGCAACCGCTTGATCAGGTTGGCTTCCAGGAGCAGCGCTTCGGTCTCGGTCTTGGTGGAGACGAACTCCATCGTCGCCGTGCCCGAGATCATGCGCACGATGCGGCTGTCGTGCCCGGTCGGCCGCGTATAGGCGGTGACCCGCTTCTTGATGTTTTTTGCCTTGCCGACATAGAGCACGTCGCCCTGCGCGTCGATCATGCGATAGACGCCGGGCGACGACGGCGCGTGCTTGACGGCGCGCGTGATCGCGGCGCGGCCGGCGGCCAGCGTGCCGGGAGGCTGCTCCGCGTGTTCCAGCTCGGGCAGCGCCTGCTCGTCGTCGTCTTCGCGCAGGTCGCTCGCCGGGTCGATGTCTTTGGGTGTGCCGTTCATGGGAATTGGGGTGTCAACTCGTCAATAGATATTGGTGACCAACGGTTGGTCAATGTCCGCTAAGTGCCAATTCCAGACTTTTGTAACACACCAAGTGAGATGCCCGCGGAATCGCGGGGACAATCAGCCGCACGGACCGTTGAACAGGGCAAACATTGCCGATATCGTGCCCGTCAAACGACATCAGAAGAACCGACGGCAAACGCCGGTATTTTAGGGAGAGAAATCGTGACAGACATGTCGGGCCCGTCAGGGCTTTCGCGCCGTAGCCTGCTGGCCGGTTTGGCGGCGGCACCGATCATCACGGCTTCGGCTGAACAAAGGTTGCGCAGACAGCCGGACCACGCTGGACGCCGCAGCAGGCGCAGGCCGCGCTGAAGGACGCCAAAGGCAAGCTGGTGCTGCTCGGCACCGCCGCCGGTCCCGTGCCGGGACGCTCGCGGCAGATGACTTCGCACGTCATGCTGAGCAACGGCGCGGCCTATGTGCTCGATTGCGGCATGGGCGTCACAGACCGTTATGCGCAGACCGGCATTCCGTTCAACGCGCTCAAGTCGATCTTCATCACCCACCACCACGCCGACCACAATATCGAATAGGGCCCGCTGCTGATCGTCGGCTGGATCCAGGGTCTGCCGCTCGACATCCGTGCGTTCGGTCCGCCACCGCTCAAGCAGATGACCGACGATTTCATGCGCGCCTACAAGCAAACGGTCGATTTCTGGGCCGAAGACTTCCACATGAAGCCGCTCACCTCGGTCAATGTGCAGGAAATCTCAGGTGCCGGCCCGGTGATGCAGGACGACAACGTCAAGGTGTCCGCGATCGTGGTCGAGCACCCGCCGGTGAAGCCGGCGCTCGCCTACCGCTTCGACTTCAAGGACCGCTCGATTGCCTTCTCCGGCGACACCGCACCGCTCGAAGCGGTGGCCAAGATGGCGAAGGGCGCCGACGTGCTGGTGCACGAGACGATGTATGTGCCGGCGGTGGAGAAATACATCAAAGGCCAGATCGCCAAGGGCCGGCCGGTCAAGTTCGAGGCCTTCATGGCGCACATGAAGGCCGACCACACGCCGGTCGAAGACGTCGGCCGCATCGCGCAGGAGGCCGGCGTGAAGACGCTGGTGCTCTCGCATCTCACGCCGGCGATCGACAGCATCACCGACGACACCTGGCGCGCGCCGGCGGCGAAGTATTTCAAGGGCGAGATTATTGTTGGAAAGGACCTAATGGTGGTCTGAGCCCCCGGAGTACGCTTTGGCGGCCTCAGTGGGGCTCGATCAGCTCGATCCGGTTGCCGAACGGGTCCTCGACGTGGCGCCGGTCGCAGCCTTCGATCGGCTCGTCTTCGGTTACCTTGTAGCCGGCCTGCTTCAGCTTCGTCTCAAGTTCGATCAGGCCATCGACGATGAAGGCGGGATGCGCCTTGCGCGCCGCGATGAAATTCTTGTCGACCCCGAGATGCACCGTCACCGCGCCGATTTCGAACCAGCAGCCGCCGCGCGCAGCAAGCTGCGGCGGCTTGGTCTTTTCCGGCAAACCCAGCATGCCGCTGTAAAATGCGCGCGCTTCTTCCTCCCGGCCCGCCGGCATCGCAATCAAGACATGGTCGATCCGCTGAACCGGCATGACAGATCTCGTCTGGCTCGCTTCATTATCCCATTATCGAATATCCAGCGTCGATAGGGATTGCCGGGCCGGTCACAGGCCCGATAAGGTCGGCGCATCATGCCGGTGTCAACCCAATACGCGCCTAAGGAAACGCCCCTGCAAGCCCGCAACGGCTTTACTGGCGGCGTCGCATCGCTTGCCGACGACCGGCTCTACGCCTTGCAAAACCCCTTCGCGCTCGACGGCCGCGTCAGTTCCTATCCGGCGAGTTCCCGGGGATTCTCGGTGGCGAACAGCTACCTGCTGACGCAGCCCGACGCCGCGATGCTGATAGACACCGGCTTCGGCAAGGACGAGCCGACGATCCGCGCGCAGATCGAGCAACTGATCGCGCCCGGGCTGCCGCTGTCGATGTTCCCGCTGCGGCTCAACGAGTTCATGTCGATCAACAACGTCGAGAGCTTCGCGGCGCATTTCAACATCGACCAATGCTATACCAGCAACCCCGACGCGGCGCTGTGGTTCGATTTCGGCGCCACGCCGAACGGCCGCAGTATCTTGGATGCGATGAGGGTCACCGCCGTGACCCGCGCCGATAAGATCGAGCTTGGCAATGCCGGCCGCGCCATCGACGTCATGCAGGCGCCGCTCCGTCTGATCGCCACACGCTGGCTCTACGACCGCGCAACCCGCACTTTGTTCTCATCCGATATGTTCACCCACGTCTGGCGCGACAGCGCGGTCGGGCCATGGATCGTTACCGACAACGATAACGATACGACGTCATTGCGCGATGTCCGATCGTTCATGCTGAACACGCGCTATTGGTGGCTGGAAGGCGTTTCGACCAACTCGATGCGGCGCGGCATCGGCGACATCTTCGACAAACATGACATTGAAACGATCGCCCCTGGCTACGGCTGCATCCTGCGCGGCCGCAAGGTCGTGGCGCGGCACTACCGGATGCTCGACGAGTTTCTTAAAAGTTGCGACAAGAGCGTGGCGGTGTCGCGCTATGTCACCCGTGACGAGGAGCGTTGAAAACATGCTCGACAAGGTCGACATACTCGCCATGGCGCCGGCCGACCGGATGCCGCGCGAGATCGCGCCCGGCGTGTTCTGGATCGGCGACTGCCTGGTGCAGCGCCACAAGGGCAAGATTTATCACGGCTACAACGCCGCCTTTCTGGTCGCCGGCGAAACCGCATCGTGCCTGGTCGAGACCGGCCATCCGAAGGACTTTCCGGTCATCGAGCAGCACATGAACGCGCTCTTTGCGCAAGGCGTGCCGCCGGTGAAATATCTGTTCGTCACCCACCAGGAGACGCCGCATTGCGGCGGCCTCGGCCGCGTCCTCAAGACCCATCCCGACGCCATCCTGTGCGGCGACGTCAGCGACTATCACCTCGCCTTCCCGCAGTACGAACACCGCATGCAATGGATGAAGGAAGGCGACGAGATCGATCTCGGCGGCAGGACGCTGATGGTGGTCGAGCCGGTGATCCGCGACCTGCGCACCACCTGGTGGGCCTTCGATACGCGCGAGCGCGTGCTGTTCCCGGGCGACGGCTTCGCCTACAGCCACTATCACGAGGACGGCCATTGCGGCCTGGTCGCCGAGGAGGCGGTCTCGCTCGACCTGCCGGACGTATCGTCGACCTTCGCGGATCTGGCGCTGTTCTGGACCAAGTTCGCCGACATGAACGTGTATTGCGACCGGCTCGACCAGCTCATCGAACGGCTTGGCGTCAAGACCATCGCGCCGACCCATGGCCTGCCGATCACTGACGTCAAGGCCACGGTGTCCAAGGTGCAGCAGGGGCTGAAGGCGGCGGCGCTGATCCCCGAGTCGGGGACGAACGAGAAAGTGGTTCTCGCCGGCGCCGGTACGACGGCGCCGGCGGCTTGAGCCGCCGGCCCGCGTCTGTCTCTACGACGACTGGTGAGGCTCCTCTCTACTTAGCCGCCGCGATTTTGTTGGCGCGGATCACGTCGCCCCACAGCTTGATCTCTTTCTTGAGCAAGGCGCCCGCGGCCTCCGGCGTTTCCTCTCCGGGCCCGAACTCATCCATGCCGCCGTCGGCAAAGCTCTTCTTCACCTTGGGATCGGCAAGCGCCGTGCGCAGCGCCGCGTTCAGCTTGTCGATGATCGGACGCGGCGTGCCGGCCGGCGCCAGCAGCATGTGCCAGAAGTCGATGTTGAGCTTCTTGTAGCCGAGCTCTCCTAAAGTCGGCAGGTCCGGCAAGCCGGCGAACCGCTTCCTGCCGATGATGGCGTAGGCTTTGAGCTTGCCGGCTTTGATCAACGGCCCCGAAACGATGGCCGATTGCGACTCCAGATCCACTTGGCCCGACAACAGGTCAACGAGCGCCGGACCGGCGCCGCGATAGGGAACCTGGGTGGCTTTCACGCCGAGTTCTTGGGCGATCAACACGCCGGCCAAATGACCGTAGGAGCCGACGCCGGGATGCCCGATTTTGACGGTGTGTCCGGGCTTTTTCATCCAGGCCAGCAGCTCCTTGAAATTCTTCGGCGGCAGCTTCTCCGGTGCCGCAAGGGTCGAAGCGGCCGTGTTGATGAGGCCGATGGGGGCGAAATCCTTGACCGCATCGAAGGTGAGGTTCGGATAAAGCGACATGCCGGCCGCCAGCGCCACCTGATGGATCATGAACGTGTAGCCGTCGGCATCGGCACGGGCACCGCGCGCAGCGCAGATCATGCCGCCGGCGCCACCGACGTTTTCGATCACGATCGTCTGCCCGAGCGCCTTCTGCATCGGGTCTTGGAGAATCCGCGCGATCGTGTCGGTCGCGCCCCCGGGTGGGAACGGCACCAGCAAGGTTATAGGACGGTTAGGATAGGTCTGCGCCGAGGCGGCGCCGGTTGCCAAAAGACATGCAGCGAAAAGCGCCGCCGCGAGCGCGCGTGCGAAAGTCATGCTACCTCCCTGATGCCGCCTGTCGTTTTTGATCTTCGGCGGTCGTTTTCATATTCACCCGATTTCCGGCCCTTCCGCAAGACAGGCGTGCGCCATTCGGGAAACGCCGGCCCGGCTAGCGATCGAATACCAGGACGCCCCGCAGGTTCTTGCCGGCCTCGAGGTCGGCATAGCCGTGTTCGACTTCGTCCAGCCGATAGGTTCGCGTGATCAGTTCGCGCAACTTCAAGCTCCCCTTGCGATAAAGCGCAAGCAGTTCCGGGATTTGCAGCCGCGGGCTGGCAAAGCCGTAAACCGCGCCCATGATCGCCTTCTGGGTCACGAACAGCTCGAGCGGCGAAATCTTGATCTCCGTCACCGTATCCGGCGTCAGCGCGGTCACCACCACATTGCCCCCTTTGCACGTGGCGCGGAACGCAGGCAGCAGCGTCGCCGGCGGATCAATGCAGACGAAAGCGTGATTGACGCCGATCCCGTCGGTCAGTTCCAGCACCGCGCGCGTCAAAGCCTCACCCTGCGCGCCGACGCCACGCGTCGCGCCGAAGCTGCGCGCCCAATCAAGCTTCGCCGGCACGATATCCGCGGCAATGATCATAGATGCGCCGCAAAGCCGCGCGCCCTGCACCACGTTCATGCCGTCGCCGCCGCAGCCCACCACCAACACGCTGTCGCCCGGCTTGACGCGCGCACGGTGGCGCGCCGCGCCGACGCCCGCCGGCACGCCGCAGGCGACGAGGCTGGCGAGGTCGAGCGGAATGTCCTTGTCGATTACGACGACCGAGGCTTGATCCACCACGGCGCGTTCGGCAAAACCGCCGATCATGCAGAAGGCGCCGACGTCGACACCATCGCGGTCGCGCCGGCGATAGGTGCCGTCGAGTTGCGGCCCCTGGGTAATGCGCGGACCTTCGGCGCAGAAATGGTGCAGGCCCTGGCGGCACCAGCGGCAAACGCCGCAGGCCGGGATGAAGGTCAGGATCACGTGGTCGCCCGGCGTAATACCGCCGACCGCCGCGCCGACGCTTTCGACCACGCCGGCCGCCTCGTGCCCGAGCACCATCGGCCGCATCGCCACACGGCGCTCGCCGCGCATCACGTGATAGTCGGTACGGCATAGACCGACCGCCGCGATGCGCACCAAGACTTCGGCCGGCCCTGGCGGATCGAGCGCGATGCGCTCGATCGACAACCGCTGGCCGACATCGCGGAAGACTGCGGCGAGGGATTCCATGATTTAGCATGCAACAATAAAGCCGCGACCGGCAATGCGCCAGCCATGCGCGCCACGGGAGCCGGCCCGCGCGTTTGAATTTTTTTCTCGAGCCGCCGCGCGCTACTCGGCGCCGTCGCTGTCGAGCGTCCGCCAGGCGAGATGCTGGCCGCCGTCGACCGCGATCACCGTGCCGGTGACGCTCTTGGCCTGCGCCAGATAAAGCACCGCCGCCGCGATGTCTTCGGGCGACGGTCCTTGCTTGAGCGGCACTGCCCCGGCTTGGCGCGCGAACTGCTCATCGCTCTGCCGCGGGCTCGGCAATGTCGGGCCGGGCGCCACCGCGTTGACGCGCAACGCCGGCGCCAGCGCCTGCGCCAGCGTGACGGTCGCGGCGGCGAGCGCGCTCTTGCTCAAGGTGTAGGAGAAAAACCGCGGCGTCGGCTTGAGCACGCGCTGGTCGACGATATTCACGATCGAGACGTCGGTATTGGCCGGCGCCTGCGCGGCGAAGGCCTGTGACAGAAACACCGGCGCCGTCAGATTGACCGCCATCGTGCGCTCGAAATGCGCGCGCTCCAGATTGCCGATCTCGTCTTCGTCGAATTGACTGGCATTGTTGACCAGAAGCGTGAGTGGTCCGAATGCCCCCGCCGCCGGCAGCAGTCCGCGCACCGCCTCGCCGTCGGCGAGATCGGCGAGCACCACCGCGGCGCGCCCGCCCGCGCGCACGATCTCGCTGGCGAGTTGTTCGGCCTCGCCGCGCGAGTGATTGGCGTGCAGCACAACGGCATAGCTGGCTTGCGCGAGCGCGCGGGCAATCGCGCGTCCGATGCGGCGGCCCGCCCCGGTGATCAGCGCCGCGCGCGGCTGTGTGCTGTCGTTCGCCATCCCGCCTCGTTTACGCGATTCGTCATAGGCCAGAGCAACTTCCGCAGCCACCGGTGCTGCCGCAAGATCCTTTAGAACACCAATCCGTACAGTAAATGTTCGCCGGGCGAACACCGTAATTCGGAGCGAAGAACAACGCGTTGCTAACAGTTTCTTAGGGATAACGACTGCTGACTTCTGAACGATTCATGACCGCTTAACTTAAAAGGCTCGATAAATCCTTCACGATATTCCTGACTTTCGCCTACAGCGCATGGCGCGGCAAAGCCCGGGAATCAGTGGAGGGTGTGATGAAAAAAACAGTTTTCGTAGCAGCATTTGTGGCCACTATGGTTACCGCCGGCGTGGCCGCGGCAGCCGATCTGCCGCGTGGCCCGACCCCATATTATGCGCCGGCATCCAGCCTCTATAACTGGAGCGGCGCCTATGCCGGCCTGAACCTCGGCTATCAGTGGGGCAAGGTCACAAACACCGTCGGTTCGCCGGACGGCATCGCCGGCGGCGGCCAGGTTGGCTACAATTGGCAGAATGGCCAATTCGTCTTCGGCGCCGAGACCGACCTGCAACTGTCGGCCGCCAGCGACACTTTCGCGCCCTGGAAGTTCTCCAATCCGTGGTTCGGCACCCTGCGCGGCCGCGCCGGCGTCGCCTTCAACAATGTCCTGCTCTACGGCACGCTCGGCCTCGCCTATGGCGATCTCAAAGGCGAGTTTTTGGGCCTCGACGAAACCAGGACCGAATTCGGCTGGGCCGGCGGCCTCGGTGCGGAATACGGATTCGCCCCGAACTGGTCGGCAAAGGTCGAGTATCTCTATATGGATCTGGCCAGCCGCGGCTTTACCATCACCGGCACGGATAATGGCCTGCAGGCCAACATGCTGCGCTTCGGCCTCAATTATCACTTTTGAGCGGCGCGTCGCCGCTCGCGTGGCGGAAAACCCCGGGCCTCACGGCCCGGGGTTTTTCATGTTCGGCAGTGTACGGCCGCGGGCGGTATCACCGACTTAAGTCTTAAGTAATTCCTTACCACGTTAATCGCGATCACTAGTTTAGATCGCGGCAACAACATGGCATTTCATCGGCATAATTAAGATTATACATTCAACAACTTGAATCTACAGTGTGTCTTTTAAGCACTAGACGTTGATATGTTTTTGAATACTTATGCGGCCTCGATTGTGGGGGGCCACAGTGACGGAGGTTTCGGAATGAAGCGTTTGAGTTTGGCGGCGCTGGGTGCGCTCGCCGTGATGACCATGATGAGTTCGGCGAACGCCGCGGATTTGCCGCGCCGGCACGCCATGCCGATCAAAGCACCGGTTTATGAGGCGCCTTACAGCTGGACCGGCTTCTATATCGGTATCAACGGCGGCGGCGGCTTCGGCCATTCGAATTGGAGCAACACGCTCGGGTCGAACGGTTTCAGCCCCGACGGCGCCGTCGTCGGCGGCACGGTCGGTTACAACTACCAGACGGGTCAAAGCGTGTTCGGCCTCGAAGGCGACGTCGACTGGAGCGATATCCGCGGCACCACCACCGGCGGCGTCTGCACCGGCACCTCCTGCGAAACGCGCAATCAGTGGCTGGCGACAACGCGCGGCCGTCTTGGTTATGCCTTCGGCCGCTTCATGCCTTACGTCACCGGCGGCGCGGCCTTCGGCGACATCAAAGCATCGGCGGCCGGTCTCGGCAGCCAGACCACCACGCGGGCCGGTTGGACCGTCGGCGGCGGGCTTGAGGCATCCATCGCTGGGCCGTGGAGCGCCAAGGTCGAATATCTCTATGTCGATCTCGGCAAGGGCAATTGCGACGCTGCGGCTTGCGGGCTTGCGACCAGCGCCAGCTTGACGAGCAACATAGTGCGCGGCGGCATCAACTATCGTTTCTAATCAAGCGACAATAACAAGCTGCAAAAAAGCCCCGGACAAAGTTCCGGGGCTTTTTCTTTGCGCCCGCAAGCTATGCGCATCGGCCGGGCGCAATCGTGGCTCAATCATGGCAACTGTTGCCGTTTGGCCGCAGCGAACGGCAAGCGTCGCGCGGCCAAGGAACCGTTATCTGCAATGGCGCGTTGAGTGAGCAGTCGGGGGACGGCGCATCCGCGACCGTCCGTAAAGATTGCATTGAGGTGCGTCATGAAAAAACTTCTGCTTGCAAGCGCGGGTATCCTGGCGCTTGGCCTGGTCTCGGCGTCGGCGGCCGACCTGCCGCGCCACCGGGCGATGCCGGAAAAAGCGCCGGTCTACGTGCCGCCACCGGCCTGGAGCTGGACCGGGCCCTATATCGGCATCAACGGCGGCTGGGGTTTCGGCCGATCGGACTTCTCCGCCCCCTTCCCCACCGGCTCGTTCGATACGTCCGGCGGATTGGTCGGCGGCACGCTCGGCTACAATTACCAGATGGACAATAATGTGGTGTTCGGCGTCGAAGGCGATATCGACTGGAGCGATATCCGCGGCAGCGCCGCCTGCGCCGCCACCACTTGCGAAACGCGCAACAACTGGCTGGGCACCGCGCGCGGACGCCTCGGTTACGCACTCGGCAATTTCATGCCTTACGTGACCGGCGGTCTCGCGGTCGGCGACATCAAGTCTTCGATCGCCGGCTTCGGCGATACGGACGAAACCAAGGCTGGCTGGACCGCGGGCGGCGGCATCGAGGCGCATATCAGCGGCCCCTGGTCGGCCAAGCTCGAATATATGTATGTCGATCTCGGCCGCGGCAGCTCGGTGCTCGGATCGGATTCCAAATTCCAGACCAACATCGTTCGCGCCGGACTGAACTATAGGTTCTGACCGGAACGCGCCCACAAAATGCAAAGCCCCGGAGTTCGCTCCGGGGCTTTCGCTTTCGCATAACGAGCTAGGCGGTCACCTTGGTCGGCGCGAAGGAGGGCACTTGGGCGGCGAATTTGTCGAGCCAGGCGACCAGCTTCGGATGTTCTGTACGCCACGTGCCGCCGAAACGCAGATCGAGATAGCCGAGCACGCAGGCCAGCGCGATGTCTCCGACGTCGGGAACCGCATCGAGCGCCGGAGGAGCTGCTTCCAGCGCCGCCAAGCCGCGCGCAACCTTGTCGGCCTGGCGATCGACCCAGACTTGCACTTTCTTGTCGGCCGGGCGGTAGCGGTCCTCGTAGACGATCAGGACCGACGCATCGAGGATGCCGTCGCACAGCGCCTGCAGCCGCAGCGTCGCGAAGCGCGCCTTCGGCTCGCGCGGAATGATGCGGCCGCCGCCGGCCATATGATCGAGAACTTCCAGGATCACGCGCGAGTCGTAATAAACGGTGCCATCGTCAAGAACCAGCGCCGGAATTTTTCCGAGCGGATTTTGCGTGCGGATCGAGTCGCCGGGATCGTTGAGATCCGTTTCGCGCACTTCGATTTTGTCGACGTAGCCGAGCACATCGATGGCGATGCGCACCTTGCGCGCGAACGGCGACGACGGTGTGGAGCGCAGAAACATTGACAAAAATATTCCTCCGCGACAGGCGCAGGGGGCCCCGCAGCTGGTGAAGATCGAAATCAGTGAAGCGGGCGGCGGTTGCCGGCGCCGCCCGTTGCGTGATCAGCCCGTGACGACCAGGTTCACGGCCTTCGGGCCTTTGCCCTTTTTATCGGGTTCGACGTCGAAGCTGATCTTCTGTCCTTCGTTCAGGCCTTTGAGTCCAGCCTGTTCCACGGCCGTGATGTGGACAAACACATCGCGCCCGCCGTCATCCGGCTTCACGAAACCGTAGCCCCGTTCGCTATTGAAGAACTTCACAACACCGGTCTGCGCCATCGGGAAAACTCCTCTCCCCGCACTGCTCCGCCGCCGGCCCCACGCACGGCGGCTCGGCCGGACATTCTCGTTCGGGGAAAGCGTCGGCCACGAATAGCCTCTGTCACTCCGCCGGCCCCCCTTATCCGGAGGCGGAACGTACCTGCCAATAACGGAACTACACACCAACTGGGGCGCTGTGGAAAGGGGCCACAACGTCAGCGCGTAGCCCGCGCCCCCTCGCGGGTGAGCCAATCGAGCTTGAACGCGCCCTTGCCGTCGCGTCCCAGAGTGCCCGCCAGTGCCGGCAGCAGCGCGGAAAGCTCGCTTTCCAGGGTCCAAGGCGGATTGACCAGAATCAGGCCGCAGCCGTTGAGGCGGGTTGCATCGCTCAACTCTGCGACATTTAGTTCCGCCCGCAAAATCTTGGCGATCCCCAGCCGACACAGGCGTTTGACCAGAGCATCGGGTTCGCCGCGATCCTTAATGGGATACCAGAGCACGAAGATGCCGGTGGACCATTTGCGGTGGGCCTCGGCCAGCCCGTGCGACAGGCGGTGGAAATCGCCGTCCTGCTCGAACGGCGGATCGACCAGCACGAGGCCGCGGCGTTCCGGCGGCGGAACATAGGCGGATAGTGCGGTCCAACCATCGACATCGAGCGCCTTGATGCGGGTGTCACCGCGCAGATTTTGCCTGAGCGCCGCCATCGCCTGCGGCTCGATCTCGCAGGCGATCAGACGGTCTTGCGGGCGCAACCAGGCGCGCGCCACCGCCGGCGAGCCGGGACAGATCTTGAGCCGGCCGCGCTCGTTGAGCGCGCCGACCACCTCGAGATAGGGCGCGAGCAACGCGGCCACCGGCGCCGCGAACTGCGCCGCCATCAACCGTTCAATGCCGTCGTGCCATTCGCCGCCGCGGCTCGCCTCCGGGCCGCTGAGATCGTAGAGGCCGGCGCCGGCATGCGTGTCGATCACGCGGAACGCTGCAGGCTTTGTACGCAAATAATTCAGGACGCGGCAAAGCACCACGTGCTTGAACACGTCTGCAAAATTTCCGGCATGGAAAGCGTGGCGATAATTCACGTGCTGGCTCGCAAGCTCCGCGCATAGCCGGCGTCGATCGCCGGCATCGCCGATGCTTATGCCACAGGCTTAGTTTGCATGCGTATGATCCTTTGCGAAATCCGGCGCCGTACCCGGATCGAGTTCCAGGACCGGCTCTTTCGAAAATCAGACGCGGGTCATTCCGGCAAGCCGCGCAGGCCGAAATGGCTGCGCGGTTTGACCTGGCGAATGGGATAAGTCGATTTTCGCCGCGGCGGCCGCAGCACGGCAGCTGGCGTTCGCGGCGGCACCGGTGGCGCGGCGCACCGCCGGCTGACGGCATGCAACAGCAGCCGAACGGGAACCAACATCGCCGCGGCCACGCCAAGCCAGTGCAAAGACGGCGGCAACATCAAATGATACGGCGAGCCGAGCAGCCACATCGCGATGTAGCCGAGCCCGGCGAACCAGACTGCGAATCCGATATAGTCCCACACACGATTCATAGTACCGCGCTCCCCCGCGCTGGTCGCATAGGAAACATTGCGGATTTCTCTTACGAGAATCTTGCGCCAATTCTCGACGCTCCGGGGTTATCCCCGGACCGCCTGTGGCCATCGTTAGTGGCGGCTTAACGCAATTGCGGACTCACGAGCCACATTTTGTCGTTCGTGTTTAGACGCCGTTCATCCGCCGCGCATGGCCGGCATGACGATGCTCTCGCGTTTGCAAGCGCGGCGCGTCACTTCGGCGCAGTTCCGGAACGAAAAATCCTTGTTCAGGCAAATGCGTACTTCGCTCAACCGCTTGCTGTCGCAGGCGACCGCAAAATCGTCGCCGGACAGTCCCGCATTGGCCTTGACGAAGGCTTCCGCCACATCGCCGGGCTTGACCGTGACCGGCTTATCGGGCGCGACGAATTGCGCCGGGATTTTGACCGCCGCACGCGCCTTGCGCACCGCCTCGAAATAGGCCATCTGCGAAAGCCCCGAGCAGGTTCCGTGGCGATCCCATTCATGGAAGATCAGCCGTGGGCTCGGCATCAGGTCGAGCATGCCGCCGACGATCGTGCGGTCGAGCCGCGGCGCCGGCACCTGACAAAAACCCGGGAACCCGTGCTCGTATTGCGGCCACAGCCCATGCACCACGAAGGAGAACGGCCGCCCGGCGCATTGCTGGTCGGGTGCGCGATTGGGCGCGCGCTCGTGCGCCGCCTCGCAAAAAGATGGCGACCAGGACAGCGCCAGCACATAAAAATCGAACTGGCCCGGCGCATTCTGCCGGCGGTCCTGCGCGAAAGCGGCGACCGCGAATAGAAGCAGAAAGCTGACGGCAATGGCGGCGGCTTCTGCCGTCCGGTTAAGGCGACGACGAAACAATCCACGGGACATTGGACGCTCCCATCACACCAGCACAGGAACAAACCGGAAATTGATTTCGCGCAACGGTTCCAGAAAACCGTAGCCGAAATACAAGAACAATTCAACGAACAAAATGAAACAAAACAGGATCGGCGCAACAGCTTTGTTTTTAGGGCCGCGCCATCTTGCATCGGGGGTTATAGGCCCAGTTGCGGTCGAGGCCGACCACACACCATTCGACACCCCAGGTCATGCCTATCATGCCGGTGTCCTCGCCGATCCAGTAATTGACCCGGTGCTTGCGCCCGTCGCTGACCAAGGCAACCGCGCTGCAGTAGCGGCGCGGAATAGTTCCGGCCGCCCACGGCCGATAGGCGATTTCGCGCACCCGCTCGAAGTCGAGGATTTGCAGGTCGGAGTTCCAGAACCGGCCTTCTTTCTCGGCAAAACGCGCGGCTATCTTGCCGAGCGCGGCATCGCAGGGCGGCAGAACGCCGTCGTAGTTCGGCCCGCTCAGGTAGAAGTTTTCTTCTAACCAGCTTGCCGCCTGCGCAGGCGGCAAAGTGCCGAAACCGACCAGGCCCGCAAGCGCAAGCAACCGAATACAACGAAACATGTCAGTCATGACCGAACTCCCGCTGGACTTGGGCGCACATTATTCCACTCTAGCTGCCGCGCCAATCGCCCAACACCGCTTGCACCAGCGCGAGCGCCGCTACCGCAGCGGTATCGGCGCGCAGGATGCGCGGCCCGAGCGCGATGCGCACTACATTCGGCCGCTTGAGCAGAATATCCCGTTCCTCCTCGGCAAAGCCGCCTTCCGGACCGATCAGCACGGCCAGGCCCAGCCCCGCGCGCGCAACGGCAGCCAGCGCCGCCACCGGGTCTTTCACCTCGGCGTCCTCGTCACAGAACACCAGCACGCGCTCGGCCTCGCCGATTGCCTTGAACGCGATCGGCTCGGCCACTTCGGGCAACGTCAAAATGCCGCACTGCTGCGCCGCCTCGATCACATTGGCGCACATGCGGTCGAGATTGACGCGCGCCACCTGGGTGTGGCGGGTGATCACCGGTTGCAAGCGCGACGCCCCCATCTCCACAGCCTTCTGCACCAGATAATCGAGCCGGGCATGCTTGAGCGGGGCAAACAGGAAATGCAGGTCGGACGGGCGCGGCTGTTCGCGCAGGCGCGCCCCGATGACGGCGGTCAGCGCCCGTTTGCCGGCGCCGGCGAGTTCGGCCTGCCATTCGCCGTCGCGGCCGTTAAACAGCAGGAGCCCGTCGCCCTGGTTTGAGCCGGAGCACGTTCTGCAGGTAATTCGTCTGGCCGCGGTCGAACGATACCGCAAGCCCCGCGGCCAGCGGGGAATCGAGATAAACGCGCGGGGTGCGGAAATCGTAAGCCGGCATGAGGTCAAAGGTCGCAACTTTAGCCGTTAACCGGCCGGAGGCAGCCGGAACGGGGTCGCCGGCGACGGATTTCGGGCGATTTTGCCGCCTTCCCGACGCATTCGGCAGGTTGTTATAAACCACACGACGGCCAGCCGCCTGTATAATCCGCCGAAAGGGGACAGAGGATTCGCCATGGATTTGCGCCGGACCACCAAGATCGCCGCATGTATGCTCGCCGTTGCCACAGGGCCGGCGGCGGCGCAGGCGCCTTGGCCGACGCAGCAGCAGTCGCAACAGGCCGCGCCCGCCCCGTGGGGCGCGCCAGTGCAACAGCCGGCGCAAGCTGGCCCCTCGCCCTGGTCGCCGCAGCCGCAGCAGCCGCCGCCCTGCGTTCAGGCCTTTTTCAAACTGCGCGACGAGGCCACCAAGCGCGCCGGAGTGATCCGCGTCGCCAGCGAAAAGCACAACGCCACGCCGCAGCAGGCTTGCGCGATGTTCAACGCCTTCTCCGCCGCCGAAGCGAAGATGATCAAATACGCGGTCGACAATGCAACGTCGTGCGGCATCCCCCAGGACGTCGCGGTCAACCTCAAAAAAAGTCACGCCAAAACGCTCGAAATCCGCACCCGGGTCTGTGCGGCCGCCGCCGCGCCGCCGCGCCCGGTGGGCCCGACGCTGAGCGACGCGCTCAACGCGCCCATTACCAATTCCAAAAACATCAAGACCGGCCGCGGCACCTTCGACACCCTGACCGGCAATCCCCTCGGCGGCAAATGAGCGAGAATGCCGGACGTGTCGCCGATGCGACCGGAAACTGGGTTGACGGTCTCGCGCCGTCATTCGCCCGCCCCTATCTGCGGCTGGCCCGCCTCGACCGCCCGATCGGATCCTGGCTGCTGTTGATACCGTGCTGGTGGTCGGTGGGCGTCGCCGGCATGCGCGTCGAGCAATTGCCCAGCCTCTGGCACATCGCGCTGTTTTTCATCGGCGCCTTCGCCATGCGCGGCGCCGGCTGCACCTGGAACGATCTGGTCGACCGCAATCTCGACGGGCTGGTCGAGCGCACCCGCTTGCGCCCGATTCCTTCCGGCCAGGTAACGGTCGCCAGGGCAACCGTCTTCATGGGGCTGCAAGCGCTGCTCGGTTTGTTGGTGCTACTCCAGTTCAACCGCTACACCGTCTTCACCGGCCTCGCCTCGTTCTCGGTGATCGTGATCTACCCGTTCATGAAGCGCATCACCTATTGGCCGCAGATCGTGCTCGGGCTGGCGTTCTCCTGGGGCGCGCTGATGGGCTGGCCGGCGGCGTTCGGGCGGCTCGGTTGGCCGGCGATCGTACTCTACGCCGGATCGATCTGCTGGGTGATCGGCTACGATACCATTTACGCGCACCAGGATCGCGACGACGATCTCCTGATCGGTATCAAGTCGACCGCGCTGTTGTTCCGCGAGAGGACACGGCCGATGCTGGCGGGCTTCTACGCTGGCGCGGTGGTGCTGATCGGCATTGCCGGACTGCTGGCCGGCGGCCAACTCATCTTCGTGCTGGGCCTGATCGCCTTCGCCGCGCAGCTCGCCTGGCAGGTGCTGAGTCTCGACATCAACGATTCCGCGCATTGCCTGAAGCTGTTCAGGTCAAACCGCGACGCCGGCTTGATCCTGTTCGCCGCCATGCTGCTGGAAGCGGTGTTCTAGCCCCCGCCACGTTGGCCTACTAACGTTGCAGCCTGTGGCAGATTAATCGGCATCCGAACATCTAGTTGGAAACTGCGTTCGAATGGGTCTCACGCTCGGCGGAACGCGTTGCTTGCTCCGGTTGGGTCAAGGATGAACCGCCCGTTATTCGACCGTGGTGCGCGAAACGGCGAACCTGCAGCAAACGGAACAGATTGATCGGTAAGAGAATCGTATGAAGAAACAAAACCGGATAGACGTACGCAAGCGCGCCGAACAAACCGAATAGGACATTGCTGCCGATTGCGACCAGCCGGAGCGGCACCATCCGGCTCATGCAGAATGTCGCCAGCTCGGCGAGCGACGCCGCGTAGCCCAGTAGATCGATCCAACGCACGCCGAACCCCTCTCTCCCGGCTAGCTTTGTCGGCTTTCAGCCAAAGTTTAAGTCTTCCGCGCAGTTTTGATGCTCGCCAGCCGCGCGTGGTGGTACTGGTTAAGCGGCCGATGTGAATTCGCAATGACTCAATCAAGTCACACCGGCCATAAGCAGAAATCATGCCAGAAGGCAGTGAATTTAATTTTCGAATTTTATTTGTGACAATAATTCAGCAGGCGATGTTTTTGTGCAGACTCGCAGCACGTATCGATTATTTCAGCCGTGCGTGTGATGAATGTGTCGCCAATTCGCCGCGCGGCATTGCGTCGCGGGACAATTTTCCGAGCACAGCTTAGGTAAGTTACGGCATCGCCGGGCTGACGTTCGCCATCGCGCTCAAGCGCCTCGGATTCTGTTCAGTGCGCCGCTCATGTGAGGCTTTCGGATGCGGGGCGCCAGCAGCGTGCTCGGTGGATATCCAGAAATTTCCAAACGAACCGGCAGCATCGCCGTTCAGCCAAACACTAATAAGGCTTTGACCGCTTTTCCTCGAGGCGGATAGCGGCGTCGCCCGCCGCGGCGGCGTCCGAACGGCTGCCCGAGTGCGCGGTGGGCTCGGCTTCCGCTTCGATTTTTTGCGAGGGCTCGCCGATCGATCCGGTCACGTCGCCGTTGTCATCCGAGATGTAACCATCCGCGCCCGGCGTCGCGATCGGTTCGTTGCCGCGCGCGCTCGACGGCAGCGAGCCGGTATAGCGCGGCGCGCCATGCTTGCTGGCATAGACCGCGCGCGCGCGCGCCGCCACGACCTCGCCCGGGATCGCGTCCGGCCGGCAGGGCCGGTAGCCGGCGCGGCGACGCATCAGATCCACGTGGATGTGGTCGTAGTGGTAGACGTTGTAGCCGGGCGCCAGCACCGTGGTGAAGGTCTGGCAGGCATAGAACTGCACGTCGTGCAGGAAGCCTTGCTCTTCCGGCGAGCCATGCCAGCCGTCCTTGACAGTGATCTTGCGGCCGTCGGCGAGAGTGAAGCCGGCTATGTCGAGCGCATCGCCGAAGGCGTGCTCGGACATGTGCGACGTTCCCGAGCCGACCATCTCGCGGCAGGAAAAGGATCCGATCTGCCGGATCTCGGTGACCTGGCTATGGAACCAATGCAGCGCCGCCGGCTGCACGCCGTCGCTGACCCAGCGGTCGAGCGCGGACACCAGCGGACAGGCGAGCGTCGCGGGCGGCGTTACCGCCGCCGGTATGATCGCACCCGTCGTGTTCGGACCGCGCATCGGTCCGAGTGCCGGCAAGGCGCGCTGCGCCGGCGCCTGATAGACCGGCGCGTTATACGCCGGCTGCGTGCGCGGGTAAGACGGCGCGGCGCGGCCGGGCGGCAGCACGGCGTCGTCGGGAATATCGTCGGGCCGCGCCACGCCCGGCGCATAGATCGACAGCGGCTGACCGGGAGGCGCCGCCTGCGCCGGCGGTTCGTACGCCGGCGTGTAGCGCGCGGGTGGCTCGTTCACCGGCGCATAACGCGCGGGCGGGACGGACTCGGGCTGTTCGATTCCGGGCGGGCCCGGCACCCAGCGCATGTTGCCGCTCTGAATCGGCGCGGATTGCACCGGCGCCGGCGGCGCGTAACGCGGCTCGCTCGCAGGCCAGCGCGGCTGCGCCAGCGATGCATTGGGGATGCCTGCCGGCGGACGCAGGTCGTCGGCATAGCTCATGGCCGAACTCTCGCCCAACAGCGCCACCTTGAGCGGGAAATCGGCGCCGCACATGCCCGGGCCTTCGATCGGCTTTATCTCGACGACGCCGCTGCCGAGCTTGACCGCGCCAGATTTGAGGCAGGTGACTTCGGCGTCGTGCCGCCACGCCGGGCGCTCGCCAAATTGCAGGAAGCTGCGCCCGCATCCGGCGAGCGCCAGCAGCAGCA
The DNA here is from genome assembly GCA_963786025.1 of uncultured Alphaproteobacteria bacterium. Taxonomy (GTDB): domain Bacteria; phylum Pseudomonadota; class Alphaproteobacteria; order Rhizobiales; family Xanthobacteraceae; genus Pseudolabrys. Next base: position 115,029 of record CAWAXK010000004.1, read on the forward strand.
CCATGCCGGCAAGATAGAAACGTACCCTGCTCCTCATACTCGCGAAATTGCGAGTATTTTCTTTAACGAGGCTTCAATATTGACGGTGCAGGAATTCGTTAAGGATAAGAAACCGTTGCCAATGCGACCTGCTGTGCCGCCTTGTTCCCTGGAATTTCGCCGATCGTCATCGCGGCGGCGCCGCGATGACGATCGCTTGATGACTGCCACGTAGAAAAACCCCACCGTCGCCGGCGGGGTTAAGTTGGGAGGTCAGAGCCCGGAGGCTCATTCAAGATTTACGCAGACGGGAACGTCAATCGCAGACGCGAACGCGTCGAAGATGCTCGCGTCCATAGCGATCGGTCACTTCTTGCCGCTCGATGCGGCAGTCGCGACGATAACCGCGGTCGTGGTCCCGATAATCGCGGTCGCGGTCGATCTGCGAGCCAACGACCGCGCCGACGGCGAGGCCGCCGATGACGCCAGCCGCGACCGCGCCGCCGTCACGCGCGGAAGCAGGCTGCGACGTAGCCGTAAACGCCAATGCCAAGGCAGCTATCGCGGTCAGTGAAATGGCTCTCAACATGTTTTGTCCCTTCAAGATCTGGGGTTAATCGATAATCTGAACGATGCGATGCGTGCGTGGGTCGACCAGCACGGCATGATCGTTCACGTAGGTGTAGCGGTAGCCGGTCACATGGTATTCGGCCGGCACATCGTAATAGGTGACGCCGCTTTCCGGCAGCATGGCGCCGACGCGGAAGTCATTGTCGTAGCGATAAGAAGGGTGGTGTTCGCGAACGACATATTCGCGAAAGCGCGGGCGATCGGCGACGCCGAGGATGCCGCCGACCGTGCCGGCAACCGCGCCGACTGTTGCGCCGACCACCGCGCCGATCGGACCGGCGGCGTGATCACCCTGCTGCGCGCCTTCCTGGGCGCCGCGAACGGTGCCTTGCGCATTCGCCGCCATCGGCAGCGCCAAAGTCGCGAGAAGCATCGCGGGTACAATAAACTTCTTTGGCAAAAATCTCTTTTGCATGGTCGCTCCACATTACATTTTCGGGGGAAGCTCCAATCAACAGGAGCTTGATGTATGCCAATGCGCTGGGCCGGCTTTTGTTCCAAACATAACAGGCGCTCTTTCGACGCTCGGCATGCTGCGTCCGGGATTGATCACCTTAATTGCCGGGCTGGTCCTTTATCGGCATTTCGCAGGCGCCTGAACGATGGGCATCTGCTGGTCTGCGCCTTCATCGTGAGCGCAATGTCCTCGACTATTCACGAATAAAGGCGCATAAATTTAGCAATTCGACGCTCAACCGGAGCGTCCCGGCGTTTGCGCCACCTTTATGAAATTTCGTGCTGCCTTGCCGCCGTTCGAAAGCGGGACGAAAGGTTCACATGTTAACTTCGACGCTGTCGAAGCAAGCACCATACATCGACGTTCAAGATGGAATTACGCTCGCGAATGCCATCGTCGATACCGTCCGCGATCCGCTTGTGGTGCTCGACCACGATCTCCGCGTCATCGCCGCGAGCCGCTCCTTTTACAATACCTTCCAGCTCGTCCGTGACGAAGTCCGCGGTCACCTGTTTTATGAGATCGACGGCGGGCAATGGGACATTCCGGAGCTTCGTGAGCTGCTAGAAGCGATCTCAAGCGGTCAATCAACCGTCGAAGGATATGAGGTCGACCGCAAGTTTCCGGCCATCGGCCAGCGCGTCATGCTCCTGAATGCGCGCAAGGTTTTTTATGAGAAGGGCGCCCACAGCACCGTGCTGCTGGCGTTCGAAGACGTTACCGACCGGCGCGCCATAGAGCGGCAAGTGCAGGAGCTGCTGCGGGAAAAGGATATGCTGCTGGACGAGATGCAGCACCGCGTCGCCAACAGCCTGCAAATCATCGCCAGCATCCTCCTCATCAAGGCGAGAACCGTCCAATCGGAGGAGACGCGATTGCAATTGCAGGACGCGCACCAGCGCGTTCTGTCGGTCGCCGCCGTTCAGCAGCATTTGCACGTCGTCGGTGGCGGCAAGCCGATCGAGATTGGCACATACCTTACCAAACTATGCGAAACCCTGGCGCAATCGATGATCGGCGACAGCCGACCGATCTCGCTCAAGGTCGAAGCCGATGCTGGCACCGCGGCTTCACGCGATGCCGTGAGCCTCGGACTGATCGTTACCGAATTGGTGATGAATGCGTTGAAGCATGCATTCCCCGGCGCGAAGCCGGACGCGGCGATCGTCGTTTCCTACAAAATTGCGGGAACCGATTGGAAGCTGGCGGTATCCGATAACGGGATCGGCAAACCGGCTGTGCCCGCGAGCCAGTCCAAGCCCGGGCTCGGTACCAGTCTCATCAAGGCGTTGACGAGGCAACTCGATGCGCTGGTGGATATCGCCAGCGACTCCCGCGGCACGACCGTATCCGTCGCCCACGCGACATTCAAATCTAAACCAGTGAAGGCGGCCTAACCTATGCGCGCCACAGATCCGATCGCAATATTTCTTCTCGTTCTCGTAATCGGCGTTGTCGCCGGTTTTCTCTTCGACCGGCTCGCTGGGCCGTCGTGGCTCGCCCGCCAATTTTCCGGGTCGACCCGCGGCATCGTCACAAGCGCACTTGTGGGTATCGCTGGCGCGTTCGTTGGCTATCACATCGGTTTGTTGCTTGCACCCAGCGGCGGTTTGGTGATGTCGGTCATCGCAGCGGCGGTCGGCGCCGCTGCGGTCCTGTTCGCTTGGCGGATGGCTAAGTAACAAGACGATCGCGCGCATTGCAGGCCGAGGCTTGCGACCCCACCAACGCCAGCGTCGATTTGTAATCGCACGCTCTAATTTGCCGGCTTGATCCCCAGCGTCTTGCCGATCGCCATCACGGCGTCGGTTTGATCGGCGAGCGCCTGGGCGAACTCAGCCGGCGTGCCCGGATTGACCACCTGCCCGGTGGCGCTGAGCCGCGCTATGACCTCCGGTTCGGCGGCAATGCTGCGGATATCCGCCGCGATCCGCTCGCGCACGGCGAGCGGCATGTCGCGCGGCCCCATCAGGCCGACCAGGCCATCGAACTCCAGCGATTTGTAGCCTGCTTCCTTGCCGGTCGGAATGTCCGGCAGCGCCGCCGCATGCTGAAGATTGGTCAAGGCGATCGCTTTCACTTTTCCGGCCAGTATGCGCGGCCGCATGATGGCGTAGGCGCCGACAAAGGCGTGGATACGCCCTTCGGAAAGGTCGTTGATGGCCGCAACCGGGTTCTTGTACGGCACCTTCGCCATCTGGAGCTTTTCGGTTTTCAGGAAGGCCTCGAACATCAGATCGTTGGCGCCCGTCACCGACGCGTAATTCAGCTTGCCCGGCGCCGCTTTGATTTTGGCAACCAATTCCTTGACGCTCGACACCCCGAGTTCGGTCGGCACCGCGAGCACGATCAATGTATTGGTCACCCGCGCGATCGGCACCAGGTCCTTGATGTTGTAGGGCAGCTTGTCGTGCAACAGCGGATGCGCGGTGAAGGTCGAGGCAGGCGCGAACAGCAGGACATGGTCGTCATGCGCGCCGATAACCGCCGTAATCGCGATGATCGCGTCGCCGCCCGGCTTGTTCTCGACCACCACCGGCTGGCCCCATTTGGCCGACAGCTTGTCGGCAAACACGCGCGCGGTGATGTCGACGCCGGAGCCTGGTCCAAGCGGAATGATGAACCGCACCGGCCGCGTCGGCCAAGCCTGCGTTTTTGCCGCCGTTTGCGCCGGCGATGGCGCCGCGCTCGCGATCAGCGTGGCAAAGGTGCAAAGGATCAAAGCGAGGATCGAACGCCGCGGGGTGAGCATGGATATTTCCTCTGACGATTTTGATGGCGCGTTTACGGCCGGCCATAGACCTTGTTTATCCAGCGCAAACGCAATGTGCAACGCATGGATATTTGCGCGACTGGTATTGCAGTGGGCATAAAAGTGGGCAGTTTTCGTCCGCTTGTCACGGAATTTTCGCAAAATCACCGCCCACAAAAATTATTGCACTGCCGCATTAATCCGCGCGGCGATCATTTATGGCGCACGATCAATCGCTTGCTGCCGCCATGCCCGCTGCGCATGACGCGGCATGCGAATTTCGCTTGCACAATGCGCAAGACACTTCGGAAGGCGTGCGCTTTCTGCTAGGCTTCATATTACATCAACAAGGGAGGCACTGCCGTGGACCTTACCTTGAGACTGAATGTGCTCGCCGTATGCGCCGTGTTCGCTTTCGTCGGCGCGATCTTGCTGGGGGCATTCTGAGTTCAAGAGGGAAGCGACGACGCCAAACCAAAAAATCGCCGGTGTGAAACCGGCCGCCAGTTTCGACACCGGAGAGCACCGCTCTCCGGTGTTTTGTTATTCAACACACACACTCGCTACCGTTCGGGCCGAACGCCGACAAATGCCGGCTCAGTCAGACGCGGAAAGCGCGTGTCGACATTCAGCAGAAAGCTGCCGGTCACGGGATCGGCGTTGCCGCTTCCGACCCAGGCATGAGCGAATAGCCAGATGGCCTGGCTCGGGTCGGGATTCCAGATTCCGACATTGTAGTTGATCGCCCCTCCCGCGTGCGCCGAACCGCTCCATCCCTGAAAGACAATCATGGGGGAGTTCACGCGCTTGAGCTTGAGAACGATCTCCTCCGCTTCCGCCTCCGTGAAGTTCTGGCCCTTATAGCGTGCCTTCTCCTTCACGATCAGTTCCTGAATTTTGGCGGCTTTCGATTGTATGTCAATTCGCGACGATTTGCAGTTGTTCGACCGCCCGCGGCGGCGATGACAAGGCGGATCGATCTTGTTGTCGAATTTGATCTGTTGCGGCTCGCGTCGCGCGCTACGCCGCGACGATGCTCGGCGTCGTCCGTTGATCGTAATTGAGGATAGGCGCCAGCCAACGCTCGGCCTCCGCCACGCTCCAGCCCTTGCGCTTGGCGTAATCGTCGACCTGGTCGCGCTCGATCTTGCCGACGCCGAAATAGTGGCTCTGCGGGTGGCTGAAATAAAGCCCGCTCACCGCCGCGCCCGGCCACATGGCGAAGCTCTCGGTCAGCTTGACGCCGATCCGCTCGGCCTGCAGCAGACGGAACAGTGTGCCCTTCTCGGTGTGATCGGGCTGCGCTGGATAACCGGGCGCCGGGCGGATGCCGCGATATTTCTCCGCGATCAGATCGTCGGCGCGCAATGCTTCGTCCGCCGCATAACCCCAGAATTCCTGGCGCACGCGCTGGTGCAACCTTTCGGCAAACGCTTCGGCGAGCCGGTCGGCCAGCGCCTTGACCATGATGGCGGAATAATCGTCGTTGGCGCGCTTGAAGCGGTCGGCGACTTCGTCCTCGCCGATGCCGGCGGTCACCGTGAAGGCGCCAATGTAATCGCTGAGCCCGCTGTCGCGCGGCGCGATGAAGTCGCTGAGCGCCTCGTTGAAGCGGCCCTCGCGCTTGGACAATTGCTGGCGCAGCGAATGCAGCGTGGCGATTGGCGCCGCACGCGCCTCGTCGGCATAGACGGCAATGTCGTCGCCCTGCGCATTGGCCGGCCAGAAGCCGAAGGCGGCGCTCGCCGTGAACCAGCGCTCGGCCACGATCTTGTCGAGCATGGCGCGCGCATCGTCGAACAGCGAACGCGCCACCTGGCCGAATTTCGCATTGTCCAGAATGGCGGGATATTTGCCGGAGAGTTCCCAGGTCTGGAAGAACGGCGTCCAGTCGATGAAATCGGCCAGTTCGGCAATCGGGTAGTCGGCTAGCGTCCTTGTGCCGAGGAACGTCGGCTTCGGCGGCAGGTAAGTGCCCGACCAGTCGAGCTTGAGCGCATTGCCGCGCGCGGCGATCAGCGGCAGGCGCACCTTGTCGGCCTGCGCGCGCGCATGCGCGGCGGCGAGCTTGGTGTATTCACCGCGCAGATCGGCAACATATTTGCCCTTGGCCTCGCCCGACATCAGCGCCTGCGCCACGCCGACCGCCCGGCTGGCGTCGTTCACATAGACCGCCTGGCCGCGCTTGTAGTTCGGATGGATCTTCACCGCCGTATGCACGCGGCTGGTGGTGGCGCCGCCGATCATCAGCGGCAATTCGAAACCCTGCCGCTCCATTTCGGCCGCCACGTGGCACATCTCGTCGAGCGACGGCGTGATCAGTCCGGACAGGCCGATGATGTCGGCCTTCTCGCTGCGCGCGGTCTCCAGAATTTTCGCCGCCGGCACCATGACGCCGAGATCGATGATCTCGTAATTGTTACAGGCGAGCACGACGCCGACGATGTTCTTGCCGATATCGTGCACGTCGCCTTTCACGGTCGCCATCACGATCTTGCCGTTCGACGAATTCTTGGTGATGCCGCGGTCGATCTTGTCCTGCTCCATGAACGGCATCAGGTAGGCTACTGCCTGCTTCATCACGCGCGCCGATTTCACCACTTGCGGCAGGAACATTTTGCCGGAGCCGAACAGGTCGCCGACGATGTTCATGCCGTCCATCAGCGGGCCTTCGATCACGTCGAGCGGGCGCTTTGATTCCTTGCGCGCTTCCTCGACGTCGGTCTCGATGAAATCGGTGATGCCGTTGACCAGCGCGTGGCTCAGCCGCTTTTCCACCGGCCGCTCGCGCCAGGCGAGATCGACCTCCTTGGCCGCCTGCCCGGCGCCGCGGAATTTCTCCGCCAGCGCCAGCAGCCGTTCGGCGGCATCGGGCCGGCGGTTGAGCACGACGTCCTCGCAAGCCTCGCGCAATTCCGGATCGAGACCGTCATAGACCGCGATCTGCCCGGCATTGACGATACCGAGATCCATGCCGGCCTTGATGGCGTGGAACAGGAATACCGAATGCATGGCCTCGCGCACGCGCTCATTGCCGCGGAACGAGAACGACAGGTTCGATACGCCGCCGGAGACGTGCACGTGCGGCAGGTTCGCCTTGATCCAGCGCGCCGCCTCGATGAAATCGACGCTGTAATTATTGTGCTCCTCCATGCCGGTGGCGATGGCGAAGATGTTCGGATCGAAGATGATGTCCTCGGGCGGAAAGCCGACCGTGTTCACCAGAATGTCGTAGGCGCGTTTGCAGATCGCCGTCTTGCGCTCGAACGTGTCGGCCTGGCCTTTTTCGTCGAACGCCATCACCACCACGGCGGCGCCGTAGCGGCGCACGATCTTGGCGTGCTCGATGAAGGCGGCCTCGCCTCTCCTTCATGGAGATCGAATTCACCACCGGCTTGCCTTGCAGGCATTTCAGCCCGGCCTCGATCACCGAGAATTTCGACGAGTTGACCATCACCGGCACGCGCGCGATGTCCGGCTCGGCGGCGATCAGATTGAGGAAAGTCACCATGGCGGCTTCCGAGTCGAGGAGGCCCTCGTCCATGTTGACGTCGATGATCTGCGCGCCGTTCTCCACCTGCTCGCGCGCGATCGACAGCGCGCTCGTATAATCGCCGGCGGTGATCAGCTTGCGGAACTTGGCCGAGCCGGTGACGTTGGTGCGCTCGCCGATATTCACGAACGGGATTTCCGGCGTCAGCGTAAAGGCTTCCAGCCCGGACAGCCGCAATTGCCGCGGCACCTCGGGTATGGCGCGCGGCGCCTGGCCCGCCACCGCCTTGGCGATCGCCGCGATATGGTCCGGCGTGGTGCCGCAGCAGCCGCCGACCACGTTGACCAGCCCGGCCGCGGCGAATTCACCGAGCAGTTCGGCCATCGCCTCCGGGCTCTCGTCGTAATAACCGAATTCGTTGGGCAGCCCGGCGTTCGGATAGGCACAAACGAACGTATCGGCGAGGCGGCCGAGTTCGGCGATATGAGCGCGCATCTCGCGTGCACCCAACGCACAATTCAAGCCGACGGTGACCGGGTTGGCGTGACGCACCGAATTCCAGAATGCCGCCGGCGTCTGCCCCGACAACAGGCGGCCCGAGCGGTCGGTGATGGTGCCCGAGATCATCACCGGCAGGTCGACGCCGCGCTCGGCGCCGGCTTCGACGATGGCGTAGATCGCCGCCTTGGCGTTGAGCGTGTCGAAGATGGTCTCGATCAGCAAGAGATCGGCGCCGCCGTCGATCAGGCCTTTGATCTGCTCGCCATAGGCTTCGCGCAGTTGATCGAAGCTGATGGCGCGGAAGCCGGGATTGCTCACATCCGGCGAAATCGACGCCGTGCGGTTGGTCGGCCCGAGCGCGCCGGCTACAAACCGCTTGCGGCCGTCTTCCTTTTCCGCCGCCGCGGCCGCCTCGCGCGCCAGCGTCGCGCCGGCATGGTTGAGCTCGTAGGCGATGCCCTCCATGCCGTAATCGGCCTGCGCGATCTTGGTGGAGGAGAATGTGTTGGTGGAGACGATGTCGGCGCCGGCGCGAAAGTAAGCCAGATGGATGTCGCGCACCGCGTCCGGCCGGCTCAGATTGAGCAGGTCGTTGTTGCCGCGCACTTCGCGGTTCCAGGCGTCGAAGCGCGCGCCGCGATAACCCTCCTCGTCAAGCTTGAGCGCCTGGATCATGGTGCCCATGGCGCCGTCGAGCACCAGGATGCGCTGCTGCAACAGCTCACGGAACGCGGCGCGGGTATTGGAAGACGCTATCACTTAACGGGACTCCGGAATTAGGCTGCTTGCTCGACCGCCGGCCGTAAGCCGAGCAGATGGCAGATGGCGTAGACGAGGTCGGCGCGGTTCATGGTGTAGAAGTGAAAATTCGTCACGCCGCGGTCGACCAGATCGATCACCTGCTCGGCGGCGACCGCGGCGGCGATCAGCTTGCGCGTCGCCGCATCGTGATCGAGCCCGTGGAAACGCTCGGCGAGCCAGGCCGGCACCGAGGCGCCGGCGCGCGCGGCGAAATTGGTCGCCGCCTTGAAATTCTGCACCGGCAGGATGCCCGGCACGATCGGCATATCGATGCCGCGCGCGCGCACGCGGTCGAGATAGCGGAAGTAGAGATCGTTCTCGAAGAAGAACTGGGTGATCGCGCGGCTCGCGCCTGCGTCCACTTTCGCCTTGAGCATGTCGATGTCGGCGTCCACCGTCGGGCTCTCCGGATGTTTCTCCGGATAGGCCGATACCGAGATTTCGAAATCGCCGTGGACGCGCTTGATGCCGGCCACCAGATCGGCGGCGTTGCGATAGCCGCCAGGATGCGGTGCATATTGGGTGCCGGCGCCGCCGACCGGGTCGCCGCGCAGCGCCACGATGTGACGCACGCCCACGTCGTGATAATTGCGCACGATGGCGTCAACGTCGGCGCAGGTAGCGGCAACGCAAGTGAGATGCGCCGCCGGCGTCAGCGGCGTTTCCGCCAGGATGCGCTTGACCGTAGCGTGGGTGCGCTCGCGCGTGGTGCCGCCGGCGCCATAGGTGACCGAGACGAAATTCGGCGCCAGCGGCGCCAACCGCTCGATCGACTCCCACAGGATTTTGTCCATCTCCTCGCTGTTGGGCGGGAAGAATTCGAACGACACGCCGATACGGCGGCCTTCGCCGCGGGCAAAGCGGCTGGCGCGGACGTTCATCACGCCACCTCCCGCTGCGCCGGCGACACCATCAGCGCGCGCGCGTCGCGCGCGAGCCACAGCGACACCGCGATCTTGCCTTCGGAGCCGGGCTCGGGGCTAAGGCTCTTGTGCATGACTGGCTCGAGCCCGGACGCGGTCATCCATTGCGCCACGGCCTCCGGCGCAAAGCCAAGGCGGCGATGGGCGAATTGTTCACGCAGGAACTCCTGCTCGTGCGGCGCGAAATCCACCACCAGCAGCCGCCCGCCCGGGCGCAGCACCCGCGCCGCTTCTTTGATCGCGCGCGCGCCGTCGTCGAGGAAGTGCAGCACCTGGTGCAGGATGACGACGTCGAAGGAATCGTTGGCGAGCGCCAGATCGTAGATGTCGCCCTGCCGCACGCTGCAATGCTTCAGGCCGGCGCGCTCGAGCCGGTCGCGCGCCAGCAGCAGCATGTCGAGCGACAGGTCGAGTCCGAGCCCGCGCTCGATCTCCGCCCCGAACAATTCCAGCATGCGCCCGGTGCCGGTGCCCAGATCCAACAGCGAGCGGAACGTCTTGCCGGCGAGCGCCGCGCGGATTGCCTCCTCCACCGCGGCGTCAGCCACGTGCAGCTTGCGGATACGGTCCCATTCGGCCGCATGCGCACGAAAGTAAGCTTGCGCCGCGGCGGCGCGCGCCTGCCGCACCGAAGCGAGCCGCGCACGGTCGCGGGCGATGGTCTGATCGGCCGGATCGAGCCGGTCGAGCAGCGCGCGCGCGACTTCGGCGCCGCCGCCGCGCTCGGCCAGCCGGAAGAAAGCCCAGGTGCCTTCGCGGAAGCGCTCGATCAAGCCGGCCTCGGCCAGCAGCTTCAGATGCCGCGAGATGCGCGGCTGCGACTGGCGCAAAATGTCGGTGAGGTCGGAGACGGTGAGTTCGGCCTCGGCGAGCAGCGCCAGCACGCGCAGGCGCGTCTCCTCGCCCGCGGCCTTGAGGGACGCGTTGAGGGCATCGAAACCGAGCCGGGTGCTGCTGCTCATTGAAGTCTACATAGGCCCTGCATGGGCCAGTTCCCACTATATAAAGATATCTTTATACGTTGAAACGACCATCGGCAAGCCCACCGGCTAGGGCTTTTCCCGGACTGGTTAGGAAATCCTGCCGATGGCAGCGTTATGCAGCGGGAGTGTGGAGAGGAGCGGCCATGACCAGCGAGGATACCGGGACCCGCGACGGCGAAGTGGTGATCGTATTGCCCGAGGCATTCGATGCCAGCCTCTATTACATCGGCCGCATCCATACGCCCTGGCAGCATCGCAAGGACTGCCCGAAAAACGCCCGCGAATCCGACGCCGTTTGCACCGTCGAGGTCGATCCGCGCTGGCAAAAGGGCCTCAAGGACTCCGAGACCTGCAGCCATCTGGTGCTGCTCTACTGGATGAACCATGCCCAGCGCGACCTGGTGCTGCAGGTGCCCAGCCATTACGGTACGCAGCACGGGACCTTTGCACTGCGCTCGCCGGCGCGCCCCAACCCCATCGCCATGAGCGTGGTGAAGCTGCTCGGCATCGACGGCAACAAGCTCTCGGTGGTCGGGCTCGATTGCCTCGACGGCACCCCGCTGCTCGACATCAAGCCCTATTACGCCTCCACCGACAGCGTGGCCGAGGCCGTCGTGGGCTGGCGCAAGCGCAAAGATTAACTGTCGAAATCGCCAATATTCCCAATAGGTTCCTTCCGCTTACACGAATTTGAGCGGGTATATTTCCGGAACCAATGAACCTCCCCAGAGCTTGCCCCGACGAACGATGGATCACGGAATTCATCGGGGAGCCTCACATGTCCGCCAAGTTTTTCACCACCGGTTCGCTGACGGCGCTGATCGCCGCCGCCGCTTTGTCGTGCGGGTCTGCGCAAGCCGAGCCGCTGTTCGCGTTCCTGTCGCCGGCCACGCAAGGCCAGATCGCGCCGCAGTATGCGCCCACCGAGCAGCCCGCGCCGGACGCCGACGCCCAGCTCGATCCGCGTTTGCAACGGCAGGTCGTCAACTACGCCAGCAAAGAGGCGCCCGGCACCGTCATCGTCGATACCCCGCACACTGTCCTCTATTACGTGCTCGGCAACGGCAAAGCGATCCGCTACGGCATCGGCGTCGGCCGCCAAGGCTTCACCTGGTCCGGCGTCAAGCAGGTCGCGCGCAAGGCCGAGTGGCCGGATTGGTATCCGCCGTCCGAGATGATCGCGCGCCAGCCTTATCTGCCGCGCATGGTCGCGGGCGGCCCCGGCAATCCGCTCGGCGCACGCGCCATGTATCTTGGCGGCAGCGAATATCGCATCCACGGCACCAACGATCCGACCACCATCGGCAAGCGCGTGTCGTCGGGCTGCATCCGCCTCACCAACGAGGACGTGGAAGATCTCTACGGCCGGGTAAATGTCGGCACCAAGGTGATTGTGCTGCCGGAGACGACGCCGGCGCAGGTCGCGCACCGTGCACCGGCGCGCGCGCACGAGGCGCGGGTGTCCTTGAACGTCACACGCCCGTCCGGCCTCTACTAATCACTCCCCGTCACTCTTTACCCTCCAACCTCCCAGACTTGGCCCGGCCCAAAAAGGCCGGGCTTTTTTCTTGCCGGGTCATTTTTTTGATTGACGCGGATCAATGCAGATCCGGCTGCGGCGCACACATTCGAATGAACGCCTTAGCATTTGAGGTGTGTCCCATGTCCATGCAACGATTATTGTCGGTCCTGATCGCGGGTCTTGCCTGCATCGCAATTCTGACAGCGGCGCCGTTGCGCCCGGCCTTCGCCCAAACGCAAGGCGCGCAGCCGCGCATCGTGAAGCTGTTCGACAACGGCAATATCTACCTCGTGCAAAATCGGCCGACGCGCAGCACGCAATTCACGCTGCCGCAGGCCGCTGCGGCGGCACCGGTGATCAAAGAAAACGGCATGGGACTCGGCTGGCGCACCGCGCTGGTGACATCGCCTGATGGCAGCTCTGGCATAAAGCGGACATCCAACGACTGGCCGTCAATGTCCGATTTTGGAGGTAACGCGGAAGTACCGCGCGGCGCATTTTATGGGTCACGCCCTGGCCCGGCGAACGGATTTCGCACCGCGCGCAACGCGCCGCGATCGGTTAAGCTCCGCCGCAAATTTGGGGGAGCGACCGCTTGACCTTGCGCATTTACGGCATCGCTCGCACCCGCGCGTTCCGCGCGATCTGGATGGCGGAAGAACTCGGGCTCGCCTACGAGCATCTGCCGATCGAGATCGGCGACGCCGGCGCCCGCGCGCCGGAGTTTCTCCGCCTCAATCCGAACGGGCGGCTGCCCTTCATCGACGACGGCGGCTTCGTGCTGTTCGAGTCGCTGGCGATCACGCTCTATCTGGCCAAGAAATATTCCATCGGCAAACTCTATCCCGGCACGCCGGAAGGCGAAGCCAAGGCCTGGCAATGGACGTCGTGGGCGCTCAACGAGGTCGACCGCGGCGTCAACATCTGGTCGCTGCACGCCGTCCGCTTGCCGCCGAACGAGCGCGACGCCGCCAAGCGCGACGAGGCGCTGAAGGTGGTGGCGGCGCCGTTCAAAGTGCTCGACGCGGCGCTGGCGACGCAGGACTATCTGCTCGGCGGCGATTTCACGGTCGCCGATCTCAACGTCGCCGCCGTGATCAGCCGCGCGGTCGATATGGATCTTGCCGCAGTGCCCAAGCTCAAGGCCTGGCTCACGCGCTGTCTGGAGCGGCCGGCCGCATGCAAAGCGCTGGCGCTCAAGACCAAGGCCGACGACGAGACGCCGGCCGAAGTGATCCGGCGCATCGCCCACATCAATCGCCTGTGAAGGCCCGCTGCGGACTTGGCCGGCAGCGCCTGGCCGGGCTATATGTTGCGCCCGTTTTGATGGAGCGAGGCGATGCGAATTGCGGTAATGGCGGCGGGCGCGGTCGGAGGTTATTTCGGTGCGCGCATGGCGGCGGCCGGCCACGACGTGTTCTTCATCGCGCGCGGCGCCAATCACGCGGCAATGCAGGCGAACGGCCTCAAGCTCGAGAGCGTCAACGGCGACCTGCATTTGCCGAGGGTCAACGCCACCGACGATCCGGCGTCGGTCGGGCCGGTCGATATCGTGCTGTTCGCGGTGAAGCTGTGGGACACCGAACAGGCCGCGACGGCGACGCTGCCGCTGGTCGGCGCCCATACCCGCGTCATCACGCTGCAGAACGGCATCGACAGCGTCGAGCGCCTCAGCGCCATCTTGCCGCCGGACTGCGTCATCGGCGGCACCGCCGCCATCGCTTCGACGATCGCGGCTCCCGGCCTGATCAGGAACACGAGCAAATTCGCCAGCATCCGGTTCGGCCGGGCCGGCGGAAAACCGGACGCGGCGGTGCAGGCTTTCGCCGATGCGGCCAAAGCCGCCAAAGTGGATGCGGCGACCGTCCCCGACATTCAGTACGAGCTTTGGTATAAATTCATCCTGCTCGCCGCGACGTCCGGCGCCACCGCGGCGATGCGCTCTCCGGTCGGCCCGATCGTCGCCGACCCCGAGCTGCGCGCATTTCTGCGGCAACTGATGCAGGAGACCTACGAGGTCGGCCGCGCCAAGGGCGTCAACCTGCCACCCGGTCTCGTCGACCAGCGGCTCAATTACGTGGTGACCACCATGCCGCCGGCGATGAAGGCGTCGATGGCAAACGACGTCGACCGCGGCAACCGGCTCGAGCTCGACTGGCTCTCCGGCAAGGTGCGCGCGCTCGGCCGCGAACTCGGCATTCCAACGCCGGCAAGCGATGCGGTCTACACCGTGCTCAAGCTGCACCGAATGGGATTGCGGCCTTAAGCGTCATCGCTACCGATTTGCCGGCATCGGCATTGCGCCGGCGTTTTCGTTAGCGCGAAACGATAAACTTTTCGCAGCCGTGTAAACGCGCGGCCAGCCACGCCGCGCGATTTTTCCGCCGCCGCATTTTCCGGCAACCCACCATGTTACGGCATCGAGCGCGCGTGCCACTCCATGATAGGTGGCCGCGCAACGCAACCCCGTTGACCGCCATGAAAAAATTAAGCGTTGCCGTGCGAAAACGGCGCGCGGGAAGCGTTGCAGATGGGTGCCGATGTGAAATCGTATCGCATTCTTCATGTCGACGACGATCCCCTAATGCGGGACGTGGTCGAGCTGGCGCTTAGTTTCGATGCCGAATTCGCCGTGATGAGCTGCGAGACCGGCGAAGCGGCGCTGGCGGCGCTGCCGGGCTGGCAGCCCGATCTGATCATCCTCGACGTCATGATGCCCAAAATGGACGGGCCGGCCGTGCTCGCGCGCCTGCGCGAAAACCCCGATACCGCCAAGATCCCGGTGATCTTCATCACCGCCCGCGCGCCGCCCGGCGAACGCGAGCGGCTGATGGCGCTCGGCGCCGCCGCGGTGATCGCCAAGCCGTTCTATCCGGTGAAGCTTGCGGATGCCGTGCGCTGCCACTTGCAGTCCATCAAGCTCGCCTCGGCCGGCTATGATTTTGCCCAGCACCTGCGGGCCGATGCGGCGACGCTCGCGCGCGTCCGCGACATGCTGCGCAACGGCGCCGATTCCACCTACGTGCCGGACGAATTCCAGTCGTTCGTGCACAAGCTCGCCGGCGCGACCGGCGCGTTCGACTTCCGCGCCATCACCACGACGGCGGCTTCGCTCGAAGACGCCATCATCGAACGGCGCGCCGGCCGCGGCGCTCCCGAAACCACAGAAGCCAACCTCGACGCGCTGCTCGCCTGCATCGAGACCGCCGCCTAGACAGGAGAAGACCATGCCGGACATTTTCGAGGCGCGCGACAAGGTGCCCAAGATGCTGATCGCCGACGACGATCCCGCCATCGTGCGGCTGTTCGCCGACCGCTGCATGAAGATGGGCTTCAAGGTCGAGACCGCGATCAACGGCATGCAACTGCTGATCAAGGCGCGCCGCAGCCAGCCCGATATCCTCATCGTCGACGTCAACATGCCCGAACTGGACGGGCTCTCGGTCTGCTCGCGCCTGCTCGATCCCGGCAGCAAGCCGCTCGAATTGGTCGTGGTCACCGGCAGCACCGACCCGGAAACGGAGCAGCGCTGTGAAAGCCTCGGCATGTTTTACGGGCGCAAGGGCCCCGATTTCTGGCGCAGCGTCGAAGGCGCGCTGGCCGAAATCTATCCCGACCTGGCCAACAAGATCGGCGCGCTGGAAAGCCAGGCGATGGATATCGACATCCCACAGCATCCGCGCGTGCTCGTGGTCAACAACGACCCGGACATCGAAAATTTCCTCGCCAGCCGGCTGGCCAGATACGGCATCGATACCTTGTACGCACCCGACGCGGTGCAGGGTTTCCGGATGGCGTGCAAGGACAAGCCGAGCGTCATCATCACCGACAACTACATGCCCGATGGCGACGCCCAGTATCTTTTGTATCAGTTGCGCAGTTCGGCATTGACCGCGGATATCCCGGTCTTCGTGATCAGCGCGCGCAAGCTCAGCGAACTGACAGAACAAACGCTGCGGCGGTCGATCGCCGGCCGGCCGGGAGCGGCGCAGATTTTCAGAAAGTCATTCGATACCGAAGAGTTGTTCAACGCGCTGAAAAAATTCAGCGGCTTCGAAAAGCATCAAGCGTAGCACTACCGGCCGTTGTAGCCGCAACGCCTGCCCCCGGACTACGCCACGATCGGACCGGAAAACGCCGCCGACGACCGCGCGGCCGGCGGACAGGTCTGCCACAATTTTGGTCAGTGGCGCGGCGATCGGCAGAGCCCTAACCCCGCCGAACGGCCGGCCAATTGCAACCTTAAGGACTAATGAGCAGGTGCTCAGCAACCCGCCGCCTGCGGCGATGCGTCGCAAACCGGCCGCCCGGCAAGGCCATGAAAAGACCCCGTAAAATAAAGCCCGAGCAGCGGCGGCAAGCGGCGTGTCAACGATCACGCAGGAACCGATCAAGAACGGCGCTGCTGACGCGTTGCTTTAGCATTGGCACGCCGCGGCCGTCTGTGCGACATATAGGATGCGCGGGATCACCGAATGGTTATCCAATATCTGGCGACCCCCGCCCACAGACATGTAGAATTACCTTCCGTACTAGACTAAAGATAAGGACTGCCGTTCCGCTTCTGGGACAAATGAGAAGAAACGACGCTCGGAGGATATGCCTTTGTTCAGTACGCTCGTGAAAAAGCGGGACTTCTACGCCGGCGGTCTAATGACCCTGCTCGGCGCGGCAGTCACCCTGGACTCCACGACCTATACCCTCGGCACCTTGACCCATATGGGGCCGGGGATGTTCCCCTTGATGCTGGGGATCACCCTCACCTTTGTCGGTGTGCTGATTTTAGGCGCGGCGGTAGCCACCCCGCTCAGCGACGACGAAGGCATTCTGCCGGCGAAGCCCGAATGGTTCGCTTGGGGCTGCATCCTGGCCGGTCCGGTCGCGTTCATCATCCTCGGCGAATTTTTTGGCCTGGTGCTGGCGACTTTCGCCTGCGTGTTCATCCCCGCGCTCGGCGATCGCACCGCCACGCTCAAAGGCTCGGCCATACTGGCGGCCGGCGTCACCTTCTTCGGCGTCATACTGTTCTCTTACGTGCTGAAGATCCCGTTCCCCCTGTTCCGGTTGGGCCATTAAATGTTCGAAACAGCACTGACCGATCTCTGGTACGGCTTCGGCGTCGCGCTCGAGCCGCACAACGTGATGTGGTGCTTCATCGGCGTGTTCGTCGGCAACATGGTCGGCGTGCTGCCGGGCATGGGCCCACTCGCCACCATCTCGATCCTGTTGCCGCTGACCTTCGGCATCAAGCCGGTCGGCGCCATCCTGATGCTCGCGGGCGTCTTCTACGGCTCGCAGTATGGCGGCGCCATCTGCTCGATCTTGCTCAACCTTCCATGCCATCCACCACACGCGGTCACCTGTCTAGACGGCTTCCCGCTCACCAAAAAGGGCCGCGGCGGTGCCGCGCTGGGCATCACGGTCATCTCGTCCTTCGTCGGCGCCTCGTGGGGCATTACGGAGATGATCTTCCTCGCGCCCATATTGGTGGTCGTCGCACTTAAGTTCGGTCCAGCGGAGATATGTTCGCTGATGTTGCTAGGCCTATTGGCCGGCTCGACGCTGGCGCGCGGCTCGCCGCTCAAGGGCGTCGCCATGACCGTGTGCGGGCTGCTGATCGGCATCGTCGGCAGCGACATCGAAACCGGCACGCCAAGATTCACCTTCGGCATCCCCAATCTGTTCGACGGCGTCGAAATCGTCGCGCTGGCGCTCGGCCTGTTCGGCATTGCCGAGTTCATGAAAAGCGTCAATCAGCTCTCCGAAGTCGACACCAAATATACCAAGGTGACGCTCAAGGATTTGCGGCCAACGCGTGAGGAATTCAGGCGCTCGATCCCGGCGATGTTCCGCGGCACCATTATCGGCAGCCTGTGCGCGCTCATCCCCGGCACCGGCCCGACCATCGCCTCGTTCATCTCCTACGCCACCGAAAAGAAGATTTCCAAGACGCCCGAGCTGTTCGGCACCGGCATGATCGAAGGCGTCGCCTGCCCGGAAGCCTCGACCCACTCCTCGGTGCAGGGCGACTTCATCCCGACCATGAGCCTCGGCATCCCGGGCGACGCGGTGATGGCGCTCATCCTCGGCGCCTTGATGATTCAGGGCATCGTGCCCGGCCCGCAGCTGATCAGCGAACATCCGGACATCTTCTGGGGCCTGATCGCGAGTTTCTGGATCGGCAACATCATCCTGGTGGTCCTCAACGTTCCGATGATCGGCCTGTGGGTGAAGCTGCTGACGATCCCCTACAAATATCTCTATCCGAGCGCGATGTTCTTTGTCGCCATCGGCGTCTACAGCACCAACAACGACATGTTCCAGGTCGGCGAGGTCGTGCTCATCGGTCTGCTCGGCTATGTCCTGCTGTTGCTCGACTTCCACCCGGCACCGATCCTGCTCGGCTTCGTGCTCGGCCCGCGCTTCGAGGAGAATTTCCGCCGCGCCATGTTGATCTCGCGCGGCGACATCTTTGTGTTCGTCAAGCACCCGATCAGTGCGGTCTTCATCGGCCTCAGCTTACTGCTGATCGTCATGCAGATCTATGTGCGGCTGCGCGCGCCGAAATCGATACCGACCGAGATGGCGTTGCCCGGCGCACCACCACCACAAGGTCGAAGCCGCCGAGTAACGCGTCAGCACAAGACGAGCGGACCGAGATATCCGTACGCGATCAAAAGCGCGATGACGAGCGTGGCGATGTGCCTGCCGATACGGTCGGCCCAGTGCTGCGCGTCGTCGTCCGCCGTCATGACCGTCACCCCGCAGCCGCGGCCGTTCGAGCGCCGTGGCCAAAAATGGCCGCCCGCGAGCGGCGCGGCCATGAGTTTAAGCTTGGGTCAATGCCACCCGCTCCAGAGGGGAAAAGAGTGGCGAAGCAGAGTTTGCCCGCCGGCGCGGGCCGGTGCCTTCAGCGAAATGATTGATTCAAATTAATGAACGAGGTTACGCTGCGTGCTGGTTTTAGCCATGGGCGCGCCGGCCTCACGCATTGCGTTCGATCAGCATCCGTTCGTCGCGCGGCTGAGGCAGCTTGTCGATCTGAAAGCCGCCGACCTCAAGGGCCTCGACGACATCATCGACGGCGAATTGGTGATCCGCAAGCGGCGTGACCTCATCGCCGACGGCTACGAATACCGCAAGCTCTGCTTCGTGAAGGACGGTTATGCCGTGCGCTACAAGCTCTTGCGTAACGGCAAGCGGCAAATCCTCAACGTCATCCTACCCGGCGATGTCGTCGGCCTGCCCGGCAGCTTCTACGAGCGCGCCGTCTACTCGGTCACCGCCATCAGCGATCTGCGCATGAACGTCTGCTCGCTCGACGCCTATGTTCAGCTTTGCTACCGGCACCCGCAATACGGCCTGGCGCTGACCTGGATCGCCGTGCAGGAGGCGACCACCTATGCCGAGCACGTCATCGACGTCGGACGGCGCACGCCGGTCGAACGGTTGTCGCATTTCTTGCTCGAACTGCACGCCCGCCTCGCGGCGGTCGGGCGCGCCGAGAAGACGCGCTTCAGGCTGCCGTTCTCGCAGGAAGTGATCGCCGACGTGCTGGGGCTAAGCGTGCCCCATCTCAACCGCATGATGCAACAGTTGCGTTCGGAAAAGCTGATCGCCGACCGCGAGCGCGTGGTCGAATTCCTCGACGCCGATGCGATGCAATCGCTCGCCCACTATCAACCGCAGGCGCTGGCGCCGATCCCTCTGCCGGCGCGCACGGCCTAGACGAACTTCGGGATGGGTCCGCGCTGCGGCGTGCGGTCGGGCAGATCGACGAAGGTCTCCTCGACATAGCACCAGCCCCAGCCTTCCGGCGGATCGTAGCCTTCCATGATCGGATGGCCGGTGGCGTGAAAATGCTTGGTGGCATGCCGGTTTGGTGATGAATCGCAGCAGCCGACATGGCCGCAGGTCCGGCACAGCCGCAAATGCACCCAAGGGCTGCCGATCTTGAGGCATTCCTCGCAGCCGAGCGCGCTCGGCGTCACCGTGCGGATTTCGTCCGTGTGCGGGCAGGTTTTGCTCATGGCAATTTCCCATGTTTGCGGGCGCGTGGCGGCAACGTCGGCGGATTCCCCCGCGTTCTAATGGTATCGCGCGGCCGGGTTCCGCCCCGCGGCCATGCACCTGCCGCATTGACAGACCCGGCCCCGCGCCTACATTAGCCCAATTCCGAGGGGTGCCCGCAAAGTACGTAACTTGGGCTGAGAAAAACCCTTAGAACCTGATCCGGGTCATGCCGGCGAAGGGACAGGACAATCGATGAATCCAGCGCTGACCATTGCAAGGCTGATCGGCCCGGTATTCTGCACGATCGGCATCGGCATGCTGGCGAACCAGAGCACCTACCGCCAGATGGCCGGGCAATTCCTGGCCGGCTACCCGTTCATCTACTTCTCGGGAATTCTGGCGCTGGTCGCCGGCCTCGCCATCCTCAATGCGCACCATCGCTGGACGCGCGACTGGTACAGTGTGATCACCGTGCTCGGCTGGATTCTGACCTGCGTCGGCGTGTACCGCATCTTTGCGCCGCAGTTCGCCGTTTTCGTCGGGACGCAAGTCGTTGCGACCGGCGGTTTCTTCACCGGCGCCGGCCTCGTTCTGCTCGCGCTCGGCGGCTTCCTCACCTTCAAAGGCTATGCGGCGTAAGCGCCGCAACGTCGAATTGGAGACACCACCATGAACAAGCCCGTCACCACTGCCGATCTGGTCACCCCGAAAGTCACGACCGGTTCGCTGCCTGCCTCGCGCAAGGTCTATGCGCGGCCCGACGCGGCACCCGAGCTGCGCGTACCGGTGCGCGAGATCACGCTCGAGGCCTCGAGCGGCGAGCCGCCGTTGCCGGTCTACGACACCACCGGCGTCTATTCCGATCCGGACGTGGCGATCGACGTGGAGAAGGGCCTCGCCCGCACCCGCATCGAATGGGTCAAGGAGCGCGGCGGCGTCGAGCAATACCAAGGCCGGCCGATTCAGCCGGTCGACAACGGCAACGTCACGGGAAAACATCTCGCGCGCAATTTCCCCAACACGCCGAAGCCCTATCGCGCTTTGGATGGAAAGCCAGTCACGCAATATGAGTTCGCCAAGGCCGGCGTGATCACCAAGGAAATGATCTACGTCGCAACGCGCGAAAATCTCGGCCGCAAGCTTAAACTCGAGCGCGCCGAAGCGGCCCTTGCCGACGGCGAGCAATTCGGCGGCGCGCTGCCGGCGTTCGTCACCCCGGAATTCGTGCGCTCGGAAATCGCGCGCGGCCGCGCCATCATCCCGTCCAACATCAATCACGCCGAACTCGAGCCGATGATCATCGGCCGCAACTTTCTCACGAAAATTAATGCCAACATCGGCAACTCCGCCGTCACGTCCTCGGTCGAAGAGGAAGTCGAGAAGATGGTGTGGGCGATCCGCTGGGGCGCCGACACAGTTATGGACCTCTCCACCGGCCGCAACATCCACAACACGCGCGAATGGATCCTGCGCAATTCACCGGTGCCGATCGGCACCGTGCCCATTTATCAGGCGCTGGAGAAGGTCGACGGCGATCCCGTCAAGCTCGACTGGGAGTGCTATAAGGACACGCTGATCGAGCAGTGCGAACAGGGCGTCGATTATTTCACCATCCACGCCGGCGTACGGCTCGCTTACGTGCCGCTCACCGCCAATCGCGTCACCGGCATCGTCTCGCGCGGCGGCTCGATCATGGCCAAGTGGTGCCTGTCGCGACACAAGGAATTGTTCCTGTACGAGCGCTTCGAAGAGATCTGCGGCATCATGCGCAAATATGACGTGTCGTTCTCATTGGGCGACGGCTTGCGCCCCGGCTCGATTGCCGACGCCAACGACCGCGCGCAATTTGCCGAATTGGAGACGCTGGGCGAACTGACCAAGATCGCCTGGAACAAAGGCTGCCAGGTCATGATCGAAGGCCCCGGCCACGTGCCGATGCACAAGATCAAGATCAACATGGACAAGCAGCTGAAAGAATGCGGCGAGGCGCCGTTCTACACGCTCGGGCCGCTCACCACCGACATCGCGCCCGGCTATGACCACATCACCTCGGGCATCGGCGCCGCCATGATCGGCTGGTTCGGCTGCGCCATGCTCTGCTACGTGACGCCGAAGGAGCATCTCGGCCTGCCCGACCGCGACGACGTCAAGACCGGCGTCATCACCTACAAGATCGCGGCGCACGCCGCCGACTTGGCCAAGGGCCACCCGGCGGCGCAACTGCGCGACGACACGCTCTCGCGCGCACGCTTCGACTTCCGCTGGCAGGACCAGTTCAACCTCGGGCTCGATCCGGAGACCGCGCGCGAATACCACGACGAGACGCTGCCCAAGGAGGCGCACAAGGTGGCGCATTTCTGCTCCATGTGCGGGCCGAAATTCTGCTCGATGAAGATCACGCAGGACGTGCGCGATTATGCGGCGGGGTTGAATGAGAAAGAGCAGGGCATGGCGGCGATGAGTGACAAGTTCAACGCCATGGGCCAGCAGGTTTATGTCGATGCGGAGAAGGTGAAGGAGAGTAATAAGGCGTTGTGACTCTCTCCGCCTCATCCTGAGGAGCCGCTGAAGGCGGCGCCTCGAAGGAAAGGGCGGCCCCATGGTTCGAGACGCGTCGCTGCGCGATGCTCCTCACCATGAGTCCGATCTAACCGAACAGTTTCGTAGGGCGGGTTAGCCGAAGGCGTAACCCACCTTTTCTTTGCGCAAATGGCGGATTACGCTTCGCTAATCCGCCCTACGGGCTGATTGCAGTGGGGTTATGCGTGAAGGATGATGCACATAAAGGCGACGCAGATAATTACCCGCCCTTTAAGCGGTACATGGAAATCGCGACCTGTTGACTAAGCACCTAAATGGAACAGAGATTGCATACGCGCTGGCAGTGTGCGTGCTAGGCGATAAGAGAATCAAAGCGGCTACTTCCAAAACTCTTCGCAAGGTATTGAAGAAAGCTGACAGCTTTACAAAGGTAGATCAATTTTGATGCAATCAAAAAACCGGTGGGCCTCGCTTCCGCTCAGCCACCCTCGCTCGCCGCCCTACGGACTACCTCACCGTAATCGCCAGCCCGCTGAGATCGACATTGACCTGCAAGCCGATCTGTTTGCCGGACAGCGTGAGCCGCGCGCCCTTTTCATTTTGCAGCACGATGACCTGCCCGCCGGCGCCGAGCGCGGCGCCGCCGCCGACCGCGACATAGATGCCGGTGACGTCGTACGGGCTGCGGATGCGGCTGACGGCGCCGCTGAAACTGGTGCGCGAGGCGCCGAACACCAAGCCGGCGCTCAAGCCGCCGACCGAGACCGGATAGACCTTGCCGTGAAAAAACAGCGCGCCTTCGCCGCCCGAGGCGCCGACGAACCAGCCGCCTTTCAACACCGCGAAGCGGATGGTGCCGCTGTCGGCGCGCGCCGCGCCCGGCGCGGCAAGGCCCGCGAGCAAGGTTGCCGCGATCAAGGCCGCCCGCAACCCGAGTGAAAAGCGCATGGTGTTTCTCCCTAGTGTTTGTGCAGATCTTTTCCGAAAACCGGTTCCCATCCCCGATCGGGTCGAGGACAAGCTTTTCGGGATCATCCACTGTATGCAGGCGTTCGCCCTGCCCGTCCCAGCGTGGCGATCATGGAGCGCCGCAACGGACACGGCAACCGCGGACGCTTTCTTATCCCTCCCCGCGGCGGCGGCCGGCGTGCGCGCTTCACCCTCCCCTGGAGGGGGAGGGTGAAGAAAGAAACGCCCGGGAGATTGACATTCGAAGCGGAAAAGGACGATCGCGCAGAACGCGCTTGACATTTATTCCTATAGGATTATATTCTACTCGTCTCCTCCGCGTAAGGGCGCTCTCATGAGGTGTCGTGCGGGCGGGAGGAGATGCGGCGCCCGCGGGCGTGGCTCGCCGCCACGCGCCCGGGAGGCCCCGGGACCCGATCGGGCGGCATTACGACCGCTCCGCAGGGAGCCTGCTGGACTGGGACTGAGCCTTTCGCTCTCGTCCCAGGAAATGCGGACCCGCGGAACAGAAATCGCCTTCATGGAGCGCCGAGAGGCGCCCGCGTTCTTGGCAACAGGAACGCGGCAAGACGGAAAGACTGGTGCGCCGCTCGGTCCTCCATCCCCTCGTATTATCGAGGGGGAAAGACTGGTCCCCGCAAAGCGCGGGGAAGGACGACGGCGCTCCCCGCGCCGCAAAGAATAGGGGCGATGGCGCACGCCTGTTTGAAATTTGAATCGGTGAAAGCGCGTGTGCGCGGCAAGCTCTCTTTCCCTCTCCCATAGGGAGAGGTGGCGCACGCGGAGGGAATCCGAGCGTGCGCCGGTGAGGGTTACAAACTCTCGTGACGCAATAACCCCTCATCCGCCCTCTCTACGCTCGGGCATCCTCTCCTTATGGGAGAGGGCACTCCGCCCGCACCATCAAAATCCACACCGCGTTACCATTTTGGTGACTCCGTCTAATACCGCCTCCATAGCTAATTGAATCGAAGATTCTGCGTACCGGATGGCGGACATTTCCGCGGGTTTCCCTTCGACGCGAGGTATGATTCTTTGACCGTCTGATTCGGAGGGAACAGATGATCAAATGTCCCAATGGGCAAGTCCGGCAGTTGAAGAAAGCGCTGCGATGGAAAGGGCGTCCAGAACAGCGCCAGCGCATTCAGATGGTGCTGCCGCGCGAAAGTGGGATGACGCAGCCTTCGATTGCCGAAGCGATGGGCGTGTCATTGAGTACGGTGAACCGAGCGCACATGGCTTATGACCACGGCGGGCTCAAGGCGCTCAAACCCAAACCGATCGGTGGCCGCCAACGCGAAAACATGACCTTGGCGGAAGAAAAGGCGCTGCTCGATCGTTTTGCGAAAGCCGCTGGAGCCGGCGAAATGTTAAACATCCACAAATCCCGGCGCGGCCGAGCCCGGCCGACATCGAAGCTTCGGCGCCGACGCTGGCCACCATCCGCGCCAGCGACAAGCCCTTCGCCTTCGTGCTCAACCAGACGCCGGTGCGCAGCTTCCGTCACACCAACGCCGCCGCTTCGCTCAGCGACACGACGACCGCGCTCAATGCCAGCGGCGTCTTGGCGCTGCCCTATATCGTGCTGCGCAACGATCAGCAGGACGCGCTCGGCGCCGGCCTCGCCGTCACCGAATATGCGCTCGGCGGCAAATCGGCGGACGAGATCAGCAGCCTCTGGCAATGGGTCTGGGGCAGGCTCACCATCGCGGATGCCGACACGCCGGCGGATATGTATGGCGTTGCCGCGCCGGCCAATGCGCAGGCGGCACTGTCGGCCGCCAGCTAGCGCCGCAAGCCCCGGCGGCGGGCGTTGGGCGGATCTGCTATTATCAGCATGACAATCACGGGTGCGTCATGCCGGTCCATCGCCGATCCGCCCTGCTCTGCACGCTGTTGTTGTTCGCGCTCGCCGGTCGGCACCAAAGTGGTGGTGCAGAATCAGTAGCGCGCAAGGCCCGCGCCGGCTATCCGCCGCCTACCTCAGCGACAGCGCCATGCCGTTCAAGTCCACGCTGATGATCACGCCGGCCGAGCGGCCGATGAGCGAGAGCACCGCGCCCTTTTGGTTGGTGAGCACGATCGCCTGCGCGCCTGCGCCGACCGCCCCGCCAGCGTTCGCCGCGGCATAAACACCGGCGACATCCGACGGCCGGGTGATGTTGCTCACCCTGCCGTGGAAGCGCGTCTCGGAGGCGCCGAAGGTGAAGCCATAGCTGAGGCCGCCGATCGAGATCGGGTAGCTCTTGCCGTGGAACGTCAGCGTGCCGCTGCCGCCCGAGCCGCCGACCACAAAGCCGGCCTTGAGGATGCGGAAGCTGATGCTGCCGCTGTCGGCATAGGCGGTCGAGGCAAAGCTCGCGCCGAGCATGGCGGTCAGCGCGATAAGACCTGCACGAAGCGCGTGAGAAATTCGCATGGTGTCTCCTCCTGAAGGAACGAGTTGGCTTGGTCGCGTTCAATCTTTTACCCCGGCACCGGGCGACCATCGAATCGGTCGATCGCAGAGCGCCAATGCGCACAAGTGTACATCGTTCCAGGCGCGCGCAAAGGCGCGGCATTACCCCAAACCAGAAATCGGGTGGCTCTGCATGGCCGCGCGCGCCATCTGTTGGGCACAACAGCTGGGAGAAGCCTCATGAGCTACCGCATCACCGGACTGCCCGCGGAAAACTTCGCCCATCTGTTCGCGCGGTCCAATATCGACCTCGCAGCGCACGGCGCGCTGCGCAAAATCGCGGACGGGCCGCACCCCTGTCGCGTCAGCCTCACCGACGCCGCACCGGGCGATGAGGTCATCCTGGTCAACTACGAGCATCACGCCGTCGCCTCGCCCTACCGCATGCGCTTCGCGATCTACGTGCGGCAAGGCGAGCGAACCTTCGACGCCGTCAATAGCGTGCCGGATCAGTTACGCCGACGTACGCTTGCGGTGCGCGGGTTCGACGCCAAGGGCATGATGACCGGCTGGGAGCTGATCGAAGGAATCTTCCTGGAAGAGGCGATCGAACAGCAGCTCGGCGCGCCGCGCGCGCACTATCTGCACGTCCATTTTGCCGCGCCCGGCTGCTATGCGGCTAAAGTCGAGCGGGCGTGACGCCTCACCGCTTGAACAGCCCCATGATCTCCGCCTTCGCCAGCGTGGCGAAATGCAGATTGAAGCCGACCACCGCGGCGGAAGTGTCGGCCGCGACCGGCAGCTTGTCGGCGCTCACCGCGAACACCGTGAACAAATAGCGGTGCGGGTGATCGCCTTCCGGTGGGCACGGGCCACCATAGCCGGGTCTGCCAAAGTCAGTGCGCGTCTGCAGGGCTCCCGCCGGCAGTTTGCCGCCGGCGCTGCCGGCCCCGAGCGCGAGCTCCGTCACGTCCGCCGGAATATTCACCACCAGCCAGTGCCAGAAGCCCGAGCCGGTCGGCGCGTCGGGATCGTAGCAGGTGACGGCGAAGCTCTTGGTGCCGGACGGCGCGCCCGACCATCTCAGATGCGGCGACGTATTGCCACCGGCGCAGCCGAAACCGAAATCCGCCGACAGGATGAAATCCTTGGCCAAATAATCGCCGTCCTTGAAGCTGTTGCTGCTGACCGTGAACGCCATGTAACGTCTCCTTTAGCTTCCATAGATGTGAAGCGTAGTCCGCCCCGGACAAATCGCAATGGCCTCCCTGTCCATCAACCCCTTCGATGCCGCGGTGTATATCTGCCTGTTCGTCGCCGTCGTCATGGGCTTTATGACAGGCATGCTGCGCAGCCTGGCGACGATCTTCGGTTACGCGGCCGCGATGGGCCTGGCGGTGGCGCTGGCACCGCAGTTGGCGCCGCTCATCACGGCGCAGTTCAAATTGGCGCCAGCGCAGACCTGGCTGGTGTTCGGCGGCATCTTCCTCGTGGCCGGCGTGCTGCTGAGCGCCCTGCTCCGGCAAACAGTCAGCGAAATGGTCGGCCCCAATGTCAGTATTCCCGACCGCCTGGCCGGCGCGCTGCTCGGCGCCCTCCGCGTCGGCCTGCTGGCCGTCCTGATCGTCGTCATCTTCGACCGCATCATTCCGCCCGGCCGCGAACCGGCGTTCCTGAAGGGATCGCAATGGCGCCCGGCGCTATCGCAAGCCGGGCAGCAGGGCCTGCGCTCGCTGCCGCCCGAAGTCGAGGATTACATCAATCGCATCAAGCGGGCGCGCGGACTGTAAGTCGCGGCGTTGTCGTCTCTCCAAGATAATGCTACCATAGGTTGTTTTGCTTCTCAGCACAGGGAGATGACCTATGAAACGTCTTGCGACATGTCTGATCGCGCTGACCGCGGCTACCGCGCTCGACGCGGCCGGTTTCGTCAATTCGGCTGCGGCGTTTCCGGCTTACTATTTGAGATTCCGGACGACCAAACTGCCCTACAGTTCCTGCCCGACGGACGCCAAGAACACGGTCAATACGCTCGGGCTCGCCAACAAGGTCATCGACTCTTTCGGCGCCGGCGGCACCACGCCGAGCTTGCGCGGCTATATCCTGTGCATCCGGATTCCCAAAGCCGGGCCGCGCGGAAAGGACGGCGCCACGGTCGTGTTCAATTCGGCCAGCGAAAACGATGCCGACGCCAAGGGTTTTCTCGACAAGCTGGACAAAACTTTCGGCAACGCGGTGCTGATCGATTGCAACTAGCCGGCCGGGGCAGGATGGGATGGATTTTTTCGTCTGCAACCCGCAGCCACCGTGCTACGTTAGGCGGCAGTAACACCGCTTAACCCCGCACGAGGTGCCCCGTGTCCGAAGTCATATACGAGATCGTCGAACACGACGGCGGCTGGGCCTATAAGGTCGGCGGCGTCTTTTCCGAGCCGTTCCCAACCCATGCCGTCGCTCTCAAGGCCGCGCAGGCCGCCGCCGCCGAACAAAAGGTCCCCGGCAAAAACGAGGAGATCGAGTACGAGGACGAAAAGGGCAGGTGGCACACGGAAACCGCGCGCGGCAGCGACCGCCCGGATACGCATATCAAGGATAAGGATTGAGGCGGTCGCCGCCCGCGCGCTGGCCATGAAGAAATTCGGCAGCCAATCGGCGATCGCCGCCCTGCTCTCCTTCAACGGCGGCTTCGTGGACACCGCCGGATTTCTCGGCCTGCAAGGCCTGTTCCTCGCCCACGTGACCGGGAATTTCGTCACGCTGGGCGCCGCCTTGGTGCTCGGCCATCACGGCATCATCAACAAGATCCTGGCGCTGCCGGAATTCATCCTGGTCATCGCCTTGGCGCGGCTCGCCGGCATCGCGTTGCGCGCGCGCAAGGCGCCGGCCTTGCGCGTTTTGCTCGCCGCCGAAGTCGTGCTGTTGCTGGCGTTCTTCGCGCTGGCCGTGACCTTCGGCCCGTTCGAGAACTCCGACAGCCCGTTTGCGCTGCTCACCGGTTTTGCCGGCATCGCCGCCATGGCCGTGCAGAACGGCTTGCAGCGCGTTCATCTCGGCAACCTGCCGCCGACCACCATCATGACCGGCAACACCACGCAGGCCGTGCTCGACGCGGTCGATCTGCTCACCGGCCAAGCCGTTCAGACGGTGGAGACACGCGCGCGTTTCTTTCGCGTAGCGGCGAGCATCCTCTATTTCGCCGCCGGCTGCGCGGCCTCGGCGCTGCTTTATTGGCTGATCGGTTTCTGGTGCCTCGCGCTCGCCGTACTGGTCGGCGCCACCGCGGCGATCATGCGCAGCGAGGCGAAGGACTGACGGCGGCTGCTAGTCAGCCACGGTCAGTTTCTTCTTTGTTGTTTTCTTCTTCACCGCCGGCGGCGCCAGTGCCGCGGCCGCGGCTTCTTCCGCATCCCTGGCCAGGCGCAAGGCACGCAGCCGCGCGGTCTTGGCGCGGTTGGCGGCGGCGTTGCTCTCGTAGTCGAGCATCGCGCGTTTGCCTTCTTCGGCCTGCCGCAGCTTTCTGAACTGGCTGTTGGCGGCGTTCTTGTTGGAATTGTCTGCCACTGCAATCTCCATGGCTGAAATGTTTACGGGACGAAGGCGAACGGGGTGCGCCCGACCGGCGCGAGGCCTATTTGCCGGCGGCTTTCCGCAAGGCGGCGTTGATACGCTCTTGCCAGCCGGGGCCGTCCTCTTGGAAGTGATCTAAGACGTCACGGTCGATCCGCAAGGACACGAGCTCCTTCACGCCGGGCAGGGGCGACGGACTTTTCGGCATAGGTTCCGGGGCCTTAGCAGTCGCCGCCTTGAAGGCCATTTCGGCCGCTTGCCGCGAATCGGTGGTGCGCCGGGTCATTGGGAACATTCTAGCACGTCCGCAAGCCCGCCGCCCGCTGCCGGGGCGATACCCCCTTGTTATGCTACTATGAGTTGTGTGCCGTCGCGTCTTGTCAGGGGGTGCGTCATGGCTGCGAGAATCCGCAGAAGCGTCTGGTCCTTGCCGGAAGGCGACCCGACATTTGTCTGGTACCGCAGGGCGGTTGTCGAACTGCTCACGCGCCCGGTCAGCGACCCCACAAGCTGGCGCTACATGGCGGCGGTGCACGGCGTGCCCGAGGGCACACCCGTGCCGTCCGGCGCCGGAACCTTCTGGGACCAGTGCCAGCACCAAAGCTGGTTCTTCCTGCCCTGGCATCGCGGCTACATCACCGCCTTCGAGGCGGTCATCGCCAAGACCGTCGTTGCGCTCGGCGGCCCGGCGGATTGGGCGTTGCCTTATTGGAACTACAGCGAGGACCTCGCCAAAAATCCGAACGCGCGGCTGATGCCGCCGGACTTCTTCAACCGCACATTATCCGACGGCAGCCCCAATGCGCTGTGGTCGCGGCGGGCGAATGTCAGCAATGGCGATTTCAATCTCAACAGCAGCGTCGTGACACTCGCGGCGCTGCAATTCCGCAATTTTACAAATTCCGTTCCGGGGCGTCCGTCCGGTTTCGGCGGCCCGGTCACCGGGTTCAATCCGGGCGGCGGCGACAATGGCGGGATTGAAAACCTGCCGCACAATCGCGTGCATGTGCAGATCGGCGGCAACAGCGGCTTCATGACTGATCCCTCGACCGCCGCGCTCGATCCCATCTTCTGGGTGCACCACTGCAACATCGACCGGCTATGGGAGGTGTGGCGCAACCAAGGTCCGCAATTCCGCAATCCCACCGAAGCGGATTGGCGGTCGACCGTCCCCTTCCCCATGCACGATGGCGACGGCCAGCCATTCACCTATTTCAGCCAGGACATGCTCGACACGACCAAAGTGCTGCACGGCTACCAATATGATAGTGTGCCGGTCGCGCACGAGGCGCCGAGCGAAGAAGCGTTGGAGGCCGCGATGGCTCCGCTGCCAGGCAAGCCAGAACTTGCCGGTTCCAGCACCGGCCCGGTGTCGCTCGAGAGCGACGTCACCCGCACCACGGTTTCGATGCAGACGCGACAGATGACGCGGTCCTTCGTCGAGTTGACCAAGCCGACGCCGCATCATGTCTATCTTAATCTCGAGAACATCACCGGCTCCGGCACGCCGGGCGATTACAAGGTCTATGTCTATCGGCAGGACAACGAAATCGATTCGATGCTGGCCGGCGTCATGACCACCTTCGGACTCGAGCGCGCCAGCAATCCGAACCTCAGCCATGGCGGCAGCGGTATCAATCATGTGTTCGACATCACGGCGCTGGCAGACCGTCTCGGCCTGACCGTAGGCACGGCGGCGCAACTGCATGTGAGGTTCGAGCGTGAGGGCTTGGCGGCGACCGAGGACGCCGTTCCGCTGGGCCTGGAAGACTTCGTGCCGAGACTGAAGCGCGGATCCGCCATCAAGGTGGGGCGCGTGAGCGTCTACTACGATTGATCCGGATGAGCGCGGCAGCACAACGCGCGGCATCTTGGCACGAGGGCATTCTGAGCGCCTCGGCCCGTGGTGGGTTCACTTCGCCCGCGTTCCGCTGGGCCATCGCGCCGGCGCTCGCCGCTTGGCTGCTGCTGGTTTGGCTGCTGCTGGTTTGGCTGCCGAGCGACAACCTCGCGCTTTGCCTGTCGGCGCGCGCGACGCAAATCGACGGCGTCCTTGCCAGCATCGCCGTCAGTTATGGCTTGCTCAATCCATGGCAACTCGCCGCCGGATGGGCGTTGATGATCGTCGCCATGATGTTTCCGCTGCTGGTGCCGATGATCGGCTTCGTCGCGGCGCGCAACTTCACCGTCCGGCGCGAGCGCTCGGTCGCGCTGTTCATGGCCGGCTATGGGGTCGTTTGGCTTGCCACCGCCGCGTTCGCAAGCGCCGCCCTCATTGTTGCGCGCGCCGGCCTCGCCGGCCTAGGGCTCGCCGCAGCCTCGGGATTCATCGGCTGCGCGCTGTCGGCGCTGTGGCAGATCTCGGCGGCCAAACAGCGCGCGGTCAACCGCTGCCATGGCACCGTCGCGCTGCAGCCGTTCGGCTTTGCCGCCGATCGTGACGCCATGCGCTTCGGCCTGCTGCACGGCGCGCGCTGCGTGCGCTCATGCCTGCCGACCATGGCGCTGCCGCTGCTCGGCGAGCACGGCCTGCTCACCATGGCGGTCGTGTTCGTCATTCTGCTCGCCGAGCGGGCCCGCGTCCGGCCGCAATACGGCCTGTCGGCGGCCATTTTGCTGACGCTCGGCGCCACCCTGCTGGTCGCGCCGGCGCCCTAGACCACATTTCCCATTGCACGCGGAGCGTGCAAACGGCAGAATGCCCACGCCAATTGTCCGCTGATCGCCGCCGCCAGGACCGGCGCGCTACCGTCCACGATCCGCGCCGAGAAGGAATACCGCGACGACTGAGCGCCGCTACCACAGCCCGTCGGACGCCCAATTGGCTTCCGGAATTTCCGTGCCGATCGTGTAGCGAAACGAAACCACCGCCATGTGATCGGGTGTCGCCGTGCAGGTGAACGCGAGCGCGTACCATTTGCCGTGGCTGCGGAAGGCGCCGCCTTTGGCTTCGATGGTGTGCTCGAGGATGACCGGCTCTTCCGAGGCTTTCGCCACTGCGCGGTCGGGACGGAAGTTTTCGTTATCCTTGCGGATGCTCGCCATCGCGGTGTAGTCGCAGAGCTGCTCGAGGCGGTCCTCCGGCGCCAGCATCTGCAAGGACCGCTCGAGCCGGTTTTCGACGGCGACCGCGGCCTGCGCCGCAACCAGCACAACCGCCCCGATCAGCCATCCGAACGCCCGCATTTAAGGCCTTCCCACGTCCCGCATCGGCCCCGGACCATTAAGGCTGCCGCAGCCGGCCATGGCAACGCAAGCAGCCGGCTTGTCCCAAGCTAAATGGCCGCACCGCGGCGCCGCTTACTTCGCCCGCTTATAATAATTGGACGCGCTGCCGCGCCCGCCGGCGACATTGTGATTGGTATTGACGAATTCGCCGGCGGTGAGCGTGTCGATGCTGCGCTCCTGCGCTTCGCCCTGTCAGTTCGGATAGCTGGCCGAGACGATCTTGTAGGTGACCGCCTTTTTTCCCTCGTCGATGCTGTAGTCGCCAAACACCGAGATGCTGCGCCGCATAATGGTGGCATATTCCTCCGCCGCGCCTTTCAGACGGTTGCCGCTGGCGATTTTCGGCATGTCGCTCGCGACATGAATCTGGGCGAAGTGTCCGTCCGCGGTGAAGATCAAAATGCCCTTCGGCGTTTCGCCGAACGGAAATGATTTCTTGCCGTCGGGCGCGACCACTTCGGCAACGACGAAATCCCAGGTCCCCACGATCTGATCGCGCAAAGTCTTCTGCTGCGCGCTCGCCTGGCCGAAAGTCAGCGCGGCCGCCAGTACGGCCATAATCCGAATATATTTCACGTTGCCCCCAGCTCATTGATGCGGACGCGATCGGCGCGTCATGTGTATTTCGGATCGCGGTCCAACAGTTCGATCGAAATGCCCTGCGGCCCGCGCACGAAGCAGATCTTGATGCCCGGCCGCGGCGAATGCGGCTCCTTGGTGAATTCGACGCCCTTTTTCTTCAGGTCGGCCGCGATGGCGTCGATGCCGGAAACCTTCAGGCCGAAATGGTCGAGCCCCTGATAGGGCGTCGTCGGCGCCGGATTGACGCCGTCGCCGGGCTTGACCTCGGCGAGAAAGATACTGGCGCCGCCCAGCTTGATGTCGATGCGCGGCTTGCCCATCACCGCACTGCGGATAATCTCGGCGCCAAATATGCGCTCGAACCATTGCGCGGTCGCCTCCTGATCCGGCGTACGCAGATGGATGTGATCCCAAGTGTAGGCGGCCATGACGTTTCTCCTGTTGCAATCAATTTACGCAATTTAGGCCATAGGCGCCGCCCCGGCGCAACGGGGGCAGCCGGCTGCAACGGGTTCCACAAGCCCCGGTTGATCCACGTCAACGCCCGTATCGCCCGCGGCCGCCATCTTGCCGGTGTCATCCGGCAAAATTGACGACAACGATTCCGGCATTTGCCGGCACATGATGGACAATGAGCATGAGTTCCCCGCAAGACGGCGAACAGATTTACACTTGCCCGATGCACAAAAACGTGCGCCAGGACGATCCCGGCAAGTGCCCGCATTGCAACATGGCGCTGCTGCCCGAGGGCACCCGCTTCGCGATGGTCCGGCACATACTGTCGAATCCGTTGCCCTTGGTGGTGATGGGCGCGATTTTGGTCGTGCTGGCGATCGCCGCGATGATGATGCGGTGACCGCCGCACGCGATCCAGGCCGAGGGCGGAATTTGAAACAGATTCACGGTTAAATCCGGTCTTTGCGCCTAGGAAATTTGCATAAAGGGTTTTTTAATCACGCTGGCCGACAGTCGGCCCGCAGTTGAATTTACACGGCGTATTAAGCCGTTGCCTGCAAAAATCGGAGACTTCGGGGCGCGCGTAAGGTGCATCTTGGCAATGACCTTCAATTGGCTTGCGCGCCCTAACCGCGGCGCGGCGATTCAATCCCGCATCAGCCCGGTCTCGCGCCCGGCATGCCTGTTCACGTTCGCCTTGGCGGCGATCGCACTCACCGCCTCGATCGCCACGAAACTCCTCCTCACGTCGCTTCCGAATATTCTGCCGCTGGTCGCATTCGTGGTGGTCGTGGACGTCGCGCTGCTGTTTGTGCCGCAAAGCAGAATTACCGACGTCGTAAGAACCATCCTGTTCGGCTTCTTGTATCTGGTGATTACGATTCTGTGCGCCATCGTCGCCGCCTATGCGATGCAACGCTTCGCGTTCCCGCTGCAAGATCATCTGTTCGCCCGCGCGGATTCCGCGCTCGGCTTGCACTGGTTCGACTACGCGCATTGGGTCGACCGCCATGTCGGCGTGCAGCGCGTTTTTCATTTCGCCTACGACACCATCAGCCTGCAAATCGCGCTTCCGCTCGTCGTCTTGGCGATCTCGAACCGGCACAGCGACGTGCGCGGTTATCTGCTCGCCTTCGTCATCGCCTTGACCTGCACGATTATCGTTTCCGCCCTCATGCCGGCGGCGGGCCCCATCGTTGCGGTCGACCGCACCGCCTTCAGCATCCTGAAGTTTACCGGCGCAACGCCGCTCGATCATTTGATGCGTCTGCGCGAAGCCGGGCCATTGATATTCACCAAAACGCCGGGCGGCATCGCCACATTCCCGTCATTCCACGCGACCATTGCGATCCTGACGCCACTGACCTTGCGCAGCTATCCGCGCATTCTCCTCGTCCTGCTGGTGCTGGATGCGGCCATGCTCGGCGGCACCGTCACCGAGGGCGCGCATTATTTCACCGATCTCATCGCCGGAACCGGCATGGCGTTTTTCGCTTACACGCTGGCAAAGCGCATCATCATGCTGGAAGACCGGTCGTTCCATTACCATCGTGACGCCGCCACGATGCCGGCAATCGGTATCGCAGGGCCGTTGCTGGGCCGCACTGGTGAGGCGATCGAAAGACGGTAAAGAAGAGTTAACGCCCCCCCCTTATTTTATTTCTGATGGGCGACGAGGTCATCCGCAACAGGGCCAAGCCTTTTCCGGCGCGGACGTCGCTGCCCTGGCTTGTGGCCGCGGGCGTCTATGCCTTGTTGCTGATGCTCGGTCCGCGGCTACTCAACGATCCTGACAGCTATTCTCATGTCGCTACCGGGCGCTGGATCATGGCGCACGGCGCCGTACCGGCCAGCGACCCGTTTTCCTTTTCAATGCACGGTGCGCCCTGGATCGCGTTCGAATGGTTGTCGGAAGTCATTTACGCGGCGATATATGCGATTTCCGGATGGGCCGGCGTGGTAGTGCTGGCGGCAGCAGCAATTTCGCTCGCCTTTGGTCTGCTAACGCGTTTCCTGCTAAGAGAGCTTTCGCCGACACCAACGCTGCTCATGTTAATAGCGGCGTTAGCGCTTATGGCGCCGCACATGCTGGCTCGGCCGCATGTGCTGACGCTGCCGATCATGGTGGCCTGGGCGGCGGCGCTGGTGCGCGCGATGGATCAGCGCACCCGCCCGCCCTATTGGGCGCTGCCGCTGATCGCGCTTTGGGCCAATCTGCACGGCAGCGTGGTGCTGGCGATCGGGCTGATCGGGCCGGTGGTACTGGGAGCACTGATCGACGAGGACAGGCGCGCATGGGCGCGTATCATGTGGCAATGGGTGCCGTTCGGCGTGCTGGCAGTGTTGGCAGCATGTCTCACACCCTACGGCCCGGGGCCGCTGCTCATTCCGCTTACCACGCTCGGCCTCGGCCATGCGCTCAACAGCATCGTGGAATGGCGGCCGCAGGACTTCGGCCAATTCGGTACCTTCGAATTCTTGCTGCTGCTCGGCATTTTCGGGCTGTCGCGCGGGGTGAAGCTGCCGGTGGTGCGGGTGTTGGTGGTGCTCGGGCTGTTGCATTTCTCGCTGGCACAAGTGCGCAATACCGACCTATTGGCGATGCTGGCACCGCTTTATCTCGCCGCGCCGCTGGCACGGCAGTACAAGGCACCCCTTAACGGCGACGCAGGCAGCGCGAAGGGCTTCGTGCTGGCCGCTGCGGCACTGATTTTGGTGGCAAGCGGGCTCGCGCTGATGCGCCCGGTGCAACCGGATCCGCATAACGCACCGCGGGCAGCTATTGCCGCCGCCGATCTCGCTCAGGACGGGCCCGTGCTCAACGATTACAGCTTCGGCGGTTACTTGATCTTCGCCGGCATTCCCACCTTCATCGACGGCCGCGGCGAATTGTACGGCGGCAAGTTCATCGATCGCTATATCCGCGACCTCGCGCTGGCGGACTTGCCGGACTTTTTGAAGCTGCTCGATCAGTACAAGATTCGCGCGACACTGCTGGCGCCCGAAACGCCGGCGGTGCAGTTGCTCGATCGGCTGCCGGACTGGCAGCGCGTCTACAGCGACGGCGTGGCGGTGGTCCACAAGCGGCGCGGGCCCGCGCCGAACTAGGTCAAACCGTGCCGAAAGCCGCGAATTGCGCGCCGAGCGGCAGATGGCGCAGGCTCGCCTCGATCTGGCGGGCGAGCGTGGCCTCCCAAGGCAGCAGCAGGAAATAGCGCGCTTCAACCTCGCGCAAGCCGTTTTCCGCCATCAGCGCTTTGGTCTTGCCGGCGTGGAGCAGATTGGCGTCGCGGTCGAATTCGCAGCGCATCACGGCCAATCGGGTCAGCGGATTGAGCGGATTGTGCTCGATAATGCAGACGAGACCGCCCGGCCGCACCACGCGGCGCATCTCGGCGACGAAGCCCGGCCATTCCGCGGGCGGCACATGGTGCAGCACGCAGATGGCCGTTGCCAGATCGAAACTGCCGCTGTCATAGGGGAAGGTCTTGCCGTCGAAGGCCTGATATTCGAATTGATCGTTGGCGGCGCGTGCCTGCGCAATGCTTTGCGCCGAGACGTCGATGCCGCTCAGGCGGCTAGTCATGTCGCGCAGAAACGGATGGAAACTGCCGACGCCGCAACCGACGTCGAGCATCGCGGGCTTGGCCGTGGCGAGCTTTTCCGCGATCAATTCGCGCAGCAGCCCGGCCTTGGCGCGCATGAAGAAATCGTGCGGCAGGCCGGAGAAGTCGATCGAGGACTGAACGACGTCCCGGTAATTGCCCTGGTACCTGTCGAACTGCGCACGCATGTATCTATTCGTGCACGGCGTGGATGGTGGGAAGCGCAGGCGCGGCTTCGTCGCGCTCGAAGCCGAGCCTGGTCGACACGACGTAAAGCGGCCGGCGCTTCGCCTCGGCATGGATGCGGCCGACATAGAGGCCAACAATGCCGGTCATCAGCATGTTCATGCCGCACAGCAGCGAGACAATAATGATGGTCGAGGACCAGCCGGCGACCAGATGGCTGTCGTTGCTCATCCACAAGGCCAACACATAGAGGCCATAGAGCAAGGCGAGGCCCGACACGGCGAGCCCGCACCAAATCGCCAAGCGCAAAGGAGCGTCGGAAAAGCCGAGCGCAGCGTTGGCCGCGAGCCGCGCCATCTTCCAGAGTGGATATTTGGTCTCGCCGGCGGCGCGTTCGAGCCGGTGGAAGGTCACTTCCGCCTGCTCGAAGCCGAGCCAAGCGATCATGCCACGCACGAAGCGGTCCCGCTCCGGCATCTGACGCAGTGCCTCGAGTACCTTGCGGTCGATCAGCCGAAAATCGCCGACGTCGGCTGGAATGCCGACCGAGGACATGCGGCCAAGCAGACGGTAGAACAGGTGCGCGGTGAAACGCTTGAAGTGGCTTTCGCCGGCGCGCGAGAGCCGCCGCGCGTAGACGACATGGTAGCCCTCCTTCCACTTGGCGATCATCTCCCCGACCACCTCGGGAGGGTCCTGCAGATCGGCGTCCATGACAACGACCGCGTCGCCTTGCGCCGCGTCCATGCCGGCGGTGATCGCAATCTGATGACCGAAATTGCGCGAGAGGCCGATATAGCGGAAGCGCGGATCGCGCCGGGCGAATGCCTGCAGCACGATCGGGCCGGTATCGTTGCTACCGTCGTCGACGAAGATTACCTCCGCGGGGCCGTCGAGGCGCGCAAGCAGGAGATCGAGCCGGCGCAGCAGCAAAGGCAGCACCGCCTCCTCGTTGAATACGGGGACGATGATGCTGTACCTGATGCGCTCGTTCTTCGCCGCCATGGTAGGTCATCCGCCTGGCCGAACGGCGCGATACTAGAATGGCGATAGTTAAGGTTGCCTTGCCGCAACCGATAAGGGCCGCTCGGTATCAGCGTTTTTGGGCCGGTTTTGGCTGATTCCCGTCGTTAGTAAGGTCACTAGAATGCTACTCTCCGCAGGCGACGATGGCGAAATCAGGAAGTTCTCGTGGATGTCACGAACCTCGGACTAATCGGCGCGATGGCATCTGCCAAAACTGTAGAAGAAAAATCAACACGGTACGGTGCGGCAAGACCACTTGGTGAGGCCGGCGCGCTCCCGAGCTATGGCCTGCGGCGGATTTTATAAAGAACAAAGCGTTTGGACCTGTCCAACTCCTCCAGCAGGTTCGGCAGCGGGTTCGCTAGGTGCGGTCCGAGCACATAAAGGTAGCCGTAATCCCGGTACCAGGTGCGGATGAAAGGAGGAGTGTCGGATGGCGTTTGGCCGTCAGCGATCGCTATCAGCAACTTCATCGGCGTCGGACCGCCATAGGGGATGTCGAGACGCTGGACCGCAGCGCGCGCTTGTACCGGCTGCTTTCCCACCTCGGTGAACAGGTTCGGCACAAAGGCGTTGGCATAATGCACCGCCAGCGTCGCGGCATAAACCATCGGATACTGCGTGAGGTCTTGGAACGGCGGGTCCTCGCCATTGCCGTTACCGCCAACGAGCACGCGCGAGCCGCGGTCGATCTTGCTGAATGAGGCGATCATATCCGCATAATCCGCGCGGTAGGACAGCCAGACCACAAACACAATTGCCAAATTGGCGAGCGTGATGCCGGTGACGGCGGCGAGCGCAGCGTATGTCCATCTTCGGCTGGGCAGCGACAACGAGCAGAAAGCCGGAAGAATCAAAGCGGCCGCGACGATCAAGCGGAAGTCGACAAACGAGGTGCCGAGTAGCTTCGACGGAATCGCAAGATAAAGAAGCGCAAAGCCAATCGTCAGCCAAACTCCGGCCGGCTCGAGCGTTAAGACGCCGCGTATGGCCGCAAAATACAGCAAGGCCATTAACGTCAGCGCACTCGCCGCCGATATCGTCAAATTGTATCCGTTCATGATGCGAAAAAACCAAATCGGCTTGAATTCAAAAAACCAATTCGTGCCTTCGCTGCCGATCGAGCCAGCGGTCAAATGCATGACTCCAAGCAGCACCGCCGCCGGTATTGCGAGAATGACAATCCGCCCTGCAGTCCGGTACGACGTCTTCCGGTCGTAGGCGCGCCAAAGCTCATAGAACCCAAGCGTCGCCCCATAGACGCCCAGCGAAAAGAAATGCGCCGCAAACAGCGCCGCAACGAAAACCGTGTTGACGGCGAGACGCACCGGCCAAGTGCATTCCGCCGCCATTAAATAAGCGGCGATGCCCAACAGCGCGACGCCCAGCCCGAATTCGAAATTCACGAAGCCCCAAGTAAACGGCAGGCAGTAGAGGAACATCAGCGCCGCGAAGCCGGCAAGCTGCATACGCCCCTTCACTACCCATTCGAGCACAAGCGCGCCGCCGACGATCAATAATTGGCTCAGGAGTAAAAACAGCCGGGCGGCGGTTTCTACGCCTACCAGCCGCGCCATCGTCGGGACCAGCAAATCCATCGCCAGATTGGGATAGAGCGCCCAAGCTACCTCGTAGTACGGGTTGCTATCCGGCGTGCCGCTCTGGCTCAGAATATACATGCGGGCGAGGTGATTGAGATAATCGACCATCGCCGGAATGGGAGTGAGGAGCACAGGGAGAAGCGAGACGCCGGCGAGCAGAACAAAAACAGCCGTCGCCACTGACCGGTCTGAGCCAAACCTCGCCCAGGCCGTCATAGATTTCCAATGGGGAGGCACCATGTCATCGGACCGCTGGATCGGAGCTTAGACCCCTGCGATGGCACGTCGACTCGGGGCATTCCTCACAACAATGCGATCCCTAGCAAAATCCCGCACATTCGTCGCAGATTTTTGCCATGCTCCGGTCGAGCGGTGCGAGCCCTGCCCTCAGAGAGCGGCCAGAATATCCGGCTAGTCCTGCCAATCGCCCCCCCTGCTCGTGACCAGGCGCGCAACGGCCACGTCCGCCTGCCGCGGGGTGAGCTTCCTGGAGAAGATTTTTCTCGAGGGCACCGATCTAGCCGTCTATCGGGTGCGGCGCAGAGATTGATTTTCCATGACGTCGAGGCCGTATCCCCGCCACTGACACGGCGCGCTCCGGTTTCTCTCCTTCCGCGCCTTGCCGAATCCCGGCCCAAGCCCCAAAGTGGCGGCGCTGAACAAAAGGTCAGTCAGGAATACTTTCGATGAAAGCAGCGACCTTCGTGCTGGCAATGGCTGCCATTGGCTTTACGGCCAATGCCGCCGTCGCCGCCACGACCGATGACGTGAAATGGATCA
The DNA here is from genome assembly GCA_963786025.1 of uncultured Alphaproteobacteria bacterium. Lineage (GTDB taxonomy): Bacteria > Pseudomonadota > Alphaproteobacteria > Rhizobiales > Xanthobacteraceae > Pseudolabrys. The sequence goes on from CAWAXK010000004.1 coordinate 156,022, forward strand.
ATCGATGCGTGTCCGACAACAGAGGCGGCGCGTCGCCTGAGGTGATCCTGAAATATTGCACCTGCATGAACAACAAGATGAGCGACAACGAAACCCAGTCGATCACCGCCTGGGAAAAGACCCACGTTGCCGAACGCAAGGCTTGCGACCGGGAATCCGGCTGGCGGTAGCCGCGGCGTTCCGGACACAGCCGGCGCCACCGCGCACCGGCACACCATAACGATTTTCGCCGCGTTCCGACGCGGCGAAATTTTTTTGCCCGTTGGCCGAAACCAGCAGCAGACAAGACCGTTGCGGCGATCAGTCATGGATCACCCGCCTTATCCCCGCGCCAGCCAGAAATTACGGCGCGTCAGCGCGCCGGACTTGACGCCGGCACGAACTAGGAATATATTCCAGAACGCCCGAATCGGCTGAGGGCGTCGTCGCGAGACGTCTCGATGATGGAGCCGGATGCGGCGCCTGCGGGCGCGGCTCGTAACCCCGCTGCCGGGAGGCCTCGGGTCGCCGTCCGTCCCTACTATGGGGGGCTGCCTTGAATAGCTGGACGCGGCGCGGATGAAGGGCGGCGAAAGCTGCCCGGATAAGGGCCGGGGAACACCGGCCCTCCGCGCCCGGAAGCACGGCCCCGGGGACTGAAATCGCCGCGATGGAGCGCCGCGGGGCGTGCGCATCTCGCCAGACCCGCCCGCGCTTCGCCAAGCGCGGATTGAATGGATGCGCCATCGCAAGTCGGGTTTACCCGACTTGCGCATTAAACATGCTCGATCTCGGGTAAACCCGAGATCGATGGCGCTCCATCCCCTCGTCTTGTCCGAGGGGCGAAAGAAGTGCCCGGCATCAGCCGGGAGAGGTTACGGCGTACCCGGCGCCGCAAAGAATACGGGCGGCGAAGCATTGGCGCGCGTCCTCGCAAGCAATCGAAGCCGGCGGAAATCCGCATGACCCATTTATGACAGCAGGCCGCCTGGCAACGTTGTGCACAACCGCGCGCAGCCTGCGCGCATTTTGCTTCATGCGCCGGGCATTTTTGCTTACATGAGATGTTACGCTATTTGGGCTGAGCACGCATGGCGCGCAAAACAATTGAAGCGGCGGGCGGCATTGTGGTGCGCGTTGGCCCACAGCCGCGCATTGCCGTCGTCCAGCGCAGCAAGGACGATGCCTGGGTGCTGCCGCGCGGCAAGCTCGAGCGCGATGAAGATCCCGCCCGCGGCGCGCGCCGCGAAGCCGTCGAAGAAACCGGCCATCGCGTGAAGGTCTACGAGTTTCTCGGCGCCATCACCTATCGCGCGCGCGGCCGGCCGAAGGTCGTGCAGTTCTGGCGCATGAAAGCGGCGAAGCGGCCGAGTCGCGACGTCATGAAGGACATCATTGCGGTCGAGTGGTTGCCGCTCGCCGCGGCCGTGCGGCGGCTAAGCTATCCGCTGGAGAAACTGTTCCTGCGGCATGTCGGGCGCCGCATCCTGAAGCGGCGGCGGCGCAAGACGGCCGCGCGCCGCAAGACGAAAACGCGTCACGCCCGCCGTCCTGCACGCCGCAAAAGCGCCCGCCGCCATTAGCGGCAAACCGACTACGCGCCGCAATCCCGCCGCAAGTCTTGCCGAAATTTAATGCGCGCGGCGGGCTGCGAGGACATTTCCAAACGCACCATTCACCGCGCATTCACGCGAAAAATGGAACGCTGCGAATAAGCCGAACGTTATCGCTATGTAGCAATGTGGCAGGAAATTCCTGGATCGGTCGTTCAATCAATACGGCCAAGCCAATCGAGCAAAGGAGTGCGCCATGATCAAGATGACCAAGACCCTGACAATTCTCGCGGCGGTCGCGACCATCGGTGTCGCGGCCGTGGCCGCCCCGCAGCCGGCGCAGGCCCGCGGCGGCGCTCTCGCCGCCGGCATCCTCGGCGGACTGGCCGCCGGCGCCATCATCGGCTCGGCCGTGCACGGCCCCTATTACGGGCCCGGCTATTACTACGGCCCCGGCCCGGTCTATTACGACGGCCCGCGCTGCTACATATCCCACCGGCGATACTGGGACGGCTGGGACTGGCACGTGCGACGCGTTCGGGTTTGCGACTAGGCAGGTAGCCGAAATCGCACTAAAATGAATAGAAACGCCCGGAATTGGCGAAAATTCCGGGCTTTTTCGAAGGGGCGATGAACCTAATCTATCAAGTTTCCTACATATTTTGAGCCTGCCTCTTTTACAGGAGGCCGGGACAGGCTTTAAATCTACCGCTTGGCGGTCGGCCCCGGCCGGCCCGACCCTTGGAGGGAACTTCAATGAAGAAGACCATTCTCGCTCTTGCGGCGGCTGCGACCATCGCGGTGAGCACGCTTTCTCCGACCACGGCTGACGCCCACTGGCGCGGCGGCGGAATTGGCCTCGGCATCCTCGGCGGCGTCGTCGCCGGCGCCATCATCGGTTCGGCAATCGCGAACCACGATGGTTACTATAGATACGACGACTACCGCGAATACGCCGGCCCGAACTGCTATTGGGCCCGCAGAGCATGGCGCGACGAAGACGGCCGCGTGCATTACGGCCGCCCGCGCAAATTCTGCGATTGATCGTCGGGTAACGGTCATGGCTGCGTGATCGGGCCAATCGTCATCGGCCCGGGATCCAGTTGTGCAACGTTGAATGAATAATGCGCTCGCCGCGGCCGCCCTGGTGGCCGCGGCGTTGCCGTCTTCCGTGCCGATTTTTCAATGAGCGGTTAGCGCCGCATGTGGTCGAGCACCGCCGCGGTCGGCCAGCAATCGACCTTCAAGCCGTTCTTCTTCTGATAGGCACCGAGCGCCGCGCGCGTGAGCATGCCGGCCTTGCCGTCGATCTTGTCCTTATAAAGCGCCAGCGCGGTCAGCCGTTGCTGCATCAGCTCCACCTCTTTGGTCCGCAGTTGCGCGTTCTTGCTCCAGGGATGCTCGAAGGCGCGGCCGCCGCCGATCAGATCGGCAAGGTGGCCGACGAACAGCACGTAGAGATCCGAGTAATTGTATTCCTTGAGCACGTAATAGTTTTTCGGCGTGAGAAAGGCCGGGCCGTAAGTGCCCTCGGGCAACAGCAACGACGCCTCGGCTTCGCGTTCGACGCCGGTCAGCTTGCGCCCATAGGCGGGCACGTAGCCGCGCTTAAGCCAATCTGCGACCGGCAGCACGTGGCTCGGCTCGGCGACGGTGCAATCGACGCTTGCCGGTACGCGGACCTCGATCGCCCAGGGTTTGCCGGCCTGCCAACCCTTGCTCGCGAGCTGCTTGGCCGCCGAGGCGAGCGCATCCGGCACCGAATGCCAGATGTCGGCGCGGCCGTCGCCGTCGAAATCGACCGCGTATTTGTAATATTCCGACGGCAGGAACTGGGTGAGCCCCATGGCGCCGCCCCAGGACGAGCGCAAATTGCCGCGCGGCACGCCGTCCTGCAGCATTTTCAGCGCGTGCAGGAATTCGTTGCGGAAGAAATCCTTGCGCTTGCCGGCATAGGCCTGCGTCGCCAGCACTTGCAGGGCGTCGTGCGGCTGCCGTTCGGCGCCGTAATCGGTCTCGCGCGCCCAGATCGCCAGCACGACGTTTCCCGGCACGCCGAAGACCTTTTCGATGCGCGCCAGCGCGTCGCGATATTGCGTCGCGTACTCTTTGCCTTGCGCTGCAAGCCGGGCGAAGGTCGGCTCGCGCAGATATTGCGCCGGCGTCTGCACGAATTCCGGCTGCTGCGGCTGCTTTTCCGGCCGGCCGGGCAGCGCCAGATCGGGCAGCGAATAGTTAGGCTCAAGCCCGTGGATGCCGGCATCGAAGGTGGCGCGCGACACGCCGAGTTGCTGGGCCTCGGGCCACGCCGCTTGCAGCCATTGCTGGAAGGCGGCGTCGGCGGCGTGTGCGCTCGGCGTCGCCAGTAGAACGGCTGCTAACAAGAAGGCTGCAATGCGCAATTCGGTCCGGCTCCGCGCGGAAAGAACAGGACGCTTATAGTCTATTCTTTGCGGCTAAACCTTGCCCATGCGGTCGGCGATCACGCGGGCGGCGGATGGCGGCAGCGCGCCCGAGCGCGCCAGCACGACAAAGCGCGGCTCGGTGGCGGTGAGGCGAATGCGCAGCAGCGGCGCATAGGCGTCGGAAAAATAGAACGCCACGACGTCGTCGGCGCTGGGGAATTCCATCAGCACCAGCCGGTCGGGCGTGAACGCGCCGCAAAGCGGCGTGACCGCGCCGCCGCGCGCGATGTAGCGACAGCCATAGGGCGCGATGACGTCGGGCACGCGCGCGATGTAGGGCTTGAAGGCTTCGGCGTCGCGAATGCGGTGCGCGCCGAAGGCGAAAGCTTTGCCCTCGCCCGGCGGCAAAGCTCCTTCGACCGTGAAAGCGGTAACGCCGGGCTTGGATTTGAGCGCACTGAGATCGGCGCCGTCATCGACCTGCGCGATGATCGGCGCGCCGAAGCTCCACGGCTGCTCCAACGAGGCCGCCTCACCGTCGGCGACGACGCGGCAGCCGGGCGGCAAGTCCGCGGAGCGCAGGCCGCTGGCAACGAGATAATGCATGCGAAACCTTAGCCTAAAGCCGAGCCGCCGATAGCGATCACGCGTTGAATGTCAGGCATGCGTCCGCCGGCGCGCGGCGCGGTATTCGTCCGTGGTTGCGAGATGGCCTTGCGGCCTCGGGGTGCCCCGCGCCTGCGCGGGGCTGGCTTCCTCATCCCGCCCTCGCCAGAAAGCGAGGGGACGGAGCGCCGCAAGGCGCATTCCGTCATGTCCACCGAAGCGGCGGCGCGTTTCGCAACGCGCCCGCCTTCCGGCGCTCCGTTTGTGGCGATTTCTGTCCCCGGGGCCGTGCTTCCGGGCGCCGACGGGGCCCTCGTGGGCCCCCGATCCGGCAGGCTTTCGCCCGCCTTCGTCGGCGCCGCGTCCAGCCATTCAAGGCAGTCCCCCTAGTGGGGACGGACGGCGGCCCGGGGACCGAATAACCGCGTTTCGCCCACAGACCGACGGAGGCAATGATGGCCGCGAAGGAGATTTGGTAAAGAGATATGTGGTGCGGTTGAGCGCGGATGAACGGGAGCAACTTGAAGCGCTGATCCGGAAAGGAGAGTTCAGCACAAGGCTCCTGAAGGCGCGGATTTGTCGAAGGCATCGCAGCTAAATTGAGTCCGTAGGGCGGATTAGCGAAGCGTAATCGGCCAATCGCTGCGTTGCTTCGCTGTTGGCGGGTTACGCCTTCGGCTAACCCGCCCTACGCGCTTGCAACGCTCGGCGCATCCAGCGCGACCGGCAGACGCGGCCGGGAATGACGGAAGCGTCAGTCGCTCGTCACAGCCGGGCTTGCTCCGTGATCGGCCGCTTAGGTCGGACGGCGTCCTACGAGCATGGCCGCGCGACGAGCCGACGAGTCCAGCGTCGACAATAGGCATCTACACCAGTCATGGCCGGGCTTGTCCGGCATGCCACGTCGAGCGGAAGCGCGACGAACAAGGCGTGGATGCCCGGCACAAGGCCGTGGCATACGGAACTGACGAGCCTGAGCTCTGCATTGACATACAGCGGCCCGCAATCTCAGACATGCTTCTCCGTTGATGTCAGGGAAGCTTTTATCGCCCCAACGTCCTCCGCGATTTCGGCAATGGCCGCGCGAATGTATTGCAGGTGATCGAAGCAATGAGCGCTTCGTTTTGAGTCACGACGGCATCATTACGCCGTCATGGCCGGGCTTGTCCCGGCCATCCACGTCTAAGCGGAAGCTGCGACGAAGCAAGGCGTGGATGCCCGGCACAAGGCCGGGCATGACGGAGCGTCAGTTCCATTGTCATCACCGGGCTTGTCCCGGTGATCCCGCTTAGGTGGGCACCGCGCGTCCCAAGCGAGATGGCCGGGACAAGCCCGGCCATGACAATGCGTACATCTGGATGCCGGGTTCGCGCCTTCGGCGCGCCCCGGTATGACGACTAGCGGCTAAACTTCTTATACTTCAGCCGATGCGGAATAATTGAATCCTGCCCCAGCCGCCGCATCTTGTCGGCCTCGTAGTCCTGGAAGTTGCCCTCGAACCATTCGACATGGCTGTCGCCCTCGAACGCCAGAATGTGCGTGGCGATGCGGTCGAGGAACCAGCGGTCATGGCTGATGATGACGGCGCAGCCGGCGAAATCCTCCAGCGCCTCTTCCAGCGCGCGCAGCGTGTCGACGTCGAGATCGTTGGTCGGCTCGTCGAGCAGCAGCAGGTTGGCGCCGGTGCGCAGCATCTTGGCAAGATGCACGCGGTTGCGCTCGCCGCCCGACAGCGAGCCGACCTTCTTCTGCTGGTCGGCGCCCTTGAAATTGAACAACGAGACGTAGGCGCGGCTGTTCACTTCTTTCTTGCCGACCAGAATGATGTCCTGGCCGTTGGAAATTTCCTCCCAGACATTCTTCTTGCCGTCGAGCGTGTCGCGCGACTGGTCGACATAGCCGAGCTGCACCGAGGGGCCGATCTTGATCGTGCCTTTGTCCGGCTTTTCCTGGCCGGTGATCATGCGGAACAGCGTGGTCTTGCCGGCGCCGTTGGGGCCGATGACGCCGACGATGCCGCCGGGCGGGAGCCTGAAGGTCAGATTGTCGATCAGCAGATTGTCGCCGTAGCCTTTGCTCAGCCCCTCGAAGTCGACGACGTTCTGGCCGAGCCGTTCGGCGACGGGAATGGTGATCTGCGCCACGGTATTCGTCTTGGCATTGGCGATCTTGAGCAGGTCCTCATAGCGCTCGTAGCGCGCCTTGGATTTCGCCTGCCGCGCCTTCGGCGAAGATGAAATCCACTCGCTTTCGCGCTCCAGCGTGCGCCGGCGCGACTCGTCCTCGCGCGCCTCCTGCTCGAGGCGCTTCTGCTTCTGATGCAGCCACGATGTGTAGTTGCCCTCGTAGGGAATGCCGCGGCCGTGGTCGAGCTCGAGGATCCAGCCGGTCACATTGTCCAGGAAGTAGCGGTCATGGGTGACGATCAGGATGGCGCCGGGATAATTGCGCAGATGACCTTCCAGCCAGTTCACGCTCTCGGCGTCGAGATGGTTGGTCGGTTCGTCGAGCAGCAGCAGGTCGGGCTGGTCGAGCAGCAGCCGGCACAGCGCGACGCGGCGGCGCTCACCGCCGGAGAGCTTGGTGACGTCGGCGTCGTCGGACGGGCAGCGCAGCGCGTCCATCGCCAGGTCGACCTGGCTGTCCAAGTCCCACAGATTCTTGCTGTCGATCTGGTCCTGCAGCTTGGCCATCTCGTCGGCGGTCTCGTCGGAATAGTTGGCGGCGATCTCGTTGTAGCGGTCGAGCAGCGCCTTCTTGGCGGCGACGCCCTCCATCACGTTCTCGCGCACGGTCTTGTTCGGATCGAGCTGCGGCTCCTGCTCCAGGTAGCCGACGCGGGCGCCTTCGGCGACCCAACCTTCGCCGGTGAACTCGGTGTCGAGGCCGGCCATGATGCGCAGCAAGGTGGACTTGCCGGAGCCGTTGACGCCGAGCACGCCGATCTTGGCGTCCGGGTAGAACGACAGATGGATGTTATCCAGCACCTTCTTGGAAGGCGGGTAGGTCTTGGTCAGACCCTGCATGTGATAGATGAATTGGCGACCGTTCATTGACCCCTGAAACCCCTTGTAAATCCGGCCCGAATCCGCCCGCGCGCGCTCTCAACGCAGCCTGGCACGATGTCGGGAATTGACGGTCATGTAACGGCGGGAACCCCAAAGAGCAAGCAGCCGGCTAGGTCCCTATCGGCGGTAAATTTTTGGAAACGCTGATTTTAAAAAAATTGCACGGATACCATTCGGATACCGGGTCTTTACGGATGTTCCGGCATGATCCACGTCAATGAACCTGGCCGTCGAAGCGGGCGACTAAGGGACAGGAAGCGATGAAAGCCAGCTTTGAGGATCGTGCCATGGGTCGAGCCATTTCAGCCATTTCCGGTTCCGCAGCCGCCCTGCTGCCTCGCCCGTTCGCCTTTCTCAAGCCCGCGCTCATCGCCTTCTGGCATGAAATGACCCGCAACATGGGCGGTCCGTACCGGCCCGAGCGCCACTATATGCGCGGCCCCGGCCCGAAATACCGGGCCAAACACGGCCTGCCCCCCGTCTGATACCCCCTATCTTTTCGGTCGACCGGCTCTAAATTGGCGCCCCCGGAACTTTGCGGGACGCAATCACTGGAGCTTGTGCGTATGGTCAAGGCAGCCATTCTCGATGACTATCAGAACGTCGCGCTGAAATTGGCCGACTGGTCGCCGGTCGCAAAAGACGTCGACATCACTGTCTTCGACAAGCCGTTCGCCGGCCCCGACGAGGCGATCAGGGCGCTGCAGGGTTTCGCCATCATCGTCGGCATGCGCGAGCGCACCCCCTTCCCGCGCAAGGTGATCGAGGCGCTGCCCGACCTGAAGCTGCTGATCACGACCGGCGCCCGCAACAATTCCTTCGACGTCACGGCCGCGGCCGAGCGCGGCATTCCCGTCTGCGGCACCGGCGGATTCGGCAGCCCGACCGCCAGTATCGCCGTCGGCCTGATGCTGGAACTGACGCGCCATATCGGCTTCGAAAACGCCCGCATGAAATCCGGCGCGCCCTGGCAGATCACCGTCGGCCAGGATGTGGAAGGCATGACGCTCGGCACCCTCGGCCTTGGCAAGCTCGGCCAGCGCGTCGCCACCATCGCCAAGGCGCTCGGCATGAAGGCCATCGCCTGGAGCCCGAACCTGACGCCGGAAAAGGCGAAGGAGGCGGGCGTCGATTACGTTTCCAAGGACGATCTGTTCCGCAACGCCGACGTCCTGAGCATTCATGTGGTGCTCGGCGACCGCTCGCGCGGGATCGTCGGCGCGCGCGAGCTCGGCCTGATGAAAAAGACCGCCTATCTGGTCAATACCTCGCGCGGGCCGATCGTCGACGAGAAGGCGCTGATCGCGGCGCTTAACGCCAAATCAATCGCCGGCGCCGGCCTCGACGTGTTCGACGTCGAGCCGCTGCCGCTCGACCATCCGTTCCGCAAAATGGACAATGTCGTGCTCACGCCGCATCTCGGCTATGTCAGCGAGCGGAACTACCGCGTGCTATACACGGGCGTGGTCGAAGACATCCGCGCCTGGCTCGACGGCAAGCCGGTGCGCCTGCTGACGGAGAAATACTAGAGTCTCAGCAGCCTCGCCGCGTTGTTGTAGGCGATATCAGCACGCAAGCTTTCCTCGATCGGCACTGTGTCGAGGAATTCGCAGCCTGGCCAGTCGAACGGATAGTCGGCCGAGAACATGACGCGGTCGCGTCCAAGCGCATCGACCGAGCAGCGCACCGGCGGCAGATCGTACATGCCCGAGGTCGTCACCCAGACGTTCTCTTTGAGATATTGCGACGGCGGCTTCGGCAAATTCCAGCCATAGGGCGCCGAGCGGCTGTCGAAGCGCCAGAGCTGGAACGGCAACGTCTCGCCGAGGTGCCCGAGCACCAGCTTGGCCTTCGGATAGCGGTGGAAGACCCCGCCGCAAATGATACGCAGCGCGTGCGACCCGGTCTCTACGCCCCAACCCCACATCGGCCGCGCCAACACATTGTAACCGGCGATCGCCGACAACGGCGCCACCGGATCGGCGGGGTGCAGGTAGATCGGCGCGTCTAGCGCGGCCGCGCGCTCCCAGAAGGAATCGTAGGAACGGTCGTCGAGATATTTCCCGTTGGTGTGGCCGTCGATCATGACGCCGCAGAATTTGAGATCGCGCACGCAGCGTTCCAACTCGTCGGCGGCGGCCTTCGGGTCCTGCATGGCAAGATGCGCGAACCCGGAATAGCGATCGGGGCGCTTCTGCACTTCCTTGGCGAGAAAATCGTTCGACGCACGCGCGTTGCGAATGGCGGTCGCGGTATCCGGCTCCACCTGCACGCCAGGACCGGCGATTGCCAGCACGGCGCGGGCGATGCCCGTCTTATCCATCATCTGCAGCCGTTGCTCGCCGAAATCGGTGAGCGCCGTATACAACTGCGCGGTCTTCTGCGGCGCCACGTCCACCATCGTAGGCCGCCAATAGGACTCAGTGGCGGGATCGATAAAGTGCTCTTCGAGCGCAATCTTTTTGACCATTGGCGTTTCCTCACCAAGTTTTACGGCGGCGGAGCCGATTTTTTCGTTTTTACCTGTACCGCATATTGGGCTAACGTGTACCATCATGCAAGGCGGCCAGGCCGTCCCGCCAGTATCGAGTAGTCGATGAACCGCCACGTCACCAACGAAAAGAGCCAAGTGCAAGTGATCGCGCGCGCGGCCACGATCCTGCGCGCGCTGGAAGCGGAAAACGCAGGCCTCAGCCTTGGGCAGATCGCTCAGCGCGTGAATCTGGCACGCTCGACCGTGCAGCGCATCGTCTCGGCGCTTGAAATCGAAAAGCTGGTGATCGCGGCGACGCCCAATGGCCGCGTGCGGCTCGGGCCCACCATCCTGCGGCTGGCGGCGTCCGTGCGCAGCGACTTTATCGCGCTGGCGCGGCCGTACCTGGAGCGGTTGAGCGAGGAATTGCACGAGACCGTCGATCTTTCGACCGTCGGCAAGGATCATCTGGTGTTCATCGACCAGGTGATCGGCCCGCAGCGGCTGCGCACGGTGTCGGCCGTAGGCGAAACCTTCCCGCTGTACTGCACCGCCAACGGCAAGGCCTATTTGGCGCAGCTTTCCGATCCGGCCATCGAGGCGCTGATCGGCCGAGCGTACGAGTCGCGCACGCCGAAGACACTCACCCGCCTCGAAGCGCTGCTCGCCGAGATCAAATCCGTCCGCCGCAATGGCGTGGCATTCGACCGCGAGGAGCACACGCTCGGCATCTGCGCCGCCGGCGTCGCCATGCACGACCCGCTCGGCAATGCCGTCGCCATCTCGGTGCCGGTGCCGACCCAACGCTTCGAGAACCGGCAGGCTCTGATCGCCGAACGGCTGCTCGCCACCAAGCGCGCCATGGAGACGCATATTAATTCGGCCGCCGCCTGAGCTAGGCTGCTTTCGAAGATCGACGTGACATAAGTTCCGACAACCTGCGCTAGCGCGCTGCAAACAAGGGAGGATGCCGTGGCAAAAAAAATTCGCGGCGTGATGTTTGAAGAGAACCTCAAAAACAGCATGGGGCTGGAGTTCTACAACCTGTCCCATCGTTTCGGCTATCAGTCGCCGAACTGGCCGTATTTCGAGGACGTCAAGATCGAGCGCATCCACTACATGGCGAAGTCGGGCGTACTGTCGCAGCGCATCACCACCTCGATGCACAACACCACGCATATCGACGCGCCCGCGCACGTCATCCAGGGCACGCCGTTCATCAACGAAGTGCCACTGCCGCATTTCTTCGGCTCCGGTATTGTGGTGTCGATCCCCAAGAAGAAGTGGGAGCCGATCACCGGCGACGACCTGGAAAAGGCCTGCGGCAAGATCGTGCGGCCGCGCGACGTGGTGATCGTCAACACCGGCTGGCACAAGTTCTACGAGGACAGCGAGGACTATTTCTGCCGCGCGCCCGGCTTCGTGCCGTCGGCGGCCGATTGGTTCATCAAGAAGAAGGTCAAGGTGATCGGCCACGACACGCAAGCCAACGACCATCCGCTCGCCACAGCGATCGGCCCGCAGCGCAACGGCCCGCTGCATCCGCATCTCGAAAAGGAATACTACGAGTGGTCGGGCGGCCGCGACTGGAAGGACGACTTCCCGGAATGGGAGCCGGTGCACCGCAAGATTTTTCAGGCCGGCATCATGGGCATCGAGAATGTCGGCGGCGACATCGATAAGGTCACCGGCAAGCGCGTCACCTTCGCCTATTTCCCCTGGAACTGGGACCGCGGCGACGGCTGTATCGTGCGGCTGGTCGCGATCCTCGATCCGAAGCAGAAATTCCGCATCGAGAAGGGGAGCAAATTCTAATGCACATCAAACGTTTCGCCGACGCCAAGGCTTACGACGCGCCCAATCACCGCGCCTGCACCTCGCTGCGCCTGTTCGGCGCGGAAGCCGGCGGCACCAAGGGTCTGATTTGCGGCGTCTCGCATTTCCTGCCCGGCGGCGGCGCCGGGCCGGACGCCTCGCCGCCCGAGAAAGTCTATTTCGTGCTCAGTGGCGAGCTCACCGTCATCGTCAACGGCAAGGAGACCGTGCTGAAGGCGAACGATAGCTGCGTCATCGAGCCGAACGAAATGCGCGAGATCATCAACCGCGGCAACGAGGTTTGTTCGATTGTCGTCGCGGTGGCGATGCCGCCGAAGTGACGGGCCCCTTGGCCCGTCACTTCGGCGGGCTTGACCCGGTGATCTCGTTCAGGCGGGCAATGCCTTCCTAAGCGAGATGGCCGGGACATAAGGGCGTTTACGCCCGTCTTCGGCGGGCTATGCCCGGCCATGACAAAAAATAGTCTGGAGGAAACGATGTCCGAAGCCTTTTTGAAAAATCCACTCGCTTTGTTCGAGGTCAAAGGCAAGACCGCCATTATCACCGGCGCGTCGGGCGCCTTCGGTGCGCTGGCGGCCAAGACACTGGCCGGCGCCGGCGCCCAGGTGGTGCTGGCGGGGAGCAAACAGGACGAACTGAAAAAGGTCGCCGCCGAATGCGAGGCGCTCGGCGGCAAAACCGAAATCATCGCGCTGCGGCCGAATTCGGAAGAAAATTGCGAGAAGATCGTCAAGGCCGCCGTCGACAAGTTCGGCCGCCTCGACATTCTGGTGGTTGCCTCCGGCCTGAACAAGGTGGCCAAGATCGGCGACCTAAAGCCGGCGGATTTTCTCGACGTGATGGACGCCAACGTCACCCAGTCGTGGCTGATGGCGCGCGCCGCCGGCAAGCAGATGCTCAAGCAAGGCCAAGAAGGTAAACCTGGCGGCAAGGTGATCCTCACCTCGTCGGCGCGCGGGCTGCTCGGCCACCCCGCCGGCTATACGGCTTATTGCGCCTCCAAGTCGGCGGTCGACGGCATCACCAAGGCCTTGGGGTGCGAATGGGGCGAAAGCGGCATCACCGTCAACGCGATCGGCCCGACGGTGTTCCGCTCGCCGCTCACCGCCTGGATGTACGAGGACACCGAACGGGCGCAGACCGTGCGCAAGGGTTTTCTGGCGCGCGTGCCCAAGGGCCGCCTGGGCGAGCCGGAAGATCTCGCCGGACCGCTGCTGTTCCTCGCCTCCAAGGCGTCGGACTTCTACACCGGTCACATCCTTTACGCCGACGGCGGCTACACGGCGGGGTAGTCCATGGCCAAAGCCCGCATCGCGGTGATCGGCGCCGGCCTGATGGGCCACGGCATCGCTCAGGTGTTCGCGCTCGCGGCCATGACGTGACGATTTACAGCCGGCCATGACGTGACGATTTACGATTCGGTGATGGCAAGCCTCGACAGCGCCAAGGCGCGCATCCTGACGAATCTGAAAGACCTCGGCGACGATCAGAAGGCCGTCGAGCGCGTGACGCCAGTCCCCCATCTGGCCAACGCCGTGAGAGAGGCCGACTACGTGGTCGAGGCGGTGCTTGAGGATCTGCCGCTCAAGCAGAAACTTTTCGCCGAGATCGAAAAACACGTGCGGCCGGATACGATTGTCGCCAGCAACACGTCGGTCATCCCCATCACCAAGATCATGAAAGGGCTCAAGCGGCGCGAACGCGCGCTCGGCACCCACTGGTGGAACCCGCCGTTCCTGGTGCCGCTGGTCGAGGTGATCGAGACGCAATGGACGAGCCACGCCGCGGTCGACTTCACCATGAAGCTGCATGCCGCCGCCGGCAAGAAGCCGGCGCATGTGAAAAAGGATGTGCCCGGCTTCATCGGCAATCGGTTGCAACACGCGCTCTGGCGCGAGGCGATCGCGCTCGTCGAGCAAGGCATCTGCGACGCCGAGACCGTCGACACCGTGATCAAGTCGGCGTTCGGCCGCCGGCTTGCGGTGCTCGGCCCGTTGGAAAATGCCGACATGGTCGGCACCGATTTGACGCTGGCCATCCACAAGTTTGTGCTGCCCGATATCGACAGCCGGCCAGGGCCTTCGCCTTATCTGAAAAAGCTGGTGAAGAACGGCAAGCTCGGCTTCAAGTCGGGCGAAGGCTTCCGCAAGTGGAGCCCGCAGCAGCAGACGGAACTACGTTTGAAAGTGTTGCAGCATCTCAAAAAAGCGCGCGCCCAAGACGTTTAAAAGCCGCGCATTGGAGGAGACAATGACCGACAGCAAGACGATCTCACGTCGCACTCTGGTCAAGACCGGCATCGGCGCGTTGGCCGCCCCCGCCGTGCTGCGCGTCTTGCCGGCGGAAGCGCAATCGCAGGTGATCAAGATCGGGCATGTCAGCCCCAAAACAGGTCCGCTCGCCGGCTTCGGCGAGGCCGACGGTTACATTCTCGGGCAAGTGCGCGGCATCCTGAGCAAAGGGCTCGCCATTGCCGGTAAGACCTATAAGGTCGAGATCATTTCGAAAGACAGCCAGTCAAGCGCCAGCCGCGCTTCCGAAGTGGCGTCCGAATTGATCCTTGGCGACAAGGTCAACCTGCTGGTCGCCTCGGCCACGCCCGACACCACCAATCCGGTCGCCGACCAGGCCGAGGTCAACGAGGTGCCCTGCATCACGACCAATTGTCCGTGGCAGCCCTATTTCTTCGGCCGCAAGGGCGACCCGAAGAAGGGCTTCACCTGGACCTATCATTTCTTCTGGGGCCTGGAGGACGTGATCGGCGCCTTCCTGGCGCTATGGGGCGAATTGCCGACCAACAAGGTGGTCGGCGGTCTGTTCCCCAACGACGCCGACGGCAATGCCTGGGGCGACGCCAAAATCGGCTTTCCTCCCGCGCTGACCAAGGCCGGGTTCAAGCTGGTCGATCCGGGCCGCTATCAGCTCATGAACAACGATTTCACCTCGCAGATTTCCGCGTTCAAGGCGGCCGGCGCCGAGATCGTCACCGGCAATATGATCCCGCCCGACTTCACGACCTTCTGGTCGCAGGCGGCGCAGCAGGGCTTCAAGCCGAAAATCGTCACCATCGGCAAGGCGCTGCTGTTCCCGTCGGTCATCGACTCGCTCGGCGAACGCGGCAACGGCCTCACCAGCGAAATCTGGTGGACGCCGCATCATCCGTTCAAGTCCGGCCTCACCGGCCAGAGCGCCCAGCAGCTCACCGACGGCTATACCAAGGCGACCAAGCGGCCGTGGACGCAGCCGATCGGCTTCCAGCATGCGCTGTTCGAAGTGGCGATCGACGTGCTCAAGCGCGCCAAGAACCCGCACGATCCGAAATCTATCCTCGCGTCGATCGTGGCGACGAATTATCAGTCGATGGTCGGGCCGGTGCATTGGACGGGCGCGCCGGTGAAGAACGTCACAAAGACGCCGCTGGTGGCCGGGCAATGGCAGCGCAAGAACGGCAAGTTCGACCTGGTGATCGCCGAGAACAAGACGGCACCGGAAATTCCGGTCGGAGGCAAGCTGCAGCCGATCACCTAGACGCATCGACACCATGGCCCCGATCCTCGCACTGGATAATATCTCAAAGCGGTTCGGGGCCGTGGTGGTGGCCGACGGCATCGACCTCGCGCTCGCCGAGGGCGAAGCGCTCGGCATCATCGGGCCCAACGGCGCGGGCAAGACCACGCTGTTCGGCATCGCCACCGGCACCGTCGCGCCCGACGCTGGCCGCGTCGTCCTCGCCGGCGAGGACATCACCCGCCTGCCGCCCGAGCGGCGCTGCCGCTTGGGGCTGGCGCGCTCGTTCCAGGTGCCGCAACCGTTTTCCGGCATGACCGTGTTCGAGAACGTGGTGGTGGCGGCGGCTTTTGCGGGCAACCTCAGCGAAGCGTCGGTTTACGAGCCTTGCGCGGAACTGCTCGAACGCTGCGGGTTGGCGGACAAGGCCAATAAACGCGCTGGCACGCTCACGCTGCTCGACCGCAAGCGACTGGAGCTCGCGCGTGCGCTGGCGACCAAGCCCGCGCGTGCTGCTGCTCGACGAGGTTGCCGGCGGTCTCACCGAGCACGAATGCGCGGCGCTGGTGCGGCTCATCAAGGATGTGCGCGCGGGCGGCGTGGCGATCGTGTGGATCGAGCATGTGGTGCATGCGCTGCTCGCCGCAGTGGACCGGCTGCTAGTGCTGCACGGCGGCAAGTTCATCGCCGCGGGCGACCCGCGCACGGTGATCCACAGCCCGCAGGTCGCGGAGATCTATATGGGGATCGCCGCCGATGTCTGATCCTCTCCTCGAGCTGCGCGCCATCGACGCCTTTTACGGCGACTTCCAGGCGTTGTTCGGTGTCTCGCTCAAGGTCAACGCCGGCGAGGTGGTGGCGGTGATCGGCGCCAACGGCGCCGGCAAGAGCACGCTCTTGAAAACCATCGCCGGCATGATACCGCCGCGCCGCGGCGACATTCTATTCGGTGGCGAGTCCATTGGGACGAAGGCCGCATTCGAGGTGCTTCGCCGCGGCATCGCGCTGGTGCCGGAAGGACGGCGGTTGTTTCCGTCCCTGACGGTTGAGGAAAACCTCTTGATCGGCGGCCAATCGCGCCGCCCCGGCCCGTGGACGCTTCAGCGCATCTATGACTTGTTTCCGGTGCTGGCCGAGCGGCGGCACCTGCCCGCACCGTCGCTGTCCGGCGGCCAGCAGCAGATGTGCGCCATCGCGCGCGCGCTGATGTCGAACCCGCGGCTGCTGCTTTGCGACGAGATCAGCCTCGGCCTCGCGCCGATCGTGGTGCGCGACATCTACGCGCAGCTGCCGGCGATCGTGGCGGAGGGCCTGTCGCTGATCGTGGTCGAGCAGGACATCGCCCAGGCGCTCAAGGCCGCGCGCCAAGTCTATTGCCTGCAGGAGGGCCGCATCGCGCTGCAAGGCAAGGCAGCCGAGCTGACGCGCGAGCGCATTTCGGCGGCGTATTTCGGGGTGTGATGGCGATGCAGTGGTTTAACGTCATCCTGCAAGGCGTGCTGATCGGCGGGCTCTACGCCATGTTCGCCGCCGGCCTATCGCTGATCTTCGGCGTCATGCGCCTGGTGAACATCGCGCATGGCGACCTGATCGTGCTCGCTGCCTATGTCGCATTGCTGGTGACGCAGGCGCTCGGCATCGATCCGCTGACTTCGCTGCTCTTGGTCGTTCCGATCATGGCCGTCATCGGCTACGCGCTACAGCGCGGGCTGCTCAACCACACCTTGGGCGACGACCTGTTGCCGCCGCTCTTGGTGACCTTTGGTCTTTCCATCATCATCCAGAACGGTCTGCTGGAATGGTTCACCGCCGACAGCCGCAAGCTGCAGGCGGGCCCGATCGAGATTCAAACCTTCCAGGTCATGCACGGCGTCTGGATCGGCGTGCTGCCGCTCATCCAGTTCGTCGTCGCGGTGGCAGTGATCGCAGGGCTGCAGGCGCTGTTCTATCGCGCTGCGCTCGGCCGTGCTTTCCGCGCCACTTCCGATGACCAGGCGGTAGCGCAGTTGATGGGCCTCGACACCCGCCACGTCTTCGCCATGGCGATGGCGCTGTCGCTCGCCGTCATCGCGATCGCCGGCGTGTTCCTGGCGGTACGCACCAATTTCGATCCGGCCATCGGCCCCGCGCGGCTAATCTTCGGCTTCGAGGCGGTCATTATCGGCGGCCTCGGCAATATGTGGGGCACACTCGTCGGCGGCATCATACTCGGCGTATCGCAGGCGATCGGCGCGCAAATCGATCCGGGCTGGCAATTGCTCGCCGGCCACATCGTGTTCCTCGCCATTCTGGCGGTTCGGCCGCAAGGCCTGTTTCCGAAGGTGTCGGGATGATCCGCGTCGAGCATGCCACGCGCTCAAGCCGCATTGGTGTTGCGTTGATCGCCGTGACGCTGATCGTGCTGGCGCTGGCGCCGTTTTGGGGCGACCGGGCGACGCTGCGGCTGCTGGCCGAGATATTCACCTTCGTGGCGCTGGCGAGCCTGTGGAACCTGCTTGCCGGCTATGCCGGGCTGGTGTCGGTCGGCCAGCAGGCCTTCGTCGGCCTCGGCGGCTATTTGCTGTTCGCGCTCGTCATCCTTGCCGACGTGCATCCGATCGTGGCGATTTTGATCGCCGGGCCGATCGGCGCGCTGGTCGCCGTTCCGGTGGCCGCGCTGATCTTCCGCCTGCGCGGCGCTTACTTTGCCATCGGCACCTGGGTGGTGGCGGAGGTGTTCCGCCTGCTCGCCTCGCAAATCTCCGTCCTGGGCGGCGGCTCTGGCATCAGCCTGCCGGCCGCGGCGGTGATCGCCATGGCGCCGAGCCGGCAAATGCGCGAGTTCGAAATCTATTGGCTGGCGCTGGCGCTGACCGCCGCCGTGCTCGGCGCCATTGTGACATTGCTACGCTCACGTCATGGCTTGGCGCTGACCGCCATTCGCGACAACGAACTGGCAGCGCAGAGCAACGGCATCGGCGTCATGCGCATCAAGTTCATCGTCTATGTGCTGACCGGCTTCGGCACCGCCATGATCGGCGCGCTTATCTTTTTGATGAAGCTGCGCATTTCGCCGGACACCGCGTTCAGCGTCAACGACTGGACCGCCTTCGTGATCTTCATCACCGTGATTGGCGGCATCGGCCGCGTCGAAGGCCCGATCATCGGCACCATCGTCTTCTTCATCATGCGGCAGACATTAGCCGATCTCGGCAGTCTCTACTTGCTCATCATGGGCGCGGTCGCCATCGTGGTAATGCTGTGGGCGCCGAAAGGGCTTTGGGGCCTGATCGCCGAGCGCTTCGGCTGGCAGGCGCTGCCGCTGCAACGCCATCTTGTGCTGGCGCCGAAAGCGGAAGAACCGGGAGGAACATCTTGAGCACGATCATCGACATCTATTGCCACATCTATCCGGACCGCTTCTTCCAGGAGATGAGCAAAGTGGCGCCGAACCTCAGCAATATTGGTCAGAGGTTGCGCGGCATCAAAAAGCTGTTTGATCTCGACGCCCGTTTCAAGGAAATGGACGAATTCGGCGACTACCGGCAGATCATCTCGCTGCCCAATCCGGCGATCGAGGATATCGCCAAGCCCGACGTCGGCCTGCAACTCGCACGCATCGCCAACGACTCGATGGCCGAGTTATGCCGCAAAAATCCTGAGCGTTTTCCGACCTTTGCCGCTGCGCTGTGCCTGACCGACGTCGAGGGTTCTATCCAAGAGGCGCACCGCGCTATCAAAGACCTCGGCGCGCGCGGCGTGCTGATCTACACCAACGTCGCCGGCGAGCCGCTCGATCAGCCGAAATTCGAGCCGCTTTTCAAGACCATGGCGGAGCTCGATCTGCCGATCTGGCTGCATCCGGTCGGCACCGCGGCGATGACGGATTATCCGGCCGAGAAAAAATCGCGCTACGAAATGTGGTGGTGCTTCCACTGGCCGTACGAAACGTCGGTGGCCATGGTGCGCATGGTGTTCAACGGGCTCTTCGACCGCTATCCGAAACTGAAGATCATCACCCACCATCTCGGCGGCATGATCCCATATTTTGATGGCCGCGTCGGCAACGGCCTCAAGGTCTTGGGCCAGCGCACCTCGGACGAGGATTACTCGCAAATCCTGCCGTCGCTGAAGCGGCCGCACACCGATTACCTGCATGACTTTTACGCCGACACCGCCATGTTCGGCGGCGGCGTAGCGGCAACGCGTTGTGGTGTCGAGTTTTTCGGCGCGGATAAAGTCGTCTTCGCGACCGACACGCCGCTCGGGCCGATCGCACCCACGATCAAAACCGTCAAAGGCTTGGGGCTATCGCCCGCCGACGAGCACAAACTGTTCTGCGGCAACGCCGAGAAACTGCTCAAGATGAGCTTCTAACAACGACATCTTCTTGCACATCTTGCGCCGCTATAGGGCGCGCAATGCGTTCTTCTTGCTCTTCTGGTCTCGCTTGCTCTGGCGCGAGCCGATGCCATGCACCGGCGTCCAACTCGGTGGATCGCTGGCCGGGAAACTCTCGTCAGAATTGACCACCACTGTGTCCTCGTCGAGTTCGATCCGCTGGCGTTCGAGGTCGGCCGACCGCTTCGGTCTTTCCGTCATATAAAGCTCCGCAATGCGGGATGGCTGCCGTTGCGGCGGCCGGTTCCGCTCGGAAGGACAACCGGGGAAACCACAAACGGTTCCACGCAATGCGGAGGGAATGGTTACTCGGCCGCTACTTTATGGGCGGCATTCAGTTTCGCTTTCACCACCACCTTGATGGCGTCGTCGACGCGGTCCTTGGCGTAGCGAATCGCGGTCGGCAGATCGGCGAGCGGGAACGTGTGGGTGTGGATCTTGGTGGCATCGAAACGCTTCTGCCGCATGAAGGCCTCGGCGCGATGCACCGCGCTCTTGCCCTCGCCGCGGATGCCGTAGACGTAGATGTTGTTGCTCACGATATGCGCGATGTCGACCGATGCCATGTCGTGCGTGAAGGCGGCGAGGCAGACCTTGCCGCCGCGATTTACCATGTGCACGGCGTCGTTGACCGCCTTGGCCGCGGCCGAGCACTCCACCACGTAGTCGACGCCCTTGCCGCCGTTGAGCTTCTTCACCGCGGCGACGACGTCCGGCTCCTGGCTGATATTGACGGCATAATCGGCGCCGAGTTCGAGCGCGATCTTGAGCCGGTTGTCGCGCATTTCGGTGAGGATCACCGGCTGGGCGCCGAGCGCCTTGGCCACCGCGACCACCATCAGGCCGATCGGACCGGCGCCGCTGACGACGACGCTTTCGCCGGCGACCAGACCGCCGAGTTCGGTCAACGCATACATGGCCGTGCCGGCGGTGACGACCAGCGCGCCCTCCTCGTCCGACATGTCGTCGGCGATCGCCACCAGCGTGTTGATGTTGTTGACCTGGTATTCGCAGAAGGCGCCGTCGGTGGTGAAGCCGTTGGCGCGGTGACCCTTGTCGACGTCGCCGTAGTTGAGGCCATAGTTATGGCACGACGTATACATGCCCCCGCGGCAGCGCTTGCACTGCCCGCAACCGGCATGGATCTCGACGGCCACACGCTGGCCAATTTTATACTCATCGACGCCGGGCCCGAGCGCCGCCACCGTGCCCATATATTCGTGGCCCGGCGTGAAGTTCTTGTTGAACGGCAGGCCGCCCTGGATCATGCCCGGCGGGCCCTGATAGATGACTTCCAGATCGGTGGCGCAGATGGCCGCCGCGTCAATGCGCACCAGCACTTCGGCGCGCTTGGGTACCGGGACCGGCTTGTCGGTGAATTTGAGCTCGCCCGGATCGCCCAGCACCCAGGCCTTCATGGTGTAAGGAATGGGAAAGTCCGCGCTCGTCTTCACGCCAGCCGGTGCGTACATGGAATCCTCCAAGGCGATGGCGCGCAAGATTGCGCATTGGCGCTCTGAAGATATTGAGGAATATCAAGTCCGGCTTTGATTTGCGGCGCGCCGGCTGTTGGCGTTCGGTGGGCCTCTTACGACCAACAATCACAAAAAGGCTCAGGTATCGATCATTTAAAAACGGCTTATCCTGTGGCTCTAATAGTCACTTCGGCTCGCCGAATTGATAGACGCAGTTCTTGCGCTCGTGCCGCCAGATTTGAGCCAGCGTCACAAAATGCCATCGATGGCCATAATCGAGGGCGGAAGGGCTGAATAAAAAAAGGCCGCGCATTACTCGTGCGCGGCCTTTAAGCGCTTCTCAGGCCGAGGACATCGGGGGGATGGGTGAGCCCGAGAGCGGTTGCTTCACCAACTTCGTTCGGCGTCATAAGTTCCCGTTCCAGTGTCCGAATTAGGACAGTACTGGAGCCGGTCCTGGCTTGTTTTGTCAGTATTATTGTTACAATTTGTAATGTCGGCCACCCGACATATTGGTCGACTTCCATCCGATAAAAGCGCATCGTTCCAACGATTAGACGAACAGCCGAAGCGTTCCGGCGTTCGCGCCAACTTGACAAAAATTCGAGCCGTATTGTCCTCGTTCGAAAGCGAGGTGGAAAGTTCAAATGCTGAAGTCGATACTATCGAAGGATGCATCGTTCGCCGTCATTCCAGCCGGAATTGCGCTAGCCGAGGCCATTGTTGCCACCGTTCGCGATCCCCTTCTTGTGCTCGATGAAGACCTGCGCATTGTTTCCGCAAGCCGGTCCTTCTTTCAGATCTTCCATCTCGTCGATGGAGATGTCCGTGGACATCTGATTTACGAGATTGACGATGGTCAATGGAATATCCCCGAGCTTCGCACAATTTTGGAAACGATCAGCAAAGATCATGCGACGGCCGAGGGGTACGAAGTCGATCGTGATTTTCCACGAGTTGGACGACGCATCATGCTGCTGAACGCTCGCAAGGTGTTCTATGAGGCGGGCACTCATACCACCACATTGCTAGCCTTCGAGGACATCACGGACCGGCGTGCCACTGAGGAACGGGTCCAAGAGCTGTTGCGTGAGAAGGATATGCTGCTACAGGAAATGCAGCATCGCGTCGCCAACAGCCTGCAGATCATCGCGAGCATCCTTCTCATGAAGGCGCGGACCGTCCAGTCGGAGGAAACGCGATTGCAATTGGAAGATGCACATCAGCGCGTTATGTCGGTTGCGGCCGTGCAACAGCATCTGCAGGTGTCTGGTCGCGGTGCGACTATCGAGATTGGCAATTATCTTACGAAACTATGCGAAACATTGGCGCAATCGATGATTGGCGATAGCCGGCCAATCTCCCTTAAGGTCGACGCTGATGCCGGCACCGTCATATCCCATCAGGCCGTCAGCATTGGGCTGATCGTTACCGAGTTGGTCATGAACGCCTTGAAGCACGCATTCCCCGGCGAGAAGAAGGATGCGGCTATCGTCGTTTCGTACAAAGTTTCAGATAGCGACTGGAAATTGACGATTTCCGATAATGGGGGCGGAAAGCCAGACCTGAACGCAGGTGAGAAAAAAGGCGGCTTGGGCACCAGCCTTGTCAAATCGCTGGCGAAGCAGCTTGATGCCGGCGTGGAGACCGTCAGCGACACCCACGGCACAGCGGTCACGATTACCCACGCAACATTTAAAACCCAGCCGCTGAAGGCGGCCTAAACTATCCGCACCACAGACTAGATGTCTATTGGCACAAAGCGTCGTTCGTCTGGGCGCACCACTTTGGGTTCTTTTGAAACAAAACGGACATTGCTAGATTTTGGCGCGAGATAAGTCGGGCGCGATTGCCGCAAAGCATC
Organism: uncultured Alphaproteobacteria bacterium; assembly: GCA_963786025.1. Lineage (GTDB taxonomy): Bacteria > Pseudomonadota > Alphaproteobacteria > Rhizobiales > Xanthobacteraceae > Pseudolabrys. The sequence continues at coordinate 179,168 of CAWAXK010000004.1, forward strand.
CAATATTTTGGAACTTTTTGGCTCTGCGCGTGTTGAGTTGTGTATTCAGCCAATCGACTAGGGTCTGAAACGGCGCCGGTCATCGCGGACGCTGCTTGTAACACATCTCCGCGACGCCTCACTCTAAAGGAGGCTTCCAATGGATTTGCTCTTGATTGTCATTGTGCTCTTTCTGCTCTTCGGCGGCGGAGGATACTTTGGTCGCCGTCGCGGCTACTGGTGAAATAATTCTTTGCCGTCCGCGATGAAATTGATCGGATCGAATCTTGAGGATCCTACTCGGACCGCTTTTCTCGTAGGATCTTCTAAACTAGTGGCCGCCTCAATTGGGCGGTCTCTTTCATTGCAACACAAGCGTGAGATGTCGGCCACTGATCCAAAGCGGACAAACGGGCCGGTTCAGGTGCGCTACCCAGAGTACGGCCATCCGATAGTCCTCGCACCCGACTGTTCGCTAATGCGGATGGAAACATTGCGTCGGTGAGGCGTTACCTCCTATGAGGGACACACGGGCCCTGTCAGTAGGAAATATGCATCCCCAATCGCCGCTTTGCCCAAATTGCTCTCGACCGATGATTCTAGCCCGAACAATTCCGGGCGTGCTCGACGAGCCCGAGATCAACGTGTTCGGATGTAGTGGTTGCAGGGTCGACTTCATAACGGCAGACCATTTAACAATATCAGGAACCGCCGTGCCATAGCCGTAGTCGATGGGATGAGCTTAGCGCGAAGCAGTATCGTCCCAGAGATCGAGGCCCAGCCGAGGCTTCTTGTTTTGGCCGCCTCAACCGGACGACTTCTTCTGCCATTCCGAACCAGCGGCGCGGGTTTCCCCCAAAGGACTCATTAAAGGATTGAGCGATGATCGTATTTGAAATTATCGGCGGCGTATTCGTTCTGCTGTTATTGGCAGCGGCAATGACGGGGATTGAAGGCGCCGAGGGTCGCTGACAAATCGAGTTGCATATTGCTATCAAATCTCGGCAAACCACACATAGGTCACCGGTGCCGGACGCAAACGCGCCACAGCGCTGTGCTTCGATGTGCCGCCACGCTAGAGCGAACCATGTGACGCATGTCTGGTTTGGGGGACAAGCAGATTTGACGCGGCCATCACGAAAGTGACGCGTTTGATTCATTTCGGACAGCCGCAGGGAACAGCAACGGTCTTTGCGCGTTCCCTTCGATGATTAACCGAATACAATAACAAGAGGAATAAGCTCATGCGTCTTTTACTCGGTGTCATTCTTGGAGTCTTTTTTACGATAGGATTTGCTTATGTTTATGACGCGTCGACAGGCCATCCTTCCGAATCGGTGGCTCAGAGCAGCGCTCAGCAGCGCCCGATGGTGAACTGGGATGTCGTTAGTCTGGACTGGCATGGATGGTCCTCAAGCGTGCGCAACACTTGGAATAAGCTGGCAGCACGGTAAACTTATGTGAGACTCATGAAATTGAGTTTGTGAAACTCGAATAGGCCGCCTCGTTGGCGGCCTCGTTCATTTATCGAACCACAGCCGTTGCCTGCTGTTGGCCAAAGCGGACAACGGCGGATTTTAACGAAGGACCGCTTATCCGCTGATGACCCAGCAGCGCCTCGTGCGATGGTGTCGCCGCGGCAAACCACCTCTATAATAGCGCGATGGACGCAGCCAACCCTTCGGCAATCCCCACCGCCGCGAGCCGCGCGCCGGTCCATATCGACGCCGTCGGCATGACGGTGCGCGATCTCGATCGCCTCACCGCCTATTACCGCGACCTGCTTGGTTTGACGGTGCAGGAGCACACGCGGCAAGTCGCGCGACTCGGCGTCGACGGCGTAACCCTGCTCGAGCTGAGCCACAGGCCCGATGCCCTGCCCGACGATCCGCGCGAAGCCGGCCTCTATCACACCGCGTTCGTGATGCCGACGCGCGCCGACCTCGCCCGCTGGATTTTGCATGCCGTGAAAAACCGCGTGCCCATCACCGGCGCCTCCGATCATGATGTGAGCGAAGCCATCTATCTCGACGACCCCGAAGGCAACGGCGTCGAAGTCTATTCCGACCGGCCGCGCGAGACGTGGCGCCGCGACGGCGAATCGATTTTCCAGAAAACCGACCCGCTCGACATCGACGCGATCGTCCGCGAGATCGATCCCGCGACCACAACCTACGCAAGCGCGCCGGAAGGATTGCGTATCGGCCACATCCATCTGCGCGTCGGCAATATCGCCCGGGCGGAAAAGTTTTATAACGGCGCGCTCGGTCTCGATGTGACGCGCCGCCGCAACGGCGCCGCCTTCCTGTCCTCGGGCGGCTATCACCACCATGTGGCTGTCAACACCTGGCACAGCAACGGCGCCCGCGCGCGCGATGGCAGGCGGGCGGGCCTCGCCTGGTTCTCGATGGAAATCAACGATCAGACGACAATAGACGGCCTGCGGCAGCGTCTCGGCGCGGCCGGCGCAACAATCGACGCCATTCCGGGCGGCTTTGCCGCGATGGACCCCTGGGGCACCCGCATCCGTTTCACCCTTGCGCCGTGAATGCCGCGCGCAGTTATCCGCGAGCCCGTTGCTGCGGCCACGGACATTGACACCTATGGCTACGAAAAATAGCGTGCACGCTCGCCTTCCAGCGACCCCGGCATATCGTTCCTGAACTGAAACCCAATTCGACGGCAGCGGGCGCACGCCTGTCTTGCCCGACGCCTGCTTTGCCCGACGCCTGTTTTACAAGGAGAAGCGCGATGGATCTCGGACTCAAAGACAAAGTCGCCGTCATCACGGGCGGGAGCCGCGGCATCGGCAAAGCCTGCGCCAAGGAACTGCTCGCCGAGGGCGCCATCGCCGTCCTCGTCAGCAAGAGCCCCGACAGCAACGCAGCCGCAGTGCGGGAATTCGAAAAGACATACCCCGGCCGCGTCATCGGCATTCCCACCGACGTCAATGACGATGCCGCCATCGGCGCCATGACCGAACAGGTCGTCGCCAAATTCGGCCGCCTCGACATCCTGATCAACGCGGCGGCGACGGTCATTCCGCAAGATTTCTTCAAAATGGACGATGCGCATCTGACGAGCCTGCTGGACCAGAAATTCAATCCGGCGGCCCGTTGCATTCGTCATGTGGTGCCGCATATGCGAAAAGCTAAATGGGGCCGCATCATCAACGTGTCCGGCCTCGCCGGCCGGCAGCCGCACTTCACGGTTGTCCCGGCCGCGCTCAACAATTCGGCCATGCTCAATTTGACCAAGGCGCTGGCCACCGAACTGGCCAAGGACAACATCCTGATCAACGCGGTGGTGCCGTACATTATCGATACCGAGCGTCAGACCGAGACCATGCAGGAATGGGCAAAGATGACCGGTCAGCCCGAGGCCGAAGTCCGCCAGCAACGCATTTCCAAGGTGGCGGTCCGCCGCATGGGCCGTTCGGACGAGGTCGGCGCCGTGGTCGCCTTCATGGTTTCGGAACGCGCGAGTTATGTGGTCGGTACAGCCTGGTATGTCGATGGCGGCGGCGCGATGACGCTCTGAGCGCCATCGCGCCGCGCTAGGCACGGCCTTGGAAACACGTTAGCTTTCCCGCGCAACAGCCAATGGAAACGCCATGAACATCCCTCGCCGCCGATTTCTCCATCTCGCCGCCGGCGCTATTGCGCTTCCCGCGGTGACGCGCAGCGCATTCGCCGATACTTATCCGTCACGGCCGGTGCATCTCGTCGCCGGCTTCGCCGCCGGCTCGGCCTCCGACATCAACGCGCGCCTTTTGGGTCAATGGCTGGCGGAGCGGCTCGGCCAACCCTTCATCATCGACAACCGCGCGGGCGCCGGCGGCAATATCGCCACGGAGTTCGTCGTGCGCTCGCCAGCGGACGGTTACACGCTGCTCTATGCGTCGACGGCGATCGCCATCAATGAAACGCTCTATGCGGGCAAACTGAGTTTCAATGCTCAGAAAGATCTGGCGCCGGTCGCAAGCGTCGTGCGCACGCCGGTCGTGATGGAGGTCAATCTCGACCTTCCGGTCAAGACCGTTGCCGAATTCATCGCCTATGCCAAGGCCAATCCGGGCAAGGTCAATTTCGCGACCATCGGCGCCGGCAGTCTCCAGCATCTGACCGGCGAGTATTTCAAGATGATGACCGGGATCGACATGGTGCCGGTGCACTATCGCGGCGCGGCGCAGGCCATCCCCGATCTCATGGCCGGGCGGGTGCAGGTCATGTTCGACATCGTCGTTTCTTCGCTCTCCTACATCAAGTCCGGCAAGCTCCGGCCGCTGGCGGTCGCCACGCCGACGCCGCATGAATTGCTGCCCGGGATTCCGACGATCGGCGAAACCGTGCCCGGGTTCGGAGCGGGCGGTTGGCAGGGCGTCTGCGCGCCGAGCAAGACCCCGGCCGAAATCGTCGACAAGCTCAACCGGGATATCAATGCGGTGCTTGCCGATCCCAAATTAAAGACGCGGCTCGTCGAGCTCGGCGGTCAACCGACCCCTGGCACGCCGGCCGATTTCGGCAAGTTCATCGCGTCCGAAACCGACAAATGGGGCAAGGTGGTCCGCCAAGCCGGCCTCAAGTCCGGTTGACCGCGCGCCCGGCTGCGCCGGCATATTCAAGGAAATATCAAGTTCGGGTTTGTTTGGTCGCGTCCGCCGAATGTCTTCCGGGACAAAAGGATATCGCGCGGACTTATCTGAAAGTCCGTTGCTGACCCGGAGAGAAAGATAAAGCGCCGGCGGCCTCTTACTTCTTCATCTTCTTCTTTTCGGGCTTCTTCTCGTCCTGCTGCATGTTGAAATAGATCGGCAGCGACCAGGTCGGCAGCACCAGCGGGACCAGGTCGACGACGAGACGTTTGGTATTGTCGTGCTGCTGGGCGATCGACTCGGCCTCAAGGGACTCTTTGGATTTCTTGTGCTTGGTGGCAGCCACAGCCGGCGATGCGGCAATAGCCGCGGCGGCGAGCAGCAGAACGAGCTTCTTCATATGTCCTCCCTTTGACACAGGCCGTTGTGTCAATCGGTAACGCCCATCATCAGTCGTGCCGCCGGATTTGCAATAGGGGCCGCCCGCTATCCCGGCACATCGCGCCGTTGACTGGCCGTCGCCCTAGCCGCCGCCGCGCCAATACGGCATCCTGCCCCTTGGCCATGGCTATGAATTTTGACACGATTTAGCCTAAGCTTTCGTAATATCGTTTCATAACGATCAAGAAAGCCAAGGAGACTCAATTGTTTCCAGGACGCCGCTTTGCTGCTGCCATGACAGCGCTGTCGCTGACGACAGGCGCATTTTTCGTCGTTCTTTTCTCAGCGGTGGGCGCACGGGCCGAGACCTGCGAGGACGCCGCCGGGCTCGCGGTCTTGTCCTCTCCGTTCGCGCCGTGGAAGGGCGCGCCGTTGCGCGTCATCTTCACCACTGAAAAGCCGCTCGACGGCGAATTTGCGCTGATCGCGCCCGACGGCAGCGTTGCCGTCAAGTCGCATGACCGGCTCGACGGGCCGCCTTACGTCTGGTTCGCCGAGGTCGCTTCACCGGCCGCGGGGACCTGGCACGCGACGCTCACGCGCGACAACGCTCCGGCCGAGTGCGGCAAGATCACGCGCGACATCGCCGTGCGCGACGCCAAGCCGGCGCCGCCGGGCGCGACGCCGGGCAGCCTCTGGCCCCTACACGCCTCGTGGAATCGCGCGACAGAGAATCTGTTTTCCGCCTGGATCGAAAAGCTGTTCGATGCGCCGCTGAACACCGAGCCGTCGTGGCCGGCGCTCTATAACGTGCTGCGCGACAAATCGCGCAACGTCCTGTTCAATTCTTTGGGGCTCGGCGAAGACGAAGTGCCGATGGCGCTCAAGCCCGACTGCACCGACATGGTGTATTATCTGCGCGCCTATTTCGCCTTCAAGATGGGGCTGCCGTTCGGCTATACGAAGTGCTCGCGCGGCGGCGGCGGCAAACCGCCGAAGTGCTACCAGTGGTTCAGCATTCAGAATGCCGAGGCCGCGCGTCCTTCTCCAAGCAAACAAAATACCGCGCCGAACGGGTCTGCGGCGAAGCCATCGGGTCTCGCGGCGACGTTCGCCCATTATCTGCCGGTCGTCGGCGACGCGGTGCAGTCCGGCGCCGTGCGTACGCTGGCGAACGACGACAACACCGATTTCTACACCGTACCGCTGACGCAAGGCGCATTGCGTCCGGGAACCATCTACGCCGATCCTTACGGGCACGTGCTGATGCTGGTGCGCCGCGTGCCGCAGGTCGACGGCGCAGCGGGCGTTTTCCTCGCCGTCGATGCGGAGCCCGACGGGTCGGTCACGCGCAAGCGCTTTTGGCGCGGCAATTTCCTGTTCGTGCACGACCCTTCCCTCGGCAGCCCCGGCTTCAAGCGTTTCCGGCCGATCGTGCGCAGCGAGAAGGGCGACTTGCGCCGGCTGACCAACGCCGAAATCGCCAAGAATCCGCAATACGACGATTTTTCGCTCGAACAGTCGAAGCTCAGCCTCGAAGATTTCTACGACCGGATGGATGAAGTGATGTCGCCGGCGCCGCTCGACCCGATGCGGGCGATGAAGGAGGCGATCACGGCGCTCGAAGAGCAGATCAAGACGCGCGTCACGGCGGTCGAGAACGGACGCAAATTCCAGAACAGCGGCAAAGGCGAGGCCAGCATGCCGGACGGCCCGGCGATCTTCGAGACGAGCGGCCCATGGGAAGATTTTTCCACGCCGGCGCGCGATTTCCGTCTGTTGATCGCCATCGACGTGGTGCGCGGCTATCCGGATCGCGTGGCGCGGCGGCCCGAGCGCTACGCCATGCCGAAGGACAAGAGCGTCGCCGACGTGAAGGCTGAATTGCAGAGCGTGCTCGCCTCGGAACTTGCGGCGCGCAAATTCTCCTATACGCGCAGCGACGGCTCGAAGTGGACGTTGTCGCTCAAGGACGTCTTGGACCGTTCGGAGGCGCTGGAGATGTCTTACAACCCGAACGACTGTGTCGAACTGCGCTGGGCCGCGCCGGACAAAAGCGACGAGGCATCGACCTGCAAGCGGCACGCGCCAGCGGCGCAGCGCGCCAAGATGACGAAGTACCGCACCTGGTTCCGCGAGCGGCACTGGCCGACGCACGCTTGAGCCGCCGGCGCATGGTGACGAAGCTCGCCTTTGTCGTCGGCCTCGCGATGCTCGCCGGCGCTTCGCCGCTGCTCGCGCAGAACGATCCGGTTGGTTCGGCGCTCGACCGGCTGGTCGCCGCCTACCCGGACGCGCTTGCCGGGCATGACGGCAAAGCGCTGCGCTGGCGCGACGGAACGCTCATGCCGGCATCCAATGGCGGCGACAGCAAGATCTTCGCGCAGCTTCTCCGCCACGCGTCCATCGCCGATCAGTTCCGCATCCCCTATCCGCCTGGGCCCCTGGAAAAGCCGCCGGAGGTCGATGCCGATCCGGGCCGGTTCCGCAACGCCGCCTTTTTCGAAAAGATGTACGGCGACTGCAAAAAGGGCGAAGTCGCGCGGCACCTCGTGTCGATTGTTTGGCTACCCAAGACCTGGGGCAAATCAATCCGCGTGACGTCGCTGAACCACGTCGATACGCGCTTGCGCGCCATATCGGCGGAGATCGACGCGCTGCCGGATAAGATCAAACGCGCCGCCTACCCGATCGCCGGCACCTACAATTGCCGGGCCGTGGCGGACACCGGCCAGCCGAGCGCGCACGGCTACGGCATCGCCATCGATCTCAATACGGCCTTTTCTGATTACTGGTTTTGGCGCCCGCATAAGGCCCGCGTCGATTACCGCAACCGCCTGCCGCAAGAGATCGTCGCCATCTTCGAAAAGCACGGCTTCATCTGGGGCGGGAAGTGGTACCACTTCGATACGATGCACTTCGAATTCCGGCCTGAACTCCTCGTCACACAGTAAGCCGGCAATTCCCGTTCCGGGCCGGCTGCAACGGGTTTGGAAGACACCCCGATCCTTGCCGGCGCGGACAAAACGCCATGCCGCTTAAATGGTTCGTCAACAATTCTACTGGAAACTGCCGGTAATTTCGGGGGAAGCGGGTATATTGGCCGCACATTAGGAGACGAATCGATGCTTGAACGTTTTGCTATCGCGTTTGCTTCCGACCCCGCATTTGAGAGCATCCAAACCGCACTGCGGCTTGTCGCCATTAAGCATCCTGACCTCGATAAAGCCGCCAAAACCGCGGCGATTTCCAGAAATCCGCAGAAAATTGAGCGCGCATTTGAAACCGCCGTCGGCATCCTCATTGCCGAAGCGCAAGCCGGCACAATCAAGATGAATGGCACCACGCTGATCGCCCTCAGGGCGGTCAAATTCGATCATATGCACGCCAGCTATACGATCGGTGGCACGACGCTTCCGGCTCTGACGCTCATTACAGGCAATTCCGAGGCGGTACCAGGGTAGGCCGCAACTGGGCGGCAAAGCGCCGCGTTCCCCTCCGGCACATAGCGGACCCCGACTGGCGATTGCCCGCCAGCCTTACTTCATGACGACTCGCCCGAACGATTGAGCCTCAGTTCGCCGCCGCCTGGGCGCCGTTCGCCTGCACTGCCGGCGCGCCGAACTCGGCCGACAAGGCCCGCGTTGCGGCGTTGACCTCGTTGCGGATGAGTTCGACGTGCTTCTCGCTTGCCCGCATGGTCGGCGCCGATGCGCTGATCGCGCCGATCACCGTGCCGGCCTGATCGCGGATGGCGGCGCCAACGCAAATGACGCCGGGCAGGAATTCCTCGCGGTCGACGGCGTAGCCGGTGCGGCGCACGGCGCGCAGCGATTCGATCAAAGCCGGAAACTCGGTGATGGTCTTGTCGGTGAAGCGCTTCATGCCGCCGGTCAGGATGCGGTGAATTTCGTCTTCCGGCAGCCAGGCCATGATGGCCTTGCCGACCGAGGTGGCGTGTGGCGCCTCGATTCTACCGAGCTTGCCGGTGTCGACTCGCACGGCGTGCCGCGCTTCGCGTTTCGCTAGGCAGACCACTGCATCGCCCTGCAGCGCCGCCAGATGCACGGTTTCGCCGGTCGCCTCGTTGATCGCCTCCAGATAAGGCTGCGCGCGGCGCGGCAGATCGACCTGCAGGCAGGTATGCCCGAGATAAAGAATGCGGGCGCCGAGCGCGTAGAGCCGGCGGCCCGGCACCTTGGCGGCGAAGCCGCGTTGGATCAGCGTCGCCAACAGGTGATGACAGGTCGAGATGTTGAGGCCGGTGCGGTTGGAAAGGTCGGTGAGTGAGGCCTCGCCGCCGGACTCGGCGATGGTTTCCAGCAGAAACAATGCGCGGTCGACCGACTGGATGCTGTGGCGATCGCCGTCGGTGCGCGCGCGTGGCGGACGGGCCTTGATGCGCGGCCCGGCGATTGTTGTTGCGTCCATGGCTTATTTTCTCCCTGGACGTAAGAGAAATGGCCCGGCGGCTTTGAGTCAAGAGATTTTCAGTATGACGAACGGCATTTTCGAATAGTGAAAATACAAAATTGCCGCCCGCGCAGCGGCTTAGGCGGCGCGCGGCCGGTCAATGGTCGGATTTGGCCAGTCCCAGCTCGATTTCGAGCGCGCCGCAAAGCATCTGACCCAGGGTGATATGCATCTCCTGGATGCGGGCCACGGTGTCGGACGGCACCACCAGCAGGTGGTCGGCGAGCCCCACCATTGCGCCGCCGCCTTTGCCGCCGAGCGCCGCGGTGACCAGATTCATCGCCTTGGCCTGGCGCAGCGCGGCGACGATGTTCGCGCTCATGCCCGAGGTCGAGATCGCCACGGCGACGTCGCCGGGCCGCCCCAGCGCCTCGAGCTGGCGCGCGAAGATCTTGTCGAAGCCGAGATCATTGCCGGCGGCGGTGAGCGCGGAGGTGTCGGTGGTCAGCGCCAGCGCGGCAATGGCGGGACGGTTGGCCTTGTAGCGGATGGTCAGTTCGGTCGCGAGATGCTGGGCGTCGCCGGCGCTGCCACCATTGCCGAAGAACATCAGCTTGCCGCCGCCACGCACCGAATTGACGCAAGCGCCGACCAGTCCGGCAAATGCGGCGGATAGCGCCGCCTCGGTGCGCCGCGCCGTGTCGTGATGCTCGGCGAATTCCGCTTTGAAAAATGCTGCTAGATCCATGATGCTCTTTTTTTCTGCCGCATGATCTTATCCGAAAACCGGTTCCCACACACGGATCAAGTTCGAGTGCATTCTTTCGGGATCATGCGGCTTCGCCGCGAAATTCAGGCACCGCGTCGCGCAACACATTGTAGATGGCCGTGCGCTCGCCGCGCGACAGGCCCTGCTCCAGCGTCGCCGCCCAGGCGCGGATCGCATCCAGCGACGGCTGCACCGGCTTGGTGGCGACGATGCCGGGAATGCCGATGTCGGTGGTCTCTTCATCGCGCGCTAACAGGATCTCGTGCAGCCGCTCGCCCGGGCGGATGCCGGTGAAGGTGATCTGTATGTCGCGTCCGGGCTCCAGCCCGCTGAGCCGGATGATGCGCTCGGCGAGATCGACAATTTTCACCGGCTGGCCCATGTTGAGCAGATAGACCGAAACGTCGCCGCTCGCCGGGCCGAGCGCGTGGGTCGCCGCGGTGATGACCAGATCGCAGGCTTCGCGGATGGTCATGAAATAGCGCACCATGTCGGGATGCGTGACGGTGACCGGGCCGCCGGCCTCGATCTGCGCCTTGAATTTCGGCACCACCGAGCCGTTCGACGCCAGCACGTTGCCGAAACGGACGGAGATCATGCGCGTGGCGGTTTTTCCCGCGGCGTGGCGGGCCAATTCCTTATCGAGCGCCTCGCAATACATTTCCGCCAGCCGCTTGGTGGCGCCCAGCACCGAAACCGGCTCGATCGCCTTGTCGGTGGAAATCATGACCATGGCCGCGGCGCCGGCCGCGGCCGCTGCATCCGCGACGTTGATCGAGCCGAATACGTTGGTCTTGATGCCCTCGTCCCAGTCGAGCTCGAGCAGCGGCACGTGCTTGAGCGCGGCGGCATGAAACACCATGTCGGGCTTGAACTGCGTGATCAGCGCCATGATGCGCGCGCGGTCGCGGATATCGGCGATGCGGCCGGACAGGACCGCGTCGGTCTGTTTGGCCTTGAGCGCCTCCAGCACGGCGTGCAGCGCGGGCTCCGAATTCTCTATCACCAGCAGACGCGCCGCGCCGAAAGTGACCATGCGGTCGCAAATTTCCGAACCGATTGAGCCGCCGCCGCCGGTGACGACGATGGCCTTGCCGCTGACGAAGGCTTCGAGCCGGCTGTAATCGATCTTGACGCTCGGCCGCAGCAGCAAATCCTCGACCGCCACCGGCGCGAGCTGCACCGCATGGCCGCCGGCATCGAGCGACGGCAACTGACTCATGGTCAGGCCGAGCTTGCGTGCGCGAATGAGCAGGACTTCCGGCCGCGCTTCCGGCGACAGCGCCGACGGCGTCAGCACGACGCGCGTCACCTTGGTGCCGCGGCTCAAGAAGTCCGCCACCACGCTTTCGAGATCGTCGATATCGCCCAGCACCGGGATGCCGCGGATCGACTGGCCGCGGTCGGCCGGCGACGGCGACAACACGCCGACCGGCCAGATTTTCTTCACCGCGCCGCTTTCGATCGCCCGCAACAGGACTTCGGCGTCGGCCGCGCGCCCGAGCACCAAAGTCGGCGTCGCGTCGGCAATTTTGGCGCGCTGCAACGTGCGCGCGTAATGGAAATAGCGGTAGGCGACGCGCGAGCCGCCGAGGAAAAACATCTGCAGGAACCAGTACAGCAGGATGGTGATCTTGCCGAAGAAGAAATGGCCGAACACGTTGGGCGCGACCAGCACATAGTCGAGCGCCAAGAGCGACACCGCCAGAACGCTGACGGCGCGGAAGATCTCGTAGAGGTCGGGGACCGAGGTGAACCGCCATTTGTTGCGGTGCAGCCCGAACAGCAAATAGATCGCCGCGGCGTAGATCAGAAAGACCGGCAGATATTTGAGGCCGGACAGACGGTCGTCGAGCGGCGGACCCTCGAAACGGACAAAAAACGTCAGCACGATCGCCGCGGCGGTAGCGACGAGATCGTGCAGCACGATCAGAATCTGGCGCGGCGTCAATTTCGGCAGCCGTATCATGTCGCGGTGTTCCAAGCCAAACGCTGCTTTACGCTATTTTCCGCCTGGTGCAAAAGCGCGCTATGGTATCGCGCCCGCACCTGGATAAACATTTTAACACCTCCCCCGCAATGTCGATATCATCGATGCCAAACCCCGGCGAACCACAGCCGCAGCCTCGCTTCCTGACCACGCTGCTGCTGCTGTGGCTGGCCGGCAATGGCCTGCGGCTGACGATCCTCGCCGTGCCGCCAGTCATCCCGCTGATCCACGACGGCCTCAAGCTCAACGCCACCCAGATCGGCATATTGACCGGCCTGCCGTCGATGCTGTTCGCAATCGCCGCCGTGCCCGGCTCGCTGCTGATCGCACGGCTCGGCGTGCGCACCGCGCTGGTGGTGGGGCTTGGCGTCACCGCGATCGGCGGCGCGCTGCGCGGCGCGCTACCCGATGTGATGTGGCTTTATGCCATGACCATCCTCATGGGCGCCGGCGTCGCCGTTATGCAAGTGACCATGCCGCCGGCGGTGCGCTCCTGGATTCCGCAGCGCATCGGCTTTGCCACCGCTGTTTATACCAACGGCCTGCTGGTCGGCGAGATCCTCCCGGTAGCGCTGATGTTGCCGCTGGTGCTGCCACTCACCGGCGGCAGCTGGCAATGGGGCTTCGTAGTGTGGAGCGTGCCGGTCGTCGTTATCGCGGCGCTGATTTTGGCGCTGGCGCCGGCCAGCGGTCTGACGTCGAAAACAAGCCGCCGCTGGTGGCCGGACTGGAACAGTCACCTGATCTGGCGGCTCGGCATCATGCTCGGCACCACCAACGCCACCTATTTCGCGACCAACGCCTTCCTGCCCGACTATCTCAGGGGCAACGGACAAGGCGACTGGATCAGCGCCGCGCTCACCGGGCTAAACATCGGCCAAGTGCCGGCTTCGTTGCTGCTGCTGGCCTTTGCGCACCGGCTCGAGCGCAAGGCCTGGCCCTATGTCGCATGCGGGCTGCTCTGCGTGCTCTCGACCGGCGGCGTCGTGTTTGGCTCCGGCGCCTGGGTGGTGGCTGCTGCGACGGTGCAGGGCTTTGCCAATGCGGTGATCCTCATTCTCATTTTGGCGCTACCGCCGCTTTTGAGCGCGCCGGACGACGTGCACCGCGTCACCGCCGCCATGTTCACCATCAGCTATAGCTGCGCGGTTATCGTGCCGGTGATCAGTGGCCTGGTCTGGGATCTGAGCGGTATCGCCGCCATGGCCTTTGCGCCGATCGCAATCTGCGGCGTCGTGCTGGTGGTGCTGGCGCCGGCGATCAATCACGTCAAACCAGCAGGGAGTTGACCCGATGCGTCCGATTCCGGTGGGAGCGAAGGGCACCTACACGCTGCGGGTGATGCCCGCCCATCTCGCCAATCAGTTCAAGGATATAAGCCTGCCGCAGGTGTTCGCCACGCCGATGATGGTAACTGCCATGGAGAACGCCGCGCTCAACGCGGTGCGCGATTATCTCGACGCCGGCGAAAGCGTGGTCGGCACCGCCGTCAACATCCGCCATCTGGCGGCAACGCCGGTCGGCCATCAGGTGACCGCCACGGCCGAAGTCACCAAGGTCGACGGCCGGCGCATCGAATTCAAGGTGAGCGCGCACGACGAAACCGAGGAAATCGGCAACGGCACACATGAGCGCATGGTGGTGGACATGGCGCGCATCGATAAGCGGTTGGCGGCGAAAAAGCGGCCTTAAATCACAGGCCTGCACAAAGCCCTTGAAACCGGGTTTTGTCCGCAGTATGCATCAATAGATACATCGAATGTATCTATACTGATGTCTTAAACATGATAACGGGCTCTCAGATGCGGGCGGCCAGGGCGCTGCTCGGCCTCGACCAGCGCCAATTGGCGCAAGCGGCGGGCTTGTCGCTGCCGACCATCCAGCGCATGGAAGCCAGCGACGGCGTGGTGCGCGGCAATGTCGATTCGCTGATGAAGCTGGTCGACGCGCTCGCCGCCAACGGCATTGAACTGATCGGCGAAGGCGCGGCGAGCAGCGGCGGCGGCCGCGGGGTTCGGCTCAAATGATGGTCGTTTACGCGCTCTACGGCGTGGCGGCGCTGGTGGTCTTGGCCCCCATCGCAATCGCACTCGGCGCCGCGCCGCGCGGCACCGGCGTGGTCTATGGCGCCAGCCTGATCATCACGTTGACGCTGGGCATGATCGCACTGCTCTGCCTGTTCGGATATTCCGATGCGTCCTCGACCGTGACGTTGCCGATCGGCCTGCCATGGCTCGGCGCGCGCTTCCGCATCGATGCGCTCGCCGCCTTCTTCCTGGTGGTGGTCAATCTTGGCGGCGCGTCGGCGAGCCTCTACGCGCTCGGCTATGGCCGCCACGAGCATTCACCGCAACGCGTGCTGCCGTTCTATCCCGCCTATCTCGCCGCCATGAACCTCGTGGTGATGGCGGACGACGCCTTCAGCTTCCTGGTGTCGTGGGAATTCATGTCGCTCACTTCCTGGGCGCTGGTGATCGCGCATCACCGGGTGAGCGGCAACCTGCGCGCCGGCTACATCTATCTGTTGATGGCGAGCTTCGGCACGCTGTCGCTGCTGCTCGCCTTCGGCCTGCTGGCCGGCCCCGACGGCAATTACGCGTTCGAGGCCATGCGCACGGCACATCCGACCGCGGCGTTGGCCGCGCTGGTGCTGGTGCTTACCATTGTCGGCGCCGGCTCCAAGGCCGGCGTGGTGCCGCTGCATGCCTGGCTGCCGCTGGCGCATCCGGCCGCGCCCAGCCACGTCTCCGCGCTGATGAGCGGCGTGATGACCAAGGTCGCGGTCTACGGCCTGGTGCGCATCGTGTTCGACCTGCTGGGCCCGCCGGACTGGTGGTGGAGCATGGCCGTGCTCGCTGTCGGCGGCGTCACCGCGGTAATGGGCGTGCTCTATGCACTGATGCAGCACGATCTCAAACGGCTGCTCGCCTATCACACGGTGGAGAATATCGGCATCATCTATATCGGCCTCGGCCTCGCGCTGGCGTTCAAGGCCGCCAACATGCCGCTCGCCGCCGCGCTGGCGCTCACTGCTGGGCTGTTTCATGTATTCAACCATTCCGTCTTCAAGAGCCTGTTGTTCTTCGGCGCCGGCGCCGTTCTCAATGCAACGGGCGAAAGGGACATGGAGCATCTCGGTGGGCTGATCCACCGCATGCCGCAGGCCGCCTTCGTATTCCTGGTCGGCTGCGTGGCGATTTCGGCGCTGCCGCCGCTCAACGGTTTTGTGTCCGAATGGTTGACCTTCCAGGCCATTCTGCTCAGCCCGCAATTGCCGGCCTGGGGCCTGAAATTCCTGGTGCCCGCGGTTGGCGCCTTGCTGGCGCTGTCGGCGGCGCTCGCCGCCGCCTGCTTCGTCAAAGCCTTCGGCGTGACCTTCCTCGGCCGCGCCCGTACGCCGGCCGCCGCGCAGGCGCAGGAGACCGACAGCAATTCGCTCGCCGCCATGTATTTCCTGGCCGCACTCTGCCTGGTTGCCGGAATTGTCCCCGGCTTCTTCATCGACGCACTAGCCCCGGTCACCAATAGCCTGGTCGGCGTCGCCATGCCGCATCAGGCCGGCGTCGAGTGGCTTTCGATCGTGCCGATCGCCGAAAGCCGCAGCTCGTATAACGGTTTGCTGGTGTTCGTCTTTGTCGTGATGTCCGGCTCGCTCGCGGCCTTTGCCATTCACCGGCTCGCCTCCGACAGATTGCGGCGCGCGCCGGCCTGGGATTGCGGCTATCCAGACCCAAGCACGGCTACGCAATATACCGCGTCGAGCTTTGCCCAGCCGATCCGCCGCGTCTATGGCGCGACCGTGTTCCGCGCGCGTGAGATCGGCGAGATGCCGCCGCCCGGCTCGATGGCGCCAGCACGGCTGACGGTCGACGTACGCGATCTGATCTGGGACGCCGCTTACGCGCCAATCGCCAATTTTATCGGTTATGCGGCCGACCGCCTCAACGTCCTGCAATTCCTCACCATCCGCCGTTATCTGACGCTGGTGTTCACGGCATTGGTGCTCTTGCTCCTGGTGCTCGCGATATGGCCGTGATCCGCGATTTCATCTCGCAAGGCGCGGAGATGCTGCTGGTGCTGCTGCTTGCGCCGCTGCTCACCGGCTTTGTGCGCAAGGTGAAGGCGCGGTTGTTGCGCCGGCAGGGTCCGCCGCTGTTGCAGCCCTACCGCGATCTGATCCGGCTGATGCGCAAGGACGTGGTGCTGGCGGAGAGCGCGTCCTGGCTGTTCCGCGTCATCCCCTACATCATCTTCGCCGGCACCTGGGTGGCGGCCTCGCTGGTGCCGACATTCCGCAGCGGCTTATTGTTTTCTTGGTCGGCGGATCTGATCGCCATCATCGCCCTGCTCGGCAGCGCGCGCTTCTTTCTGGCGCTGGCCGGCCTCGATGTCGGCACCTCGTTCGGCGGCATCGGCTCGAGCCGCGAGGTGATGATCGCGTCGCTGGCGGAGCCGGCGATGCTGATGATCGTGTTCACCCTGGCGCTGGTCGCGGGCTCCACGCAACTCTCGACCATGGCCGCTTTCATGGTGTCGGGCGAAGTGGGACTGCGCGTTTCGCTGGGCTTAGCGCTGCTGGCGCTGGTCATGGTGGCGATTGCCGAGAATTCGCGCATCCCGATCGACAATCCGGCGACGCATCTCGAGCTCACCATGGTGCATGAGGCGATGGTGCTGGAATATTCCGGCCGCCATCTCGCCCTGATCGACCTGTCGTCCGAACTCAAGCTGCTGCTTTATATCTCGGTGATCGGCTGCCTGTTCACGCCCTGGGGCATCGGCGGCGCCGACGCGAGCCCGCAGACGATCGCGATCGGTCTTGCGGCCTATGTCGTGAAACTCGCGGTCGGCGGCCTGTTGCTAGCCGTGTTCGAAACGGCAATCGCCAAGATGCGCGTGTTCCGGGTGCCGGCCTTCCTCGGCGCGGCGCTGATGCTCGGTCTGCTCGCCACTTTGCTGCTGTTCGTGTCGCGGAGCCTTTAAGACCATGCACGGCATCACCTTCGACATCGCGCATATGCTGGCCGGCTCGCTGGTGCTGGTGAGCTTCATGCAGCTCTACCAGGACCGGCTCTACGCGCTGCTCAATACATTCGCGCTGCACGCCTTCATCCTGGCCGCATCGGTCGCCTGGCAGGCCTTCATCCAGGATGCGCCGCATCTCTATCTGACGGCGATGATCGCGCTGGTGTTCAAGGCGATCATCATTCCGGTGGCGCTGCACCGGATCATCATCAAGCTCGGCATCCACCGCGAAATCGAGACCGTGGTCGGCGTCGGCCCCGCCATGCTGCTCGGCATGGGGCTGGTCGCGCTGTCCATGGTGGTGATGCTGCGGGTGACGGCGGAGGCCGATCCGCTGGCGCGCGAGGATCTCGCCTTCGCGCTGTCGGTGGTGCTGCTCGGGCTGTTGATGATGGTGACGCGGCGCAACGCGGTGAGCCAGGTGATCGGCTTCATGTCGCTGGAAAACGGCCTGGTGCTGGCGGCGACCGGCGCCAAGGGCATGCCGCTGGTGGTCGAGATTTCCGTGGCCTTTTCGGTGCTGATCGCCTTCATCGTGATCGGCATCTTCCTGTTCCGGATCAGGGAGCGCTTCGACACCGTCGACGTGCAAGCGCTCGACAAGTTCCGCGGAGAGCGGCAATGAAATTCGACGCGCTCACCGGCGTTCTGCTGATTCCGGCCGTGGCGGCGTGCCTGCTCGCCGCTTTGCCCGGCTACCGTTTGACCGCGCGGCTCAACGTGGTGGCGACACTCCTTACGTTTGCAACGGCCGTGTCGCTGTTCATCGTCGAGCCGGCGTCCGGCCCTTATCTTTTGGTGGATGATCTCAACAAGGTCTTCATCGTGCTGACCACGTTCGTCAGCTTCACCACCAGCGTATTCAGCGCAAGCTACATCGAGCACGAGATCGAGATCGGTCGCCTGAAGCTAACTTACGTGCGCTTCTATCACTCGATGTACCAGGTGATGATGTTCGGTATGAACCTCGCGCTGGTGGCTAACAATATCGGCCTGATGTGGGTGGCGATCGAGATGGCGACGCTGACCACCGTGCTGATGGTCGGCATCTACCGCACGCACGAGGCGCTGGAGGCGGCCTGGAAATATTTCATCCTCGGCAGCGTCGGCATCGCGCTGGCTCTGTTCGGCACCATTCTCGTTTACATGGCGGCAACGCCCGTGATCGGCGAAGGCCTCTATGCCATGGTATGGACCGTATTGGTAACCAAGGCCTCGCAATTCGATCCCGCGCTGCTCAATGTCGCTTTCGTGTTCCTGCTGCTCGGCTACGGCACCAAAGTAGGTCTGGCGCCGCTGCATGCCTGGCTTCCCGACGCGCATGCCGAAGGCCCGACGCCGATCTCGGCGGTGCTGTCCGGCCTGCTGCTCAACGTCGCGCTCTATGCGCTGCTGCGCTTCAAGATGCTGCTGGCGCTCAATCCGGGGGCGATCGCGCCCGGCCCGCTGATGGTGACCATGGGGCTGATCTCCTGCGTGTTCGCGGCCTTCATGCTGTACCGGCGGCGCGACATCAAACGCATGTTCGCCTACTCCTCGATCGAACATATGGGCATCATCGTGTTCGCCTTCGGCATGGGCGGCCCGCTCGCCAATTTCGCGGCGCTCCTGCACATGACCATGCATTCGCTGACCAAATCGGCGATCTTCTTTGCGGTCGGCCATATCTCCCAGGTCAAGGGCACGCAGAAGATCGCCGACATGGGCGGGCTAACCGTGAGCAATCCGGTGCTCGGCTGGGGCCTGGTGCTCGGCGTGGTCGCCATCGCCGGACTGCCGCCGCTCGGCATTTTTATGAGCGAGTTTTTGGTGGTGAGTTCGACCTTCGCGCGCGAGCCGTGGCTCGCCACCATCCTGGTGCTCGGAATTCTGGTTGCCCTCGGTGGCCTGTTCCTGCGGCTCAACACGATCGCCTTCGGCGAGCCGCGCGGGCCGACCGCGCCGGCAAAGGCGTCCTACGTGCCGATGTTCGCGCACCTCGCTATCGTCTTCATGGCGGGCATCTACTTGCCGCCGGCGCTGGTCAGCGGCTTCCAGAACGTCGCCAGGCTGTTGGGATAGCGCCATGCAACGCGCCAATGTGACCGAGGACGGCTGGAACGAGGCGATCGCCCAATTGGCGGCGGGCGAGTGCACGCTGCTCGGGCTGTGGGGCGATCCGCCGAACGTGCACATGGCGACGATTGACGAGGCGGCCGGCAATATCGCCATCGTCACTTATGCCTGCGCCGACGGACGTTACCCGAGCGTCGGGGCACAGCATCCACCGGCGTTGCGGCTCGAACGCGCCATCCGCAGTCTGTTCGGCTTGGATGCAACTGGCTCACCCGATACGCGGCCTTGGCTCGATCTCGGGTTCTGGGATGTGCGCCATCGGCTGGGCAACAAGGAACCGGCGCAGAAGCCCGCGCCTTACGCCTTCCTGCCGGTGGAAGGTGAAGGCCTGCACCAGATTCCGGTCGGGCCGGTGCATGCCGGCATTATCGAACCTGGGCATTTCCGCTTCACCGCCAATGGCGAGCACGTGGTGCGGCTGGAGCAGCGGCTCGGTTACGTGCACAAAGGCATCGAGTCGTTGATGGCGGGCGCGGGCCTCGACGGCGCGGCGAAGCTCGCTTCGCGCACCTCCGGCGACAGCACGGCCGCCTATGCTTTTGCTTTCGCGCAGGCCGCCGAAGCCGCGCTGGACGTGAAGGCGCCGCCGCGCGCGGTCTATTTGCGGGCGCTGATGGCGGAGCTCGAACGGCTGGCCAATCACTTCGGCGATATCGGCGCCATCTGCAACGATGCGTCGTTCGCAATCATGCATGCGCAAACCAGCATCTTGCGCGAGCGCGTGTTGCGCGCGGCCGAAGCCTGCTTCGGCCACCGGCTGATGATGGACGCGATCGTGCCCGGCGGCATCGCGCGCGATATCGCGGCGAACGGCGTAGCGCGGGTGCAGGCCTTGCTCACCGAAATTCGGCGTGCGTTTCCGCGCCTGATCGAACTCTACGACAATACCGCCTCACTGCAGGACCGCACCGTCACCACCGGCATCGTCAAGGCCGACTACGTGCGCCAGTTCGGCGCCGGCGGTTATGTCGGACGCGCTTCGGGCCGCGGCTTCGACGCGCGCCGCACGCCCGGCTACGCGCCCTATAACGAGCTGGCCTTCGAGGTGCCGGTACTCACCGCCGGCGACGTCAATGCACGGGTCTGGATCCGCATCCGCGAAGTCGAGCAGAGCTTGGCGCTGATCGACCAGATCCTCAACCGCCTGCCGGCCGGAGCCATTCAAGCCGCCGTGAAACCGAGTGGAAAAATCTGCGAAGGTCTCGGCCTGACGGAAGCCTTCCGCGGCGACGTGCTGGTCTGGCTGCGGCTCGACGGCAACGGACGGGTCGAACGCTGCCACCTGCGCGATGCGTCCTGGTTCCAGTGGCCGCTGCTGGAGACTGCGATCGAAGGCAACATCGTCGCCGATTTCCCGCTCTGCAACAAATCGTTCAACTGCTCGTATTCGGGGCACGATCTCTGATGCGCAGGACGCTGTTCGAAAGCTTCACCCATGGCCCGCTCACCGAGCCGGCGCCCAAGCCCGACGAGGCCGGGCTCGCCGAGTTGGCGCAGAACGTCAATCGCGCCGCGCGCGCCAAGCTCGGGCGTTCGCTATCGATCCGCCAGGTCGACGCCGGCTCCTGCAACGGCTGCGAGCTGGAAATCCACGCGCTGAACAACGCGTTCTACGATCTCGAACGCTTCGGCTTGCATTTCGTCGCCTCGCCGCGCCACGCCGACGTGTTGATGGTGACCGGGCCGGTGACCAAGAACATGTGCGAGGCCCTGCTGCGCACCTACAACGCCACGCCCGATCCGAAATGGGTGATCGCGGTCGGCGGTTGCGCCGCCGATGGCGGCCTGTTCGCCGGCAGCTATGCGGTCGTCGGCGGGGTCAAAGACGTGGTGCCGGTCGATCTGACGATTCCCGGCTGCCCGCCGAACCCGAAAGCCCTGCTGGCCGGGCTGCTGGCGCTGCTGC
This sequence comes from uncultured Alphaproteobacteria bacterium, assembly GCA_963786025.1. Lineage (GTDB taxonomy): Bacteria > Pseudomonadota > Alphaproteobacteria > Rhizobiales > Xanthobacteraceae > Pseudolabrys. Next base: position 200,340 of record CAWAXK010000004.1, read on the forward strand.
AGAAGGCGTCGTAGCCGCCGTCAGACCGCCACCTTGGTGAGGAAGCTTTCGACTTCGCTGCGCAAATTGGCGGCCGCTTTTTCCACCGATTCAGACGCAGCGAGCACGGTGTGTGCCGACTCCTGGGTTTCGGTGGTGGCGCCGGCCACCTCGTTCAAGACCGAGACGATCAGCTTGGCGCCGTCGGCGGCGCTGGTCACGTTCTGCGAAATCTCGCTGGTCGCGGCGCTCTGCTGCTGGACCGACGCGGCGACGGCGGTCGTATAGTCGTCGATCTCCCGCATGCGGTGGGCGATGCGTCCGATCGCTTCCACGGCCTTGTCGGTCGAATTCTGCACTTCCAGGATCTGACTGGAAATGTCCTCGGTCGCCTTCGCGGTCTGCACGGCGAGCGACTTCACCTCGGAAGCAACGACGGCGAAGCCGCGGCCGGCTTCGCCGGCGCGCGCCGCCTCGATGGTGGCATTGAGCGCCAGCAGATTGGTCTGCCCGGCGATATTGCGGATGAGCTTGGTGACGTCGCCGATCTTGCGCGCTCCTTGCGCCAGCGCGCCGATATCCTGATTGGTCAGTTGCGCTTCGTTGACCGCCACCCGCACCACTTCGGTGGTCTGGTTGAGCCGGCGGCCGATCTCGGCGATCGAACTCGACAATTCGTCGGCGGCAACCGCCGCGGTCTCGACATTGCTGGAGGCTTCGTTCGACGTGTGCACCGCGCTTTCGGCGCGGTTCGAAGTATGACCGGAAGCGTTGAACAAGCTCGCCGCCGTCGTGCGCAATTCACCCGCGCTGTCGGCCACGATGCGCAGAAGATTTTCGACATGCTCGCGAAACACCGAGATCGCGTTATCGATCACGGCGCGGCGCTCTTCCTGATGCTGCATGGTGGCGCGCTGCTGCTCGGCCTGCCGCCGCTCGGTGATGTCCTCGTGCGTGCCGATCCAGCCGCCGCCCTTCATCGGATGGTTCGTGACCAGCAACAAATGACCGCCCTTGGACTTGACCTCATGCACGATGGTGCGGCCATGGCTAACCGCGGTCAGAAATTCTTTCCGGTATTCCTGAGGATCGCGCGAGAACGTGCCTTTGGCGACCCGTCTCGCCAACACCTCCGACAGGGTCGATCCCGGTCTGACGTCGTCCGGCGTCAACTCATACATGTTGTAATATTGCGCATTGCAGACGACCAGCCGCTCGGAAGCGTCGAACATGCATAGTCCCTGCGCCATGCTGTCGATAGCGGTGCGAACCTGCGCGACTTCGCGGGTTTGACGCCGGGTAAGCAGGGCGCCGGTTAGAGTCATCGCTAGCTGGGCAACGATAGCAGCGAAAACCGCGGTGAGCGCCGTTGCAGAAGCGGTGGAGAGAACCGCTGCAGCCAAGCCGGGAGTAAAAGCCATCAGCGCGGCGAAAACCAGCGCAAAGGCGGCAAGTCCGACCAGCATGAGCATCGATGAGGCCCGCGTAAAACTGAGCGAGAAAAACATTTTGAGTATCAGTCCCCACATGCCCCTATTGGCCGGCGCGGATTATTACGCTGCCTGCTTTTTTTGCGGTTAATTGGTGGTAAAGAAAAGCTTAACGAGGCGGCCGGCCGTGCCCACGAGTCGCCTCGACCGGGGAGGAACTCGTGAAGCTTGTGCTGTTCGAGACTGCACCGGGCGCCGAGATATTGCCGGGCGTGCTCACCGGGCGCGGCATTGTCGATATCTCTGCGGCAGTGCAAAAAAGCTACACGCCGCAGTTGACGATGCAAGGCATTATCGACGGGTTCGAGCGCTTGCAGCCGGCGCTGGAAAAGCTCGCCGGCGACGGCGCCGCCGTGCCGCTCGAGACGGTGCGTCTCCGTCCACCACTGCCGCGGCCGGGCAAGATTCTCGCCTGCATCGCCAATTACTGGGAACATGCCCAGCGCGAACCGCGCCCGCTCAACATGTTCATGAAGAACCCTGATGCCGTGGTCGGGCCGGGCGATACGATCATGCTGCCCGAATTCACCGTGCCGTGGATGTTCATGCATGAAGCCGAGCTGGCGCTGGTGATCAAAGGTCCGGCCAAGATGGTGAAGGCCAAGGACTGGAAGCGCGCGGTTTTCGGCTATACCGCGATAATCGACGTGTCGGCGCGCGAACAAGGCCGCAAGACCTGGCCGGCGAGCCCGCTCACCAGTTGGCTCGGCAAATCTTTCGATACATTCGCGCCCATCGGGCCTTGCATTGTCACGGCGGACGAGATCGACGATCCGAACAATCTGGTCGTGCGGTTCTGGAACGACGGCCAGCTGCGGCACAACTACAATACGGACGACATGGAACATCGCGTTCCGGAACTGATCGAATTCGCGACCACCGTGATGACGATGAATTCAGGCGATCTCATCGCCTGCGGCACCAATCACGAGGGTCTGGGCGCCTTGCAGGATGACGAGACCGTCGAGATCGAAATTCAGAACATCGGAAAGATGAGCCTGAAAGTCGCCGATCCGCTGAAGCGAAAATGGGAACGCGGCGTCTATATGGGCGCCGATTCCACCAATCCCGATGCCGTGAAACGCCACCGGCCGCAGGGCGGCCCTCTCCCACCATGAACGGTCAGGACCTATGGAATCAGCCAAGAGCGAAATCCGCGACGACATGCAAATCGACTGGGACGCGCCCATCCGCATGGATGACGGCGTCGTGCTGCGCGCCGACGTGTATCGGCCGGTCGGCGGCGGAAAATATCCGGTCATTCTGAGCTACGGGCCCTATGCCAAGGGCCTGTCGTTCCAGGAGGGCTATCCGAGCCAGTGGGGACGCTTGATCAAGTCGGCGCCCAACGTGCTGCAAGGCTCGAGCAACAAGTATCAGAACTGGGAACTGGTGGACCCGGAAAAATGGGTGCCGGACGGCTACGCTTGTGTGCGCATCGACTCGCGCGGCGCCGGGCGCTCGCCGGGCGCTCTCGACGTCTGGTCGGCGCGCGAGGCGCAGGACATCTACCACTGCGTCGAATGGGCCGGCACGCAAGGCTGGAGCAACGGCAAGGTCGGCATCAATGGCATCTCCTATTACGCCATGAACCAGTGGAATGCCGGCGCGTTGAAACCGCCGCACCTCGCCGCGCTGTGCATGTGGGAAGGCTCGTCCGACTATTACCGCGAGCTTTGCCGCCACGGCGGCATCCTGTGCGATTTTCTCAACAGCTGGTATCCGCGCCAGGTGGCGAGCGTGCAGCATGGCGTAGGCACGCGTGGCGCCAAGAGCCTGGTGACGGGAGAACTCGTCGCCGGACCCGAAACCTTGCCGGCCGACGAGCTTGCCAGAACGCGCGCGGATACGCCGGGCGAAGCGAAGCGGCACGCTCTATGCGACGACTATTACGCGGCGCGTACCGCCGATTACGCCAAGATCGAGGTGCCGTTTCTGTCCGCCGCCAATTGGGGCGGCGTCGGCCTGCACACGCGCGGCAATTTAGAAGGCTGGCTGCGCGCCGGCTCCAAGCAGAAGTGGCTGGAGGTACATGGCGACACGCATTTCACGCATTTCTACAGCGAATACGGCGAAGCTTTGCAGAAGCGTTTCTTCGCGCACTTCCTCAAGGGCGAGGACAGCGGCTGGAGCCAGCAGCCGCGCGTTTCGCTCAATGTCCGCCATCCGGACGAAAAATTCGTGTTGCGCGCCGAGAACGAATGGCCGCTCGCGCGCACGCAATGGACAAAATATTTCCTGCAGCCGGAAAGCCAAAGCTTCGGCACCGGCGCGCCCACGGCCGCGACGACGCTGAGCTATGAGACGACAGGCGACGGCCTCACTTTCCGTACGGCGCCTTCGACGAAGAGCCTGGAGATCACCGGCCCGGTAGCGGCCAAGCTCTGGGTGTCGTCGGAAACCACCGACGCCGACCTTTTCCTGGTGCTGCGGCTATTCGACCCGGCCGGCAAAGAAGTGACTTTCATCGGTTCCAACGATCCGCGCACGCCGATCGGGCTGGGCTGGCTGCGCGCCTCGCAACGCAAGCTCGATCCGAAAATGTCGCAACCCTACCGGCCCTGGCACACGCACGACGAGAAATGGCCGCTCAAGCCCGGCGAGCCGGTCGAGGTTGATATCGAAATCTGGCCGACCTCGATCGTGGTGCCGCCCGGCTATCAACTCGCGCTCACCGTGCGCGGCAAGGATTACGAAGTGGACGGCCGCGACGCGGCGCTGCCGAACGCGCCCTATCCGATGAAGGGCGTTGGCCCCTTCCTGCATATCGACCCCGACGACCGGCCGGCGGCGATATTCGCCACGCGCAACACATTACATTTTACTCCCGGCAAGGAGCCCCACCTCTTGTTGCCGATCATTCCCGAGAGGTAGGCTTTCGGCGGAGGCAACAACAAGGAGACGACGATGAAACCGATCCTGGTCGCCGCGCTCGTAGCGGGCGCTTTGGCTTTGGCCGCACCGGCCCACGCGGACACCTATCCGAGCCGCACCATCACCATCGTCGTTCCCTACCCGGCCGGCGGACCAACCGATGAGACCGCGCGCGTGGTCGCGCATTCGCTGTCGGAAAAACTCAAGCAAAACGTGATTGTCGAGAACGTCACCGGTGGCGGGACCATCATCGCCACCAACAAAGTCGTCAAGGCGACGCCCGACGGCTACACGCTGCTGCTGCACAATCTGCAGATCTCGGCCAACGTCACGCTTTACAAGAACCTTCCATTCGATACCGAAAAAGACCTCATCCCGGTGATGCTGATCAACGAAAACCCGTTGTTCTTGGTCGGCAACAAGACGCTGGCGCCGAACAACTTAACCGAATTGCTCGCGCTGATGAAAAAACAGACCCTGAAGGCGGCAATTCCGGGATACGGCGCCACCGGTCACCTGACGACCACGCTGCTCGCACAAGTCGCCAAAGTATCCATCAACCAAATTCCGTATCGTGGCGCGGCGCCGGCATTGACCGATCTCCTGGGCGGCCACGTCGATCTCTACTTTGCGACGCCGCAGCAGATCGAGCCGCAGGTGAAGGCCGGGAAGGTGAAGGCCTACGGGATCACGGCCAGAGAAAAATATCCCGAGATGCCGGCCGCCGAGAGCCTGGTAGCGGCGCTGGGGCCGAAGTTCGACATCGTGTACTGGCAGGCCTTGTTCGCGCCGGCCGGCACACCGCAATCGGCGATCGATACGCTCAATGAAACGCTGCAAGCCATCGTATCCGATCCGGCGATCGTAAAGCGCTGGCACGATGAAGGCATGTCGACTTTCCCCAAGGACCGCCGTTCGGTTGCGGCCGCCCGCGCAATGATGAAAAGCGAGGTCGCCCGCTGGGGAGAGACGATCCGCGACAATAATATCCACGTCAGCCAATAGCCTCTTGTTGCCGGCCATTCCCGAGGGGTAAGCTTCCTCCCAAAAAACAAACCAACCTAGGGAGGATCTAACCATGAGGCGTATTGTTGCCGTTGTCTTAAGCGTGCTTGGCGTGTTGGCCTTTGCCGGCCCGGCCGCCGCGGCCTATCCGGACCGCAACGTCACCATCGTCGTGCCCTACCCGGCCGGCGGCCCGACCGACCAGCTCGCACGCCTGGTCGCCGACCACCTGTCGAAGAAGTTCAAGCAGAATTTCATCGTCGAAAACGTCACCGGCGGCAGCACCATCATCGCCTCCAACAAGGTCGCCAAGGCGGACCCGGACGGCTACACGCTGCTGCTGCACAATCTGCAGATTTCCGCGAACCCGACGCTGTTCAAGACCTTGCCGTTCGACACGGTCAAGGATTTCAAGACGGTGATCATGATCAACCGCAATCCGCTGGTTGTGGTCGGACGCCCGAATCTCCCGGCGAACTCGCTCAAGGAGTTCATGGCGCTGATGAAGAAGGAGCACTTGAAAGAGGCGCTGCCGGGCTTCGGCACCACCGGGCACCTCACGTCGCGGCTGTTCGCGCAGGTGACCAAGCTGAAGTTCGATGAGATTCCCTATCGCGGCGGCGCGCCGGCGGTGACGGACGTCCTCGGCGACCACGTCGACTTTATGATCGGCACGCCGCAGCAGATGTTACCGCTGGTCAAGGCCGGCAAGCTCAAGGCCTATGGCGTCACGCAAAAGGGCAAGATGCCGGAATTCCCCACCGCCGACAGCATGGCCGATCTGCTCGGGCCGAAATTCGCGATCTATTATTGGCAGGGACTGTTTGCTCCGTCGAAAACACCGGATGCGGTGATCAAGACGCTGAACGCGGCAGTTAACGACGTCGCCAACGACCCGGACGTACTCAAGCTATGGCACGATACCGGCGTGGAGGCCTTTCCGAAGGACATCCGCACGCCGGCCGCCAGCGAAAAATACCTCAAGAGTGAGATCGCGCGCTGGGCCAAGGTGATCAAGGACAACAATATTCACGCCAATCAGTGACGGGAAGGTTCGACCGGTCATTTATCCTTAATATCCTTAGTCATTCCGGGGCCCGCGCGAAGCGCGGGAACCCGGAATGACGGATAGGATTCAGCGCGCCGGCTGCAGCACCTGTTCGAGCCAGTCCCACATATAGGCCGAGCAGATGCTCTGGTTGTCGATCTGGCAGTGGTGATAGCCGCCTTCCTCGCGCGTGAACAGCTTGAAGGTTTTTTGCTTCGAGCCGACGGCGTCGAAGCATTTGCGCGCCTCGGGCAGCGGGATTTGCTCGTCGCCCTCGCCGTGCAGCATCAGGAACGGACAGGTTATTTTCTGCACCGCGCCGTCGAGCTTGAACGGCTCGAGCGCCTTCAACGCCTCATCCTGCGTCTTTACGTTCAGCACCCAGGAAATGTGCTGCGCGGCGACCGACAGCGACGGCGTATCGGCCTTGGCGAGGCGCTCGAAGCGGTCGAGCCATATCTTCCGGTAGTCCCACTGCGCACCCCAGGCGATGCAGCAGGCGAAACGCTGCTCGAACGCCGCCGCGCGCGGCGCGTAATAACCGCCGAGGCTGATCGCCATGACGCCGATGCGCTTGGCATCGACTTCCGGCCGGGCGGCCAAATAATCGAAAACCGGCGCGGCATAATGCTCCGTGTCGTGCCGCAGGTAGAGATTGCGGAAGCGGATGCTCTCGCCGTTACCCGGGCCGTCGACGATCAGGCAGGCGATGCCGCGCGCGACGAGGTCAGCGACGCCCTTGAAATATTGAATCTCCTTGGTCACGTCGAGGCCGTCGAAGAACACCATGGCCGGCACCTTGCCGCTTTTATTGGCCGGCTCGGCGTGCACGTAGATCGCCGGAAGACTGGTGTCGCCATAGGGAATTTCGACGTGCTCCATGCGCGGCCGCTTGACGTATTTGGCGGAGTCGCGAAAGCAATCGACGCCGCGCATATAGGCGTCGTTGCCTGCCTTGCTCTTCGGCTGCAGGAAGCGCTCGCCGACATGATAATAGGCGCTGGCGCGCTGGAGATATTGCGCGCCGCTGGTCTTATAGCCTTCGGCAATGCGCTGGCGGCCGCGGTCCTCGACCGCGCGCGCCTCGCGCTCCCATTCGCGGAACCAGGCGTCGTCGTCGCCGACGCATTTCTTGAGCCGCAGCCCGACGCGGTTGACCTCGCCGATTTCCGCGCCGCCCCACGGTGCCATGTTCAGGCCGATCAGCAGACCGTGCGACCAGCGATAGTTTTCCGGAAAATAGGTGAACGACAATTCTTCCAGTGCAGCTGCCATAATTTTCTTCTCCCTTGCCGTTCGAGCCGTCTTTGTCGGGCCGGTGGCAGCTTAGCGACTTAGGCGGCCGGGCGACAATGCCGAACGCAAGCGCAGGCAAGATGATGGTCGCGCGGCAGCCCTGCATGAAGGAGGCTGCCTGCTCGCCAGGCCAACCTTGCCGAAATCGATGCCGACGACGGAACGTAATGGCGATCGCCCGTCGCGCCCGGCGCAGCAACGGGCAAACGGAAATTCCACAAGCTTGAATTGCATCGTCCCCATACGCGCAAGCGCTGCGAACAAATAGCTCGGCCAGTGTTGAAGTTTCACGTGCGCCGGCGTGCGAAATCATTGATATAAATCAAGCAGGTCGCGGTTTGCGCCTCGTATCGTCCGGCTTCGCCGGTGATCCATGAAAGTCGGCAAGGTGCGTCGCGTCGGATTTGATCCTGAGCGAATAGGTGGCGCGTGGCAGACGTTCCTTTGTTTGAATTGCGCGGGATCTCCAAGGAATTTCCGGGCGTCAAAGCGCTCGACGACGTGTCGTTCGAAATCCGCGCCGGCGAAGTGCACATGCTCGTCGGCGAGAACGGCGCCGGCAAATCGACCTTGATGAAAATCCTGTGCGGCGCCTATCGCGCCGACCGCGGCGAATTCTTCAGCAACGGCGAAGCCGTTACCATTCACGACGCGGGCGCGGCGCGCAAATTCGGCATTGCCGTCATTTTCCAAGATTTCACGCTCGTCCCCTATCTTGACATCGCACAGAACATTTTTCTCGGCCGCGAATTTCCGAGCCGCTTGCCGGGGCTGATCGACCGGCGCCGCACTTACACCGAGGCAAAGCGCGTTCTCGATAGGATCGGTTTCGATATTGATCCGCGCCTGCCGGTGCACGGCCTCGGTGTCGCCCAGCAGCAAATGGTCGAAATCGCCAAGGCACTGTCGCAGGATGCGCGCATTCTGGTCATGGACGAGCCGACGGCGGCGCTCTCCGACCACGAAACCGACAAGCTGTTCGCCATGATCGCACGGCTGAAGGCGAAAGGCGTGGCGATCATCTACATATCGCATCGCCTGTCCGAGGTGTTCGCGCTTGGCGACCGCATTACTGTGCTGCGCGACGGGCGCAAGATTGCCGACCTGTTGCCGGCCGAGACCACGCCGGATCAGCTCGTCACGTCGATGGTCGGCCGGCCGGTCGATACGACCTATACGCGGCCGGCGCGTCCGACCCCCGGCGATGTGGCGCTCGAAGTCAAAAATCTCTCCGGCCCGAGCGGATTTTCGGACATCAATCTCACCGTGCGCGCCGGCGAAATCGTCGGCCTGTGCGGCCTGGTCGGCTCCGGCCGCACCGAGGTGGCCCGCGCGATCTTCGGCGCCGACCGCGTGACATCCGGCGAGATTAGGCTGTTTGGCGAGCCCATCGGCGGATCGATAGAAGATGCCACCATCCGCGGCATGGCGCTGATCCCGGAGAACCGCAAGACGCAAGGGCTCGCGCTGGCGCGCTCGGTCGGCGACAACATCGTGCTCGCCGGGCTGCGCAAATTGTTTCCGTCGGGACTTTTCGTGCCGCGGCGGGCGCTCAAGGCGGCGCGCGCGATCATCGATAAGCTTCGCATCGCCACGCCGACGCCGCGCCGGCCGGTGGGCAATTTGTCGGGCGGCAATCAGCAGAAAGTCGTCATCGGCAAATGGCTCAATGCCGACGCGAAGTTCTTCATTTTCGATGAGCCGACGCGCGGCATCGACGTCGGCGCCAAGTCGGAGATCTTCCGGCTGCTCGACGGTCTGGTGCACAACGGCGCCGCCGTTCTCATGATCAGCTCCGAGCAGATCGAGATCGTCCATATCTGCGACCGCGCCTATGTGATGCGCAGCGGGCGTATCGCCGGCGAACTCGCGCATAGCGAACTCACCGAAGCCAATATCGTCCGCCTCGGGATACACCAATGAACAAGCGCGCCTTCAATCTGGCATCGTTGCAGCTCAATCGCGTGCCGGGCGTCGCGATTGTGCTGGTCGTGCTGTGCGCGATTTTCGGCGTGACGAGTCCGGGGTTCACCTCGCCGGCGAACATCGCCAACGTGCTCACGCAATCGACGATCCTCCTGATGCTCGCGCTGCCGATGACGGTCATGATCATGACCGAGGGCCTCGATCTGTCGATCGGCGCCGTGTTGACCTTTGCCTCCATCATATTGGCCGTGACGGTGATCGCGACCGGCTCCCTCGTGCTAGCGTTCCTGGCAGCGGTGGCTGTCGGTGTGTGCTTCGGCTTCGGCAACGGCGTGCTGATCGCGGCCTTCGGCATTCCGCCCTTCATCACTACGCTCGGCACGCTTGGTATCGCGCAAGGCCTGTCGCTGCTGGTGACCGACGGACAGAGCGTTGTCGGCATTCCGCGCTCGATCGAGAGTATCTATTCCGGAACCTTGGCCGGCATTCCGCTGCCGATCGTCATCGCCGCCCTCGCCTATGCCGCGACGCACGTACTGCTCTACCGCACGCGCTTCGGCACCTATGTCTTCGCGCTCGGCGGCAACCGCGAGGCCTTGCGCGTCGCCGGCACTTCCGTGCGCGGCATGCTGATCCGAGTCTATGCGTTCGGCGGCTTGATGGCCGGCATTGCGGCGCTGTTGATGACGGCGCGGCTCAATTCGGCGCATCCGACGGCCGGGATCGGCATGGAGTTCGATGCCATTGCCGCGGTGGCGGTCGGCGGGACCTCGTTCGAGCGCGGCAACGGCTGGCTGTTCGGCACGCTCTTGGGCGTCATCGCGCTGGGCGTTTTGCGCGACGGGCTCAATCTGCTTGCGGTGCAGTCCTCTTCGCAGGTCGCCTGTATCGGCGCCCTGGTGATCGTCGCGCTGTTTATCGACGGCTTGAGGAGCGAGCGATGAGCACCGACGCGCCCAAACTCGCCCGCCCGCATCTGGCGCTCTCGCGGGACGTCATGCAGGCGCTTTACCGGCTGCTCGCCGTGGCGCTGCTGTGCACGGCGCTGGCGATGTTCAGCGACGTCTTCCTGACCATGAACAACACCCTCAACGTGCTGCGGCAAACGGCACTGCTGTTCTTGATGGCGTCCGGCCTCACGCTGGTCATCCTCACTGCTGGCCTCGACCTCTCAATCGGCGCGAACGTAGCGCTATCGGCATGCCTGGCCGCGAGCGTGATCAAGCTCACCGGCTCGCCCTTGCTCGGGGTAGCCACTGGTATCGGCTGCGGCGCCCTGATCGGACTTGCCAATGGCATTCTGGTGACGGCGCTGCGGATCCCCTCGTTCATCGCCACCTACGGTATGATGTGGATCCTCACCGGCGTCACTTATTATTATATGGCCGGCGAAACCATTCACGGCTTCCCGCTCGGCTTCCGCCACCTTGGCAGCGGTTATCTGTTCGGCGTGCCGATGCCGGTCTACGTGATGGTGCTGTTCCTGTTGATCGGCGGGTTGTTCGCGCAGCGCACAATCTGGGGCCAGCAGATCTATGCCATCGGCGCCAATCCGGTCGCCGCGCGCTTGTCCGGCGTGCCGATCGAGCGGCGCCTCGTCCTTGTCTATGCCGTCAGCGGCGCGATGGCGGGCCTCGCCTCGCTGATTATTCTCGCGCGCATCAATTCGGCGCAAGGCGACATCGGCGAGGACCTGACGCTGCCCGCCATCGCCGCGGTTCTGGTCGGCGGAACGTCGCTGTTCGGCGGCTCCGGCACCGTGGCGGGCACGCTGATCGGCGCGCTCATCCTCACACTCGTGCTCAACGGCATGAATCTTCTGCAAATAAATTCGTCATGGCAGCCGCTCGTCACCGGCGTCATCGTTCTGCTGGCGGTTTGGATCGATACCCGCACGCGTCAAATCGGCGAATGATTCTGAAGACCCAAAGCCTACCCAAACGAAAACAAAAGAGGAGTCGAATAGATGAAGTATCTGACAATCGGCGCAACCGCCGTGCTGGCGGCGCTCACTGCCGGTCCGGCATTCGCCGCCGGCGAAACCATCGCGGTGTTCACCAAGAATCAGACCAACCCGTACTTCCAGGCGGTCCGGGTCGGGACCGAAACGGCGGCCAAGGTGCTCGGCGTCACGGTCATTCAATACATCCCGACCAAACCCGACAGCATTCCCGAACAACTGAGCCAGGTCGAGGACGTCATCGTCAAGAAGCCGAACGCGATCATCTTCATTCCGGTCGATTACAAGGCGATGGTTCCGGCGGTCGAGAAGATCAATGCCGCCGGCATTCCAGTCACCAACATCACCGACCGCGCGGCGGGTGGCAAGTTCGTCGCCTATGTCGGCGCCAATGACTACAGCATCGGCCTCGAAACCGCGCGTACCCTGATGAAGGCCATCGGCGGCAAAGGCAACGTCCTCATCCTCGAGGGTGTCAAAGGCTCGCTCACCAATACCGACCGCGTGCGCGGCTTCAACGATGCGATCAAGGAAAACCCCGGCGTCAAGCTGCTCGCCGCGCAGCCGGCCAACTATCAACGGCTGCAAGCACTCCAGGTCATGGAAAATCTGATGCAGTCGTTCCCGAAGATCGACGGCGTGCTGGCGGCGAACGATCCGATGGCAGTCGGCGCGATCGAAGCGCTCGAAGGCGCCAACCGCAAGGCGCAGGTGGTCGGCATCAACGGCAGCAAGGAAGCGGTCGAGTTGATCAAATCCGGCAAGCTGCTGGCGAGCGGCGACTTCAACGGCTTCATTCAAGGTTGCGTCGGCACCGAAATCGCGGTGCGCAACCTGCGCAAAGAAGCAACGCCGAAGGAAGTGATCCTGAAGCCGATCGTGATCGACAAGACCAACTTCGAGCCCTATCAGACCCCCGTCGAGAAGCGCACCTGCCCGACGTTGCAATCGCTCGCCGCAAAATAACGGCGACCAAAGGAAACGGGCCGGCTGGGAAAGCCGACCCGTTTCATTTTGCACGGGTGGTGCGTCAGATTGATTCCGGCACCATCTTGATGGCGCCGCAGGGGCATTCGGCAGCGCAAAGACTGCAGCCCTTGCAGTAATCGTAATTGAATTTGAAGCGGTTGCCGGGGCCGAGCTTGATCACCGCATTGTCCGGGCAGACGCCGTAGCAGTTGTCGCATTCGAAGCAATTGCCGCAGGAGAGACACCGCCTCGCCTCATAGAGCGCGTTGGTCTCGTCGAGCCCGCCCTGCACTTCCTCGAAGGTATTTTGCCGGCGCGGCCCTTCGATCATCGGCCGCACGGTCTTTGGAGCGTCGGCGTAGTACCAGGCGTTCATCTTATCGAAGCTCGCCAACTCGTGCTTTTCCGCCGGTGCATAGGCGGCGCCGCGCAGCCAGGCGTCGACGTGGCGGGCCGCCTTCTTGCCATGGCCGACCGCCACCGTGACGGTGCGCTCAGAAGGGATCATATCGCCGCCGGCAAAGATGCCGACATGACCGGTCATCATGTTTTGGGCGACCTGCACCGTCCCGTCCTTGATCTCCAACCCGGGCACGCCGTCGAGCAGCGAAAGATCGACGTCCTGGCCGAGCGCGAGCACCAGCGAGTCGGTCTCCAGCGTCTCGAATTCGCCGGTCGGCTGCGGGAAGCCCTTCTCGTCGAGCTGCATCTTCTCGACCGTGAGCACACCCTCGTCCATCCGTTTGATGGTCGAGAGCCATTTCATCATGATACCTTCCTGCAAGGCCTCTTCGACCTCGAAGTCGTGCGCCGGCATGCGGTCGCGGGTGCGGCGATAGACGATGATCGCCTCCGTCGCGCCGAGCCGCCTCGCGGTGCGCGCGGCATCGATCGCGGTGTTGCCGCCACCGTAAACCACGACGCGGCGGCCGAGCAGCGGCTTGTCCTCGCCTTCCATCGAACGCAGCATGGTGACGGCGTCGAGAATCTTCGAGGCGGAACCGGCCGGAATAAAGGAACGCTTGCCGATATGGGCGCCGACAGCGAGGAACGCCGCGTCGAATTTGCCGGCCCTCATCGTCTCGAGAATATTATCGACCTTGGCATTGAGCTTGAGCTCGACGCCGATATCAACAATCCGCTTCACTTCCGCGTCGAGCACGTCGCGCGGCAACCGGTACTTGGGGATGCCGAAGCGCATCATGCCGCCGGCGGCAGGACCGGCATCATAGATCGATACGGCGTGGCCCATGCGGCGCAGATGATAGGCCGCCGAAAGTCCGGACGGCCCGGCACCGACCACCAACACGCGTTTGCCGCTTTCCGCTTCCGGCGGCGTAAAGCGCCAGTCGCGTTTGATCGCCTCGTCGCCGAGGAAACGCTCGACCGAATTGATGCCGACGGCTTCATCGACCTGCGCGCGGTTGCAGGCGCCTTCGCAAGGGTGATAGCAGACGCGCCCCATCACGGCCGGCAGCGGGTTGTCCAGCGTGAGCACGCGCCAGGCTTTTTCGTAGTCGCCTGCTTCCGCGTGATAGAGCCAAGCCTGGATGTTCTCGCCGGCCGGACAGGCGTGATTACAGGGCGGCAGGCGGTCGACATAGACCGGACGCATGGTGCGCCAGGAGCCGGTGAGATTGGCGAGGCTGCTGCCGCTATCGAGCGTGATGGCGAAAGGGTGTTTCATCACGCGTCCTCTTCAGTCTCAAGCAGTTTGTATTCGACGATGTTGTGGTTGGCGATGGCTTGCAAGTGCGCGAGGCGCTGCGCGCCGGCGGCATCCTTGAACAAATGCGCAAACCGCCGCTGCGGCTTGAGATATTCATCGACCGGAACCGGACGGCGAATCTTCCGGCTGTTGGTGACGGCGCCATGCTCGGCTTCAAAGACCGGAAACAGCCCGCATTCGACCGCCAACCGCGCCAGACGGATGGTGTCGTGCGAGGCCGAGCCCCAGCCGAGCGGGCACGGCACGTGAATGTGGATATAGCGCGCGCCGTGAATGCCCATTGCCTTCGAGACCTTGCGCTCGAGGTCGTGCAGGTCCGCGACGGTCGCGGTCGCGACATAGGGAATGCCGTGGGCAACGGCGATGCGAGGTAAACTCTTGCCGGTGCCGAAGACGTTGCCGGGCTCCGGGCCCATGGCTGGGGTCGTCGCCGTGCGCGCGGTCGGCGGCGTCGCCGAGGAGCGCTGCACGCCGGTGTTCATATAGCCTTCGTTGTCGTAGCAGATGTAGAGCACGTCATCGTTACGCTCGAACATGCCGGACAGGCAGCCAAATCCGATATCCGTAGTGCCGCCGTCGCCGCCTTGGGCGATCGTGCGCACTTCCGGGCGTCCCTTGACCCGCATGGCCGCCGCGACCCCGGTGGCGACCGCCGCGGCGTTGCCGAACAGAGAGTGCAGCCAGGGCATTTGCCACGAGGTTTCAGGATAGGGCGTGGTGAAGACCTCCAGGCATCCGGTCGCGTTGACCGCGATCAGGTTGCCGCCGGTGGCACGCATCGCCACGTCCATAGCGTAACGCGCGCCCAGCGCCTCGCCGCATCCCTGACAAGCGCGATGCCCGCAGGTCAGCGCGTTCGTGCGGTCGATCGAAGCCTGCACCGATCGCTCGGTGTCCGGCACCAGCCGGTTGCCGACGGTGAAAGTGCCCTTCTGGTAGAAGTGGAGCTTCTGGATGGTGGCGGCGGTTGTCGTGGGATCGGTCATCGTGCGCCCCTCTACTCTGCCGCCGTGGACTGCGCGGCTTGGTCAAGCCGGCGCAGCAGGTTCTCGGCCGTCGGCCCGGAGCGGCGCACCTTGCGCACGTGATGCAGTTCTTTGCCGATGATTTCTTCGTTGAGGTCGAGGAAATGCGCGCCCTCCCAGGGCTGCGCCATGGCGCGGCTGAACACGCGCTGCAACGCCGCCCGCGTGATCGAGCGGCCGCCCAGTCCGGCAATTACCGAATGGACCTGAGGTGCGGCCGGCGTATTGCGCAAGGCAAGATCGACGTTATTGGCGAGCTGGCCACCCATACCGACCGCGAAGCTCTTTTCGACCACCACGACATGCTTGCGGCCGGCCAGCAACCGGCGCAACGCCTCGGTCGGAAACGGCCGGAACGACACGATGGTCACCAGTCCGATGCTGAAACCATCGGCGCGCATTTCATCGATGGCATCCTTGGCGGTGCCGTTGATCGAACCCATGGCCACCACCAGCATTTCCGCATCGTCGGTGCGATAGGTGCGCAGCAAGCCTCCGGTGTCGCGTCCGAACCGCTCCTTGAATTCGGCGGCAAATTCGGGAATCAGCCGCAATGCCAAAGTCTGCTTGTAGTGCTGCAGGAAACGCACTTCGGTAAAAGCATCCGGTCCCACCATGGCGCCGATGGAAATCGGGTCCTTGGGATCGAGCACCTGCACCGGTTCATAAGGCGGGAGATACGCATCGACGTCGGCTTGCGCCGGCATGTCCACGCGCTCGACGGCGTGTGTCAGGATGAAGCCGTCGACGCAGACCATCACCGGCATCGACAATTCCTCGGCCAGCCGGAACGCCTGGATGTGCAGGTCGATCGAATCCTGATTGGATTCCGCGAACAGCTGCAGCCAGCCGGCGTCGCGCATCGACATGGCGTCGGAATGATCGTTCCAGATGTTGATCGGCGCACCGATCGCCCGATTGCCGAGCGTCATCACGATGGGTAGGCCGAGGCCGGCAGCGTTGTAGACCGCCTCGGCCATGAACAAGAGGCCCTGGCTCGCGGTTGCCGTATAGGCCCGCGCGCCGGCCGCCGACGCGCCGATGGCGACCGAGAGCGCCGCGAATTCCGATTCCACATTGATAAATTCGCAGTTCGTCAGGTCGCCTGTTTTCACCATCTCGCCGAGCCCTTCGACGATATGGGTCTGCGGCGTGATCGGATAGGCGCAGATGACCTCGGGGCGGCACAAGGCAATGGCCTCGGCGGTAGAGTGGGAACCTTCGACTTGCTTCAGCATGCGATCTTCCTCACGCCGCCGACTTGACGCGGGCGACGACGGCATCGTGGGCCTCGGTAGCGGCGGCAACGTTGGCGTCGCCGATCTTACCTGGGAATTCCTCCCGGATCGCCTTGGCGACCAACTCGAGGCGGACCATGCCAGTCAACGCCGCAAAGGCGCCGAGCAGCGCCGCGTTCGGCACCGGGCGGCCGACATGTTTCAGCGCCAGTTCAGTCGCCGGCACCGTGACGGCATGACCGGCCGGGAGTTTAGCCACCAGCGGCTCGAGGTGAAGGTCGGCAAAACTCTGGTTGGTATTGACCAGGAGGTAGCCGGTCTGCTTGAGGCCTTGCAAAACGTCGATCGCCTTGAACAGCGTGACGTCCTGGACGATCAACGCATCCGGCACGGCGATCGGCTCGCGCAGCCGGATTTCCTTGGTGTCGATGCGGCAAAAGGAAACGACGGGAGCACCCATGCGCTCGGAGCCAAAGCTTGGAAAAGCCTGCGCGTGTTTATCCTCAAGGAACGCCGCGACGGAGAGAACGGCCGCTGCCGTAACGACACCTTGGCCCCCGCGTCCATGGATACGAATTTGGAACATTGACGAGATTCCCGATCGACCTGCTGCAAGATAGGACCATGCACGCAAGGCCGTATTGATTTGCCGCAATTCGAATCGAGACCTCCGCCGGTTCTTTGGCGCGGCCGTCCAATCAACTCATTGATATTACGTAGTTTTGGAACTTCGTACCGCCCGGCTTTACCGAACGTCGCAGGCAGACTTAGCCGATTGGCCCATCGTCGATGCCGCGGTCGATCAAGTCACGCACGGACGCGAAAAGTTCCGCATTGGGGCAAAAGCCCGGCGGCTTATCGATGACTTCCGGCGCGCGGACGAGCCACTCCTGGCAGGCTTGATCAACTTTGCAGGACTGACAATTGCTGACCGCTGAACGAAGATCGGTCGCCAGGCGTCCGTGGGCGAGCATTGATGCGTCCATGCCCATCCGGGCGAGCATCTCGCACATATTCCGCCAGCGATAATCTGCGTCATACGTGTTGGACATGACATCCCCCTACGTAAGATTTCGTGCGCACAGGCGCGTGCGCAATACAATTACCAAATGGCACGGGGACCGTGTTGATCTAGCGCAAACCGATAAACGCCACTTCGCCGCGATGCCGGCCCGCCGCCCAATTGATCTTAATACCGGCGCGCTCGGCCAAGTCCTTCCACATCGGCACTTCGCGCGCGATCAGCACCTTCAATTGTTCGGGCCCTTCGGTATGCACCGCGAAACCCGCTTTGAGCATGCGCTCATGGACGTCGGGCTTGGCCATGACCTTGAGGACGACCTTGGCGAGTTCGTCGATGATCGGCTTCGGCGTGCCGGCCGGCGCCAGCAGCATTTGCGTCGTTTCGACCACGGCGTCGGGAACGCCGGCCTGCTGCAGGGTCGGGACGTCGGGCATGTCGGGCCAGCGGTCTTTGCCCGTTTGCACCAGCGCCTTGAGGGCGCCCGATTTGACCAACCCCATCATGCCGCCGACCGCGACCGACGCGAGCTCGGTCGTGCCGGCGATCGCCGCCTGCGCCGCCGGCGCCGCGCCTTGATAGGGCACATGGACGAGGTTGATACCGGTGCGCAGCTTCAGCAGTTCCACGGCGAGCTGCGACGTGCTGCCGACGCCGGGGCTGGAGTAGTTGATCTTGCCCGGGTTGGCTTTGGCCTAGGTGATCAGATCCTGCACCGATGTGATGCCCGAACCGGGGCGCGTGAAAATGACGTTGGGTGAGGCGCCAAGATAAACGACCGGAGCAAAATCCTTTATCGGGTCATAGTCCGACTTACGGATGCTCGGGTTGATCAGCACCACACCGGAGGCGACCACCAGCGTATTGCCATCAGGCTTGGCGTGCGCCACGTAGGTCAGCCCAATATTGCCGTTGGCGCCCGGGCGATTTTCGACGATCACATTCTGCTTGAGTGCGGGTCCGAGTTCGCTCGCGATCAGGCGCGCGAGCAAATCATTCGATCCGCCGGGGGCGAAATGGGCGACGATCGTGATCGTGCGGTCCGGCGATTCCGCGCGCGCTTAACCGTTGCCGATCGACAAGACCGCAATCGCGGCGACGCCGACGACTGACAACCACGCACAGGCTCGCTTCAACATGGCTGCCCCCCAAATAATTCTAGCTTCTCTGGTTCACCCGGAGTTCGACAGCGCGCAAAGTGAAACACTTTGACTGGTGTGGAGCAAGGCGCGTGCGCGGCCGTGTTCACATTGCGGACACGTTGCGTGGGTGTGGCGCTTGTCGATATAGTGACGGCGTTACTTGCAAATTCGCGCGCGCAAGGAAACGTCGATGGCAAAGCCGCTCGCCGGCATCAAAGTTATCGAGATGGCCAATTTCATTGCCGGCCCGCTGTGCGGAACGTTGCTCGCCGACATGGGCGCCGACGTCATCAAGATCGAGCCGCCGAAAGGCGACATGAGTCGGGCGACGCCGCCGATCCGCAACGGCGAAAGCGTCAGCTTCGTCGCGCTCAACCGCAACAAGCGCAGTCTCGTGCTCGATCTAAAGCAGCCGGAAGCGCGGGAAATTCTGCTCAAGCTTGCGGCGCAGTCGGACGCTTTTGTTGAAGCCTCGCGTCCCGGCGCACTCGAAAAGCTCGGGCTCGGCGGCGCGCAGGTGAAGGCCGTCAATCCCCGTATCGTCTACACATCCGTTTCCGGCTTCGGCCAAAGCGGACCCTATCGCCGTCGCGCCGGCGTCAATCTCATCATCGAGGCGTTCTCCGGCGTGCTGTCGGTAAGCGGCGAACCCGGCAAGATGCCGGTGCGCCCCGGCGTTCAGTCGGCGGACGTGTTCGGCGCGCTGTTTGCCGCTTATGCGACCTTGTCGGGTCTGATTGGCGCCGGCCGTACCGGCGAAGGCTATGTGGCCGACGTGTCGCTGGTCGAGACGGCGATCGCGGCCGCGGCCTGGGAGGCCGCCGACTATCTCGAGACCGGCAAGGTGCCGCAGCCGCTCGGTAACCGCCATCGTCTCAACGCGCCGTATCAGCTGTTCGAATGCAAGGACGGCCGCTACCTGGCGATCGGCACGCCCAACGACCAGTTGTTCAAGAACCTGATGACGGTGCTCGGTCTGCAGGCGCATATCGACGATCCGCGTTACGTCTCCTATGCCAGCCGAAAAGCCAACGAGGACGCCCTTCTGGCCGTGGTCGAGCCGGCGGTGTGCGCCTGGAATTCGAAAGAGATCGAAGCGGCCTTGATGACGGCCGGCGTGCCCTGCGCATGCGTCAATAATTTCAAGGAAGTCTTCGACGACCCTCAGATCATCGCCCGCGGGGTGGTGAAGGATGTCCAACATCCCCGTCTCGGCGCGATGCGCGCGGTGCGCAATCCGATCCTGCTCGACCACGATGGGCCCGCCATCGACCGGCACGCGCCTATGCTGGGCGAACATTCCGAAGAGATCCTGCGCCAGCTCGGCTATTCGGCCGACGCGATTGCGGCGTTCTTCGCCACCGGCGTCACCCGCACGGCGAAAACGAAATCGGCCGTTCAAGCCGCGGTGTAATCAGCCAGCGCGCTTAGCCGAGCCGAACGGCGCGGTCCCTTCCTCGAATAATTCGATCACCGTGCCCGGCCCCGAACTCGTCGCGTAGGCCGACGGTAATGCAGGGCCCATTGACGGTGCGCACATTGGCGAGGCGCCGCGGCTGCCACTCGGTCTGCCCGAGTACATGGCGGATGACGGTGATTTCCTCGATCACGCCCTCGGTGACGCGGTCCGCCACGAAATCGTGCGTGTGGCAGCGCGAGCAGAGCAGCCGCTCGGGAAAATAGCCGGTGCCGCAGGTCCGGCAACGCCAGATGCCGACGCCTTCGCTCATTCCATGCGCTCCAAGATGGCCGCCGCGGCGGTGCCGCCGTAGCGATAAAGCGTCATGCCGTAGCCGGTGGTGACCGCACGCTTGGCGCCTTTCACCTGCCGTGCGCCGGCGCGGTGCTGCAGCTGCAACACCGCTTCGGAAATGCCATTGAGCCCACCGGCGGGTCCGCCGGGCTGTCCGGCCGACATCATGCCGCCCCAAGTGTTGATCGGCTTGCGCTTCTCGCCGATCTCGCGCCGGGCAAAGGCCGCGAGATCGTGATCCGGAATCATGCCGAGATCGTTGAGCTGCGCGAGCACCATCGCCGGGTAGTCGTCATAGATGCTGGCGACGTCGATATCGGCTGGGCTTGCGCCGGCCGCTTGCCATAATTCGTCGGCAAAGGTGCTGATGCCGGTCTGTAAACCGTCGCCTTCTTGATTGTCGTAGTTGAAGCTATTGCGGATGGCGCGCACCCGCACCGGCGCGCGCCCCTTCGGGCAGCGGTCGGGATGCGCGATAATGATGGCCTGCGCGCCGGCAACGACCGGAACGCAATCGTATCGCGTCAACGGATCGGCGACCATCGGCGCCGCGAGATATTCCTCCATGGACAGCGGCTCACGGTAGACGGCGAACGGGTTCTTCGCCGCCCAAGCACGCTGCGCGATCGCCATATGGCCATAGTCGGACTTCTGCAGTCCGTATTTGTTCATCTGCCTTGTGGTTACCAGCGAATAGACGCCGTTGGGACCGCCATGGCCGAGCGGCGCGAGATGATCGCGCGTCGCGATGTTGTAATTCGCGGCGATCTTGGCATAGCCGCCGAGGCCGGTCGCATCGCCGGCCACCACCAAAATCGGCGACGCTGCGCCGGTCTCGACCCCGCGCAGAGCATGTCCGAGCATATTCATCGACGACGAACCGCCGTTGGTGTCCTGCAACAGCCAGCGCAGCGACAGACCAAGGCGCCAGGCAAGATCGACGGCGGTATCGGGCGCCAGCGAGAACGACGTCACCGCCATGCCCTGGATCTCGCTGGCTTCGATCTGCGCATCCCGCAATGCCGCAACGACCGCGTCACGAATGAAGGTGTGGGTCGATTGTCCGGATTGTGGACGCCGCACATAGGCCGACTGCCCAACGCCGATAATGGCCGCGTTCATGGAGATCGCAATTCCGGATGGCTGGGCTTCACTGTAAAAGTTGTAGTCGGCATCACATCACGTTAGCATTTCCGCACCGTGACGCCAGCCCTGCACAAAGTGACAACATGATTCGCGCAGCCATCATTGGATTGGGGCGTTGGGGACGCTCGCTGGTGAATTCGGTGCAGGACAGCCCCGACATTCGCTTTGTCGTTGGCAACACGCGTACGCGCGCCAAGGTGGAAGAGTTTTGCCAGGGCAAAGGCCTGCGCCTCGTCGATGATTTCGGTGCGATCCTGGCCGACCCCAATATCGACGCCGTCGTGCTCGCTACGCCGCACAGCCAGCACGCCGAGCAGATCAAGCAGGCGGCGGCGGCCGGCAAGCACATTCTGGTGGAAAAGCCGATCACGCTCGATTACGCGAGCGCGCAGGCCGCGGTCGAGGCGGCGCAGCAAGCAGGCGTCATACTTGCGGTCGGTTATTGCCGCCGATTCCATCCATCCTTCGGCGAGATGCGGCAGCGACTGCGCGACGGAAGACTCGGCAAGATCGTCGGCATGGTGGCGCAGCATACGACCAGCACGTCGACATTCATTCCGCCTGACAACTGGCGCGCCGATCCCGACGAGGCGCCGGCCGGGGCGATGACCGCGGTCGGCTTGCACGCGCTCGACCTGATGATCGAGTTCGCCGGACGCGTGCGCACTGTGCAATGTGTGACCGCGCGGCATGGTGACGGCCCGTCCGACGACACCACGACCGTTCTGATGCGGTTTTCCGGGGGCGTCACCGGCACGATCTTCTGCTCGGTCGCCACCGCCACGAATTTCAGCTTCACCGCCTATGGCTCGATGGGCCTGGCGGAAGTTCACGGCGCGGCGCTGCAACATTTCCGCTTCGTACCGATTTCGCAGCAGGCGCCGACCGGCCCGGTGCTGGCGCCGCCGGACCAAGTCGCCGACCATGGCGGATTCAACATGCTCAATGCCGAGTTGGTCGAATTCGCCCGCTGCATTCGCGACAAGCGGGCCTATCCAGTCGGCATCGACGATGTCCTACACGGCATGGCGGTATTCGACGCTGGCGTAAAGTCGGCCAAAACCGGCGGCATTGTCGAACTCGCAACGCACTAGACCGCCCGCTTCAACGAAAGCGGGCGGTCACAGGTCGCATTATTTATTTTTGATTTTTAGACCGGCCTTGTCGATAACTTCCTTGTACATCGGCACTTCGCGGGCGATCCGAGCCTTGAAAGCCTCAGGGCCTTCGGCGACCACTGGCAGACCGAGCTTGACGTATTTGGCCTTCATCTCGGGGGCCGCCAGGATCTTGCCGAGTTCCTTCGCGAGCCGCTCGATGATCGGCTTCGGGGTGCCCGCCGGCGCATAGAGACCCTGGAAGGTGTCGGATTCCGCATCCTTGATGCCGAGCTCATCGAGAGTGGGAACATTCGGCAGATCGGGCCAGCGTTTCTTCGACGTCACGGCAATCGGCCGCACCTTGCCGCTGCTCAACAGGCCGGTGAGCGAGCCGTAATTGGCCACGTAAAAGTCGACCAAGCCGCCGAGTACGGCGGTATTGGCAGGACCGGCGCCGGCATAGGGAATATGCGTCATTTGCAGTCCGGCCTTGATCTTGAGCAATTCACCGGCGAGTTGCGGCGTGGTGCCGATGCCGGGGCTCGTCCAATTCATCTTGCCCGGATTGGCCTTCGCCTGCGCGATCAGTTCCTTCATCGACTGAACTTTGGATTGCGACGGAACGACGAAGACGTTCGGCGACGCACCGATCACCATGATCGGCGTGAAATCTTTGAACGGATCGTAAGGCACGTGCTCGTAGAGGCTTGGATTGACCACGAAGGCGCTGGAGCATCCCAGCAGCGTGTAGCCATCCGGCGTTGCGCGGGCGACCACGCCGGTGCCGATCGAGCCGCCGGCCCCCCCGCGGTTTTCGATGATTACCGTCTGGCCCAATGCTTTGCCGAGCTCCACATGGAACATTCGCATCGCGAGGTCGGTGCCGCCGCCGGCCGGGAAGCAGGCGACGATCGTCACGGGGTGGTCGGGATATTCGGCGCGTGCGTTGCCCGGCGACAGCGTGGCGAAGGCCGCGACGGCAAAGAGCGCCGTCAGAAGCCGCGACGGTCGAACGGCACAAAGCGCCGCGAAGAGTGTCGACATAGGTTTTCCTCCTGCAAGGTGTTGCCTGTTTGTTATGTCGTCTTGTGACGATCTTGATCGGCTTTGCCGCTTTAGCGTTTCACTATGCTGCCTTTTGCTTGGTCGACAGGCGATCAACTTCCGCCATTTCGGCGTCGCTCAACCGCCAACCGATTGCTGTTGCGTTCTGGTGAACCTGCTCCGGCGCGCTTGCCCCCGCTATCACACAGCCGACGAGAGGTTTCGACAACAGCCAGCCGAAGACCAATTCGATCAGCGAACGGTTGCGCTCGGCGCAGAACGCACGCAGTTTCTCGACGATGCGAAAATTCTCGTCGTTGTAGAAGCGGTCCGCGTAGCGCTTGTGGGTCATGCGCGAACCCGCCGGGACCGGCGCTCCGGCGGCGTATTTTCCCGTCAACATGCCGCTGGCCAGCGGAAAATAAGGGATCAGCGCCAGTTGCTGCGCCTGCATCGCCGGGATGAGATCGGTTTCGATCTGCCGCGACAACAAGTTGTATTGATCCTGGGCGACGATAAAACGGTGCAGGCCGTTCTCGCGCGCGATGCGTTGCGACTCGGCGAGCTGCGCCGCCGTCATGTTCGAACAGCCGATGTAGCGCACCTTGCCCTGCGCGATCAGCGCGTCGAGCGCACACAGCGTCTCCTCGATGGGCGTCGCGGAATCGGGCCGGTGATAATAATAGAGGTCGATCCAGTCGGTCTTCAGCCGCTTCAGGCTCGCCTCGATCGCGCTCGCGACATAACGCGCCGAGCCGCCTTTGAGTTTGCCTTCGTCGTCCATGGCGACTCCGAACTTGCTGACCAGAAAGATATCCTTGCGCCGCGATCCGAGTACTTCGCCAAGGATTGTTTCTGATCCGCCGCGTAGGCCGTAAACGTCGGCGGTATCGAAGAAGGTGATGCCGGCATCGAGCGCCGCCGCGACGATGTTACGCGCCGCCGGCAGGTCGGTGCGCACGCCGAAATTATTGCAGCCGAGCCCGAGCGCGGACACGCGGACATCCGTCGTGCCGAGCGGGCGATCAAGCATGATCGCCCTCGCCCAGTACGCTCGTCGCATAGCCGCCGAGAATCAGGTCGCGCGCAGCGGGATCAATCGATGCAGCGCGCACGCGGGCGACACAATCGAGGTTTCCCATGTCGAACGGATAGTCGCTGCCGAGCAGCACGCGATCGGCGCCGGCTTCTTGGACGAGGAATTCGAGCACCGACGTCTTGTGCAGGATCGTATCGTAATATAGTCGGCCAATGGACGCGGCCGGACCGTTCGGCAGGTTCGCTTTGGCTTCCGGACGGACCTCGTAAGCGTGCTGGAAGCGCCCAGCCTGATACGGCACGAAGCCGCCGCCGTGCGACAGGCAAATTTTCAGGCGCGGGTGCCGCTCCAGCACGCCGCCGAACACCAGCGTCGCAGCGGCAATCGTCGTATCGAACGGCAGCCAGACAAAATTTTTCATGTAGTAGGAGGAGAGCCGTTCGCCGACGCCGCCACCGTGCGGATGGATGAAGAGGAAGGCGCCGAGTTCTTCCGCCGCGGCCCAGAACGGCTCCAGCGCGGGGTCGTCGAGATTGCGGCCGTTGACGTTGGTGCCGATCATGGCGCCGCGCAGGCCAAGTTTCGTCATCGCGCGGCGCAGCTCGGCGGCCGCCTGTTCCGGCGCCTGCAGCGGCACGCTGCCGAGTCCGATGAAGCGATCGGGCTGGCGCTTGACGACAGCGGCGATCTCCTCGTTCTGGATCGCGGCGCAGGTGAGCGCCAGCGCCGGCTCCTGATGGTAGAAGAAGGTGAAGACAGTCGGCGACAGAACTTGCACGTCGACGCCGTTGGCGTTCATGTCGCGCAAGCGCATGCCGATGTCCCAGATTTCGGTCGGCATCGGATCCTGCACGATGCGGCCGTCAATCTCGAGCGTCGCCTTCGGCGTGCCCAGGCCCCTGAGCACCGGCGCGACCTTGGGCGATTCCTTGGTGAGAAGACGCATCGCCTCTTCGGTGAGGATATGCGTGTGGGAATCGACGGTACGGACTTTCGACATCGGCGCTCCGGGTTACATCGCCATGGCCGCGCCACCGCCCGCGCGCTCGGCGCAGATATCGGCGGCGGTCTTCTCGGCCAGCATGATGGTGGGGATATTGGTGTTGCCGCGCGTGATCGCCGGCATGATCGACGCGTCAATCACGCGCAGCCCGCCGATGCCGCGAACGCGGCCTTGGTTGTCGACGACCGCAGCGGGATCGTCCGCGCGGCCCATGCGGCAGGTACCGCAGACGTGGAACGTCCCGGCGACGCTGTTGCGCACGTGCTCGGCAAGTGCGGCGTCGTCATCGGCGAGGGCGGCGAGATCGACGCGGCGGCCGGTCAGTCGCCCGAAGACGATATCGGCGAGCGCGGGAACCGCGTCGAGCGAGCCAGCGATGATCGCGGCTTTGATCGCGTTCGCACGATTGAGCTGATTGAGCTTCCGGATTTTGTCGGTGAAGCGCACCGGGAAGACGGTGGTGCACAGCGCGCGCACCGGTTCGCTGGACACCAGCGCAATCATGCGGCGGAAGCCGTCCATCAGGCGAAGCAGGTCGATTTCCTCGCCGGCGAAATTGAACTCGATGCACGGCGGTAGCGCCGCCTCCGCCGACGCCAGCGTCACGCACCCGCGCGAGGCCGGCTTGAAGATCGCGGCGTAGAAATTGGCAATTTGCGCGCCGAGCGCGCTCCACGACGATTTGCTGTGACCGGCAATGAACATGTCGCTCGGCACCGCTGCGGACAGCCCGGAAGAATAACGCAGGCATGTTATCGGATGCGGCCGCAACGATTTCGACTGGCGCGCGCCACGCCGTAGATGCGCGCCCATGAAAACAATCGGATGGTTTTGCAGATTGCGGCCGACGCCGGGCAGATCGGTCATCACCTCGATACCGAGCGCGCGCAGCTCCGCCGCCGGGCCAATGCCGGCACGCAGCAGGAAGGCCGGCGAGTGAATGGCGCCGGCGCAAATAACGATTTCGTCGCCTTGGATATCGCGGCGGGCGCCGTCAGCGACCACCGAAACGCCGGTCGCGCGCCGCCCGTCGAATGGTAAGCCCGGTGACGGTCGCCCCCGTCATGATCGTGAGATTCTTGCGCGTGCGTACGCTGGCATCGAGATAGCTCATCGCGCTCGACGCGCGCCGCTGCGGCGTGTTGCTCATCGGCAGCGAGCCGTGGCCGTCGCGGAAATCCGTGTTCATATCGGCAATGTGCGGCATCTGCCGCTCGCGCGCGTAGCGATCGATGGCGCGGGTGAGCGGCGGCCATTGCTCCGTCGGCGTGCGGCGGATGGGAATCGGCCCGCTGTCGCCGTGCAGGTCGCCGTGGAAGTCGGTGTCGGTCTCGAGCTTGCGGAAATACGGCAGGACCTCGTTCCAGCCCCAGCCAGCGGCGCCGAGCTCTGCCCAGCCGTCGTAGTCGGCCGGCACGCCGCGCAGCGCGACCATGCCCATCACGCTGGAGCCACCCCCCATGATGCGGCCCTGGTCGAACGCGGTTTGCGGTGAAGCCTCGCGCGTGCGCCAATGGGCCTTCAGGCCCGGCCACATATAGGACTTGTTGTAATAAGACGACGCAAAGGTATCGAGCACATCGGCGGGTTCATGACCGGGCGCGGTATCGCGCCCAGCCTCGATCAACAGCACCGAGCGCGTTGACTGTGCCGACAGACGGTTAGCCAGAACGCAACCGGCCGAGCCGCCGCCGATGATGATCGTATCAAACACAGTCACGCAAAACGCCTTCCAATGCCGGGATGGCTGGTAGCCTTGGCCGATTTTCGTCGCGGCGCGATCTTCAGGTGTTCATTGTTTGGCGAGGCCGAGGATCTGACGCGCCTCTTTCGGTGTCGCGACATCGCGGCCTAGGCCTTGCGCAATCTTCACCATGCGCTCGACCAGGACCGCGTTGTTCTTGGCGAGTTCGCCCGGCGCAATATACGGGTTGTCCTCGTAGCCGACGCGGACATGGCCCCCGAGCGAGACGGCGAGCGAGAGCAGATCCCATTGTTTCTGCGGGCTCATGACGCTCACATTCCAGATACAGTTCTTGGGCAGGTGATCGACCATGTAGATGAGGGCTTTTTCGGTCGGTGGCGTCCAGGTGCCGCCCGGCCAGCCGAGGAACAGCGTGGTGTAGGCCTTCTCCTTCAGATAGCCGCCGTGCTTGCGGACGAACTCGAGGTTCCAGAACGCGCCGGTGGTGAAACATTCCACTTCGAGCTTCACCTTGTGCTCGTCGGCGGCCTTGGCATAGGCGAGCAGCTCCTCCACCGGGTGGATTGCCATCATGCGCTTGGGCGGGAACTGTGGATCGGGATTAAAGTATTCGTCATGCGCGTTGAAGGCGACCGCCATCATGTCGGGGCCTAGCCCCATCAGCTTTACCTTCTCCTCGATGCGTGCGCTGGCAACGCCGAACTGCATGACCGGGCTGCTGCGCGACATGATCGCGTCGTTGAGCCGCTTCCAGCCTTCCTGATTCATGCGCGACACCTGGCGGCCGTCGGCCTGTATGGTTTCTTCAAGCGTACGAATCCCGTGGATGTGAGCGATCGCCGCGCCAGCGCTGATGCCATCCAAATACTGCTGCGCCACGCCTTCGATGTCTTCCTGCGGCGGGCAATGATGATTGATCGGATAGGAGGTTCGCGAGTCGCAAGCGACAGTAATGATCAGCTTTTCCATGATGGTTCCAGCTTCGCCTTCTGTGATGGTAGTTCGACTACAGCAGGTGGTGGGATATGACTTCGGCCGTGTGACGCACCAGCTCCTGGTGCTTAATCAGCGGATCGAGGTCGCGGCCGCTCACGCCGATGGCGCCGATCGGCCGGTGGTTCGAATCGAAGATCGGCGCGGCGACGCAGCTGGAGCCAAGCGCGTGCTCGGCACGGTCGATCGCGTAGCCCCGCTCGCGCGTCTCCGCGAGTTCTTTCGTGAAGGCGGTGTGGCCGGTGATGGTGGTCGGCGTGAATGCGATAAGCGGTTTACGGCTCAGAAGCGCGTGAACCTCCGTCTCCGGCTGGAACGCCAGGATGGCTTTACCGAGCGACGAGCAATGCGCCGGCGCGCTCTTGCCGAAGCGGGAATAGATGGTCGGCAAAGCCGGCTTCTCGACGCCCGCGACATACATCACGCGATCGCGATAGAGAATCCCGAGATTGGCGCGCTCGCCGGTCTGCTGCGCGAGCGACTGCAGATGCGGCAATGCCGCGACGCGCATGCGGTTGCGGTCGAGCAGGCTCGAGGCCAACGGCAGTACGGCAAAGCCCACCGACAATCGTCCATCGGCCGGGTCTTGCGTGAGATATCCGGCCGCCACCAGCGTCTGCACGAAACGATACGCGGTCGGCCGCGCAATGCCGGCATTGATCGCCACCTCCGCCACCGTCAGCGGCCGGTCTGCGTTGGCGACCGTGTTGAGCACGGTCAGCGCTTTGCGCAGGCTTTTGACGGCAGAACGATCCGGGTCGTCCGCCGCATCAGAAACGTCAAGTTGAACGAGCTTCGAACGGGCCAATTTACTGTGTCCGCATAGTGGACAATCTGTTCAATTAGCATTCGACATTTCTTCAATGCGGTCAAGCTGGCCACGCTGTTTAGCGGTCGTAATTCGCGCAGTCATTCATTGCGCGCCCTCGGTCAACGAGGCCGATTCAGCAAAACGTACGCCGATAATTCTTTCGACGATGATTTCGCGTCTGGAGCTTTTCTCGACGCGACGCCAGTAGCGGCCAAGCGCGCGGCGCCGTCGCCAAATTTTTCCAGCGAACGTCAGCCATCTCGCTGGCAAGCCGATGCATGCTTAATAATGATCAATTCGGCATCGTATTTAAGTCAAGCAACCAAACGACATTAGTAAAGACAGTTCATTTATGGGGAAGCGCAAGTATTCTTGATCAACGTCAAAGCTTTTATTACAGCTGAAATGTTAGCGAGGAAGCAATGTCCTTGCTCTATTCGGCCAGCTTTTCTCATTTCCCCCGGCTCGCCACGCGCGCGTTGCCGTGGCTTGCGGGCATGACAGCGCTCGCGTTCGCCGCCGGATTGGCCCGGGCTTTCCATGCGCCCGACGATTTCCAGCAAGGCGCCACCGTGCAGCTCATGTTCCTGCACGTTCCGTCCGCCTGGTTGATCACGCTGATCTGGGGCGTGATGAGCATTGCCGCCATCGTGACGCTGGTTTGGCGGCACCCGCTGGCCGACATCGCGGCAAAAACCGCGGCTCCGCTCGGCGCTGCATTCACGTTCCTGTGCCTGGTCACCGGCTCGCTCTGGGAACGACCGATGCTGGGAACCTATTGGGTGTGGGATGCGCGGCAAACATCCGTGCTGGTGCTGTTCCTGATGTATCTCGGCCTGATCGCGCTCTACTGGACCGAGGAGCATCTCGCGCGCATTGCGCGGCTGGCAGCGATCCTGATCCTTGCCGGGGCGACCATGCTGCCGGTCATCCGCTTTTCGGTCGTATGGTGGAACACCCTACATCAATCGGCTGCACTCGGTGGCCCAACTGCGCCGGCGTTCCATCCTTTCATTCTCATGCCCTTGCTGCTGATGGCACTGGCGTTTCTCCTCCTGTTCATGACGCTCCATGTGGCCGCGATGCGCAACGAGATTCTACGGCAGTGCGCAAGGGCATTACAGATGAAGCAAGCCGCACAAGATCAAACTGCAAATCAGGGCGCACAATAATGTATTCAAATCGGGTCTGCCAGAAGCTGCATGACGAACATATGGCGACGCTCGCGTTGCTGGAAAGACTGGAGCGCTTTGTCGGCAACAATAAGCCGCCCGAGGCGAACGATACCGGCGCGCGGACGCTGCTAATCGATCTAGCCGTGGTCTTTGAGAACGAGATCTGGCGCCACTTCGCCTTCGAGGAAAAATATCTCTTCGACTATTTTGCGCAATCCGGCGACACAGAAATGGCGCGGCTTCTCACCACCGAACACGAGCAAATCCGAGATGTCGGCGGGCACGTCATCGCCATGGCGCGGGCTGCGGCGTCAGCCGGATTTTTGCCGCCGGCATGGAGCGAGTTCCGCCTGCTTTCCCGGCAACTTGCCGAGCAATTAGCGACGCACGCGCAAAAGGAAGAGGGTGTTCTTATCCCGCTTCTGCAAGACTGCATGGAGAGCGAAACCGAAGAGCATCTCTATACGGTCTATGTGATGGACGCGGAGAATATTTAGGCGGTGCGGTTCGCCTTCGATCGTCTGCCGATATCGAGTGCCGGGAACGGTTGGTTTGGCTTGCCCCTTTCCAGCCGCTGCCACACGGGGAGCCCCAGCCTAGTGCTGGGGTTTCTTCTTTCAGGGCAGGCGCGCGTTCTGGCAGACGGCTCTATCAAAATCACCATACCGCGCTATTCTTCAGTCAGGACACTACGCCCTGAGCGAGTTAGCGGATGCGACTGGGTAGATACGTAGCGCCAACTCTTTCATCCTCACTACAGACATTCGGCCATGGCAAAAAACGACGGCAAAAAACAATTCCGCCTTGAAGAGGCGACGATATCGTCACTGCATGACGCCATTCGATCGGGCGAGACGACCTGCGTCGCCGTCGTCGAGCACTATATCGCGCGGGCGCGGGCTTATAATGGCGTTGCCAGCATGCTGGTCACCGCGGATGGCGCATCGGTTCCCAAGGTTGCAGGTGCCGTGCGGGCACAAGCGCCGCTACGCTTTCCGACAGAGACCGTCAAAGCCTCGGAGGTTCTGCCCGACCTTGAAAAATACCGGGGGCCGCCGCTGGAATTCGGCCGCATGGAGCCGACGGCGTCGGACCCGGCCGTGCAGCAACAATATGGAATGCTCTTAGGGATGCGCGATGCCGGCCAGGTCAATGCGCTGGCAACGCTTAACATCCGCGGCGAACGCTCGGTCACCTGCAAGGGCGATTTTGACCGGCACCCCTCGCTCGGTCCGCTCCCCAAGGGCGCTCCGCCGATTTGCGAGTATTTCCGACACCTTCCGGATGCCCTGGAACGCGCGGCGGAACTGGACAAGGCCTATGGACGAGAGCCTGATCTTGTGAAAATGCCGATGTATGGCGTCGTGTTCTCGTTCAAGGACTCGTTCGACACCAAGGACATGCGCTCGACCGGCGGCGGCGACGCCGCCTACGATGCCGATTTTGCTCCCCGCGATCATCTGCTGGTCGAGCAACTCCGCAACAAGGGCGCGATCATTTTCGCCAAAGCTGTTTGCACTGAATACAACGGGCGCGCCGGAAATCCAGGCGGGCGGCACACCCCCGAGAAGGTGCTGCCCTCGACCATCGGCTATCAGCGAAGTTCCTGGGGCGGCAATCCATCGAACCCTTATGATACGACGCGTTCGGCCTCACTCGGATCGAGTTCAGGCTCCGCGCTCTCTGTGAGCACCAATCTGGTCATGGCGAGCTTGGGCGAGGAAACCCGCGCCTCCTGTCGCGGCCCTTCCAACCATAACGCCGTCGCGCTGATCCTGCCGCACAAGGCGATGCTGGGCTTCGACGGGGGCGCGATCGGCGCCGACATCTATTGCGACCGCAGCGGCATTCATTGCCGCACGATCGGCGACTGCGCCAAGGTCCTCGATGCCCTGAAGGATCCCGAGAACGGATACTACGATCCGCGCGATCCTTATACCACGGTGCCTCGCTCCTCGGTGCTCAAGACGCCTTATGCGGACCACGCCGGGCGGTCCGGTCGCGCCGGATCTCTTGCCGGGATGCGGCTCGGCATTGTGCGGGAATCGATGGTTTACCAGCCGGAATCGAAAACCGAAGAACCTATCGTGCAAGCCGCCGCGCGCGAGATCAAAACGGTTCTCGGCGAGCATCTCGGCGCGACGCTGGTCGAGTCGAAAGACCCGCTTTGGACTCCCGATCCGGACATCGAGGCGATGACGGTCGACTACCGCCGAACCCTCGCCAGGCTCGTACCAATTTTCATGCCGGAATTGCTGTTCCGCTTGAACGGCAAAGGCGAGCCGGTATTTCCTGAATTTACCGCCGTGATTGCGCCCACCGAATTCATGCCGGGCAAGTTCTTCGGATCCGGCAAGATGCAGCCGATCGACTATATGGTCGCCATGGCCGAGGGCACCATTCCGTCGCCGGCCAACCTGGATCTCGCCACGATCCAGCAACAAGAACTGGCCATGACCTTCCGCTATCATATCTCGCAATATCTAGCGCGCCGGGCGGCTGATTGGGCGGCCAGGGGCTTCCGTGAAATGCTGAACAATTGGGCGGCGCTGAACGTACGCTCGAAATTTTGGGGCGACGATCAACGCGCCGCGTTCAAGAACTGGGAAGAGGTCGCCGATCCGCGCAACCCGCTCGGCCAGCGGCAAGGTGTGACCGAGCGCATCATGTTGCGCGAACTGCTGCGCCGCGCCGATATGATGGTCATCCTCGAAAACAAGCTGGATGCCCTGGTGCGGCTGCATACCCCTTTCCCTCCCGCAGTGATCGGCGGCGCCGGCCAGCCTGGACTTGTTCACAACCTCACAATGGAGTCGCTGAGCGGACCCAATGCCGGTCTGACCGAGGTCCTCATCCCGGCCGGCTATGTCACGACCGCTTACGATCCAGTCTACAAACTGAGTTCCGATGGGATACGCTACGAGTGGACGCCCTCGGACGTTCCCACCCGCATTGCGGAACCGGGACTGCCGTTCTCGCTCGTGTTTCGCGCCGAGCCGGGCAAGGAAGACATCCTGCTGCAAATCGCGTCCGCCTACGAAGACGCGAGCCGGCGGCGAATTCCGCCGCCCGGATTTCCGCCGCTATAGCGGTGCCCAAGACGCATGGGCGTATATTTACGCTGCATCGCCGCCAGCTTGTGGCTCGAGGTCTTTCGGCAAAGTGTAGTTATCGGGGGCGATCTACGCCGCGGCTGCAACGAATACTTTGATTTTGATCCATAATTCTTACGTTTGCTGACGGTAATTTTGCTTTACTTATATTGCCGTGCAGATTGACCCAGGAACAACGTTGGTTTGATATTTATCAAGTAATAGACAATGCCGCGGCGCTAAATTGCAAGCGTTCCTCGCGCATTCCCGCGTTTTGGAGAAAACCATGCGCCAATCCGATTGGAAACTCATCCGCGCACTGCCGCTGTTTAGCGATATGAGCGAAGAGAATTTCGAGACGCTGGTCGGCGCGGCGTTTCTCCAACGCTTCCCGCTGCACACGACGCTGATCAACGAAGGCGAGCTGCCGGATTTTCTGCATATCGTGGTCGACGGCTCGGTCGAAATGTTCAGCGCCCATAACGGACATGAGACCACGATCGAGATCATGCGGCCGGTCACGACATTCATTCTGGCGGCCGTGATCCGCGACGCGGTCTATCTCAAATCGGCGCGCACGCTGTCGCCGACGCAAATTCTCATGATTCCGGCGCAGACCGTGCGCGACGTGTTCGGGCGCGATGCCGAATTCGCGCGCGCCATCGTCAATGAGCTGGCCGAACGTTACCGCGCCGTCGTGCTTTCGTTGAAAAACGAGAAGCTACGCACCAGCGCCGAGCGCTTGGCCAACTGGATTCTGAAGACCGATCGCCAGCAGGGCGACCATCAGCGCGTCGAACTGATGTTCGACAAGCGCACGCTGGCGTCGCGCTTAGGGATGACGCCCGAAAATCTGTCGCGCAATCTGGCGCTGCTGGCGAAATACGGCGTGAAAAGCTCTGGACGCGATATTCTGATCG
The DNA here is from genome assembly GCA_963786025.1 of uncultured Alphaproteobacteria bacterium. GTDB lineage: Bacteria > Pseudomonadota > Alphaproteobacteria > Rhizobiales > Xanthobacteraceae > Pseudolabrys. The sequence continues at coordinate 234,823 of CAWAXK010000004.1, forward strand.
AGGATCGTTCCACGTTGGAGCGTTTCGCCAAGCCAAATGCGCTTATTGATGGCTGAGGTTCGGTCTGCAGTGGACATAACCTCCTCTATGCGCATTGTGACGGGATGATCGGCAGCAGCAGGTAGGGCTCATTTCCCGCCGCAAAATGCAACCGGTTTTTGCCGCCGAAGATCGCGGGTGGGCGGTCCTGCGGATCGTCGTGCAACAGGTTGCCGGTGCCGCGCATCGGGTAAGGCGCGTTGGCAAAGCCACGGTCGCCCAGGCCGTGATCGAAGTCGCAACCCCGCACATTGAACACAAGCCGGTAGCCCGGCGGCACCACGATCGAGGTCGGCAGGATTTCGATGTCGAGTTCGACTGGCTCACTCGGCGTCAGTGGCCAGCTTTCAACGTGCGGGTGGTAGGGACGGGACGGCAGACTGTTTTTGGGATCGAGCTTACGTTGCGATGCGCGCAGCCAGCCAAGCGCGATCGGGACGTACGGGTCGTTGGAGCCGACAAACAGAACCTCTTTGCCGCTCGGATCGAACAGGCGCAGCGCGAGGAACAGATCGGCGTCAGTGGTCTCGGATGAAACGAAAAGCTTAGCCGCCACCGGCCCGGTGATCTCGAACGGTTCGGTTTGCACCGGCAGCTCGAAACGAACGCCGTCACCGGCGGTCTCGTAGTCGATGGCCGCGCCCGACTTCGGCTCACGGCCAAGCGTGCGGCTTGCGGGATCGAGATAGAACTTGGTCCACTGCGTGCGCGCCGGCGGCCATTCCTGCTCATCCCGCACCACAAACTTCTCGCCGGGATGGCGAACTTGAAGCTGGACCGGCGGCTGCTTGTCCCAGCCGGTGTTTTCGCCCTTAAGGAAATGGCCGAAGAAGCGCTTCTGCAAAGTCTCGCCGTCCGGGCGATAGAACGGCGAGAAATGCGAGTCGCCGTGCACCTGCAGCCACTTTTGCTTGGAGGCGGCCGCGAGATAACCCTCGAAATTGCCGCGCGGATGCAAACCGATGCCGCCCCAGTTCGCCGCTGATAGCAGCGGCACGGTGATCTTGTCGAATTGCGGCGAGCGCTCGCGATAATACGCGCCGTCGAGCGGCCGCTTGAGCACCTCGGGACCGGGATCGATGCGGTTCTTGGTCAGCACGTCGTCCGGCAGCGTCTCCGGTCCCGCGACCAGCTCGCCGGTAACCCAGCTGCGCGCGCCGCGTTCTCCGTAGCCATATTGGCGCCCGACCAAGGTGCGGTTGAACCAGGTCGAGAGGAACGTCGACAGAATGCCGCCGTGGCGCGACAGGTCGCGATAATAATCCGCCGCGCCCTCCCACACGCAGATCGCAGCCAGATGCGGTGGCTGCAGCGAGGCGACGTACCACTGGTTCATCGCGTAATAGGAGATGCCATTGAGCCCGACCTTGCCGTTACTCCACGGCTGCGCCGCAGCCCATTCGATGCAGTCGTGGTAATCCTTGCGTTCACGCGGCGACCAGACCTCCATCACGCCCGGCGAATGACCGGCGCCGCGGCTGTCGACGCGAGTACAGATATAACCGTCCGGCACCCACTTCTCCGGATCGACCACCTCCCAGTTCTGATACTTGTTGGAGGAACCCTCGGCGATCTCGGGATATTTGCCGACCATGTTGTCCCAGCTGCCCTTGTAGAACTTGTCCTGGAAGGCCAGGCCCTTGCCGTAAGGCCCCAAGCTCATGATGACGGGATAGCGTCCTTCGGCGAGCGGGCGAAACACGTCGGCGCGCAGGACGACGCCGTCATCCATCGGGATCGCCACGTCCCAATCGATTCGCATGCCGTCGGCGACCTCGCTCCGCGTTTGTTGCCCGCTTGGAAGTTTTTCCATAACGTCCTTCCGGTGCCCGAACCCACATCCCAAATGGTCAGCGCTCAGGGACGATGACGCGCGTTTTCTTTGCGAGGCGCACGCCAAGTCCCCGAAGCCGCGTTGCTGACTGGTCGCTACTGATTGACCTTAATGTTGTTGTCGTTGATCACCTTGCCCCAGCGCGCGATTTCGCTCTTGAGGATCGCCCTTCCTGCCGCCGGCGAGCGCTGGTCTTTCGGATAGGCGGACACGCCTTCCGTCGCCCATTGCTTGAGGATCGCGGGATTGGTCACGACGGCTTCTTCCAGCGCCGCGTTCAATGTGTTGATGACGGCATCCGGCGTCCCGGACGGCGCGAACATCGCCTCCCAGAATTGGATATTAAACTTGGGTCCAAACATCTTCACAAAGCTGTCGGCTTGCGGGAATTCCGGCATCTTGCTTTCCTGCGTGACGCCGAAGGCCTTCAATTTCCCGGCAGTAACGAACGGCCCGACCTGCTGCGGCGTGCCGAATGAAAGATCGACATGGTCGCCCATGACGTCGGTCAGCATCGGAGCCCCGCCGCGGTAGGGAATGATGTCGATCGGCACCTTGGCTTCTTGCGCCAACAGCGCGGTGGCGAGGTGGCCGGTCGAGCCGAAGCCCGGGATCGCCGCCTTCATCCGCTGCTTCTTCATCTGCGCGATCAGGTCCGCAAGCGAGTTCACAGCCAGCGTCTTGCGGCCGACCAGAACCAGCGGATTGCGATAGATGAACATGACCGGCGCCAGGTCTTTTTCCGTATCGTACGGAAGGTTCTTGAAGAGCGTGGCGTTGGCGGAAATTTGTAGATTGTGAACGAGCAACGTGTAGCCGTCCGACGCCGCGTGAACGACTTTGTTGGTGCCGGTGATTGTGCTGCCGCCGGTCACGTTCTCGACGACGAAATTCTGATTGAGCTTCGCCGACAGCGCGTTCGCGATCACGCGGGCGAGCTGGTCGACCGGCCCGCCGGCCGAGTACGGCACGATGATGGTGACGGTGCGGTTGGGATAGGGCTGCGCCGTTACAGGCGCAGCGGCGACGACAAGGCCAATCATGGCCAGCGCGGCAATCACGAGACGCTTCATTGGCGGTCCTCTCTCTGCATTGTTCTGCTTTTTTTTGCAAGCCTATACCTTATGAAGGAGAGCGAACAACAATTCGCAGAGAATGGCTGCCCCGCAATTGCTGCGGCTGCCGTTACAATGTCCACAGCGTGGACAATTGAGCCGACTCCAAATTGAGAAATGCCAAGAGGAGCCACCTTCGGACGTGGCCAGTCCACTCGACGGCAGAAGCGCCGTTACTTACGCTTGCGCCGTCTTGCTCCGCTGAACGCAGAGCAGCAGCGGCCCGAACGACGCGGCAAAGCCGAAAAATGCCGCGGCCCAAGCGAAGGCCGCGACATGCAGCAATTGGCCGCTCCAAGCCGGTTCCAACGACGCGCAGATGCGCGCGAGCGCGGCAATGACAACGGCTGCAAAGATCGCTTGTGTGACCGTCGAAGCGTTGAGCGCATTGCCGGTATGGCCGAGGCTGGCGCGCGTCATCACCGCCAGCGTCATGGTGCCCGCGGCGCCCACCATCCAGGCATGTGTGCCGGTGTCCGCTGGGACCAGATCAATGGCGGCCGCACCGGCGAGCAGGAATCCGAACGGCACGAAGGCGTAGCCGACGTGCAGAATCAGCACCAAACGATCGCGCCAGGTGCGGTCACCGGCCCAGCGGGCCAATCGCACGATATGCAGTACGCCGGCGGCGGCGAGCGCGGCGGCGGTTATCATTCCGGACGGCTGCGCGGTCCACAGCACCAGCGTCGCGGCACTGAGGGCTATAACCACCACATCGAAGCGCGCGAATGGCGCCGGCAGGCGGCCCGGGTTCTCGCGCGCCAGCCAATTGCGGGTGAAACTCGGAATGATGCGGCCGCCGATCACCACGAGGAGCAGCACCACCGCGGCGATACCGACGCGGGCGCCATATTCGGCACTGCCCTGGAAATGCGATTCGAGATGAAACGCGACATTGCCGGCGAGCAGCAGCGTGACCAAGCCGACGACGCGGAGATTGCGCCAATTACTGCCGGCGATGATCTCACGCGCCGTCGCGGCGACGACCAAAACAAGAAAGCTGACATCGATGATCGTCGCCGGCAGCCAACCAATCTCGGCGGAAAAAGTCACCGCCACGCGGCCCGCCAGCCACACGATCACCAGCACGAGCAGCGGTGTGCCCTGGATCGGCAGCCGCCCGGTCCAGTTTGGGATCGCGGTCAGCAGGAAACCGGTGACGATAGCCGGCAGATAGCCGTAGAGCATTTCATGGACGTGCCAGTCGATCGGGCCGAAGGCGGTCGACAGCGCCAGCTCGCCGCCGAATATCGGCAGCCAGGTCAGGATGGCTAGCCCGGCATAGATCGCACCGAACAAAAAGAACGGCCGGAAGCCATAAGAGAGCAGCGCCGGTCCTCCGTATGCTTTTAAACGCGGGATGGGGCTCATGGCTGCGCGTACGCAAAGGCGCGCTTCAGGCAGGTCGCGCCCGGATCTTGCGAGCGATTGAGCATGCCCATCAGCGTCACCCACTCCTCGTCCGAGGCGGTGGACGCGTAGCGCTGCACGGTCTGCGTCACACAGGCGGCAAGCTCGATCCCCTCCTCCGCCGCTTTCCCGCGCGCCGCGTCCAGAAGCGTCAAATCGCCCAGTTGAAGAAGCGTTTCGACCGCGGTCGTCTCATCGGTCAGGCTAGCCAGTAAATCGCCGAGCATAATGACAGCCTTTCTTCAATGCACGCGCAGCGCGTCGGCGCCGCCGAGATCAATGCCCTCGATCTTCGCCGCCGATACCAGCCGCGCGACGTATTGCGCGTCGGCTCGCCGCCGCACGCTCTCGCGCAGATAGTCGGCGATGCGGGTGGCAATCAGTTCATAGGGCAACAAGCGCCCCTCATGCTTGCGATCGAGCCGGATGATGTGGAAGCCGTAGCGCGTAGCGACCGGCGCTTCGCACAATTGACCGGGTTCAAGCGCGACGAGGGCCTGCTCGAATTCGGGCGTCGTTTGCCCCTCCGTGATCTGGCCGAGGTTGCCGCCTTGCGCCGCCGACGGGCAGCGCGAATAGGCCTGCGCCATGGCAGCGAATGATTCCGGCCGCTCTTTTAAAGCCGCTAGCACACCGGTAGCATCGGCTTGCGCTTGGGCGGAAGCCTCGCGGTCCGTAGCCAGAGCCGCGAACAGGATGTGCGACGCCTCGTAGATATCGGGCGAACGGAAGCGGCTTTGATTGTTCTCGTAGAAGCGGCGGCAGGTCGTGTCATCCGGTTCCGGAACCGTTACCTCCCGCTCGACCAGCGTCCGCATGACGGCTTCGTCGTCGGTCTCGCGTCGCCCATCCGCATCGCTGATCGGCTCGGGCGTGACGCCGAGATGGCGCGCCCGCTGCATCAACAGTTCACGAATGACCAGCGCCCGCGCAGCCTCCTGCCAGGCTGCGATCGGCTTGGGCGCCGCGTGGTGCTGCATTTCGCGCACGATCGCGTCGCGCGCAATCGATACGCCGTTGACGCTGACGGCAGCCGGCTTTCCCGCCGGGATTTGCACGTGGGCCGAGCAGGTTGTCATCGTCCCTACTCCGCCGGTTCCAGTGCGCGCGCCCGCCGCGTGCGCACCACCTGATAGCCGCGCCGGCCGATATACCAGACCGGCGCGCTCCAAACGTGCACGAGACGAGTGAACGGAAACAGCAAAAAGATCGTCATACCGAGCGCGAGGTGCACCTGGAAGATCAGCGGCACGTCGGCAATCAGCCCGGAGACGCCCGGCTGCAGCCAAAGGATGCCTTGGGCCCAGGTCATGAACGTTATCATCACGTGGCCGTCGAGGTGCTGCAGCGAGACCGGGATGGTGGCCAAGCCCAGCGTGAGCTGGGCATAAAGCAGCAGCAAGATCGCGATATCGCCGAACGACGAGGTGGTGCGGATGCGCGCATCGAACAAACGGCGATGTACCAGCAGCGTGATGCCGATGAAGCACATCACGCCGGCGACGCCGCCGACGCCGATCGCCATCCACTGCTTGAATGTGTGCGAAATGCCGAGCGCCTCGAAGATCCAGATCGGCGTTAGCAACCCGCCGAAATGGCCGAGGAAGATGACCAGGATGCCGACATGGAATAGGTTGGAGCCCCAGGTCAGTTCGCGGCGGCGCAGCAACTGGCTCGATCCGCTACGCCAAGTGTATTGCTCGCGGTCGAAGCGCAGCACGCTGCCGAGCAGGAACACGGTCAAGCAGAGATAGGGATACCAGCCGTAGACGACGTAAATGATGAGATCGCGCATGACCGTTTCCTTATTGGCGCGGCGGGATGGTGTGGGCTGCAGGCGGCATGTCGGGCGCGGGACGCAAACCGCCGCGGATACGCGCGATCAACCCGTCCTTGCAGCCATCGGTGGCGCCGGGACCAAAACTGACCGCCTCGTCAGCCCAAGCGGCATCGCGTGCGACCATGTCGGTCGCATCCGGATCGGGCAGCGAAAGCAGCGCGGAGACTTCGTCGTCCTTTGGTTTCGCCGCCGCCAGCGCGACCAGCGCGCGGAATATGCTTTCGTAAGACGAGCACCGCTTGCGCAAGCGTTCGGCCATGGCGGCGAAGATATGCGCCGGCTGCGCCAGCATGTCGCGCGCCTCTGTCGCCGGCAGCGTCGAAAGGAATTCCAGGAACAGCGGCACAAAATCCGGCAACTCGTTCGCGCTCGGGACTAGGCCTACTTTCTCGTATTGCGCCTTGAGGTCGATCATGGCCTGGCCGCGGTCGCGGCTCTCGCCATGCACGTGCTCGAATAAATGTAGCGATAGCGAGCGCGTATGATCGAACAGCAGCACGTAGCGCTCCTGCAGATCATACAGATCGTCGGCGGCGAGCTCCTTCAGCAGCCGGTGCAATTGATCGCGCACGCCGGCCGATAGCACCGTTTCGCTTTCGATCGCCTCGCTGATCTCGCCGGCCGCCTGCTGCAGCTCCACGCTCGGATAGGTCAGCAGCGCCGACAGCGCCTTCAGGGCCTTGATCATCACACGACCTCCATCGGCGTTTTCGCGCGCTTGGGCGCGCCAAAGAGGTTTGCCTCGGTCGTGCCACCCGAGCAGCCGTTGCCAAACGAGAAGCCGCAAGAGCCGCGCAGGTCGTAGGCGTCTTCGTTTGTCTCGCGATGCGCAGTCGGGATGACGAATCGGTCCTCGTAGTTGGCGATCGCCATGGTCTGATACATGTCCTCGATCGCGAGAGAAGTGAGACCCACCCGCTTAGCGATCGCCTCGTCGATTACGCCATCGACCGTCTTCGCCCGCATGTAGGTGCGCATCGCCAGCATGCGCTCGAGGCCGAGCGCGACCGGCTCTTCCTTGCCGGCGGTGAGCAGATTGGCGAGGTATTTCAGCGGGATACGCAGAGAGCGCACGTCGGGCATCTCGCCATCGTGGCCGATCTTGCCGGCCTGCGCCGCCGATTGGATCGGCGACAGCGGCGGCACGTACCAGACCATCGGCAGCGTCCGATATTCTGGATGCAACGGGAAAGCTACCTTCCACTCCATCGCCATTTTCCAGATCGGCGAGCGCCGCGCGCCTTCCAGCCAGTTCTCCGCGATTCCGTCGGCGCGTGCCTGTTCGATCACCTTCGGATCCTTCGGGTCGAGGAAGATCGAAAGTTGCGCTTCGTAGAGATCCTGCTCGTCCTTGGCGCTGGCCGCTTCTTCGATGCGGTCGGCGTCATAGAGCACGACGCCGAGATAGCGGATGCGTCCGACGCAGGTCTCCGAGCACACGGTCGGCTGCCCCGCCTCGATACGCGGGTAGCACATGATGCACTTTTCGGATTTGCCGCTCGACCAGTTGTAATAGACCTTCTTATAAGGGCAGCCCGACACGCACATGCGCCAGCCGCGGCACTTGTCCTGATCGATCAGCACGATGCCGTCTTCCTCGCGTTTGTAGATCGCGCCGGACGGACAGGCGGCAACACAGGCCGGGTTGAGACAGTGCTCACACAGCCGCGGCAGATACATCATGAAGGTGTTCTCGAACTGCCCGTAGATATCCTTCTGCACGCCTTCGAAATTGTAGTCCTTCGAGCGTTTGGCGAACTCGCCGCCAAGAATTTCCTCCCAGTTCGGGCCCCACTCGATCTTCTCCATGCGCTCGCCGGAGATCAGTGAGCGCGGGCGCGCGGTCGGCATCGCCGTCATTTCCGGCGATTTTTGCAGGTGTTCGTAGTCGAAGGTGAACGGTTCGTAGTAGTCGTCGATCTCGGGCAGATCGGGGTTGGCGAAAATGTTCGCCAGCACCCGCCATTTCGAACCGATGCGCGGCTCGATCTTGCCGTTCCGCTTGCGGCGCCAGCCGCCGTTCCAGCGTTTCTGGTTTTCCCAATCCTTCGGATAGCCGACACCCGGCTTGGTCTCGACGTTGTTGAACCAGGCGTATTCCATGCCTTCCCGGCTGGTCCAAACGTTCTTGCAGGTGACCGAACAAGTGTGACACCCGATGCACTTGTCGAGATTCAGCACCATCGCGATTTGCGCACGGACTTTCATTCTGCGGCCTCCAGCTTGATCGTGGACTTTGGCGCGGATTTGGGCGCGACGGCCAAGGGTTCGGGTTGATCGGCGGTCGGTTTGTCGAGCCAATCGACCTTCGACATCTTGCGCACGACGACGAACTCGTCGCGGTTGGAGCCGACCGTGCCGTAATAGTTGAAGCCGTAGGATTGCTGGGCGTAGCCGCCGATCATATGGGTCGGCTTGAGCACCGCGCGCGTCACCGAGTTGTGGATGCCGCCGCGCTGGCCCGTCATCTCCGAGCCCGGCACGTTCACGATCTTTTCCTGCGCATGGTACATCATGCACATGCCTTGCTTCACGCGCTGCGACACCACCGCACGCGCAACGAGCGCGCCATTGGTGTTGAACGCCTCGATCCAGTCGTTGTCGACGATGCCAGATTTCTTGGCGTCGATCTCGCTAATCCACACAATCGGACCACCACGCGACAGGGTCAGCATCAACAAGTTGTCGGTGTAGGTGGAGTGGATGCCCCACTTTTGGTGCGGCGTGATGAAGTTAAGCACGACCGCGTCATTGCCATTCGGCTTGCGATCGATGATTGGATTGACCGATTTGGTATCGATCGGCGGACGGTAGACGCAGAAGCCTTCGCCGAACGCCCGCATCCACAGATGATCTTGATAGAGCTGCTGGCGGCCGGTCAGCGTGCGCCACGGGATCAGTTCGTGCACGTTGGTATAGCCGGCATTGTAGCAAACCTTCTCCGACTCCAACCCCGACCAGATCGGCGAGGAAATGATCTTGCGCGGTTGCGCGACGATATCGCGGAAGCGGATCTTCTCGTCCTCCTTCGGAACCGCGAGATGGGTATGCTCGCGCCCGGTAAAGCCGCCAAGGGAGGCCCAGGCCTTGATCGCCACTTCGCCATTGGTTTCCGGCGCCAGACTTAAGACGACTTCACAGGCATCAATGTCGCTTTCGATCCGCGCCAGGCCCTTGCTGGCGCCTTCCTCGGTGACGGCGCCATTGAGCCGCTTGAGGAAGTCGACCTCGTGCTCGGTATTCCAACTCATGCCCTTGCCGCCATTGCCGAGTTTGGCCATCAGCGGTCCGAGCGAGGTGAAGCGCTTGTAGAGATTGGGATAGTCGCGCTCGACCACCGCGACCGCCGGCATGGTCTTGCCGGGAATCGGATCGATCTCGCCCTTCTTCCAATCCTTAACATCGAACGGTTGTGCGATTTCGCCTGCCGTGTCGTGCAGGATGGGCGTCAACACCACGTCCTTTTCGACACCGAGCACTTCCGGCGCGACCGCCGAGAACGCCTTGGCGATGCCCTTGTAAATGTCCCAGTCGTTGCGCGCCTCCCAGACCGGATCGACCGCCGAGCTCAGCGGGTGGATGAACGGGTGCATGTCGGAGGTGTTGAGATCGTTTTTCTCGTACCAGGTCGCCGTCGGCAGCACGATGTCGGAATACATGCAGGTCGTGGACATGCGGAAATCGAGCGTGACCAGCAGGTCGAGCTTTCCTTCCGGCGCCTGCTCGTGCCAGACGACCTCGCTCGGCTTTTTCTTGCCGTCCTCGCCGAGGTTCTTGCCCATGACGCCATGTTTGGTGCCGAGCAGATGTTTGAGGAAATACTCATGGCCCTTGCCCGACGCGCCGAGGAGGTTGGAGCGCCAGACGAAGAGATTGCGCGGCCAGTTAATTGGGTTGTCCGGATCGTCGCAGGCGAGCTTCAACGCGCCGGACTTCAAGGCCTTGGCGACGTAGTCCTTGGCCTCCAGACCCGAAGCGGCCGCCTGCTTGGAGACTTCGAGCGGGTTAGCCTGCAGCTGCGGCGCTGACGGCAGCCAGCCCATGCGTTCGGCGCGCACATTGTAGTCGATCAGCGCTCCGTCCCACGGGCCAGCCGGCGCCGTTGGAGAGAGAATTTCGGACACGTCGAGCGTCTCGTAGCGCCACTGGTCGGTATGCGCATAAAACGACGAGGTCGAATTTGCCTGCCGCGGCGGACGGCTCCAATCGAGGCCGAAGGCGAGCGGCAACCAGCCGGTTTGCGGACGCAGCTTTTCCTGGCCGACATAATGGGACCAGCCGCCGCCGGATTGGCCGACGCATCCGCACATCACCAGCATATTGATGATGCCGCGGTAGTTCATGTCCATGTGGTACCAGTGATTGAGACCGGCGCCGACGATCACCATCGAGCGGCCTTTGGTCTTCTCGGCGTTGAGCGCGAATTCGCGCGCCACCGTGATGATCTGGTCGCGCGGCACGCCGGTGATCTTTTCCGCCCAGGCCGGCGTATAGGGCTGCAAATCGTCGTAGTTCTTGGCGAGGTGTTCGCCGCCGAAGCCACGATCGACGCCGTAATTCGCCACGAACAGATCGAACACCGAGGCGACCAGCACCTCGCCCTCGACCAGTTGCAGTTTCTTCACTGGTACATTGCGGATCAGCACGCCGGGATGGTCGGTACCGAGGAAGTGATCGTGCTCACGATTGCCGAAATAAGGAAAGCCGACCGCCGCGACGTCGTCCTTGATGGCGGCAAGCGACAGCCGCAGCTTGGTGTCCTGCCCGTTCGAGGCTTTTTCCTCGAGGTTCCACTTGCCCTTCTCGCCCCAGCGAAAGCCGACCGAGCCTTTCGGCACCACGATCGCGCCACTGGTCTCGTCATAGGCCAGCGTCTTCCACTCCGGATTATTGGCCTCACCGCAGGATTTCACGACATCGGACGCGCGGACGAAGCGCTCCGGCACATAATGCGCGCCCTGCTTCACCAACCGCACCAGCATCGGCATGTCGGTGTATTGGCGGGCGTAGTCCTCGAAATACTTGGCCTGCCGGTCGATATGGAATTCGCGCAGGATGACGTGGCCCATGGCCATACCGAGCGCGGCATCGGTGCCCTGCTTCGGCGACATCCACAGATCGGCGAATTTCGAAGCTTCCGAATAATCCGGGCAGATCACGACGCTCTTGGCGCCGCGATAACGCGCTTCGGTATAGAAGTGCGCGTCGGGCGTGCGGGTTTGCGGCACGTTCGAGCCCCAAAGCAGCAGGAAGCCTGAGTTAAACCAGTCAGCACTTTCGGGAACGTCTGTCTGCTCGCCCCAGGTCTGCGGGCTTGACGGCGGCAGGTCGCAGTACCAGTCGTAGAACGACATGCAGACGCCGCCGAGCAGCGACAGATAGCGCGAGCCGGCAGCATAGCTCACCATCGACATGGCCGGGATCGGCGAGAAGCCGAACACACGATCCGGCCCATAGGTCTTCGCCGTATAGGCGTTGGCGGAGGCGATGATTTCGTTGACCTCGTCCCAGGTCGAGCGGACGAAGCCGCCGAGGCCGCGCTTGCTCACGTAAGCGGCGCGCTTGGCCTGATCTTCCACGATCGACTTCCAGGCCGCGACCGGGGTCCTGAGCGTGCGCGCCTCGCGCCACAGCTTGAGCAGCCGCGAGCGCACCAGCGGATATTTCACGCGGTTGCCGGAATACAGATACCAGCTGTAGCTCGCGCCGCGTGCGCAGCCGCGCGGCTCGTGATTGGGCAGGTCCGGCCGCGTGCGCGGATAGTCGGTCTGCTGCGTTTCCCAGGTGACGATGCCGCCCTTGACGTAGATCTTCCAGGAGCACGATCCGGTGCAATTCACGCCATGGGTCGAGCGCACGATCTTGTCGTGCTGCCAGCGCTTGCGGTAGCCGTCCTCCCAGCGCCGGTCCTCATTGGTGACAATGCCATGGCCGTCGGAGAAATTTTCAACGACGCGGTTGAAGAACGTCAGGCGATCGAGAAAATGGCTCATCGTCCGGATTCCTTTATTCGGCCGGTTGCGCGGCGGCGGGTGGCAGCGGGCGTCCGCGTTCGATGTCGCGCAGCAAGCCGCCGCGGCGGGTGTAGAAGAACCAGGTCAGGGCCACGCAGGTCACGTAGAAACCCAAGAAGCCCCACAGCGCCATGCTCGGCCCGCCGGTGAGTGCGATGGACGAGCCGTAGGCTTTCGGAATGAAGAAGGCGCCATAGGCCGCAACCGCCGAGGTGAAGCCGATGATCGCTGCCGACTCCATTTCGGCCTGCCTCTGCCGCGCGGCTGGTGCCATCCCCGGCTCGAGCCGTGGGATTTCTGCGCGCATGATGGCCGGGATCATCTGGAACGTGGACGCGTTGCCCACGCCGGTGGCGAAGAACAGAATCATGAACATGGCGAAGAATCCCCAGAACGCGCCCTCCTGATCTTTGATGCCGAGGAAGTAGAGAACGCCGGCGACCGCCGCGATCATCAGGGTGAACACCCAGAAGGTGACGCGGCCGCCGCCGTAGCGGTCCGACAACCAGCCGGTCGCCGAGCGCGACAGCGCGCCGACCAGCGGGCCGAGGAAGATGAACTTGAGCGAGTCGACTTGCGGAAACTGGGTTTTGGCCAACAGCGGGAAGCCCGCTGAATAGCCGATAAACGAGCCGAAGGTACCGGTATAGAGCCAGCACATCAGCCAATTGTGCTTCCGCTTGAAGATCACCGCCTGATCGGCGAACGAAGCCCGCATGTCCTCGATATCGTGCATGCCGAACCACGCCGCGAAGGCGGAGATCGCGATGAACGGCACCCAGATGAAGCCGGCATTCTGCAGCCAAAGCTTGGTGGTTCCGTCCGCGGCGGCCTGCGGGTCGCCGCCGAACCAACCGAATACGCTGGTTGTGATAACCAGCGGAATGACGAATTGCCCGACGCTCACGCCGAGATTGCCGAGCCCGGCGTTGAGCGCGAGCGCGTTGCCCTTCTCCGCCTTCGGGAAGAAGAAGCTGATATTGGCCATCGAGGAGGCGAAGTTGCCGCCGCCGAGGCCGCACAGCAGCGCCAGCGAAAGGAAGAAGATGTACGGCGTGTCGGGGCTCTGCACCGCCAGGCCGATGCCGACCGCCGGGACCATCAGCGACCAGGTCGAGATCGACGTCCACAGCCGGCCACCGAAGATCGGCGGCATGAACGAATAGAAGATGCGCAGCGTTGCGCCCGACAGACCGGGCATCGCCGCCAGCCAGAACAGCTGATCGGTGGTGAATTTGAATCCGACCGCTGGCAGCTTGGCGACCACCACCGACCACACCATCCAGATCACGAAAGCCAGCAGCAAAGCCGGGATCGAGATCCACAAATTGCGCCGGGCGATGGCGCGGCCTTTGCTGTGCCAGAATGCCGGATCCTCTGGCATCCATTCCGCCAGCACATGCCCGGACAGTGCTCCGACGTGTTTCTCCTCGTGGATCGGCGCCATTTCCGGGAATTCGGGCAGCTTGTGCAGCCCGGAGGCAAGCGCATCGCGCTCCATGCGCTGGATGGCGAGATGCATCCACACCAGGGAAACGCCGGCGATCAGGAACAGCAGCATGAAACAACTGGTCCAGATACCGGTGAGGTCATTGAGCGCGCCAAAGGCTATTGGCAGCACGAAGCCGCCGAGGCCGCCGATCATGCCGACAAGCCCGCCAACTGAACCGACGTTATCGGGATAGTATACCGGGATGTGCTTGTAGACCGCAGCTTTGCCTAAGCTCATGAAGAAGCCGAGCACGAAAATCAGGCAGGTGAAGGTGACGACGCCGGTCGCCATATGAAAGTGCAGCGAGCCATGCACGCTCTGCACGACATATTCGGTGGGCGGATAGGCCAGGATGAAGGTAATCAGCGCCGAGACGCTGAACATCCAATACATGATGCGGCGGGCGCCGTAGCGGTCGGACAGGACGCCACCGTAAATACGGAACAGGCTTGCCGGAATCGAATAGGCCGCGCCAAGCATGCCGGCAGTCTCGATGTCGAGCTTGTAGACGCCGATCAGGTAGCGCGGCAGCCACAGCGACAGCGCGACGAAGGCGCCGAACGTAAAGAAATAATAGAGCGCGAAGCGCCAGACCTGGACGTTCTTCAGCGGCTCGAGCTCGAGCCAGGTACTGCGGGGCCGCTCACCTTTGGCGCGGCGAGCGAGTTCCACCGGATCTTCCTTGGTGAAGAACCAGAACACTACGCCCATAATTCCGATGCCTGCGGCCCACACCTGCGCGGTTGTCTGCCAGCCATAGGCGACCAGCACGAATGGCGCGCAGAACTTGGTCACCGCCGCGCCGACATTGCCGGCGCCGAAAATGCCGAGCGCGGTGCCCTGCTTCGTCGGTGGAAACCAGCGCGACACATAGGCAATGCCGACCGCGAAGGAACCGCCGGCGATGCCGACGCCGAGCGCCGCGATCAAAAACTGGATGTAGGTGTGGGCGTAAACCAGAAGGAAGGTCGCAACCGCCGCCGCCAGCATCACCACGGTGTAGATACGGCGGCCGCCGTATTGATCGGTCCAGATGCCGAGGAAAATGCGGACCAGCGAGCCGGTGAGGATTGGCGTGCCGACCAGCAGACCGAACTGCGTCTCATTGAGACCGAGCTGCTGCTTAATCTGGATGCCGATGATGGCGAAGATAGTCCACACCGCGAAGCAGACGGTGAACGCGATGGTGGACATCCAGAGTGCGCGGCTATGGCCGGGAACGCTGGTAGCTGCTTTGGCTTGCATGATGACGCCTGCTCCTGTCGATCGCAAAGTGTCAGGGGGCGACTTACGCGGCGACTTCAACGAATGCTTTGACGCCGATCAATAATACTTGTGTTTTGCCCGCGACAATTTTGCTTTACTTATATCTAGCCCTCATTTGATTTTATGGCTGTATTGAATTGAGATTTATCAAGCCACGTATAGGGGATCTGACGCTGCGCACAGGCAGCGCGTGACCAGCCCGGGCCACGGCCAAGGCTTGCGTTAAACCTCGAATTTCGGGAAAAGGACGTTGTTCTCGATGTGAATGTGCTCGGTCAGGTCGTCGGCCAATTTGGCCAATCCGGCGTAAAGCGCGCGCCAGGTATTGCAGGCCCCTGCCGGAAGCGTCAGGTCGCCGGTCAGCTTGGCAAGTGCAGTGAGTTCTTCGCCATGCGAGTCGTGCTCGTGGCGCATCATGCCGATGGGATGCACGATCATGGGGTTGCCGCCGGCCAGCATCATCGGAAACAGAATTTGCTCTTCTTTCTGCATGTGCGATTCGAGTTCGCCTTGCATGCGCGCGAGCAGATCGGAAAGTCCCTTGGGCACGGAGGGATTATCCGCATGCACTTGCTCGACGCGCTGCGCGAGCGCGCGCAACTCGGGCATTTCGCGCCGATGCACCTGGTGATAGCGATCGAGGATAAGCTGGATCAGGTCTTCGACACTTTCCGGCACGGTATTCGGATCAGGGGATAGCGACGCCAGTTCCGCTTCGATCGGCGCCGGGTCGAGCCCCTTGTGCCGGGCGGCCTGCTCGAGGCTTTCCGCTCCGCCGCAGCAGAAATCGAGCTTGTGCCGCCGGAAAACAGCGGTTGCACCGGGCAGGCAAGCCGCGATCTCGCCAATACTGCGGGATGCCATGGATTGGGGTTCGACCTGGCTCATGACAACGCTCCTTTGTATAGTGGTATTTGTTTTACCAATTAAGCTATGTTAGAAATATGGTATCGTCAATACCAATATAGGGTGCTCTCTTGCGTTACATGGTGAGAACCGAAACGGGTAACCGATCTACCGGCACGGCGCCGTTCACGCGGCGCGCGCGCGAGTTCAAGATGATCGCCGCCATGCTGCGCATGTATTGCCGCACCCATCACGGCGCAAAAGACACCGCAGCTCTGCAGCGAATGTGGCGAGTTACACGATTATGCCTACCGGCGCCTGGAACGCTGCGTATTCGGCGACGTCAAGCCGACTTGCGCCAACTGCACGGTGCATTGCTACAAGGCGAGCATGCGCGAGCGCATCAGAATCGTCATGCGATGGGCGGGCCCGCGCATGCTGTGGCATCACCCGGTGCTGGCGATCAGGCATATGATCGACGGGCGCCTGCCGGCGCCGGCACTTCACCGTTCGCCATAGCGCGCTTGCAAGCTCCGGCTGCGCAGCAGGCCGCCAGCCAGCGCACTAACGGCGGCAACGGCAACCAAAATGAGGGCGGCGCGCAACCACGGCTGTCCAAAGGAAAAACGCTCGGCGGCAATTTGCCAGGCGGTCACGAGCCAGACGGCGGCGGCGACATAAGCCAAGGCTTGCAGAAGCAGCAGGCTCCAGCGCTGCCGCACGAAAAACAAAAACGGCGTCGCCACGCAGAACGCAACGCCGATAAAATTACCCACGCGCAGGAAATGGGCGCCGACGAGCAAGGCGGTAACGATGTAAAGCGAAATTCTGGCGAGCATGGCACGCTTCCCCGCGGCAAACTGCTGGTTAGCTACGTCCGCAATGTGGTATCGTCAATACCAATCTGGAGACCGCGATGAAATTGCTGACATCGACCGATTTTGCGTTGCGCGTGCTCATGCGGCTGTCGGCGACACCGGATGAACACGTCAGCACCGATGCCCTCGCGCGCGAACTCGTTATATCGCGCCATCACCTCCACAAGATCGTCCAGTACCTTACCGAAGCCGGTCTGGTACGCACGATCCGTGGCGCGCGCGGCGGCGTGATGCTGGCGCGGCCGGCCGGCGAGATTAGAGTCGGCGAAGTAATCCGTAGCCATGAGCACGATCAGGCTTTGGTGGAATGCTTCCGCGCGGACGGCGGAGCCTGTAATTTGTTGCCGCGCTGCCGCCTGCGCGGCATGCTGGATGCCGCCAAGAACGCATTTTACCAGCAGCTCGATCTCTACACGCTGGCGGACTGTCTCGCCGGCTCCAGCCTATCCGCGCCTGAGCGCCCAAATCGAAAGCTGAAACGCAGATCCGAACTCACAGCGATACAGAAACGTGCAGTTCGCGCTAAATAGGCTGCGTCGCGATAAAAGATCGATTTCCGGGCGGCTCGATTTCATCCGGCCTTTGCGCAATTAGCCAGCAACGTGCTCCGTCTCTCCACGCATCTCGGCGGCCGCGTCGAGAACGGCGCGGATGACCTTGTCGTAGCCGGTGCAGCGGCAGAGGTTGCCCGCGAGCCAGTAGCGCGTCTCGGTTTCCGTTGGATCCGGATTACGATCCAGCAAGGCCTTGGCCGCGATCAGCAGGCCCGGCGTGCAGAAGCCGCACTGCAGCGCCGCATGCTCGAGGAATTTCCGCTGCAGCGGGTGGAGATCATCGGCTTGCGCCATCCCCTCGATGGTCTCAATCGAATGCCCTTCCGCCTCAACTGCGAGCGTAAGGCATGAACAGACGAGCCGACCGTCGAGCATCACGCTGCAGGCGCCGCAATCGCCCGAGCTGCAGCCCTCTTTGCTGCCGGTCATGCGAAGCTCATCACGCAGCACGTCCAGCAGAGTTTGCTGCGCTTCGCACAGAAACTCGGTGGGCTCGCCGTTGATCGTGGTCGTTATGTGGTACTTGCTCATCGGCGTTCTCCCGCGCGCTGAAAGGCGATGGCGGCTACCCGGCGTGCCATAACGCCGGCGACTTTGGTTCGGTATTCGATCGTACCGCGCTTGTCGTCGATCGGTTTGCAAGCACGCTGGACCACCTGGTCAAGCGAGGCGAGCGTCGTCTCGTCGCACTTGTGCCCGATCATAGCGGCCGCGGCGTCGGGAACCAGGATCGCGGTCGGCGCCACGGCACCGAGTACGACCTGCGCGTCGGTGCAAACACCGCCGGCGTCGAGGGTCACGCTGATCCCGACGCCAACCACGGCAATGTCCATTTCAGTTCGCGGAATGAAGCGCAGGTAGGCGTCCGCCGAGCGCGGCGGGCGCTTCGGCAGGCGAAACTCGACAATAAACTCGTCTGGCTTGAGAGACGTCCGCCCCGGACCGGTGGGGATGCTCTCCACCGGAACCTCGCGCCGCCCGTTTGCGCTTGCGACCACGCAGGTTGCGCGCGCGGCGATCAACGCCGGCACGCTGTCGGCCGCCGGCGAGGCATTGCACAGATTGCCGGCGAGTGATGCCCGGCCCTGCACTTGGGTCGAGCCGATTAGATTGGCGGCCTCGACTACCCCCGGCCAGGAGCGCTTGAGGGCTTCACATTCACCGATCACGGCACCGGGCGTCGCAGCGCCGATGACAAAGGCGCCATCTTGCTCGCGAATGCCGGAGATTCCGGGGATTTTCTTGATGTCGACGATCAGGTCCGGCTTGGTCCGGCCGGAACGCAACTGTACCAGAAGGTCGGTGCCGCCGGAGAGAACTTTCGCGGGGCCGGTGGCTGCGGCCAATATGCGAATGGCCTCCTCGACCGTCGACGGGGCGGTATAATTGAGCATGGGATTGGCGCCTCCAAACTAGCCGGGCGGGACGCTAGTCCAGCATTGGTTACCGGTCTAGACCGAAGCGACATTTAGCGGCGGCTTCAATCGCATGGCTCACCCGATTGCCGAACCGCTTGCATTTGCGCGCCGCCCGCGCGAGTCTTATGGCTAGGTAGGCACAACGCGTCAGTCAGGCGAGGTAGCTGTGGACGATTTCACCACGCGAGACACCGTAAAACCATTCAAGTGGGTTGGAACGCGGCCGGTACGTCCGGACGGCGTGCCGAAGGTGACGGGCCTTGCGCAGTACGGCGCAGACTTAGAGATGCCCGGGATGCTGGTTGGCCGCATTTTGCGGTCGCCGCACGCCCATGCACGCATTCGATCGATCGATACCTCGAAGGCGGCGGCTCTGCCCGGCGTCAAGGCCGTGGTAATCGGCGCGGATTTCCCGGAGCAGAAGTTTGAGTATGTCGGCCCGGAACGGGTCGCGCAGAATTTCTGGCATATGACACGCAACATCATGGCGCGCGAGAAGGTGTTCTATGAGGGCCATGCGGTCGCCGCGGTGGCAGCCACCAGCAAGACGATTGCCGACGAGGCGCTGGCGCTGATCGCAGTCGACTACGAAGTCCTGCCGCACGTCATCGACGTCGACGACGCTATGAAGCCGGATGCGCCGCTGCTGTTTCCCGACATGATCACTCGCGGGGTCGAGCCGGCGCCGAAGCCATCCAATATTTCGAAACGGGTCGAATTCAAGATCGGCAATCTGGCGGCTGGCTTTGCGGCGGCCGATGAAATCGTCGAAATGTCATTCAAGACCGCGCCCGTGCATCAGGGCTATATCGAACCGCAAGGCTGCGTGGCCCGCTACGACGCCGACGGCCAGAGCGAGCTCTGGAGTTCGAGCCAGGGGCATTTCGTCGTACGCGCGTACACTGCACAATTGGTCGACATGAAGCTCGGCGATCTGCGCGTCTATCCGGCTGAGATCGGCGGCGCCTTCGGCGGCAAGACCGTGATCTATGTCGAGCCGGTGGCCGTCATGCTTGCGCGCAAATCGGGCCATCCTGTGAAGATCGTGATGAGCCGCGAGGACGTGTTCCGGGCCACCGGCCCGACGTCCGGTTCGTCCATGACCATCAAGATCGGCGCCAAACGCGACGGCACGATTGTCGCCGCCGATGGGCTCTTCAAGTTGCAGGCCGGTGCATTTCCGGGCTCGCCGTTCATGAGCACGTGCATGTGCGCGTTTGCGCCTTACGATATCCCGAATGCGCGCGCGATCGGTTACGACGTGGTGTGCAACCGCCCGAAGGTCGCGGCCTATCGTGCGCCGGGCTCGCCGATCGGCGCCTTCGCGGTCGAGAGCGTACTCGACGTTCTGGCGCAGAAGATCGGCATGGACCCATTGAAGCTGCGGCTCAAGAACGCCGCCAAGAAAGGCACCCAGATGCTCTCGGGCGCCAAGTTGGGGCATGACGGATATGCCCAGACCATCGAGGCAGTGCTCAATCATCCGGGCTACAAGGCTCCGCTCGGCAAGAACCAGGGGCGCGGCGTCGCCTCCGGTTATTGGTTCAACGGCGGCGGCGAATCGAGCGCCACCATGCATGTCAACGAAGACGGTACGGTCGTCGTCGCAACCGGTAGCCCCGACATCGGCGGCTCGCGCGCCTCGATGGCGATCATGGCGGCCGAGACGCTGGGCATCGACTACAACTTGGTACGCCCGATCGTCGCCGACACCGCGTCGGTGGGCTACGCGCATCTCACCGGCGGCTCGCGCGTCACCTTTGCAACCGGCATGGCCGTGGTCGACACCACTAAGAAGATCATCCAGGAGCTCTGCGTACGGGCGGCGAAGATGTGGAACGTCGATCCGGAAGGCGTGGTCTGGGAGGACGGTTGCGCCAAGCCGGCGAGCAGCAATGTCGGCGATTTCAAGCCATTGTCTATCAGAGAGATTGCGGCCAAACGAGCGCAGACCGGCGGGCCGATCGTTGCCGCGGCGGCGGTGAACCCCAGCGCGGTGGCGCCGGGCTTCGCCACCCAGTTCTGCGATGTCGAGGTCGATCCGGAAACCGGCAAGGTGACGGTGCTGCGTTTCGTCGCCGCCCAGGACGTCGGCCGCGCCATCCACCCGAGCTATGTCGAAGGGCAGATCCAAGGCGGCGTCACGCAAGGAATCGGCTGGGCGCTCAACGAGGAATATATCTACGACGCCAAAGGGCACATGGAAAATCCGGGTTTCCTCGACTATCGGATTCCAGTGGCATCCGATCTGCCGATGATCGAGCCGGTCCTGGTCGAGGTGCCGAATCCCGCCCACCCCTACGGAGCCAAAGGCGCCGCCGAGGTCAATATTTGTCCGCCGATGGCGGCCATCGCCAATGCGATCGAGCGTGCAACCGGACGGCGGCTCACTGAGTTGCCAATGTCGCCGCCGAAAGTGCTCGCCGCGATCGATGCGGGCAAGCGGGCATAGGCCGCCCTCGTTCGTTGCTGCGCAGGCTGCGCCGATTCGGCGGCGTCGTTAGTCCGCTGCGACCGCGCCGGCGCGCTAGCGAACGCCGTATTTCTCGAAAAGGTCAGGAGCAAATTTTAAGCCGAGTCCGGCACCGGTCGGCACCTTGATCTCGCCGTTTTCCGGCATGGGCGAATCGTCGAACAAACGCCAAGTCCATGGCATGTATTCGACGACCAGCCCGTTCGGCACAGCGGCGATGAGATGCACATGTATTTCCGGCACGAGATGGCTAGCCACAGGCTTATTGAATGCCTCCGCCATGCCGGCAACCTTCATCCATTGGGTAACGCCGCCGACACGAAGCAAATCGATCATGACGATGTCGACCGAGTGATACGCCATCGTCTGCCGATGCGGTTCGATGTCATAGAGATATTCGCCGGCGCAGATCGGCATCGTCAAAGCATCAGCGATCTTGGCTAACCCTTGGTAGTCGTCGCATCTGGTGGGATCTTCCAGCCAGCCGAGGCCCAAGTCTTCGATGCGGCTGCCAATGGAAATGGCTTCGGCCACACTCCAGCGCTGGTTGATATCCACCATCAAATTGGTGCTCGGACCGACCGCGTCGCGGATGATACGGATGCGTTCGATTTCCTGCGTGGCGTTAAGCCCCTCCACCGCCATCTGCGTTTTGATCTGGCTGTACCCCTTCTCGACCAGCGCCGCCGCAGCGCGTTCGAGCTTATCGGTCGGCGTTGTTCGCGTCAGCGCGCCGCTGGCATAGGCCGGCACGCGGTCGCGCAGGCCACCCAGTAGCCGCGCCAGCGGAACACCGAATGCCTTGCCGCGGATGTCCCACAGCGCGATGTCGATCGCCGATATGGCCAAAGCCGCCACTCCGCCGGGGCCGCAAGGCGCCGACGCGGCGCGAAGCTTGGCCGTCACCTGCTCGGTACGCAACGGATCGTCGCCCTTGATGAGTTCGCCAAACTCCTCAAGCGCCGATTTCAGCGTGCGTACGATCTTGCCGCCGAACGTAGTGATGCCAATGCCCTCGATGCCGTCGTCGGTCAGGACCTGCACCGTGAGAAATTCACGCAGCATACCCGGCATCGGCGGCGCGCCGACCAAGGGTTCTTCCAGCGGAAGCCGGATGAGATTGATCTTGACCTGCTGAATTTTCATAGTGGCCTCGCTCGTCAATCGACGCGCAATTTGTCGAGAATGGTTTGATTGGGATCGATGCCGAGGCCGGGCCCTTGCGGCAGCGTGAGATATCCATCAACCGGCTCGTACCAGTCACCGAACGGACTCTCCGTGAGATCGCAATACAAACGCTCGACCATCGGCGCGCGCGACAATGCCGCATTGAGATGTGCGGTCGCGACTAGGCCCGGGCCGAAGTAAGCGGAATGGGGAGCGACCGCGATGTTCGCCGCATTGGCGGCTGCGAAAATGTCGCGCGCGATGGAAATTCCGCCGATCTTGGCGACGCTCGGCTGCACGTAGTCGACGGCCCGGCTGTCGATCAGCCGCGCAAAGTCGGTCGGCGTCAGGACGTTTTCGCCGATCGCGACCGGCACACCGCTCGCGCTGATCTGCCGGGCGCCATCAAAATCCTCCGGCGGCCAAACCGGCTCCTCGATCCATTTGAGGCCGAGTTCGCGCAACGGCGCGGCTGCCGACAAGGCTTCCTGCAGTGTCCAAGGTGCGTTGACGTCCACCATCAACGAACCGCCGTTATGCCGCTTCAGCAGTTTCGCGGCGGCGGCAATTTCGTCACGGCCGGTCTCGTGCACTTTGAGATCGCGATAACCGCAGCCGAGCGCTTCTTCGCAAATGCGCACGACGACGTCCGTGTCGGCATATTTGAGCAGACTGGCATAGGCGGGAACCTTTTCGCGTTGGGCGCCGCCGAGCAGTTTGTAGATCGGCTGGTTCTTCACCTTTCCGAGAATGTCCCACAGAGCGATGTCCACTCCGGACAGCGCATACATGGCCGGACCGGCGCGCCCGACACCGTGGACGCGGTAGATCAGCAATTTCATTAGCGTTGGAATGTCGGTCGGATCGGCGCCGATGCAGGCCGGCGCGACCAGGTTTTCCAGCAGCCATTTGACAGCCGGCCAAATCCGATGCGGAAAGGCTTCGCCCCAGCCGACGATGCCGGCGTCCGTCTCGACTTTGACCAGAAGCGTTTCGAACGCATTGCGACCCTCGCCGGCGAATTTCGGCTTCGGACCGTTGAGTTTGAGTTCCTGGCGGTAAACAACAGCCGATACGCGCGAGATTTTCATTGCAATTCTGAACCCGGCCCCGCGCGGACTATTTGTTGGCGTGCCCAATTAAGCCTATCATAGAGCGCGGTAGGCTCCATAGCCGCCGTTCGCAACGAAAAACACTAGGCAATATGGGGAGGCGCGCAATGTCAGATAAAGAAATATTTCGGCCGGTGACCCGGCGGCAGGCCGTCGCAGCGGTCGCAGGCGGCGTAAGCCTACTTGCCGCGCCCACGGTTCTACGCGCGCAGGCCCCACTCAGGGTGACGTTCGTCCAGCAACGCGGTCTTCTCTATCTACCAGTCGACGAAATGGTTAGCGGCGGCATCTTGCAAAAAGAGGCAACAAAACTCGGCCTCGGCAAGGTCGACGCAACCGTGAAGACATTGAGCGGTCCTGCCCCGGTTATCGACGCACTACTGTCCGGATCGGCCGATTACGGCACCGCGGCGCTGCCTTCCTTGTTGACGCTGTGGGACAAGACCCACGGCACGCCGAACGAAGTCAAAGCCGTCGGAACCGTTTCGAACGGGGCGATGGTGCTTTACACGATCAATCCGAACGTGAAGAAAATCTCCGATTTCACCGAGAAAGACCGCATCGCCGTGCCGTCAGTGCGGATATCGTTCAACGCGATGATGCTGGAAATGGCGGCGGAGAAGATTTGGAACGATCCGCATCGCCTCGACCATCTGACCGTCGGCCTCGGCCATCCGGATGCTGTGGCTGCGCTCGCCGCCGGCTACGGCAAGGCAACAATAACCGCGCACATCGCCGTGCAGCCGTTTACCAGCCGCGGCCTCAAATTGCCGGGCGCGCATGTCGTCGCCGATAGCCGCGAGGTATTCGGCGGCCCGCTGACGCAAATCACGCTGCTTGCGACCAAAAAAACGAAAGAAAAAAACCCGACGCTGTTTAAAGCGGTCGCCAGCGCGCTCGATGAGGCGATCAAGGTCGCTAACGCGGACAAACGCGCCGCCGCGATCCTTTGGAAGAAAGCTCAGAACGCGTCGGAAAGCGTCGATGACCTGGTGACTCTGCTTAGCGATCCCGGCTTCGAATTTACGTCGCAGCCCCATCGCATCGCTTATTTCGCCGCGTTTCTCAACCGCATCGGAAGCATGAAGACGAAAGTCGGCGATTGGAAGGATCTATTCTGGGAGACGGCTTATAATCAGAAAGGCGACTAGTCGTCGTATCGGGCTCGTCCGCTTTACCTGGCGGCGCCACCGTTTTTACGGCGTTGCTCCATAAGGCAGGCTATGCGCAGCTCCGCTCTGCGCGGCCTTGACGACGACCACGCCATCCGCCGCGATCACACCCTTTCCCCGCGGCAGCACGAACAACGGATTGATCTCGGCTTCTTGCAACTCACTGCCGATCGCCCCGAGCATGTTCGAAAAGGCGACGATGGCATCGACGAGCGCTTCGATGTCCGCAACAGGGCGGCCTCGGAACCCTTTCAGCAGTGCGGATGTTTTCAGTTCGTTGATCATCTCCTGGGCGCCAAGCCGCGACACTGGAGCTAGCCGTAGCGATGTGTCGTGGTACAGCTCGGCCGCGATACCTCCCATGCCCAACAGAACTACGGGGCCGAGCTGAGCATCGTGATGAAAACCGAGGATCAGTTCGACGCCGCCGACGACGAGTTCTTGCACTAGAAAGCCTTCCGGCTTGTGCCGCGTTACAGCAAAAAAGCGCTCCGCAATCCGTGCGCAAACTCGCGCAACGTTTTCAGGTGCGATGTTCACCGCGACCCCGCCAGCTTCGGATTTGTGCAGCACATCGCGCGACAAAGCCTTGATGACGACGTTGCCGGCAAATGTCTTTGCAGCGCCTTCAGCTTCCGCAGGCGTCTCGGCGACAATCTCACGCGTGATTGGAATACCGTAGTAAGCCAATAGCCGCTTGCTGTCGGCCTCGTTGAGCGCACCAGGCCGCAGCAATGGTTTCATCTCATCCCCGATTGTGGCGGCGGAGGTTTTTGTTACAGAATTGATCATTGTGACCTCGCCGGCCCGGCGCAGCACGGCAAGCGCCGCCGCGCAGCTCTCCGGTGCGGCGAAAGTCGGAACTCCGGCGAGATTAAGCATCCGCACCAACTGCGGCGCATCAGGGCTGACAAATCCCACAACGGCTTTTTCGCTCGCAGCAGCACACTCGCGCAAGGGCGCGCCGACAGTCTCCGGCTCGCGTAGGGCCGATGAGCCGAGGACGACGACCACGGCATCGTAGCTTGGACTCGCCGTAACCAGGCCGAGAACGGTGCGGAACGTATCCGACTTCACGCCGGCAAGCGTGACGTCGATTGGATTTCGGCCAAGCGTCGCGCCCTCGATCGCGAGCGCCTTGAGCTTCGCCGCAGTGGCCTCGTCCGGCGGCGGCGTCTCGAATCCCCGAACGCCGGCGGCATCGGCGAGCAGGCTCGCCGACCCACCAGTTGACGTAATGATGGCGAGGCGTTGACCCTTCAACACGTGGCCGGGGCTCAGCATCAGCGGAATGTCGAGCAGGTCCGAATATCGCTCGGCGCGGATGACGCCGAACTGACGAAACATTGCGTCGTAGGCCGCATCGGAGCCGGCTAACGCACCGGTATGCGACGCCGCCGAGCGGGTACCGGATTCAGAGCGGCCGACCTTGAAGGCGACCACTGGCTTGCCGGCGGCGTGCGCGCGCATAACTGCCGCCTGGAAGGCCTTGGGCTTGCGCAGGCCTTCGAGATAGAGCGCTATGACCTTCGTCGCGGCGTCGTCGACGAGATGGTCGATGAAATCGGCAACCTCCAGATCGCATTCGTTGCCAGTGGCGACCAGCTTGGAGAAGCCAATACCTGCCGCCTGCGCACGCGACAATAGCGACCCGAGGATGCCGCCGCTTTGCGACACCAGCGCGATGTTGCCTGCGATGATCTCGTCGGTGACCAGTGCGTTGCTTGCCGACAGTACAATGCGCTCGCTGACATTGACGAGGCCGATGGTGTTTGGGCCAAGAAGCCGCATCGTGCCGGCGGCGCGCTTCAGCTCTTCCTGCAGTGCCCGGCCCTCGGGGCCGCTTTCACCAAATCCGCTCGCCAACACGATGGCCGCGTGCGTGCCGATGGCGGCGAGTTGCCGCACCGCGTCGGTGACCTTCGCTCCGCCGACGAGCACGATGGCGACGTCCGGCGGTTGCGGCAGCGAGGTGATATCCGGGTAGCAGCGATGGCTGCCAATCGCCTCGTAACGCGGATTAACCAGGTAGATTTTCCCCGTAAAACCGTACTTTTCCAGATAAACGAGCGGCCGCCCGGTCAACTTGGCCGTATCCGCGGATGCGCCGACGATCGCGACGTTGCGCGGCCGCAAAAGTCTTTCGAGGGTGTCCATCAGCGCGCGGTTTTGTCGAGAAAGGCGGCGACCGCATCCCGATGTTCCGCCGTCGTGTAGCAGATAGCTTGCGCCTCGCGGCCGAACGCAAACACTTGCTCCTCGGTGGACTCGAAGGTGCGGTCGAGTATCGCCTTCGAGAAAGCAATCGAAGCGGCGGAACCCTGACCCAGTTCGCGCGCCCAGGCGGCCGCTTCGGTGACCAGCGCTTCGGCGGAGGCGACACGGTCGGCCAGCCCGATGGCAACCGCCTCCTTGGCATCAACGCTGCGGCCGGTGAAGATCAGTTCCTTGGCGCGCGGCAATCCGACGCGGCGCGGCAGAAAGTACATGCCGCCGCCGTCGGACACGAGGCCGCGCTTGACGAAGCTCATTGTGAACGCCGCATGCTCGGAGGCAACGATGAAATCGCAGGCGAGCGCCATGTCGCAACCGAGCCCAGTGGCGGCGCCATTCACGGCCGCGATGACAACTTTCGGCATGCCATGTAGCAGCGCGACGCTCTTATGCGTCTGGCCCTGCCGCCGCCAGCCATTGAAGGCCACCTGCCCCACCGGCGCCTTCAATCGTTCCCTCATGCCGGAAATATCGCCTCCGGAACAGAACGCTTTGCCTTTGCCGGTCAGGACGACCGCGCGCACGCCCTCGTCGGCGGCGACTCGTTCAAGGACAGCGACGAGCTCGGCGCGTAGCGCATCATTGATCGCGTTACGAACCTCCGGCCGGCTGAGCGTGACAATCGCGACTCCGTCCTCAACCGCCAATTCGACGAGCGCTGTCATGGTGCGGACTCCGCCTATTCAATTTTGATGCCGGCCTCGTGCACGACCTTGCGCCAAAGCATCTCCTGGTCCTGCACGTATTGTCCGAACTGTTCCGGCGCGCCACCGACCATGATGAGGCCTTCGTTTGCCACCAGTCTGTCGAAGGACGGCGCATGCAGCGACTTGTCGACTGCCTTGTTGAGCAGCGCGATCGTCGCAGGGGGCGTCTTGGCCGGCGCAAACAGCCCGTACCAACTCTCGGCCGCATAACCGGGTACGCCGGCCTCGGCGACCGTCGGCAGATCAGGGAAGGCCGCGGTGCGCTTCGCCGAGGTAACGGCGAGGGCCTTGAGCCTGCCGGCCTTGATCAGCGAGGTCGCACTGGCGACCGTCGTAAACATCACCTGGATGGTGCCGCCGAGCAGATCGGTGATCGCCGGCGCAGCGCCTTTATAGTGCACCGCCGTCAGCTTCACGTGGGCCAAGCTCTTGAACAGTTCGCCGGCAAGATGCGCCGAGGTACCGGGGCCGAAGGTCCCGTAATTAAGGCCGTCTGGCTTCGCCTTCGCCGCAGCGATCAGGCCAGCGATCGAGTTGATGCCGGAGTTCGGATTTACGACGACGATGTTGAACGAGCGCGCGACCAGCGCGATCGGCGCGAAGTCCTTATCGGCGTCAAAGGGCAATTTGGCGCGCAGGCTGGGGTTCACGGCATGCGCGAAAGTAGCCATGACAAGCGTGTGGCCATCGGGCTCGGCAGTGGCCACATATTCGGTGCCGACGATAGTGCCGGCGCCCGGCTTGTTCTCGATGATCACCGTTCCGCCAAGCTGCTTCGCCATCTCCTGCGCGAGCGTGCGCGAGATTATGTCGGTGCCGCCGCCGGCCGCGAAGGGCACGACAATTCTGGTTACCTGGCTGGCGAAGTCGGTGGCGAAGGCCGCGCAAGACAGCGCCAGGCAGGCGAACACAGTCAAAAGGGCTAGTGCGCAGCGCGAGCGCGTGGCGGTAACGGACATGTAGGGCCTCCAGTTTCCAACGGTTCCTGCCGTTCTTGATCTTGCGCGGCGTCCCTAGCACGGCGCAAAGAGTCGGTGTCGCCGCCAATTCCATCTGGTGGAATTAGTAGCCGCCGGCTATTCTGCGTCCATGAGACCCATGGGCCGCTCGCCGATTAACCGCTCGCTCAAGCGCGGAATCGCCATCCTGCGCGCGTTTCGGCCGGGAACAGAATTGCTTGGCAATGGAGAACTCGCCGAGCGCACAGGCCTGTCGCGCGCCAGCATCAGCCGGCTCACGCAAACGCTGACCGAGGCCGGTTACCTCGAATATTGCGTGCCGCAGCGCGCCTATCGGCTTGGCGCCCCGGTGCTGACGCTTGGCCATGCGATGCGTTCCGGCTCACCGGTGCTACGCGTAGCGACCCCGCCAATGACGGCGTTGGCACGCCGCCTGCGCATCAATGTCGGCCTCGCGGTGCGCGACGGCGACGAAATGGTCTATCTCGAATCTGTGCGCTTCAACACTAAAGGCTCGCAGCGCTCGGTCGTGTCCGGTCAGCGCGTACCGATTGAATTGACGGCGCTTGGCCGCGCTTGGCTGGCGGTCGCCCCGGAAATCGAGCGGAAGACACTCCTGGCTCAGTTAAGGGTAAAACGGCGCAAGCGCTGGCGTAAATTGGAAACGGAGGTCGGCGAGGCTGCAGCCCATGTCAAACTGAACGGCTACTGTGTTGCGTCATGGCAACCGCAAGTCATTGCCTTGGCGACTCCACTACTGTCTGCGCAACATCCGATTCACGTGCTGAATGTCAGCGTGACAACGGAAGAGCCACTAGAGGCTGTCATCCGCGCTCTCGAGCAGCCACTTCTCGCGCTTGCGGCACATTTGCGGCAGGCGATCAACGAGATCGAGCTGTGAGCCGCATGGCGCTATTCACCAAATTACACATTCACTTGCACTGACAGCTTGCCGAGAAACGCCGCAAGATCATCCATCCGATCAAATTCCAAAAGCACCGCCAGGACCGCGTCCGTCTGCCCGCTCGGCCAACGCTTACCGACGTTGTCGCGGAATTTCTTTTCGACGTCGGCTCTGCTCATCGGGCTCTTTGCAAAACCCGGTGCGTGATCCACCTCGCGCGAGATCCGTTGCCCATCAACGAGAATCGCCGTGACGCGCGTCGGAGCCGAGGCGCCTTGACGCGCCGTGAGGCTTGGGTCCTCATTGACCGTGATCTTTTTCATGAAGGCAAGGATGCGCGGATCGCGAAACTTGTGCGGTTCGAAGGTTTCGTTGGCGATGTCACCGTCGAACATCGCACGCGCAGTGATATAGGGCAGGCTGTGGTCGGCGGTATCCCGGGTTTCCGGCGACCATTTTTCCAGTTCGCTCCCTGTCCGTTGATAGCCGCGGCGCGTGGTCGCGATCTCGATTGCCGCGATGCGATCGAGCGACCCGACCTGTTTGGCAATTTCGATTGCCGCCACGATCGCCGTTTGTGTGTAGATCACGGCAGGGTAGCGCTTCAGGCTGCATTGATGGATTCGAAACGGCACGCCACGCCGGCCAAAGGCGTCGGCATCGACGCTCGCTGGGCCAGTTACTTGCTGGAAGAAACCGGAGCGTCCTTCGAAGATAGGAGCCGGACCGGTTAGACCGTTGCGTGCAAGCAGCGCGGCGAACACCGCATTGCGGCTTGCTTCCGCATCAGAGAGGCCCTTCCAATCGGACAGCGTTTGCACCCGCGTCTGCGCCATCGGGATATGGTCGTTGATGGCGATGTTGACCGCATGGGTCAGTTGGTCAGGAGCAAGCTTCACCAGCGCCAAGCGTGCGGATACGCTTCCTGAAATTCCGGCGATAGGCGAAGTTGTTCCGGGCTACGCGATGGTCGCGTGGTATGGCTTTGCTGCTCCGAAGGGCACGCCCGCCGAAGTCGTCGACAAGATCAATAAGGAAATCAACGCAGCCCTCGCGGATCCCAAGATAAGGGAGCGGATTGTCGCGCTTGGCGGCACGATTATTGGGGGATCGCCGGCCGAATTCGGAAAGCTCATCGCGAACGAAACCGAAAAATGGGCCAAAATGATCCCGGCGGCCCACATGACCGCAGACTAAGGCGCGTGTTCGCTTCGTGATAGGCCGCCGCTCCTGCATGGTGGCTGTTGGCGCGGAAATTCTACAGCGGGCGGAGACTCATCGAAATGGCAGGCAAAGTGATATTGACGGGCGACGTTAATCTCATGCGCGTCGCCGATCCTACGGTTCCATTTCGACACATTGCCGCCGAACTGAATTCTGCCGATGTGGTGTTTGGCAATCTAGAATGTTGCCTGCATGTCCAGCAGCAGTCTCATGCCAATGAGGGTTTTTTCGCCGACCCGCAGGTCGGAGGCGAGGCACTGCAGCTTTCCGGGATTCATGCCGTGGGCCTTGCCAACAATGTCAATTACGGTTGGACCAACATCGCCTCTTCAATTGCCCGGTTGGATGAAATTGGCGTGCTGCATACTGGAGCCGGCTCCAATCTCGCAGCCGCTCGCGCACCCGCAGTAATCTCCCGCAACGGTCTGCGTGTCGGTGTCTTGCAGCGCAGCTCGGTTTATTGGCCGACCGATCACGAGGCCCAGGCGGATTCGCCCGGGATCGCCGTTATTAAAGGTCACACGGCATATCATGTACCGATGGGCCGGATTTCGTCGGATATCCCCCCTGCGAACCGGCCCGGCATCCCGCCGGTTATCCTAACCTGGGCGGACGCTGACTATCTTGGCGAGTTTTGTAAAGATATCGCGGCGCTGCGTCCGAACGTCGACCTCGTGGTGGCATCCTGCCATTGGGGCCTCCGACGCGAACCGCTTCAATACATGAAAGACATTGCGCATGCCGCCATCGATGCCGGCGCCGATGTCGTTATGGGACACGGGCCGCATTACGCCTTGCCGGTCGAAATCTATAAGGGCAGGCCGATCTTTTATGGTTTAGGCAATCTCGTATTTGGTACTGGACATCTCGGCCGTAAGCATGCCGGCTGGATTGGCATGCTGGTCGAGGTGACGTTCGAGCACGATGCGGTCGCGGGCTGCCAGCTTCGGTTCGTTCGTAGCAACGAAAATGACAAATCCTACTTTTGCCACCCAGCGGACGTAGCCGAGACACTCGCTGACCTCAGTGAGCGAAGCAGCAAGCTCGGCGCCAATCTCAGGTCCGAGGGCGACCGCGTGTGCGTTTTGCCATGAGGGAGCGAACGCGTTTGTTTTCATTGTATCGCTCGCGGCCCCAAGGCAGGGGACAGTCAAGCAATTCAACTAACACGGGTGAATTTAGTCGCTTACCACAAAATTTCCCGAACATCCGAAAAGAGAATTATTTTTGAGGAACAGGGAATTCGCGTCCAGGAACGGGGATTTTATCGATCTAATCCAAAATCATTGTCGGACAAGGTTCTCGACACACAGCCTTCGACAAAACGGGGTATCGCAGCTCTTACGTAAATTCACGCTGTTCCCTGCCTGCGTTTGTATCGACGACTTGCGCATGCATGCGCGAGAGAAAATTGATCAATAGCTCACGCTCGGTCGCAGAAAAGCCCCTGAGCAGTTGCCGTTCGCGCGCTAGCGATATTTTGACGATGCGGTCGTGCAGTTTGAGTCCCTTGCGGGTCAGGGCGATCGCTTGCCGAACTCGGTCGTCGCCGCTGCGCTGCAGGTCGACGATGCCGGCGGCTTTCATGCCGCGTACGCTGCGGCTGACCGCCGCCTTATCGAGCCCGATGACGTCGCAGATGCGGCCGGCTGAAATCCACGGCTCGGTCGCCAGCAAGGCCATAATCCGCCAGTCAGTGATGCCGACGCCGAATTGTGGACGGTAGATCGCCGATGCCGAATTCGAAATCTTGCCCACCAGATAAGTCAGATAGGCCGGGACATAATTGTCGAGGTTGAGTGCATGCGCGGAAACGCGCGTGTCATCGGGAGCGGTGGGGCCGGTGCGGCGCGCTTTGGAACGAAGGCTCATCGCTGGCTCAGTCCAGGGGCGCCGGTGGGAGGATGCCCCGCGCGGCCCACGCCATATATCGAAACACAGCCAGCTTGACCGAAATCAAACAAGCAAGCGGCCAAGTGCCATAATCTTGTTGACATGTCAACGAGACGCCCGGGCACCACGGAATGAAAGCGTTGCGGCACTGGAGCGTACGGCACGCGCCTGCTCTCAAGCGCGTCTACTACGCCTGCGCAGGACTCGCCCCGTATCTGAGCTGTTTCGTGCAGTGGGCCGGTTCGCGGCGCGCGGAACGTCTGCTGCTCCCAATCGAAAGCACAGCGAAGGGGTTGCTGGTCGACTGCAAAATGTGCGGCCAGTGTGTGCTGTCCTCGACCGGTATGGCCTGTCCGACCAACTGCGCCAAGCAAATGCGCAACGGGCCGTGCGGCGGCGTGCGCGCCGATGGCACATGCGAGGTCGACCCGGCCATGCGCTGTGTCTGGATCGAGGCGATCGAAGGACAGAAGCGGATCGGCGGGCCGACCGACAAAACGTTCCTCGAGCCAATCGATCACCGCCTTTGGAACCGCTCATCATGGCTGCGGGTGATCGACGGCAGCCACGGTGTGCCGACTGTCATCCGGCCGAACACTGCGCCTGCGCGCGAAAACTTCAACTTCGAACAGGCGTGCAAGTCCGGACGTTTCGTCGTCACCGTCGAGGTCTCGCCGCCCGACTCCAGCGATCCGGGCGTGCTTATCGCACGCGCCTCCCGTTTCCGCGATCTGGCCGATGCCATCAACATCACTGACGGCGCCGGCGCGAATTGCCACATGTCGAGTGCCGCCGCCGCCGCCATCCTGGTTGCGAACGGACTGACTCCGGTGGCGCAATTCTCCTGCCGCGACCGAAACCGAATTGCGCTGCAAGGCGACATTCTCGGCGCAGCCGCCTTGGGCGTACGCAATATTCTTTGCCTCACCGGCGACGACGTCAGCCAAGGTGACCATCCCTACGCCAAGCCGGTGTTCGACGTCGATTCGATTTCCCTGCTGCGCATTACCCAGGACATGCGCGATCGCGGCACTTTTGCCTCGGGCCGCAAACTCGACGTTGCACCAAATCTGTTTCTAGGCGCCACCGCCAACCCCTTCATGCCGCCGTTCCGCGACCGCATCGGCAATCTGGAACGAAAGATCGATGCCGGCGCGCAGTTCATTCAGACTCAGTTCTGCTTCGACGTACCGATGCTGGCCGATTTCATGCGCGACCTGCGTGCGCGTTCACTGCACCGGCGCTGCGCCATCATCGTCGGCGTCGGAACCCTAAGCACCGCCAAATCGCTCCGCCACATGGCCCGCAACGTACCAGGCGTCCACATTCCGGAATCCATCCTGACACGGATCGCCGGCGCGGTAGATCAAAAGGCCGAGGCCAAGGCAGTTCTGGTCGAAACAATTCTGGCTGTCAGTGAAATCGAAGGCGTCGCCGGCGTTCATCTGATGGGATACCGCAACGACGACATGTTGGCTGAAGCAATCGAGCAATCGGGAATTCGCCGCGGCGTGAGCACGCGCGCGGCGTAAGACGAACAATTTATCCGGGAGGTTGAGATGGCTGAGAAGACCGAACAGGAAAAAAACCTGGTGTCATGGCTCTCCGACATGAACGAGGACGATGCCTTTGCGCTTGCCAAGAAGATGCTGCTCGAAGAAGGCGCCAACCCGCTGCGGGTGCTGGAGCTGTGCCGCGAAGCCATGGATATCGTCGGCAAGCGCTTCGAGAAGGGCGAGTATTTCCTGCCCGAACTCGTGCTGGCCGGCGAAATGCTCGAGAATATTGGAGCGATCGCCAAGCCGCTGATCAAGCAGGCACCCGGCGAAGAGCCGAAAAAGCTCGCCAAGGTGCTCATCGGCACCGTGCACGGCGACCTGCACGACATCGGCAAGAATATCGTGACCTTTATGCTCGACATCAACGGCTTCGAGGTCAAGGACATCGGCATCGATGTGCCAGTCAAGGATTTTGTCGATGCGATCAACGAATTCCGTCCCGACGTCGTCGGCCTGTCCGGCTTTCTCACGCTCGCCTTCGACTCGATGAAAGAGACGATCGAGGCCATTCAAGACGCCGGGCTGCGCGACGATCTCAAGATCATGATCGGCGGCGGTCAAGTTGACGAAGCAGTACGCAACTACACCGGGGCGGACGCATTCGGCACCAACGCCATCGACGCCGTGTCGCTATGCAAGAGCTGGATGGGGCTCGCCGCATGAACGCGCCGCAAACATACGTGCAGACCCCCGAAGCCAAGACCACCTATGACGCGCGCTGGCAGCGCGTCATGGATTGCGTCAACCTGAAAACGCCAGACCGTATGCCGACCGCGATGTTCTGCACCTTCTGGCTGGCGAAGTTCGGCGGCATCAGCCATCGGCAGTTGATGTATGACTTCGACAAGGCAAAGGAACTGGGCGAGCGGGCGCTTCGCGAGTTCGAACCTGACGTCCACAATCCGTTGCTGCTCAACGTGGCCGCCGGCCCGGCGCTCGACGCGGTCGACTACAAGCAGTTGATCTGGCCGGGCCATGGCGTGCGTGACGATCAACCCTACCAATATCTCGACCGCGAATACATGAAAGCGGATGAATACGACGAGTTTATCGAAGACCCCACCGGCTTCTATTTGCGCAAATATTTGCCGCGGGTCTGTGGCGCGTTCGAGGGCTTCGAGGAATTCCCCGATCTGCCCGGCCTACATTATTTCCGTCTGGTCGGCGGGGTGCGCGGTTTCGGCCGGCCGAAGCTGCGCGCGGCGTTCGAGCGGATATTGAAAGCCGCCGAGGAAGTGGACCGTTTGGCCGAGCAGCATACCGCTTTCACCGAAAACATGGCGGCGCTCGGCTACCCCACCTCGCACATCAGCACGTCGGTCGCGCCCTATGACTTGATCGCCGACTATTTCCGCGGCGCCACCGGAACCATGAAGGATCTCTACCGCAAGAAGGACAAGCTGCTGCAACTGTTGGACAAGGCCTGCACCTTCCTGACCCGGCAGACGATCGCTTGGTCGAAGGCCTCCGGGCACCCGATTGTGTTCTTCCCGATCCATTGGGGGCCGGACAATTTCATGTCGCAGGAGCAGTTCAAAACCTTCTGGTGGCCGACGTTCCGCAAGCTGATGATGAACCTCATCGACGCCGGCATCATCCCGATGCCGCTGTGGGAAGCGGACTGCACCAAGCGGCTGGAAATCATCCGCGACATCCCGCCGGGCAAGTGCATCTACTGGTTCGAGCGCACCGACATGGTCAAGGCCTTCGAGGTGCTGGGCGACGTGGTGGCGCTACGCGGCAACATCTCGCCCTCGCTCTTGACCACCGGTAGACCGGAGGAGGTCGACGCCGCCGTACGCCATCTAGCGGACAATGTGTTCCACAAAGGCGGCAAGCTAATTCTCGACGCCGCTTTCGGCATTCCCGACGAGACGCCGATTGAGAATGCGCGCGCCATGTACGCGGCGGCGCGCAAATACGCGAGTTAATGGAGAAAGCGCAGCGTCATGCCGACCGTACGCGGCAGCGGCCTAATTCGTGACGTCGCCAGCATCCCCTGCGCCGACGAGACGTTGCGGCAGCGCGGGCGCTATCGGCGTGACGCCATCGGTCTTTTGGCACGCGAGGGCCTGCTCGAAGCCGCCTTTTGCTATCGTATCGTCCCCCTCGACGCGCCGCCGAGCGACGTGCTGCGCGTCGGCGGCGAGGCGCTCGATGCGCTGCGACTGGTGCCGCAGAGCGGGCGACTGACCGCGCTCGGGGTCGGCGTCCTGACGCTGGGGCCGGCGCTCGAACGGCGGGCGAGCACCCTATTCGAGGAACGGCGCGTGTCGCTGGCGCTCGCGCTCGACAAATTGGGCAACGAATTGCTGTCCGCGCTCTCGCGCCGTGTGCAGGACCGCATTGTCATCGAAGCGCGGAACGCGGGTTTGACGGCCGCCGGCGAATTGCGGGCGGGCGATCCGGGGCTGCCGCTGTCGGCACAGAGCACCGTTCACCGCTTAGCCGGTGCCGAGTTTATTGGCGTGAGCGTGACGCCAGGGCAGGTTCTGCATCCGCTCAAATCGATGTCGATGGTGCTGGGTATCGGCATC
Source organism: uncultured Alphaproteobacteria bacterium (assembly GCA_963786025.1). Taxonomy (GTDB): domain Bacteria; phylum Pseudomonadota; class Alphaproteobacteria; order Rhizobiales; family Xanthobacteraceae; genus Pseudolabrys. The sequence goes on from CAWAXK010000004.1 coordinate 271,510, forward strand.
GATTTGCCTGCGGCCCATTGGTCGCGATGCGACGATTGCCCTTCGGCGCCGCGCTGCCGGATGTCGGGCCGCGGCGCCGGCTACGGTTTGAGGCGCGCGCCATGACTACCAGCAAACCGGCGGCAGCAAGCTTCACGCTCCACTTCCCCGAATTGGAGCGCGACATAACGAGCTATGCCGGGGAGACGATTTACCATTCCGCTCGCCGCAACGGCGTGCGCATCATAGGCGCCTGCGGCGGCCGCGGCACGTGCGGCACCTGCCGGGTGCAGATCGTCGCGGGCGAAATCGACGACGCCGGCGAGACGCGGCTCCCCGCGGAGAAAAAATCGCGCTGGGTGCGCGCCTGCCAGGTCACACCGAAATCCGATTGCACGATGGAGATCGCCGCGCGCTCGCTCGCGCCGGTGGTACGGGCTGAATTCGACGCCGGCGAAGCGGTGGAAATCCTGCCGCTCGACGCGGCTGTGGCTAGCCGCGATATCAGCGTTCCGCAGGCCACGCTCGCCGATAATCTGTCGGACCTCGACCGCGTGATCCGGGCGCTGACGATGCCGCCGCCCGCAGTCGATCTGGCCGCGGCCCGGCAACTGCCCGCGGCTTTGCGTGGCGGCGATTGGTCGCTGCGCGCGTATATCCGCGACGACGAGTTGATCGGGTTTTCGCCGGTCGGTCGGGCAACCCTCGGCCTCGCCGTCGACCTCGGCACCACCAATGTCGCCGGTTTCCTGATCGATCTGACAAGCGGCGTGCGCCTTGCCAGCCTTGGGATCGAAAACCCGCAGGTGGCCTGGGGCGGCGACGTCATCAGCCGCATGAACCATGCGATCCAGGGGCCGCAGAGCGCGGCGGAATTGCGCCAGGCGGCGTCGACCGCGATCAACGCGCTCGCCCACGACCTTTGTTTTTCCATCGGGGCGAGCACGGCCGACATCGCCGACATCGCGATCTGCGGCAATACCGCCATGCATCACCTGCTGCTCGGCCTGCCGGTGCGGCAACTCGGCCGTGCGCCCTTCGTCGCCGCCGTTCGCGAAGGCATGGACTTCAAAGCGCGCGACCTCAACCTGACCGCCTGCCCCGGCGCCTATGTTCATATGGCACCAAACATCGGCGGTTTCGTCGGCGGTGATCACGTGGCCGCGCTTATCGCCACGCAAGAGCTTTGGCAGGGCGAGACCACCACTTTGGTCATGGATATCGGGACCAATACAGAGATTTCCCTGATCCGCCGCGGCGACATCATGTCGGCCTCCTGCCCGTCCGGCCCGGCCCTCGAGGGCGGACATATTTCTTGTGGGATGCGGGCGGCGGAAGGTGCGATCGAACGCGTCACGGTCGCCGACGGCCGCTTCAAGATCGCCGTGATCGGCAATCGCCAGCCAGTGGGCCTGTGCGGATCCGGCGTGATCGACGCCATGGCGACCTTACGGCAAACCGGTATCCTGGACGACGGCGGACGCATCACGGGCACGCATCCGGACGTCGCGGAGATGGACGGCAAGCGCGTCGCAGTGCTGGCGCCCGGCGTCACTTTCACCCAGCACGACGTGCGCGCGGTACAACTCGCCAAGGCGGCCATTCGCACCGGCGTTGAACTGCTGCTGCGCGACCGCGGCCTCGCCAATGACGACATCGCGCGCGTCGTCATCGCCGGCGCTTTCGGAGCCTATATCGATGTCGCCAGCGCGATCGCCATCGGGCTGTTGCCGGCGCTGCCGCTCGATCGTTTCAGCCAAGTCGGCAACGCGGCCGGTGTCGGGGTGCGGCGGCTTCTCGCTTCGCGTGAAACCCGCGCGCAGGCGCGCATGCTCGCCCTGCAATGCCGCTATGTAGAACTGAGCACGCGCGGAGATTTCCAGAAATCGTTTCTGCATAACATCGGCTTCAAACCACGGAGAGCGCTTTGACGAGTTTGCCCGGCTTCGGTATCGCCATGATCGGCGATCGCATCAATCCCGGTTTCAAGAGCACCAAGCTGCTGCTGGACAACGAGGACATGGCGGGCGTGCAGGCGCTCGCGGTCAAACAGGTCGACGCAGGCGCCAGCGCGCTTGATGTCACCATCGGACCGCGCGAGGCCACCGATCCGGTGTTCCTGGCAAAGGTCGTGCGCGCCATTCAAGACGCGGTAAAGGCGCCGCTATGCTTCGATTCGCCCGACATTCACGTGCAGGAAACTTGCCTCAAGACTTACGACCGTGCCCGTGCCGGCGGCCAGCCGGCCCTTATCAATTCCATCACTGAACAGCGCTGGGACTTGATGAACCTCTATAAGGATTTCGGCCCGTTCAAGGTCATCGTCATGGCATCGGAGCGGATGGAAAACAGCGCAGCGAAATCAAACAAGACCGCCAACGAAATCGCCTCCACCGCCAGGCGCGCCGCATTGCGCCTGCAAAAGGATTACGGCATGGCGCTGGACGATATCTACATCGATATCTCGGTCAGCGCCGTGGTCGCCGACACCAACGGATTGCATCGCGCGACCCTGGACGCAATTCGCACGCTGCACGAAGATCCGCAGCTTAAGGGCCTACACATCATGGGCGGGCTCACCAATATCGGGCAGCAACTGCCGCCAAAAGCCGCCGACGGCTCAGATCTCAAGCTTTCGCTTGAATGCGCATTTCTGACTTTGGCGGTGCCGCTCGGTTTCGACACGATCCTGTGCACGCCATGGCGGAACTATCATCCTCTGGCAGACGACAATTATGTTCTGGCTGCGTACAAGAATATACTTGAACAGACCGGCAGCAATGCGTTGCGTGCGGTGCGCAAGCTCTACCGGGCTTGATGCCATAACCGAAGTTCCGCATCTCTATCTCACGGAAAATATTCTGGGATATTTTACGATTAAACGTGACGCGGGCGGAAAGTGCCGCGATTGGCGGCGGGCAAGATTGAAGCCGATCGTCAATGCCGCGCAGGCAATCTGGCACTAATCCGAGATTTTGCGGACCGTAGGAGCTCTCGTCCTTTCCGAAAATTATATTCGGACGTATTGATGGTGCAGTTTAGTGCATCGAGTGCCCAAACCCGAACATAGTGGTTATGAAGGCCTCTTAGGATTGGGTGTGATCCGATGAATCCGCTGCGCATGCTCGCGCCGGATCGATCCGATCAGCCATTGGACCACGCGATTTTGCCAAGATGCCGAATCGTCCGCGCGCCAGGCCTACCCTGGCAACGTGAGCGACAGATCGCGGATCTCGCTTGCCGGAGCTCCGTATCCCTCGCGCATGAGTGGAAAGGCGCTCTCGATCCAATTTCGGGCGAGTGGCTCGGCCGGTGCCAGATAACGCGGGCTGAGTTCGGATAGCTTGGCCACCCCGAGCAGCGCCATGGCGCCCCGAATCTCATTCTCGATAATCTCAATCATGCGGACGACGGCGTCCTCGCCGCCGGCGCCGAGTGCAATCCCCTGCATGCGTCCGATGCCCACGGCCGTTGCCCCAAGCGCCAGCGCCTTGAGTACATCCGTCCCACGCATGATGCCGCCATCGACAATGATCTCGGCGCGTCCGCCGACGGCCGCAACGATCTCAGGTAGCGCCGCGATCGACCCTTGCGAATGGTCGAGCTGCCGGCCACCGTGGTTGGAGACGTAAATGCAATCCACCCCGCGCGCCGAGGCGATTTCGGCGTCCTCGGCGGTCGCTATGCCTTTGAGGATCAGCGGAACGTCGACATAGGACCGGATCCGATCCACATCGTTCCAGTTGAAGGCAGCCTGGAACGACTCGCCGGCTGCGCCCTTGCGCGCGGTCGGGCTATGGCCCTTCGCCACGTCGCGTTCGCGGCGGCCATAATTGGCGCGATCGACGGTGAGGCATATAGCGCGATAGCCGCAGGCCAGGGCCTTCTTCAACGTGTCATCCACCCACTGCTTGTCGCCACGCACATAGAGCTGGAAGAACTTGGGATGATCGGCGGCCCGGGCGACCTCCTCCATTCCGGGCAGGCAGACCGAGCTCAGCATGTGAACAACGCCAGAACGCGCTGCCGCCCGGGTCGGCGCCACACCGCCTACGGCGATGATGTCCTGCATCGAGCCGATTGGCGCTAGGACGATTGGCAGCTTGAGCTTCAGCCCGAGCAGCATCGTGCCGGTGTCGACATGCTCCACATTGCGCAGCACCCGTGGCCGGAACGCAAGCCGATCGAGCGCACGCCGGTTCTGGTTGAGGGTCGTTTCGGTTTCGGCCCCGCCCATCAGGTAATCCCAGGCCCCCGAAGAGAGATTACGCTTGGCGATGGATAACAGCTGAAACAGGGTATCGACTTGACTGACGTCTGTCATACGAGAGGCTCCCAAGACAATTGCGGGGACTGACCGGCGGTGAATGCGGGCGGTGGCGCCTCACCCAATATTTCATCGGTGGGAAATGTCGGCAAGAGGATCTCATGCCAATGCAGTAATCTCTAACCCGTTGGTCCAAAAGCTCCATCCGGTCACGACATTGATGGCAGCGGCAATTGCGAACATTGGGCCAAAATCTTTTGGCACGTGAACGCGTCCGCCATGATGATCGCGGTCGTGATGATCGTGTTCCATCGCAGCGCTATACCGGCGGATGGGTAGTTACACTATCACGTAAGGCGCTGAATGCAGCGCGGGTGCCCAATCTCCAAATTCTTCACCACTTATTGCATCTGTCTTGAACTGAGGTCCCTTCCCTCCGCCAGCGTTACCCGGCTTCAGCGGTACTGCGAACCTCTCCGCCACCCCAGGGCGTCCGACAGAAAGAACATCAGCACTCCAAGCCGGCTGGCGAGCAGTCCAATATGGCGGGTCTGCCAAGCCTGTTATTGCGATGCTGCATTTGACGCAGAACTTCTCGATCGGGCATGCAATCCCATTGCAATCAGCGATGCGCCGCCGACGATCATGTTGATTCCGATAAGCAGCCCCATTGTCCAGGCAGAAGTCCCCGGGAGATCAAAAATTATGACGGTCGCCAACCCTATGTCGAGGACACCGCTCGCCAACATCCAGGCCCAACGTCCCGAGAACTGACGGCGGTGCTCGAACGCAAACATAATTGACGCGCCGCCTTCAATTAGGAAAAACAACACCAATACCATTCTCATGGGACCGGCCGCCTCTAAAGGCCATCCCATCAGGCCGCCGTAAAGATCGTTAGATCTGTGCGCGACTAAGACGGCACCGACAAGAATGCCTAACAAAGCGGACACGAGAGACCACCAAAATCCAGGCATGTGTCGCGCCCAGAAAGTTGTCGCGAGGCCGATAATACCACTGACGATAAAAAGCCAGCCAATGAACAAGGTCGCGGCCGAACTGGCAATTGATGGAATTACGATTGCTAATAGTCCCAACAAAACTAAAACGACCCCCTCAAAAAGAAAGACCATCCAGAAGTCGTGTATCGATCTTGTGACTTTACCTGACGTCCGATTGACTTCCATTTTAGCGCCTCGTCTTCGGGTGCAGCCGAAGGCGGCTCATCCGATGCTCCGCCTGTCAGATTATAGCCGCCCTAACAGCATCAGAACGACAACGATGATCAGGATGGTGCCAAGCACGCCGACGCCGCCGTGACCGTAACCATAGCCGTAGCCGCCGAAGCGGCCACTGAATCCCCCGAGCAGGAAGATGACGAGGATGATAACGAGAATGAGTCCCAGCGACATGGTCTTATCTCCTATTGCGAGTCCTAACTAGACATCGTGCCTTTTCGTAACTTGGACCGCGAAACCCTTGATCGTGTTTTTCGAAAATGTCGCCCTGTCGAAGGCGCATTCAGGATAAAGCGCATTACTTCTTCTCAATGGAAATGCCGGTTTTGCCGACGTCGATCTGAATACCGGTGGTCTTCTGGCGCTCCTGATAGAACTGATAGCCAATCACCGCGGTGACGATGGCGAGAACGCCGATGATGAGGTAGAGAACGTTACGATTCATGGTGTGGTGCCCCGTTTAGGTTCCGAAAACGCCGCAGCTAAAACCAATTAACTCCCGCCAGCGGCAGCACCCGCTGAAGGATCGCTCCCAGGCAGACCAGCACGACGAGTATTTTTAGAAGATTTGCCAAACGACCGTCATTGACGAACTTTTCTATGACCCAAAAGCAAATTGCGCCCACGACGCAAATAATCAGAATTCCGATTAAGAGTGAAAGCATAGCAACCCCCTGTGCTGGTCTAGTAACGGCACTCGGTCGGCAACGCCCGTGACTTTAGTGCTAGCCATCACCATTGCGTCGACAACCCGAACACTCTGAACTTCGTTCCATCTACGACTCAAAACAAGCGCACCCGCCAAACGTTACGGCGAACTCGTCCCGCTCAGCGCGTGTCGCCCGCCCTGGGCGACGATCCGATCGTGAGCGAGACCTCGCTCACGAGTCCTTTTGAGCCGTGCCGCGGCTCTGAGAAACACGACCGGGCGATCGCGGCCTAACAAACGGGCGTTACTGCCACGGGCAATAAGCCACGCATTGCGGGACGACATCACCTTCTATCGTCTCCACGTCCTGCCACATGAGTTCGCAGCCGTCCTCGGTCAGCCCCTCGCAATAGTTTTCCGGTGCCGAAATGTAGGCATAGGGGTAGTATTGATCCGATCCGATTATGATCGCGCCCAGGGCGCTGAGCGCACCAAACGTCCACCAGCCGCCGTCATGCCGCACACGGTGCCTGCCGCGCCACACCGAATAATTATGGCCCTGAATTGTGGCCCGACCGGCGCCGCGCACCGGGACCCCGCGCAGGCGAGACGCGGTGACGGTTCGCGTGCCGCGTGGCGTGACAACGCGCGGAGCGACAACGGGTGATACCACCTTGCGACCGGTTGCAGCTGGGGCGACGACTTTCCGAGCGGCCTTCGGTTGTCTAACTACGCGCGACGTAGCCTTTGGTTGTTTGACGACGCGCGATGTGGCTTTCGGCTGCCTATCTACGTGCGACGTAGCCTTCGGTTGTTTGACGACGCGCGATGTGGCTTTCGGCTGTCTGACCACATGCGAGGTAGCCTTCGGTTGCCTGACTACGTGCGATGTGGCTCTCGTCTGAGTGACCGTGCGCGGCGCCCGCTGTGGCGCAGCCACACGCGGAGCTGCTCTCTGCGGAGCCGCCCGTTGGGGAGCCGGGCGTGCGGCCGGGGTCGCTTTCTTTGACTGGCCTTTGTTGTCTTGCTGGTCCTGCGCGGAATACTCGTTGGTGGCCGCTGCCATCCCTTGTGCGGCACTCGGCGTGTAAGGCGTAAACAGAACGGCCGCAGCCAACAGGCCCGCCGTAAAAATTGTCAGACTTGTTTTGTTGGTCATAGTCAGTCCTCGTTGTTGCGAGCCGTTCTGTGCTCAATCGTCATTCGCCAAATGACCTTTGAACTGGCGCCGATCTAACATTGGAATTTCATCGGCCCCCAATTTGTGAGTGATCAGGCGAACTGAACCGTAAATCGGGCACCTTGGTTGTTATCGACTTGACCGATCAGCAATGCGCCGCCGATCCGTTCGACAAACGACCGAATTATCTTCATTCCCATCCCCTTGCTTGCGGCAGGATCGAATCCGTTCGGCAAACTCGGGCCGTCATTACAGACCGAGAGCGCGTAGCCCTTTGCGGGATTCTGTTCCAAAGTGATTGTGATCAGGCCTTTGCCGTACTTGGCCGCGTTCGTGATCATCTCGTTGACGATGAAGCCAAGCGGAATGGCGGTGATGGACGGAAGCGTGATTTCGATCCCCTCGACGACGATGTTCCGCTCCGGACGCTGGTCTGAGGACAGCATGGCGGAGAAATCGCGACAAAGATCATCGAGGAATTGCTTGAACGCGACGCTTTGGACGCCGTCGCAATAATGGAGACGGCGGTGCATGCGCCCGATCGTGGCTATGCGATCTGCCGCGGCAGCCAATTGCGAAGCGACCTCAATATTCGCCGACGCCCGGCTTTGCAGCGACAGCAGGCTCACGATCACTTGCAGATCGTTCAGCAGTCTGTGATCGGACTCCTTGCTCAAGAGCGCTTGATTTTGGATCAATTCGTCCTTCTGTCGGAGCAAAATTTCGTTTCGGGCGAGCGCCTGCCGCAACCGGATTTCCGTTGACCTATACGTCGCCAACTTGCGCTTACAGCTCGCGACCGTGCGGCACTCCGGGCCTTCAAACGTGACGATCGGAGGCGCGTCCGTACTGTGCGGCAAATGTTCAATGGTCATGTGGACAGGCTCCCTCGGTGTCCGGAATTCGTTCCGGGACACCCGTAAATTGGCCTTGACACACGTAGAAATTAAAACTGCGAATGTTACGGCCGAGTTGCAATGATCCAGATCAATTAAGTCCGATACCGGACATTCACCCTGTCGTCTCGGGTCCTTTCGTTCCGGCACGCTATTCATTCGGCTCGATGGCTGCGTCCGTAGCTAGGCCAAACCCAAGTGAGGCCGCTACGAGCGGCGCGGCAACGAATCGCCGCGCTTGGGCGTCATATTTTTCGTCCGATGTTCTGAGAAGCAAGGGCAACGGACGGAGGTATCGGGGGATGGACATCAGGTCGCAGCCTTGACCTGCTTATCCTCTTCTCCAGCCAATAGTTTAGAGACCACTTCTTCGGCCAACAGTTTCAAGACCACATTTCGCTTAGCAGGATCGGTTTCGGTTTTGAGTTGCTCTACGTAATTGAACGACGTTTTGGCGCTCGACGAATGGTTTCATCGATTCATCCATGACTCGACCTCTTGCGCAGGAAAAAACGGTCGGATCGCGCGACCGTTGGGAGAATTGCGCGCTAGAGAGCACCTTGCGTCGGGGGGTGGGGGGCCACGGGGCAAGTTCAAGCGCAGGAGCGGTCCTTTTGGTACCGCGACCGGACCGCTACCGAACGCTGCGCCTTTGTATGAAAGGAGTCGAGCGATATGTCTGACGCCAGACATCTTAGATAGGGCAGCAACCTTGTCATGCCTGTCATGCTGCGGCGGGAGAACTGAACCTCTACTCAAGTGTCCGATACGAGACATTGGCCTTGCCTCGGACGTCAAAACGAGCGCAGCGTTCGCAGCCGATTGGCCGCTGGGCTCCATCGACGAGACCCCGCGACAAAAAAGCCGGAAGAAATCGTTGGCCGAGGCCAATGCGTAATTTCTAATCCTGGGTATCCCGTAAAAGCATCACCAAATTAGCTCTCAGCCGGCGCCGTGACAATGAATTGCGCCCGCGCAAGGTTTGCGAAGCGGCCGCCGGCTGCGACGAGTTCGTCGAACGTGCCGACCTCGACGATCCTGCCCGCGTCGAAGACGAGGATGCGAGACGCCTTGCGTACCGTCGATAGCCGGTGCGCAATGACAAAGGTGGTCCGATGCTTCATCACCTCGTCGAGCGCACGCATCACCTTGGCCTCGGTGTCGGCATCAAGCGCGCTCGTCGCCTCGTCCAGGATGAGGATTGGCGGATCTTTCAGAAGCGCACGCGCAATCGATAGTCGCTGGCGCTCGCCGCCGGACAACGAACGGCCCCGCTCTCCGACGCGGTCGGAAAATCCATGAAACTTACGGTCGATGAATTCCAGAGCTTGCGCGCGCTTGGCTGCTTCGCGCATCTCCGCCTCCGTCGCATCGGCTTTGCCGACGCGAAGGTTATCGGCGATCGAACGGTTGAACAGAAGCGCTTCCTGGAATACCACGCCAATATTTCGTCGCAACGCGGATAGTTTGAAGTGGCGGATGTCGGTGCCGTCGATCTCGATCAACCCCGACTGCGGGTCGAAAGCGCGGTGTAGAAGCGCAATGGCCGTCGACTTGCCGGCGCCGGTTGCGCCGACAAGCGCGATCGTTTCGCCGGGCAGCGCTTTGAAGTTCAGATTTGCCGCCGCCATTCGCTCGCCGTCATACGAGAATGAGACATCCTTGAACTCGACGAGCCCGCCAAGGCGCCCGGGGTCGACCGCATCCGGCTCATCGCGTATGGCCGGAACCATGTCGCGCACCTGAAAGAATTCTTGCAACCGCGGCGCCTCGGACACCACCCGGTTGACGAAGCCGACGGTCTGCTCCAGCCGGGCGATAATAAGACCAGCAAAATTCATGAAAGTGACCATCTCTCCGATCGTCGCCTTGCCGTTGATGTTCAGCAGCGTCCCGACGATGATGATCGATAGGACCGTCAACGTCGTTGCTGTTCGCGTTAACACGATGGCCAGCGCCCACCACGACAGAACCGGCATCTGCGCCGCGAGCAGCCGCGTCACGATTTGGCGCAATTCCGTGACTTCCGCTTCGAGCCGGGAAAAGCTCTGCACCAGCGCGATGTTGCCCAGCGTATCGGAAGCGCGTTCGGCAAGATCGGAGTAGTGGCTTTCGACTTGGCTTTGCAAGGTGTGGGTCTTACGCACGATCAGCGCCGTGAGTCCTGCAAAAACAACGCACAACACGATCAGCAAAGAGGCGAGCCGCCAATTGATGAAAAGTGAAATGGGGAGCAGGACGAGAAGCGAGACAAATGACGAAAGGTGATCGCGGAAGAATCCGACCCACAGTCCCCACAATGCGTCCGTTCCCTGCAACATCACCTTCATCAACCGGCCGGAATGGGTGTTGCCGTGATAAGTGAGCGGAAGCTGCAGCACGTGCTCAAAATAATCGGTCAGGACGACGTGGCGGCGGCGATGAGCCAGTCGATCGGCATAAAGAGCAATCAGCGTGCCGCAGGCGATGGTGAAAAGCCCGAAGCCGGCCCAGGCGATGAGCAGCATGCCGAGTTGCGACCACGACGGCGGCTCGCCGCGGCTTTGCGCGCCGGTCAGCGTGTCGATGATGCGGCCGAGCAGCACCGGCTCGGCAAATTGCGCGGAGGCAAGCGCCACATTCGCCAACGCCAGCGCCCACGCCAGCCGGCTCTCGGAGCCGAGCAGGGCGAGCACGCGGCCGTAAAGGCGAAGAATATTCATGTTGCGCCCAACCAATCTCCGAGCCGTTGCAGCCAGCTCCGGCGAGGCGGCGGCGCGGCCTCCGGCTTGAGCCTGAGCCGGTCGCCGTTTACGCCATGCACGAGTTGGAGCGTTCTTGTGTGGTAGGCGGCGAGGTCCGGGCGATGGCCGATGCTCAGCACGGTCGTATTCTTCAACTCGTCGTTAAACAGGCTCATGACGCGACTCTGGCTGTCTTCGTCGAGGGCCGCTGTCGCTTCGTCAAGAAAGACCCAGCCCGGTTTGTGCAGAAGCACCCGCGCAAAGGCGAGGCGCTCTTGCTCGCCGAGGGAGAGTTCCTTGTCCCAGCGGTCCACCTGGTCGAGCTTGCCGATGAGATCGCCAAGACCGCACCGTTCGAGTGCCTGTCGCACTTCCGCATCGGAGAAGGCGCCGGGCGCGCCCGGATAGGTCAAGGCGTTACGCAATGTGCCGAGCGGCAAATACGGGCGCTGCGGCAGGAACGCCATGCTCTCAGGCTTGGGAGTGAGGATCGTCCCCGAACCCCACGGCCAGAGGCCCGCCACGGCGCGAAACAGCGTAGATTTGCCGCCACCGGTCTCGCCGACGATCAAAACACGTTCGCCCGGCATAACGCTGACGCTCGCGTCCTCGATGACGATGTGTCCGTCTGGCAGCAGGATACGCACGCCTTCGAAAGCGAGATGCCCGTCCGGATGCAGCGCGTGTTTGATTTCCTCGGCGCCTTCCTCGATTGCGGGCAGTTCGTCGAGCGCTTCGCGGAAGCGCGCAACCCGATGGATCGCCGCGCGCCAGTCGGCAAGGCGCGAGAAGTTATCGACAAACCATCGCATCGCCCCCTGCACCTGGGCGAAAGCGCCAGCCACCATGATCAAGCCGCCGAGGGTCAAGGCGCCGCCGAAATAGGCCGGCGCGGCCACCAGGATCGGAACGACCAGCGACAGCCATCCGGTGCCCGACGTGATCCAGGTGAGCTGGGCAAGCGAGGTGGATATACGCCGCATAACGTCCACGACAGCCGCGAGCGCGGCTTCGAGATGCCGGTGTTCGTCCTTCTCGCCGCCATGCAGCGCGATGCTCTCGCCGGATTCGTTGACCCGAACGAGGGCGAAGCGAAACTCCGCCTCGCGCGCATATCGCTCGCCGTTCAGGCCAATCAGCGGTCGTCCCACGAGCCAGGTCAGGCCGGAGCCGATCAGGGCATAGGCGAGAGCACACCAGACCATGTAACCCGGAATAGCGATGTCATAGCCCGCCACCTGGAAGATGACCTGCGCCGACAAGGCCCACAGCACCCCGACGAAGGCGATGATCTGGAGCAGAGAATAGACAATGCCGCAGCCGAGGTCGGCGGTGTAGTCGCCGAGCAGGCGCGTGTCTTCCTGTATTCGCTGGTCTGGGTTGCGGCCATACCGGCCGGCGAAGCTCAGCTGATAGACGCGCATCGGCTTGAGCCATTCGACCAGGAGGTGACGGGCGAGCCACTCGCGCAGTCGAAACTTCAGGCGCTCCTGGAGAAATGTTTGCGCGACCGTGAGCGTCAACAGAACGGCAATGATGACGACGAACGTCCAAAGAAAATGGACGAAGGCCGACAGATCCTTGCGGCCCACGGCATCGAAGAACTGGCCGTTCCACTCGTTAAGCCGCACCTGCGCGAGCATATTGGCGATGGTGACGACGATCGAAGTCACGAAGATCGTCAGCACCAGCTTTCCGCCTTCGGCGCGCCGCAGCACGCGCGCGAACAATGCCAGATCGCCGGCAAGATCGAAATCCAGCATCTGGGCAGCCGCGACTTCGTCTGCCAATGCGGCATTAGCCGCTGTGATCGGTATGGTAGGCGGCGCGGCCTGCAATACCGCCGGCTTTCCCTCCGGCGGCGGGTGCGCGGCGAGAATGGGAATGGTCGATGCAAGGTCCGTTTTCATTCTTCGCGTGCAAGTCTCCGGCCGTCGGATGATCGATATGGCCGGTTGAAACCCCAACTGGTCTCCGCCACGCTTTCGCGGTCGCTGCGGCTTCACTTCCCCAGCAGCGCTCAAGGCCCGGGTAACCGCGCGCGCGACAGAATGCCCAAAAAGTCTAACTTGCGGACACCGAAACCCATTGATCTAGAACAAAATATGATTCCAGCCGGTCGAGGAGAATGCCGACGAGAACTCGTGGAAATATCACACCAAGTCGGTGACCGGCATGGAAAATATCAATCCTCTGCATGGAGCACGCACTGACGTAGAATGAGTAGATCGATATGTCTGACGGCAGACGTTTAAGATACGGCAACGCCCCTGTCATGCCGTCGCAGGAGCACGATACCTCTAACGAAACGTCCGATACGAGACATTAGCCTTGCCTCCCATGTCGAATAGGCGCAGCGTTCGCAGCCGATTGGCCGCTGGGCTCCATCGACGAGACCCCGCGACAAAAAACCGGAAGAAATCGCTGACCGAGGCCAGGCGCGTGCAACATGCGCCAAGTCGAACCGTATGGGCGTGACCAAAATGAGCAGCAAGGTGATGGCCAGCCGCAAGGCATCGGACCTGCATGCCAACCGATTGCTCGGTTTGCTGCCGTCCAGGGATTACAAGCGGCTTCGCCCGCATCTTCATCGTATTCCGCTGGAGTACAGGCAGTCTCTTTATCGTGTGAACAAGCCCATCGAATTTGTCTATTTCATCGAGACTGGCGTCGGCTCTCTGGTGAACACCATGAGGAACGGCGACGCAGCCGAGGTCGGAACTATCGGCAACGAGGGGGTGGTGGGTCTGCCCGTCGTGTTGGGCGACGATCGGGCGCCGACAAGCGTTTATGTCCAGGTTCCGGGTGCCGGACTGAGAATGAAGGCGGCTCTGTTCAAAAAGGAACTAGCACGAAGCGCTTCGATGCAGACGGTAATGCTTCGCTATGGTCACGCCTTCTTCAACCAGGTCGCACAGTCCGCCGCGTGCAATCACTTTCATACCTTGCAGCAGCGATGTTGCCGCTGGCTGCTGATGACGCACGACCGCATGCAATCGGATGAGTTTTTGCTCACGCAGGAGTTTCTGGCCATGATGCTGGGGGTGCAGCGCACCGGCGTGACGGCTGCGGCGGGCGCCCTGCAACGGGCCGGCCTCATCCGCTACAAACGTGGCAACGTCACGATCATCAACCGCCGTGCCCTGATGCAGCGTTCTTGCGAATGTTACGGCGTTTCCAAGAGGGAATTCGATCGGTTGCTCGGCGAGCGCGGAAAACGCAAATAGCGCTCCAGTCTTCAACTACACGGTGACTACGCCGAATGAGATTGCCCATATCCTGGTTCTCAACTTCGAACTGTCATGGAAAGGACGATTCACATGGATAAGGACCGTATCAAGGGATCGGCACAACAGGCGAAAGGTGTAGTGAAAGAAGTCATCGGCAAGGTTACCGGAGATGCCAAGCTTGAAGCTGAAGGCAAAGGCGAAAAGGTTGCCGGAAAGATTCAGAACGCGGTCGGTGGCATCAAGGATACGCTTCGCGGCAAATAGCTTGGTAAAATCGGCTCCATCCAGGAGATGCCCTGGAATTCTCTGTCATTCAACGCCAACGAGGTCATCATGGTTATCACTGCCGCACATTTATCACCGATCATTGCCCTCATCGCGGGCATCTTGATTCTGGTTATGCCGAGATTGTTGAACTACGTCGTTGCCTTCTACCTTATCGCCGTCGGGCTTATTGGGCTGAACGGCATCTATCATTTCATGCACTGACATCCCGGACACCTTTTCTCCCGATTGCAGGCGCACCATGCAAGCTACCAAAGCAATAAGAGTGCTGGTGATCGAGGACGAAGCCCTCGTCGGCATGATGATCGAAGATTTCCTTGGTGACTTTGGATATTCGGTCGTTGGACCGATAGAAAACCTGCAAGCAGCTATCCTTCTCGCAGCTACAGAACAAATTGACGTTGCAGTCGTAGATATCAATATCTCAGGACAAGTAGCGACCGCCGTGGCTGACAAATTAATTGAGCGAGAGATTCCATTCTTGTTTATAAGCGGTTACGAGAAAATGCGCGGCACCCGCTATGCGTCGATTCCGTTGCTCCGTAAGCCATTTGAGCCTGAGGATTTACACGACGCAGTCGAACGCGTACTGCGCCGCTGAGGTTCTTGCGTTCTGCGCCGCCCTCACATTCATTGCCCGTTGCTCTCTAGGACTTTGACGCAAGCAGCGTGCAATTTTGTCCGATGGGCCTGGAGGCACGAGAGATAGGCGAAAGGACCATCATCTGGTTTGACGGACTTACAAAATCGGTTGACATCGGGCCCGCATGCCGCCCGCTGCTCCGGTGTTCCCATTTGTTGGGGCTTGTCAGTATCCGGGGTGGGGAAAATCGACTGCGCTCCCGCAGGGCTATGAAGAGGAAGCGGCTGCTCGGCTGGGGTAATTTCCGGACGATTGGGATCAATGAAAGCCTGTCCGATAAAACACTGCTGGATGTCGGCTGCGGCGACGGCGCACTTGCATCGGAGCTTGTTCGCCGTGGTGCAATCGTGACGGGGCTCGATGCAGATTTCGTTATGATCGCCGGCGCGCGACGACGCGCCAAAACCGAGTGAACTCAGCTGCATCTCGTTGAGGGACAGGCCGAGAGGTTACCATTCGACGATGCAGCATTTGACCTAGTCGTTGCGGTGACCGTGCTTTGTTTCGTTCAAGATGCCGAACGAGCGTTTATGGAAATGGCCCGCGTCTTGAAGCCCGGCGGGCGACTTGTGATCGGCGAACTCGGGCGGCGGAGCCTGTGGGCCGCCCACCGCCGCGTTCGCGGCTGGCTTGGCGATCCGACCTGGCGAGCGGCAATGTTTCGGACGACGGCGGAACTTCGAGCATTGGTTGAAGCCGCGGGGCCCAGCGTGATCGAGATCCGTGGAGCCGTGTACTATCCGCCATGCAGTCTCGCTGCACGGCTGCTCGCACCTGCTGATCCATGGCTTGGTCGGATGACCACTCTCGGTGCCGCCTTCATTACCGTATTGGCAGAAAAGCCTTTCGAGGCGATTGGTTCGCAATGGTAAGACCGTCGCACCGATCGACCAAGTGTGCCGCGATTTCTTGGCTACCTCACAGTCGACAAGCTGCTGCGTTAGGCCCTTCGTGGCGAGATCGCTCTGCGCATTGAGACAAGCCAGAAGGCTCAGCAGGGTGTATATCTTGTGGATCTGGCGGCCTATATCGACAAGCGGCGGGCCGCCGCAGTCAAAGAACGTGACCAACATCGCGGTACGACCTGAGTACGACTTCGGTCCGACTTGCGGTCCAATCTAGTGCCGAAAGGACAGACAATCCGGCGCCGGCAAACCAGTCGCCTCCATCATCAATTGGGATGTCTGCAATATCCGAAAGCAGACATTCATCGGTGGTTTTTGAACGTCCGTTTTGCGTTGGCGCTACCTAGTTCGGGTTTGGATATTCGATGCACCCGGCAGCGACCGGCGCACCAGCCACTTGCGCGCCTCCTCCAGGACGAGCATCCCGACCGCCAAGGGAATAATGAAAAGCCAAAGCCCGGGCGGAACCGGCGCGGTATCCAAGATCATGTTGCCCCAAGCGCGAATAGTTGATCAGCAGCAGGAATGCCAGTTCCAACAGCACGCCCCACAGGATCAGACGATTATCGATAAAGCCGATCGAAAAGACCGAGCGAACGGAGCTCCGGCACAGAAACACGTTGACGATCTGCATGACGATGATCGCGCTGAGGCATGCCGTCGTCGCTCTCAGATAGAGCGGATCGGTCGGCGCCAAATTTTGACCGAAGTGCCAGCCGCCGTCGAGCAACACGTAAAAATACGCCGCCATGGCGGCAGCCGCTTCGATCAGGCCGAGAAAGAGATAGGCGCGCAGCGCCAGCGGCAGGTTCAGCAATCTTTCATTCTGCCTGCGCGGCGCCAAGCTGCATGATCGCCGGACTGGGTCGCTCCACGCCGAGCCCCAGCGCGGTCAGCGAGTCCGTTCCCATATCGATGGACAGGACCTGAATTGGGGTTAGGGGCAGCGGAATTCGGAACAGTCCGAAGGCAAGGTAAGGCACCAGTTGGGCAACGTTGTGCACGAAACTGTATGTCAGGAACTTGCGAATATTCTGGAATACCGCCCGCCCTTCCTCGATGGCGCTGACGATGCCGGCAAAATTGTCGTCCAGCAACACCATATCGGCGGCCTGCTTCGCCACGTCGGTACCGGATATTCCCATCGCGATGCCGATATGGGCCGACTTGAGCGCCGGCGCATCGTTGACGCCGTCGCCGGTCACGGCAACGATGTGTCGCATTTTCTTCAAGGCCTCGACGATGCGCATCTTCTGGTCGGCGCCGACGCGGGCAAAGATGATCTCCGGAGCATCCAAGAGAAACTGCAACTCGCTATCCGACAGATTATGAAGTTGGGCGCCGGTCACGACTTTCGGGTTGGGCGATTGCGTCAGACCGATTTCCCGCGCGATCGCGCTCGCCGTCCGCGGGTGATCCCCCGTCACCATGATCACCTTGATTCCCGCCGTGCGGCATTTGCCTATCGCCTCCGGCACGTCTGGCCGCGGCGGATCCTCGAGCCCGACCAAGCCGAGAAAGACCATGTCCTGCTCGAAGGCGGACCGTTCGCAGCCGGCCGGCAGGCTTCGTGTCGCAAATGCAAGAATGCGCAGACCTCGTTCCGCCATCGCGTCCTGCGCTTGAACGATAGCCGCGCGTGTCGCGGCGTCGAGCGGACGGATCGCACCCGCCTCTGAAATATGCCGGCACAGCGGATAGCAGCGACTCGGGCGCCCCCTTACAGTAGAGAACCTTGCCGCCCTGCGCCTCGTACACGACGGAATGGCGCATCCGATCGGCGTCGAACGAAACCTCGTCGACGCTGTGCGACGGCGGCGAGATCGGGCAACGCTGCCCGGCCCATCTCAACGAGCGCCGCCTCCATCGGGTCGCCGAGCAGAACCTTCTGACCGCTGCGTCTCCGTCTCGTGCAGACTGTGGCAAAGCGCCGCCGTCAGGAAAAAGTCGCGCTGGCGCGCGACCAGATCGGGACGCTTCGCCAAGGCGCTCACCGGATATCGCTCCAGGCCCAACAGGAGCTCGCGAACCCGCATGCGGTTTTCGGTCAAGGTTCCGGTCTTGTCCGTGCAGATGACCGTGGCGGAGCCGAGCGTTTCGACCGAGGTCAGATGGCGGATCAGAACGTTGCGCTTCGCCATGCGCTGGGCGGCCAGCACAAGCGACAGGGTCAAGGTCGGCAGCAGACCTTCCGGCACCATGGCGACGATGATGCCGATGGAGAAGATGAAATCGTGCCAGAACGGCACGCCAATCGCGCTGCCGATGGCGAAGAAGCCCAAGCCGATCGCGACCGCGAGCACGGCAATCATCCGGCTCAGATGCGCCAATTCGCGACGCAGCGGCGATATGCCGGTGCTGCCGGTCTGTGTCAGATGCGCGATCCGGCCAAACTCGGTCTGGCCTCCGGTCGCGAAGACGACGGCCTTGCCTTCTCCGGATACGAGCGATGTCCCGGCCAGCAGGATGTTGCGGCTGCGCAGCGGCTGGACCTCTTCGCAAGGCTGCGCGTCACGCACCTTGGGCAGCGACTCGCCGGTGATGGTGGCGTCGTTGACCCGCACATCGAAGGCTTCGATCAGTCTGCAGTCGGCCGGAACATTGTCGCCCGCGCCGAGCAGAATGATGTCTCCGATCACCAGTTGTTCGACCGTCAATTGAGCGATCGCATTGTTTCGCAGCACTTTCACCTGCTGCGGCAGCAGATTTTGCAAGGCCGCCAGGGTGCGCTCGTTTCGATACTCCTGCCAGAATGAAAAGATGCCGCTGATCAGAATTACGATGACGATGGCATAACCGATGCGAGCCATGCCCTCGCCCGGGCTGCTGCACTCGGCGAGAAACGCAAGCGCGGCGGCGATCCAAAGAATGATCGAGAAGAACTGCACGAACTCCTGCAGTAGCCGAAGCGGCCACGGTCTCCGCCGCACCTGCTCGACGCGATTTGGACCATACTCGCGAAATCGCCGTTCTGCTTCCTGCGACGTCAGCCCAGAAGGCGCGCTACCCGCGCTCGACAGGGCCTCGGCGATCGAGAGACTGGCTATCGCGGCCATGTTGGGAACAACGCATTGCCGATTGGGGTCGCCCGACACGGCCAGATGTCGAGGTCGCTGCCATTGTCCGCGACGTTCTCCAATGTGCCAACCGTCCTTACGCGCCCTTGCTCGATCCGAGATGCGCCGTGATGTAGGCAACCGCCCCCTTAAGCGTGATCAGCTTCGGATAATCGATCTCCGGGATATCGAGCCCGAGCCGATGGTGAATAGCGGTAATGAAGGTCAGGAAATCCATCGAGTCGATATCGATTGCCTCACGCAGATCCGCCGCCGGATCGAGGCTCGCCAAATCGGCTTCCGGCGCGATGTTGTTGAGTTCTTCCTGCACCACTTTGCGAATGTCGCTGTCAGTCATAGCTTGTCCGGCTCCTGCAACAGCTTGCCGATCTCGGCCAGAAACAACGCGCCGGCGTGCCCATCGGTGGCGCGATGGTCGCCGGAGAGCGTGACGGTGATCACCGAGCGTGGCCCAATGGCGCCATCGACGACCCAGGGCCGCACCACCGCCTTGCCGAAACCGACGATCGCCACCTGCGGCGGGTAGATGATTCCGTACAGCGCTTCGACCCCGCGTTCGCCCAGGCTCGATACGGTGATGGTCGGATCGGACATCTCCGAGCCGCGGATGCGGCCCGCGCGCGTGCGCTGCACCAGATCGCGCATGCCGCTCATCAGCTCATCAAGCGGTAGCCGATCGGCATCGTGCAGCGCCGGTGCCGCCAGTCCGCCGCCGCGGATGGAAACCGCGACGCCAACATGCACCGCCGGCGCCGGTTCGAATTTATTGTCGCGATAGAACCCGTTAAAGGCGGGAAATCGGCGCGCGGCCAAGGCGACCGCCTTGACGGTGAGCGCGCCGAGCAGCAGGCGGCTGTCCGGAGGCAGCGTTGCGTTCTTTTGCGCCAGCCATTGCTCGCACGCCGTGATTTCGACCTGATGCTCCAGATAATAGTGCGGAATTTCCCGCTTGGAGCGCGCCATGGCGGCGGCGATGGCCACGCGCATCGCGGCGAGATCAAGCGATGGCGCTCGCTTCTTTTCCGGCGGAGCGAGCGGCCGCGCCGAGCGCTGCGCTCGACATCGGCGACGGTGATCGCTCCGTCCGGGCCGCTGCCGATAATCGTCGATAGATCGATGCCGCGCTCTTCGGCGAGCTTGCGTGCTGCCGGCGACACCGCGCGACCCGCGATGCCCGGAACGGTGGGCGACGGCCCCGGCGCAACAGCGTCGCTGCAGCCGGCGGTGCCGGGGGCGACGACCGGCGGCGGCGCCACCGGCGACGGAGCCGCCGCAGCCGCCGCAGGTTTTGCTTCGCCGTCGGCTCGAATGCGCGCGAGCGGCGTCCCGACTGGCACCTTGCTCTTGAGATCGACCAGGATCTGCTCGATCTGGCCGGCCTGGAAGGTCTCGATCTCGATCGCGCCTTTCTGTGTCTCGACCACCGCGACAACATCGCCGCGCTTGACCCGATCGCCGGGCTTGACCAGCCATTCCACCAGGGTGCCGGCTTCCATGTCGGCGCCAAGCGAGGGCATGCGAAACTCGACCACGGCGCTACCTCACGTTCGGCCCAGCACGGCCTTGGCGGCCGCGACGATCTTGGGCGCTTGCGGGATCGCCGCGTTTTCGAGGTGTCGCGGGTAGGGAATCGGCACTTCCTCGCTGCAGACCCGGCCGAGC
>CAWAXK010000005.1:0-29470 GCA_963786025.1 uncultured Alphaproteobacteria bacterium
TGCCTCCCTCATGGCGAGGTCCATCCCGGCTTGACCGCCGGTCCGGGGACGCCGGACCCGCGTATCGGTGTGTGAGGAAGCGCGAAGCCCTGATTATAGGCGGCGCGCGTGATGAGAATGAATTTCAGACCCCAGCCGCTGGCGAGCACCGAAAGCCCGGCGAGCGCGAACAGCACCGTAGCCGCGGCCGGCAGGAGCAAGCCGATGACGACCAGGGCCAGCGGAAGCACGAGACCGGCGGCAAATAACCAGAATCGACAGGCCGTGAAGATTTCCAGCGTGCGGGTCGGCGCCCCTTCGTTTTCAAGCGCGCCGAGATAGCGCCACCAGGCCCAGATCCTCACCGCGGCCAGCACGGCAAGCGCGAGCGCCATCGGCGTCGCGACGCTGTCCAAAGCCGGCAGGAACGCCGCCAGCAGCAGGAACAGGCCGCAGCCTTCGGCAAGTCCGGTCGCCATGATCAAGGCGATCACACGGCGGTTGCGCCAGGCCGGTATGCCCTTGGCCTGCTCCAGGATCCTGCCCTGGCAATAAAGAAAGATCAGCCCGACCGCTGCGGCCACCAGCAACACAATTCGATTGCCCGACCATAACGCCGCGAGCGCGAGCGGGAACAACACGCCGGCGACCCAGGCTTCGCGCGACATCCAGGAGCGCTGCGGCTGCCGCAGCACATACAGGAAGCGCAACGGCCGGCCGATCTTGAACATCAACAGCGTCAGCCCGAGCGCGATCATCGCGAGCGCGATAAGGCCGGGCACCACCATCGGCGCTCCAGCAAGGCTGGCGATTGCCGCAAAGCCGAACAGCCCGGCGCCGGCGCCGCCGCACAGGAAATTGCCGGAGGCTTTCCAGTCCCAATGCTTCTGATGCCACGGTTCGACCCCACGGGTGCGAACCCGTCCGGCTTGCGCGCCGGCAAGGGGCGGCGGGATATCCGGCGCCTGCGGCGCGGCAGCCTTGTCGTAGAGATAATGGAAGCCCGGCTCGGTGCCGAGTTCGGCATGCATGCGGAAACTCTTGTGCTCGCGCAGCAGCCGGGAGACGTTGCTGTTGGCGTCGTCGAGATCGCCAAAATGCAAGGCGTCGGCGATGCAGGCATTGACGCAAGCCGGCGTCGCGCGCGGATCTGAGCCCGGCGTCAACCCATTCTCGATGCCGAAATCGATGCGGTCGGAGCAGAACGTGCATTTCTGCGCCACGCCGAGGCGCTCGGAAATCTCGCGTTCGATCTCGTTCTGCATCGCTTCCGCGCCGTAGGCGAAGTCTTCCTTGGTGATCTTGAAGCGCGCCTGGTAGGGGCAGGCGACATCGCAATAGGCGCAGCCGATACAGATATCGTAATCGATGGTAACGATGCCGTCGGCGCGCTGGCGCGTCGCGGTCGACGGGCACACATGCATGCAGGGCGGATCGGCGCAGTGCTGGCAGCCGACCGGCACAAAGGTGCGATTGACGTTGGGGAACGAGCCGGCCTCGATATCGAGCACTTTGCGCCATTGCACCGCCGGCGACGTGGCATTGGCATGCCGGCAGGCCGCGGTGCAGGTCTGGCAGCCGACGCAGCGCTCGAGATCGGCGACCATTCCCCAGCGGGTCATGTTGCCCCCGCAAGGCGCGTGATCTTGACCTTGACCAGATCGGCGCTCGACCCGGTCGCGTCGGTGAGATCGAGCAGCATCGGCACCAAAGCGTTCATGCTCGGCGCGTGGAAATCCTTGGCGTAAGGCGTCACCCAATGATCGAACTGACCGATTATCAGCAATGTGTCGGGGCGGATGCCCTCGCGTAACATCACCTTGCCTTTGGTGCTGTTGAGCGGCGAGCGTACTTCGACCAGGTCGCCGTCGGCGATGCCGAGCTTCTCGGCCGCGCTCTCGTTCATCACCACGCTGCCGTGGCCCATGACGTTGTCGGCAACTTCCTTGATGAGCTGAAGACCGACGTTATTGCCCCAGGAATATTGCATGCTGCGCGAGGTGACGAGCCAGAACGGGTAGTCGGCAATCTGCACCTTGAAGTGCTTGGTGAGGGCATCTTCCCAGAGCGCACCCAAGTCGCGCCAATGCGGCAGCGCCTCATATTCGCCGAGCTGCTTGTCCCACCAGGTGATGCCATGCTCGTGCAGGCGGCGCTCGAGCTCCCGGCCGACGCGCAACAAGCGCTCCTGGTACGGCTGCTCGAAGCGCAAACCCTGCTCGACCAGCTTCGGATAGAGGTACCACATCAGCCGCGGGAACGGCTTGACGCGGAAGCCGTTGGCCCGGAACCACTCAAGCCCCTGGGTCTCGGCGCCGTCGGTGAGTTCCGCGCTCGCCGCCCGGCAGCTGGCGTCCCAGATTTCTTCGACGCTGTGCACCTTGGTCACATCGAGCGAGAAATCGTAGTTGGCACCTTTAAGCTTGACGTCGGCGCCGCCGCGATTGATCGCGGTGTTGTATGGCTCGAGCAGGCCGGTGCGGCGCGCGAGCTCCGTTGCGATCCAGGTGAAATCTCTCGCCTCCCCCTGCGGCGGCACCGCCGGATCGCGCAAGGCGAAGCCCTGATGATCCCAAAACTGCTCGATGTATTTCGTGCCGCCGATCCGCATCAACTGCAGGCCTTCGAGATCGGAGCAGTCGGGCAGCAGCACGTCGGCGACGTGATTGGTTTCGTCGCGCGTCAAGACGAAGCAGATGGTGAAGGGGAACTTCGCCATGGTCTCGCCGACCGCCTTGGTGTCCCAGAACGAAATCGCCGGATTGGTGCGGTAGACCAGCCAAACGTCCGGCGGCGGGGCGTGCGGGAGATGTTCGAAATCCTCCCGTTGCATCATCCAGGCCAAGTGCGTCGGCCCGAGCGCCTGACTCCAGGCCGAGTTGGCGACCAGCGGCACCAGCGTACGATGCGCGCTGCGCGCGGTCGGCTTCGAAATCCAGTCGTCCTTGCCGGTCGGATTCATCGGATAATGCATGAAGCCGTCGGGGCCCGGCGTGACGCTCGACCAGCGATTGTCGGCCGGACGGTTGAGCCGCACGGTGGTGCCGAGCGTGCCGCCCGGCACGTCGAGCGCGCCGACCAGGCAAGGAATGAGCGTGCGCGCCCAGCAGCATTCGTAGCCGCCCCAGCCATTATTCACGGTCTTGCCGAAGGCGATGGCGACCGGCCGGAACGGCAGCGTCATGCCTTCGATTTCGATCGTCTCGCCGACGTGGGCGTGGGCAAGAAACTCGTTGGTCACGCGGCGGATGGTGGCGGCCGGAACATCGCAGATCGCCGCGGCCCATTCCGGCGAATAGGCCTTCACATGGGCGACCAGGTGCGCGAAGGCCGGGCTGACCGAAGCCGCGGCGTGGTTCGTCGTCTCCTGGTCGGGTCCGACCTCGATGCCGTCGACGGTGAACGTGCCTTCGAGCGCCGGATCGATACCGGCGGTGTCGTACGGCACCGCGCGCCCGCTGATCAGATCGATGACCAGCGGTTTTTTCGTCTCGGGATCGCGCAGGAAAAATCCGCCGGCGCTGATGAGATAGGGCGACGACGTGCGGCCTTTCAGAAATGGGATGTCGAGTTTTTCGCGCGCGGTTTCATGCAGCAGCACATGAATCATCGCGAACAGGAACGCGGAGTCGGTTTTCGGCTTGATCGGAACCCATTCGGCCGAGCAGGCGCCGGTGATCGAGAGATGCGGCTCGATCTGCACGCGTTTCATGCCGCGCGCGCGTGCGTCGGCGTGGCGCTTGACGCCGCACACCCCGCCCGAGGCCTCGACATTGGCGCCGAACGAAACGACATATTCGCAAAGCGGGGTATCGGGGCACACGGTGAAAGCGCGGTGCCAGAGTTCGCCGTACAGGTGCTCCGAATGGGTGCATTTGACGCCCTGACCGGAGCCGAAGCTCAAGTCGACGGGGCCCCAGGCCGAAAGGAAAGCCGGCAGCGTGCCCATATAGGCGGTGGGCGTGCCGCCGCCGCCGAAGCTGGCGGCGAGCCGCGGAAAGCCGCCCTCGTCAAGAAGCCCGTTTGCACGCGCAGCCTTAAGCTTATCGGCGACGAGGTCGAGCGCCTCGTCCCAGGATATGCGCACAAAACCCGGATCCTCGTGCCGGCCCTTTTTCGGGTTGGTCCGTTTCATCGGATAAAACACGCGATTGGGGCTGTAGGCTTTTTGCACCAGTCCAAAGGCTTTGACGCAAGCCTTGCCCCCGCCGGGATGAATCGCGGCGGCGGCAAAATTCGGGTTGATCTCGGTTGCGACCCCGTCCTGGATGCGAACGGTCAACAGGTCCGGCCCGGCTACGCATTGGTAGCAATAGGTCGAGACGATACGTTCCTGCGGTGGCTTGCTTCCCGGCATAGCCGCACCCTCAGTCCGAACGGGTCACTTTTCTAAGCGTGGGCGCCAGGCACTTTAGGTGCCGACCGCCCCGGCAATTTCCTCACGGGCGTCGGTTTGTGTATGCACCGCGTACCCGGCCTTGAGCGCATCCATATTGAGATCGAGGAAGCCGCGCGGCGTTTCCGCGCGCACCACCTGCTCGATCCGATCGCGATCGCAGATTCCGCTCAACGCCACCAAGGCGCCAAGCGCAACAATGTTGGTCACCCGCTCGCTGCCAAGCTCCAGCGCGGTGCGGCTGAGCGGCAAATGATAGCGGCGGTAATCGCCCGCCGGCAATTCGGGGCAAAGCCGCGTATCGGCGATCACCAGCGCGCCGGGCTTGAGCAGCGGCCAAGACGGTTTGACGGCGAGCCGGTCGAGCAACACCAAATAGTCAATCGCGGTCACCAGCGGGAAATCGACTTCGGCGTCGGCGATCACCAGGTCCGCATTGCAGTAGCCGCCACGCGACGTCGGCTCATAGGTCTGCGACTGGGCCACGCATTTGCCGTCGGCGGTGACCGCGTTGGCCAGCATCTTGGCGCTGAGGATCAGTCCCTGACCCCCGGTGCCGCCAATACGAAGCTCGATGCGCGACGCGGCCATCACGACGCTCCTCTGCGCGCCGCGGCCGCGCGCCGATAGGCGGCGCCGTATTCGGGGCGCTCGTTTTTCGTCAGAATGCCGGTCGGCTGGTTGTTCGCGCGAAACGGCGTGTCCACCGTGTCGCGATAGGCGCTTGGCCGGATCTTGCTCGTCTGCCGCATGATCATCTCAGGCGACGAGCCCAGATCGTTCTTGCGTCCGAAGATCTCCGTGCAGTCGGACAGGACTTCGACAAAGGCGAAGCCCGGATGCTCGAGCCCGGCTTTGATCAGTTCCTTGAGCTTGGGGACATGATGCGTCACTTCGCGCCCGACGAAGCCCGCCCCGGCCGCCGTTGCCAGCGCGCAGGCGTCGAAATGCGGCTCCTGGTTACCGAGCGGTGTGGTCGTGGTCAGCCGCGTCTCCGACGTGGTCGGCGAGACCTGGCCGCCGGTCATGCCGTAGATCTCATTGTTGAGCATCAGGCAGGTCAGCTTGAGATTGCGCCGGCAAGCGTGGATCAGATGGTTGCCGCCGATCGCCAGACAGTCGCCATCGCCGGTGATAACGACGACGTGCAGATCGGGACGCGCCAGCGCCAGGCCCGTCGCAAAGGCCAAAGGCCGGCCATGGGTCACATGGAACGTGTTGGCGTCGATATAGGCGGAAAGCCGACCGGCGCAGCCGATGCCGGAGACGACCGCGAGTCTGTCCTTGTCGATGGCGAGCTCATGGATCGCCCACAGCAGCGCCCGCAGCGCAATGCCATGACCGCAACCGGGACAGAGAAAATGCGGCATCATCTCCTTGCGGAGATAGTTGGTGACGTCGAAGTCGGCGGCTGAATCGATAAGCATCACGCCCCCCTCGCGAGTTCGGCGGCGCACGCGGCGACGTCCGCCGGCGTGATCGCCTCGCCACTGAAAAGGTGCAGGCCTTCGACCGGCATATCGCCAAGCACGCGCTCGACCTCGAGGCGAAGCTGGCCAGTGTTCATCTCGGGAACCAGCACGGCACGCGCCCCGGCCGCCGCTTCGCGCAGCGCCGCTTCCGGGAACGGCCACAGCGTGATCGGACGGAACAGCCCGACGCGCAGCCCCTGCGCACGGCACATTTCGACCGCACGGCGCGCCGCGCGGGCGCTGATGCCGATGGCGACAATGACCACGTCGGCGTCGTCGCAACCGACCGTCTCCCACGAGTCGATCAAATCGCGATGCAGATCCAGCTTGGAAAACAGCCGCGACAGATTGCGCGTGACCGCTTCCGGGTTCTGCGTAGGGAAACCGTCTTCGCTATGGGTCAGGCCGGTCGTATGGGTGCGATAACCGGCGCCTGGCCGCGCCATGGCCGGAATGCCATCGCCGCCTGCCGCATAGGGCTTGAAGTCCGGGCGTGGGCCGCTCGCCCATTTGCGTTCCGTTGCATTTGGACTGGCGGCATTGCCGAGCGCGACGGTTTCGGAGAGCTGCGCGATCACCTGGTCATAGAGCAGCACCACCGGCGAGCGGCACTGCTCGGCCAAATTAAAGGCACGGATCGTCTCGCTGTAGATTTCGGCGACCGAAGCGGGCGTGAGCACAATGATCGGATAATCGCCGTGGCTGCCCCAGCGCGACTGCATCACGTCGGCCTGTGACGGCCGGGTCGGCATGCCGGTGGAAGGACCCCCGCGCATGACATTGACGATGACGCATGGGATTTCGGCGCCGGCGGCGTAGCCGAGATTTTCCTGCTTGAGGGAAAATCCCGGACCACTGGTCGCAGTCATGGCTTTGACGCCGCCCATCGAGGCGCCGATCACGGCCGCCATGGAGGCGATCTCGTCTTCCATCTGCACGAACACGCCATCGACCTCGGGCAAATGGCGGGCCAGCCGCTCGGCGATTTCCGACGACGGCGTGATCGGGTAGCCGGCAAAGAAACGGCAGCCGGCGGCGACCGCTCCCAAGGCGCAGGCGTGGTTGCCGGAGATCAGCTTCATGGCGTTCTTGCCGGTCAGCGCGGTGTCGACGGCGTTCATTGCGCGAGCCCTCCCTGCGCGGTCGCGCCGGCATCGAGATGCACGCGGATGGCAAAATCCGGGCATAGCCATTCGCACAGCCGGCAGCCCGTGCACTTGTCCGGCGCCGCCAGTTCCGCGATCCGCTCGGCATTGAGCCGCAGGCAGTGCTCCGGGCACATCTTCACGCAGATGTCGCAGCTTTTGCACCACGCGGTATTGATTTCGAGACGCACCTGGTAGGGCGCATCGGCCGGCGCCGGCGTCTTGGCGGCCGGCGCCTCCACCACTGGCGTGGCGGTGCGCGCTTCGTCGATCCAATCGTGTCCGCGGCGGAACGCCTCCAGATTGACCGCAATGGTTTTCTTCGGCACGAATTCGGCAACTGCCTGCTCCCAATCCGCCGCCGCAAACTCCAATGCCGTCGATAGAGCGCCGAGCAGAATGACATTCGCCGCGCGCTCGTTGCCGAGCTCGACGGCCATGTCGGTCGCGTCGATGGCAAAGGCTTCCGCCACGTGGGCGACAACGTCGACCGGCGTTTCTTTCGAATAGCGCAACGGCGCACCCGCATGCCGGTTGAGGCACGCGAACGGCGGCACGATGCGCTTGGTGTCGCAGATGAAGATGCCGCTGCCGGGCTTGAGGAACGGCAGCCAGCGCAATCCTTCCGCCCATTCCAGCGCGACCAGAATATCGACTTCGCCCTTGGGGATCGTCGGCGACCAGACCCGCCGCCCGAAGCGCACATGGCTGAACACGGAACCGCCGCGTTTGGCCATGCCGTGCACTTCGCTTTGCTTGACCTCGAAGCCCTGGCTCTGCGCGAGCAAAGCAAGCACCTTGGAGACCATGATGACGCCCTGACCGCCGACGCCGACGATCAAGACGTTGAACGAGTCCTGCGCGCGATCGACCGGCACTGCCGGAGAATCCGGCGATGCGGCGGCGGTACGGAGCGTGGCGACCGGGTCTCTCATTGCATCACCGGCGCAACGGTCTTGATGCAGTCGACGGTGCAAACCTGCGCGCAGAGGGTGCAGCCGATACAAAGCGACGGATCGATCTGCACCTTATGCCGGCCCTCGAACGACTGGCTGCTCCAGGTAATCGCCGGGCAGCCCAGATTCATACAGGCCTGACAGGCGTTGCATTGCTCTTCGACCACCGCGAAGGGCGGGCCTTTGATCTTGACCGGATCGAGCACGCAAGGCCGGTCGGCGATCAGGACGGCGACGCCGCGGAAATTGATGGCGTCGCGCAAATCTTGATGCATGGCGGCGAGGTCGTAGGAATCGACCTTGCGCACCCATTTGACGCCGACTGCGCGCACCAGCGCTTCATAGTCAACGCTCGGCGCGTCCTCGCCCCTGATCGTCTTGCCGGTGCCGGGATGCTGCTGGCCTCCGGTCATGGCCGTGATGTGATTGTCGAGCAGCAGCACGGTGATATTGGCCTGGTTATAGACCGCGTTGATCAGCGCCGGGATGCCCGCATGCAGGAAGGTCGAATCGCCGATGGTTGCGACCACCGGTTTGGTTTCGCCGGCCTTGGCCATGCCGACGGCGTTGCCGATCGACGATCCCATCGACACGGTAGTGTCCATGCCGCGCAGCGGATCGAGGCACGCCAAGGTGTAGCAGCCGATATCGCCGGCCACGCGCGCGCCGGAGGCGCGCACCGCCATGAAGCTCGAGGTGTGCGGGCAGCCGGCGCAAAGCACCGGCGGGCGCACCAGCGGTTCCGGCGTCCACGTATTGCGTAGCGGCGGCGGTTCCAGGATGCCGGCCTTTTCAAATCCGGCGCGCACGAGTTCGGGCGACAATTCGCCGGTACGCGGGAAGAAGCACTTGCCTTCGACTTGAAATCCGAGCGCGCGGATTTCCTTTTCGATCACCGGCTCGAGTTCCTCGACCACAAAGATGCGATCGACCAACTCGCAATAGCGGCGCAGCAGATCGTCCGGCAGCGGCCAAGATGCGCCGAGCTTCAACACGTTGGCGTCGGGCAGCACTTCGCGCACATAAGGATAGCAGGTGCCGGCCGTGATGACGCCGAAACTGGTGTCGCCTTCTTCCCAGCGATTGATCGGCGCGTCGGCGAGATAGGCCTTCAGCTTGGTCTCGCGCTCGATCACCAGACCATGGCGCGGCCGGGCATGGGCCGGGATCATGACGTTCTTCGACGGCTTCTCGATGAAGGCGCGCTGCGGCGGTACTGTGCGGTCGCCAAGCACGACCGGACTGCGGGTATGCGAAAGCCGGGTCGTTGAGCGCACGATCACCGGCGTGTCGAAAGTCTCCGACATGTCGAACCCCAGGCGGGTGAACTCGAGCGCTTCCTGCGCGTCGCTCGGCTCGAGCACCGGCACGCTGGAGAGCATGCCGTAAATTCGCGTGTCCTGTTCGTTCTGCGACGAGTGAATGCCAGGATCGTCGCACACCGCGAGCACCAACCCGCCGTTCACGCCGATGTAATTTATCGACATGAAGGCATCGGCGGCGACGTTGAGCCCGACATGTTTCATGGCGGCAAGCGCGCGCCGCCCAGCAAAGGAGGCGCCGATCGCCACGTCGAGCGCGACCTTCTCGTTGGTCGACCACTGCGCGTGCAAATCTTCCGCCGGATATTCGGCCAAGGTCTCGAGGATCTCGGTACTCGGGGTGCCGGGATAGGCGGCCGCGACCTTCACGCCGGCTTCCCAGGCGCCGCGCGCAATCGCTTCATTACCGGTCAACGGCCGGACATTTTTTGCCCCGCCGGTCGACACCTCGATCACTTCGACTACGCCAACCATTCCGGTTTCCCCCCGCGGCGGCTGCACTACGCGTTTGCCGCGTGCGGTATCGTTATCCATTCATCCGTGAGCGTAATTGAGATATATCAATTGGTTAGTTGGCGGCCGCCGCCGGTCACTTCGACCCGGCGAGTTTGGCGGCCTTCGCCTTGATCCGCTCGAGCGTTTTGCCTTTATCGACCAAAAAACGGCTGTGTGTGCCGGCGCCGATCGGCTCCAGATTGTCTTTGGCGGCGATTTCGAAGGTAATTTTGCGCCCTTCGACCACACTCACCGTCGCGGTGATCTCGACCGTCATGCCGGGCAAAGTCGGGGCGAGATGGCGGATCGACACATCGATGCCCACGGAGTCCTCATTGGCGTCGGCATGTTCGAGGATGAGGTCGCGGCACGTGTGTTCGATGTCCTGCACCAGGCGGGGCGTGGCGTAAACGCGGCCCTCCTCGCCCATGAATCCGATAGTCCGGTCGCGGTCGATTTCAACCCGGTTGGTCCGCGAAACGCCCGGACGCAGGCTCTCCTTCATCGCATCCTCCTCAATTTATGGTCGCGATCACGATACAATTAGAGGGACACCGGGAATGACCGACTTGACCAAGGTCAACCCCCGAGCGTTTTTAGATACCCAAATAGGCTTCCCTGACGCGGCGGTCGGCCTGGATTTCGGCGGCGGGCCCGCTCAGCGTCACGCGCCCGGTCTCCAGCACATAGGCGCGATCCGCGATGGCCAACGCGGCGCGCGCGTTCTGTTCGACCAACAGGATGGTCAGGCTGTCATCCCTGAGAGCGCGGATCACCGCGAGCAATTGGTCGACCAGGTTGGGCGCAAGCCCCATCGACGGCTCGTCCAGCAACAACAGCCGCGGCTTTGCCATCAAGGCGCGGCCAATCGCGAGCATCTGCTGCTGACCGCCGGATAGCGTCCCGGCCGGCGTATGCAAAATTGCTTCGAGCATCGGAAACAGCGCGCAGACCCGCGCCAGTCGCTCGTCCACATCCGCACCGCGGCAAGACCAGGCGCCGAGTTTCAGATTGTCCAGCACGGACAAAGGCGCGAATATCTGCCGGCCTTCGGGCACCTGCGAGATGCCAAACGCCACCCGTTCGTGCGCCGGCCGATTCTCAATCGGTTCGCCCTCGAACCGGATCGCGCCTTCGGTAATCGGCTGCACGCCCGAAATAGCATGTAGCAGCGTGGTCTTGCCGGCTCCATTGGCGCCGATCAGCGTGACGATTTCTCCGGCGTCGACGTGCAGCGTGACGCTATGCAGGACTTCGATGCGGCCATAGGCGCTTTTGACATTCTCAATCGAGAGCATGCGCGGCCTCCTGCGAGCCGTGAACGCCCAAATAGGCTTCGATCACCTCCGCATTCGAACGCACCTGCTCGGGCGTGCCTTCCGCAAGCGTCCGGCCGCGCGCGAGAACATGAACGCGGTCGGAAATATTCATCACCAAGCGCATATCGTGCTCGACCAACACGACCGTAACGCCGTCCTTCACGATGGAACGGATAACGTGATCGAGCTCCTGGGTTTCGACGGGATTGCAGCCGGCGGCCGGCTCATCGAGCAACAGCACCTTTGGTTCGCTGGCCAGCGCGCGCGCGATTTCCAGGCGCTTGAGGGCGCCGTAGTCGAGCGAGCCTGCCGGACGCTCGGCCGCATCGGCGAGGCCAACGCGGGCAAGCGACTCGCGCGCGGCTTCGCGGGTCGCCTCGTTCTGGCGCGCGACCGACGGCCAATGCAGCAGATCGGCGAGAATGCCGGTTTGTTCGTGGCGATGACGGCCGACCATCACATTCTTCAGCACCGACATATGCGAAAAAATCTGCAGATTCTGGAAAGTTCGCGATAGTCCCCGGCGCGCGAGTTGGTCAGGCGCAAGACCAGTCACGGTTTCGCCGGCCAGCCGGATGCTGCCGTCTTGCGGCAGGTAGACGCCTGAAACAAGATTGAGCAGCGTGGTCTTGCCGGAACCGTTCGGCCCGATGATCGAGAACACCTGGCCGGACGCGATCGCGATGCTGACGCCGTCTATCGCGCGCACGCCGCCGAAGGTAATGGCCAGCCGATCGGCCTCCAGGATCATCATTTGCGCCGTCCAGCGAGCGCCGCGGTGACGGACGGCACGATGCCTTGGCGCAGAAAGATCATGAAAACCATGATGATCAGCCCGAGCAGCGCCTGTTCGTATTCCTGGAAAACGGTGAGCAATTGCGGCAACACGACCAGCACGGCCGCTCCCACCAACGACCCGAAGATCGAGCCCATGCCGCCGAGCACGACCATGGCGACCAATTCGATCGACCGCAGGAATCCCGCCTCATCCGGCGTGACGAGACCGTTAAACAAGGCCAGATAGGATCCAGCGATCGACGCGTACATGGCGGAGATGATGAAGACGGTGAGCTTCGCACGCGCCACGTCGATGCCAAGCACGCGCGCGGCGATTTCGCTGTCATGGATCGCCTGCAGCGCCCGGCCGGTCGGGCTGTCCATGAGATTGAGGGCGAGCAGAAATCCGCCGACGAATGTCGCACCGGCGATCCAGTACCAGGCGTCGGACCCATGCGCGCGCCAGCCGAAAAGTCTGAGCGCGGGGACGCTCATGCCGTCCGGACCGCCGGTCCAGCCTGCCTCGTTGGTCAGAACGATGGCGACGAGCAATCCGAATCCGAGCGTCGCGACCGCGAGATAGTGTCCTTTAAGCCTGAGGATCGGCCGGCCCACCACAAAGGCGACGGCGCCCGAGAGAATGGCGCCGGCGAACACGCACAGCCAAGGCGGCGCGCCGAAATGTACCGGGCCGATGGCGACGGCATAGGCGCCGATGCCGAGAAAGCCGGCATGACCCAGGCTGACCTGGCCGGCAAAGCCCATGAGCAAATTGAGGCCCACGACCGCCAACGCAAAAATGAAAACAAGCGCGCCGACGCGATAATAGTAGGCCGACGGAAAAAACATCGGCAGAACAATGACGATCGCCGCGACCCATATCGCCGGCGCCAAACGCGTTTCCAGCAATGCCCGCAAGCTCACACCCGTTCGACTTTAACGCGGCCAAATAAGCCCTGCGGCATGGCAACCAAAACGACGAGGATGATAAGGAAGGCGAGCGCGTCCTTGTAGCTCGACGACAGATATCCGGCGCATAACGCCTCGATCATGCCAATGAGGATGCCGCCGACCACGGCGCCGAGCGGGCTGCCGATGCCGCCAAGCATCGCCGCCGCAAATCCCTTGAGCGCCAGCAATGTCCCCACGTCGTAACTGGTCAGCGTGATCGGCGTCACGAGAATGCCGGCGATCGCCCCGATCGCCGCCGACACCGCAAACGAGAAGTCGACAATGCGGCGCGTATCGATGCCGACCAGCCGCGCCGCCAATCGATTGGCCGCGGTCGCGATCACCGCCTTGCCGAGCAAGGTGCGTTCGACGAACAGCCAAAGCAGAACCACAATGATCGCGGCGCCAGCCAGCACGACGAGACTTTGCGGCAAGATGGCCGCGCCGCCGAACTGGATCGGGTCGGCGCCGAACAGCGCGGGCAGACTATGGAAGCGCTTGTCGAAAACGATCTGCGCCAAACCGCGCAGGAACACCGAAGCGCCGATCGTAATCATAATCAGCGCCACCGGCGACGCCCCGCGTGCCGGCGCGACGGCGAGACGGTGCAAAGCCAATCCGACGGCGGTGGTCACGACGATGGCGACGAGCGCCGCCAACGGCAAGGGCACGCCGGCCAGCGACAAGAATACGGTCGTCATTCCGCCCAGCATGACGAACTCGCCCTGGGCGAAATTGATGATGTCCGACGCGTTGTAGATCAACGTAAATCCAAGGGCGACCAGCGCGTAGATGGCGCCGACGGTCAACCCCGAAAAGACAAACTGCAGCAACTCGGCCATCGTGCCGAAGGCCTCGCAAGACTTGGGTTCAATAGCAGATAGATGGATCGGGCAAGCTCTGGCGAGCTTGCCCAATCGTTATCTCATGTGCCGGGGACCAGCGTCCAGTCGCCGCCTTTGATCTCGAGCATGTGGAATGCCGACAGGTCGAGACCGAGATGATCGGTCGGTGACATGTTCACGATGCCGCCGGTGCCGATATAGCCTTTGGTCTTCTCGATCTCGTCGCGGACTTTGGCTTTGTCGGCGCTTTTGGCGCGCTGCATCGCCTGCACCAGAATCATCAGCCCGTCATAGGCGTGGCCGCCGAAGGTGGACACCGCCTGCTTGGTCTTGGACTGATATTCACGGGTGTAGTTGACCACCACCGGCTTCTGCGGATCGCTGGCCGGCAGCTTGTCGGCGATGAGCAGCGCCGCGGCCGGCAAGCGGACGCCTTCGGCGGCGGGACCGGCGAGCTCGATGAACTGCTTCGAGGCGACGCCGTGGCTCTGGTAGAACGGCAGCTTGATGCCGAGTTGGCGGTAATTGCGCGTCACGATCGCCGGACCTTGACCGAAGCCCGGATTGACCACCGCCTGCACGCCGGCCGTGTTGTGAATCTTGGTGAGCTGCGGGGTCATGTCGCTGTCGCGCGGCCCATAGTTTTCCTCGATCGCGATCTTTATGCCGTCCTTGGGCGCGACGGCGACGCACTGGTCGTGCATCGACTTGCCGAAGGCATCGGTGCCCGAGATCATCGCGATCGTCGTCAGATTGCGAGCTTTAAGATCGGCGAAGATCTTCTCACACGCCATGGTGTCGGTGTGCGGAGTCTTGAACACCCATTTGCGCACCGGCTGGATGATCTGAACGGCGCCGGCCAGGGAAATGAAAGGAATCTTGGCGTCTTCGAAAACCGGCATCATCGCCAGGGTCGAGCCGGTGGTGCTGCCGCCGACCATGGCGTCGATCTTGTCTTCTTCCACCAAGCGGGTGGCGAAGGTGCGCGCGTTGTTGGGGTTGCCGCCGTCATCATAGATGATCAGCTGCAGCTTCTTGCCGTTCACGCCGCCTTTTGCATTGATCTCATCGACATAGATTTCCAGCGTCCGCTTTTCCGGATCGCCGAGAAACGACGCCGGCCCGGTCACCGACAGGACGGAGCCGATCTTGATTTGCGCGCAGGCCGGAAGCCCGGCACCGAGCACGGCGCCAAGGCCAATTGCAGCGGTCGCAGCAAAATATTGCATTGCCCTCATTGGATTCCCCCATCGTGCACATTAATTTTCTAATCGTTGCATAGCAGAGCAGCGGAAACCAGCGCTTGACTAATTTCAAGGCACCCGCCACGCGCCTCAGGGAAGACTCGGTGGTATTGGCGCGCGAATCCGCATGCTGGAGCAAAGAGATGACGATAACGGGCAGTTTACGGCTCGCCGCCATTGTCTATGAAGCGGGTTTTCCGATCGACGAATTCCTCGCCCGCGCCGCCGATCTGCTGCGCGCCGAGCACGTTCAACTCGGTGGTGCACTGCAAGAGAACTTGCCCGGCGACGCCGGCCGCTGCTCGGCCATGAGCCTGGTCGACCTCTCCTCGCGCAACCGTTTCAGGATTTCGCAGGACCTTGGATCGCAGGCGGAAGGCTGCCGCCTCGACGCGCAGGGCATTGCCGAATTCGTCGCGCTGCTCGACAGCTCGGCCCATCAGGACGTGGAGCTGATGGTGCTGAACCGATTTGGCCGGGCCGAAGCGGAGGGCGGCGGGCTGCGCTCCGCCTTTGCGCACGCCATGGAAGCCGGCATCCCGGTGTTGACCGCCGTCCGCGCGCCTTATACCGAGGCGTGGTCGCAATTCCACGGGCGGCTGGCGACCGATCTGCCGGCGGATTTTGAGACGGTGCTGGCCTGGTGCCGCGACTCGGTGCGGCTGCTGCGGGCGGCGCGGCACGCCCAATTGTCGCCAGCCGGCTGAACGCGAGATTCCCGAATGAATACGAACGAAGCAGCCGTCATCGGCATTGTTACCGTGTCGGATCGCGCCAGCGCCGGGACCTATAACGACGTCAGCGGCCCGGCCATCGAGGAGTTCCTGCGCGAGGTGGTGACGACGCCATGGCGCGCCGTGCGGCGTCTGGTGCCCGATGGCATCGACAGCGTGCGCGACACTTTGATCGAGCTGGCCGACCGCGAGAAATGCGCCTTGGTCTTCACGACTGGCGGCACCGGGCCGGCGCCGCGCGATCTGACGCCGGAAGGCACGGTTGCCGCCTGCACACGCATGATGCCGGGTTTTGGCGAACTGATGCGCATGGAGAGCTTGAAACAGGTGCCGACCGCGATTCTCTCGCGGCAGACCGCCGGCATTCGCGGCACCACGCTGATCGTCAATCTGCCCGGACGCCCGACATCGATCCGCATGACCATGCAGGCGGTGTTTCCGGCGATCCCCTATTGCCTCGACTTGATCGGCGCTGCCCGCATCGATACCGATCCGGCGCGCTGCAAGTCATTCCGGCCGCCGCAATAAACCATCAACCGCTCGTCCCCGCGAAAGCGGGGACCCAGGGAAGACATTGCAAAGTCTCCGATTGCCGCTCTGGATTCCCGCTTGCGCGGGAATGAGCGGACATAGGCGCAGCTCACATCAACTCGCCGCCAGCCACCACGATACTCTGGCCATTGACCGATAAAGAGGACGGCGAGCAAAGCCAACCGACCGTCTCGGCGACTTCGTCGGGATGCACCAACCGCCCTTGCGGATTGTGCGCGGTCAATTCCTGCATGGCCTGTTCGCGCGTCCGTCCGGTCTTGGCCACGATATTGCCGATCGCGCCGGCGACAATATCGGTGTCGGTGTAGCCGGGGCACACCGCGTTCACGGTTACGCGCGTGTGCGCCAATTCGCGCGCCAGCGCGCGCGTCAGGCCGATCAGCCCGTGCTTGGCCGCGCAATAGGCCGCGCAATAAGCGTAGCCGGTGAGGCCGGCGGTCGAGGCGATGTTGATAATGCGGCCGTAGTCGGCCTGCGTCATCTTCTTGACAATGGCACGGATGCAGAGAAACGGACCGGTGACGTTGAGGTCCATCACCCGTTGCCAGTCCGCCAGTTCGGTGCGGTGAATCGGCGCCGCGACGGCGATGCCGGCATTGTTGACCAGGATGTGCGGCAGCCCGAACGCATCGCCGGCGCGCGCGAACGCGGCGGCGATCTGATCGGCCTGCGCGAGATCGACGGCGACCCCCTGCGCTTTGACGCCATAGGTTTTCGCAAGGCTTGCCGCCTCTTCGTCGAGCTTCGCCTGATTGCGGCTCATCAGAGTCACATCGGCGCCGTGCCGCGCCAATGTCGCCACGATGGCCGCGCCAATTCCGCGCGAAGCCCCCGTGACAACCGCATGCTTGCCGCGCAGCATGCCGCCATCGCGCAAACTCGTTTCCGTCATGACATTCATACGCCTAATATGGCCCCGTGTTCGCTGCGCACCTTGACCAAACTCAAGGGCTAACGCAAAGAGCCGCTTTAGAGATGCGATGATCCGGGAAAAAAGCATGACGGATACGGCTCCATTTCTCGCCACTGGCGTTTTCGTCGATAGTGCCGCGCCGCAAGTTGTCACGTTCGCGCGGCAGGCAACCGAAGGGGCGCCCGACCCATCGGCCGCGGTGTTGCAGCTTTATGCCGCCGTGCGCGACAGCATTGTCTACGACCCTTACGTCAATTT
The DNA here is from genome assembly GCA_963786025.1 of uncultured Alphaproteobacteria bacterium. Lineage (GTDB taxonomy): Bacteria > Pseudomonadota > Alphaproteobacteria > Rhizobiales > Xanthobacteraceae > Pseudolabrys. Next base: position 17,359 of record CAWAXK010000005.1, read on the forward strand.
CGCCGATCCGGCGAACTACCGCGCGAGCAGCGTTCTCGCTATTGGGCGCGGCTTTTGCGTCGGCAAGTCGGCCTTGCTAGCGGCGAGCGCGCGCGTGATCGGCGTGCCGGCGCGCGTCGGCTATGCCGATGTGCGCAATCATCTCACCTCGCCGCGGATCTATGAAAAAATCAAAACGGATGTTTTCCGCTGGCATTCCTACACGGAGCTTTTTCTGTCGGGACGCTGGGTCAAGGCGACGCCTGCTTTCGATCGGGCGCTGTGCGAACGCGTCGGCATCAAACCGCTCGAATTCGACGGCGAGACCGACTCGCTTTTCCAGCCCTACGATCGAGCCGGCCGGCGGCACATGGAATATCTGCGCGACCGCGGCACGTTCGCCGATGTGCCGTTCGACACCATTCAGGCCGATTTCATCGTCAACTATCCGAGCCTGATGAGCGGCGCCGGCCTCGGCGGCGACTTCCGGTCGGAAGCCGTCGCCCAGCCAATCGAGCCGTCAGGTCCGCGATCGGACGAAAAGACGGGCTGACAGGAACGTCACGGCACCAGTTTTTTGCCGGTGATGCGTTCGAGATTCTTGTAGAAGATCTTGTCGCTGGTTTCCTTGTCGAGATTGAGCGACTCCAGAATCTGCAGCGTCACGCGCGGGTACATCGCGCCGTTTTCCGGATCGAACGGGCAATCGGACGCGAACACGATCTTGTCGACCGGGAAGAACTCCAGCCCGCACTTGGTTGCCGGAACGCCGCCGAACACCGCGGTGTCGGCGTAGAAATCCTGCTTGAAGTAGTCGAGCGGGCGTTTCTTCAGGCTCTTGCGTAGCGCGACATAATCCTCATCCGTGGTGCGCGAGCCCATCACGTCATTGCCCGGGCCGATGCGGCCTTCCAGCATCGGCACGATGCCGCCGAAATGATGCGTGATGATCTTCAGGTTCGGGTGGTTATCCATGATCTTCGAGTAGACAAGCCGGATCATCGCGGTCGCCGTCTCGTACGACCAGCCGAAGGTCCACCAGATCTCGTACAGCGACTTCTTCTCGTCGGCATAATCGGGCACTTCGGCGCCGCGCGCCGGATGCAGCCAGACCGGCTTGCCGAGCTCGTTCATCTTTTTCCAGAACGGCAGATATTGCGGCCGGTCGATCGGCTTGCCGGCGACGTTGGTATAGATCTGCACGCCGAGCGCGCCGAGCTGGTTGATTGCGCGTTCGGCTTCGGCGACGCCGGCGTCCGGTGCGTCGAGCGAAATTTGCGCGATCCAGCCGGGGAAATAGTCGCGCTCTTTGGCGCACAGTTCGGCGAAGCCGTCATTGATGATGCGGATGAACTCGTCGATCTGCTGCGGGCTCTTCGCCAGCTTTTCGATCGGCGGCTGCGGGTAAGCGAGAATCTGCGCATAGTCCTTGTGCGTATCGATGATCTTTTTGCGGGCATCGAGATCGTGCAGCGCTGGGATCGCGCGCACGCGCTTGCCCATGTCCTTGTATTGACCGGCTACCTCGATCATCGTGTCGAAGAATTTTTTCGGAAAAAAGTGCGTATAGGCGTCGATGCGCATTGGGCGTTTCCTGTTTGGCGGGCGCTTTATTACACGCCCATTTTTTTCGTGTCGACCGCGGGGGCCTCGGCGGGCGCCACCCTACACAACAGCGCCCGTAACTGATAGGTCCCCATGGCCGGGTCGTAGGGCGGCTGGTTATTGGTCAAGAGATTGGCGTTCGACGTCCACACGCCGTATTCCGGGCCGGGCTGCTCGGGAAACCACCAGCCGTGCTGGACATGGATAACCCTCGGGTCGATTCCCTTCGTCAGCTTGGCCTTTTGCCGGATGCGGCCGCGCTTGGTTTCGATCCACATCCACGTCCCATTGACGATACCCAAGCGCGCCGCCGTTTCGGGATGGATTTCAGCAATCGGGTCGCGGTGCGCCTTGCGCAGCTTCTCGATCTGGCGATGCTCCGAGTTGAAGAAGAACGAGATTCGCCCGCCGGTCGTGAGCACCAGCGGGTATTGCGCGGCAAGGTCGGGCGTACTGATCGGGCTTTCCGGCGCTTCTTCATAGGAAGGCAGTGGGGCGTAGCCCATCTTCTCGAAGCGCGTGGAATAGAGCTCGATCTTGCCGGTCGGAGTCCTGAAGCCGCCGTCCTGGTATTTGCGGTATTTGAACGGAATCTTGATGAACCCCTTCTGCTTGAGTTCATCGAAGGTGACGTCGAGCCCCCCGCCGGCCAGCATTGCATCGAGCACATCCTTGACCGGCTCGGTGCAGAGCGGAAGCTTCATCCGCCGCGCCAGTGCAACGAACATCTCTTCATCCGATTTACATTCGCCGATCTGCACCGCCTTCTGCTGGGCGAGCACGACATTGGCCGCGACCGTCGGCAGGCCGACGAGTTGATCGAGTTCGGGCCACGATGCCGCCGGCAGCACAATGTCGGCAAGTTCGGCCGTCGGCGTCATGAACAGATCGGCGCAAACCATGAAATCGAGCTTATTCAGCGCGTCGTACACATCGGACGTGTTGGCGTAAGTGGTGAGCGTGTTGTTGCCGAATACCAGGAAGGCTTTCACCGGATAGGGCTTGCCCTCGCGCATCGCCTTGAGCAGCGTCGGGATATGCGCGGCCGGCAAATCGGCGCCCTCCCCGCCGAGCAGCTTGAAACGGTCGGCGCCGAGCCGCTTGGCATTTACCTCGGGCGTGAGGTTCTCGATCAGGCTCGGGAAGCGCCCGAGCCCATGCATCCCGAACACCCAGCCGCCCGGCACGTCGATGTTGCCGGTGAGCGCCGGCAGCATCGAGACGGCGCGTATGGTCTGAATGCATTTCGGCGTGTGCTCGATGGCGCAGCCCCAATCCAGCAAAGCCGGCTTGGTGTTGGCGAACAGACGCGCGGCAGCGCGGATCTTGTCGGCGGCGATCCAGGTGATCGGCTCGGCCCATTCCGGCGTGAAATCCTGCACGTGCGCGGCGAGTTCGGCGAATCCGTGCGTCCACTGCGTGACGAACGGCTCGTCATAGAGTTTCTCGCCGATGACCACGTTCAGCATCGCCAGCGCCAGCGCGTCGTCGGCGCCGGGCCTGATCTGCAGCCAGAGATCCGCCTTTTCGGCGAGCGCCGTGCGGCGCGGGTCGACCACGATGGTCCGTGGATTGTGCGCCAGCGCCTCCATCACATTGAAGCGCGTCTCGCCGTCCGGCCCCGATAACACCGGGTTATGCCCCCAAAATAGAATGCAGGCCGGCGGAACGTCACCGGTGTAATCGCTGACCGGGAAATCGCCGAAGGTCAGAATCGAGGTGTTGACGCGCGGGTGGAAGCATTGCGCGAAACCCGGCTCGCACCAGTTGGGGGTGCCGAGCGCGTGACCGAAGCGCGAGACCCAACGGATATGATGGCGGCCGGTGCCGGTACCGAGCGCAATCGCCTCCGGTCCATATTGTTCCCGAATGGCAAGCAGACGCTGTGAAATCTCATCGAGCGCCTCGTCCCAGGAGATACGCTCCCACTCGCCGGACTGGCGCTTGCCCTTGCGCCGAAGCGGATATTTCAGCCGATCCGGATGGTATACCAGGTCGGTCGTCACCGTCCCGATCGGGCACAGCCGGCCGTGATTGAGCGGCGACTCCCGGTCGCCCTCGACCTTCTCCAGCACGCCGTCCCGCACATGCAGCAATACGCCGCAGCCGCCGTGGCAACTGCGGCAGACGCTCTTGAGCACCGTGACGCCGGAATCGTTGGATATCAAACTAGGTTGATGAACGTTCATGTGAATAGCCTTGGTCGCGTCAGCAGTGGGCAAGCCACTAATCACGGTAACAAACGAAGCCGGCCCGTGGTTATTCAGATTTCGCGCTTCGTGATAGCTATTTGCGTGCGGGCGGCGGGCCGCCGAACGCGTTCCGCACCTGTGCAAGATAGGCCCATTTCACGGCACTTTTGCTTGATTTCAATCAAGGAAGAGACTGCGCGGGATAGGGTCTAGTGCCGCCGCGGAGCGCTCATGACCGGCAGGGCGGCTGGCCCCGTTAATTCAACCACGACAGGTGACTCCAGCAGATCTACTTACTAATATATTGCACTGGCCATTATCAGCCGAACGGGTGCCGGCAAGAAAATCGGCAGCACGATCAAAAACGAAACAAAGGAAGCGGAGGGAAACCCAATGATGTTCAGATATACGACCTGCGCGGTTGCGGCGCTCGCCATCGGCACGTTCGCCGCCGGCGGCGCGTTCGCGCAAGATACCGTCAAGATCGGCCTTATCGTATCGATGACGGGGCAACAGGCTTCGACCGGCAAACAGGTCAAGGCCGGTGTCGATCTCTATATGAAGGAGCACGGCGACACGGTCGCGGGCAAGAAGATTCAGGTTATTCTCCGCGATTCCGGCAGCGTGCCTGACAATACCAAGCGGCTGGCGCAGGAATTGATCGTCAACGACCATGTCAATGTGATCGCCGGATTTGAAATTACGCCGGCCGCGCTCGTGGTCGCCCCGCTTGCCACCGAAGCAAAGGTGGTGGAAGTCGTCATGGCGGCAGGCACCTCGATCATCACCCTGAAGTCGCCTTACATCGTGCGCACCAGCTTCACCGTACCGCAGTCGTGCGTCATCATCGCCGACTGGGCGGCGAAGAATAAGATCAAGAAGGTCGTCACCATAGTCTCCGACTATGCGCCGGGCTTCGACGCGGAAAAATCCTTCTCTGAACGCTTCAAGGCGGCTGGCGGTACGATTGCCGAGGCGATCCGGGTGCCGCTTGCCAATCCGGACTTCTCGCCGTTCCTGCAACGCGCCGCCGACGCCAAGCCCGACGCTATCTTCATTTTCGTGCCGTCCGGCCAGGGTGGTGCCTTCATGAAGCAATTCGCCGAGCGCGGTCTCGACAAGGCCGGCATCAAGTTGATCGGCCCCGGCGACGTGACCGACGACGATCTGCTTCCCGGAATGGGCGATGCGGCGATCGGAACCGTGACCGCGCATTTCTATTCTGCCGATCACCAAAGCGCGATGAACAAAGCCTACGTCGCCGCCATCGAGAAGGCCGACCACTTCCGTCCGGGCTTCATGTCGCTCGGCGGCTATGACGGCATGCATCTCATCTATTCGGCGCTGAAGAAGACAGGCGGCAAGGCTGACGGCGATTCGCTCATCGCCGCCATGAAGGGGATGAAATGGGAAAGCCCGCGCGGGCCGGTCGAAATCGATCCGGATACCCGCGACATCATCCAGAACATCTATATCCGCAAGGTCGAGAAGAAGAACGGACAACTCTACAACGTCGAGTTCGAAACCTTCAAAGCCGTCAAGGATCCCGTAAAAGCGGCGATGAAAAAATAGTCTGACCGGCCTTTAGCGCGCGGCGGCCGCAGGTCGCCGCGCGTTCTTCTTATCAAAAGTCAGGCCACCGAACCGAAATGCCTGATAGACAATCGTGCAGGCGGGCACGTATCTCTGGGAGCGAGCCGGTATCGCGGCGCTAACATGCTCACAATTCTTTTCGACGGAATTGCCTATGGCATGCTGCTGTTCGTGCTCGCGTCCGGGCTCGCGGTGACGCTTGGATTGATGAATTTCATCAATCTCGCGCACGGCTCCTTTGCCATGGCGGGCGGCTATATCACGGTCGTTCTGGTCAACCGCCTCGGCGTTCCCTTCTTCGCCTCATTGCCGCTCGCTTTCCTGGCGAGCGCGGCAATCGGATTCCTGTTCGAACGCACGCTCTACGCCCACGTCTACAAAAAACCCCACCTCGACCAGGTGCTGTTCACCATCGGCCTCGTCTTCATGTCGGTCGCCGCGACCGATTATGTCATGGGCTCCAGTCAGGTCTTCGTGCAAATCCCTAAGTTCCTGCAAGGCCAGCTCGAGATCGGCGGGGTCGGCGTCGGCCGCTACCGGCTTCTGATCATCGTCGTTTGCGGACTACTGACGATCGCGCTGCAATTCATCCTGGCCAATACCCGCTTCGGCAGCCGGCTGCGCGCCGCCGTTGACGATAGCCGCGTGGCGCGCGGCCTGGGCATCAACGTCAATTGGGTTTTTGCCCTCACCTTTGCTTTCGGCTCGGGCCTCGCCGGCCTCGGCGGCGCGCTCGGCGCGGAAATATTGGGTCTCGATCCGACCTTCCCGCTCAAGTTCATGATCTACTTCCTGATCGTCGTGACGGTCGGCGGCACATCGAGCATTACCGGCCCGTTTCTCGCATCTCTCCTGCTGGGCATCGGCGACGTCGCCGGCAAGTATTACGTGCCGACGCTCGGCTCATTCGTCATCTACACCATCATGATCGTCGTCCTGATCTGGCGGCCGCAGGGGCTGTTCTCCCGCGGCACATCGCGATGAGGCGGCAGTAATGGTCCCTCCACAAATCGCCATCCGCGTCGCCACCGAGTGGCTGGCCGCCCGCGCCCGCTGGCAGCCGCTCGAGGTCGCGTTCTGGATTGTCGCCTTTGCCGCGATCTGGCTACTGCCGGACCGGCATCTCATTCTCACCGAGATCGCCTGGCTCGGCCTGTTCGCGCTTTCACTCGATCTGATCCTCGGTTACGCCGGCATCATCTCGCTCGGGCACGCCGCCTTTTTCGGCGTGGGCGCCTATTCGGCGGCGTTGCTTGCCAAATACGAGATCATCAACGAGCCGGTATTGGCCATGCTGGTCGCCGGCGTCGCCGCGATGGCGCTCGGTTTCGTCACCAGCTTCCTCGTGCTGCGCGGCTCCGACCTGACGCGCCTGATGGTGACGCTCGGCATTGCACTGCTGCTGCGCGAGTTGGCGAATAGATTCGGCTGGCTGACCGGCGGCGCCGACGGGCTGCAAGGCGTCAGCATCAAGCCTGTGCTCGGGCTGTTTCGCTTCGACATGTTTGGCCACACCGGCTACGCTTATAGCCTGACCGTGCTGTTCATCCTCTTCCTGATCGCCCGCCGCCTGGTGAATTCACCCTTCGGACTTTCGCTGATGTCGGTGAAGGGCAATCCGTTGCGCGCATCGGCGATCGGAATCTCGGTCGATGCCCGGCTGATCGCGATCTACACCGTAGCCGCCGGCTATGCCGGTATCGCCGGGGCCCTGCTGGCGCAAACGACGTCTTTCGCATCGCTCGAGGTGTTTTCGTTCGACCGCTCGGCCGACCTGCTGCTGATCCTGATCATTGGCGGCGCCGGCTACCTCTATGGCGGTTTGATCGGCGCGCTCATCTTCAAATTCATGCAGGACTTTCTGTCGGCGCTGACGCCGCAGTACTGGCCGTTTTGGATCGGCCTCGTTCTGGTGGTTATCGTGCTGGTCGGCCGCGAACGCATCACGTCGTGGACCGCGCCCGTCCGCCGTATCACCGCGCGCCTGAATTGGCGGGCACTGGCGCACCGCATGGCTGCCTCTTCCGGCGAAGGGCAATGACGATGGCCGTGGCGCTGGAAACGATCAATCTGGTGAAGCGGTTCAGCGGCATCATCGCGTCCAACAACGTTTCGTTGCGGATCGCGAAGGGAGCCCGGCACGCCTTGATCGGGCCGAACGGCGCCGGCAAGACCACGTTGATCAACTTACTCACGGGGGTGCAGCGGCCGACCGGCGGCCGCATCCTGCTCGACGGCGAAGACATCAGCGACCTTTCAACGCACGAGCGGGTGCGGCTCGGCATCGTCCGCACCTTCCAGATCAATCAATTGTTCAGCGAGCTGACGCCGCTTGAGACCATCGGACTGGCCGTATCGGAACGGCGGGGACAGGGTCTCGACTGGTGGCGCATCGTCGGCAGCCGATCGGATCTCGTAACCGAGGTGGTCGAGATCCTCGAGCGGTTTAACCTCAACGATGTCATCGATAAGCGCACTGCGATCCTGCCCTACGGCAAGCAAAGGCTTTTGGAAATCGCGGTCGCGATCGCCTGCCGCCCGCGCGTACTGCTGCTCGATGAGCCGGCGGCCGGCGTCCCCGAGGACGAGCGGCACGAAATTCTGGCCGCCGTCGCGGCGCTTCCCAGCGATGTCACCGTGCTGCTGATCGAGCACGACATGGACATCGTGTTCTCGTTCGCCGACCGCATTTCCGTGCTCGTCAACGGCGCGCTGTTCGTCGAGGGCAGCCCCGAAGAGGTCGCCCGCGATCCGCGCGTCAAAGCCGTCTATCTCGGCGAGGAGGTGGTCGATGCCTGACCTCCTGAATGTCCAGGGACTGACGGCCGGCTATGGCGAAGCGGTCGTCCTGAGCGACGTCACCTTCAAGTTCGCCGAAGGCCAGGCACTGGCGCTGCTCGGCCGCAACGGCATGGGGAAAACCACCCTGGTCAATTCGATTATCGGCGTGACGCGTCACATCGGCGGCACGATCAGCCTCGACGGCCGCGATATTACTGGCTTACGCCCCGACCAACGCGCGCATGCCGGCATCGGCTGGGTGCCGCAGGAGCGCAATATTTTCCGCTCCCTGACGGTCGAAGAAAACATGACCGCGGTGGCGCGGCCGGGACCGTGGACGCTCGCCAAGGTCTATACGATGTTTCCGCGCCTCGCCGAGCGCCGGCGCAACCTTGGCAACCAGCTCTCCGGCGGCGAGCAGCAGATGCTGGCGATCGGGCGCGCACTCATTCTCAACCCGCGCATCATATTGCTCGACGAGCCGCTGGAAGGACTGGCGCCGATCCTGATCGCGGAATTGCTGGCCGCCTTGCGCAAGATCATTCGCGAGGAAGGTCTTTCGGCGATCCTGGTGGAGCAGAACGCGCAGAAGATTCTGGGCGTGACCGATCAAGCCATCATCATCGAGCGCGGCAGCATCGTCTATCAGGGCGAAAGCAGCGCGCTGAAGGCCGACCGGGCGCTGCTGGAAACTTATGTGGGCGTCACGGGTGCAGGCAGCGTCAGCCGCAAGGCGCAGCGCGAGGCGCGTGAGGCCAAATCCGCGCCGGACGCTGGCACAGCCTGACGGGCGCAATTGCAAACCGGCCGTCATGCCCGCAAAGGCGGGCATCCAGTAATCACTGTGCCGGTTGTGTGTACTGGGTCCCCGCTTTCGCGGGGACGACAGATGAGAGTCAGAAAAACGCCTGGATGCCGGTTTGCGCGCGGCCGAGAATGAGGGCGTGGATGTCGTGCGTGCCCTCGTAGGTGTTGACCGTCTCGAGGTTCGAAAGCACGCGCATCACGTGGTATTCTTGGCTGATGCCGTTGCCGCCGTGCATGTCGCGCGCCAGGCGGGCGATATCGAGCGCCTTGCCGCAGTTGTTGCGCTTCATCAGCGAGATCGACGGCGGCGCCGCCTTGCCCGCCTCGATCATGCGGCCCAAGCGCAGCGCGCCCTGCAAGCCCAGCGCGATTTCGGTCTGCATGTCGGCGAGCTTCTTCTGGATCAGCTGATTGGCGGCCAGCGGCCGGTTGAACTGCTTGCGGTCGAGCACGTATTGCCGCGCCGCGTGCCAGCAGAACTCGGCGGCCCCCATGGCGCCCCAAGCAATGCCGTAGCGCGCGTTGTTGAGGCAACCGAAGGGACCGGCGAGGCCCTTGACGTTGGGCAGCAGGTTGTCCTCGGGAATGAGCACGTCTTCCAGCACCAGTTCGCCGGTGATGGAGGCGCGTAGCGAAAGCTTGCCTTCGATCTTGGGGGTGGAGAATCCTTTCGTCCCGCGCTCGACGATGAAGCCGCGGATGACGCCATCGAGCTTGGCCCACACCACCGCCACGTCGGCGACCGGGGCGTTGGAGATCCAGGTCTTGGCGCCGTTGAGTCTGTAGCCGCCTGAGACCTTCTCGGCGCGGGTGACCATGGAGCCAGGATCGGAACCGTGATCCGGCTCGGTCAGGCCGAAGCAGCCGATCAGTTCGCCGCTGGCGAGCTTGGGCAGATATTTGCGCCGCTGCGCTTCCGTTCCATAGGCGTAGATCGGGTACATGACGAGCGACGACTGCACCGACATGGCCGAGCGGTAGCCCGAATCGACGTGCTCGATCTCGCGCGAGATCAATCCATAGGCTACATAGCCCAAGCCGGCGCCGCCATATTCTTCCGGCACCGTCGGCCCGAGCAGGCCGAGCTTGCCCATCTCCCGCATCATGTCGGGGTCGTATTTCTCCTGCGCGTAGGCCTCGACCACGCGCGGCATCAGATAGTCCTGCGCGAAGCCCTTGGCGGTGTCGCGCACCATGCGTTCTTCTTCCGTCAGCTCGCTTTCCAGACCGAGCGGATCCTCCCACTGAAAATCCTTGTCCTTCAGCATCGCGGGCTTGCCCTCGCGCTTCTCCGCCGGCTGCGACATGTCTATCTCTCCTCAACAAGGTGCGGCATGGGACGTTTTACGAATGCCCTAAGTCCCGATCGTCCCTGTTGACCAAAGTCAATGAAGAAACCGATTCATATCTGGTACGGGATGGCCGGGATTCCTTGAATTTATATAGAAAAAGCAGGCCGAGAGCGATGCCGGGTACCGCGGGAATCGATGCTTCGGAGCGCCCGTCTCGTTTGCGTTTCGCGCCCAACTACAACGCCGCCGTCGACTTCGTCGATCGGCACATTGCCGAGGGCCGCGGCGCCAAAATAGCAATTCGCACCGCCGACAGCGCGGTCACCTATGCCGAACTTGCCGCCAACGTTAATCGTTGCGCCAACGCCCTCCTCGCTCTCGGGCTACAACGCGGTGAGCGCGTGTTGATGGTGGTGAAGGACTGCCCGGCGTTCGTTTATCTGTTCTGGGGTGCGATCAAAGCCGGGATTGTACCGGTTCCGCTCAACACGCTGCTGCGGTCGAGCAGCTACGCGTTCATGATCGACGATTCCAGCGCGGCCGTGCTTGTCTACTCTCCGGAATATGCCGGCGAGCTCGAACCCGCCGTTGCGGCCGCTAGCCGGCCGCCGCGCTGCGTGCTTCGCACCGAGGGCGAAGGGCAATCGCTTGCCGCGCTGCTCGCACAAAGCCAGCCGCAATTCGACGCTGCGCCGGCCACCGCCGCCGACGATTGTTTCTGGCTCTATTCTTCCGGCTCCACTGGAGCGCCGAAAGGGGCGGTGCACCGCCATCGCGACATGGCGGTCACCAGCCAGCGGTTCGGCATCGAGACCTTGGGCATACGCGAGGACGACGTCTTCTATTCGGAGGCGAAGCTATTTTTCGCCTATGGACTCGGCAACAATCTCACCTTTCCACTTTGGGTCGGCGCCACGGCGGTATTGAACGAGCATCGCCCCGGCCCGGCATCCAGTTTTCCGCTGATCGAACAAACCCGTCCAACGCTCTATTTCGGCGTACCGACGCTTTACGCGGCCTATTTGCAGCACTTTGCCAAGGAGAAGCCGGACCTGTCCTCGGTCCGGTCATGCGTATCCGCGGGCGAAGCGCTGCCGCGCGAGATTCTGCGGCGCTGGCGTGAGGAAACCGGTCTCTGGATTCTGGACGGAATCGGCTCGACCGAAGCGCTGCATATTTTCATCTCGAATACGCCTGCCGACGTGAAACCAGGATCGAGCGGCCGCGTCGTGCCCGGCTATCGCGCGCGCATCGTCGACGAGCACGGCAGCGAGGTCGCCGACGACGAGAGCGGTCAACTGTACATTACCGGCGATTCAACGGCGCGCTGCTATTGGAACAATGCCGAGCGCACCGCGACGACGATGGTCGATGGCTGGCTCAATACCGGCGATACCTATCGCCGCGATGCGGACGGCTATTTCTACTACAGCGGCCGCAGCGACGACATGTTGAAGGTCGGCGGCATCTGGTGTTCGCCATTCGAGATCGAGTCCAAACTTATCGAGCATCCCGACGTGGTCAAGGCCGCCGTTGTCGGCCGCGTCGATCAGGAAGGTCTTCTTAAGCCGGAGGCTTCGTCATCCTGAAGGAGGGAACGAAGGGAAGCGACGCGCTGGTCGCCGAGCTAATGGAATTTTGCAAGAGCGGGCTTGCCCCTTACAAATATCCGCGCTGGTTCAATTTTGTCGCCGAATTGCCAAAAACCGCGACCGGGAAAATTCAACGCTTCTTGTTGCGCCAAATGGATGGGACTGCACCAGGCAAGTTCTAATGCGCCGGCAGCAAGGAAGCTGGCTTAGAAACTAAAAAGATTTAGCGGCACGCCAATTATGAATGGCTGCCCAAAGTGGCGTCGGACTC
>CAWAXK010000006.1:0-107857 GCA_963786025.1 uncultured Alphaproteobacteria bacterium
ATTTAAATTATCGTTTTGGTCCCAAAACGGGATTGTCCGGCCGAATCCGCCGGCCGGCCGCCGGGGTTAAGTCTAGTGGTCAAGGAAAGCTTACGATCTCGACCCAGTTCGGATTGTTGCCCACGGGATTTTGTCTGAGCTTGGCGAGCCTGCCGGTCGCAGCGTCGATCGCATAACTGATGAGGCTGTTGGACAATTGGCCGACCGCTAGCAAATAACGGCCGGAAGGGCCGATCCTGAAGCCGCGCGGCTGTTGCTCGGTCGGATAGGAATTGATCGCGGCTAGCGTGCCCGTTTTCGGATCGGCCCGGAACGCCGCTAACGTACTGGTTGTGCGCTCGGAGGCGTAAAGGAATTTGCCGTCCGGCGTGAGGTGGATGTCGGCCGCCCAAGGCGCTTGCCGGCAAAGCCTTGCAGCAGCGCGCTGAGGATCTGGATTTCCTGCGCAAGCCGGCCGGTCGCCGCGTCATAGGGAAAGACGTAGATCGAGCCGTCGAGTTCGCAAAGTAGATAGACGAAACGCTCGTCCGCTGAAAAACGGAAATGGCGCGGACCGGCTTTGGCGCGCACGCGGATCATGGGCGGGTCGTTGGGCGTCAGTATTCCGGTGCGGGCATCGAATTGAAGCTGAGCGATATAGTCGCCGCCCAAACTCGTGTGCAGGACGTGGCGGTTGGCGGCATCGGCGAGGATCGCGTGCGCGTTCGGCTGGCCGGCGATCACCTGCTGCGCGGACTTAATGACGCCATCGGCGCCGATCGGATGGACCGCGATCTTGCCGCCGCTAAAGGAGGCGCAGAGCAGAAATTTGCCGCTGCGGTCGGTGGCGATATAGGCCATGGCATCGGCGAGCGGCCCGCTGCCGACAAAACCAAGCTTGCCGGATTTAGCATCGATGGCGAAGGTCGCCGCGCTATAGGGCTGGTTGCGCAGGCCGACATAGAGGAAGCGCTTGTTCGGGCTGACGCCATCGGCGTTGTGCGGCCGGGCTTGGCCGGGCCGGCACGGGCATGGTCTCGACCGGGGTCAGACCGCCGTCCGGCTGCAGCGCCAGAAAGCCGACGTCCTGGCTTTCGGCATTTCCCACATAGACGAAGACGGATGCCATTGCCGGTCAGTTCCTCTCCCGGACCGGGGCCTCGATCGGATTGCAGTTGCGCCGGCCGGATTCGAAGCATTCCTCGCTCTTGCGCGCATCCACCATGGCGTTGACCAGCCAAATGCCGCCGACAACGACAAGGACGGCGGCGCCTAAAAGGTAGAAGTTGGCCTTGCGGCGGTCGCTGTCGCTCTCTTCTTCGTCCGGCGGCTGTTGCTGTTCGGTTGCCATCGCGATCACGAATGCGCGTAGGCCCAATAGAGTTCGCGCGCCTTGCGGTAGAGCGGACCGGGCTGCAGCGCGCGTTCGCCGATGCGATTGATCGGCAGCACCTTGGAGGCATTGCCGGTGGCGAAGATCTCGTCGGCGTTTTCGAAATCGGCGTAGCGCAGCACTTTTTCGATCACCGTAATGCCGGCGTCCCGCAACAGGCCGATCACGCGCATGCGGGTGATGCCGGCGAGGAAGGTGCCGTTCGGGATCGGCGTGAACAATACGCCGTCCTTGCCCATGAAAACGTTGGAATTCGCCAATTCGGCAACATTGCCGGCGACATCGCAGACGATAGCATTTTCGAAGCCGCGCGATTTCGCCTCGAACAGCGCGCGCGCATTGTTCGGATAGAGGCAGCCGGCCTTGGCGTCGACCGGCGCGGTCTCCCAAGTCGGGCGGCGGAACGGCGACAGCGTGATCGAGAAGCCGACCGGGTTGCGCATCGGCGAATCGTAAAGCGTGAGCGCAAAGCGCGTCGAGTTGGGGTCCGGCGGCAGCGCCTGCGGGCCTGCGTGCTCGGCCCAATACATCGGCCGCACGTAGAGCGTCGTGTTCTTGGGAAATTTCTTCATGCCGTCGCGCGCCAGGCCGGCGATCTCCTCGGCCGACATGGTGGGCTTGAGATACATCGTCTTCGCCGAGGCGTTGACGCGCGCGCAGTGCAGGTCGAGGTCGGGCGCCACGCCCTCGAAAACCCGCGCCCCGTCGAACACCGAGGAGCCGAGCCAGATCGCGTGCGTGCGGGCGCCCCACATCAGCACGTTGCCCTCGTGCCAATCGCCATCGACAAAGGTCCAGGTCGCGGACAAAGCCGGGCTTGCCGCCATCCGTGTCTCCATTCCCGCGCCGGTCACAGCTTGACCTGCACCGCTATGCTACGCCAGCCTCGCCGCAAAATCCTACGCGAATTGTTGAGGGAGGAATCAATGCCCATATTCGTGTTCGACGCCTACGGCACGCTATTCGACGTGCACGCGGCGATTTCACGCTTCCGCGCCGAAGCCGGCCCCGAGGCGGACCGCATGTCGGAAGTCTGGCGCGCCAAGCAGCTCGAATATTCGTGGACGTTGACGCTGGCCGGCCACTACGTCGATTTCTGGGCGCTGACCGAACGGGCGCTGGATTATGCGCTGACGCGCTTTCCGTCCGTTGACAAGGCGCTGCGGCCGAGATTGCTCGAGGCCTATTTCAAGCTCGACGCCTTTCCCGACGCGCGCGCGGCTTTGCGCGCCTTGAAATCGAAGGGCCACACGACCGGCATATTGTCGAACGGTTCGCCGAATATGCTCAAAGGCGCCGTTGACGGCGCGGGCGTCGGCGCCGACCTCGACGCCGTGCTGTCGGTCGACGTGTTGAAGATGTTCAAGCCGCGGCCGGAAGTCTATGCGCTGGTCACTGATCATTACCAATGCAAACTGGCCGACGTGACTTTCGTCTCGTCCAACCGCTGGGACGTGATGGCCAGCGTCTCGGTCGGCTTCCGCGGGCTCTGGGTCAACCGCAGCAAGATGCCGGACGAGTATTTTGATTTTCCGCCGCGCCAGGAGCTGGTCGATTTGAACGAACTGGCGGCGCTAGCCTAAAGTCTTGACTCGTCATAGCCGGACTGGCGCGGCCGCGCGCGGTCACCTATATGCGATGGCGCCCCGTCGGAACCATCATTCCATTCATGCCATCGATCATTTCCATCACCAATCTGTCGAAGACCTACGCGACCGGGTTCCGGGCGCTGAAGGACATCAATCTCGACATCAAACAGGGCGAGATCTTCGCCCTGCTCGGCCCCAACGGCGCCGGCAAAACCACGCTGATCGGCATCGTCTGCGGCATCGTCAATCCGAGTGAGGGCAAGGTCACCGTCAGCGGCCACGACATCATTCGCGACTACCGCGCGGCGCGCTCGCAGATCGGGCTGGTACCGCAGGAGATCATGATGGCACCGTTCGAGACCGTCTGGGCGGGGATCACGATGTCGCGCGGGTTGTTCAACAAACCGAAGAACCCCGCCTATCTCGAAAAGGTGCTCAAGGATCTGTCGCTGTGGGACAAGCGCCACGCCAAGATCGTGGAGCTTTCCGGCGGCATGAAGCGGCGCGTTCTGATCGCCAAGGCGCTCAGCCACGAGCCGACGATCCTGTTCCTCGACGAGCCGACGGCGGGCGTCGACGTCGAACTGCGCAAAGACATGTGGGAGGTGGTGCGGACGCTGCGCGCCGCCGGCGTCACCATCATCCTCACCACGCACTACATCGAGGAAGCCGAGGAGATGGCCGACCGCGTCGGCGTCATCAACAAGGGCGAGATGATTCTGGTCGAGAATAAGGCCGAGCTGATGCGCAAGCTCGGCAAGAAGCGCCTTGTCTTGCATGTTACGGATCGGCTCGACGCCGTTCCCCCTGCCCTCTCCGCCTTCAACCTCACGATCGGCGGCGATGGCTATGAGCTGATCTACGACTACGACACGAGGTCCGAAAGCACCGGCGTCGCCACGCTGCTCGGCGAATTGAGCAAGGCCAGCGTGCGCATCCGCGACCTGCGCACCGATCAGTCCTCGCTCGAGGAGATCTTCGTCGGCCTCGTCAACGAACCGCGGAGCGCGCCATGAACCTTCGCGCCATCGCCGCGATCTACAAGACCGAGATGATGCGGACCGGCCGTACACTGGCGCAAAGCATCGTGTCTCCGGTCATCTCGACCGCGCTCTATTTCGTGGTGTTCGGCGCAGCGATCGGCTCGCGCATCTCGCAGATCGACGGCGTGAACTATGGCTCGTTCATCGTGCCGGGGCTGATCATGCTGACACTGCTCACGCAGAGCGTGATGAACGCCTCATTCGGCATCTACTTCCCGCGGTTCATCGGCACCATCTACGAACTATTGTCGGCACCGGTCTCCTTCCTCGAAATAACGCTCGGCTTCGTCGGCGCGGCGGCGACCAAGTCGATCATCCTCGGCGTCGTCATCCTGGCGACCTCGGTGCTGTTCGTGCCGCTGCACATCGCGCATCCGTTCTGGATGATGACCTTCATGGTGCTGACCTCGGTCGCCTTCAGCCTGCTCGGCTTCATCATCGGCATCTGGGCGGACGGCTTCGAGAAGCTGCAGATTGTGCCGCTGCTGATCATCACGCCTTTGACGTTTCTCGGCGGCACATTCTATTCGATCAGCGTGCTGCCGCCGCTCTGGCAGAAGATCGCGCTGTTCAACCCGGTGGTCTATCTGGTGAGCGGCTTCCGCTGGAGCTTCTTCGAGATCGCCGACGTGAGCCCGGCCATCAGCCTGGCCATGACGCTGGTGTTTCTCGGCATTTTCCTTGCCATCGTGTGGTGGATCTTCAAGACCGGCTACCGGCTGAAGAACTAGGGCGCCTATAGAAAAACAGCCCGGTTTTCGTCCGGTTCACGGCCGCCGACTCGCGTTAACAAGCCAGTAATTGGCCTCGCTTATGCTGGCCAAATCCGGGGCCGCCGCGCTTGATGCGACTGCGGCTCCGCCGGGGGGTGGCTGTGTCCTTGTTTCAGGCATTCGCGCGCTTCAAATCGAACTTCGTCGAGCGGCGCCGGTCCATACGCATACAAGTTCAGATCCCAGCCTGGATCGACATCGGGGACGGCTCGCGGCCGCTCAACGCTACCGTCGTGGACCTTTCCGACGACGGCGCCCGGATCACGGTCGCATCCACAGCCGATCTGCCACAGAAATTTTGGCTCGCCCTCACCAAAGACAAGACGAAACGCCGCTATTGCCGGGTGGTCTTTCGCTCCGAAACGCAGGTCGGCGTGCGATTTCTTAGCGCCAATCAGTCCGATCTGTTTCCGCCAACCATGAACTAGCCGAAACCCGGCAGGTGCCGGTGCCGCGTGGCGCCTCAATTGGCATCCGGCGGCTCGCTTATGCGTCAACGCCGGCACTTCGGCGCCGACACGAATAAAATCGCGCCGCCGGGGTATACTGGGGTCAGAGGCCGGTTGGTCTCATAACAAAACCAGGGAGGTTACCCCATGTCGCCGCTGTCGCAGGCTCTCGCCAGTTTCGCCGTTGCCGCCGCGCTGTCGTCGCCCGCTTCCGCGCAGGTCCTTACGCAAAAGAACGTCTCGCTGGCGATGGCGCAGACCATCGCCAATGCCGCCTACGCACAATGCCAGAGCATGGGATTCAAGGTCGCGGTGGCGGTGATCGACCGCGGCGGCCAGACGATCGTCATGCTGCACGGCGATGGCGCCGGCCTGCACACGCCGGAAGGCGCCGAGCGCAAGGCCTATACCGCGCGCACCTTCAGCCAGCCGTCGGCCGCATTCGCCAAGCGGCTGGAGGACCGGCCGGATACGGTCGGCTCGCGGCACTATAGCCGCGTCCTGTCGCTCGCCGGCGGACTGCCGATCAAGGTCGGCAATGAGGTGATCGGCGCGGTCGGCGTCTCGGGTTCGCCCGGCAAGGACGACGTTTGCTCGCAGGCCGGCCTCGACAAGGTAGCCGATCAGCTAAAGTAGGCCGTCACTCGTCGGCGAGTTCCTCGCGCAGGATTTCAAGCTCCAGCCATTGCTCCTCGGCGGCGGCGAGCTTGCGCTGCGTTTCGCCCAGGTCGCTGGTGACTTTCTCAAAGCCGGCGCGGTCGCGCGTATAGAATTGCGGATCGGCAAGCTTGGCTTGCAACGCATCGGCTTTGGCGATCAGCCCTGCCATGGTCTTCGGCAGCGTTTCGAGCGCGTGCTTGTCCTTGAAGCTCATGCGCCGCTTGGCGGCAGGCGGCGCGGCCGCGCCGGTGGATTTGGCCGGTTTCTCAGGCGTTGTTTGACGCCGTTCGCGCGTCAGATCGACGCCGCGCTGCGCCAGCATGTCGGAATAGCCGCCGGCATATTCGGTCCAGCGCCCGCCGCCTTCCGGAACGATGACGCCGCTCACCAGCCGGTCGAGGAAATCGCGGTCATGGCTGATCAAGAGCACCGTGCCGGGATAATCGCCGAGCATGTCCTCGAGCACGTCGAGCGTTTCCATGTCGAGATCGTTGGTCGGCTCGTCGAGCACCAGCAGGTTCGAGGGCTTGGCCAGCGCCTGCGCCAGCATCAGGCGGCCGCGTTCGCCGCCCGACAGCTTGCCGAGCGGCGTACGCGCCTGTTCGCTCGAGAACAGGAAGTCTTTCATGTAACCGATGACGTGCTTTGGCGCGCCGTTGACCATGATGGTTTCGCCGCTGCCGCCGGTCAGCGCGTCGGCGACTGTGACTTGCGGGTCGAGGCTGTCGCGATGCTGATCGAGGGTTGCGACCGCCAGATTGGAGCCGAGCCGGATCGTGCCGCTGTCGGGGGAAAGAGCGCCGGTCAGCAGGCCGATCAGCGTGGTCTTGCCGCTGCCATTGGGTCCGACAATGCCGATGCGGTCGCCGCGCTGGATGCGGATGGAAAAATCGCTGACGATGGCGCGGCCGCCATAGCTCTTGCCGATGCCTTTCGCCTCGATCACCAGCACGCCGGACGGCGGCGCGGAACCGGCGGTGATGGCGGCGTCGCCGGCGGCACCGCGATAGCTGCGGCGCGCTTCCCGCAGCGCCTGCAATTGACCGACGCGGCGCATGTTGCGCTTGCGCCGCCCGGTGACGCCGTAACGCATCCAATGCTCTTCGGCGACGATCTTGCGGTCGAGCTTGTGCTGCTCGCGCTCCTCCTCCGCCAGCAGCATGTCGCGCCATTCCTCGAAATGGGCAAAGCCGCGCTCGATCCGCCGCGTCGTGCCGCGATCGAGCCAGACGGTCGAGCGCGACAGCGTCGAAAGGAAGCGCCGGTCGTGGCTGATGATCACCAGCGCGGTGCGCCGGGCGTCGAGATCGCGCTCCAGCCATTCGATGGTGGTGAGGTCGAGATGATTGGTCGGCTCGTCGAGCAGCAGAATATCGGGCGACGGCGCCAGAACGCGGGCGAGCGAGGCGCGGCGCCCCTCGCCGCCCGACAACTGCGCCGGATTTTCCGCGCCGGTGAGGCCGAGCTCCTCCAAGAGATGACGCGCGATATAGGGGTCGTCGGTCGGCTTGAGGCCGGCCTCGACATAGGCAAGCGTCGAGGCAAAGCCGGAGAAATCGGGCTCTTGCGGCAGATAGCGCACGAGCGCACCGGGCTGCACGAACACCGAACCGCGGTCGGGCTCGACCAGTTGAGCGGCGATTTTCAACAGCGTCGACTTGCCCGAACCATTACGGCCGACCAGCGACACGCGCTCGCCGGTGGAAACGGAAAGCTCCGCGCCGGTGAGCAGCGGCGTGCCGCCAAAGGTCAGGGCAATGTCTTTGAGTTGCAGAAGCGGAGGAGCCATGCGTTCGTCTTATTGGTCGGGCCGTCGCGGGTGCGGAAGCGAGCCAGCCCTCTAGACCGGATTGCCGGTCCGGTACAGGCGCAATGTCGGGCGTC
Source organism: uncultured Alphaproteobacteria bacterium (assembly GCA_963786025.1). GTDB lineage: Bacteria > Pseudomonadota > Alphaproteobacteria > Rhizobiales > Xanthobacteraceae > Pseudolabrys. Next base: position 7,771 of record CAWAXK010000006.1, read on the forward strand.
ACGAAGGATCCGGCGGAACGCCGGCGCGGTGCCGGTTCAATCCGATGCCCGCTAGAAGCAGAGGTTTGACCAGACCTTGCCGTTTTTATTTTTGAGCACGTAGGGGCAATCGATTTCCTTCAGGCGCTGCTTGGCTTCTTCGTTGCCGAGCGCCGCGGCCTTCTGGAAGTAGGCCTTGGCGGCGCTCTTATCCTCCGGCCCGCCGCGTCCGATCTGGGCAAAGGCGCCGCTCCGAACCATGGCGTCGGGATAGCCTTGCGCCGCCGCCTTCTCAAACAGCGCGCGCGCGCCGACGTCGTCCTTCGGACCGCCGGTGCCCTCCGCCATCATGAGGCCGAGCTGAAACTGCGCTTCCGGCGAATTGGCCTCCGCCGCTTTCGCCAGCAAGGCTCTGGCTTCGATCGGATCCGACGGCGGGCCGCCGCCGGAAAGCGCCGTGAGATTGGCGATGGCGCGCGCATTGCCAGCCTTGGCGGCGCGCTCGAACAGCTTGTGCGCCTCGGCCTGGTCGCGGGCAACGCCGGTTCCGGTGCCGTACATCACGCCGAGTTCGACCAATGCCGACGTGCTGCCTTTGTCGGCCGCCTTGCGATAGGCGGCGAGCGCTTCGGGAATTTGCCGGTTCGCCGCGTAAGCGCGGCCGAGCTGGTAAAGCGCGCGGCGCGACCCGGCCGACGCGATCTTGCGGAATTTTATCGCCGTCGCGATGTCGGATGGAGCGATGCTAGCCGTCCCTCTGACGTCCTTCGGCTTGTCCGGATCGTTCGGTTCGGCGGCGACCCGGTCGCACAGCACGAGGTCGGCCGATTGGGCGTGGGCCGACTAGGCAAGCCCGGCAGCGGTTAGCGCGATTAGGCCGACGCCAACACCGCAACCGATCCAGACTGTGCCAAGCCGCCTGGTCATGATCCGAACTCTCGATGAACGCTTACGCCCGTCTTATTGGAGGAAGCAATTTTAGGGCTGCGGGCCGAGGCCAGCAAGCGACCTCATGGCTCGGCCAACGCCGCCAGAATGCGCGCCCAGCTCCGTATGCCCTTGTGATAGCACCGCAAATCGAACTTCTCGTTCGGCGAATGCACGCGGTCGTCGTCGAGCGCGAAGCCGACCAGCAATGAATCCATGCCGAGCACGCTCCTGAAGTCGGCGACGATCGGGATCGAGCCGCCGGCGCCGACCGCCACCGCCTTGTGGCCCCATTCCTCGGCCAGCACGGCGCGCGCCTTGTTAAGCGCCGGATTGTCGAACGAGAGCTGCAGTGGCGGCGCCAGGCCGAAATTGCCGAACTCGACCTGGCAGTCGGCCGGCAGGCGCGCGCGCACGAAGGCGCGGAAGCCGTCGCGCACTTTCTCGGGGTCCTGCTTGCCGACCAGGCGGAACGACACTTTGGCGGAAGCCTGGCCGGGGATGACGGTCTTGGCGCCCTCGCCGGTATAGCCGCCAATGATACCGTTGATCTCGGCGGTCGGCCGCGTGGTGATCTGCTCGATCAGCAGGCGGCCTTTTTCGCCGGCCGGCGTCTTCAGGCCGATCGGGCCGAGGAACTTTTCCGCCGTGAGGTCGAGCGCCGCCAGATCCGCCTTGATGTCGGCCGGCAGGTCCTGCACGCCGTCGTAGAAGTCTGGGATGGTAACGCGGCCGTCGTCGTCCCACAGCGCGCCGAGGATCTTGGCCAGAAGCCGGATCGGGTTCTGCGCTGCACCGCCGAACACGCCCGAGTGCAAATCCCGGTCGGCGCAGGTGATCTTGACGTCCTCATAGACCAGCCCGCGCAGCGAAGTGGTTACCGCCGGGGTCTGGGCGTCCCACATGGCGGTATCGCAGACCAGCGCCAGGTCGAGTTTGAACTCGGCGGCGTTATCGCTCACGAATTTGAACAGATTCTTGGAACCGCACTCCTCCTCGCCCTCGATCATGGTGGTTATCGGCAGCGGCAGCTTGCCGGTGACCGCCTTGAAGGCGCGGCAGGCCTCGATGAAGGTCATGGCTTGGCCTTTGTCGTCGCAAGCCCCGCGCGCGACGATGATTTTTCGGCCGCCAGGCAGCGTTTCGATGCGCGGTTCGAACGGCGGGGTCTTCCATTGGTTCAACGGATCGACCGGCTGGACGTCGTAATGGCCGTAGAACAGCACGCGCGGGCCGGCAACGCCGTTGGTCTTACCAACCACCACCGGATGGCCCTCGGTGGGCCGCACTTCGGTTGCAAAACCGATGCTGCGCAGATCGGCGGCGACGTGTTCGGCGGCGGCCCGGCATTGTTCTTTGTACGCCGGGTCGGTCGACACCGAAGCGATGCGCAGCAATGCAAACAGACGCTCGACGCTTTGGTCGATATCCTGGTCGATACGACTTAAGACTGCGTCGAGTGTGCTCATGAGGTACTCCTTTAGGTGCCAGGCGGTCGCTAGCAACGCCTTCGCTGGCTGAAAAGCATCGTAGTTCTTACAATCATTCGAAATTCGCGCCGAATTGCAAGTTGAAGTGCCGTTCTTGCGTCATCTGGCGTGACTTTTCGTTCTTATTTTCAGAATTTTGCAAGCATAGCCGGCCGAATTCCCTGTCTGGCCCCGAAATTCGACTGATCGTCATGCTCCGGATACTGCCGGAGCAAACGCCGGGTTGCTTCTCGAACTATGGATTGCGCGCGTGGGCCGTCGAACAAAAATTCGGTGACGGCGTTTGGAAATTTACAATTTACTTGACTTGGGACAATGACGGTGTGTCCGCGCGGTAACAACTTAGTATCTATGATCAGCATCACGCTTGTCATCGCCGCGTTCGGCGTTCAATATAGCAACAACCCGCCGTTAGTGCGGAAGAGTTGAGGGGGATCATGGACGAGTTGATTGCGCGTCTCGTCGCCAACGTCGGCGTCGATCGGACAACTGCGGAAAAATCGGTCGGCATAATCCTCGACTTCCTGGTCAAGGATGGACCGGCCGACAAAGTGAAGCCTCTCATCGACAAACTTCCCGGGGCACAAGCCCTGATCGACGCCCAGCAGGCCAGCGACACTGGCGGCGGTATGTTTGCCATGGGCGGCCTGATGGGCGCCGGCACCAAATTGATGGGCGCCGGGCTGAGCATGGGCCAAGTGCAAGCCGTTACCAAGGAAGTCATCGCCTATTCCCGTGAAAAAGCCGGTGAAGATGCGGTCGGCGAGATCGTCGGCGCGATTCCGGGGTTGAGTCAGTTCGTTTGAACGTTCCGTTCGGCCGCATAGACAGAGTAAGAAGCAAGTAAGGCAATTCGTATGAGTTATCCCATCACCGATATCGACGGGATCGACGGCGAAGCGGCCGCGATCCTCAAGACGGCGGGAATCCGCTCGACCGGACGGCTGCTGGAAGCGGCGCGCACCGTGCGCGGACGCAAAATGCTCGCCATCAAGACCGGGTTTGACGAAAAACAATTGCTGTGCTGGGCCAACGTCGCCGACCGCATGCGCGTCAAGGGCATCCGCAAGGAATATGCCGAGCTGCTGCAAGCCGCGGGCGTCGATACCGTCAAGGAACTCAAGTACCGCAACCCCTCCAATCTCGCCAAGGCGATGCGGGAAGCCAACAAGAAGCACAAGATGGTCTCCATGCTGCCGTCCGAGAAGGTGGTCTGCCACTGGATCGAGAACGCCAAGAAGCTGCAGCTCAAGATCAGCTACAAATAGCCCCGCCGCGATCCGCGGCTTCTTGACAGCCCGGTGCCGACCGCGCAAAGCCTCGCTGCATGGGCCCTGAGCGCGATCCGCATACCGCCGAATTAATCGCCGATACGCCGCCATCCTGGCTCGCCGGGCTATTGGCCGAGCGGCGGCCGCTGGTCATGGGCGTGCTCAATGTGACGCCGGATTCCTTCTCCGACGGCGGACGCTTCATCGATCCGGAACGGGCGATCGCGCAAGCCCAACGCATGATCGCTGCGGGCGCCGACATCATCGATATCGGCGCGGAGTTGACCCGCCCCTATGGCGGCGCCGCGCCGGTAAGTTCCAGCGACGAACTGGCACGGCTGACGCCGGTGCTGCCGGCCGTGGTCAAACTCAAGACGCCGGTTTCGATCGACACCATGAAGGCCGACATCGCGACCTGGGCGCTCGACCAGGGCGCGGCCATGGTCAACGACGTCTGGGGCCTGCAGCGCGACCCCGCCATGGCCGAGGTGGTTTCCGAATACGACATGCCGGTCGTGATCATGCATAACCGCGAGAGCGCCGACGCGGCGATCGACATCATCGCCGACGTGCAGACGTTCTTCGAGCGCTCGCTCGACACTGCCCAGCGCGTCGGCATCGCGCGCGACTGCATGGTGCTCGACCCCGGCATCGGTTTTGGCAAGACGCCGGAACAAAGCATCGCCTGCATCGCGCGGCTCGCCGAATTCAAACGCTTCGGTCTGCCGCTCTTGGTCGGCGCCTCGCGCAAGCGTTTCATCGATGCGGTGTCCCCATCCGCGCCCGAGCAACGGCTCGGCGGCTCGATCGCGAGCCACCTCGCCGCAGCCGCCAACGGCGCCTCAATCGTGCGCGTGCATGACGTGGCCGAAACCGTGCAGGCATTGCGGGTGGCGGCGGCGATCGGCCGCGCCAAAGAGAGCGAAAAATGAGCGATCAAATCTTCATCAAGGGACTGTCGCAGCACGCCTATCACGGCATCATGCCCTACGAGGGCAAGGTCGGGCAGACCTTCACCATCGACATCGAACTCGACATCGGTCTCGCCGACGCGGCGCGCTCGGACAAGGTGGTCGACACCGTCTCCTACGACAAAGTGGTCACCTGCGCGAGCGCGGCATTCTGCGCGCAGAAATACCGGCTGATCGAGGCCGCCGCCGGGCGGGTGGCCGACGCGGTGCTCGCCGCCTTTCCACGCGTGCGCAAGATCAGAGTGACGATCCACAAGCCGCATGCCCCGATCGCGGCGACCTTCAGCGATGTCGGCGTCACGCTCGAGCGGGCGCGGGGCGAATCCTGATCATGACCGCAGCCTGGCTCGCGCTCGGCGGCAATGTCGGCGACAGCCGCAGCATTCTCGACCGCGCGGTGGGTTTGCTGTGCGACGGCACCAAGGTGCGGCTGACCGCGCGCTCTTCCGATTACCGCACGCCGCCCTGGGGCTTCAAATATCAGCCGCCGTTCATCAACCTGTGCATCGCGGTCGAGACCACGCTCGCCCCGCGCGATTTGCTGGCGCATGCGCAGGCGGTCGAGCTGACGCTCGGCCGCGACCGGGCGCACGAAAAGCGCTGGGGTCCGCGTACCGCCGACATCGATATCATTGCCTACGACGCCCTCGCCGTCGACGAATTGGGCCTGACCTTGCCGCACCCGCGCCTGTTCGAGCGTGCCTTCGTCTTGATGCCGCTTGCCGAGATTGCGCCCGATCTGATCATTGCCGGGCGGACCGTACGGCAGGCGCTCGCCGGGGTCGATCCTGCCGGCATACAACGCTTGCCACCACGGTGATGACGGGCACGTAATTTGCTTTAGCTCAATGGCGGCAACGCACCGACTATGGCACTTTGCGCCGATGACCCAAGACCTTGATCAAGCGCTTCCCCTCGCCGCCGAATTCCCGCCCACCAGCCAGGCGGACTGGCGCAAGCTGGTCGATGCCGCGCTCAAGGGCGCCGCGTTCGAGAAGCGTCTGGTCAGCCAGACCTATGACGGACTGCGCATCGACCCGCTCTATGCGCGCGCGGCGGGGGCTACGCCGGTCGCCGGGCGTGCACCGGGCACGGCCTGGACGGTGATGCAGCGGGTCGATCATCCCGACCCGAAAGCCGCCAACGCGCAGGCGCTGCAGGATCTGGAGAACGGCGCCACCGGGCTGACCCTGGTCATGGCCGGATCGATCAATGCCAATGGATATGGCCTTGACCCGTCGCCGGTCACGCTCGCCCGCGTACTGGACGGGATCGAACTCGATGCCGGTATCACCATCGATTTCAATCTCAGCCCACCGACGCGCAATGTCGTGCAGACCTTCGCCGCGCTGGTGAAGAACCGGAAAATTTCGCCGGCGTCGGTCGAATTGCGCGCCAGCATCAATCCGATCGGCGGCTTTGCCGCTTCAGGCACCAGCCCCATGCCCTGGGCCAAGCTGTCGCGCGGCTTCGCCGGCGTGGTAAGCGAGATGGCAAGCCAAGGCTTCCGCGGCGGCTTCGCGGCCGCCGACGGGCGCATCGTCCATAATGCCGGCGGCTCGGAAGCGCAGGAACTGGCTTTCGCGCTGGCCAGCGCGGTCGAATATCTGCGCGCGCTGGAAGCGTGCGGCATTACACCCGACGCCGCGCGCGGCATGATCTATTTCCGTCTGTCGGCCGACGCCGACGAGTTTTTGACCATCGCCAAATTCCGCGCATTGCGGAAACTGTGGGCGCGCGTCGAACAGGCCTGCGGGCTTGACCCGAAGCCGGCCTATGTCGCCGCCGAGACCGCGTGGCGGATGATGACGCAGCGCGATCCTTACGTGAACATGCTGCGCATCACGGTCGCGATCGCGGCGGCCGGATTAGGCGGCGCCGACAGCATTGCGGCGCTGCCGCATACCGCTGCACTCGGCCTGCCCGATGCCTTCGCGCGCCGCACCGCGCGCAACACGCAGCTCATTCTGCTGGAAGAATCCAATCTGTTCCGCGTCGCCGATCCAGCCGCCGGCTCCGGCGCCATCGAGGACCTGACGAGTAAATTGTGCGCCGCCGCCTGGGCGCAATTCCAGGAGATCGAGAAGGCCGGCGGCGTCTGGGCCGCGCTGGAGAGCGGGATCGTCCAGAAGAATGTCGCGGCCGTGCGCGCCGAACGCGAGAAGGCAATCGCGCGCCGCAAGGATGCGCTGACCGGCACCAGCGATTTCCCCAATTTGCAGGAAGCGCCGGCCGCGGTGCTCGATGTCGCGAAAGTGGCGGCGCCGAAGGAATGCGCAGCGTCCGTGGCGGCCGAGCCGCTGCCGCGCATTCGCCTTGCCGAGCCCTTCGAGGCGTTGCGCGACAAGTCGGACGCGATCCTGAAAAAGACCGGCGCGCGGCCGAAAGTGTTTCTGGCCAATCTCGGCAAGCTGTCGGAGTTCACCGCGCGCGCCATGTTCGCGAAGAACTTCTACGAGGCTGGCGGCATCGCGGCGGTCGGCAACGATGGCTTCAAGGACCGGACCGAATTGATTGCGGCGTTCAAGGCGTCGGGCGCCAAGCTCGCCTGCCTGTGCTCGTCGGACAAGGTGTATGAGGCGGAAGCCGCCGAGGCCGCCCAGGCGCTCAGCGCCGCCGGCGCCATCGTCAATCTCGCGGGGCGGGGCGGCGAGAACGAGGACAAGTGGCGGCAGGCGGGCGTGAAATCCTTCGTATTCATGGGCTGCGACGTGGTTTCGACCTTGCGGGCTGCGCATGATATTCTGGGGGGCAAATGAGCCACGTCCCCAACTTCGCCACGGTCGACTTCGCCGACACGCCGCTTGCCACTGGCACGCAGGCGGCCACGCCCTGGATCACGCCCGAAGCGATCCCGGTGAAACCACTCTACGGCGAAAGCGATCTCGCCGGGATCGATTTCCTCGATTCTTTTCCCGGCAAGGCGCCGTTCCTGCGCGGACCTTATCCTGCGATGTACGCGGCGCAGCCCTGGACCATCCGGCAATATGCCGGCTTCTCAACCGCGGAGGATTCCAACGCCTTCTACCGGCGCAACTTGGCCGCCGGGCAGAAGGGCCTCTCCATCGCCTTCGATCTCGCCACCCATCGCGGCTACGACAGCGACCATCCGCGCGTTTCCGGCGACGTCGGCATGGCGGGCGTCGCCATCGATTCCATCTACGACATGCGCACGCTGTTCTCCGGCATCCCGCTCGACCAAATGAGCGTGTCGATGACCATGAACGGCGCGGTGCTGCCCGTGCTGGCGCTCTATATCGTGGCGGCGGAAGAACAGGGCGTGCCGCATGCGAAATTATCCGGCACGATCCAGAACGACATCCTCAAAGAATTCATGGTGCGTAACACCTACATCTATCCGCCCGGCCCGAGCATCCGCATCATCTCCGACATTTTCGCCTACACCTCCGCCGAGATGCCGAAGTTCAATTCGATTTCCGTGTCCGGCTATCACATGCAGGAAGCCGGCGCGACGCAGGATCTCGAGCTCGCCTATACGCTCGCCGACGGCGTCGAATATGTGCGCGCCGGCATCAAGGCAGGGCTGACGATCGACCAGTTCGCGCCGCGCGTGTCGTTCTTCTGGGCGATCGGCATGAATTACTTCATGGAGATCGCCAAGCTGCGCGCCGCGCGCATGATCTGGGCGAAGCTGATGAAGCCGTTCAAGCCCGAAGACGCGCGCTCGCTGTCGCTGCGCACCCATTCGCAGACCTCGGGCTGGTCGCTGGCGGCGCAGGACGTATTCAATAATGTGTCGCGCACCATGATCGAGGCCATGGCGGCGACGCAAGGGCAGACCCAGTCGCTGCACACCAATGGGCTCGACGAGGCGCTGGCGCTGCCGACCGATTTTTCCGCCCGCATCGCGCGAAATAGTCAAATTGTATTGCAGCAGGAAGCCGGTGTCACCCGCATCGTCGATCCCTGGGGCGGCTCTTATTATGTCGAGCGGCTCACCTACGAACTCGCCAAGAAGGCCTGGGGCCATATCCAGGAAGTCGAAGGTCTTGGCGGCATGACCAAGGCAATCGAGGCCGGCATCCCCAAGCTGCGCATCGAGGAGGCCTCGGCCAAGACGCAGGCGCGCATCGATAGCGGCCACCAGTCGGTGATCGGCGTCAACAAATACCAGCCGACCGACGAGGCGCCGATCGACGTGCTCAAGGTGGACAATTCCGCCGTCATGCAGATGCAGCTCGACAAGCTCCGACGCTTGAAGGCCGAGCGCGATCCGGCGGCGCTCAAGGAGGCGCTCGACGCCCTCACCCGCGCCGCCGACCGCGGCAACGGCAATCTGCTGGCGCTCGCCATCGACGCCGCCCGCGCCAAGGCTACCGTCGGCGAGATATCCTCGGCGCTGGAGAAAGTGTACGGACGTCACCGCGCCGAGATCAAAGCAATCACCGGCGTCTACAAGCGGGAGGTCGGCATGACCGGCGCGGTCGAACGGGTGCGCGTTGCGGTCGAGGCGTTCGAGGCAGCGGAGGGCCGCCGGCCGCGCCTTTTGGTCGCCAAGATCGGCCAGGACGGCCACGACCGCGGCCAGAAGGTGATCGCCTCGGCCTTTGCCGATTTGGGCTTCGACGTCGATATCGGGCCGCTGTTCGCCACGCCTGCGGAAGCCGCCCGCCAGGCGGTCGAAAACGACGTGCATATTCTCGGCGTGTCATCGCTTGCCGCCGCGCATCTGACGCTGGTGCCGGAGTTGAAGAAAGAGCTGGCGGCGCAGGGCCGCGACGATATCATGATCGTGGTCGGCGGCGTGGTGCCGCCGCAGGATTACGACGCGCTGACGAAGGCAGGCTGCGAGGCGATCTTCCCGCCCGGCACGGTGATCGCCGAGGCGGCGGAGAAACTGCTCAAGACCCTCAACAAGCGCTTGGGCCACGGAAAAGAGGCGGCCGAGTGAAATCCTCCCTTGTGCGCGCGGCTTTTGCCGCGCTTTGCGCAGTGTCGCTTGCCGGCTGCATCGATTCGTCCGGCCCGATCCTCACCGACTCGCAGCCGCTGCTCGGGCCGACGCTGCGGCTGCAGCTTTACACGCTGCGCAAGGGCCTGGTCAGCGACCCGGAGCAGACGCTCTTTACCTGGGACGGCAAGCTCTACGTCCATGCCGGCGGCGGCATGCGCGACATCCACGCCTTTTCGGTGCATCCATTCGAAAACGGCGACTACATCGTGCAGGACGTGCCAGTCAAACATCCGGAGATCAACGAATACGCGCTGATGCGCAAACTCACCGACGGCGTCTATTTGCTGCGGGTGATCGACGAGGACGACGCCGACGCAGCGACCCGCGCGGCCAATTGCGGGAATGCCAGCAAGGCGTGCCGCGTCGCCACGCGCGACCAGCTTTTCGCCTTGGCTCGCGCCACCGCGGCCATGCACTACCAAGACGGCGGCCTCGCCATCCGCCTCGAAGAGCTGCCGGCGTCCAAGTCCCGGCGGTAGAATTCGAATGGCTGCGCGCCCCCTTAAAGTCAGCGACCTCGCCCAGGGCATCCGGGCGGGCGACCGCGCGATGCTGGCGCGCGCCATCACGCTGATCGAGAGCAAGCGCGCCGATCACCGAAAAGCTGCGCATCTGCTGGTGCAGGAACTGCTGCCGGCGACCGGCAAGGCGGTGCGGCTCGGCATCACCGGCGCGCCCGGCGCCGGCAAGTCAACCACCATCGACGCGCTCGGCACCGCGCTTACCGGCGACGGCCACAAGGTCGCCGTGCTGGCGGTCGATCCGTCCTCGACCCGCACCGGCGGCTCGATCCTCGGCGACAAGACGCGCATGGCGCGGCTCGCCGTTGATCCGAATGCTTTCATCCGCCCGTCGCCGTCCTCCGGCACGCTCGGCGGCGTCGCCGCCAAGACGCGCGAGACCATGCTGCTGTGCGAGGCGGCGGGCCACGATGTCCTGATCGTCGAGACGGTCGGCGTGGGCCAATCCGAAACCACCGTCGCCGACATGACCGACTTCTTTCTGGTGCTGATGGTGGCGGGCGCCGGCGATGAATTGCAGGGCCTCAAGAAGGGCATCGTCGAACTGGCCGACATGATCGCCGTCAACAAGTCCGACGGCGACAATGTCGGCCGCGCGCGCGTGGCGGCGTCGGACTATCGCGCCGCGTTGCATATTCTGGCGCCGCGCTCGCCCAACTGGTCGCCGCCGGTGCTCACCTATTCGGCGCTTACCGGCGACGGCATTGCGCTGTTGTGGGAGCAGATCGTCTCGCACAAAGAGAAGATGACGGCGTCCGGCGAACTTAGCCAGCGCCGGCGCGAGCAGCAGGTGAAATGGATGTGGTCGATGCTGGATGAACGGCTCACCGCGCGGCTGCGCAGCGATCCGGCCGTACGCACAAAACTGCGCCAGGCCGAGGCCGCAGTCGCCGCCGGCAAACTGGCGCCGACGCTGGCCGTGGAAGAGATCGCGCTGCTGCTGGGCGTGTGACGAGGACCTGTCATTGCCGGGCTTGACCCAGCAATCCATGACGACTTTCAACACAGCCAGCTTTACGTAAGACTTTCATCCGCCGAGACTCATCATGGGTGCCCCGGTCAAGCCCGGGCATGACTCAGAATAAAATGCCCACTATCCTCGTCACAGGCTTCGGGCCGTTTCCGGGTGCGCCGTTCAATCCGACCGGACCGCTGGCCAAGCGGCTGGCACGACAGCGGCCGGGATTGGCAAGCGCGACAATCGTTTCGCATATTTTTCCGACCAGCTACGCGGCGGTCGACCGCGATCTGCCCAAGTTGCTCGCCAAACACAGACCGGACGCGCTGTTGATGTTCGGGCTGGCGCCGCGGGCGAAGACCGTCCGCATCGAGACACGCGCGCGCAACACGGTGTCGCCGTTGCCGGATGCGGGCGGCGCCGCGCGCTCCGTCAAAATCGCTCCGGGCGGCCCGTCTACGGTCGCTCTGCCGGCGCCGACGGCGCAGCTTCTTGCCGCAGCGCGCGCCGCCCGCGTGCCGGTCATCCGCTCGCACGATGCCGGGCGTTATCTTTGCAATTATTTGTGCTGGCGGGCGGCCGAAGCCGCCGCCAAGACCGGGGGCCCGCGTTTTGCCGCCTTTGCGCATGTACCGATGATCCGCCGCAAGGCGCGGCCTCATCGCGGCAAGCCGCGCCTGACCGCCGAGGACCTCGCCCGTGCCGGCGCACGGCTGATTAAGGTTATCGCGGCGGCGACGCGTTAACACACTGCCGGCGCGGATGGCGCATAGTGGCGGCGCATGAGCGTCAACCGCCGCACCATCGTCCTCGGCTCCCTTGCCGTCGCGTTCGCCGCGCCGGTGAAAGCCGCGCCGCTGTCGAACTTCGGTCTCGACGCCGCACATTTCGGCGTGCGGGCGGGCGCGCCCGGCGACCAGAGCGCCGCCTTGCAGCGCGCTATAAATGAAGCCTCGCAACGCCGCGTCCCGCTGATGCTGGCACCCGGCGTCTATCACGCCGGCGGTCTCACGCTACCGGCTGGCGCCGCACTTGCCGGCATACGCGGCGCCACAAAGCTTATGCTGACGCATGGGCCGTCGCTTGTTTCCGCCGAGCACGCCGACACGATTTCGCTCACCGGCCTTACGCTCGACGGCGGCGGCCAGGTGCTGCCAGCCGGCCGCGCGCTGGCGCATTTCGACGACGTCAAGAGCGTCCGCGTTACCGACTGCGAGATCGCCGGCGCCGGCGGCAACGGCGTCACGCTCGAAAGCTGCACGGGCGAAGTGACCCATTCGACGATCACCGGCGCGGCCGACAACGCGCTTTACTGCAACGACTGCGACGGGTTGATGATCGCCGCCAATACAATTGTAAGGTCCGGCAACGGCGGCATCCGGGTCTGGCAGAGCGCCAAGCGCCATGACGGCAGTCTGATCGCCGACAATCGCATCGACGACACGAGCGCGCGCGCCGGCGGCAGCGGGCAGAACGGCAACGCCATCAACGTCTTCCGCGCCGGCAACGTGATCGTGCGCGGCAACCACATCCGCAACGCGGCCTTTTCGGCGATCCGCGGCACGGCGGCGTCCGAGATCCAGATCCTCGGCAACAACTGTCTCGCGCTCGATGAAGTGGCAATCTATTGCGAATTCGAATTCCAGGGCGCGGTGATCGCCGACAATGTGATCGACGGCGCCGGTAGCGGAATTTCCGTCACCAATTTCAAGGAAGGCGGACGGCTGGCCAGCGTGCGCGGCAATGTCGTGCGCAATTGCAATGCGCGCATCCCCGGCACCGCGCCGGAGACGGAAGGCTTCGGCATCGGCGTCGAAGCCGACACCGCGGTCGCCGGCAACGTCATCGAGAACGCGCAGACCGCCGGCATCAGCGCCGGCTGGGGCGAGTTCCTGCGCAATGTCGCGATCACCGGCAATGTGGTGCGCACCAGCGGCATCGGCGTCGCCGTATCGGTGGTTGCCGGCGCCGGCACGGCGGTGATTTCCGGCAATGTGCTGAGCGATACGCCGCATGGCGCCATTGTCGGCATGGAATGGCACAAGCCGGCGACCGGCGACCTCGCGCTTTCCGGCGCCGAACGCTATCCGCAGTTCAAGATCAGCGGCAACCAGTTGAGCTGACCGCCACGTTTAGGCCGGAATGCGCCCCTATCTGCGTCTTATGCCGGCCAACCGCCCTTCCCGCCGAAAGCTCATCATGCTTGCGATCGTTGCCGTATTTCTTGTGCCGCTCCTCGCCCGCGCCGCGCTCTATGCGGCCGGCAACGGCCCGCGCTCGTGGCGCGACGCCAACTGGTCGAGCACCGGCCTGCTGCCGAAGGCTGCCGAGGACAAGCCGGCGCGCGTCATGGTGTTCACGGCCACGACCGGCGCCTGGAAGGGCATTTTCTCAGTCCATAGCTGGATCGTGCTCAAGCCCGCCAATGCGCGCGAATGGACCCGCTACGACGTGGTCGGCTGGGGCAACCCGGTGCGCACCAACGGCTGGCCGCCGGACGGCCTCTGGTTCGGCAACAAACCAGTGGCGATCGCCGATGTTTCCGGACCCGACGCGGAAAAGCTGATCCCGCCCATCGAGGCCGCGGTCGAGGCCTATCGGTTCAACCGCGCCGGCGACTATCGCATCTGGCCGGGCCCGAACAGCAACAGCTTCACCGCCGCTATCCTGCGCTCGGTGCCGGACCTCGGCGTGGCGCTGCCACCGAATGCGGTCGGCCGCGACTTCCGCGACCGCTTCTATGCCGGGCGCACCGACAGCGGCACCGGCGTGGAGCTCAATGTGTACGGTTTCGCCGCGGTTAAGCTCGGCTGGGTCGAGGGCTTCGAACTCGACCTGCTTGGGCTGGTGGCCGGGCTCGACCTGCGCCATCCCGGCGTCAAGCTGCCGGGATTCGGCCGCATCGGCGTCGAATCCCCGGTCGCCACCGCGCTCGCGCGCTGATCTTCACAATTTTCTCACGGCCTTTTGTCCCGCTGCGACACCGGACGGGGTGACGCGAACGCGCGGCTCATGGCAAGTTGGCGACGTAATCGAGGATTCCCATGCGCGATACGCGGCCGCTGCTCGAAAAAATCGCCTTCCCCTCCATCCGGCGCGGCCGGCTCGACACCTTGCAGATCAATGTCGGCTATCGCTGCAACCAGTCGTGCTTCCACTGCCACGTGAATGCCGGACCGAACCGTACCGAGGAGATGTCGGCCGAGGTCGCCGATATCGTGCTCGATTTTCTGGCGCAGCGGCGTATTACGACGCTCGACATCACCGGCGGCGCGCCCGAACTCAATGCGAATTTCCGCCGCCTGGTGACCGGCGCGCGCAAACTCGGCGTCAAGGCGATGGACCGCTGCAATCTCACCGTGCTGGAGCAGCCGGGCCAGGAAGACCTCGCGGAATTTCTGGCGGAGAACCGCGTCGAGGTGGTCGCGTCGATGCCGTGCTATTTGCAGGACAATGTCGAGCGTCAGCGCGGCAAGGGCGTGTTCGACGGTTCGATCCGCGGCCTGAAGAAACTCAACGCGCTCGGCTTCGGGCGCGATCCCGCGCTCATCCTCAACCTCGTCTACAATCCGCAAGGGCCGGCGTTGCCGCCGCCGCAGGCTTCGCTCGAAGCCGACTACAAGCGTGTATTGGGCGAGAGCTACGGCATTGTCTTCAACAAATTGTTCGTGCTCGCCAACATGCCGATCCAGCGCTTCGGCACCATGCTGATCAACAAAGGCGAGTTCGACGGCTACCTAAAATTGCTGCAAGACGCCCATCTCGACGCCAATCTCGACGGCGTGATGTGCCGCAATCTGATTTCGGTCGACTGGCGCGGCTTCGTCTATGACTGCGACTTCAACCAGATGCTCGATCTGCCGATGGCGCGGGGGAAACGCGCGCGTCTGCATCTCGCCGATCTCATCGACGACGACATCAAGGGCAACCCGATCCGCGTCGCCGGTCATTGCTACGGCTGCACCGCCGGGCAAGGCTCAAGCTGCGGCGGCGCCTTGGAACGGGCGGCGGAATGACTCTCTCCATCGTCATACCGGCGTTCAACGAGGCTGCGGATATCGCCGCCGCGCTCGCGGCGCTTGCGCCCTATCGCGCGCGTGGTGTTGAGCTGATCGTCGTCGACGGCGGCAGCCGCGATGCGACCGCCGAACTTGCGCGACCGCTCGCCGACCGAGTGCTGTCGGCGCCGCGCGGACGAGCGACGCAAATGAATGCTGGCGCCGCGGCCGCGTCCGGCGACGTGCTGCTATTCCTGCATGCCGACACGCGCCTGCCGGAGAATGCCGACCGGCTGGTGTGCGGCGGCCTCGCGCATTCCGGCCGCGGCTGGGGCCGCTTCGATGTGCGCTTCGACGGCGGTGGCCTGCTCGCTCTGGTCGCGACGATGATGAATTGGCGCTCGCGCGCCACCGGCATCGCCACCGGCGACCAGGCGATGTTCATGACGCGCGCGGCGTTCGAGGGCGCGGGCGGTTTTCCGGCGATCGCACTTATGGAAGACGTGGCGCTGTCGGCGCGGCTCAAGCGCATCAGCCGACCGCTTTGCCTCTACGCGCGCGTGACCACCTCGGCGCGGCGCTGGCATCGGCATGGCGTGCTGCGCACCATCCTGCTGATGTGGAAGCTGCGGCTTGCTTTTTATTTTGGCGCCGATCCGATCCGCCTCGCACAAGCCTACGGCTATGCCGAACGCTGATCCGGTCGCCATCGCCATCCTGGCGAAAGCGCCGATGCCTGGCCTAGCCAAGACACGCCTGATTCCTTCGATCGGCGCGCACGCGGCGGCGGTGCTGCAGGAGCGGCTGGCCGAACGCACGGTTGAAACGGCGGCGGCGGCTGATATCGGCCCGATCACGCTGTGGTGCACGCCGGATCTCGCACACGCCTCGTTTCAGGATTTAGCGAAGCGTTTCCCGGTTGTGCTCAAACAGCAGCCGGACGGCGATCTCGGCGACCGCATGCTCGGCGCCATCGGCGCCACCAACGGCCCGACGATTGTGATCGGCACCGATTGTCCGGCCTTCACGGCAGAGATTTTGCGGACCGCTGCCAACGCACTGACGGAGGCCGAGGTCGTTCTGGTGCCGGCCGAGGACGGCGGTTATGTGCTGATCGGGGCGCGCGCCGCCCATCCGCAACTGTTTGACCAGATCGCCTGGGGCACTGCGTCGGTGATGCAGAAAACGCGGGCGCGCATCGCCGACCTCGGCCATACGGCAATCGAACTACCCGCGCTGTGGGACGTCGACACCGAAGCCGATCTCGCGCGTTGCGAGACAATGTTTCCGGGGATAGCGCTTTGATTACTGGAGGCGCAGCAGCACCAATCCGCTTAAGATCAGCAGCGCGGCGCCTATGCGTGTTATGCGCAGCGGCTCCTTGAGGACAACGACGGCGATCGCCGCGCCAAACAGCACGCTGGTCTCGCGCAAGGTGGCGACGATGGCGATCGGCGCCAGCGTCATTGCCCACAGCGCGATGCCATAGGACAGCGTCTGCAGCGCGCCGCCGGCAAGCCCGCGCCGCCAATAGCGCTGCATCGCCGGAATGACGTCGCGGCCGTCGCGGTAGAGCGCGTAAGGCACCATCACCAGCGCAATGCCGACGAACAGTGAGAGTGAATAGGCGTTCGGATTGCCGGCGAGCCGCGCGCCGATGCCGTCCACCACCGAATAGGCGCAAATGGTGAGCGCTGTCATGAGCGCGAAGCCGACGGCGCGGCGGTCGATCTTGACCAGGTCGCGGCCGCCGCGCGCAGACAGCAGGAACACGCCGGCTACCAGCGCGACAATGCCAGCCCAGCCGAGGAGGCTGAGTTTTTCGCCGACGAAGAAGGTGGTCGCCGTCGCCGTCATCAGCGGCGCCGAGCCCCGCGCGATCGGATAGACTTGGCCGAGATCGCCGGTGCGGTAGGCCTCGATCAGCGCGGCGAAATAGAACAGATGGATGATCACGGATGCGATCAGCCAGGGCCAGGCCGCTGAGGCCGGCAAGCCGACGAGCGGCAGCAGCACCAGCGCCACTACACCGGAGCCGATCGAAATCAGCGTAGTGGTCGAGAGCGGGTCGAGCCCGATCTTGATCAGCGCATTCCAGCCGGCGTGGCAGAGCGCGGCGAACAGGACGGCAAGGAAGACGATGTTTTCCAAGCCTCATCCCTTCGCAGGCGCCCACAGTTTGGGTCCGGCGCGCGCATATTGCGGCGGGCGGGCGACGTCAGCGCCGAGCGCCTTGGCGGCGTGCCAGCCCCAATGCGGATCGTCGAGGAAGCAGCGCGCCATCGATACCAGGTCGGCCTCGCCTTTCGCCACGATCGCTTCGGCATGTTCGGGCTTGATAATCAGGCCGACTGTGCGCGTGGCGATGCCGGCCTCCCACTTCACCCGCGCGGCGATCGGCACGTTGTAGCCGGGTTCGGTCGGGTTGCGGATGTCGGCGGCGATGCCGCCGGATGAGATGCAGATGAAATCGAGGCCCTCGGCCTTGAGCGCCTTGGAAATGGCCACCGCGTCGTCGGCGGTGAGCCCGCCCTCGCGCCAATCGCTGCCGGTGATGCGCGCGCCGAGCGGCACGCCCTTCGGCACCACGGCACGCACCGCGCGCGCGATCGACAGCGGAAAGCGCAGGCGGTTCTCGAAAGAGCCGCCATATTGGTCGGTGCGCTTGTTGGAGAGCGGCGACATGAAGCCGTGCGCCAGATAGCCGTGCGCGAAGTGCAGTTCGATCTCGTCGAAGCCAATGCGCAGCGCACGTTGCGCGGCGGAGGCAAAAGCCGCGCGCACGCGGTCCATATCGGCTTCCGTCACTTCGCGCGGCGTGTGCCAGCCGGCGCCGAATGGGATCGACGAGGCGGCAATCGTCGGCCACGGATCGGCGTCGGGTGGCAGCGAGCCGCCGCCTTCCCAGGGCCGCTGCGCCGAGCCCTTGCGGCCAGAATGGGCGATCTGGATGCCGAACTTGGCGGTGCCGAGCCGACGCACTTGCCGGATGACGCGGGCCAGCGCCGCCTCATTGTCGTCGGAATAAAGCCCCAGGCAGCCATGCGTGATGCGGCCATGGCGCTCGACATGGGTCGCCTCCACCACCACCAGCGCGGCACCGGAATTCGCCAGCATGCCGAGATGCATCATGTGCCAATCATTGGCGCAGCCGTCGTCGCCCGAATACTGGCACATGGGCGCGACCACGATGCGGTTGGCAAGTTCGAGGCCGGCCAAGGAGAAAGGCGAGAACAGCGTACTGGTCATGGGATGGACAACTCGAAGGTGGCAGCGGGCCCTATTGCCCGCGCAGGATCGTTTCCGAAAACCGGTTCCCACTTTTCGGGATCATGCGCAAGCTCAGCGCCGCTGGATCGATTTCAGATAGGCGATGATGGCACCGACGTCGTCGGCGTCAAACTGGAATTCCGGCATGTCGGGATGTCCGGACATGAAGCCCTCGCCCAAGGCTTCTTCCAAATCTTCGACCGGATAGCGCTGGCCGAGCGTGCGGAACGGCGGGGCGCCCTTGGCGGCGCTGTCGCCGCGGCCGACCGCATGGCAGGAGCCGCAAGCGCGCGCGAGCAGTGCCTCACCGTGCTTGAGATCGGGGGCGGCGGCGGCTGCTTGCGCCAGCGCCGTCATGCCCAGCGCCAACGCCAAAGGGCCGGCGAAGGCTGCCGCAGGGGCTTTCATACGACGGTATGCGGGTCGATCTTGTCGGCGGCCGGCGGCGGAGGGGCCAGTCGTTTCCAGGCCTTCACCGCACCGATTACGTCATGCATCAGCAAGGCGAAGCTCTCCTTGGTGTAGTAGCGCTGCCAGCGGCCGCTGCGATAAAGCTCGGCAAAATGCGCCAGCCGCCGCTCGGCAAAAGCAAGCCATTTCCGCGATATTTCGTCGAAGCAAGGCGCGCCTGGCATAGCCGGCATGCGTGGTCCGTGGCGAGCGCCGAACCGGCAGGCGGTCGAATGGGACCTGTCGGCTCAGCAGGGGCAGAATGACGCCGACGCACAAATTGTGGACTACTCATGCCGTGTATGCTGATTCGCTGCCGTTTCATATGGCCTGACGGCCGCCGGCCTTCGACATTCCACCGACGAACCTAGGGAAATTTCCGTTCGCCCAAGCCGGACAGGTGCCGGGTCAAGATATAGGAGAAATCTGATGCAATGGCGGGCCCGCCGCGACCAATTTCGCGCGATATTGAGCGGCAACAAATGCATTCACCCGGCCTCGGTGTTCGACCCGCTGTCAGCACGCATTGCCGAACATCTCGGCTTCGAGCTCGCCATGATGGCCGGGTCGACGGCGTCCCTGACGGTGCTCGGCGCCCCCGACCTGGTGCTGCTGACGGCAACCGAATTTGCCCGGCAAGCCCGGCGCGTCTGCCGAGCCATGAGCCTGCCCCTCCTCGTCGATGCCGATCACGGCTACGGCAACGCCTTGAATGTCGCCCGCACCATCGAGGAACTCGCCACCGTCGGCGTTGCTGCGGCGACGATCGAAGACACGATTTTGCCGGTGCCGTTCGGCGCCAATGGCAAAGCGGGCTTGATTTCGCTGGAAGAAGGCGTCGGCAAGATGCGCGCCGCACTCGCCGCGCGTCCCGATCAAGCCTTCGCCGTCATCGGCCGCACCAGCGCGCCGGCGATTTCCAACATCGACGATACCGTGGCGCGGTTGAGCGCTTATGAAAAAGCCGGCGTCGACGCGCTCTTCATCGTCGGACTGAAAGGCCGGGCGGATCTTTCAGCCATCGCCGCCGCGACAAAATTGCCGCTGATCCTCGGCAATGTCGGCGGCGACCTCGCAGGCGCCGATCTTGCAGCCCAGCGCGTGCGAATTTCGCTGCAGGGCCACGCGCCGATCATGGCCGCCGTGCAAGCCGTCTACGATACGATGAAAGCGCTACGCGAAGGCACCAGCCCAGGCCAACTCAAGAATGTCGCGTCTAACGCGCTGATGAGCACCCTCACGCGCGCCGCCCAATACGACGAGGCGACGCGCGATTATCTGTCGGCGAAATGAACGCCGCCTAGCCGGCCTTGAACTTCTTGGCCAGCGTATCCGCGCTCTTGGCCAGCAGGCCGACATCGGCGCCGACCGCCACGAACAGATAGCCCCACTCGATGTAGCGGCGGGCTTCCTCTTCGTTGCCGGTAAGGATGCCGGCGGGCTTGCCGAGCTTCTTCAACCGCTTGACCGCGTCCTGCATGGCCGCCTGCACCTCGGCATGTTGCGGATTGCCGAGATGGCCGAGCGAAGCGGCGAGATCGGACGGCCCGATGAACACGCCATCGATACCCTCGACGCTGGCGATGGCCTCGAGCTGAGCAAGCGCCGGCGCGGTCTCCACCTGCACCAGCACGCAGATCTCGGCATTGGACTTGGTGAGGTAGCCCGGCACGCGGCCATAGCGGCTGGCGCGCGCCGCCACCGACACGCCGCGGATGCCCTGCGGCGGATAGCGCGTCGAGGCGACAGCGCGTTTCGCTTCCTCGGGATTCTGCACATAGGGAAACAGCAGCGACTGCGCGCCGATGTCGAGGCAGCGCTTCGCCAGCACCGCGTCATTCCACGCCGGGCGGATGATCGGCGACGCGGTGCCGGCCTGGATCGCCTGCAATTGCGTGACCAGGCCGGGAATTTCGTTGGGCGAATGTTCGGTGTCGAGCAGGATCCAGTCGAAGCCCGAATCGCCGATGATCTCGGCGGCGATGTTGCTGCACAGGCTTGACCACAGGCCGATCTGCAATTTGCCCGCGGCGAGTGCGTGCTTGAAGGCATTGCGTGCCATTTCCGGCATGACGAATTTCCTTAAACGAACTGTATGGCGATGCCGCCGAGCGTACCGAAATCGGCATGCAGCGTATCGCCTTTTTGCGCGAACACGACGCGGGTGAACGAACCGGCGAGCACGATGTGGCCAGGCTCGAGCGCATGGCCGTGCGGGCCGATCTTGTTGGCGAGCCAGGCGACGCCGAGCGCGGGATGGCCGAGCACGCCGGCGGCCAGCCCGGTCTCTTCGATCTCGGCATTGCGGTACATGATGCCGCCGACCCAGCGCAGATCGACGTCCATCGGTCCCACCGGCCTCCCGCCGAGCGCGATGCCGGCGGCGGCACCGTTGTCGGCGACAGTGTCGACAATTCTGCGCTGATCCTGGATGCGGGCATCGACGATCTCGATCGCCGGCACGACATATTCGGTGGCGCGCAGCACGTCGGTCAGGCCGACGCCGGGACCCTGCAAGCGCTTGCCCATGATGAAGGCGAGTTCGACCTCGACCCGCGGCTTGCAGAAATCAGCGTGGTTTACCTTGGCGCCGTCGGCGATCATCTGGTCGTCGAGGATGTAGCCGTAATCCGGCTCGTCGATCATCGACGAACGCTGCATGGCCTTCGAGGTCAAACCGACTTTGTGGCCGATCAGCTTGGCGCCGGCGGCGATCTTGCGGTCCGCTACGATGGTGGAGATCGCGTAGCTGTCCTCGATGGTGATCGAGGGAAAGGTGACATGCAATTGGACCGCCTGCTTACGCGCTTTTTGCGCGGCGATCAGGATATCCGCGGCCTTGTTGCGGTCAGCCTCGGAAAGCATCGGCTCGCTCCTCCTCCATTCGTTACCGTGATGCTGTAGCGTTTCTGGGCGGAAATTAAAATGGGTGCGGAGCCTGGAAGGCAACCGGCCGGGGCGTCAATCATGGCGGATCAATAATGCGGCGGCGGCGGTTCCGGCCCCTCAGGTTGCGCCGCACTGTCGCGCACCTCCTGCAACTGATCGCCGAGCCGGGCGAGCTGGCGGGTGAGGTTCTCGATCTCCTTCCATTGCGCCGTGATGGTGGCGTTGAGATCGTCCAGCGTGCGGTCCTGGTGCGCGACACGCGTTTCCAGCGCGTCGATGCGGGCGTTCAATGTTTCGGTTTCATTCATGCACGGCGCCGATCCGTAGGTTGCGTGAATGACGTCGCGGGGCGCGGCATTTCTTCGTCATGGCCGGGGCAAGCCCGGGCATGACGATAGTGGTTAGTGCTTCAGCTTTGGGTCGACCTTGAAGCTCGCCTGCGTCTTCTGCGTGATCTCATCCACCGTCACGCCGGGGGCAAGCTCGATCAGCGTCATGCCGCCGGCCTTGCGGTCGATGTCGAACACGCCCAAGTCAGTGATCACCATGTCGACGACGCGGGCACCGGTGAGCGGCAGATTGCACTTGTGCAACAGCTTCGGATCGACGCTGCCGTCTTTGGCCTTGGCGATGTGCTCCATGATCACCACCACCTTCTTGACGCCGGCGACCAGATCCATGGCGCCGCCCATGCCTTTCACCATCTTGCCGGGGATCATCCAGTTGGCGAGATCGCCGTTCTCGGCCACCTGCATGGCGCCGAGCAGCGCAATGTCGATGTGCCCACCGCGGATCATGGCGAATGAATCGGCGGAGGAGAAAAAGCTGGTGGTCGGCAGTTCGGTGACGGTCTGCTTGCCGGCGTTGATCAGGTCGGGGTCTTCGTCGCCCTCATAGGGGAACGGGCCGAAGCCGAGCATGCCGTTCTCGCTTTGCAGCTGCACGGTCATGCCGTCGGGAATATAGTTCGATACCAACGTCGGAATGCCGATGCCGAGATTGACATAGAAGCCGTCGCGCAATTCCTTGGCGGCGCGTTCGGCCATTTGCTCGCGGGTCCAAGCCATTTTAGACCTCCTCTCCGGTTCCGGCCGGCGCGACACGCTTGCGCACGGTGCGCTGCTCGATGTGCTTCACCGCGTTCGGCACGTGGACGATGCGTTTGACGTAAACGCCCGGCGTAATGATGTGATCTGGATTGAAGTCGCCCGGCTGCACCAGGTGCTCGACCTCGGCGACAGTCACCTTACCGGCGGTCGCCATCATCGGATTGAAGTTTCGCGCGGTCTTGCGATACACGAGGTTGCCCTCGGTATCGCCCATCCACGCATGCACGATGGCGAGATCGGCGACGATGCCGCGCTCCATGATGTATTTCTCGCCGTCGAACTCGCGCTCTTCCTTGCCCTTGGCGATATCGGTGCCGGCGCCGGTGCGGGTGAAGAAGGCCGGGATGCCGGCGCCGCCGGCGCGGATGCGCTCGGCCAGCGTGCCCTGCGGATTGAACTCGATCTCCAATTCGCCGCCGAGATATTGCTGGGCGAACAGTTTGTTCTCGCCGACGTAAGACGAGATCATCTTCTTGACCTGCTTGGTCTCCAACAGCAGGCCGAGACCGGCGCCATCGACGCCGGCATTGTTCGACACCACCGTGAGATTCTTCACGCCGGAATCGCGGATCGCCAGGATGAGCGTTTCGGGAATGCCGCAGAGGCCGAAGCCGCCTGCGTGGATCAACATGCCGTCTTTGAGCAGACCGGCCAGCGCGCTTTTAGCGTCGGGATAGACCTTCTTCATGCGACTCCACCACTCTCCCGGACAATCATGAACCTACTCGAACGTGAGAGAACATCAATAAGACGGTCGGTTGCAAGCCTAGTGCGCGGGCGGCGGGGGCGGCGGCGTTGCCGGCGCGGCGGGCGTAACTGGGACGGTAGCCGGCGGCGTAATATCGGTGACGGGGTTGCGCGGCCGTACCGGGGCCGCGGGCGCGGCCGGAGCCGGCGGCGCGGCGGCCGGGGCCTTCTGCAAAGTCAGCGTGGTCGGCAGCGGCAAATGGTGCGGATAATAGGTCCAGAACACGAAGGCCGCCGTGAACAGGATCGCCGACAGCAGGGCTCCGAAGAAGCGGTGGTTGAACGCCAGCACGCTGCCAATAAGCGTGGCGAAAAACACGAACACCGCAAGTATAACGACATAAAACCAGTCCACGGTCGCCAGATCGATCGGCATAGAATTCATGGTACTCACTCTCCTCTCGGCGTCGAATGTTAGCCCAGACCCACAATGTGGGTCACCTGCGCCGGTTATTTCCCTAAGCCCTGTTTGTGACTATACATCCACCCCCATGCCAAATCTCCTCATCCTCACCGAAGTCCAGGAATTGATGCGGGCCCGCTACAAGGCCATGCTGCTGGAACAGTTCCCGCAGCTGACCATCAACGTGGTCGGCCACCATACCCTGGTAGAGCCCTACATCGCCGACACCGACATCCTGCTTTGCTTCTCGCCGCCCATGGCCGACCATGTGGTGCGCGACGCGCCCAAGCTCAAATGGATTCAGGCGCTCGGCACCGGGGTCGACAACATCGTCGACCTGCCCTCGCTCGGCAAAGAGGTGCTGGTCACCAATATCCGCGGCATTCATGGCGCGCCTGTGTCGGAAGCAACCATCGCCTTCATGCTCTCCCTCGCCCGCAACCTGCCGCGTTCGGTGCTCGCGCAGGAGAAAAGCGCGTGGGAGCGCTGGCCGTCGCAACTGCTTTCCGGCAAGACGGTCGGCATTCTCGGCGTCGGGTTGATCGCGGACTATCTGGCGCCGATCTGCAAGGCGTTCGGCATGACCGTTATCGGCATCAGCGGCACCCCGCGCCCGGCGCCGAGCTTCGACCGCATGGTCAAGCGCGACGACCTGTTGGCGGTCGCGCCCGAACTCGATCACCTGGTGGTGTTGACCCCGCTGACGGAGGAGACGCGCGGCATCGTCGGCGAGAAGGTCTTGGCCGCCATGAAGCCGAGCGCGTTTGTCGTCAACGTCGCGCGCGGCGGCGTGGTCGACGAACCGGCATTGATCAAAGCGTTGGCGACCGGCCAAATCGCCGGCGCAGGGCTCGACGTGTTTTCGCAGGAGCCGCTGCCGCCCGACAATCCGCTGTGGAAGGCGAAGAACGTGACGATCTTCTCGCATCTCGGCGGCTATTCGGAAGGCTACGAGGACCGCGCCATGCCGACCATCGCCGGCAACATGGCCAAGTTCCTCGCCAACGATCTCAAGAGCATGATCAATATCGTGCGCAAACCCGCCTCTTGGTGAGTTCTCCGGGGAAATTGAACCATGGCTTTGTCCGAACGCCTGAACACGCCGATCTCCACCGCCGAATTGCAGCGCCGCTGGCGCGCCGTGCGCGCCGCCATGGAACTGGACAAGATCGATGTGCTGCTGATGCAGAACAACAACGATCACATGGGCGGCTATGTGCGCTATTTCACCGATATGCCGGCGACCAACGGCTATCCCAACACCGTGATCTTTCCGCGCGACGGCGAGATGACCGTGGTGTGTCAGGGTCCGTTCGGCGGCGGCGAAGCGACCGCGCAGGGCGACCAGACCTGGCGCGGCGTCGGACGCATCCTCACGACGCCGAGCTATGCCTCGGCCCATTACACCAAGGACTACGACCCCGAGCTAGCCGCCAAGGCGCTGGCGCCGTTCCGCAACGCCACCATCGGCTATGTCGGCACATATCAGATGTCTTACGCACTGCTCGACTTCATCAAGCACACGTTTCCGAAGGCGCGCTATGTCGACGCTTCCGACATGGTCGACCGCATCAAGGTGATCAAGAGCCCCGAGGAAATGGAGCTGATCAAGCGCGCGGCGCTGATGCAGGACGGCGCCATGCGTGCCGCCTTCGCGGCCGTGAAGCCCGGCATGCGCGACACCGAGGTAGCCGCCGTCGCCCAGCATTACAGCCAGTGCCACGGCAGCGAGAACGGGATTTACCTCTGCGCCTCGATGCCGCTCGGCAAGCCGTCGAAGTTCGCTAACCGCCATCTGCAGAACCGCGTGATCGAGGCCGGCGACCAGATCGCGCTCCTGGTCGAGGATAACGGGCCCGGCGGCATGTACACCGAGCTCGGCCGCTCCTGCGTAGTCGGCGTCAAAGTGCCGCAGGCGATGAAGGACGAGCTCGAATTCTGCAAAGCCTCGCGCAAGATGACGCTCGACCTGCTCAAGCCGGGCGCGTCCAGCAAGGACATCTGGGACGCCTTCAACGCCTTCATGCGCAAGAACGGCCGGCCGATGGAGGCGCGGCTTTATTGCCACGGCCAGGGCTACGACCTGGTCGAACGGCCGCTGATCCGCAACGACGAGCCGATGACCATCGAAAAAGACATGAATATCGTCGTGCACCCCACCTACATCCACGCCGGTTATCTCAACTGGCTGTGCGACAATTACCTCATCGGCGGCAACGGCCCAGGCGACCGGCTGCACCAGTTTCCGGAACAAATCGTCGAAGTCGGATAGCAGCCATTCGGGCGGCGTACTTGACCGCCGATGAAGGGAGCGCAACAAGGCTCTCAACACAAAGTGGAGAAAGCGATGAAAAAGACGATCTATGGAGCCGCACTCGCGCTGCTGCTGGCGCTGACCGGAACGGCCAGCGCGGCGACTTTTCCGGACCGCACATTGACCATGGTCATCCCCTTCGCGGCGGGCGGGCCGACCGACGTGCTCGGCCGCATCATGGCGCAGGCCATGGGTGAAATTCTCGGCCAGACGGTGATCGTCGAGAACGTCGGCGGCGCCGGCGGCATGACCGGCGGAAAGAAAGTGGCCGACGCCAGGCCCGACGGCTACACCATGCTGCTCGGCACCGTCGGCACACAGGCGCAAGGCCAGACGCTCTACAAGCATCCGCTCTACAACGCGGTCACCGACTTCACGCCAGTCGCGCTGGTCGCCGAAGTTCCGATCGTGTTGATCGCGCGGCCCGACTTTCCGGCCAACAACCTGAAAGATTTCGTCGCTTACGCGAAGGCCAATGCGTCGAAGATGACCTTCGGTTCGGCAGGCGCGGGCTCGGCCACTCATCTCGGTTGCGTCGTCGCCGATCTGGCGATGGGAGTGAATATCACGCACGTCCCTTACAAGGGCTCGGCGCCGGCGATGACCGACCTGATCAGCGGGCGCATCGACTTCTTCTGCGAGGTGCTCTCGACCGCGAAGGCGCTCATCGATAGCCACAAGGTGAAGGCGATCGCGCTGATGACCAAGCAACGCTCGCCGGTCGAGCCCAACGTTCCGACGGGCGAGGAACAGGGCATCAAGGGCTTCGAGGCCTATACCTGGAACGCGCTCTTCCTGCCGAAGGGTACCCCGCCCGACATCGTCAAAAAGCTCAACGACGCGGCTGTCAAGGCGATGAATTCGGCCGCAGTGAAGGAACGTCTGCAGAAACTCGGCGCCACCGTGGTGCCGGCCGACCAACAGACGCCGGCCTATCTCGGCGAGTACGTGAAAAGCGAAATCAAGAAATGGGAAGCGCCGATCAAGGCCAGCGGCGTGAGCGTGAACTAGGATCGCACGCGCCGCGGCGCGCCGGAAAAAGAGTTCTGACGATGGCCGACATCAAGATTCTCAATCCCGACGCGCTCGGCAAGCCGCTCGGACAGTACTCGCATCTGACCCGCGTGAAGGCGTCGGAATTCATCTTCATCGCGGGCCAGGTCGGCGTGCTCAAGGACGGCAAACTTGCCGGCGACGGCGGCTTCGACGCGCAATGCGGGCAGACCTTCGCCAATATCGAGGCGGCGCTGAAGTCGGTGGGAGCCGGCTGGGGCAATATCGTCGAGTTCACCACTTACATGGTGCACTCGCAGGACATCCCGAAATTCATGGCCTGGCGGCTGCGCGAATTTCCGAAAATGTTCGCCAACGGCGCCTACCCGCCCAACACGCTGCTGATGATCGACCGCCTGGTGCAGGAGCAGTTTCTGATCGAGGTATCGGCGGTCGCGGCGCTGTAAGTGTTATTTAGGCGCGTCGATCAGGCTGACGTGGGCCGCCACCACGCGCCAGCCCTCAGGGAATTTCACCCAGGTCTGCATCTGCCGGCCGGTCATGCCGGGCGCCGAGGGACGCTCGTACAGCGTCGAGGCCACCGCTAAATCGCGGCCGAACGTCGTGATCACCGTGCGATCAAGCGTGCGCCCGAGCGCCACCGGCGAACGCGCGGCGCGGAACGCCTTGATCTCGTCATAGCCGTAAAGAATTTCGCCGGTGCCGTAGCGGATCGTGCGCGGATCGTCGCGGAAGAATTCGTTGAGCGCCTGCACGTCGTTCGACACCAGCGCCTGTTCGTAACGGCCGAAGGCTTCGCGTACCTCGGCCACGACCTTCGGCAGGTCGATCTCCATTTCCGCTCTCCTTAAAGGTTCGGTTTCGACGCAGCGACCGCGCCCATCTGTTCCAGTGCATGCGCAATGCGCAAGGCGACATCCTCCCGCCAGGGTGCGGCGATGATCTGCACCGCGATCGGCAGCGGCGACAATGGCACTGGCACCGCCACCACCGGCAAGCCGATGAAGGAGATCGGCTGGGTGTATATGCCGACGTTCGGACGAACCGGCAATTCCACGCCGTCAATCACGAACGTCTGCTGCCCGATCTTCGGTGCCGTGCAAGGCGTCGCCGGCGCCAGGATCGCGTCGTATTTTTCAAACAGTTGCAGCACGCGTTCGCGGTACCAGCGGCGGAAAATCTGTGCCTTCACCACTAGCGCGGCCGGCACCATGGCGCCGGCGAGCAAGCGGTCGCGCACCGCGGGATCGAAATCGTGCGCCCGTCGGCGTAAGCGGTCGAGGTGCAGCGCGGCGCCTTCGGTGGCGGTGATGACGTAAGCCGCGGCGCGCGCGCGTGCCGCTTCCGGAATCTCGACTTCCTCGCGCGCCCCGGCGGCCTTGGCAACGCGGTCGAAAGCAGCCAGCGCCTCGGGAAACGCGCCTTTCTTGAAATAGCCGCCGGCGACTGCGATGCGTAGGCCCTTGAGCCCCTGCTCCAGCTGCGGCGTCGCAGGCTCGACCGGCCGGTCAACGCAGGCGGCATCTTCGGCATCGAAGCCCTGCATGACGTCATAACTGACCGCGAGGTCGCGCGTCGAACGCGCGAAGGGCCCGAGATGATCGAGGCTCGCCACAAACGGAAACGAGCGCGCGCGCGTGAGCCGGCCGTAGGTCGGCTTGAGCCCGAAAATGCCGCACAGCGAGGACGGCACCCTAATAGAGCCATTCGTGTCGGAGCCAAGCGCGAGCGGCACCAGACCGCCGCCGACCGCACCACCCGAGCCGCCCGACGAGCCGCCGGTCATACGCGTCGTATCGTGCGGATTGCGCGAGGGGCCGTCGTGCACGTTTTCGCCGGTGAAGTCGTAGGCGTATTCGCCCATGTTGAGCGCGCCGACCAGCACCGCGCCGGCCGCCTCCAGCCGCTCGATCAATGGCGAGTCATGTTTCGCCGGCGGATGCGAGCGATTGATCTTGGAGCCGGCGACGGTCGGGATGCCTTCGATGTCGAACAGGTTCTTGACCGCGAAGGGAGCACCGGCCAGCGGCAGCTTCGATTTATCCGATGCGTCGACCGCCTTGGCCTTGGCGCGGGCGCGCTCGGCGGTGATGGCGGTGAAGGCGTTGAGCGCCGGATTGAGCCTGCCGATGCGCGCGAGCGTGGCGTCGATCACGCCAAGCGCGCTCGCCTGCCCCGAACCGACCGCCTTCGCTATTTCTCCCGATGTCGCCCAGGATAAGTCGTCGGCCATGGCTCAAGCCTTGTAGATCGGCGCCGGCTCGGCCTCGTCCGGCAGCGCGAAGTCCGCGACGAAATTGGCGTGCTTGAGCGTTACTTCAAGATTGGCCTTGATCGCACCCTGCCACTCCACCTCCAGCGGCAGGTCGAGCGCGGCTGCGGCGGCGCTAATGAAGTCGTCGAGTGGTTCTGCCATGGCGGTGTCCCCGTTTCCGGCCCAAGAGAAGCAAATTCGCTTCCAACAAATCGCAGGGCCGGCGTTCAGGCAAGCACCATCGCTCGTATTCTTTGCGGCCCCGGGCAGGCCGTCTTCCTCTCCTTCCCCTTCGAATAATGAGGGGATGGCGCGCCAAGCGGCGCGTCATGCAGTCGCAGTCACACCTCCTTGCGAAGGTGTGGCGCCTCTCGGCGCGCCATCGCAGCGTCGTTACGGCGCCGGGCCGCGCTTTCTGACGTTCCATCGGTCCGCCGTCGGCGTTCAGGCGCGGCCCATTTTGGGCAGCCGCACCGTCGCGCCTCGGGCAGGCCAAACGGCCCGCCGTCAGCGAGCTCCTCGCAGGGGGTCGTACTGCCCCCGGGCGGAGCCCCCGGCGCCGCCCGGGAGCTTGGATGGTGCGTTCATCCTCTGCCCGCGGGCGCCGCACCCTGCTCCATCACCAAGACGCCTCTAGATGACTCCCTCGAATGAGCAGGACGCACGCATCATAAATCCACCTCGGCGAGCGGGGATAAGGTCTCACGATATTGTGATTATAGTCCTAGGTCGGAAAGCCGTTTATTCCGCGCGCGACTTATTCCGCTGCTGCGACCGCCTGCGCCACGCGCTGGCCAAAGGCGTCGGTGCCGAGCTTGCCGCCCATGTCGGGCGTGCGCCCGTCCGGCTGGGCGATGACACGGTCGAGCGCAGCCTCGGTCGCCTGGGCCGCGCGCACAAATTTATCGTCGCCGCGCCGCTCGCCCAGCCAAGCCAGCAGCATGGCGGCCGAGCCGATGAGCGAGGCCGGATTGGCAATGTTCTTGCCGGCGATATCGGGCGCCGAACCGTGCTGCGCCTGCGCCACACCATGCTCGGCGCCGGCGTTGAGCGACGCCGCCAGCCCCAGGCTGCCGGCGATCTCGCTCGCCTCGTCCGACAGGATGTCGCCATACATATTGGTGGTGACGACCACGTCGAATTGGCTGGCGTCGCGGATCAACAGCGCCGCCATGGCGTCGATGATCCGCTCTTCGTATTGCACCTGCGGGTAGCGCGCGGCGACCGCGCGCACGCATTCGAGATAGAGCCCGTCGGAAACGCGCAGCACATTGGCCTTGTGCACGGCGGTCACCTTTTTGCGCCGCTGCAGCGCTAACTTGAACGCCGATTCGGCGATGCGGGTCGAGCCTTGCCGCGTGATCTTGCGCATGGCGATGGCGAGATCGGGCGTCGGCATGAACTCGCCGGGACCGAGATGCATGGAGCGGTCGGCATAGAAGCCCTCGGTATTCTCGCGCACGATGACGAGATCGACCGGCTTGCCGCAGCGCGGCGGAAAACCTTCGCGCGAACGCGCCGGGCGGATATTGGCGTAGAGATCGAGCCGCTTGCGCAATTCGCCGGACGGATTGAGGCCGCCTTCGGCAACCGGCGGATATTCGTTGTGCGACACCGGCCCCAAGAGCACGCCGTGCGCGGCCTTGGCTTTTTCCAGCACCGCGGCCGGAAACGTGGTGCCGGCGGCGCGGTGCGCCGCCCAGCCGACCGAACCCGCCTCGAAGGCGAGCCCTAGGCCATATTTCGCGTCGGCCGCGCGCAGCACGGCAAGCGTTGCCGCCATGATCTCTGGCCCGATGCCGTCACCTTCCAGCACCAAGAGATTGACTGAACCGTTCCCGCGCTTTTCGTCCATTGCCGCTGCCACTCCCTGTCGTTGCCGCCGGTGCTTTTATCATATCGCCGGTTTTCGTTTCGCCTTTTCTGAAGCCGGGCGCAGCTTGGCCGGCGGCCTGACAGGGCATAAGCTATGCCCAAGTTGGCATAGCGACAAAGAGCGCGTCATGGAACTGAAAGAACTGCGCAACTTCATGCGGGTGGCGCGGGCCGGCAGCGTCAGCCGCGCCGCCGCAGAATTGCGCCTGGCGCAGCCAGCCTTGAGCCGGCAGATCAAGAAACTCGAGCATGAGCTCGGCGTTTCGCTGTTCGCCCGCCACGGCCGCGGCGTCCGGCTGAGCGTCGCCGGCTCGCTCCTGCTCGAACGCGCCGAGGCGATCGTCCATCTCGTTCATCAGACCAGCGAGGAGATCAAGGACGACCGCTCGCCGGCGAGCGCCCGCATCACGCTCGGCGTGCCGCCGGCCGCGGGGCGCATTCTTATTCCGCCCTTCGTCGCGCTTTTCCAGAAAGCCTGGCCGCAGACGACGCTGCACATGCGCGAGGGCGTCGCCAGTTCGCTGCAGGAGTGGCTGGTGGAAAAGCGCATCGATATCGCCATGCTGCATAACCCGCCGCATCTGGAATCGCTGAATATCAGCCCACTTCTGAGCGAACGGATGTGGGTCATCGGACCACCGGCGCGGCATAACAAGTCTGGCAAGCCGCGCGCCAGCTTCCGCATTCGCGACTTGGCCGAACTGCCGCTGATCCTGCCGAACATGGCGCATGCCAACCGGCGCCTGGTCGAGAACGCGGCGATCGAGCATGGCGTCCGGCTGCGTATCAAGATCGAGGCCGACAGCGTCGCCTTCGCCAAGGCGATGGTGGAGAAAGGCCTCGGCTACACAATCCTGACCTACGCGGCAGTGCAGGACGAGGTGATGCGCAACAAGCTGACGGCCTACCCAATCGTGCGGCCGATGCTCTCGACCAAAGTCACCATCGTGACATTGCGCGACAAGCAGCTTCTCAAGTTGACGCAGGACGCAAGCGAGATGCTGCACGATGTTTGCCGCAAACTCGTGCGCAATAAAACCTGGGCCGGGGCGGAGCTCGCTTGACTTGCGCTCTGTCGCTGCGCGACCGGGCCGGCAATCACTCACAGCTCCATCTTATTTGCCATGCCGAAAAAGTATCGCTGGCAAACTTTCAATAAATGCCGCCCCGATCTAATCTGACATGGTCAAAGACAAAAACCGGTACCCAGCACGTCGGCCGCCCGGACCAATATCCTGCAAAATCGAACTTGGGAGGATTGCCATGAGAGCTCTGCGACTATTCCTGCTAGGCGTTGCCCTGCTGTGTCCGGCCTTTGCCATGGCGCAGGACTTCCCGAACAGGCCGGTGCGACTGATCGTCCCCTTCCCGCCCGGCGGCCCGAACGACGTCATCGCCCGCGTCGTCGGCAAGCGCATGTCGGAAATCCTCAAGCAGACGATCATCGTCGACAATCGCGCCGGGCAAGGCGGCGTGCTCGGCACCGACATCGTCGCGAAATCCGCGCCAGACGGCTACACCATCGGCATCGTCAGCGCCGGCGCGCTGGCGATCAGTCCGAGCATGGAAAAAGTTGCCTACGATACGCTCAAGGATTTGCAGCCGATCACCTTGGTCGCCAAAGTCCCTGAGATGCTTGTGGTGGCGACCAGCGTGCCCGCCAAAAACATGAAAGAGCTGGTGGCGCTGGCCAAGGCGCAGCCCGGCAAGCTCAACTTCGCCTCGTCCGGTCCGGGCAGCATGCCGCATCTGGCCGGCGAGTTGTTCAAGCTCACCGCCAAGATCGACATAACCCACGTGCCCTATCGCGGCGCGGCCCCCGCGGTGAACGACCTGCTCGGTCAGCAGGTGCAGATGGTGTTCCTCGATCTGCCGGTGCTGCTGCCTCAGATCAAAGCCGGCAAGCTCAGGCCGATCGCCGTCGGCGCGCCGCAGCGCGTCCCAAGCGCGCCCGACGTGCCGACCACCGCCGAAGTCGGCATGCCTAATCTGCTGACCGAGAATTGGTACGGCATGGTCGCGCCGGCGAAGACGCCGCCGCAGGTCGTCGCCGCTCTGAACAAAGCGGCGGTCGAGGCCATGAAAGATCCTGAAGTGATTTCGAAGCTGTCGAGCCAAGGCGCGATCTTGGTCGGCGATACGCCGGATCAATTCCGGGCCTACATCGCCAGTGAGACCAAGAAGTGGGCCATGGTGATCAAGGACGCCGGTGTGCCGGTGCAGAAATAGAACGATCGTTATTGGCAGACTTCCGCCGCAGGCGATTGCCCCGTTTGGCAGGCCCATGGTCTGCCAAACGGGTATCGCCTAGGCACACGCCTGCGCTGCTTGCTAGGCTGCCGCCATTGGCGCTTCCCCTCCCGCAGGACATCCACTGAAATGGCCGCCGTTCCCGAGAAATTCGTGCTGCGTTCGACGCTGACCTCGCCGTTCGGCCGCAAGGTGCGCATCGCCGTCGATGTGCTCGGCTTGAGCGACCGCGTCACGCTGGAGCCGGCCAGCACACTTGACGAGAACGACACGCTGCGCCTGCAGAATCCGCTCGGCAAAATGCCCTGCCTGCTCTTGGCCGACGGCACGTCGATCTACGACAGCGGCGTGATCATCGAGTTTTTGCAGGACGTGGCCGGCACCGACCGCCTGTTGCCGGCGCGCGGGCGGGAGCGCTTCAAGACGCTCACTCTGGCGCGGCTGGCCGACGGTATCACCGATGCCGCGATCCTTATCGTTTACGACGGCCGCTTCCGCCCCGGCCAGCCGCCGTCGGAGGTCTGGCTGACCCATCAGCGCGGCAAGATCGCCCGCGCGCTCGCCGCGTTCGAGAAAGCGCCGCCCGATCCGGGCAAGACCGATATCGTTTCCATCGGGCTCGCCTGCGCGCTCGGCTATCTCGACTGGCGCAAGGCCGTGGAATGGCGGCAAGCTTGTCCGCGCCTTGCCGCCTGGCTTACTGCCTACGCGGCGAATGAGCCGGCGCTCGAACGCACGCGCGCGCCGGACGCTTGAAAGGTACCAAAAATGGCCCTGCAGACCGCCGACACGCCCGCCGATCCGCCCTATTGGACGGCCAATCCGAGCAAGCCAAAGCTGAAGCTGCCGCCAGGGGCCTGCGACGCCCACGTGCATATTTTCGGACCACGCAAACGGTTTCCGTTCGCCGAGGGGCGCAACTACACCCCCTCCGATGCGACCAAGGAAATGCTGTTCGCGCTGCATGAAAGGCTCGGCATCCAGCATTGCGTGATCGTGCAGCCGAACTGCCACGGCCGGGATAATTCGGTGACGGTCGACACGGTCGCTGCCTCCGGCCAGTCCTATCGCGGCATCGCGCTGCTGGCGCCCGACGTCAGCGACGCCGAGCTCAAACGGCTGGCGGATGCCGGGATGTGCGGCGCGCGCTTCCACTATACCGAGCATCTCGGGCGCGGCCCCTCGATCGACGATGCGATGGCGCTTGCCAAGCGGCTTGCCAATGTCGGCTGGCATTTGCAGGTCCACATGGACGGCTCGCGCATCGCGGAGCTTTCGCCCGCGCTCAAACGCTCGCCGGTGCCTGTCGTCATCGACCACATCGGCCGCGTCGATGCCGGGCTCGGGCTGGTGCAACCGGGCTTCCGTGCCCTGCTCGCGCTCATGGAGAACAAGCACGTCTGGGTGAAGGTGAGCGGCACCGACCGCATCACACGGCAAGGCCCGCCTTATGCCGACGCCGTGCCCTTCGCGCGCAAGCTGGTGGCCGAATTCGGCGACCGCTGCGTCTGGGGCACCGACTGGCCGCATCCCAATCATGCGCCGCCGCTGGTGGATGACGGTCTGCTGGTCGACATCCTGGCCGAGATCGCCCCAAGCGAAGCCGCGCGGCAGGCGCTGCTGGTCGATAATCCGCAACGGCTCTATCGCTTCGCGCCGGCGCGCAAGCTCACGGGGACCAATTCATGAGCGGACGATTACAGGATCGCATCGCCATCGTTACCGGCGCCGGCAGCGTCGGCCCCGGCTGGGGCAACGGACGCGCGACCTGCGTGCGCTTCGCCGAGGAAGGCGCCAAGATCTTCGCGGTCGACCGCAATCTCGACAGCGTCGCCGAGACCGTCGAACGCGTGAAGGCGGTCGGCGGCGAGATCGTGGTGCAGCATTGCGACGTGACCGATAATGCCTCGGTCGCGGCCATGGCGAAGGCTTGCGTCGACCGTTTCGGCCGCATCGATATCCTGGTCAACAATGTCGGCGGCTCGGCGCATGGCGGACCGGTCGAAATGACCGAAGAGGTCTGGGACGCGCAGGTCGATTTCAACCTCAAGAGCGTGTTCCTCACGATGAAGCACGTGCTGCCGGTGATGGAGAAGCAAAAGTCCGGCGCCATCGTCAATCTGGCGTCGACCTCCGGCATCCGCTTCACCGGCGCGTTCCAGGTCGGCTATGCCGCCACCAAGGCCGGCGTGATCCAGCTCTCGCGCGTGGTCGCCGTGCAATATGCGCCCAAGGGCATTCGCGTGAATACCGTGGTGCCGGGGCAACTGCACACGCCGATGGTGGAGGCGCGCCTCGCCAAGCAGCGCGCCGGCGGCGACGTCGAGGCGCTGCTCAAACAGCGTGTGGCGCGCATTCCGCAGGGCTTCATGGGCGACGGCCGCGACACCGCCAACGCGGCGCTATTCCTCGCCTCCGACGAGGCGCGCTTCGTCACCGGCACGGAAATCATCGTGGACGGCGGCATGTCGGTGAGGTGCGACTAATTTTTCCGCCAATTTGAGCAAATGCCGGTTCCGTGAACGTGGGTTCATGGAACGTCTCTCCGCCTTATGAATTGAATCCTTGGGGAATACCGAAGCTATGAAAAACACCCCAGGAGGATTCAATGCGCAATATTACTTTGGCGATTGCCGCGCTTGCTGCGATCGCGTTCGCTCTACCGGTCATCCCGGCAAGTGCCGAAGATGCGGTCATCATCAGGACCGACCGCGATCACGACCGTGATTGGCAACGCCATCACCACCACAAGAACATTGTCGTGCTGCACCACAAGCGAATTGTGGTGCTGAAGACGCATCATGATCGCGACCACGACCACGACCGCAACTAGTTCGGTACGCAACGGCCCCTCATTGGGGGCCGTTGTTTTACCCGGAAATGACGGATTACTTGTTCAGCCACCGTCGCGCAAATCCCAGTAACCCCTGCGGCAGGAAGATGATCATCACGATGAAAATCACGCCGAGCGGGATCAGATAAGGGAACTGGTCGCCGAAGATGCGCGACATCAGTTCGCGCAGCAGCTGGAAGAAACCGGCGCCGACGATGGGGCCGACCAACGTGCCGATGCCGCCCATGACATTGAAGATGACAGTGTCGCCCGAGGTGACGAAGAACACGAAGTCCGGCGCGGCGAATTCGTTCTGCACCGCGTAGAGCACGCCGGCGAGCCCCGCGAACAGACCGGACAACATCACCGCGACGATCTTGTAGCGCTCGACCGGATAGCCGATGGCGCGGGTGCGCGCTTCGTTCTCGCGGATCGATTGCAGCACCATGCCGAACGGCGAGCGGGTGACTCGGCGCAGGATCAGGTAGGAGCCGGCGACCAGCGTCAGCACGAACCAATGCATCGTCGTGGTGGTGAAGCGCATGTCGACGAGGAACGGAATGGAAAAATGCGGCCGCGTGAAGATCAGCCCGTTCTCGCCGCCGGTGACCGCCGTCCAGGTGAAGATGATGACGTAGAAGATCTGCGAAAAAATCAGCGTGGTGATGGCGAAATAGATGTCGCGCAGCCGCGTCGAGAAATAGGCGACGAACAAGGCGACGCAGGCCGCGCCGACGAGGCCCATGAAGATCGCTGCCCACAAATTGGGCGGGCTTGTGTGCAGCAGCGCGCCGGCCGCGCCGTACATGCCGAGGCCGAAGAAGGCCGAATGGCCGAAAGAGATCATGCCGGTATAGCCGATCAACAAATCGGACGACATCGCCAGCAGGCCCCAGATCAGGATCTCGGTCAGGAACTTCGCCCAGAAGATCGGCAACACCAGCGGCGCGACGATCAGTACCGCCATGATCGCGCTAAAGCCGATCCAATAAACGGCCGTGTGGCTCAATCCGGATTTGCTGAGCGGCATAAGTTTGTCGAGCGGCGCGGTTGTCATTTTGGTGTCGCGAATAGGCCGGTTGGACGGAACAGCAATGTGAGGATCAGCACGACGAAGGAGACAATCACCGCACGCGACGGGTCGACCCAGATCGCGGCGTAGGCTTCGAGCAGGCTGACGAAGATGGCGGCGGCGATCGAGCCGCCGAGATTGCCCATGCCGCCGACCACCACGACGATGAAGGCCTTGAGCACCCAGTCGAGGCCCATGGTGTGGTTGATCGAGCCGAGCGGGCCGAACAGCACCCCGCTCGCCGCCGCCATGGCGGCGCCGATGGCGAATACGCCGGTGTAGACCCAGGGCACGGGGATGCCCATGGCCTGTGCCATCACGCGGTCCTGCGTGGTGGCGCGAATCCAGATGCCGAACTTGCCGTATTTCAGGAACAGCCAGAAGCCGCCGATGATCGCGGCCGACAATGCGGCGATGACGATGCGGTACCAGGGATATTGCAGGTAGAACAGGTTGAAATGGGAGGTGATCGGCTCCGGCAGCTTGCGCGACACCGGGCCGAATTCCCACAGCGCGAAGTTCTGCAAAATCAGCGAAATGCCGAAGGTGACGAGGATGGTGTTGAGCGGCTCGCGCCCGATCAGCGGCCGCAAGGTGACGACCTGCAACGCCGCGCCGAGGATGGCGATGATCAACGTGGCGACGATGAGCGCCAGCCAGAAATTTCCGGTCGTCGCCATCACCACCACGCCGAGATAAGCGCCGAGCATGAACAATTCGCCATGCGCGAAATTCACCACGTCCATGATGCCGAAGATTAGCGTCAGGCCGGAGGCGACCAGCGCCAGAATCAGGCCGGTGACGATGCCGTTCACGGTCTGGATCAATAGCAGGTCGAGCGGAAAATTCTGGAAGAAGCCGACGATTGCGTTCATCGCTGGGGGCCCTCCCCCGCACCCCGTTCATTCCCGCGAAAGCGGGAATCCAGGGACACAAACAAAAGCTCGGCAAGCGTGGCCCCTGGGTCCCCGCTTTCGCGGGGACGAGCGGCTGCTCCAACGCTAAGCATTCTACACCCCCAGATATTGCTTGATGACCGGGTCGTCGACCTTGAGCTCGGAGGCTGCGCAATGATGGCGCACTGTCCCCTTCTCCATGATGTAGATGCGTTGGCTGGCCTGCAAAGTGAGCGGCACGTTCTGCTCGACCAACAGAATGGCCACGCCTTCCTTGTGCAGCACCTCGATGATTTCGCGGATCTGCGAGACCATGCGCGGCATCAGGCCCTCGGTCGGCTCGTCGAGCAGGATGATCTTCGGCTCCAGCATCATGGCGCGGGCGATCGCCAGCATCTGCTGCTCGCCGCCCGACAGCGTGCCGCCCGGCTGGTTGCGCCGCTCGGCGAGCCGCGGAAAATAAGCGAACGCCTTGTCGAGCAGGTGCTTGCGACGCGCGTCGTCGACGCCGGCGCGGTCGAAGCCGGTGCGCAGGTTCTCCATCACCGTGAGCAGACGGAAGATGCGGCGGTCCTCCGGCACGTAGCCGATGCCGCGCTGCGCCAGCCGATGCGGCGCGAGGCCGGTGATGGCGGCGCCGTCCAGAAGAATCCGGCCCTGGCTCGGCGGCACCAGACCCATGATCGA
This sequence comes from uncultured Alphaproteobacteria bacterium, assembly GCA_963786025.1. Classification (GTDB taxonomy): domain Bacteria; phylum Pseudomonadota; class Alphaproteobacteria; order Rhizobiales; family Xanthobacteraceae; genus Pseudolabrys. Next base: position 46,924 of record CAWAXK010000006.1, read on the forward strand.
TTTCAAGGTCGTGCTCTTGCCGACACCGTTGCGGCCGAGCAGCCCGACCACTTCGCCGGGCCCGACTTCGAGCGAGACGCCGTGCAGAATGTGGCTCTTGCCGTAATAGGTGTGCAGGCCCTCGACGCGGACCAGCGGCTCTTTGCTGATGTCGGCGGCGGCGCTCATGTCTTGAGATAGACCTCCTGCACCTTGGGATTGCGCTGGATTTCCTCCGGCGTCCCGTCGGCGAGAACGGCGCCGTAATGCAGCACGGTGATGCGGTGGCAGAGCTCCATCACCACATGCATGTCGTGCTCGACGATGAGGATGGTCAAATTCTTCTTCGCGACGCGGCGCACGAGCTCCATTGTCTCATGTGTCTCGGCCGCGCTCATGCCGGCGGTCGGCTCATCGAGCAGCAGCAACGCAGGTTCGGTGGCCAGCGCGATGCCGATCTCGAGGTTGCGCTGTTCGCCGTGCGACAGGTTGGCGGCGAGTTCGTCGGCCTTGCTCAAGAGACCGACCGAATCGAGCGCGGCCTCTGCCTTCTCGTTGATGTCCGGAAAGCTCTTATGGTCGCGCAGCAGATTCCAGCCGTGCCGCCGCGATTGCGCGGCGATGCGTACATTCTCCAGCGCCGAGGCGTTCGGCATGATGTTGGTGATCTGATACGAGCGGGCGACGCCTTTTTGCGAGATGGCATTGGGCGGCAGGCCGGTGACGTCTTCGCCATTGAAAACGATGCGGCCCGAGGTGGGCCGCAGCACGCCGGTCAGGCAGTTGAAAAAGGTGCTCTTGCCGGCGCCGTTCGGCCCGATAATGGCGCGGACTTCGTCGCGGGCAACCTCGAAATTGACCTGATTGAGCGCCGAAAGCCCGCCGAAGCGGACGGTCAGCAGCTCGGTCTTCAGAATGGGGGCCGATGCAGCTCCCCGGCCCTGCGCCGGGGAGCGGATATCGGTCGACTGGTCCACGCGCACTTACGCCGCGGGGAAGTGGCACGCCGGCGGCACCAGGGTCTTGTCCTTCGGCACTGCCTGCAGAAGTTTGTAGTCGCCGTTGTGAACCTCGAAGATGAACTCAGTCAGGAAGGCCTGGTGGTCTTCCTTGCGCAAGGTCTTGTCGCCCTGCGGGAAATCATCGCCTTGCTTCACCTCGAGACCCTCGAGCGCCTCGATCAGCTTCATGGTGTCCTTGCGGCCGTCGAACTTCGACTTCTCCATGGCGATTTTCATCGCGTTCAAGGCTTCGTAGTTCGACTGTACGTATTTATCCGGGCGCGGACCGCTCGGATCGACCTTGACCAGCCGCTTCTTGGCTTCATCGTAGAACTTGTGGTGCGCGGGCGTGTCGAGCGGGCCCTGGAACACCGGGATGTAGCGGTTGATCGCGGTGAAGCCGTCGACCTTGTGGCCCTGCGCCGGCAGATTGGTCGGCTCGGTGATCGAACCGTCGCCAGCCATTTTGTACTTTTTGCTCAGGCCGAGGTCGTAGGCCTGGTTGACGAGGGTCACGCCATCCTTGCCGAAGAAGATGCCGAATAGTCCGTCGAAATTGCCGGAGATCTTCGACAGGAACGGCGTCATGTCGGGCGTGCCGAGCGGAATGCCGGTGGCGCCGACAACCTCGCCGCCGTTCTTCTTGATTTCGGCCGCGTAGGCGTCGCGCGTCGATTGGCCCCAAGAATAATCCGCAAAGACGATGTGCCACTTCTTGCCCATCTTGGCGAGCGTCGGCCCCATGGCGACCGCCTGCGCCGGCGCAAAATCGTGCAGGCGGAAGGTGTAGCGGTTGCAGGCGCTCGTCGTCAGCGTGGTGTCGAGGCAGACGCTGATCATGTTGACGAGCTTGGCCTCCTGCCAGACCGGCATGCAGGCGAGACAGATGTTGGACAAGAAGCCGCCGACGTGGACGTCGATGTTGTCTTCTTCCACCAGCTTTTGGCTCTTGCGCCGCCCGACGTCCGGCTTGGACTCATCGTCCACCAGCACCAGTTCGACCGGCCGGCCGTTGATGCCGCCGTTCGCGTTGATGCGGTCGGCCGACATTTGCAGGCCGACCACCGCGGTTTTGCCTCCGATGGCGCCGGGGCCCGACAACGGCTGCTCGGAGCCGACCTTGTAGGCCTTGGCGGCGCCGAAGGCTGCGCGCCACGGCGCCGGCACCAGCATCATCGCGCCGATGGCGCCGCCGCCCCAACCGACGACGCGGCGGCGCGTGATTTTGCCGCTGTACCAGAAGTCCCGCGCCCAGGCCTCGTCCTTCCACTTTTCAGTCATTGCCAGTCCTCCCTCTAGGATTCGATTGTTCGAATCGAAAAACCCGCGCGGCAGCGCGGGGCGTCGAAGCAACGTCGAGATGCAGTTGTCCGAATGAGCAACACAGCCGCTCGCCGTACTTGCGTCGGCATTGCGCCGCACGACAAGCACACGAGCCCGATCACCGCACGCCCCACCGTGCTGGCACAAGGCCGCATAACCATTCCTCCCTGCCGGCCCTTTAACGGGCTCTTGGCTTTATAAGCCCCATAAGCAAACGCGATCCCGGCGGAAGTTTCAACCGCTTTTTCAATATGGATGAATGTGCGCTCACATGGTCGAATGGTGCCCGCCGATTGTGCAGCCCTCGTATCGCGCCGCGGCCGATGCTAGACTTTCGGCGTGGATCGTTAGTTCCATTTGCCGCGGACCAAAGACCGATGACCGTCACCCCCCTCCGTCGCGACGATACACCACCCTCGGGCAGCGGCCTGGCGGCGCGGCTCGCGATCCGCGCCGGCAAACATCTCGGGCCGACCGCGGGTCTGGCGCCCGGTTACGTGCAAGGCAATCTCGCCATTCTGCCGCAGAAGCTCGCCGCCGATTTCCTGCGCTTCTGCCAGCTCAACCCGAAATCATGCCCGCTGATCGGCATGTCGGCACCCGGCGACTGGCGCGTGCCGGCCTTGGCCGAGGATCTCGATATCCGCACCGATTTGCCGCGCTACCGCGTCTGGCGGCATGGCGAACTGGTCGCCGAGCCGCAAGACGTGCGCGATGTTTGGCGCGACGACCTGGTGGTGTTCGCCATCGGCTGCTCGTTTTCGTTTGAAGAGGCGCTCACGAGCGACGGCATCGAGCTGCGCCACATCACTCAGCGGTGTAACGTGCCGATGTACCGCACCTCGATCGCGACCGCCGAGGCCGGCCCGTTCAACGGGCCGATGGTGGTGTCGATGCGGCCGATGACGCCGGCGCATGCGATCCGCGCCATCCAGATCACCACGCGATTTCCGGCAGTGCACGGCGCGCCGGTGCATATCGGCAAGCCGGAACTGATCGGCATCAAGGACATCATGAAGCCGGACTATGGCGACACGGTCGACGTGCGCGACGACGAGTTGCCGGTGTTCTGGGCCTGCGGGGTGACGCCGCAGTCGGTGATCGCGACGGTGAAACCGGAGTTCTGCATCACCCATTATCCGGGCGCGATGCTGGTGACCGACCGCAAGAATACCGAGTTCGCGATCATGTAATTAGGGGATACGCCTAAATTGAATGGCGCCCGGAATAATTTATTAAAAGGCAACGGCGGGGATCAAAATGGCAAAGAGTAAAGCGAAGAAGGCGACAAAGAAGAAAGCTTCCGGCACAAAGGCCATCATCATCGTCAGCGGCAAGAAAGCCAAGCCTGGTTCCAGCCGAATGCTGAATCCTCAACCGCTGCCTCCCAAGCAAAAAGCCAAACGGAAAAGGAAAAAGAGCGTCCGTTAACTGAAGCAGCGCGCTAGGCCGCGGTTTAACGCAGCCATCGGCTGCCATTTGGCTGCCGGTTTATGAGTTCACGTCTTACGCCGCGTCGCGCGCTTTCTTATCCAGCAAGCCGGCTTCGATCAGCGCCTGGCGAATGCGCGCGATCTCCGCGCGCTCGAGCTTGACCAGCGGCGGGCGCACCACCGCGCGCGGAAGCTTGCCGAGCAGCACCAGCGCTTCCTTCATGCGATTGTGCATGTCGACGAAAGGATCGGCGTAGAATACGCGCGCGGTCGGCTCGATACGGTCGTTGAGGCGCTTGGCTTCCGCCATGTCGTTTCTCTGCACGGCGCGGAACATCTGCGCCTGCAGATCGGCGATGACGCTGCCGGAGCCGGACAGCAACCCGTTGCAGCCCAGCACCAGCGAGGAGAACAGCCACGAGCTATGAGTTGTGAGCACATTCACCGGGCGCGGCAGGTTCTGCAGCGTGCGGATGTGCCATTCGTGGTGCGGCACATTGCCGATCCAGTCCTTGATGGCGCGGATGTTCGGCACTTCGTCGCAAAGCTTCAGCAGCGTGTCCTTCGGATAGCCTTGGCCCGTCGCCAACGGGTACTGGAACGCGATCAGCGGCAGATCGGTGGCATCGGCGATGCGCTTGAAATGCGCGAGCGCCATGGCCGGCGATTGCCCGAGGGTAAACGGCGCCGGCGGGAACACCAGGAGCGCCGAGGCGCCGCCCTGCTCCGCCATGCGCGCCAGCCGCGCGGCTTCCAGGCTGCCGTCGGCCCAGATGCCGTTGATGAGCGGCACGCTTGGCGCCGATCTCGTCCTGCGCGATGTCGAGCACGCGGCGCTGCTCGTCGAAGGTGCAGGAGGCCACTTCGGTCGAATGCGCGTTGATGGTGATAGCGGACAGGCCCTCGACCGCCGCCACGTCGCGCAGGTGCTTGCGGAAGCTCGCCTCGTCGATGGCGAGATCGTTCTCGAACGGCAACAGCACCGCTGGGATCACGCCGTGCGGAACATAATTCGCATGCCTTGGCATGAGCCCCTCTCCTCGAAACTAAACCGCCGTTTTGACGCGCGAGTCTCCATCGCCGCCATAGCCGAATTCGCCCGACAGGCGGTCGGCGGCGGCGCGCACACTGCGGGCGCGCTTCTGCAAGGCCTCGATCGACAAGCGCCAGACCGGACCGGATATGCCGATGGCGCCGACCACCCGGCCGCTGAAATCGCGCACCGGCACCGCCACGCAGCGCACTTCGGCATCGAACTCGCCGTCATCGATGGCCTGCCCCGCGCGCCGCGCCTCGGCAATCTCGCGCGTGAGCCGTTCGGCGGTGGTGATCGACTTCGGCGTATAGGCTTTGAGCTCGGCGCGCTTCAGATAGCTTTCGAACTGACCCGGGGCCAAGGCGGCCAGTATGATCTTGCCGAGCGCAGTGCAATGGGCCGGCCGCACCACGCCGACGCGGTCGGTCATCTGGAAAGCGCCCGGCCCGCTGGTGCGCGCCAGCACCACCACGGCGTCGCCCATCGGCACCGAGAAATGCGCGCTTTCGCCGGTCGCGCGCGCGAGGTCGTCGAGCACGGGGGTGGCCGAGACTCATCATTTCGATCTCATCGAGCGCGCTCGCGGCCAGCGCGAACAGCGGACGGCCGATGCGGTAACGCTTGGAGTCCTTGAGCTGGCGCACATAGCCGAGCGACACCATCGTCTTCACCAGATGGAAGGTGGTGGAATTGTGCAGGCCGACACGTTTGCTCAATTCGGCGAGGCTGATTCCGTCCCGGTTGCGCGCAATCTCTTCCATGATCGCGAAGCCGCGGCCGATCGATTGTACGCCGCCGCGTGCCGGCTCGGCGTTTTGCTCGCCGAAGTCGTGGATTTCGACGATGCCGGCCTGCGTCTGGCCGCCGATTCGCGGGCTTCCGTTTGGATCGTGCGGTCACCTGAGCTGTCTCCCGTTACCGCAGCACACGGTCCGCGTCTAAAAGCGTTCGAACACGCGGCATTTTTGCGGTTGCGATAATGCGATAGGGACTTTAACCATATCGGCGACGGATCGACAATATCGCACTGCGGCAGCGGCACCCCTTGGCGTGGCCGGGCGGCTGCGGCACAACAAAACGATCCCGCAACAGGGCTTGGGCCATAGCGTTTTATGAAAGCAGCACCGTTCGAGTATTCCCGCGCGGCCGACATCGACGAAGCCTGTGCGATGCTCGCCGCCGACGAAAGCGCCCGCGTGATTGCCGGCGGGCAGACGCTGGTGCCGATGATGGTCATGCGGCTGGCGCGCCCCACCCGGTTGATCGACATCAATCGCATCGCCGCTTTGTCCTATATCCGGCAGGAAGCCCATCAAGACAGTGACGGCGTCGCCATCGGCGCCACCACGCGGCAATGCGTGGTCGAGCGCGACGCGCTGGTCGCGGCCCGGGTGCCCCTGCTGGCGCGCGCCATCCCCAATATCGGCCACGCCGCCACCCGCGCGCGCGGCACCATCGGCGGCTCGCTCGCCAATGCCGATCCAGCGGCGGAATTGCCGCTGGTCGCGGTCACGCTCGACGCGGTGCTGAGCTACCGCGCCGGTGGAGAAACCGAGGAAATCCCTGCGGGTGAATTCTTCATCGGTCCGATGATCACCGCGCTGCCCGCCGGCGCCTGCCTGGTGGGCGTGCGTTTCCCGGTTTGGCAAGGTGAAAAAATCGGCACCGGCTTTCACGAGGTCAACGCGCGGCGCAGCGACTTCGCTTTTGTGTCGGCGGCGGCGCAGGTCGAACTCGGCGCCGACGGCACATGCCAACGCATCGCCATCGCCGTCGGCGCGGCGATCGATTTCCCCATGCGGCTCGAGAGCGCGGAACAGCAACTCAAAGGCAGCAGGCTCGACGCCAAGGCGGTGGACGCTGCGGTGCGCGACGCGCTCGCCGATATCGATGCGCTGGAGGATCTGCACGCCACGGCCGATTACCGCCGGCGCGCCGCCATCCATCTCGCCAGCCGCGCCGTCGCCGATGCGCTGGCCGACGCGCAATCGAGCAAAGCACAAGAGAAGTCACATGCGCATTGAGCTCAACGTCAACGGCACGCTGCACGAGGTCGAGGTCGAGCCACGCACGACGCTGCTCGATTGCCTGCGCGACATGCTCGGTCTCAAGGGCGCGCACGCCGGCTGCGAGCATGGCGTTTGCGGCGCCTGCACCGTGCTGTTCGACGGTGTCGCCGTGCGCTCCTGCCTGATGTTCGCCGCGCAGGCAGCGGGGTCGGCGATCACCACCATCGAGGGCGTCACGCCCGGCCCCGGCGAACTGTCGCCGATCCAGGACGCCTTCTGCGAGACCCACGGCATGCAATGCGGCTATTGCACGCCGGCCATGATCCTGGTGGCGCATGCGCTCATCGCCGACAATCCGGAGCCGTCGCGCGAACAGATCGTCGAGGCGATCTCCGGCAATATCTGCCGCTGCACCGGCTATGCGCAGATCGTTGAGGCGATCGCGCTCGCCGCCGAGCGCCTGCGCGGCGCCAATCGGCCATCGGAGCATCGCAAATGAGCGCCGACCGCCACCGCTACGTCTCTACCGACCGCCGCGTGCGCGAGGACCGCCGCTTCGTCGCCGGCAAGGGCCAGTTCGTCGCCGATATCGATCTGCCCAATATGCGGCATGTCGCCCTAGTGACCTGCCCCTACCCGGCGGCGCGCATCAAGACCATCGACAAGAGCGCGGCGCTCGCCATGCCCGGCGTGCATTACGTGCTCGACGGTCATGAACTCGCGCAAGCCACGCTGCCGCTGATGAGCGGGCTCGACACGCCGAACGTGCCGCGCCGGCCGCTGGCGCTCGAGGTCGCCCGCTATGCAGGCGAATGGGTCGCGGCCGTCGTTGCCGACAGCCGCGCGCTGGCTGAGGACGCGGCCGAAAAGGTCAGGGTCACTTACGAGAAGCTGCCCTTCGTGCTCGATGCCGAACAGGCGATCGAACCCGGCGCCGTGCTGGTGCACCAGGCGCATGGCTCCAACGTGCTGCTCGACAAGACCTTCGTCTGGGGCGAAGTCGAGAAGGATTTCAAGGCCTGCCCGCGTCATCTCTCGCTGCGGGTGAAATGGGGCCGCTCGTCGACGGTACCGATCGAGACTTTCGGCGTGGCGGCGAGTTGGGATCCCTGGCGCGAAATGCTCGACGTCTATGCCTCGATCCAGATGCCGCGCTATGCCGACCAGATCGGCATCGCGCTGAAAATCCCGACCACCTCGGTGCGCGTGCACCACGACGTGGACGTGGGCGGCAGCTACGGCGTCAAGCGCGGCATCAAGCACACGGTGCTGTGCGGTTATCTCACGCGCCGGCTCGGCTTTCCGGTGCGGCTGATCGAGGATCGGCTGGAGAACATGCGCGGCGGCGACGCGCACGGGCCGGAGCGGCTGTTCGACGTGGACGTCGCCTTCGACGACAACGGCATCGTGCGCTCGATGAAGATGCGCGCGCTGGAGAACGTCGGCGCCTATGCCGGCCGCTCGCCGTTCCAGCTCGGCAAGCCGGTCGGCGCCATCGTCGGGCCGTACAAGATCGCAAGCGTGCAATATCGCGCCATGGCGGTGGTCACGAACAAGACCACGCAGGAAGCGGTGCGCGGCTTCGGCCAGTCGCCAACCAATCTCGCAATCGAGCGCACCATGGACGAAGTCGCCAATGCGCTCGGCCTCGACCGGCTGGAAATCCGCCGCCGCAACATGATCCGGCACGAGGAATTCCCCTACACCATCCCGAGCGGCACCACCTATGACAGCGGCGACTATCATGCCCTGGTCGACAAGGTGCTGGCGCACACCAGCTACGAGGATCTGAAGAAAGAGCGCGACCGCTTGCGCGCCGAGGGCAAGCTTGCCGGCATCGGCATCGCCGCTTGCCTTGAGCCATCCGGCGGCAATGCCACTTTCGAGGCGCTGCTCAATCCGGCCATCACCACCTCCACCTTCATGGATTCCTGCCGCATCAATGTGGACGGCATGGGCGCCATCACCGCCAGCATGCACACCACCTCCTCCGGCCAGGGCCACGAGACGCTGCTCGGCACGGTGATCGGCGAGGTGTTGCAGGTCGATCCCGACAGCATTCGCGTGACGCGGCCGGATTCGCTCAATTCATTGCCGAGCGGCACGCCGGTCGGCAGCCGCATGGCGATCATGCTGGGCGGCGCGGCCTTCCACGCAGCGCACAAGCTCAAGGCTAAACTGACCGCGATCGGCGCCCATGACCTCGGCATTCCGCCCGAACGCGCCATCTATAAAGACGGCACCGTGAGCGACCGCGACGCGCCGCAAAACAAACGCTCGTGGGCCGACTTGGTGCAGATCGCCTTCCGCAATTACCACCGCATGCCGGACGGCATGGAACCAGGCCTCGCGGTCAGCCACGTGATGCAGGTCCCGAACGGCGGCGCGCTGCCGACGGCGGACGGGCGCGTGCAGATGTATCCCTGCTTCTCGTTCGAATTCCATCTCATCCTGCTCGCCATCGATCCCGACCTCGGCACGCCGAAGATCTTGCGCTACCGGATCGGCCACGATTGCGGCACCGTCATCAATCCGAAGATCGTGCGCGGCATGACCATGGGGGGCATCGCGCACGGCATCGGCGCGGCGCTGCTCGAGGAATTCGCCTATGACGGCGAAGGCCAGTTGATGGCACAGAGCTTCATGGACTATCTGCTGCCGTCCTCGCATGAGGTGCCGGCGGTCGAGATCATCCATCAAGTCACGCCCTCGCCGCACACGGTGCTCGGACAGAAGGGCTCGGGCGAGAGCGGCTATCTGGGCGCGCCGGCGGCAATCGCCAATGCGGTCAATGACGCGCTCAGGCCGCTGGGCGTCTCCATCAACACGCTGCCGCTGAAAGTGTCGAAGCTGGGCGACCTCATCGCCGAAGCGCGCGCCACAAAGGAAAGCTGAATGATCATCGATTGCCACGCGCACCTTGTGCCGCCCGAGCTGCTGGCCGCGATCCGCAAGGATGCGGCGAAATTCCCCCATGCGCGGCTGATCGAGGACGGCGGCATCCTGGCTTTCTCGTTTGCCGGGGCGAAGCCGACACGGCCGGTGTCCAAGCCGTTGTCGGATATTGCGGCGCGCGTCGCCTGGATGGCCAAGCAGGGAATCGACAAGCAGGTCGTCGGCGGCTGGGTCGATATGTTCGGCTATGAGTTGCCGGGCGCGGAAGGCGAAGCCTGGAGCCGGCTCACCAATGATTGCCTCATGGCTGCGGCCAAGGCCGAACCTCGTTTCGTGCCGCTGGCGACCGTCCCGCTTGGCGACGGCGCGCGCGCCGCGAGCGTCTTGAAGGCGGCAATCGCCGCGGGTTTCGCCGGCGTCATGATCGGCACGCTGCCGCGCGGCGTCGGCTCGACGCTCGACCACGCCGACCTCGATCCGTTCTGGCAGGCCGCCGACGAGAGCGGCGCGCTCATCCATATCCATCCGAGCTTCGATGCCGGCGACGTGCGGGTGAACGATTTCGGCCTTGCCAACGGGCTCGGCCGCATCACCGACGCGGCGGTCGCGGTGGCCCGCCTCATCTCGGCCGGCCATGTCGCCAAATACAAAAATATGAAATTCTTCGCGCCGATGGGCGCCGCCGCGCTGCCTTTCGTGCTCGGCCGCCTCAAGCTAAATCACGCCCTCACGCCCGGCATCGGCGATCCGGTCGCCGCGCTGGCCGCGATCTACACCGACACCATCCTGCACGACGCGCGCGTGTTGAAATTCGTCATCGAAATGATGGGTGCCGAGCGCATCATGATGGGCTCCGACATGCCGTTCCCGATCGGCGATACCGAGCCGGCGAAGATCGTCGCGGCGGCCGGTCTCACGCCGGCGCAGACCGCCTCGATCACCGGCGGCCTCGCGGCGCAGCTATTCAAGATCGCATGAGCCAACCATGAAACTCGACATCGGCGGCGAAGAAATTTTCGAAGTTCCGATCGAAGCGCTGTGGAGCGCCCTCAACGATCCGGCGGTGCTCACGAAATGCATCCCCGGCTGCAAGGACATGATCCCGGAAGGCGGCGACCGCTTCAAACTCATTCTCAATCTGAAGGTCGCTTCGGTCGGCGGCAGCTTCGAAGGCGAGATTTCGCTCTCGGACAAGACGCCGCCCGCGCAATGCAACGTCGCGGTCTCCGGCTCCGGCACGCTCGGCCACGGCAGCGGCCTGGCGACCTTTTCGCTCACGGCGCAGAACGGCGGAACCGCCATGCGCTATAGTGGCGAGGGCGAAATCGGCGGTCTGGTTGCCGGCGTCGGCCAGCGCATTCTGAAGGGCGTTGCCAAACACCTGATCAAGCAGTTTTTCACGGCGCTGCGACGCGAAGTCACAGCACTATCGCCCGTGCCGCCGCAATAAGAAACGATCCATAACCAACGAAGCTAGGGAGGATCACATGCCAGGATTATCCGCAATACTGCGTTCCGCCGGCTGTGCGCTCGCGCTCATCGCCTGCACGACGCTGAGCCAGGCGCCCGCCGCCGCGCAGGCGCCCGCCAAAGTCACCATCGTGGTGTTCGGCTTTCCTTCGCTCGGCGCCTTCATGCCGCCGGTGATCAAGGCGAAGAAGCTCGACGAGGCGAACGGCCTCAATATCGAGTTCGTCGAGCGAACGCCGGACGCCTATACGACGCAATTCAATTCCGGCGAGTTCAAGGTCGGCGGCAGCGCTGCGGTGCTCACCGTAGGCCTGGCCGACGCGCGCGGCGTGAAGGTGAAATACCTGTTCAACCTGTTCGATTTTTGGGGCACCGTCATCACTTCGCGGCCGGCGATCAAGACGGTCAAGGATCTGGAGGGTAAGCAGCTCGCCGCCGCTTCCTCGACGACGAATTTCGTAATGTCGGAGTTCTTCGCCAAGAAGCAGGGCGTCGACATCTCCAAGATTCAGGTGATCAACACCGCCCCGCCGGGTCTCGTCGGCTATGCGCTGGCCGACCGCGCCGACGCCGTGCAGCTCTGGGAGCCGGCTTACACGCTGTTGAAGTCGAAAAAGCCCGACATCCGGATGCTCGATACCGACATGGCCAAGACCTGGAAGAGCTTCGCCGGCGGCGAGCGCATTCCCTATCTCGGCGTGGCGGCGCATGACGAATGGATCGCGGCCAACCAGGCGCTGATCCCCAAGCTTTATGCGACCTACAAGGCGGCCGGCGAATATATCGCCGCCCACCCCGAGGAAGCCGCACTACTGATCGCGCCGAAATCCACGCCGCCGGACCGCGCGGCGCTGGTCTCGCTGATCAAGGCCAATGACCGGCTCGGCATGAACGTGGTGCCGGCGGGCGAGGTCGCCAAGCAGATCGACGCCGTCTACAAGGCCGGCATCGACGTCGGTTATTTCAAGGCGATGCCGTCGAATGACACCATCTATACGAAGCCGATGAAATGACGAACTCGCGCACCGTCCGCGTTCTGCAAGCGGCCGCCAGCATGCTCGTGCTGGCGGCGCTTTGGCAGATTTTATCGATGGTGTTCCCGCACTTTTTGTTTCCGCCGGTGCCGGATGTCATTTCGCGCACCATCGAGATTCTGATTACCGGTTCACTGCTGATCGACGTGCTGCTCACCGGCGCCCGCATCTTTGGCGGCTTGTTCGGCGCCTTCATCCTCGGCGGCTTGCTCGCCATGGCGATCGGCCAGTCGAGGACTGCCGAGAACTTCATCGCGCCGGTGCTGACTTTCTTCCAGGGCATCCCAGCGCTGTCCTGGGTGGTGTTCGCCATCATCTGGTTCCACGGCACCGAATTCCGCATCCTGTTCATCATGGTGATGACGACGCTGCCCGCGTTCACCTTTCAGATTCTCGACGCCTTCCGCTCGATGTCGAAGGACCTGTTCGAAATGACCATGGCGTTCCGGCCGAGCCGCTGGACGCTGTTCCGCTTCCTGATCGTGCCGACCATCGTGCCGGGCATCCTGACGGCGTGGAAGGTCAACCTCGGCAATGCCGCGCGCGTGGTGGTGGTGGCGGAGCTGGTGGGCGCGACCGGCGGCGTCGGCTACGAGTTGCTGCGGCAGCAGCAATTGTTCGACATGGCCGGCGCAATGGCCTGGACGCTGCAACTCGTGCTGTTCGTGCTGGTGGTGCAACAGACCATCAACGCGATCGAGGCCTGGGCGCTGCGCTACCGCGCCGTGTCCGAGCGGGCGATGTAGCCGCATGTCAGAGCCCGTTATCCGCTTCCATGACGTCAGCAAGAGCTTTCGCCGCCCGGACGGCCGCGGCGATTTTGTCGCCGTCGATAAATTGTCGTTCGAGATCGCCAGGGGCGAGATCGTGGCGGTGCTCGGCAAGACCGGCTGCGGCAAGTCCACCATGTTCAACATCGTCGCCGGCCTGATCGAGCCGAGTTCCGGCGAAGCCAGGGTCATCGGTCACGACCCCTTTCACGAGTTCGATTTTTTCCGCGGCAAGATCGGCATCGTATTCCAGAGCGACCGGCTGATGCCGTGGCGTTCGGCGCTCGACAATGTGCGGCTCGGCTTGCAGATCCTCGACCGCGATGCCGCTGCGGCCGAGGAAGCCGCGCGCGCCTGGCTCAAGCGGCTCGGGCTCACCGGCCACGAGAACGACTATCCGCATGCACTGTCCGGCGGCATGCGCCAGCGCGTGTCGATCGCGCGCGCCTTCGCGGTCGATCCGGAGATCCTGCTGTGCGACGAGCCGTTCTCCGCGCTCGACGAGATGACCGCGCGCGACTTGCGCGCTGAATTCGTGCGGCTGGTGCGGCAGAACAACAAGACCGCGGTGTTCATCACCCATCAGATCAATGAGGCGATGGAGATCGGCGACCGCGTAATGGTGTTTCATCGCCCGGCGCGCATCGCCTATGAGACGCGGCTTACCGCCGCGACGACCGATGCGGACCGCAGCAAGGTACGCGAAGACATCATGCGCGTCCTGGCGGTCGAGCAGGCGCCAGCGGACGCGGCTGGCTGAGGATCGGGCGCATTAAAAAGACGCCACGGTTTACTCTGGCACCGCTACCACCCTAATATTCCGTCCCTACCATTTCCGCCGCGGAGTCCCCGATGCAACCCCCTAAGGCTTTCACCCTTTCCGCCCACGGCGCAAAAATGCCGGCGATCGGCTACGGCACCATGGAACTGCCGCAGCACGGGCCCGAATTGGTGGCCTTCGCCATTCAAAGCGGCTATCGCCTGATCGACACGGCGCGCAAATACGGCACCGAGGAGAAGGTCGGCGAAGGCATCCGCTTAAGCGGCATCGCGCGCGGGGAACTGTGGGTCACCACCAAAGTGACCGAGCTCGACGCGCGCGAGGCCGACTTCCTGCGCTCGGCCGAGACCAGCCTGAAGGCGCTTCAACTCGACTATGTCGATCTCCTGCTGGTGCACTGGCCGCAGCCGAAGGTGCCGTTTGCCGAAACGCTCGGCGCGCTGGCCAAGGCCAAGCGCAGCGGCATGGCGCGCCATATCGGCGTGTCGAATTTCACCATCGCCATGCTCGACGAGGCGGTTAAGATCTGCCCCGAGCCGCTCGTCACCAACCAGGTCGAGTATCACGCTTATTTGCCGCAGGACCGCATGCTGGCGGCGCTCAAGCGGCATGGCATGATCCTGACCGCCTACTGCCCGATGGCGCGCGGCAAGCTGCTCGACGATCCGGTCATCGGCGAAATCGCCAAGGCGCACGGCAAGACGATCGGCCAGATCAGCCTGCGCTGGCTGATCCAGCAGCCGATGGTGGCGGCGGTGCCGCGCCCGCTTGAAGAGGCGCACATCCGGGAAGACCTCGACGTATTCGATTTCGTGCTGAGCGACGACGAGATGCGGCGGATTTCCGCGCTGCGCAGCCGCCACGTCCGCATCGCCAACCCGCCCGAGCGCGCGCCCAAGTGGGACGTGGAGACGGCCGGCTAGGTCGCTTGCCGTTCACGCCTTCTAAAAGGAAATGGCCGGGAAATCCCGGCCATTTTTATTGCAGTTGTTGCTTCGCCTCACATCGCCTTGACGATGCTTTCGGTCATTTTCTTGGCGTCGCCGAGCAGCATCATGGTGTTGTCGCGGTAGAACAGCGGGTTGTCGATGCCGGCGTAGCCGGAGGCAAGAGAGCGCTTGATGAACATCACGGTGCCGGCCTTCCAGACTTGAAGGACGGGCATGCCGTAGATCGGCGAGGTCTTGTCCTCTTCCGCCGCCGGGTTGGTGACGTCGTTGGCGCCAATGACGAAGGCGATGTCGGCCTGGGCGAACTCCGAGTTGATGTCTTCCAGCTCGAACACTTCGTCGTAAGGCACGTTGGCTTCGGCCAAGAGCACGTTCATGTGGCCCGGCATGCGGCCGGCCACCGGATGGATGGCGTATTTGACCTCGACGCCTTCCTTCTTGAGCTTCTCGGCCATCTCTCTCAAGGCATGTTGCGCCTGCGCCACCGCCATGCCGTAGCCCGGCACGATGATGACCTTCTGCGCGTTCTTCATGATGTAGGCGGCGTCGTCCGCGGATCCCAGCTTGACCGGACGCTGCTCGGCGCCCGCTCCCGGTCCCGCCACCTCGCCGCCGAAGCCGCCCAGGATCACCGAGATGAACGAGCGGTTCATGGCGTGACACATGATGTAGGACAGGATCGCGCCCGAGGAGCCGACCAGCGCGCCGGTGATGATCAGCGCCGAGTTGCCCAGCGTGAAGCCGATGCCGGCCGCCGCCCAGCCCGAATAGGAGTTGAGCATCGAGATCACCACCGGCATGTCGGCGCCGCCGATCGGCACGATGATGAGCACGCCGAAGGTCAGCGAGATGGCGACGATCAACCAGAAGTCGAGCGCGGTCTGCGCGAGATAGAAGTGGTAGATGAAGAACACCAGGCCCAAGGCGAGCGCGATGTTGATGACGTGGCGCCCCGGCAGCATGATCGGCTTGCCGCTCATGCGGGCGCTGAGCTTGAGGAAGGCGATCACCGAGCCGGTGAAGGTGATGGCGCCGATGGCGGCGCCGAGCGCCATTTCGATCAGGCTTTGTTGATGGATATGGCCTTCGGTGCCGATGTCGAAGGCCGCCGGCGCGTAATAAGCGCCCGCCGCCACCAACACCGCCGCCATGCCGACCAGCGAATGGAAGGCCGCCACCAGTTCCGGCATCGAGGTCATCGGCACGCGGCGCGCGATCACCGCGCCGATGCCGCCGCCGAGCACGATGCCGCCCGCCACCAGGCCCCAGGCCAGCGCGCCTTCCGGCGGATGCGAGCCGAGCGTGGTCAGCACGGCGATGGTCATGCCGATCATGCCGAGATAGTTGCCGCGCCGGCTGGTGTCGGGCGAGGACAGCCCGCGCAGCGCCTGGATGAACAGAACGCCGGCGACCAGATAGAGCAGCGCGACGAGATTGGGACTCATGGCTTAGACCTTAGGATGCAGAGAAAGGGATGGCCGGGTCATCGGGTGATCAGGGTGTGAAAGGGCCTCGTCACTTCTTTTTCTTCTGGTACATCGCCAGCATGCGCTGGGTGACCAGGAAGCCGCCGAAGATGTTGACGGAAGCGAACGTGAGCGCGACGAAGCCTAAGCCCCGCGCCAAGATCGTGCCGTTGTCGTTTTCGATCAGCGCCACCCCCACCGCCAGCAGCGCGCCGACCACGATCACCGAGGAGATCGCGTTGGTCACCGACATCAGCGGCGTATGTAAGGCCGGCGTCACCGACCACACCACGTAGTAGCCGACGAACACCGCCAGCACGAAGATGGACAGCCGGAAGACAAAGGGATCGACCGCTTGCGCAATATGTTCCATCTCGGCTCTCCTTAAACCATCGTCCGTCGAAATTGCATCATCGTGCTCGCCTTACATTTCGTTTGCGCATGATCTTATCCGAAAACCGGTTCCCACTTTTCGGGATCATGCGCTAGGCCGCCGTCTTGGGCATAAAGTTCGGATGCACGATCGCCCCGTCGCGGGTCAACAGCGTGCCCTTGATGATCTCGTCGTCCCAGTTGACCGCAAGCTTCTTCTCTTTCTTGTCGATCATGGTGTCGAGGAACGTCAGCAGGTTCTTGGCGTAGAGCGCGGAGGCCGAGGCCGCCAGCCGCCCCGCCACGTTGAGATAGCCGACGATCTTGGCCGGCCCCACTTGCACCACCTCGCCGGGCTTGGCGCCTTCCACATTGCCGCCGCGCTCGACCGCCAGATCGACGATCACCGAGCCGGGCCGCATCGAGGCCACCATGGCAGCCGAGATCAGCCGCGGCGCCGGACGCCCCGGGATCAGCGCGGTGGTGATGACGATGTCCTGCTTCTTGATGTGCTCGGCGGTCAGCGCCGCCTGCTTGGCCTGGTATTCCGCCGACATCGGCTTGGCGTAGCCGCCCGCCGTCTGCGCGTTCTTGAACTCTTCGTCCTCGACCGCCAGGAACTTGGCGCCCAGGCTCTCCACCTGCTCCTTGGTCGCAGGCCGCACGTCGGTCGCCGTCACAATGGCCCCTAAGCGTCTGGCCGTCGCAATGGCTTGCAGACCGGCGACGCCCACGCCCATGATGAACACCTTGGCCGCCGGCACCGTGCCCGCCGCCGTCATCATCATCGGAAAGGCGCGGCCGAACTCCACCGCCGCATCGACCACCGCCCGGTAGCCCGCCAGATTCGCCTGGCTCGACAGCACGTCCATCGACTGCGCCCGCGTGATGCGCGGCATCAGTTCCATGGCAAAGGCCAGAACGCCGGCGTCCGCCATCTGCTTGAGCGCGGCCTCGTTGCCGTAGGGGTCCATGATGGCGATGACCAGCGCGCCCTTCTTATAACCCTTCAACTCATCCGGCGTCGGCCGCTTGACCTTGAGCACCACGTCGGCGTCCTTGGTGACGTTGTCGCCCACCGTGGCGCCCGCCGCCTCGTAGTCGGCATCCAATATGCCAGACCCCAGACCGGCGCCGCGCGCGACCGCGACCTCCGCACCCAGCGCCTTTAGCTTCTTTACGGTCTCCGCTGTCCCCGCTACCCGCGGCTCCGCAGAGTCTGCTTCCGCAGCAATTACGATTTTCATTCGGCGTCAACTCGCTGCATCAGATTGCGATGATGGTGAAAGGCGTGGACGGAGCGGATCGATCTACAAAAACGGCTCCGCTCGTTTCATCAGCTCATCGAGCCCAGGCTCGTTCGGATTGCGCGGCTTGCCAGGATGGATGATCGAGAGCTGGCAGCTCTCCGCGGCTTCCACAAGCTGACGATAGGTACCGGCATCCGCATTGAGAATGAATGCCTGTTTGTTGGCGTCGTAGCCGAACATCTTGTCGTTAAGCTGCGTGCACTCGTTGCAGCTGCTGCATCGCGAAGTCTCGATATAGGGGTCGTCCGACTTCTTCTCCGGCTCCGCTTCGACGGCGGCAGGCGCGGCAACGACAGCAGCCGCCCCGGCCGCTGCTGCGGCGGGTGTAGCCGCCGGCGCCTGCTGGCTCACGGCGGCAGCCGCCGCCTGCGCCTGCTCGGCCCAGACTTTCCGTTCCTGTTCGAGCAGCTTCGCCGCATGCGAGTTATGAACGCCGCCTAGTTCCTGCAGGCTGCGCCAGGCGTCGGCGCAACGCCGCGCTTCCCGCACCAGCGTGTCGTTGACGATCACTTTCTGCAGGCGATTGTCGCCGTCGACCATCAGCAGGCACGGCACCTTTTCGGCCAGGTCCTTCGGCTCTCGCGTCAGGAACTCGGACACCGGCAGCAGGTCGGCGGTCCATTTTTCGCGCGGTATCTTGGCAAAATATTTGGCGCAGCGCGGGTCGGTCGCCGCGAAGTCGACCAGCGTGAAGGCAACGGTTTCCGACACCAGCTGTTGCTCGGCGTCCTCATAATCGAGACGCTGCACCGGCCAATCGAGATCGACCTGGCTGTTGGCCTTGAGGGAGAACCGCGATGCCCAATCGGCCCCCGCCGACGGATCGTAGCTGAATGCCGGGAACGCCCGCGATTCGGCGGCCGCCGCAGCCGCGAGATAGGGCGGCAGGTTGCTGGCGTTCGCGCCGGAGAACACGCTGAACAAGGCCGGCCCGCGATAGGCCAGGCCGCGAAGAACCTGCTCGCGCAGTTGGTACAGGGTGGCACTGCTCGTCTGCAACACATAGGACGCGCCAAACCCGAGCGCAGTGCCGGCGAGTTGCCGGCCGCGCAAGCCTGCGATCAGCAAGTCGTCCGTGATCGGCGATTGCTCGAGCAGATCGTCGGTCTGCACCACGAGCTTTGCCGGCATGCCGGCGACAAAGGCCCGCATGATCAAGTCGGATTCGGCCGCCCGGAAGTCGGCGGCCGGCAGGCAAATCAGATAATCCGGAAACGCGGCGATGTCGTCGGCGTCGAGGCCATTGTCGCCGAATCCCGCAAAGAAGGCATCGTGACGCGCTTCGCTGTATTCCCCGTCGGTTTCGAGCTTGGCAACCGCCATCGCCTTGGCCAGTTCGGTCATCTTCGGCAGCCGTTCACGGTATGCCGCGACCGCTTCGGAGCAGGTATGGAAAACGAAAGAATACGGCTCGGCGACGCCGATCCACTTGTCGCTTTCGCCCGCCGGCGGGAAGAAGCGTTGCGTCCTGAGCGCCGCGAGCAGTCCGCGCACCCGCTGGCGGCGGCTTTCCGGCATCGGCACATTGGCCGAGGCGGCAGTCAGCATGCGCGACATCGCTGCGAAATCGAAAGTCTCGCGATGGGCCGAGCCGATCGAGGCTTGCAGCCGTTCCGGGCTCATCCCTTCCTTCGAGTGGCCGAAATCCGCACTCAGGATGTCTGACAATTTCATGATCAGCTTGTTGATCTGGGCGCGGAATTTCTGCGCCTTCTGGTCCTGCAAGGCCTGCCAGGCATGCTGAAACAGCCGGAACGGCATCGCCTTGTCGCAATCGATGACCTCGCCGGCGCTCTTCAGCGCGGCGCGCAGGCCACTCACGCTCTTTGCCAGCGACTCGTCGCTCTTGACGCCGATGCGCTCGGCCGCGAGATCGCAAAGCGCCGATAACGTCCCGGTCTTGCCTTCCGCGACCAGCTTGCGGATCGCCCGCTCGAGCCGGCCGGCGTGTTTTCTGATGCGTTCGCCGTCGCCGTTCGCCGCAATTTCCTTAACCGCGCCATCGACCAGGCCGGACAGCGATTGCACCGGTTGTCCGCCGCCGCCCGCCATGAGCACCAGCGGGAAATCGTAGCGCAGCGCCGTGAGGTCACGGTATCCGGCGAGAATCGCAGGCCGCAGGTCACTGTGTGCCAGCGCAGCGCCCTCGCCCTGGGGCAACCGGCCCGTGAGATGAAACGCGATGTGCGCTTGAAGTTCTACTTGCATGCTGAAATCGCCTTAGTCGTTTTCGTCTGCCCGCCTTAACCTCAGGCGCCTGATTGAACTTTAGTGTCTGCGTCTTGCGGCCAGACCGTGAACTTGTCGAGTTCCGACTCGAAACCCGCTTTTATGTAGCGCGCCGACCGTTGTTGTCCGGCATCGCGCAGCACTTCGTAGCAGGGCACTTCCGGATTGCGATAAAGGATGCCGACCGGGATCGGATCGGCGAGCGAGGCGATCTCGCGCGCCCGGTTGATGTTCATCGGATCGTGCTGTTCCTGGGTCTTGTAGACCTTGGACAAAGCCGGGCTCAGCGTAACGCCGTTCTCATGCGTCAGCAGCATGGTCTTGAGCGGATCGTGCACCCACGGATCAAGCATTTTCGGCAGCCATTCCGGGCACCGCTGCAGGATGCGCACGAACGACAGTCCCTTGTGGTGATAGGCCGCCTTGATGATGTCGTAGAGCACTTCCGGTATCCAATCGACCGCTTGCGCGACGAAGGAGACGTTCTGCACGCCGAGCGTCACGGTCAAAGGATTGAGCCCGTCGAGATAGCTGCCGCGCGGCGTCGTATTGCTCTTAGTCCCGCGCGGTGACGTCGGCGAGGCCTGCATCTTGGTCAACCCGTATATCTGGTTGTCGTGCAGCATCACCGTCATGTTCATGTTGTAGCGGATGGCGTGAATCCAGTGCGCCGCGCCGATGCTGCAGCAATCGCCGTCGCCGGTATTGACGAACACGTTCAAATCCGGCCGCGCCATCTTGACGCCCTCGGCAACCGGCAGCGCGCGACCGTGAATGCCGTGGAATCCGTAGGTCTTCATGTAATGCGGGAAACGGCTGGAGCAGCCGATGCCCGAGACGAACATGGTCTTCTCGGGCCGCAGGCCCTCGTCGCGGCACAGCCGTTGCACCGCCGTCAGAATGGCGTTGTCGCCGCAGCCGGTGCACCAGCGCGGCACGCCGCTCTGATAATCCTCGAGCTCATGGTGCTGGTCGTGCAGCCGCAAGAGGCATTCGGTGGCATGAATGGTCATGGGTCGCGCCTGTTATTTCTGCTTCAATTTTTCGAGGATGACGCGCTGGATCGTCGCCGGCTTGATCGGCTGGCCGCGTACTTCGCTCCAGCAATCGACGTCGATAAGGTAACGCGAGCGCAGCAGCATTGCGAGCGCCGAGTAGCGGCGATTGGTTTCGTCGATGATCTCGTCCTTCGGGTCGTCACTCCAATTGCCTTCGATGGTGATGACCTTCTTGAACTTCTGCATGATCTCTTTGATGCCGGGCGCCATCGGCTGCAAGAAAGTGAGATGCAGCGACGACACCTTGCGGCCCTCGGCGCGCAGCTTCTCGACGGCCTCCTCGATCGCACCCTTGGTGCTGCCCCAGCCGATGACCAGAAGATCGCCCTTGTCGCCGCCGAACACCGCCGGTGTCTTGAGGGTCCGCTGCAGCGCGGCGAGCTTGTGACTGCGCGCGCGAATACCCAATTCGTTGCTGTCAGGGTCATAGGCAACATGGCTCAGCCGGTCATGTGCGAGGCCGGTCAGCGTATGCATGCCGCCCGGCTGGCCCGGGATGAACCGGCGCGCCAGGCCGGTCGTGGCATCCCAATCATAGGGCTTGAGCCCTTCCGGGATTTCGCTCTGGTCGATCGGCGGCGCCAGCCAGGCTTCGCTGAATTGCGGCCGCGGGAACGGCTGTTGCGACGAGGCCAGGCTGGTGTCGGTGAGAACGACCACCACCATATTGAAGGTTTCGGCGATCTTGCGTGCGGTGATCACCGAATAGAAGCAGTCCTCGATCGTGCCCGGCGCCATCACAACCTTGGGCGCGTCGCCGTGGCTGCCGAAGATCGCGGTCAGCATATCGCCCTGCTCGACCTTGGTCGGCTGTCCGGTCGAGGGACCGCCGCGCTGCACGTTGATGACGACGAGCGGAATTTCGCCCATCACTGCAAGCCCGATGCCTTCCTGTTTGAGCGAATAGCCGGGGCCGGAAGTGACGGTGACGGCGCATTTGCCGGCATAGGAGGCGCCAATCGCGAAGGCGCAGGCCGCGATCTCGTCCTCGGCCTGATGCACAATGCCGCCGACCTTCTCGAACACGCTGCTCAGATAATGCGAGACCGATGTCGCCGGCGTGATCGGATACATCGCGCAGATTTCCATGCCGGACGCGAGCACGCCGAGCGCCAGCGCGGTATTCCCGTTGACGACGATTTGCGGCTCGGTGCTGCGCGTTGCCGGAATGCGGTATTTGAAGTCGAGATTCTTCTCGGCCCAATCGTAGCCCGCATCCAACAGCATCACGTTCGACTGAACGATGCTGGCGTCTTTCTTGCCGAAAGTGACGGCAATCTGCTTATGCCCGTGCTTGGGGTCGAAGCTGAAGATGCTGCAGAGGATACCGAGCGCGAACATGTTCTTGCCGCGCCGGGCATCGGCCACGAGTTTACGGCATTCCAGCTCCATCGGAATTTCGATGACTTTGTAGCCCGCCTTCACGAGCTGCTCGTAGGTCTCGACATAGGACTCTACTATTTTCGGGTCCCTGCTCTCGCGCCACATGCTCTCCAGCAGAATGGTGCAGTCCGGCTTGAGTTCGCCGGTGCGCACGCGGCCGAGCAGGACCTGCTCGTTGAAGGCAATGACCAGGTCGGTTTCGTTGCCAGCATTGGTGACGCGCCCGGCGCCGATACGGATGCGATTGCCGCTGCCGCCGGCGACGCTGCGCGCGGGCGGACGGATTTCAGCCGGGATGATCTCCTCGGTCCATACGCCGTTGCCCATCTGCGAGGCGATCGCACCGAACGTCTGGCCGCAGCGCTGCGCGCCTTCGCCGGAGTCGCTGACGATCTCGACGACATGCTCGCTCAACGTGACGGCCGGCTTGCCGCCTTGCTCGGAGCGTGCGGCTTTGCTCGCACGTGGGCGAGCTTTGACGGCAATATCGGCAGTGGTGTCGGTCATAGTGCTACCTTAAGCGGCGCGAATGCGCGCGAAGTTGCGTTCCCGCAGATCGATCCCGAAGAAGGTTCCACCAGCGGATTTGCCGGCTTCGTCGTCGCTGGAATCACGGATTCTCAAGTAGTTCTTCATGCTGCGCGCGGCTTTGCGGCCGGCGCCCATCGCTTCGATCACGGTCGCGGCGCCAGTGACGATATCGCCGCCGGCAAACACGCCCGCCAACGACGTCGCCAGCGAATTGTCGGCGCCGATGTAGCCGCGCTTGTTGAGGCGAAGATGCGAGGTCTGGCCGATGATCGGGTTGGCGTTGGTGCCGATCGCAAACACGATCTGATCGCACTCGAATTCAAACTCGCTGCCCTTGACCGCAACCGGCCGCCGCCGGCCGGAATCGTCCGGCTCGCCGAGCTCCATGCGGATGCAGCGCATTCCGCGCACGCTGCCCTTGCCGTCGTCGAGAACTTCGACCGGCGCGGTGAGCCAGTGGAATTCAACACCCTCCTGCTCGGCGTGGTGCACTTCTTCCATGCGCGCCGGGCATTCCGCCCGCGAGCGGCGATAGATGCAGTAAACTTTCTCGGCTCCGAGCCGCACGCTGACGCGCGTAGCGTCCATCGCGGTGTTGCCGGCGCCGATCACGGCGACGCGCTTGCCGAGCGGGATCGGCGTGTCGTAATTCGGGAATTCCTTCGCCCGCATCAAATTGCAACGGGTGAGCAGCTCGTTGGCGGACAAGACGCCGTTGAGCGAGTTGCCGGGGATGCCGAGCATCGAGGGGTAGCCGGCGCCGGTGCCGATGAAGACAGCGTCGTAGCCGAGTTCATTGCGCATCTGTTCGATGGTGAACAGACGCCCGACCAGCGTATTGCATTCGAACTTGACGCCGAGCTTGCGCAGATTGTCGATTTCGGCGTCGACCACCGAATTGGGCAGGCGAAAGTCGGGAATGCCGTATTTGAGAACGCCGCCGGCCTGGTGGAAAGCTTCGAACACGGTCACGTCGCAACCGGCTTTGGCCATATCGGCCGCACAGGCCATGCCGGCGGGTCCCGAACCGACGATGCCGATTTTGTAGCCGGTCGGCTCGATATAGGGGACGTTGCTCCACTTTTCCTTGATGGCGGTGTCACCGACAAAGCGTTCGAGGCGGCCGATCGCGACCGGCTCAAGCGATTCGCCGACGATGCATACGCCTTCGCATTGCGTTTCCTGCGGGCAGACCCGGCCGCATACCGAAGCCAGAAGATTGCTGGCGGTGATGACGTCATAGGCACCGCGCAGATCCTTGGCGCAGATGGCCTCGATAAATTTCGGGATGTTGATATTGACCGGGCAGCCGGCGATGCACCCCGGTTCGGGACACAACAGGCAGCGCTCGGCTTCGTTGAGCGCCTCGTTCAGCGAATAACCGCAATTCACTTCTTCGAAGTTCTTCGACCGCACCTGCGCATCCAGTTCGCGCACAGGCGTCCGCTGCTGAGGAATGCTCCGGATGGTTTTTTTCTTCTTTACCGCTTTAGCCATTTTGCAAATCCTATGCGCCTAGCAAATTCCGGTGCGCCTAAAGCAGACGCCTCCTATCCGCCCATTGCTTCCTCGAACGGATCGGGAAGGCCCAATGACGATTCACCCGTCCCGTTGCCCGGCACGACGGCCGGCTTCTGTTGCATCATTCGGCAGTTTTCCGACCAGCGATCCATCGCCGCCTTTTCTTCTTCTTTGTAGCGACGCAGACGCATCATCAGATCATTGAAGTCGACCTTGTGCCCGTCGAAATCGGGGCCATCGACGCAGGCGAATTTAACTTCGTCGCCGATCTTGACCCGACAGCCGCCGCACATACCGGTGCCGTCGACCATGATCGGGTTGAGACTGACGATCGTCTTGATCGCGTGCGGCCGCGTCGTGTCGGCGCAGACCTTCATCATAATGGGCGGGCCGATCGCCACGACCTCATCGATATCCTTATGGCCTTCGATGGCGACCTTGATGCCGTCGCTGACGAAACCCTTCATTCCTGCCGAACCGTCGTCGGTGCACAGAATCAGCTCATCGCAGCAGGCCCGGAACTTATCTTCCCAAAACACTAGGTCCTTATTGCGGAACCCGAGAATGCCGATCACGTAGGCGCCGTTTTCCTTGAACCCGCGCGCCTGCGGGTAAATCGGCGCGACACCCAGGCCGCCGCCGACGCAGACCACCTTCTTCTTGCCCGTCAACGGGCTCGGCACCCCCATGGGTCCCACGATGCCGTAAAGCGTCGTACCCGGCTGGCAGGTCTGCTGCATTTCCTTGGTCGACTTGCCGACCGCCTGCACGACCAGGGTCACGGTGCCTTTTTTCCGGTCAAAGTCCGCGATCGTGAGCGGGATGCGCTCACCGGACTCATGCGACATCACAATGACGAACTGGCCCGGTAGCGCCGCTTTCGCCATCAGCGGGTGATGCACGACCAAGGAATAGGTCACGTCGGAAAAATCTTCGCGAGCGAGTATAGGGAAACCTGCCGCGGAACTTGTTTGGGTCATCGATTCGGCTCGCGAATTCGATTGGAAATTGTTGGCAAACTAGTAGTTGATCGGCCCAAACGCCGTTTTGACATAGCGCAAAGACCCGCCGCGATTTGGCATTAATCTTTAGTGCAACGTACGGAATTGCTGGCTGGACGAGGACGATTACTGCCCGATCACGATCTTATTTGGATGAACACGCGGCCGAGATCGATCGATGTCAAACATCATTCAGATTCTGCTCGAAGAGCATCGCAACATCGATAAATTGCTCCTTGTTCTGGAGCGTGAATTAGAAGTCTTCGACCGCAGTGAGGAGCCGGATTACGAGGTTTTGCGGGCTGTCATTCAGTATTTCCAAGACTATCCCGAGAACTGCCATCATCCGAAAGAGGATATGGTTTTCGAAAAGCTAAAGATGCGCGATCCGGCCGCCGCCGCCCGCGTCGGCGACGCGGAAGACGACCACAAAATTGAAACCATGCGTTTGCACCGGCTGGTCGAAGCCGTCGAAGACATCTTGGCGGGCCGTGAGTTCCTGCGGAAGACTTTCCACGACGTCGTGCGCGATTTCATCGAGCATCAGCGCCAACACATGGACAAAGAAGAACGGCTGCTGTTTCCGGCCGCCGTTCAGGGATTGGGGCCCGACGATTGGGCGGATATCGACGCGCGATTGTGCGATCGGAAAGATCCGCTGTTCAACGGCACCATCGAAACAAAATTCCAGGCGCTGCAAGGGATGATTCTGCGCTGGCAGCAGGAGACCGAGACCAGTCGCGTACAAACGGCGCGCGCACAGATTTAGCTTTAATCGCGGCGCCGGATGATTTGATCCGGACGGGGCTGGCTGGCGTGACAGTGCAATTGATCCCCTGCTCTGCTCTATTTCCCTGCTAACAGGGAATTTTACAGGGAATTTTGCAAAACCGCGGCTTCTGGAACGCCAGAGCTGTAAATAATAGCGCCATTTCGGGGCTTTCAGTGGGAATTCCCTACTCAACGGAACAGGGAATTATTTTCTCAAAACAGGGAATGTCGGTGCAAGAACAGGGAATTTCGTGGGCCAGAGCCGAAATCGCCATCGGATGAAGTTTTCGGTACACACAACCACAACCAGCAACAGTAATGCTTCCCCGCGATCACAATGGTAATCCATTCACCACCGACCCCTGGATCGGCGGATGAAATGCGATAGTCCAGATCCGTCGCCACGTGAGTGGGACCGATCGGTTCCAGGGCAGCAGGAGCAGCAAGCGCGCCATCGCGCAATATCCGGTCAACACCCGCGCCGTGGTTCCCGCCGACAGGATCCAATACATAAGAAACAGCGGTGGCACGAGGCTCATGACCATCCATAGCGCATAAGCTATCCGCAGCTGGGTCGAGAAATGCCTCACGCTGCGGTGGACGAACAGGAAGCCGATCGCCTGCAAGAACGCAAGCGCCATTGCCGCTTCTCGCGCGAGCATCTGCCCCGTGAGACCCCACAACATCAGGCTGGCTAATATAGCCCAGATCCACAACGCAAGCGATGCTATCTTCATGTGAGCTAACATTGCATCCTCTCGATTAGCCGCCTCGGACGGATACTGCGCGGCGCGTGTTCGAAATGCCCCGAGCTGCCACATCACCGTGCGTGTAGCCATTTCGGCAGGAAGGAGTATGCGTCGGCTTTTCCGGATTCCGGAACCGCGATGCCGCTCGCACTCAGCATCCGCGCGAGCCGGCCGTCGTTGAACGCATCGAACGTCTCGGTGCAGCCGCCAATGTGTTCGCCGCGAATGAAGATCTGCGGGATCGTCGGCGAGCGCGTCTTCGCCTTGATGGCGTTACGGATCGCGCCACCCCAATTGTCTCGCTGGTACTCCGCCGAATCAAGGTCGATCGACCGGTACGGAATCTCGTAGACCTTGAACAGGTTGCGCACGGACCAACAGAACTCGCACCATTCGAGTGCGAACATAACAACCGGCTGCGTAGGATCGTCCAGCACGTCTGCGACGAACCGCTCGGCATCCGGCGATACCGGAGCGGCTGACAGCGCAGGCGCGGCGGCGGTGTTGGCGTCAAAGCGGAAGCGCGGCGTGGACCGTGAAATCTCGATCTCCTCCGCCGTCATGTCGGCGGGGATGTCCTCGAACAGCGGCGTCGAGAGATAGCGCTCGCCGGTGTCCGGCAGCATGCAAAGGATGTTTGCGCCTGGCGCTGCCCGCGTCGCGATCTCCAGCGCACCCGCGAGCGTCGCGCCCGCCGAAATGCCGGCGAAGATGCCTTCCTTGCGGGCGAGCTCGCGCGAGAGCCGGATCGCCTCGGCGCCTTTCACCGGCACGATCTCGTCGACCAGGTCGCCGTCGAGCGCGTCCTCCGCGAGCTTGGCGATGAAATCCGGTGTCCAGCCTTGCATTAGATGCGGCCGGAAATACGGATGGCTCTCGCCGGGCGCCCCGTTGGCCGCGCGCTTCTGGCGCACGCCGCTGCCCAGAATTGGAGAATTGTCGGGCTCGGTCACTGCAATCCTGATGCCGGGCCTTTGTTGCTTCAGCACCCGTGCAACGCCCTTCAGCGTGCCGCCGGTGCCAACGCCGGTCACCCAGTAATCGAGCGGCACATCGGCAAAGTCGTCCAGGATTTCGCGTGCGGTCGTGCGCGAATGGATGTCGGCATTGGCTTCGTTCTCGAACTGGCGACAGAGAAACCAGCCGTGCCTGTCCGCGAGCTCCACCGCTTTGGCGAGCATGCCGCTGCCTTTTTCGGACGCCGGCGTCAGCACGACTTTGGCTCCCAGGAAGCGCATGAGCTTGCGCCGCTCGATGCTGAAGCTCTCCGCCATGGTGACGACCAGCGGATAGCCTTTCTCTGCACAAACCATGGCGAGGCCGATGCCGGTATTCCCGCTCGTCGCCTCGACGACGGTCTGGCCGGGCTCGAGTGCCCCGCTGCGTTCGGCCGCCTCGATCACGCCGAGCGCCAGCCGGTCTTTCACCGAGCCCATCGGGTTGAAAGCTTCGACCTTGACGAAGACGTTCACACCCTGCGGCGCGAGTTTTTTGATGCGCACCACCGGTGTGCGTCCGATCGTGCCTAGAATGCTGTCAAAGCGGCCGGCCATCAGCTGGCTCCTTATTCGATCGGACCAATGGCAAGCACCGACACTTGCCTCGCCTGCGCCGACTTGCGATTCCAGCGGTACCAGAACAGTGCGGCGACGATCAGCAGGTTGACGATGCCGGCAAGCGCCGCATTGCCGTAAGAGAGAACGTAGCTCTTCTGCAGGTCGTAGAAGAATCCGGCCTGGAAGCTGCCAATCCCCATGCCGATCCAGGCGGTGGTCGAGACGATTGCCATTGCCGTCCCAGACAGGCGCATCGGCGCGGCTTCGCCCGCGCATATCAACAGGCAGGTCATCACGCCGGCGAAGCCGAAGCCGAACAGGATCGAGAGTTCGAATAGCGTCACGATGCTGCTCGTCTGCGTGAACCAGAACACCACAGCGGTCTGCGCGAAGCAGGAGAGGGCATAAGCGCCGAGCCCGCCGATGCGGTCGGCGAGCGAGCCAAAGAACAAGCGGCCGAAGATGCCGGCGATCATCGCCGACAACAGCAGTCCCGCGGCGGTCCGCGGCGAACAGCCCACCCCGATGCCGAGCGGGACGAGATGCACCAGCGGCACGGCCATGCAGATGCAACAGAACACGCTGGCAAAGGCGAGCCAGGGGATCGTGATCCAGTGCGGAATGCTCCACAAGCTCTGATCGGGCGGCTGCCCGGCCGCGTCGGTTGACGCGTGAGCGGGGGGCGCACGCAGCAGCATGACGAACGGAAGCAGGATGACGAGGTAGCTGATCCCAAGCCACAGCGCAGCGTCGCGCCAGCCGGCCTCCTCCACGAGCAGGTTAGCGATATAGGGCACCAACCCCTGCCCGAGCGCGCCGCCGGCGGTTACGATTCCGATGGCGAGGCCCTTGCGGGCGCTGAACCAGCGCCCGGCAAGCGCCACCACGGGCGTGAACAGGCTGGCGAAACCGAACGCGCCGATCGCCAAGCACAAGAGGTATAACGACCACAACTCGTGCTGCCAGCGCAGTGCGATCATACCGAGCGAGATCGCGATCGCGCCGAACAGAGCAATTCGGCGCGTGCTGAACACATCGGAGAGCCCGCCCCACAGGATGCCGCCGGCCGCTGCGCCGATCGCGTTCATCGTGTAGGCAAGCGAGGTATCGGTGCGCAGCCAGCCGAACTCGTCTTCGAAGGGCTTCATGAATACCGAGACGATGGTGTTGGCGCCGAAGCCCAGGGCGAGGCAGATCGTCGCAACGCCGACGATCACCCAGCCATAGGGGTACTCCTGCTCGGGTCCGGCGCCGACTGCGGCCGAGGCCGGCACCCCAGACTCTCCAGCATTGTCGACACGTTTTGATGGCCGCCAGTGTGCTCCGGCGAGGCTTGGGGCGCTTGGAGAAGTGCTTGACTTGCCGAGGAGAGCAAAATGATCGTTCATCGAGCAGTCCTCGCGTTAATCCGCGCAGCCGGAATTCCGCCTCCGCATGCGCTCGGGTTTCGTTTAGTCAGAGCAAGTCCGAGGTCGATTGAGCTGGATCTGCCCGCGGCGGATGTCTGCCGCTGGGGAGGAACCGTCGCGACGGCCACTTGCGCGATGTGCGAGACGATGGGTGGGACCACCAACGCCGCATGCGTCAGCGGGCCCATGTGGCCACAGCCCGGAACAACCTGCAGCCGGCCCTGAGGAAGCACGTCTGCGAGCGCTTCCGCGATGACCCGCGTTGGGGCCGGCGCGTACTCGCCGCGCAACAGCAAAGCCGGACACATTAATGCCGCGTATGCGCCGGGCGCAGCCGTTACCTGCATCAGCGCGCGGAAATCCAGCGGTATCTTCAGCGCCCAGCGGGTCAGCGCGGCCTGCACACGCGGCGACATCGCGTTCCAGGCGCCGGGACCGTTCCAATAATCGATGAAGCGCGCGACGGCGCCGCGGTAGTCGCCGGCGAGGATGCGGTCCGCCGTCTCCTGTGCCACCCGCGTGATCTCGGCGCGCGCTCTTCTGCCATCGTTGCCGATCTCCGGCAGGAGGTGAAAGGCTGACGGCTCATACAATGAGAGACTCGCGATCCGCGACGGACGCTGAAGAGCGACGTGCAGTGCCACGCCGCCTCCGTAAGAATGGCCAACGAGATGGACCTCACCTTCCAAACCATCGATCAATTCAAGCGTCCGCTCCGCCTCGTCTTCTATGGTGAAGGCGCGCTCCCCAGGCCAGGGGCCGACTCGTTCGCAGCCGAAATGCTCCGGGGCGAACAGAGCATAGCCCTCTCCGAGCGCCTCCTTGAGAGCGCTCCATTGGTTTGCATCGGCCCCCGAGCAATGCAGGGCAATGACCACTTGTGGCGTGCTTTGCCGAGTCCCGTCGTAGTGCAGAACATGTCGCACGATTGCGTCTCTCTTCTGATTGCGGTTTGAACTCTCAAGCGACCTTTCGGGCCACTTGATCCAGATACGATCGGACGTGGCCCGCGACCTCGTCGGCATCGATCCCGCAGCCCGAAATGAACTGCGATCGACGCCTGCGCATGAATTCGAGGCCGAGCACGAAGAGTCCTGGCGCGGGCGTGATCCCGCCACGATTGCGGATTTCCCCCCGCTCGGTCAGCACCGGCACATGCAGCCACGGATAGGCTCGGGAGTACCCGGTCGCCCAGACGACCGAACGGATTCCGGCGCGATCCAGAACGAGGCTCACCGGGTTGCTTACGGCAATGAACGGCGCGCGCGTGCGTGGGTCCGCCGGCGGCGCGGCGATCCCCTTGGTCGCGATCCATGCATCGATCCGGTCGAGCGTCCGCAACATGCGCGCATGCGAGTCCGCCGTGCATTGCCCCAGGCCGTCATCGAAATCGGCGGATGCGCAGCGGATCGCCGAGAGCCGGCCCAGCAGCCGCACTCCCTGCTTTTGCAGAATTTCGAGAGATATATCCCGGCACTCCGCACTGCCGACGAGCTGTAATGAGGGGCTTGGCGGTTTTTCCTCGGTTCCGGGCTTCGGTCTCTCATCGAGAATACCGGAGGCTTCCATCCAGGCGTAGATATCCCGCCCGCGGTGGCGCCGCGGCATGCGCGTATGCGCCCCGATCGCGAGCGTCACTGGCCGTCCGGAGGCCTGGATCTCCTCGGCCATCTGGACGCCCGTTGCCGAAGCGCCGACCACGAGCACGCCGCCGTCCGGCAATTCGTCGGGCCGGGCGTAGTCACGCGGCGCGATTTGCAGGACCGAGGGGCCCAGCGCCGCGGCCATCGCCGGGCGATGCGGGATTTGGCAATAGCCGGTTGCGACGATGACGGCATTCGTCGTCCATTCGCCGGCATTCGTCGTCACCCGGTAACCGCAAGGCCCCGGCGCCACCTTTCCGACTTCCACGCCGCAAATTGCCGGGACCTGTATTGCATCGGCATAGCGGTCAAGATAATCGGCGAATGCGCTCGCGGGCGAGAAAGCATACGCATCGCCGACCTGCGGAAGCCCCGGCAGCGCGCTGTCCGCGTTGGTCGTCAGCAGCGTGAGCGAGGCCCGACGCTCCGCACGCCAGCGCTCGCCGATGCCGCCCCGTTCCAGCACGAGGTGGTCGATGCCGCGCAGCGACAGGCTCCGGCTCATGGCGAGCCCGGCCTGCCCGCCGCCGACGATGATGGCGTCAGGGTTGTGCATGTTTCAATTCTTCTATGCGGAAGGGCGCCCGCCGCCCGAAGGCGGCAGGCAGTCGCGTCAGGCGATCGCCGGTGTTTTCACGCGGACGCCGACGCCGACGCCGTTCGTCACCACGTCGTAGACGGCCGACCGCGCTTTCGCCTGATTCGCGATCGCTTCGAGCTGCTCCGGGCTCGCATCGCCGTCGATCTCGAACGAGACATCGAGGCTCCGATAGCCGTTGCGTACGTCCTCGGAGAGGCCGAGCAGGCCGCGCAGATCGATGTCGCCTTCGATGTTGATCGCGACGCTGTTGAGCTTGACGCCGCGGGCCGAGGCGATGTTGCCGACGCCGGCCATCAGACAGCTCGCCAGCGCGTGAAGCAGCCACTCGACCGGCGTGGGGCCGCGGTCGGCGCCGACCAGCACGGCGGGATGATCGGCGACCCCTTTGTAAGCTTCGAGATGCGTGTGCTCGGTGCCGGCGCCGTAGAAGCCGTGCATCGTGGTTTCGCTGCAGGCGCCCGAAATCCAGCGGTTCTGCGCACGGAAGCGAAACTTGGCCAATTCCGGTTGCGCGCCGACGGCCTGGATGGTGGCCAGCAGCTTGGGCGTATCGACGCCATTCATAGCGACGGGGATACGTTTGGGAGTAATGCGAGCTGTCGTCGTGGTCATGTGTTCATCTCGTTGTTTAGGTTGATCTTCGGTCCAATTCGGTCGGCTTCGCGCATGAACGCGCGGCGCTCCCCGGCATTCGTCCTGGTGCCCCAGGTCGAATGCAGTCGTGGCAACGTCCCGATACGAGCGGCAGCCGGCGCGATCCGACGGGCACGGCTGCCAGCCTTATGGCTTCGCTGTCAGGGCTGATGTACGCTCGGATTTGTCGTAGGCGAATGATCGCCTGGCCGGATCACTTGACCGTTCGTCCAAATCTGAGGGGCGCGCCGATGGACCCGCTGTCGGAGACACTACGTTCAGTCCGTCTGAGCGGCGGTGTTTTTCTTTCCGGCCATTTCACGGCGCCCTGGTGCATCAGCGTCAGGATCACGCCCACTGATTGCGCGCCGTTTCTGAAGAACCCGAAGCAAATGATCACCTATCACTACGTCAGCAAGGGGCGATTGGTTGTCGGCGTGGAGGGGCAGCCCGAATTCGAGGTTGCGGCCGGAGAGATCGTCCTCTTCCCGCAGAACACGCCGCACAGGTTGGGTTGCGGGTCGACGGTGGCGCCGGTCAGCGCGGGCCTGCTGATTCAGCGTTCTGAAGACGGCGGGCTCAACCGTATTCGCCACGGCGGCGGCGGTGCCGTGACGGAGATTTTCTGCGGATTTCTCGCCAGCGAGGACGCCTACAATCCTTTGATGTCCACGCTGCCCAAGGCGCTGAAGACGAATGTGCGCGAGGGCGCGACACGCGAATGGATCGAGGCTTCGGTCCGGTTTGCCGCTGCGGAGCTTGCCGAAGACAAGGTGGCAGCCTCGAGCGTCATATCGCGATTGTCCGAAACGCTATTGACCGAAGCGGTGCGGGAGTATTCAGCAACGCTGGCCGAGGGAAATACTGGATGGCTCAAAGGTGTGAGGGATCCGCAGGTTGGCCGTGCGCTTGCCTTGATCCATCACGAACTGTCCGCACCATGGTCGGTGGAAACGCTGGCAAATGCTGTGGGCGCGTCCCGTAGCGCGTTCGTTGATCGTTTCACGTCATTGATGGGGATGCCGCCCATACGATATCTCACCGTCTGGAGACTTCAGACCGCAAGGCATGGCTTGCGCGAGACCGGGAAGACCGTCGCCCAAATCGCTTATTCGGTCGGCTACGAGTCCGAGGAAGCGTTCAGCCGGGCGTTTAAACGCGAATTCGGGTTGCCGCCGGCCAAATGGAGGGACCTGAACTCACCCGCCTCGGCAGATGCATGAATTCGCAAAAGCACTATCGCCGGTACTTTATGAATGATGTCGCCGTCGCAACAGCGTCATACAGTCGCCGCGCAGTTGCATTGGATTCTGCTGTCAGCCGGTAGGCTTGCGCTGCATCGTACCGGTCCGCCTCGGCATAGAGCGCCTCGATCAACGCGCGGCCCACACCTCGCCCACGCTTTTCCGGATCGGCGTAAAGGTTCTGCATGTAGAACCTCGGACCCCAATCCGACGTCGAAGGGACGAAAAAATAGTGCGTGAAGCCGACCAGATCCTGACCTATCTGGGCGACAAAGCCGAAAGGCTCTCCTTTGCCCGTCAGCAGCTGCAACCACAAGCGCTCCGTCACACGGCTCTCAACGGTGCGCCGATAGAACGAGTTATATCCAGCCCAAAGCTCACACCAGCGGAGTTGGTCTGCTGCCGCAAAGCGACGGATAAGAATATTGCTCATCTTGTCCCTCAATACGCTGCAGATACAATGCGTGCACGCTGGCGGTTGTAAATTCAGAAATCTCCAGTTGAGGCTGGTTATGATCGCCATTCGCTTGGCGACTGGCCGGAAAACTTCTTGAACGCGCGACTAAATGCAGCCTCGGAGTCGTAGCCGACTTCCTGAGCCACCGCGGCAACCTTAACGCCTCTCTCGGTCAGCCGCTTGGCCGCAAGCTGCATGCGCCATCGGGTGAGATACTGTATGGGCGGATAGCCCATCAGCTGGGTGAACCTGCCAACGAGCGCGGAACGCGACGCGCCGCACTCGGCGGCGAGATCGTCGAGCGTCCAGGGCCGCGCAGGCTGAGCGTGCAACAACGAGAGAGCGCGGCCAACCAAAGGATCGCGCAGGCCGGACAGCCAACCTGTGTTCGTACTGCTGAGCTGATCCATATAGGTGCGGATCGCCTCGATGAACAGCAGCTCTGACAGCTTGTTAAGCACGCTTTGCGCCCCAGCACGCTTGTCGGAGTTCTCGACCGATGCCAATCGCAGAAAGTGCTCGAGCAAAGCGTCTGTCGCAGCCGACGTGCCCCGGCCGATGCGTAGGAAGCGTGGTAGCCCCTCCAGCAGCGGGTTGAACGGCCGAACGTCGCAGGTGAAGAACCCGCAAATCAGATGCGCGTCGATTACGCCATCAGCACCGGTCCGTAATTTGAACGGTAGGTCACTGTCGTCCTTAGGACGCCGGTGAGATGCAACGTCAGGTTCGGCCCGCATCCTGGGTGCGCTTGACACCACGTGCGGCTCGCCATGCGGAATGACGGCGATGTCTCCCTCCAGAAGCCGGACGGGCTCGAAAGGCGCACCATCAACGATCGAGATCCAACAAGAGCCGCGGGTGATCACATGGTATTCGATTGCGTGCTGCGCGCCCGGCCTGACGGCCTCTGCGATCTCCGCCGACGGCGGCGCTTCCGCGACCCAAGGCGAAGCCGCGCTGACGTCAAAGAACACCGATCCCGTCAGCCGGACCGCCGACAAAACTTCCGATAACACGTCGACCGTCATGGCTATGAAGCTCCGAAAAAGCCGGCGCTTTCCAACGGTGCGCATCAAAAAGTAGCGCGCTTCGGTCCCGAAGGCAGCGGAACCTTAGCAAGTTTGGACGCGCAAGCAAGAAATCCGGCAGCGCGATCATTCCCGCGAGGGATGCTCCGTCATAATTTTCTCGCGTCACCAAGGCCGCATGTGCTCACCGCATGCGTCTCACAAAATACATCGGAGATGATTATGACAACGATTATCGATTGCCGTCCCGAAGCGGCAGCGCCCGACCTGGAGGCAATCAAGGCCAAGCAGCAGGTGGCCTGGTCGTCGGGCGACTATGCCGTCGTCGGTACGACGCTTCAAATCGTCGGCGAGCAGTTGGCGGAAGCAATGGATTTACGTGCTGGGCAGAAGGTGCTCGACATCGCCGCCGGCAACGGCAATTTCACACTGGCTGCGGCCCGCCGCTGGTGCGACGTGACGTCTACGGACTATGTCGAGCGGCTCTTGCAACGCGGCCGCCAGCGCGCCGAGGCCGAGGGCCTCTCGGTGAGCTTCCAGAAGGCCGACGCGGAGGACCTTCCGTTCGCC
This sequence comes from uncultured Alphaproteobacteria bacterium, assembly GCA_963786025.1. GTDB lineage: Bacteria > Pseudomonadota > Alphaproteobacteria > Rhizobiales > Xanthobacteraceae > Pseudolabrys. Next base: position 83,137 of record CAWAXK010000006.1, read on the forward strand.
GACAAGTCCTTCGATGCGGTCGTATCCACCTTCGGCGGAATGTTTAGTCCCGACCAGAGCCGCACCGCCAGCGAGATGCTACGCGTCTGCCGGTCTGGGGGTCGTATCGGCTTCGCCAACTGGACGCCCGACGGCTTCATCGGTCAGATGTTCAAGGCGATCGGCAAATATCTTCCGCCACCGGCCGGCCTCAAGTCGCCGGCGCTGTGGGGGACCCGGGAGTGGATGGAGAAGGTTTTCCGCGCCGCAGCGGCCTCGCTGATCGCGGAGCCGCGCCACTTTGTGTTCCGCTATCGATCGGCGCAGCACTTCCTCGACGTTTTCCGCGAATATTACGGCCCAATGCTGAAGGCGTTTGAAGCGCTCAATGCCGCCGATAGGAAAGCTCTGTCGCAGGACATCGTTGAACTGATCGGCCGTTTCAACAAATCCGGTGACGGCTCGATGGTCGTGTCCAGCGAATACCTCGAGGTGATCATCACCAAGCGGTAAGCGCCGCGGCAAACATCGCCAGGTCCATGCCGAACAACAAACCACAGTAGATGAACAAATGTCCGTTTACTTCATCGCAGATATCAAAGTAACAGACGACAAGTGGCTCCCGTCCTATGCCGCCTCGGTCCACCACATCGTGCATAGGCACGGCGGCAAGTATTTGGCTCGGAGCGGCAATGTGAAGACGTTGGAAGGCAAAGCGTCAGACGCCACTCTGATCGCATTGATCGAATTTCCGTCGGCCGCCGCCGTGAACGCCTTCCTCGCCGATCCAAACTACGCGCCTTATGCCGCGGCCCGCCGAGCGGGCAGCGACAGTCGAATCCAACTGATCGACGATACCGATCTAGCCGCAACAATCTCTTATCTGGCGAGGGCGGCCTGAAAATAACCGGCATGCGGCCTTGATCGATTGAAAGACGAAACACGTCGATCGATCACTCTCGTCCGCACCTGCAGCTAAAAGACGACACGCAAAGGATAAGCCATGATACCTACCATGAAACGCTACGTGATTGAGCGCGAGATACCAGGCGTCGGAAATTTGAGCCGCGAACTGCTCAAGCAAACTTCTATGACCTCCTTAGAGGCGGCGGCCAAGCTCTACGGAAAAATCCAATGGGAGCACTCCTATATTACGGGCAACAAGACGTTCTGCGTCTATCTTGCCGATAGCGAGGCTTCGATTCTTGAACACGCTAAGTTGGCCGGTTTTCCAGCGAACAAGATCACCGAAGCGCGTACCGTCATCGATCCGATGACCGCATTTCAAGATTGAATGACTCAATGGCACGGCCCCACCGACGAAAGCTTTCTTCCACATGACCTTAATCTCCTGAAAGACTCTTGGACGTTCGAACAAAAAAACAACCGAACTACTTTGGTAGCTAAAAGCGATGCTGCAAAAAGCACACACCACCTCTACGATCTAAGCCATCTCGACACCCTGCCACTCCAAAGTCCGCTATCGAGCTTGCATTTCAAATTGAATAGAACTTCGCGGCTGAGATGCGAAAGGCAAATAATCGACCCGATAAGCAAGAAAAGGATAGTGAGCTTGAGGTCCATTTATCCGCTCTCCTAATTTGTGTTTCACAGAATCAATGCGACCCCAAAAACTAAACGCGCCCAACCTGCAGCACCTGCGTAAACAGCGCATATTTTTTGTCGACTAGCCCCAGAGGCCAAATTCGCGAACAAAGTGGGATTCGTTGGGGCTACAAATCCGAAATTGCCATTTGATTTCATGGCGGACCCGAGAGTTGTGCCACTATGCAGCGATTTCAATAACTTACAGTGTCAAACTTCTCTAACGGCGCTCCGGGGCGCTAAAGGCATTTTGCCGCACTGTCAAACCGGCAAGTTCGCCACGTCAAACGCTGATACTTACGAACCCCGGCCAAGGCCCGTTATTGGGAGGATGGCGGACATGCCTCGGCCATCGCTGATTGTCCGCTAAATCAAAGACGTGCCGCTCAAAGCCCGGTGGACGATGCTTGATGTCAAGTGGCGGCCCGTCCAACCTATTCGCAAAGAGGAGTTGTGCACGGAATATTCTCCCCTGGATCTTAAGGAAGCGTCGATACAAATCCCTCGTCAGTACAGGTGAAGGTGACGCCATTTATTGTTACCTTTGTGCCAATTGGGTTTGTCTTTCCTCCGCCTTGGCATCCTGACGACTTACCGCCTGCTTCGTCGTTGTCGCCACCAGGGAGCCTTCCTACCCATCCATTTTCAGTGCAGGTGTAGGTAACTCCACTTAATGTTATCTTAGTACCAATTGGGTTCACCTGCCCGCCGCCTTGGCATCCCGCCGACTTACCGCTTCGTTTGTCGCGACCTCTTTTAGGTTTATTGTTTTGCGCAGCAGAATGTTTCTGAACCGGTTTAACTTGCCGAATTGGCGCCGGAGCCGAAGGTGGTATCCACCTGTGAATGGGCTTGCAGCCGCCACACGGAATGAATGTGCCGCTCTGGCTTTGCGTTTCACCAGCATTGGCGTTTCCAAATAGAGCGCCAAGTATGACAACCAGCACAACGCTCGTCACGGCATAACGCGCAGAGTTGGACAAATTTTCCTCCCAATCAACTAAGCCGTGAGTTTTGACTGAAATTCGTAGCCTAATTTTACCAACTGCAACCGAAGATGAGACCCTGGGCAAAACCGCGCCCGCGGCGCGCTACTTTTTCAGCGTCAGTTCCTGGCGAAATACCAGATTGCCTTTTATGGCCTCGATAAGGACCTCATGTACCTTACCGAAGCCTGGCAGGTAATGGCGCTCGAAGGTTATGGTTGGCGCGTTCGGTCCCTGCTCCTGGGTGAGAACGACAAAGCCCGCGGCGGGTCCTTTTGGGCCCGCAACCGGAACGGGCCCCCACATATGAGAGGTCTGGTGGACGGCAATCGTCCGATCCCTGTGCCGCCAATCCCAACGCTGCGGCGTCTTTGGGGGCCACGGTAAGATAAGCTGCGGTGGATCCACCACGTACATTTCGTCTTGAATTTTTCGTTGAGCAACAACGAGGCCCTTCGCGCTCATCTCCCACCATTCCTCGATTGGTTGCGGGCCGAGCCGCATCTCAATATGGACGCCGGCGGCATCGTGCCCGAGCACTCGCTCAGTCACCGTGCCGCGGAACTTGCCATCTGCGCCTTGGTTGGCGTTTTTGAGCGTCAAGTGGACGCCGGGCCCGGACTCAAGCAGGAAATCGTAACGCCAGCTATGGCCATCCGAAAGCGGCACGATTTGGTCTGCGGGCAACGATGGTGCGGTATCTGTGCTCGCTGCAGCGACCGCGAATTCAACGGACTTCCAAGGCCGGCTGTCGCCCGTCACATCCAAACGGTAGCGGCCGGCAGGAAAGGGGCGTGGCAAGTTAAAACGAAAGTTGCCGCTATCACCAATGCGCGATTTTAGTTCTGCCCGGGCCACAGGAAAATTCGGTGGCGCGACGTTGCCAACATCCAGCGCGATGAGTTGGCCGGTGAAGCTCTTGTATGTCTCGCCCGATGCAAGTTTGAATGTCACGATTATTTCGCGCGTACCGGCGGGAAAAGTGCCCGTGGGGTATACGGGCGAATAATCCGCAGCGCGAGCAAGCGCCGGCTGGAGTACCCGCTCCTCAGCCGAGGCTGCATGCGGAATGGCTAACAGGTTCAACAACAAAGTGCATGCCACTCCGAGCGCGACGATGCCGACCCTTGGTCCCGTCATGTGGGCCCCCACCATTGGCCTTGACCATTCCCTATTCTGCCGTCGCGCATCGTGGCGTCAACGGCCGGACGCTGAATCTAAGTTTGGATCACAGTTCTCTCGTGCGACGGCGCGTCGGCATTTCCTAGGAATTGTCGAAGGTACTATCCGCAACATCGTATTGCGATGCCGCCCAGGAATAACTAACGATTCCAGGTAGATCCGCGAACGCTTTGAGCGTGTCGGGCCAAAAACTGGGAGCGCCTGATGCGGCTTCTCATTCTAAAAAATGCAGCTAAAATATTTGGATCGGCGATGATGGCGATTTCGGGGGGAGTCACCATGCCAGATGTTCCGCTACAGTTTGGATGCATAACTGGTGACACTCGCATTAACCTGCCAGGGACGATAGTAAGTCCGCTGATTGCGGTGATTGCGCTGATAAGCAGCGTCACGCTTATTTTGGTGAAGCCTGTATTAGCCCAGACGCCACGTCCCGCCACCCTCAGCGGTGTGTTTGATCCCGATACAGCGGACCTTACCCCGGCCGGTAAACAAGCGGTTACAGATGCGGCCAATAAGCTTAAGCCAGCGGGAGATTGTTATCCCCCACCTGGTGCGACCTTCTCGGCTCAGGGTCCGGGTGGTGATCAAACCTTTGCTGACATCGTGGGGCAGGCCCGCGCGGCAGCACTGCAGCAAGCTTTAGCCGCGCTGGGCTACGACCAGAGCCAGGTTAAGGCCGGCTACGTCCAGGGAACCTCTGATGATGTGCAAGTGAGCTATAATAAGCCGGACGAAGACAAGGACGCGCCTAAGCTCAAGGTCACGTCGGCTCCGCCCAAGGGCACAAGGGTTAAGGCAGGTGACAAGATCCAGGTCACGATCACTGCAAGCGAGCGTTACGCGGATGGCCACAAGAGCTGGCCGACCGGAGTACAAATGATTCAGCTTGTTGCCGACGATGGGCTTGTCGAAAGCAAACAATATGGTCGGCCCCCGCAGCCATGTTTACGTCAGACTGTCGCGGTGAGCTACACTGTTCCTAAGAACCCACCGGCGATAATACATCTCCATGCGCTTGCCGAGGATGGCGCTGGTAATCAGAGCGGCGAGGATGGGGAATTCCCGACCACCGGAGACTATTTTGGCACGCTCGTGTTTACATCACAGCAACAGGTGCCGAGCGGCATGCAATACTTCAATGGGCGCTTTGACATCCTGCTCAAGCGCGACGGGAATGGAAACTTGAATGGGACCCTTTCCGGGTCCCAGAGCGAGAAGCTCGCAATTGCCCGGTGTCCCTCGGATACGATAACGCCGGGACGGGTAACTGCCAAACTTAACGGAATACTAAAGGGTACGACGATCAGTCTCGACGTATCCGATGGTACGTTTACGCCGCCGGACATGGTGCCCTGCTTTGGACGGCAGCCAGGAAAGCCACCGGGTGTTTATACGTGGCCGCACTTTGCGCAGATCTTCCACGAGCTGCAGCCAGCCCAGACCGGTAGCTACAGTTTTGACCGCGAATGGACGAATGCAGGTGGCGGCTATCCGTATACCGAGCACTACACGTTGAAACTGGATCCAGCCAAATAAAGTTTGGAGGCTCCAATGAGCTTGCGCGGAATCAGCAGGCTATATTCCGTTCTCGCTTTTCTCCTTGCTTCGTTCCTGCCAGCCGCAGCGGCGCCGCAGGATACCGACCTCGCTGGCGTGACGGCTGATATAGCATTCCTGCGCCAATACAACGGCGTTCTGCACGTCGGTGTCCTGTTGCACAATTCCGGGACCAAGGAAGCTCTGTCGCGTCTGGCAATCGATTATTCGCAAATTGTCGTCATCGATCCCAAGGCCAACAAGAAATATTTTCCGCTCAAGGACGCCAATGGTCATTTCCTCGCCGGGCCGATTTCGGATTGGAACGGCGGCGGGCGTTGGTTTCCACGACTCTTGTCGAATTCGGATACCCTGGTCTGGATTCTTTTTGACGCTGTATCGCGCGGCAGTGCGGTCCGTGTTGAAGGGCCGTTCTTCCATTCCTTTGACAAGGTAACAGTAACAGAGGAGCAACCTCCGGCAGACCAGAATATGGCCGGCAGCGTGCCGCCATTGCGCGCAAGTGTGCAATCGTCGCTGCGCGCTGACGGGCAACTCAAGGTCCGCCTCAAGATTGTCAATCCCGATAAAGCGCGGATAGCTGCTCACACGGTGAGCTATAAGGACGTCTATGTCCTCGATCCCCGGGGCAAGCGCAGCTATCCTCTACTGAAAGACACGCAAGGCCTCTTCATCGTAACCCCGATGGCCGACAAGAACGAGGGTGGCCGCTGGTTCCTTTCGCGCATTCAACCTAATGGCCAAGCGCTAATCGATCTCACCTTCCAGGCGCCGCCTGACAACATCAAATCGGTCGACGTGATATTTCCTTGGTTCGGGCCATTCGAGGCGGTTGCAATCAAAGGCGAAGGTGGTGCAGCCGACTCGGGCATCGCCGTTGCCGGTCGTGCAACGGATCTTGAACGCGCAATCAAGGATCTCGGGGCTGAGGTTACACCGGAACAGATTAAGGTCAATTTGTCCGCAGATCTGCTGTTCGATTTCGACAAGTCCGATATCAAGCCCACGGCAGAGCCGGAGTTGCAGAAAGTGATCACCGTGCTCAAATCATATCCAAAGGCTAAGGTGAAGATAGATGGCCACACAGATGGAAAAGGTAGCGACCGTTACAATCAAGCTCTGTCGGAGCGGCGTGCCACCACTGTCGCGCAATGGCTGATCAACCATGGCTCCATCGACAGCGCTAATATCAACACCCGCGGCTGGGGCAGGACCAAGCCAGTCGCGCCCAACGCCAATCCTGATGGTTCTGACAATCCGGAAGGCCGCGCAAAGAATCGTCGAGTAGAGATCACGTTGACAAAATCATAGAGCCAAGCCTCAAGTTTCATTATTGCAGTGCTGGATTTTGCTAATCATGCACAAAGCGAATATTCGCAGCACCGCAATATTTGTCCGTCTATCGCTAATGCGGACATTGCGGTCCGGTTTGACAATTTGGTCAAATAAGACAGCAAAATCAAAGAGGGTTCATAGTAGCGGACATTCCGCTCGATCAAATCAATATGAACATTGATGGCTTTGGCTACGAAGGTAATTCCCTTCGAAAAGCAAGTAATATGCCGCTCAATCTCGGTGAGCGGCCTTGGCGAACGTAATATTAGCTGACGTTAGCTTTTGAGATTCTGTAACGATAGGGACCTGTTCTGATAAGGCAAACGCTATCTCCCTCTCGGACGTCAGCAAGAGCAAAAAAATTCTTTACGTCCGTCCGCGCACGCAGGATACGTTTGGTACGATCAATGTCCGTCTCGACTGTCTGACCCGGGCTGAATGTCACAGATATTGATCGTGGTGCTGTATCAGACTTATTGCTACCACCGATCAGTTCTATAAAACGAGGCCGCCATGCGAGGGGGCGCATTGACGGCCTCAAGGTTAAACAAGGGCTGGGCGGGGTGTTGGGGAGGGAAGCCCTTGTCAACTATTGGTCAAACACTAGTGGGACGCACCGCTAAATGGATATTGTACTTAGGTGCATGCGTGACCGAGACGGGCGCGCTCCTAAACAGAGAGACCGCCTCACGGCAGGTCAACCTAACGAACCGTAAACAGGCATGATCATTTTTTTGGTTTAGCCGCTCGCAATTGGCGTGGCTTGTCGTTTAGCTCCAACAGATAATCCGCCGATACGTTCAATGCCTTTGCCAGATTTCTGATTACATCAGCTCTCGGCTTTATCGGGGTTAGTTCGATACGCGCAATTCGTGGCCCGCCGGTAGAACATAGTTCGCCCAGCGCCACGGCCGTCATGCCTAGGGCTTTTCTGCGAGCGCGCACACGGTCACCAAAGCTCATGGGTAGCTACGTCCTGATTGTTAATATGGATCAATATCCGCTACTCGACGTAGCGGCCACAATTGCCCTTATGGGCAGGGGAATACGAGTTCGGCAGCCGCCGACCGTACCGCAGCGCGTAGTAGAACCTGGAAAACGGTCGCGGTAGGGACGAGGATTGCTCCTCGCCCCCCGCACAGATCCCGGCGTGCGCTGCTAACGCACCGGGCTCCTCCCTCGGGTTTTGGCGTCGAAGCGGTGACATGGCAAAGGGTGTAGCGTTCTGATTGGCGGAAAGAAGCGAGCGACGAGCCGGATGAACCTCTCCCAGTTGAGGCGTGCCTTTTGGCTCCGCCGCCTGAGCGACGCGAGCCAGAGCCGCTTCACCTTGTTGAAGAACCACCACAGGCTCGGGTGATTGCCCGAGACTGCGAAGTAGTTCAGATGCCCTCGCAGCATCTGTTTCACCCAAGCACCGGTTTCCGCGATGGGGTCGTGCATTATCCTGCGCAACTCTATCTTGATGGCCAGCAGCTTGACTCGCATGCGCTTCTTGATCGTTTTGCGCCCGATGACGAAGGTGCCCCATTTGCGTGATCGCGTGCAGAAGTGCGTGAAGCCGAGGAAGTCGAAAGTTTCGGGCTTCCCCTCTCCAAGCTTCTCACGTTGCTTGGCCGCGTAGCGGCCAAAGCGGATCAGCCGGGTTTTGTCCGGGTGCAACGCCAGTTCGAACTGGCGCATTCGTTCCTTAAGGTCGTCAAGGAACGCCCGTGCCTCATGCTCATGCTGAAAGCCGACGATGGTGTCGTCCGCGTAGCGGACGACTATCATGTCGCCCGACGCCCTGGTAAGACGCCAGCGATGGACCCAGAGATCAAACACATAGTGCAGGTAGACGTTCGCCAGGATCGGTGAAATCACCGCGCCTTGCGGAGCGCCGCATACGCCACGTGTTCTGCGTCCATTCTCAACCATGCCGACCTTCAGCCATTTTGCAATGAGCCGCAGGATGCGCTTGTCCGCGATACGGTGCTCGAGGAAACGGATAATCCATGAATGGGCCATGGCATCAAAAAAGGCCCGGATGTCCGCGTCGAGAACCCAGTTCACTTGTTTCCTGAGGATGCCGACGTGGAGTGCGTCCAACGCATCGTGCTGGCCGCGTCCCGTTCGGAAGCCGTAGGAGAACCCGAGAAAGTCGTCCTCGTAGATTGCTTCGAGAACCGTCGCGACCGCCTGCTGGACGATTTTGTCCTCCAAGCACAGAATGTTCAGCGGCCGTTTCGAGCCATCAGCCTTCGGTATGTAGGTCCGTCTGGCTGGACGTGCTCGGTAACTGCCCCGGTGCACCCTATCGTGCAGCTCCTTCAGTTTTCCTTCGAGGTTCTCTCCGTAGGCCTGCCACGTCACGCCGTCGATGCCCGGCGCGGAGTCCCGTTCAAGCGAACGGTAGCTCTGCTTCAGGAGATCGATGTTGATGTGATGCAGCAGCGCAGTGAACCGTACATTCTTGCTCTGTCGCGCCGCTCGGCGCACGGCGATGCGTCCGTTCGACGCGGTGTCCCGGCGCAGTGTCCGAGCCGCGGCCGTCTCGCCGCCGTTCCCTTTGGGCGGGGTCCTTCCCTCCACAGCCTCCGCCGAGGACAAGCCCTCTTTGTTCGGCCGCTTCGCGGGTACTATGACCCCGTCCGAATTCTCATCCGCGTCCATATTCATCGTTCGGCTATTGCCTTCATGAACCGGCCCGGCTTGCCTGACCGGGCACGGATGAGACTTCCCAGGTTCCGCGCAAAGAACTTCTCCACGTGCACAAGGTCTCCGACTGCGCGAGGTTATTCTCATGCGAGCCATTTGCCATGAGACGATGTTGCCTTCTCTTCAAGCGAACGAGATCGGCACCTCGGAATTGGACCCGTTTCGCAGCTCAATACTTGGCCCGTGGTCTCCCCTGTGAACGCTTCACGTCGGCCCTCACGGGACGCCGCGCATCACTCGGGGTCGGGGCGACTGGCTAGGCCTTACCCCGTGAAGGACTTTCACCTCCTATTCTTTGCCAGCTTTGCCTGGCGCACTCGCTGACGGGTCATGAACGGACAAACGCACTGCAAAAAAAGACCGCCAACTGCGGCGGTCTCTCCGAAATCCAATCAGGTGTTTTGATTAACTGAACACGTTTAGCGTTGACGACCGTTTCCTTGATTCATGCCGCCGTGTTTCCAAGTAACGATGGGATCCGTTTTGACTGTGCTTAGCGGATTTTCCACGCCGACTTTGACGGGATGGAGAACGGGCTTCCCGTTACCCACGTTGCCCTTATTGCCAGAAATCGGCTTCACGGTTCCGGGCGGCGGCCTTTTGTCACCCAAAGTGCTGCCGCCTTTCGGCTTAATGACCGAGACAACGGTGCATGTGCCGGCGCCGGGCGGCACGCACGCGACGACGTAATCCTTATTGCCCCGCTTGTAGTCACAGCCTTCGGTCGAGCCGTTGCTGCTCTGCGTCAGCCCTCCGTGTTTCTTGCACAACCCCGCTGCATTGGCATGGGAAATATTCGCGACCAATGCCTGAGCAGAAACAGTGGCGATCAACGAAACACCCACGATCAGCGATGTCAGGCTTAGCGTGAACCTGGGTTTCATAATGCTTCTCCCTTTTGGCTTTATCGTTTGCTCCTGTGTTTGACTACGCACGGGCACGACTTCACCACGACAAGAATTGTGCGCGGCATGTTTCATCAGAAATTGAGTGAGAATTAGCTGTGCTTGCTCAAAACTCTGAAAGACAGAGAAAGGCTAGAGATTTTCGCGTCACCGCCGTACCGTCGTGGGCATGATCACAATTCTTTCCGCCCTCGTTTCCCTGCTCTCGTTCCGTGTTCGCAGCCGCGCTTCACTGGAGCTTGAGCTCGTCGCCCTGCGACATCAGGTAACTGTCCTGCGGCGGCAGCGACCAGGTCGCGCGAGGCTTTTCTGCGCAGACCGGTTCCTCTGGGTGTGGCTGTATCGGATTTGGCCGCAGGGCTTGAACACCATGATGCTGGTCAAGCCAACAACTGTGATCCAGTGGCATCGCAAAGGCTTCCGGCTCTACTGGCGGTGGCGATCACGCCATCTGGGACGGCCCAAGATGAGCCTGCAGACCCGTGATTTGATCCGCCAGATGAGCATGGCAAACCCGCTCTGGGGCGCGCCCCGCATCCACGGCGAATTGCGCAAGCTCGGCATCGAGGTCAGCCAAGCCACGGTCGGGAGATACCTGTCGCGGCGGCCCAAAATCCCCTCCCCGACCTGGCGTAGTTTCCTGCACAACCATCTGACCGAGATTGCGGCGATTGACATGTTCGTTGTTGCAACCGCGACATTTAGGCTCCTCTACACCCTGATTGTCCTAAGCCATGAGCGCAGAAGGGTCATCCATTTCGACGTCACCCAGTATCCGAGGCAAGACTGGCTGGCGCGCCAAATGACCGAGGCATTTCCTTGGGACACCGCGCCCAGCTATCTGCTGCGGGACCGGGACGCGTCATATGGCATGGGCTTTCGTGATCGAGTGCGGATGATGAGTATAAAGGAGGTGGTTACCGCGCCACGGTCACCCTGGCAGAATCCATATGTCGAACGACTCATCGGCTCGATCCGCCGCGAATGTTTGGATCACATCATCATCTTTAACGAGCATCACTTGCGCGGCGTCCTGTCGTCATATTTTCAATATTATCACAAGAGCAGAACACATCTGTCGCTCGACAAGGATTGCCCGCAGACGCGCCCAATACACCCGCCAGCCGCTGGCAAGATCATTGCCGTCCCCGAGGTCGGTGGTTTGCATCATCGCTACGAACGACGCGCTGCATGAATTATTAGGGCGATCGAACAGGCCGACCCGTTTCGGCGCGCGGGGTCGTTCCGCTTTACGATGTATCGCTCAGATGCAATGGCGCCCAAAACCCATGCATGCTGCCGGGATCGCAGCAGCGGCCAATGTTTTATTCGACCGATCTTCGTCGGCAAACCGATTCGCTAACTGGATAGGTTTTTGAGCAGGGACAGCCCTTCCGTTCAGAACAGCCGTACAAGCATTACCATCATCGAAGCCATTTTCGGGGGGATAAACCACCCGAGACCCAGACGATAGGACGTGCCGCACGGCTGGCTGGCTTCGAGATAGAGGAACACGAACATTGTGTTCTCCGTCTCTTGCACGAGGGTCCCTTACGGTATCCGGCTGGTGCCGCAAGTGAACCACGCCTCTAATGGCGGGGTGTCCATATTTAAAGGGCGGGCTAATAACCGAACAATCAGCGTTGCAAATCAATCGGCGCTGAAGGTGTTTCGTAGCTGTCGTTTGAGGACCTTTCCGGCGCCGCTTTTAGGAAGTTCATCGCAAATGAAGATTTGCTTCGGGCATTTGTAGCCAGCCAATTTCGATTTGATCCGATCACGCATTTCGTCAGGCGTTGCCGTATGGCCAGGCCTTAACACCACCGCAGCCGCAACTTTTTCCACCCAGTGCGGATCCGGAAGGCCAAAGACGGCCGCTTCGAGAATGGCTGGGTCTTGCGCTAACGCATCTTCTACTTCACGTGGATAAATATTTTCCCCACCGCTGACAATCATATCATGTTTGCGATCGGCGATAGTGAGATAGCCGTCCTGATCGAGCGTGCCGAGATCGCCGGTTCTGAACCATCCGTCGTTCATGGCGGCTATACTGGCGGCTGGATTGCGCCAATATCCCGCCATCGTGCGATCGCTGCGAACTGCAACTTCGCCGATGCCAGTCGCGTCGGCGTCGCGAATTTCGACCTCACAATGTAGCGCCTGGCCGCAACTAGACAGCCGCGCCGCGCGATCGTTAGTAGCGACAGCCTGGCGGTGATCCTCGGCCGTCAGCGCGGTGATCATCCCGCCTTCGGTCGACCCATATCCCTGCATGAAATCGCAATGCGGGAATGTCGCAATGGCTTGGCGCAGCAGTTCGACCGGCATGGTGGAGGCCGCGTAATAGACAATTCGCATTTTCGACAAGTCGGTCTTGGTGACTTCGGGATGGTTCACCAGGGCGCTGATCATCGTCGGAACGAAATGTGAGTAGGTGACGCCGTGTCGTTCCAGAAGCGCCAGGATATTGGCGGGCGAAAATTCCGGCGCGAGAACGGTCGTGCAGCCGGTCACGAAGGCAGGAAAAAAATGGTACCACATGCCGCCGACGTGAAAGAGCGGCATCGCAGCCAGAGCAACGTCACTTGGCTTTAAGCCCAGCATCCAATCGGCGGCCGCGCGGCAATTGCGCATCAGTCCGCCATGCGTGAGCATGGCTCCCTTCGGCTTGCCGGTGGTGCCGCTGGTGTACATTAGACACAGCAGATCGCTCGCGTTCGGTCTTGCTTTTGGGGCGGCCGGCGAAGCTTGCGCCAGCAGGTCCTCGTAGTTGAGCCAGGCGGCCGAAGGGACGCCGAAGCGAATATAGAAGCGCACCGATGGAAGCTGCGGGCGTAGCGCGTCGATTAGGTCACTGAACTCCGCATCCGCCAGAATGACCGACGGCTCCCCATCGATCAGCGGATGCAACAGCTCATCGCGCGCCAACCGCCAATTAAGCGGCAGTACGATAAGTCCGGCCTTGGCGGCACCATAAGCCTCGAAGGTTTCCGGTCGGTTACGCGACAGCACCGCGACCCGTTCGCCCGGCTGGATACCCAGCGCGGCCAGCCCGTTGGCCAATCGGTTCATCCGCATATCGATAACACGGAAGGTGAGCGAATAGCCCCCACCGACTAGTGCGGGCTTATCAGGGAAAGCGGCCGCCGCCGCGTGTACCGCATCGGAGAAAACCGAGATCGAACCCCAATCCATCCCCAAACTACCTACCGATCGGTTCAGCACAACTTCCTACTAATATACCTAAGGTGCCAATAAATACAACGTTTTTGGACTTTTCCGTTGACTCGCCTACGAAAGTGCCCATTATTTGCCTACCGATCGGTCGGCTTCGCTAGTGATGGGTCTATGGTCGCTTTTCTGGACGACGATCTGAGGCAATTCCGCGACGCCATCGCGCGCTGGGTCGACCAACGCCTGGCACCCCGAGCTGCCGCGATTGACCAGGCGGACGTCTTTCCGCAGGAGATGTTTCGCGAACTGGGCGAGCTTGGGTACTTCGGCGTGCTCTATCCGGAGACCTACGGTGGCAGCGGCATGGTCCGCCGCTATCTCGCGTACACGATTCTCTGCGAGGAACTATCGCGCGGACACATGGGCTTTGCCTCGATAGTGTGCATGCACGCATCCACGGCAACGCACACCATCGCCAGTTGGGGCAGCGAGGCACTCCGTCAACGCTATCTGGTGCCGGCGATCCGCGGCGAGATGATCGGCGCGTTTTCCATCACCGAGCCCAATGCCGGCTCCGACGCCGCCGCCATCCGCACGCGCGCCACCAAGTGTGACGGCGGCTGGCGCTTGAACGGCACCAAGATGTTCGCATCAAACGGAACGATTGCGAGCTTCGTCAGCGTCGCCGCCACGACCGATCCGCAGCTTGGCGCAAAGGGCATCAAACTGTTCCTGGTCGATGTCGGCAGCGACGGCTTCAGCGTCAGCCGTCGGCTTGAAAAATTCAACATTTACGGCGCCGACACCGCCGAGCTGGTGCTGTCCGACGTTTTCGTGCCCGATGAATGCCTGCTGGAAGGCGACCAGGGCGGCTTTCACTACGCCTATCGCGCGCTGACAGTCGACCGCATCTTCACCGCCGCGCTTGCGCTCGGCAATGCCCGCGCCGCCTACGACGCAGCGCTCACCTATGCCAAGGAACGCGTTCAGTTCGGCCAGCCGATCGGTAAATTCCAGGCCGTGCAGTTCAAGTTGGTCGACATGCTAGCGAAGCTCGAACAGGCCCGCCTCATCACATATCACGCCGCCATGCTGGCCGATCAGGGCTCATCGATCACCACCGAAGCGGCGCTTGCCAAGCTGGTCGCTAGCGAAAATTGCAACAAGGTCTGTCAAGACGCATTCAGCATCTTTGGCGGCTACGGCCTCATGCGCGAGTTCCCGGCACAACGTTTCCTGCGTGACTCGTTCTTCCCCATGGTGGGCGGCGGCACTTGCGACATCATGCGACTCATCGTGTCGCGCCAGATCGGACTCTAGAAGGACACGGCGCCAGATAATGAGCAATCCAATACCCGCAACCGCCACGAAAGCCGACAACTCGGCCAAGAGCTTTCTCAACGATGTGTCGGAACGACTTACGCAACTCATTCTCGAGCGTGGCTACGACAATACGCCGATGTCGGTCATCGCCAAGACGCTCGGCATGACCAAGGCCGGCATCTACCACCATATCGAGACCAAAGAGGATCTGCTTTACGCCGTTCATCGCCGAGCGATCGATCAGATGCTGCTGCCGGTCATCGAACGTGCCGAACAGGTGCCGGAGCCGGAAGCAAAATTGCGGTTGTTTCTTTTTGAATATGCCTATCTGATGACGCATGATCCGGCAGCGCGCGTCTTGATCAACGAAGCACACCGTCTTTCCGCGGAACGTTTTGATGAGATCCGCGAAGTGTGGCGTCGCGGCTATCTCCTGGTGCGCGATTCGATCGCGGCGCTGCAGGAAACCGGCCGTTGTCGAAACGACATCCGTCCGAGTCACGCTGCCTTTGCAGCGCTCGGGATGTGCAGTTGGATTCTCTACTGGTTCGACTACACGCGCCCTTCGAGCGGCAACGAAATCGCCGCCACTATGTGCAACATCTTCATGGGCGGCGTATTGACGAAAGAAACGCCAGGCAATCCGGACAAGACCGGATAACTAAACTGACTGTGACCGCAAACGCGAATGAAATTATAATACGAGGCATTCAATGATTCCGATAGCCAGGACATTCGAGCGTCGCGATCCTTCGAGCGGCGACGTCGTCACCAACGCGCCGGCAGCGACCGTCGAAGATGCCATTGCGGTTGCCAATATAGCCGCGGCCGCCTTTCCCAGTTGGTCCGCGATCGGTCCGTCAGAACGCCGGGCTATGCTGAATAAAGCAGCCGACATCCTGCAGGCCCGCGCCGCCGAGTTCACCGAATTGATGATGGGCGAGACCGGCGCCGCTGCACCATGGGTTCAGTTCAACGTTAAACTTGCGGCCGGTATGCTGCGTGAAGCGGCATCCATGACCACGCAGATTACCGGCGAGGTCATACCGTCCGACGTGCCTGGATGTTTATCCATGGCGGTCCGCGTGCCGGTCGGCGTTGTCCTTGGCATAGCGCCGTGGAACGCGCCGATCATCCTCGGCATCAGGGCCATCGCATTTCCGCTCGCCTGCGGAAATACCGTCATCCTGAAGGCCTCCGAAATTAGTCCCGGGACGCAGCAATTGATCGGCCAAGTTCTTACCGAAGCTGGCCTACCTAAAGGTGTCGTCAATGTCATTACCAATGACGCTCCGGACAATGCGGCGATCGTCGAAGCGTTGATTGCGCACCCGGCGGTTCGACGCGTCAACTTCACGGGCTCTACCCGCGTCGGCCGAATTATCGGGGAAATGGCTGGGCGTCACCTTAAACCCGCGCTCCTCGAACTCGGCGGCAAGGCTCCTCTTGTCGTGCTGGAGGACGCAGACATCGATGAGGCTGTAAAGGCGGCGGCTTTTGGCGCTTTCATGCACCAGGGTCAGATTTGCATGTCCACGGAGCGCATCGTCGTCGTCGAAAAGATCGCCGACGAATTTGTTGCCAAGCTTGCCGCCAAGGCACTCACGTTACCTGCCGGCAACCCCCGCAAGGAAAAAGGTGTGGTGCTCGGTTCGCTCGTCGACCGGAGAGCGGCAGAACGCGTGCAGGAACTTATCAATGACGCCTTGACTAAAGGAGCCGTTCTCGCCGCCGGCGGCCATATCGACGGCACAATCGTCAGCGCCACGGTTCTCGACAAAGTCAATTCCAGTATGCGCATCTACCACGAAGAAACCTTCGGTCCCTCCGTCAGCATCATCCGTGTGAAAGACAGCGAAGAAGCGATCCGTATTGCAAACGACACTGAGTATGGCCTCGCGGCGGCAGTTTTCGGGCGAGACATATCGCGCGCCCTTGATGTCGCAAAACGAATTGACGCCGGATCAGCCCACATCAACGGTCCAACCGTGCAGGACGAAGCGCAGATTCCCTTCGGCGGAATGAAAGCAAGCGGCTATGGCCGCTTTGGAAGCCGTGCCGGGATCCATGAGTTTACCGAACTGCGTTGGATCACCATCGAAACCAAGCCTCACCATTATCCATTTTGATTTCACGGTCCCAGGAGAGTTCGAATGACCGACGCTCGAGATACGCCGACCAAAGCTCCGCCGCTTCCCCAAGCGGAAAATGTCAATATCGAGTTTCAGGACGGGATTGCGTGGATCACTTTCAATCGGCCGCAGAAGAAAAACGCCTTTAGCCCCGCTCTCAATCGGGAGATGATCCCAATCCTAAATGCGCTTGAGGTCGATGACCGGTGTTCGGTGCTTGTCCTAACCGGCGCCGGCGACTCGTATTCCGCCGGAATGGATATCAAAGAATATTTCCGCGAGGTCGACAAGGTAACACCGATCGAAGTCATGCGCGTGCGGCGCGATTCAATGGCTTGGCAGTGGCGGCAATTGCAGCGCTTTCCAAAGCCGACGATTGCGATGGTCAATGGCTGGTGCTTCGGCGGCGCATTTACCTCTCTTGCGTCTTGCGATCTGGCCATCGCCGCCAACGAGGCCACATTTGGGCTTTCCGAGATAAATTGGGGAATTCTTCCGGCTGGGAATGTCATGAAAGCGGTTGTCGACAAAATGACGCTGAGCGACGCGGCCTACTACCTTATGACAGGTGACACGTTCAGCGGCCAGCAGGCGGCCGCCATGCGCCTCGTAAATGAGGCCGTTCCGCTTGCCCAGCTGCGTGAACGCACCGCGCAGGTGGCGCGAAAGCTAATGGAGAAGAATCCCCACATTCTTTCGACGATGAAGCTGACCTATAGGCGCGTCAAGGAAATGACTTGGGATGTTGCAGAGGATTATCTCTACGCCAAGGCACAGGAGGCATATTCGACCGATCCTGAGCAGGGTCGCAAACAAGGAATGCAGCAATTCCTGGACGAAAGATCTTTCAAGCCTGGCTTAGGACAATATCGGCGCCAGGACTAAAACAGGATGTATCGTGTCCGACACCGAAGCCGTCGTGCTGAACATGATGACGGATGAATAGCAGCGATTAATACCGTGCTTAGCAGAAGGCCAATATCTTCTGTGGGCATAAAAAAGCTACGCCAAGAAGAAAGTCAGGCGCAATCCGGTACCAATGCCGGGAAACGAGGAGGAAACAATGCATAATTTAATCTGCAGGGCCGCTGTGGCGGCCTGCCTTTTTAGCCTGTTTGCGGTGCCGCAGCATGCGAGTGCCGAAGACTACCCGACCAGGACAATCAAGATTCTGCAGGGCTACGCACCGGGCGGCACCGCCGACGCTGTTTCTCGCATCATCGGCAAGGAATTGTCCAACCAGATGCACCAACCCGTGATCGTCGAGTCGCGCCCCGGTGCCGGCGGCAATTTTGCTGCCGAGCAAGCCGCCACTTCGGCGGCCGACGGGTATACTCTGGTTCTCCTGACCACCGCGCATGTTATCTCACCGGCGATATACAAGTCGCTGCCGTTCGACCCGATCAAGGACTTCGCATTCATTTCGAATGTCGCTGACGTCCCTTACGTCTTTGTCGTCAACGCCGATTCCCCCTACAAGACACTGAAGGATCTGGCCGACGCGGCGCGCGCCAAGCCCGGTACCATCACTGTCGGCACCGCGGGCGTTGGCACTGGCCAGCACCTATGCGGAGAATTGTTCGCGAATGCGATCAAGACCAAATTCTTGCACGTCCCGTTCCGCGGCGACTCGGCCGCGGTGGCCGGTCTATTGAGCCACTCCGTCGATGTCGTGGTCGCGCCCGGCACAGCTATTCGTGGTAATATCGAAGCCGGCAAACTCCGCGGCCTCGCGATCTCCAGCCCGGAGCGCTGGCAGGTCCTGCCGGCGGTGCCGACGGTGGCCGAAACCGTCGTGCCAGGCTTTGAAATGGTCGGATTTCTGGCGCTCGGAACCGCCGGCGGCGTGCCCAAGCCGATTCTTGACAAACTAAATAAGGAAATGAAGACCGCGCTCAACGCGCCTGAGGCGCTCAAGCGCATCGCCGCGCTCGGCCTGATTACCCATTACACCACACAAGACGGGCTCAAGGACCGAATCGTCGCACAGATCGCGCGCTGGAAGGAAATCGCCGAACTGGCGAAGATTCCAAAGCGGTAGCATCGGCCCCGCTTTTGCGAACCCATCAATGGCTCCGCTTGCTTGGTCTCCAAGCAAGCGGGAGCATCTTCGCCAAAGGCCGTCCGCCTAAGTCGAAACGCTGCACTGTCAGCATTTCTGCTTGCACCAGTCATACCTCAGATCCGTGAATTTCTGCGTCGCTTAACGAGCACGTGCGAACGACGTTTCGGAGCTAAGGTGATGTTCGAAGATCTTCTCGATATTCCGCATGTGCGCCGGCTGATCGAAAAGGAGCCACTGCGGCGCTCGATTCGGAATTGCAAACATAACTGAAAAATAGACTTTATTGCGTCATTGTATCGATTGTAGCGGATTGAGGAGCAGGCCGCTAGCCACGCGGCAAGCGATCCGGATTGGGAAGATGCGCATCGTGAGTTTCTTCTAGCGTTGATCGCTCGTTGCTAATCGCGGACGCTGAATGCACTGCACTATGCTTTGTTTGATTGTGCCGACATGCAATCGATGGCAGAAGGGCGGGCGGCTATTACGAACCCCGGCCATGGCATCGCGGCCGTCCGTAAAAGGCCGAAAATGCGGAGCGGCCTCTCGCGTGATATCTGGGGCTTGACCCCGGTAGCACGTTGTTACGAGTTCTCCTACAATTCGTAACAAGCCACGAAGTCCGCTATTCGAGCTTCATGCTCTGGTCGGAGAAGTTGATCGTAATTTTGAGGCTGCCTTCATTCACCCGCCATTTTTGCAGAGTGAAGGTGCGCAGGCCCGCTATATGCAGAGGATCTTCATTGGCCAACACCTCGGCTTCTTCAAAGGAGTTGGCGCGTAGTATGAACATCCCAGCTTCGGGGACGTCCGAACCGCGGGCATAAAGCGGGCCGGCCGCGAACATGATGCCGCGCCGTTCCATGTCGATCTGGTGGGCGATGTGGTCCGCTAACCGCTTTTCGATCTCCGGTGAGCGGACTGGCCGCGCCACGACAATATACAGCTCCTTGCCGAGCAACTTGGCGGTGATCGGATGGACATCGCTGGGTTTGTCGGTCATCGGCGTTTCCTCGGGTTAGTATTGTTTGGCCCTTTTGCTGGCGGCCGGCCGTATCGCCTGTGCGGGCGCTTTTAGGAGGGGTGCGCGTTCGCGCAAGCCTCGCAACAGCGAGCGTAGGCTTTCACGCAGAGCGTCATAGTCGGGTCGGTCGACCCAATCGAAGGCTGCGGCCTCGATCCGGTCGGCGATTTTGTCGCATTGCCGGTGCAGCTTGCGGCCTTGCGCCGTCAATTTCATGCGCAAAATCCGTCTATTGGCCGGGTCCTCCTTACGCACGATCAGGCCGCGCTGCTCCAGCCCGTTGATGATCTCGTTGGTCGTCTGCGCGGTCACAAAAAACCGGCGCGACAGTTCGGCCGAGGAAATACCCTCGTGATCTTTGATGGTGGCGAGGATCGTATACTGAATGCCGGTCATTTGCAGGTCGCGCAGCGCCGCTTCGAGGTGCGAGCGTACCGCCAGGCTGGCCTGGTTCAGCAGATACATTGTGCGCGGGCGGGCGGTCACGGGCGGTAATCCTAATTGACAATATAAGGGAGCCTGATTTAATCATCGAAACCCGATTACCACCCGAGGTCAATATTAAAATGACGGTCACCACAGGCGGCGCAGCCGAGAGCGCGCCGGCGCATAAAAATGTTCTGATCGATATCGAGGACGGTATTGCCTGGGTCACCTTGAACCGCCCGAACAAGCGCAACGCGATCAATCCCGGTATCGTTTATGAAATGGTCGCGGCGCTCGACGCGCTGGAGGCCGACGACCGCGCCCAGGTGGTGGTGATCACCGGCGCCGGCGACGCCTTCTCGTCCGGGCAGGACCTGAAAGAATATTTCCGGGACGTTGATGCCGGCCCGCCGGCGGAGCGCGAGCGGCTTTACCGTGCCAATGCCGACTGGCAATGGCGGCGTCTGATGTTTTACCCGAAGCCGACCATCGCGATGGTCAATGGCTGGTGTTTCGGCGGAGCGTTCCAGGTGCTGCTTGGTTGCGATCTGGCATTGGCCGACGAGGAAGCGACCTTCGGCCTGTCTGAAATCAATTGGGGCATTATACCAGCTGGCATCGTCACCAAATCGGTGGCGATGGCTTTGGCGCAGCGCAACGCCATGTATTACATCATGACCGGTGACAATTTCGACGGCAAGCGCGCTGCCGAAATCGGCTTGGTCAATTTCGCGGTGCCGAAAGCGGAGTTGAAGGACCGAACGCGCGCGCTCGCTAAGAAATTGATGGAAAAGAACCCCTTCGTGATGCGCGCGGCCAAGACGGCCTATCACCATGTCCGTCATATGTCATGGGAGTCCTCGCTCGAATTGCTGATGGCCAAATCCGATCAGACCAAGTTCCGCGATCCCGAGAAGGGTGACCGCAAGGGTATGTCGCAGTTCCTCGACGACAAAAGCTATCGCCCGGGACTGGAGAATTATGACCGTCGTGGCTGATAGGCCTGCCCAGAGGAGTGCGGCCGCCGGCGTGCCGGTGCGTAACGGCTTTGAACGGCTGCTGCGCCCGCGTTCGCTCGCGATTGTCGGTGCATCGCCGGAGCCGTTCTCGCTCGGCGGCAATGTCTTGGACAATGTTGAACGTTTCGGCTTTGCCGGCGATCTGCATCTCGTCAGCCGGACCCGCGGCGAGATTAAGGGCCGTCTTTGCGTCCCCACCATCGACGATTTGCCGCAGGGGGTCGATGCCGTCGTGCTGGTGATCCCGGTGCCGGCGGTCAAGGAGGCGATTGCCGCTTGTGCCCGGCGCAGCGTCGGCGGCGTTGTCGTTTTTGCCTCGGGCTTTGGCGAATTGGGCGCCGACGGCGAACGCGTCCAGAACGAAATTGCGGCGATTGCGCGCGAGGCTGGCATTGCGCTGCTCGGCCCCAATTGCCTCGGCGCGATCAACTTCGTCGATCAGGTGCCGCTGACCTTCGAGCCGGTGCAGCCGGCAAAGCCGTCCGGCCCCGGCGTCTGCGCCATAGCGCAGAGCGGCGCGATGGCCGGCAATATCCGCATGGCGCTGGCCGCGCGCAACGTCCCGGTCGCCTACACGTTTTCGACCGGAAATGAAGCAATACTGGCGGCCGAAGATATCATCGCAGGTCTGCTCGACGATGACAGTGTCCGGCTGTTTTCCGTGTTTGTCGAACAGATCAGGCAGCCGAAGCGGTTTCTCGAACTGGCCGCGCAGGCGCGCCAACGCAACAAGCCGATTGTCCTGATGCATCCGGGCCGCAGCACCCGTTCGCGCGAAGCCGCCAAGTCGCATACCGGCGCGCTCGCGGGCGACTACGCCGTGATGCGGACGTTCGTCGAGCGTGAAGGTGTGGTGCTGGTCGAAAGTCTGGATGAGTTATTCGATACCAGCGCGTTCTTGGCGCGCTATCCGAAGCCGCCCGCAGGCGGTGCAGCGATCATGAGCAATTCCGGTGCGCTGCGCGGTTTTTCGCTCGACTTTTGCGAAGGCATTGGCCTGCCGCTGCCGGTGTTGGCGGAGGCGACTGTCGCGAAGCTGAAACATGTGCTTCCGGACTTCGCGACCGTCGACAATCCGCTCGATATCACCGCGCAGGGCATGCAAAAGCCCAGCCTGTTCGGCGACTCGGTGGCGGCCTTGCTCGACGACCCGCAGATCGCCGCGGTGCTGGTGGCGGCCATGGGCGGCTCGCCGGCCCAGCAAATGAAGAAGTGGGAATCGCTCGGGCCGGTTATGAGCGCCGCGCGAAGGCCGGTGGCTCTGGCTTTCCTCGGCGATGGCGCGCCGCTATCGCCCGAATGTCTTACCGAAATCAGAGAGAGCGGCGTGCCGTTCTTTCGCTCGCCCGACCGCGCCATGCGCGCGATGGCGCATATGCTGCGCTATGGCCGCACGCTTGCGGCCGGCCAGACGCGCGCCAACGTCACCGTAGCGGCGCCCGTCGCCATGCCGGCCGGGCCGATGGTTGAATATCGCGCCAAGGCGATTTTCGGCGCCGCCGGCATCGCGGTGCCGCGCGGCGAATTGGCGCGTACGATCGACGACGCGGTGCGGATCGCAACCACCATAGGCTATCCGCTGGTCCTGAAGGCGCAGGCCGCTACCCTGATGCACAAGAGCGATGTCGGCGGCGTTGCTGTCGGCATTGCCGAGGAAGCCGCGTTGCGCGCGGCCTGGAATGCCATGAACGCGTCAATCGCTAAAGCGTTGCCCAAACTGACGCTCGACGGCATCTTGGTCGAAGCCATGGCGCCGGCCGGCGGTCTTGAACTGATTGCCGGCGCGCGCCGCGATCCCGCCTGGGGCGATGTTCTGATGGTCGGTCTCGGCGGGATCTGGGCGGAAGCGCTCGGCGATGTCCGTCTGATGCCAGCCGACGCCGATGCGACGCGTATCGCCGCCGAACTCGATCAATTGCGAGGCGCGCGCTTGCTACGCGGTTACCGCCGCAGCGCCCCGCGCGACGTACCGGCGTTGATCGATACGCTGATGCGGGTCGGCGCTTTGATGCACGCGACGCCGTCACTGTCAGAAATCGACGTCAATCCGCTCGCCATCTATACCGAAGGGCAGGGCGCATTGGCACTCGACGCACTCCTGGTTGCCGATTCACCGCCGCAGTAGAAATCAGAGATCCCGCTTCAGGTTGGAATTATGGATTTCAGTTTCAGCGAAGAGCAAAGGCTTTTGCGGGACAGCGTGCGCAAGCTGATGGACCGGCATGCGCCGCCGGATTACGTCGCGCGGCTCGACCGCGAACAAGCTTATCCTTACGAACTTTACGATGCCTGGGTCGGAGCCGGGCTGCTCGGTTTGCCGTTCCCGGAAAGCGCCGGCGGCCTGGACGGCTCGGTGATCGACATGGCCATTGTCGCCGAGGAAATTGCTTATACCAGCGCCGATTTTTTCATGGCTTTTGCCGGCGGCATTTTTTGCGGCTTGAACATCGTGCACAAAGGCACGCCGGAGCAGGCCGAGCGCTGGATTCCGAAACTGCTCGCTGGCGACATCCGCATGGCGATTTCCATTTCCGAACCCGATGCCGGCTCCGACATTGCCGCTATGCGCACGACCGCCGTGCGCAATGGCGCACGCTGGACCGTCAATGGCCAGAAATTGTGGGCGACCGGCGCCGGCGCGCGCAACGCGCTGCTGAACGTCTATTTGAAGACCGACCCGAAGGCGAATTACCGCCACGGCATGTCGCTGTTTCTGATCGACAACGATGCCGAAGGGCTCGAATGCCGCAAACTCGACATGCTCGGCCGCCGCTGCACCGGAACCTACGAACTCAATTTCCGGGACGTGTGGGTTGACTCCGACCGTCTGATCGGCGGCGAAAACAAAGGGTGGGCTTGCGTGCTTGCCGGCTTGCAGGTCGAGCGCATCACGTCGGCCGCCGGCAACTGCGGTGCGGCGCGCGCCGTCGTCGATATGGCAATTCAATTTGCCAAGGAACGCAAGCAGTTCGGCCGTCCGATCGGCGCCAATCAAGCCATCGCCCATATGTTGGCCGACATGCAGACAAAGGTCGAAGCCGCGCGCGCGCTAATGTGGCAGGCGGCCTGGAAAGTGTCGGCCGGCGAAGACGCGCTGCGCGACATCACCATGGCCAAGCTTTTTTCGTCGGAAACTTATGTCGAGGTTGCAAACCTCGGCATGCAGATCCTCGGCGCCTATGGTTACAGCATGGAATTTGGCATGCAGCGCCATTTCCGCGATTCCCGCAGCGCAACAATCGCTGCCGGGACTTCGCAAATGCAGCGCAATCTGCTGGCCAACCTGATGGGGATAAAAATACAGGCGTAAAG
>CAWAXK010000007.1:0-24839 GCA_963786025.1 uncultured Alphaproteobacteria bacterium
GTTCCAGGTCCACGGCGCCTCGAAGGCGGCTGTCGCGGCGGTCGAGAAGGCTGGCGGCAGCGTGAAAATCCTCGCTCCGGCGAAGGAAGCGGACGACGAGCCGAAGGGCAAGAATAAGCGCAAGGCGGCAGAAGCGGCCAAAGGCGGCGATAAGCCGAAGGGCGGCAAGGCCAAAGAAACTAAGCCGGAAGCGGCCGCAGGCGAGCAAAAGCCGGCCGAGTGATTTAGGCCGCGCGGACGGCCCGTTCGCCGCCCGCTGAAAGTTTGCGATGCAGTGCCTATCTAGAGCTTTCTGAAAACGGCCCGCCTCGGCGGGGTTAAACGGATGGGGCGCGGCGGCAGGAGCGACTGATGGTTTCGGCAGCGGAACAACTGGCGGCCAATCTCAACTTCTCGGCGCTCGCCAAGGCCGAAGAGCTCAAGAAGCGCATCTATTTCACGGTCGGCGCGCTGCTGGTTTATCGCCTGGGCACCTATATTCCGCTGCCCGGGATCGATCCGACCGCCTGGGAGCAGATTTTCAACACCCAGGCCGGCGGCATTCTCGGCATGTTCAACATGTTCTCCGGCGGTGGCATCCACCGGATGGCGATTTTCGCGCTCAACATCATGCCCTACATTTCGGCCTCGATCATCATTCAGCTGATGACGACGGTCTCGCCGACGCTCGAAGCGCTCAAGAAGGAAGGCGAGTCGGGCCGCAAGATCATGAACCAGTACACCCGGTATCTCACCGTGATACTGGCTGCATTCCAGGCCTACGGCATTTCGATCGGCCTGGAAGGCGCCGGCAGCGTGGTCGCCGATCCCGGCTTTTTCTTCCGCATCTCCACCGTGATCACGCTCACCGGCGGCACTATGTTCCTGATGTGGCTGGGTGAGCAGATCACTTCGCGTGGCATCGGCAATGGCATCTCGCTGATCATTCTGGCCGGCATCGTGGCGCAATTGCCGTCGGCGGTCGCCGGCACCCTGGAACTCGGGCGGCAGGGTGCCTTGTCCACCGGCCTGATCCTCGCCGTCATCGTGATGGCGGTCGCGGTCATCGCCTTCATCGTGTTCATGGAGCGCGCGCAGCGCCGCTTGCTGATCCAGTATCCCAAACGGCAGGTCGGCAACCGTATGTTCGAGGGCCAGTCCTCGCATCTGCCGCTCAAGCTCAACACCTCGGGCGTGATCCCGCCGATCTTCGCCTCGTCGCTGCTGCTGTTGCCGACGACCGTCGCCAATTTCAACGCCGGCTCGGGACCTAGCTGGCTCACCACCGTCACCACGCTGCTCGGCCACGGCCGGCCGCTGTTCCTGCTGCTCTATATCGCGCTGATCGTGTTCTTCGCGTTCTTCTACACGGCGATCGTGTTCAATCCGACCGAGACCGCGGATAACCTGAAAAAGCACGGCGGCTTCATACCCGGCATAAGGCCGGGCGAACGCACGGCGGAATATATCGACTACGTGCTCTCACGCATCACCGTGATCGGCGCGCTTTACCTCGCCATCGTCTGTCTGATCCCGGAAATCCTGATCTCCTACGCCGCGGTCCCGTTCTATTTCGGCGGCACCTCGCTTCTGATCGTGGTCAGCGTCACCATGGATACGGTCGCGCAGATCCAGGGCTACCTGCTGGCGCACCAATATGAAGGCCTGATCAAACGTTCGAAATTGCGGGGGCGCAATCGATGAGACTGATCTTGCTCGGCCCGCCGGGGGCGGGGAAGGGCACGCAAGCGCAGCGGCTGGTCCAGAAGCACGGCATCGTCCAGCTTTCCACCGGCGACATGCTGCGCGCCGCGGTAGCGGCCGGTACGCCTGTCGGCCTGCGCGCCAAGAGCATCATGGACGCCGGTCAGCTGGTGCCTGATGAAGTGGTGGTGGCGATCATCGCCGACCGCATCGACCAGAAGGACTGCCGGCGCGGTTTCGTGCTCGACGGCTTCCCGCGCACCGTGCCGCAGGCGCAGGCGCTCGATCGCCTGTTGACCGAACGCGGGCTCAAGCTCGACGGCGTGATCGAGCTCAAGGTGGACGAGGGCATCCTGCTCAAGCGCATCGAAACCCGGGTGGCCGAAATGACCGCCCGCGGCGAGAAACTGCGCGCCGACGACAATCCGGAAGTGCTCAAGGGCCGTCTGGCGGCCTACCGGGCGCAGACCGCGCCGCTCGCCGACCATTACGCCGGCTTGGGTCAGCTCAAGACCGTGGACGGCATGGCGGCCATCGATGACGTCACCGCCGCCATCGACCGCATCCTGAGCCCTGGCGCCGCCCGCAAGGGCAAGCCGGTCCGCCGCAAGACCAAGCCCGCCGCCGGTAAAGCCAAACCCGCCAAAAAGCGGGCTAAGCGGACCGCCGTCCGCCGGGCCCGCCCGGCAGGCTCCAGGGCCCGTAAAGCCAAGCGAAAGGCGAGCGGTGCGGCCCGCGCCAAAAACAAGGCTGGACAGCGCAAGGCGGGTAGCAGGCGGAGGTTGACGAAGGCGCGATGAATCCCCTAATAAGCTGCGTATTCAGGAGTTTGACGCGATGCCGGGCCCCACAATCCGGGGGACGGGCGTCGTGTTACGCTTTGGGCTATCCCCTTCCAGGGACACAAAGATTCGGCGCGGTGCGCGCGGCCGGACGTTAACAGGAGAGACCATCCGTGGCTCGTATCGCGGGCGTTAATCTGCCCACCAACAAGCGCGTTGTGATCGCGCTTCAATATATCCATGGCGTCGGGCCCAAAATCGCCCATGAAATCATGGAGAAGGTTAACCTGCCGCAAGAGCGGCGGGTGTCGCAATTGACCGACGCCGAAGTGCTGCAGATTCGCGAAATGATCGACCGCGACTACATGGTCGAAGGCGATCTGCGCCGCGAAGTGTCGATGAATATCAAGCGGCTGATGGATCTCGGCTGTTACCGGGGCCTGCGCCACCGCAAGGGCCTGCCGGTGCGCGGCCAGCGCACCCATACCAATGCGCGCACCCGCAAGGGCCCGGCCAAGACCATCGCCGGCAAGAAGAAGACAGCGACGTAATAACGACAGGAATTGCCCGCGCCTGACGGCGGCGGGCCGCGAAAGGATCGAGAATGGGTAAGGAAGCCACCCGCGTCCGCAGGCGCGAACGCAAGAACATCGCGTCGGGCGTCGCGCACGTCGCCGCGTCGTTCAACAACACCATGATCACCATCACCGACGCGCAGGGCAACACCATTGCCTGGTCGTCGTCGGGGACCATGGGGTTCAAGGGCTCGCGCAAATCGACGCCCTATGCCGCGCAGGTCGCTGCCGAGGACGCCGCCAAGAAGGCGCAGGAACACGGCATGAAGACCCTCGAAGTCGAGGTGTCGGGCCCGGGTTCGGGCCGTGAATCGGCGCTGCGTGCTTTGCAGGCGCAGGGCTTCACAATTACGTCGATCCGTGACGTGACCACGATCCCGCACAATGGTTGCCGGCCGCGTAAGCGTCGTCGCGTCTGATTTTTTGATTTCGGGCGGACGCGCCGCGTCCGCTGCCGCCGAACTTTTCCCCACACGGCGGGTGGGATGCGCGGGGAGAGCCTTGCGCCGCTCAATAGGTGAAGACGTGATCCAAAAAAATTGGCAGGAATTGATCAGGCCGAACAAGCTGCAGGTGACTGCCGGCAACGACGCCGCGCGGGTCGCCACCGTCGTCGCCGAGCCGCTCGAACGCGGCTTCGGCGTGACGCTGGGCAATGCGCTGCGCCGTATTCTGCTGTCCTCGCTGCAGGGTTCCGCGGTGCAGTCAGTGCATATCGACGGCGTACTGCACGAGTTCTCCTCGATCGCCGGCGTGCGCGAGGACGTCACCGACATTGTGCTCAACATCAAGGACATCGCCATCAAGATGCAGGGCGAGGGCCCCAAGCGCATGGTGGTGAAGAAGCAAGGCCCCGGCACCGTGACCGCCGGCGATATTCAGACCGTCGGCGACGTCGTGGTGCTCAATCCCGACCTCGTGCTGTGCACGCTCGACGAAGGCGCCGAGATCCGCATGGAGTTCACCGTCAACACCGGCAAGGGCTACGTGCCGGCCGAGCGCAACCGTCCCGAGGACGCGCCGATCGGCCTGATCCCGGTCGACAGCCTGTATTCGCCGGTGCGCAAGGTCTCCTACAAGGTCGAGAACACCCGCGAAGGCCAGATCCTCGACTACGACAAGCTCACCATGACCATCGAGACCAACGGCGCGGTGACGCCTGAGGATTCGCTCGCTTACGCGGCGCGCATCCTGCAGGACCAGCTCAACGTATTCGTGAATTTCGAAGAGCCGCGCAAAGAGCAGGCCGCCGAGAGCATTCCCGATCTTGCCTTCAACCCGGCCTTCCTCAAGAAGGTGGACGAGCTCGAGCTGTCGGTGCGCTCCGCCAACTGTCTCAAGAACGACAACATCGTCTACATCGGCGACCTGGTGCAGAAGACCGAAGCCGAGATGCTGCGCACGCCGAATTTCGGCCGCAAGTCGCTCAACGAGATCAAGGAAGTGCTGGCACAGATGGGCCTGCATCTCGGCATGGAAGTGCCGGGCTGGCCGCCGGAGAATATCGAAGAGCTGGCCAAGCGCTTCGAGGATCATTACTAGGCCGCCCCGCGGCTGCGTCATAAGAGGCTAGGAGAGTTTAGCGATGCGTCACGGAAAAGTTCACCGCAAGCTCGGCAGGCATTCTGCGCATCGCACCGCCATGTTCGCCAACATGGCCGCCGCGCTGATCAAGCACGAGCAGGTCGTCACCACGCTGCCGAAGGCGAAGGAACTTCGCCCGATCGTGGAGAAGCTGGTCACGCTCGGCAAGAAGGGCGGGCTCGCCGCCCGCCGCCAGGCGATCTCGGAGCTGCGCGACGTCGCCATGGTCAAGAAATTGTTCGAGGTGATCGGCCCGCGCTACAAGGACCGCAAGGGCGGCTATACCCGCGTGCTCAAGGCCGGCTTCCGCTACGGCGACAGCGCGGCGCAGGCGGTGATCGAATTCGTCGACCGCGACCTCGAGGCCAAGGGCAAGGATTCCGGCCCGGTGCAGGCCAAGAAGGTCGACGAAGAGGCGACCGCGGCGGCCTGATCCGCATCAAAATTTACCCAATCCACAAAGGCGGCCGCAGGGCCGCCTTTTTTTATTGTCCGGCGCTAGCGGGTAGTAGCGGGCTATGTATACTGCCGCCAACAAAATTAGGGGGAACATCATGGTCCGCTTTGTTGCGACGATCCTTGCCGCTCTCGCCGCCACGCTCGGCGTTGCCAACGCGCAATCGGCGCTGGTCAAACGTGGCGACTATCTGGTCAACTCGATCCTAACCTGCGGCAATTGCCACACGCCGAAGGGCCCGACCGGCGACATCATGGACAAGGCGTTTTCCGGCGGGCTGTCGTGGGACGAGCCGCCGTTCAAGGTGACCGCGCCCAACATCACCCAGGACAAGGAAACCGGCATCGGCAAATGGAGCGACGCCGACATCAAGAAGCTGCTGCGCACCGGCATACGGCCGAATGGCGTGCACATCGCGATGGTGATGCCGACCGGCTTCTACCACATCATGACCGAGCGCGACCTGAACGCGGTCGTCGCCTATCTGCGCACGATCAAACCGATCAAGAACAAAGTGGCCGACCCGATCTACAAGATGCCGCAGGTGGAGAACGTCTTTCCTGGCGGCGAGAAGCGATACACCGAGGCAATGTTCAGCGACCGGCAGAAGCACGGCTTCTACCTCGCCACCATCGGCCATTGCATGGAATGCCACACCCCGATGGAGAAGGGCGTGCGCCAATTCAAGACCAGACTCGGCGCCGGCGGCTTCGAATTCCCCGGACCGTGGGGCGTGTCGGTGTCACGCAACATCACCTCGAGCAAGACCAAGGGCATCGGCGGCTGGACCGACGCCCAGATCAAGACCGCGATCACGACCGGCGTCGACAAGGACGGCAATCACCTCAAGCCGCCGATGGGCTTTCACTATTACGCCCACATGACCGATGGGGACCTTGCCGACATCATCGCCTATCTGCGCACGGTGCCGGCGAAGGAGTAATAGGCTTGTCATCACCGGGCCGCCGCGGAGCGGCGTGACCCGGTGATCTCGCTTGGGATGGCAAAGGTCGTGCCCGCCTGAGCGGGATGGCCGGGACAAGCCCAGCCATGACGCGGGAAGGGCGGCTTACCGGCCTTCATTTAGCCCCGGCGGAGGCCTATATCTCGGCGTCTCGCCGGGAATCGCCACCATGCGCCTGAAACGACCCCTGACTGTCGCCTTGCTTGCCGCCATCGCCTTGGCCGGCATCGCCGTCGCTTCCGCCCAAAACGCTTGCGCCCAAGAGCGCCGGGTGCCGACCGCCGCTGAACTGCGGCTGTCCTATGCGCCGGTGGTGCAGCGGGTGGCGCCGGCGGTGGTCAATGTCTATGCCGCCAAGGTCATCCAGAACCGCAACCCGCTGTTCGACGACCCGATCTTCCGCCGCTTCTTCGGCGTGCCGGGCGACAATGGCGGCCGACAGATCCAGCGCTCGCTCGGCTCCGGCGTGATCGTCGATCCGAGCGGCCTCATCGTCACCAACGTGCACGTGATCGAGGGCGCCGACGAGGTCAAGGTGGCGCTCGCCGACAAGCGCGAGTTCGAGGCCGAGATCGTGCTCAAGGACAAGCGCAGCGATCTCGCGGTGCTGCGCATCAAGGACGCGCATGAGCGCTTTCCGGTACTGGAATTCGCCAATTCCGACGCGCTCGAAGTAGGCGACGTGGTGCTCGCCATCGGCGATCCCTTCGGCGTCGGGCAGACCGTGACGCACGGCATCGTCTCGGCGCTGGCGCGCACCCAGGTCGGCATCACCGACTACCAGTTCTTCATCCAAACAGACGCCGCCATCAATCCGGGCAATTCCGGCGGCGCGCTGGTCGATCTCACCGGCCGGCTGGTCGGCATCAACACCGCCATCTTCTCGCGCTCGGGCGGCTCGCAGGGCATCGGCTTCGCCATCCCCGCCAACATGGTGCGGGTGGTGGTGGCCTCCGCCAAGGGCGGCAGCAGCGCGGTGATGCGGCCGTGGCTCGGCGCCAAGCTGCAGCAGGTGACCGCCGACATCGCCGACAGCATGAGCCTCAAGCGCCCGGCCGGCGCACTCGTCGCCAGCGTCGCGCGCGGCGGCCCGGCCGAGCACGCCGGCCTCAAGGCCGGCGACGTCATCGTGTCGGTCGATGCCCAGCCGGTCGACGACGTCAACGCCTTCGACTATCGCTTCGCCACCAAGCCACTCGGCGGCACGGCGACGCTCGGCCTGCTGCGGGGCGGCCACGAGCTGAGCGTGAAAGTGGCGCTGCAAACCGCGCCGGCGACGCCGCGCGACGAAATCACCATCCGCTCGCGCTCGCCGTTCTCCGGCGCCAAGGTCGCCAATCTGTCGCCGGCGCTTGCCGACGAGCTGCAATTGCAGAACGCCGACGACGGCGTCGTCGTCGTGGACGTCGACAACGGCTCCTATGCCAGCAATCTCGGCTTCCGGCGCGGCGACATCATCGTGTCGGTGAACGGCGAACATATCGCCAAGACGCACGATCTCGAGCGCGCCACCAGTACGCCGAGCCGTTCCTGGCAGATCGTCATCCGGCGCGGTGGACAGCAGATTTCCGCGGTCTTCAACGGATGACGAAGCGCGCCATTTTACTTGCGTCATGGCCGGGCATAGCCGTTCGAAGAACGGCGTCGCTTCGCTCGCCTATGTCCCGGCCATCCACGCCTTGCTTTGCTAACGTCTCGAAAGGCGTGGATGCCCGGCATAACGCCGGGCATGACGGCGGAAGGGCACGTTGATGACCACGCGCGCTAAGGCGGGACCGACGCTGTTCGCGGCTGCTGGCCTCGACAAGGATGCGCCGCGCCCGTTGGCCGACCGTTTGCGGCCGGGCAAGCTCGACGAGGTTGTCGGCCAAGACCATCTGCTCGGCTCTGACGGCGCGCTTACCCGCATGCTGGCGACCCGCTCGCTCGGCAGTCTGGTGTTCTGGGGACCGCCCGGCACCGGCAAGACCACGGTGGCGCGGCTCTTGGCGCAGGAAACCGACCTGCATTTCGAGCAGATTTCCGCGATCTTCACCGGCGTCGCCGATCTCAAGAAGGTGTTCGAGGCCGCGCGGGCCAGACGCGAAAGCGGGCAGGGCACGCTGCTGTTCGTCGACGAGATCCACCGCTTCAACCGCGCCCAGCAGGATAGTTTCCTCCCCGTTATGGAGGACGGCACCATCGTGCTGGTCGGCGCCACCACCGAGAATCCGTCATTCGAATTGAACGCGCCGCTGTTGTCGCGCGCACGCGTGCTGGTGTTCAAATCGCTCGATACGCAAGCGATCGAGAAATTGCTCCTGCGCGCCGAGCTGATTGAGGGCCGCAAACTGCCGCTCGATGAGGAGGCCCGCACCGCACTCATCGGCATGGCCGACGGCGACGGCCGCGCCGCGCTCACCTTGACGGAAGAGGTCTGGCGCGCCGCGCGCAAGGACGAAACATTCGACTCGGCCAAGCTGCAGGAGATCGTGCAACGCCGCGCCCCAATCTACGACAAGGCCCAGGACGGCCACTACAATCTCATCTCCGCGCTGCATAAGTCGGTGCGTGGCTCCGATCCCGACGCCGCGCTCTATTATCTCTGCCGCATGCTCGATGCCGGCGAGCCGCCGCTCTATATCGCGCGCCGCGTCGTGCGCATGGCGGTCGAGGACATCGGCCTCGCCGACCCGCAGGCATTGGTGATCGCCAACGCCGCCAAGGACGCCTACGACTTCCTGGGCTCGCCGGAAGGCGAGCTGGCGATCGCGGAAGCGGTGGTTTATATGGCGACCGCGCCGAAATCGAATGCGTCTTATGCTGCCTTCGGCGCTGCCATGCGCGCCGCCAAACAGGGCGGCTCCCTGCTGCCGCCCAAGCACATCCTCAACGCCCCGACCAAGTTGATGCAGTCGGAAGGCTACGGCCGCGGCTATGCCTACGATCACGACCAGGAAGAGGCGTTCTCCGGTCAGAACTATTTCCCCGACGCCTTGCCGCGCCAGCAGTTCTATAACCCGCCCGAGCGCGGCTTCGAGCGCGAGATCCGCAAGCGGCTGGACTATTGGGCGAAGCTGAGGAAAGAGCGAGGCAATTCATGAGCCGCGGCAGACAGGGACCGCGCCAGCCGGGCGGCGGCCGGCAACAGGCAGGCCCGCGCGGCCGCGGTAAGGTCGCGGTCTTGGCCGCGATCGCGACGAGCGGATCAAAGAGCGAAAGAAAGAGCGCTCGAATCCCCGCCAATCCGATCTGCGCGTGAAGCACTCGCCGAAACGGGAAGGCGGCCGCGGCCGCGCCTTTCCGGCGCGTCCTCCGCGCGAGCAAGCCATTGTGGCCGCGCCCGCGCCGCCGCCGGTTGTTGCGCCAATTCCGCCGCAGTTTGCCGCCGGCGTGCAGACCGTCGCCGTCACCGCGGACGAGAACGGCATGCGCGTCGACCGCTTCTTCGAGGGGCGGTTTCCCGGCCTGTCGTTCAGCCATATCCAGCGCATCATCCGCAAAGGCGAGGTGAGGGTGAACGGCAAACGCACCGAGCCGAAATCGCGGCTCGAAGCCGGCCAATCCGTGCGCATTCCGCCGCTCAAGCTCGACGCGCCCAAGCCGCGCGACGACGCGCCCGCGGCGCAGAAGGACCGCTTCTACATCAAATCGATCACGCTCTACGAAGACGACGACGTGCTGGTGCTCAACAAGCCGATGGGACTTGCCGTGCAGGGCGGCTCCGGCACCACGCGCCATCTCGATGGCATGCTCGGCGCCTTGCGCGGTTCTCATCCCGACGCGCAGCGTCCGCGCCTGGTACACCGCCTCGACAAAGACACCGCCGGCTGCCTGCTGGTGGCGAAAACGCGCTTCGCGGCGTCGGCGCTCGCCAAGACCTTTCGCACGCGGGCGGCGCGCAAGATCTATTGGGCGCTGGTGGCGGGCGTGCCGAAGCCGCAACAGGGCCGCATCTCGACCTTCCTCGCCAAGCAGGAGGTCGAGGAGGACAGCTACATGCGCATCGCCAAGCATGGCGAGAAGGACGCGGTCCACGCGGTGACCTATTACGCCGTGGTGGAAACGGCGGCGCAGAAATTGGCCTGGATCTCGCTCAAGCCGGTCACCGGCCGCACCCATCAATTGCGCGCGCATATGGCGCACGTCGGCAACCCGATCGTCGGCGATCCGAAGTATTTCAACATCGAGAACTGGGAGCTGCCGGGCGGCATCCAGAACAAGCTGCATCTGCTGGCGCGCCGCATCGTCGTGCCGCATCCGCGCGGCGGCGTAATCGACATCAGCGCGCCGCTGCCGCCGCACATGGAGCAGTCCTGGAACCTGCTCGGCTTCGACGCCAAGCGCTACGACCCTATCGTCGACGCGCCGGAGGAGGAGTAGCGGCGCCGGCGCGGGGTTCTTATCTGATGACCATGGCGCGCCGGTTTTTCCTCATGGCTTTGATGGCGCTGACCGCGCTGGTGTCGGCGGCGCCGGTGCGCGCCCAATCCGATGACGACCGCTACAACATTATGCGGCCGGAGCCGTGGCTGCCGCCGAAATACAAATCGCCGCGCGGCTCGACCGAGCACGTGGTGATCCCGCCGCCGGCGTCCGTGCCGCAACCGCACGCCGGCGTGCCACCGCCGCTTTACGTGCCGCAAACCGGCCGGACGCTGCCGAACCTGCCGTCGGTTTCGGGGGCAGGGCCGAACGGCGCCGAGACCTCGCAGGACCGCGCCGCGCGCTGCGCGCATCAGGCCGGCGTCTACGGCCAGGCCGCCGGCGACCGCAACGCCTATATCGGCAGTTGCATCAATCAGTAGCGGGCACGGAAGAAATTCCGCGCAAAAATTCGGCTTGACAGGCAACCAAATGGTTGCATATGTCGTCCATGGATGCGGTGTTCAAAGCTTTGGCCGACGCCAGCAGGCGGGAACTTCTCGACCGTTTACGTGCCGACAACGGCCAGACCTTGAACGAGCTGTGCGCCCGTCTCGATATGACGCGGCAGGCGGTCAGCAAGCATCTGGCCATTCTGGAGGCTGCCAATCTCGTCGCCACGGTGCGGCGGGGCAGGGAGAAGCTGCACTACCTCAACCCGGTGCCGATCCACGAGATCGGCGAACGCTGGATCGGGAAATTCGAAAGCCATCGCCTTCAGGCGCTGAGCGACCTGAAGAATAACCTGGAGAGTCGCGATGAGTAAGCCGAACTTATTCTGACGCGCGCGCAAACCTGAAAGCCCGTTCAAAGCAGGAGTTCACGATGTCTGAGTTTATCGTTCACAGCGTTCCGGGCAGTCCTTATGGCCGCGCGGCATTTGCGACGCTGGAGGAGAAGGGCGCGCCCTATCGTCTGGCGCCGGTCGCGCCGGGCACCAGCAAAAGCGAACCGCATATTTCCCGGCATCCGTTCGGCCGTGTGCCAGTACTCGAGCACGACGGCTATTCGCTCTACGAAACGCAGGCCATCCTGCGCTATCTCGACAGGGCTCTTCCGCAGCCGGCGCTGACGCCTTCCGAGCCGCGCGCCGCCGGGCGGATGGATCAGGTGATGAACATCTGCGACTGGTATCTTTTCCAGGGCGTCGTCAACGTCATCGGCTTCCAACGCATCATCAAGCCGCGGCTGATGGGCCAGCCCGCCGACGAGGCGGCGGTGGCGCAAGCCATGCCGCAGGCGCGCACCGTATTCGGCGAGCTATCGCGGCTCCTCGATAGCAAGCCGTTTTTTGCCGGCGACGAGGTGAGCCTGGCCGACTTGATCGTCGCGCCGCAGGTCGATTTCCTCAGTCAGACGCCGGAATGGGCGTCATTGGCGACGGCAAACCTCGCGTCCTGGCTGGACCGCATGACGGCGCGGCCGAGCTTCAAGGCTACCACGTGGGACCGGATTGCCGCGCTCGCCGCGGCAGCCTGACCCGAAATCCAACCATTGTTTTGAAGGAGTATGAAACATGACCGCCAACAAGCCCGTCTTCGTCTACGTGACCTATATCGCCTCGACCCCGGACAAGGTGTTCAAGGCGCTGACCGATACCGACGCCACCGCGAAATACTGGTTTGGCCACGCGGTCACGTCCGACTGGAAAGTCGGCTCGCCGGTCAAATTCCACCGCGAAGGCAAACTGACCCTGAGCGGGCAGGTATTGGAAAACGATCCGCCGCGGCGTCTGTCCTACACGTTCACGCCGCAACACGAGCCGCACAATGGCACTGAAACCTCGCGTGTGGTGATGGAACTCGAGCAGCAGCGCGATCAGGTCAAGCTCACCGTCACGCATGACGATTTTGCGCCGGACAGCAAAGTGTTCGGCAGCATCAGCAACGGCTGGCCGCTCGTGCTGTCGAGCCTCAAAAGCTACCTGGAGACAAACCGGGTGCTGCGCGCGCCGTGGTACGACAAGGAGAAAGAGGCCTCCGCGTCGTGATCGATCCGGCGAGTTTCAAGCCAAATACGGTCTACGTCATCTACATCGCCGCCACACCGGAAAAGGTGTGGCAGGCGCTGACCGATCCCACCTTCAGCCGGCAATATTTCTTCGGCTTCGCCGTCGACATCGAGCCGAAGGCCGGCGGCGCATTTTTCCTGCGCTATCCGGACGGCCGCGTTCATGTCAGCGGCCAGGTGGTGGCGTGGGAGCCGCCGCGCCGTTTCGCCTGCACCTGGCTGGTGGAAGGCATGAAGGATTTCGCCCAATTGCCGGAATGCCTCGTCAGCTATGACATCGAGCCGGCCGGCGACAGCGTGCGGATGACGATGACCGAAGCGCATTCCTGGGACGTGCCCGAGGCGATCCTCTCGGGCGGCCGCGCCGGGTGGCCGGCCATCCTGTCCAGCCTCAAGAGCCTGTTGGAAACGGGCAAGCCGCTCGCCATCCAGATGGAACCGCCAAAAGCGATGCTGGAAGCACTCAAATCTCTCAAGCCTTTGTAATATCGACGATTTCTATGCGAACCCGGGGTCGGAAAAGGTCCTGGCCGCTAGGAGTTTGTCAACCGGTCCGGGCTATACCGGCGTACTGCGGACGGGGACCGATCTTTGATGGATGCGCGAACGAGTGCTTTGCCGGCCGGCATCGGGGCCGCGCCGTCGGCCCTCCAGCCGGTCGCGGTGACGCGCTGGAGCGCGCGCCTCGCCGACGCGCAATGCGAGCGCGACTATCGCGTCCAGCGCTTTGCCGACGATCGCCGGCGCCTGTTGTTGCTGATGGTGTTGGTCGCGATCGCCGCCGCCCTGATTTTCTTCGGCCGGCTCTACGTCTATTGGCACGGCGGTAGTGCGCCGGAGCCGCTCTATCCGCCGCTTGTCTCCATTTTCATTCCGCTCTGCGCGATGGCCATCTTCCGCCGGCTGAATACGCCGCAGTCGCTGGAGATCGCCGTGCTCGCGGTCTGCACCGTGGGCTGCACCATCCGCCTGCTGCTGCTCACTTTGCAGCCCAATATGCTCGCCATGTGGCTGCCGCTGATGGTGACGATGTTGTTCGTCATCTATCTCTATCTGCCGGTCCGCTTTTCCGCCTCGGTCGCGATGGCTGCCATGTTTTCGCTCGTCACGCCGTTCTGGTGGGCGTGGCTGGCGAGCCCGTTGCTGCCGGGTCCAGAAATCTATCGCGGCATCCTGTGGCTGTTGCTCACCAACGCGCTCGGCTTTACCGCCGCCAATGCCTTGCATCGCAGCCAGCGCATGCAATACGCGCAAAGCCTATTGCTGCGGAACTTGCTGTCGACCGACTCGCTGACCGGCATCGCCAACCGCCGCCGGTTCGACGACGCGCTCGCGCGCGAATGGCGCCGCTGCCGCCGTGCCGGCTTGCCGGTCTCGCTCTTGATGATCGATGTCGATCATTTCAAAGCCTACAACGACCAGTTCGGCCACCAGCAGGGCGACGAGTGCCTGCGCCGAGTGGCGCAGTTGCTGGGCGAAGGCATCCGGCGGCCGGGCGATCTGGTCGCCCGTTATGGCGGCGAGGAATTCCTCTGCATGCTGCCCGAAACAAACATGGCCGGTGCGCTGGCGGTGGCCAACAAACTGGCCGCGGTGGTGCGGCAGGCGGATATCCATCATCCGCGCTCGCCGGCCGGCGCACGCCTGACTATCAGTATCGGCGCCGCGACCGCGAAGGATCTGACGGGCGAGCCGGATGCGCTGATGGCCTATGCCGACGAGCTGCTCTATGCCGCCAAGGCGGCCGGCCGCAATCAGGTGAAAGTGGGTCAGCTCGGCGCCGGCCATCGGACAGTTCAGGCCGCCTAGGCGCTGGCTTTATTCAGCGCCTGCATATCCTCGTCCGTCAGCTTAAGCCTTGGCGCCTGCATGGTCTCGGCCAATTGCTTGAGATTGGTGGCGCTGGCGATGGGGGCGGTCACTCCCGGCTGCCCAATCAGCCAGGCCAGCGAAATTTGCGCCGGCGTCGCGCCATGGCGCGCGGCCACCGCATCGAGCGCCGCGAGGATGCGCAGGCCCCGGGCGTCGAAATAGCCCTTCACCTTGCCGCCGCGCGACGGGTTTTTCTTGGCGTCCTCGGCGGAACGGTATTTGCCGGTGAGGAAGCCGCCGGCCAGCGAATAATAGGTGATGACGCCGAGCCGTTCCTGCGCGCAGAGCGGGGCGTACTGGCTCTCGAAATCGACGCGGTCATAGAGATTGTAGTTCGGCTGCAGGCTCTCATAGCGCGGCATGCCGAGCGCTTGGCTCGCGGCAAGCGAGGCCTTGAGCCGCGCCACGCTCATGTTCGACGTGCCGACGGCGCGAACTTTGCCTTGCGCGATCAGTTGCGCATAGGCCGCCATCGTTTCCTCCGGCGGCGTCACCTCGTCGTCGAAATGGGTCTGCAACAGATCGATGCAATCGACCTGCAGCCGTTTGAGGCAGGCCTCCGCCGCGCGCAGGACGTACTCCTTGCGCACGGTCTTGCCTTCGCCCATGTCGGAACCGACTTTGGTGGCGATGACGACCTGGGCGCGCTTGCCGTTCGCTTTGAGCCAGTTGCCGATGACGGTCTCCAACTCGCCGCCCTTGTGCCCCTTGACCCAGCGCGAATAGGTGTCGGCGGTGTCGACGGCATTGAAGCCGGCGTCGATGAAGGCGTCGAGCAAAGCGAACGAGGTCGCCTCGTCGACGTTCCAGCCGAACACATTGCCGCCCAGCATCAGCGGCGCGATGTACAGATCGGATTGGCCGAGGCGGCGGAGATCCATTTTAGTGTCCTGCAATTAAAACTCGTCGTTCCGGGACGCGCCGAAGGCGCGGGCCCGGAATCCATAACTCCGGTCTGTGTGTATGGATTCCGGGATCGCTCGCTTCGCTCGCGCCGCGGAATGACTAGGGCGCGTACTCATATATTCGGTTCATGTCCGCTTCACTCCGAAAGCGACGCAATTGCTGCGTAGCCGCGGAATGTCGCCAAGTGCCGGAACGGGATGTTCCAACACCTATTGTTTTGAGCATGATCTTTTCCGAAAACCGGTACCCACTTTTCGGGATCATGCTCTAGACCACAGCCATGATTACGTGTGCCTGAATTTTGGCAGCAACCTCGCCGCGGCCATGCCTGTCCGCAATCGCGGATTCGGCGTAGTCGGTTGCAGCTTCCAGTTTTCCCGCATCTCTGGCCTCGATTTCGTTGCGAAGAAGAGTTCCCTGACAATAGGCAACGGCCGGAACGCGCGGCGAGGATGCACGGCTTAGTTCCGCTCTCGTCTCGATGACCACACGGGAGAAGCCTGCGTCCTCCAGCTCGCTACGGATCAGGGCCGTATCGTGGTAGCCGTGCGGCGTGCGTGCCATAAAGCGCGGCGGGTCGTTCGGAAAAATCCTTGCGAGAGCATTCGTAACATCATCCGCAAAAAAGTTCTCCTCGATGCGATCCCAAACGCTGAATAAAAAATGTCCTCCGGGCTTTAGGACTCGCTTTGCTTCGCGGTAGGCAGATGAGCGGTCGGGAAAGAACATCGCGCCGAACTGGCAACAAACGAGATCAAAGGCCGCATTTTCAAACGGTAGCGCCAGAGCATCCGCTTGGCGCCATTTGATCCGAGTGTCGGGGGCTTGTCGCGACGCGGCGTAATCGAGCATCGGCTGGTTGAGGTCGGTTACGATATAGCTTGCACGGGGGGACAGTTTTGGCGCCAAAGCGCGGGTGACAACCCCGCTGCCCGCGGCGGTTTCCAAAACGGCGCTCGGCGACAAGTCCGCTGCGCGTTGTGCAATATCCCCGGCGTACGGCTCGAAAATCAACGGCACCATATAGCGGTCGTAGTTTTCCGGAATCGAGCCAGCGAACACCTTGTCCGTTTCCAACATTGCTATCACCCGCCGTCCGTTTGATGGCTCGGGAGACTAGCATATAATTGTTCTGTTTGGGTCGTACCGAGAGGTGTCCACCGGCATATGCGGCTATGTCGGCTCCAGCTCCGCGAAAGCGGAAGTAAGGTCAGGGTATTGGTGCCTATCATGACGGACGTGGCAGGTTGATGTTCGCGCCCGGCGCGTGATTCAAGCTCCCAAACTGGAACCTCGAATCATGCGCGCCTTCATCCAGCTTGCGTCGATTAAGGTATGGTTGCGCGTTAATAAGTCCGCGCCCCGGGTATTACCGCAAACTGGCGTTGATTTTCTCCAGCGCCGCATGGCCGGGGCAGAGCTCTTTCTCGCTGAGCGAATTTAGCGGAACGTCCACCGTGCGCAGATGGGCATGCAGGTCGTCGGCGTTCTTGTCCACGTAGAGCAGGCCGGTGACGATCTGGCCCTTGGCGGCGTGCTGCTGCAGGAAGCCCAAAGCCGCCGTGCGGTCGTGCAGCTCGTAGTCGGCGTCGAGCTTGCGCAGCGCGAGCTTGGAGCCGTCGTGCTGCTCGACGATTTCCACGGTGCCGGGCTCGTATTGCACCTCGATCGGCATGCGGCTGGACATGAAATCGAGCCGGTTCACCGCCTCGTTGTGCTCGCGCACGAAATCGAAGCTCTTGGTCGAGCCGAGATGATTGTTGAAGGCGACGCATGGCGAGATGACGTCGATGAAGGCGGCGCCCTTGTGCGAGATCGCCGCCGAGATGATCGGCACCAGTTGCTGCTTGTCGCCGGAGAACG
Source organism: uncultured Alphaproteobacteria bacterium (assembly GCA_963786025.1). Taxonomy (GTDB): domain Bacteria; phylum Pseudomonadota; class Alphaproteobacteria; order Rhizobiales; family Xanthobacteraceae; genus Pseudolabrys. Next base: position 17,101 of record CAWAXK010000007.1, read on the forward strand.
AGCGGGCGACGAAGGTGGCGCCGAGCTGCAGCGCCATCGCCACCAGGTCGATCGAATTGTCGGTGTTGATGAAGCCGCGCTTGGACTTCGAGCCGCGGTCGGCGGTGGCGGAGAACTGGCCTTTGGTCAGGCCGTACACGCCGTTGTTCTCGACGATATAGACCATGTTGACGCCGCGCCGCAGCGAATGCGCGAACTGGCCGAAGCCGATCGAGGCCGAGTCGCCGTCGCCGGAGACGCCGAGATAGATCAGGTCGCGATTGGCGAGATTGGCGCCGGTCAAGACCGACGGCATGCGGCCGTGCACCGAATTGAAGCCGTGCGAGTTGCCGAGGAAATAGGTTGGCGTCTTCGACGAGCAGCCGATGCCGGAAATCTTGGCGACGCGATGCGGCTCGATCGACAGCTCGAAGCAGGCCTGGATGATCGAGGCGGTGATCGAATCATGGCCGCAGCCGGCGCACAAAGTCGAGACCGTGCCCTCGTAGTCGCGATGGGTGTAGCCCAGCGCGTTCTTGGGCAGGTCGGGGTGGTGGAATTTCGGCTTGGTGAGGTAGGTCATGAGGATACCTTCAGCGGCGTCACTTTCAGCTTGTCGACATGGTCGCCGATCGACTTGGCGATGAAACGCGCGGTGATCGGCGTGCCGTCGTAGTGCAGGATCGGCACCAGCCGCACCGGATCGATGCCGCATTCGTTGACGATGAGCGAGCGCAATTGCGCGTCGCGGTTCTGCTCGACCACGAAGGTGAAGTCATGGTCGGCGACGAATGAGTTGACGCTCGAATGGAACGGAAAGGCGCGCACCCGCATGCGGTCGAGCGAATGGCCGCGCGCCTCGATCATGGCGATCGCCTCGTCCATCGCCGGCGCGCTCGAACCGTAATAGATCACGCCGTATTTGGTGGGCTTGGTGGCGTTCGCCTGCAGCGGGCGCGGCACCAGGTCCTTGGCGGTGTCGAACTTGCGCACCAGCCGCTGCATGTTGTCGACGTAAGGCGCGCCTTCCTCGGTGTAGCGCGCATAACGGTCGCGCGAGGTGCCGCGGGTGAAGAACGAGCCCTTGGTCGGATGCGTGCCGGGATAGGTGCGGTAGGGGATGCCGTCGCCGTCGACGTCGAGATAGCGGCCGAACTCCTTGCCGGCTTCCAGCTCCTCGGCGGTCATGACCTTGCCGCGGTCGTAGGCGCGGCTGTCGTCCCAGGCGAACGGGCGGGCGAGGTGGTGGTTCATGCCGATGTCGAGATCGAGCATGACGAAGATCGGCGTCTGCAGCCGGTCGGCGAGATCGAAGGCCTGTGCGCCCATGTCGAAGGCTTCCGCCGGATCCTCTGGGAACAGCAGCACATGCTTGGTGTCGCCATGCGAGGCATAGGCGCAGGAGATGATGTCGCATTGCTGCGTGCGCGTCGGCATGCCGGTTGAGGGACCGGCGCGCTGCACGTTGAACAGCACGGCGGGAATTTCGGCGAAATAAGCCAGTCCGATGAATTCCTGCATCAGCGAAATGCCGGGGCCCGAGGTGGCGGTGAAGGCGCGGGCGCCGTTCCAGCCGGCGCCGATCACGACGCCGATGGAGGCGAGCTCGTCCTCGGCCTGGATGATGGCGTATTTGGCCTGCTTGGTTTCCGGATCGACCCGCAACTTGGCGCAATGGCGGGTGAAGGCGTCGGCGAGCGAGGAGGAGGGCGTGATCGGATACCAGGCGCACACCGTGGCGCCGCCGTAGACCGCGCCGAGCGCCGCCGCCGAGTTGCCCTCGATGAAGATGCGGTCGCCGACCTTGTCGCTCTTCTTCAGGCGCAACCCGATCGGGCAGGCGAGGTTAAGCGTGGCGAAGTCGCGCCCGATATGCAGCGCCTTGATGTTGGGCTCGATCAGCTTTTCCTTGCCCTTGTACTGCTCGCCGATGAGCTGCTCGACCACCTTGACGTCCATGTCGATGAGCGCGGTCAGCACGCCGATATAGATGATGTTCTTGAACAGCTGGCGCTGGCGCGGATCGGTGTATTCGCGGTTGCAGATCGCGGTCAGCGGCACGCCGATGACCGTGATGTCCTGCCGGAATTTGGAGGCCGGCAGCGGCTTGGTGGAATCGTAGAGCAGGTAGCCGCCCGGCTCGATCGCCGCGATGTCGCGGTCGAAGGTCTGCGGATTCATCGCCACCATCAGGTCGGTGCCGCCGCGGGCGCCGAGATGGCTCGCCTCGGTGACGCGCACCTCGTACCAGGTCGGCAGGCCCTGAATGTTGGACGGGAAGATGTTGCGCGGCGCCACCGGCACGCCCATGCGCAGCACGGCGCGCGCGAACATCTCGTTCGCGCTCGCGGACCCCGAGCCGTTGACGTTGGCGAAGCGGACGACGAAGTCGTTTACGCGGCTGATCGGCGTGGCGGTCGGCATGAAGTCCCTGCTTGAGTCATTTCCAGGAGGAATTTCTGCATGTCCCAGGCGCCGGTCGGGCAGCGTTCGGCGCACAAGCCGCAATGCAGGCAGACGTCTTCGTCCTTCACCATGACGCGGCCGGTCTTGAGCCCGCCCTGGACATAGAGGTCCTGGCTGAGATTGTGCGACGGCGCGTTGAGGTGTTTGCGGAGATCGGGTTCTTCGCGGTTTATTGTGAAGGTGATGCAGTCCATCGGGCAGATGTCGACGCAGGCATCGCATTCGATGCAGAGCTGCGCCGAGAACACCGTCTGCACGTCGCAGTTCAGGCAACGGCCGGCTTCGGCGAGCGCCAGCTCCGGGTCGAAGCCGAGCTCGACCTCGGCCTTGATGTCCTTGAGCGCGATCACTTTGTCGCGCAGCGGCACCTTGTAGCGGTTATCGAGCGCGATCTCGTTGTCGTAGGACCACTCGTGGATGCCCATTTTCTGGCTCATCAGCGTAACCATCGGAGCCGGACGATCGGCGATATCCTCGCCGTTGAGCAACTTGTCGATCGAGATGGCGGCCTCGTGGCCGTGCGCCACCGCCCAGATGATGTTCTTCGGGCCGAACGCCGCGTCGCCGCCGAAGAACACTTTCGGGTTGGTCGAGACGAAGGTCTTCTCGTCGAGCTTGGGCAGGCCCCATTCGTTGAACTCGATGCCGGCGTCGCGCTCGATCCAGGGGAAGGCGTTTTCCTGGCCGACCGCCACCAGCACGTCGTCGCAGGGGAAATGCTGCTCGGGTTCGCCGGCGGGCACCAGCTTGCGGCGGCCCTTGTCGTCGAACTGAGCTTTTACCTTCTCAAACGTTATGCCGGTGAGTTTGCCGTTCTCGTGCGTGAATTTCTTCGGCACCAGGTAATTGTGGATCGGGATGCCCTCGTGCATGGCGTCTTCCTTTTCCCAAGGCGACGCCTTCATTTCCTCGAAGCCCGATCGCACCACCACCTGCACGTCCTCGCCGCCGAGCCGGCGTGAGGAGCGGCAGCAATCCATGGCGGTGTTGCCGCCGCCGAGCACGATCACGCGCTTGCCGATCTTCGTCGTGTGGCCGAACGACACCGAGGACAGCCAGTCGATGCCGATGTGGATGTTCTTGGCCGCTTCCTGGCGGCCGGGGATGTCGAGGTCGCGGCCGCGCGGCGCGCCGGAGCCGACGAACACCGCGTCCCAGCCTTGCGCCAGCAGCGCCTTCATCGAGTCGACGCGCGTGCCGCCGCGGAACTCGACGCCGAGATCGAGGATGTAGCCGGTCTCCTCATCGATGACGGCGTCGGGCAGGCGGAATTTCGGAATTTGCGAGCGGATCATGCCGCCGGCTTTGGCATCGCCGTCGAAGACCACGCATTGATAGCCGAGCGGCGCGAGATCGCGCGCGACGGTGAGGGAGGCGGGCCCGCCGCCGACCAGCGCGATGCGCTTGCCGTTCTTCTTAACTGCGGGCTTGGGCAGCCGCGCCTTGATGTCGTCTTTGTAGTCGGCGGCGACGCGCTTCAAGCGGCAGATCGCCACCGGCTCGTCTTCGACGCGCACGCGCCGGCAGGCCGGCTCGCACGGCCGGTCGCAGGTGCGGCCGAGGATTCCCGGAAACACATTCGAGTACCAGTTGACCATGTAGGCGTCGGAATAGCGGCCCGCTGCGATCATGCGGATGTATTCGGGGACTGGCGTGTGTGCCGGACAAGCCCATTGGCAATCCACGACCTTGTGGAAGTAGTCCGGCGCGGCAATGTTGGTATTCTTCATTCACTCCTCGAAACGCGCTTGTCACCGCGGGCGACCCGACGGCGTCGCGTCACAGCCTCTGGCGGCTCGTGTTCCCCCTGGCGGCTTTGTTGGACCGCCGCGATTCAGGGGGCGGAATATATTGATAAGAACCTCCCAAGGCTACCTATCCTTCCGTCCTGCCGGGGACCTATCAACTACTCGTGTTCTCAGGCATTTTTCGCGCTCCGAAAGGGGCGACAGCATGGCAAAGAAGCCGCCGCAAAATACCGGCCCTGCCGACCTTGCAAATAGCGGACCATCCGGCACCAGTTCGCAGGAGCGAAAGATTTTGCGATGCACAATTCAGCATAAGTTAACGAAGCCGGCGCGCGGCCTTGCGACAATTATTTACAAAATTTGATGCCGGCGGCGCCTGTGCGGCACCGCCGGCTGTCGGTGTTGGCAATCGTCCGAGTCGCGCCGGGGCGCTCAGTCGCAGTAGCGGCGCAGCACCCAGTGGTGGTGGATGTGGACGCGGCGCAGGTAACAATCCGGCTCGTAGGCCCAAGAGTTGGGCCATGAATCGTCATAGTCGTAGCCGTAGGGACCTCCGAAGAAGCCAAAGCCGAAGTGACCGTCATGATCGCGATGGTGGTGATGATGGCGCCCATTATACGCGTAGTTGGTACGACCGCCGACGCGCGCCGGGCCGGATCCGCGCGCGGCATTTACCGGTCCGCCGCGATAGCCGCCGCCGGCCGGAGCGCCCAAGCTCGGACCCGCACTTATATGACCGCCGCCACCGCCGCTCGGGGCGGCACTGACATTCCCGCTGCCGGAAATGGCGCCGCCAGTCCGTTGGGCGAGCGCAGGGCTCGCGAGCAGCGCGCCGGCGAGGAGCGCCACCGCCAGCGGCATGATAAATTTAATCTTGTGGAACATGATCCGCCTCCGTTACGCATAAAGCGCCTGCGGCTGGAACCCAGCCAAAAAGCGTTGTCGTAGAAGAATGCCTGGCCGGAACCTGCGTTCCGTTTCCGGCGCCTCGATTACCGAGATTTAATCTGGCCATGCGCGACATTTTTTCCGAGATTTTCGAAAACCAGCCGCTCGATCCGCGTGAAGCGGCGCGCCGCGGCGCGCGGCCACAATTGCGCAAGCGATTCTTTCAGAAGGCGTATGCCGGCGAATCCGTAAAGGGCGGATTCCCGTTGCTGCTCGACGGCAAGCCGGTCAAAACGCCGGCGCGGCGCGCGCTTGCAGCGCCTGCCGCCGCGCTTGCCGAAAAAATCGCCGAAGAGTGGAATGCGCAAACCGAAGTGATCGACCCGGCGCGCATGCCGCTCACGCGGCTCGCCAATGCGGTGATCGACGCGGTGACCGATGCCATGGAGCCGGTGGCCGAGGAGGTGGCGAAATATCTCGGCTCGGATCTGCTGTGCTATCGCGCCGAAGCGCCAGCCGGACTGGTCGAACGGCAAACGCGCGCCTGGGATCCGGTTTTGGCCTGGGCGCGTGACACGATGGGCGCCCGTTTCATATTGGCGCAGGGCGTCATGCATGTGGCGCAGCCGGACGCGACGATCGCCGTCCTGCGGGCGAAGATTCCCGCCGAACCGTGGACCTTGGGCGCGGTGTCGGCGATCACCACGATCACCGGTTCAGGCCTGTTGGCGCTGGCACTAACCCACGGCGCGCTCGACGCCGAGGCCGTTTGGGCCGCTGCGCATGTCGACGAGGACTGGCAGATGTTGCAATGGGGGAGCGACGACGCGGCGCTCGAACGGCGGGCGTTTTTCCGTGCGGAGTTCGAGGCGGCGGTCGCGGTGCTGCGCCTGGTGAATTAGTCCCTCGTCATTCCAGGACGGCGCGAAGCGCCGGGCTCGGAATCCAGGGATGCTTGCATCTGCGGCTCTGGATTCCGGGTTCGTGTGCTGCGCACGCGCCCTGGAATGACAAGGAAAACTAATGCCCCGTCGGATCGCCCTTGCGGCCGGCTTCGTAGAGGAACCACACCCGCCTTTCGGTCTCGTCGATATAGACCTCGAGCAGGCTGGTGGTGGCGACGTCGTTGTGCTCGTCGCACACATCGTGCGCCTCGCGCATCGACGCCACCATGCGCTGGTTGTCGTCGCGCAATTCGGCCAGCATGTCGTCCGGCGTGACATAGGCTGCGTCGTTGTCGGCGAGGCGCTGCTGGCGCGATATGTCGCCGATCGAGCGCAGCGTCGCGCCGCCGAGCTTGCGCACCCGCTCGGCCAGCACGTCGGTCATGGCGAAGATCTGGTCGGCCTGCTCGTCGAGCAGCAGGTGATAGTCGCGGAAATGCGGCCCGCTCATGTGCCAGTGGAAATTCTTGGTCTTGAGATAGAGCGCGAATGTGTCGGCCAAAAGCGCATTGAGCGCGCCGGCGATGTCTTTGGTGGCATTGGCGCCGAGGTCGGTCGGCGTATTGAGCCGGGGTGCCGGCTTGGCGGCGATGTTCATGCGCAATGTCCTCTGATTGCTATGGGCCCCCCGGTGGTAATAATCGTTGGCGACCTGAAAAAGTTCCATATCAGCGATGTGACAGCCGAGCCGGCTCGCACTTAAGCCAACCGCCCGCGCACGGCCTCGGCAATGCGGGCAAAAACCGCGTCCCAGCCGCCGGTCGCACCCTCACGGAAGATCCGCAGCGTCGGATACCACGGCGAGTCCTCGCGGCCGAGCAGCCAGCGCCAGTCGTTGATGATTGGCACGGCGGTGAACACCGGCCGCGCCAGCGCGCCGGCAAGATGCGTCACGGACGTGTCACAGGTGACGACGAGATCGAGGCTCATCATCAGCGCTGCGGTGTCGAGGAAGAAATCGGCGTCGGCGTCCGGGTCGGTGTCGAGCGTGACAATCTTGTTGCCGAAGGGGACTTGGCCGATCTGCGCCGCGGCCGCGCCCTTCTGCAGCGAGATCAGTTGCACACCCGGCAGCGCCGCCAAGGGCGCGAAGCTGGCGAGCGGAATGTCGCGCCCCCAGTTGATGCCGACCTTGAAGCCGCCATCGCCAAGCCGCGCCCGCCAGGCCTCGATGCGCGCCGGCTCCGCCGCAAGATAGGGCACCGCGGCGGGCACGGTTTCCTGCGTGATACCGAGTATGCCGGGGACGCTCAACAGCGGCACCCAGCGCACCTTCGGCTCCTTTGCAACCTTGTCGTCATCGGTCTCGATGGTGACGCCCTTGAGCGTCGACAACAGCGGCGCCATCGCCTTGCGCGTCAGGATGGTCACGTCGAAGCCGCGCGCCGCCAGCAGCGGCGCGAAGCGGCTGAACTGGATGGTGTCGCCCAGCCCCTGTTCGGTGACCAGCACCAGGCGCTCACCGGCAAGCGGCGCGCCGTCCCAGCGCGGCTGCGGCAGCGCGGCAAAAGCCGGTTCGCCGACTTTTTCGCGATACTCGTAATCCGGAAAACCGGCCGCCCAATCGCCGCGCAAGAGATTGAGCCAGCCGCGCCCGAGATGGGCCTCGGCGAGCTTGGGATCGAGCGTCAGCGCCTTGTTGTAGGCCGCCATCGCCTCGTCGAAGCGCGGCGAGGCGATGAGGCCGCCGGCCGCATCGAGATGGCCGAGGTCC
>CAWAXK010000008.1:0-22855 GCA_963786025.1 uncultured Alphaproteobacteria bacterium
TCTTGGCGCCGAGCGTCAGCGGCCGCGACGGCGCGTCGACCAGATGCCGTTCGAGCTCACCGGTTTCCGCCAGGCGGCGTATTCGACGGCGTATTCGCGCTTGAACTCCTCGAGCGGCATCGAGCCGGTGAAGATGACGATGTCGAGCGGGAACTTGTCCGGCCGCCAGTGATTGACGAAGTAGTGCACCGTGAAGAGATAAGCGGCGGCGAGCAACGCTTCGTCGCCATGGGCGACGGTGGCGACATTGAACGCCCAGCCCGGCAAATAGGCAGCGGTCAATGTCTTGAACCACAGCACGGCGCCGGTCGCGACCAGCATGGCGATGCCCCAGAACGGCGCCCAGTAATCGACCTTCTGCTGATAATTCCAATGGTCGAAGCTCGGCCGCGGCCGCCTGCCGAAAAACCATTTGAACATGGCGGCGAAGTCGCTGGCATCTTGCCAATTCGGTATCAGCGAATAGGGCCCGAAGACCTTGAAGCTCGACCAGTTCCGCGCAATGTGAACGGCGGCGTAGAGAATGTGCCAAGCGAAGACCGCGACCATGACCGCGGCGGACACGCGGTGGATGATGCCGGCGATCATCGGCCCGCCCATGGCGCGCTCGAGCACCGGCGCCCAGGCCGTGGTGGGGTACAGCAATGTCACGCCGGTCGCGACCAACAGAATGATGCTGACCGCGAACAACAAGTGAGCCCAGCGCCACATAGCGCTCCAACGCTGGTAATAGCGGCCTTCCGCCTGCGGCAGCGCGGCGGCGCGCACATGCGGGCGCGGCTTCTGCTGCTGGCGGTCGCGATATTCGCGATAAAACCAAAGCGCCGAATGCGCCCAGAAGAAAAGCAGCACACCGCCGACCGCCAAATTCACGAATTTCGAAGCGATCCACGTGTAGGGATAATGCGCGAAGTCGTCGGTCGTGGCGTGCGGCTGGAACGTGGCGAAGCCCGCCGTCGCGTCGGCATGACACTTCTGACAGGTCTTCAACAGGTTGGCCGGCGCCACGCTCGAGGCCGGATTGCTGGCGGGCAGGATCGCGTGGCTGCCGTGGCAATCGGCGCAGGTCGCGCCGTCGGCAAAACCCATCGCAACGACCTGGCCATGATACGTTTCCAGGTAACCCTGCGCCGCCGCCGCATGGCAATTGATGCAGTTCTGCGCGATGGCGAGTTTTGTCCGCTCCCACGCGGCGGCCGTCTTCGACACGTCCGTATGCGGCAGCGCGGTGATCGTCGTATGGCAATCGACGCAGCGAACCGACGCCTTGCCATGGATGCTGTCGGCAAAATGATCCGCGGACACGAATAGCGAGCGGCTCTTGCCGTCGGCGCGCGGCGCAGCGAATCCCGTCACGCCGTGGCAGCTTAGGCAAGTGGCGTTGTCGAGATTTGCCGGGCTTTGGGCGCCCGCCGGTTGAAGCCAAACGAGGAGAACCGCAAACACGGCCGCGCGCCGCGCAAATTTTTCGGCGTGCATGGCTTACTCTCCTCGGTGTCCGAAAAACGAACGCGCGGCACACTGTGCCGCGCGCTGTAACGTTCGACCCGCAAACCGTAGCGCGGCTTCATCCAATCGACGGCGTACACGCCGTCGAACGTAACGTCCACGCCAACGAGAGCAACGAGGTCTGTACGCGGACCGTTACCGACTAGCGGCTACAGCTTGTGGCCGTTATCCTTGAACTTCTCACCGGCCGGCTTGAGCTTGCCGCCGCCCGCCGGGTTGGCGTGGCAAAATCCGCAGGGCTTGCCGGTTTGCTGCGCGTATGCCGGCGTCGCGTTGGCTGTCTGAGAGAAAGTCAGCGACATCGCGCCTGCGATAAGTATTGCGGCCGCTGTTCCGCAAACAAGGGCGACGGTATTCTTTACATGTACTTGCATATCCAACTACTCCATTTGCTGAGAGGGTGTAAGCAACTACCGCTCGCGACCGACAGCCATCGCGAAAGCGTGATATTTTATCAACACCCCAAAAAGAAAAACAGATCGCCTGTGCTTACCAATATAAAAAATTTGATCTCGATCAAAGTCCAAACTAGGCTCGCATTCATAGCTTAGCCTGATTAATGTCGGGATAAGTTAAGGGCTGGGGAAGTAGTAATCGAATAGGGTGTGCGGTTTTGTACACATCCTGCTTCGATCGGGCGCTTGAAGATCAAACGGACGAGATGCGATCACCAGGCGACCTATTGTAAGCAATAGCGATCTTCCCCTAAGCGATGATTCACCTGGTCAGCGTCATGCCGACGCTGGGCACGCAATTGTTATCGGTGGCGGGGGTCGTTCAGTGAAAAGCAATAGTCGTCAGACTGCCGAATTCGGACTCACCGGGGCTTTGTCGACGGATATTCCGGACAAGCCAAGGTCTAGATTAGGCAAGACCTTCGCAAAGCTTGCAGCAGCGGCCCTATTCGGGTGCGCTGCTTTCGGCTTGTCTCAACCGGTCAAAGCCGACAGCGCCTTTGCGGTCGCGGGCATCAATTCGGCGCTGCCGAGTTGGTCGCAAGACACCAAATCCGAGCAATCCAGCCAGCCGCGCGCGCAAATTGCGGACGACGCGACTTTCTCGGCGCTGCGTGATTTCGCGCAGGACATGGGAACCAGCGAGCGGGCATCGCTCAAGGGCGCGACGAAAGTCGCCGATGCCGACACTTTGATGGATTTTCTGGCCGGGAAGAACAATACCCAAGCTCCCGCGGCGGCGCCTGCCCCCAAAGCGAAGGGCAAGTACTCAGCGCCCGTTGAAGCTCACTTCATCGGCTCGAAGGCGTGCGAGACGTGCCATGCTCCGCTCATCAGCGAGTTCCACAAGACCCTGATGGGCAAGATCAGCATGACGCCGCAAGGCAAGGGCAAGTTCGAATGCGAGAACTGCCATGGCCCCGGCTCGGCGCACGTGAAAGCCGGCGGCGGCCGCGGCGTTGGCGGCATCCTTTCGTTCGGTGCTGACGATCCGCGTTCGGTCGAAGAGCGCAACGGCGTCTGCCTCGCCTGCCACCAACGCGGCGAGCGCACCTACTGGGCCGGCAGTGTCCACGAAACGCGCGGACTTGCCTGCACCAACTGCCATACGGTTATGAAGAGCGTTTCGCGCAAGCATAATCTGAAAACTCAGGTCGAGGCCGAGACTTGCTTCCAGTGCCACCAGCTCAAGCGGGCACAGATGCAGTACTCGTCCCACATGCCGATTCGCGAAGGCAAGCTGACCTGCACCGATTGCCATAACCCACATGGCAGCGCTACGGATAAGCTGATCCGCGAAGCGACCGTGAACGACAATTGCTACAAGTGTCATGCGGAGAAGCGTGGTCCGATGCTTTGGGAACACGCACCGGTGCGCGAGAACTGCTTGAATTGCCACCAGCCGCACGGCTCGAACTACGAATACCTGCTGAAAGTGGCTCGCCCGCGGCTGTGCAACGAATGCCACAGCACCGTGCATAGCCCGACGGCCGGCGGCGGCTTAGGCCTCCCGAACACCCCGTATACGCTGGGGCGTGGTTGCGGCAACTGTCACAGCAACATCCACGGTTCGAACAAGCCCAACGGAATGTTCTTCCTGCGGTAGAACCGGGTTCGAGTTCCGACGAATAGTACTGAGGACTTAAAGGGTAGGGGCAACGACAATGAAAGTGCGGGCTGAACTTCTAGTAACATGCGCGGCCCTGGCCATCGGTGTTGGCCTAGCGTCACCAGCATCGGCGGCCGACATGTTCACCAAAGCGCCGATCGCAGTCGCACCGCAGTGGTGGTACGAGGGCTACGCCGAAATCGGCGCCCGCTTCAACATGAACAATCCGGACAAGACCACGCTCGGAAAGTTCTACGAGTATCGTGACCTTCGGCCCGGTGTGTTCGGCAACTTCTTCTTTGGTGCGCACAAGACCGGCGCCGATCCCCTCGACCTTGAGTTCTGGGGAAAGAACGTCGGCTGGGATGACCAGGCCTTCGGCCTCGATTTCGCGAAGCCCGGCGCCTACTACTTGACGTTTGGATGGGACGAGACACCGCATGTGTTCTCGAAGACCGCCGAGACCATGTATAATGGCGTCGGCACCACTACGCTGACTCTCCCGGCGTTCCTGACCGCTCCGCCGGCGGCCGGCACGAATGCGACGATCCTTGCAAACAGTCACACGATCGATCTCCAGTATCGCCGCGACACCGCCAGCGCCAAAGGCCGGTGGACGCCGACCGATAATTTGGATTTCAACTTCGACTATAGCCACACCCACCGGGAAGGCACGCAAGGGTTAGGCGCGGTCTCGTTCTCGGGCGCAACCGCCACTCGCTCGACCTTCGAACTGCCCAAGCCGGTCGATGACACGACCCAGAATGCGAACCTGAAAGGCGAATACGTCGGCTCTACGCCGTGGAATACGCAGTTCAACGTCGCCCTTGGCGGCGGCCTCTCGCTCTACGACAACTCCGACACGTCATTTACCTTCCAGAATCCGTGGAATGCGGTCAACGCCGCGAATCGGCCCACCACGAATCTGTACTCACTGGCGCCGTCGAATAAGGCGGAAACCATCAGTCTACAGGGCGGCGTCGGCCTGCCGTTCAAGAGCCGCTATATGGGCACGTTCCAATATACGAATCTGGAGTCGGATAACGCGTCGCTGCCGTGGACGCTCAACCCGCTGGTTCCGGCGGTCACTTTCCTCGCGCCCAATCGCGACGCGCGGACGATGCTGAGCAACAACGTGTTGCACACGGATATAACGTCCGAGCTGAAATCGACTCTGAAATATCGTTACTACAACTACGACACCAAGGATGACAGCCCGGTAGTTGTAAATCCGACGTGGTATAGCAATCCCGATACGAATACCGGAGCGACGGCAGACCCGGAATCGCGCTTTCCCAGAAACTGGACCAAGCAGAATGCGGACGCCCAGCTTGATTACCGTCCCTGGAAATGGCTGAACGTTGGCGCGAGTTACGACTGGGAACGCTGGGATCGTGACTTCCGCAACGTTGCCGTCACCAACGAAAACGGCGGCAAGATCTTTGCCGATGCGAAGGTGGGCGGCTTCTCGACGCTGCGCGGGAGCCTGCAATATGGCCAGCGGCGTTATGACAACTATGTCAACTTCGACGGGGCCAATATCGATCAGTACCGGATGAAGGATCTTGCCAACCGCGATCGTACCAAGGGTATTGCTTCCTGGGCAGTCGACGTGACCCACGAAATCACGATCACGCCGAACGGCGGCTTCACGTACGAAGACTACAAGACCGACATCGAATTCTTTACGCCGGGTGAAATCGGCCTCAAGAAGGCGAAATCGTGGAACGCGGGCATCGACGGTACTTTCAATGTGGCCCCCGGCGTGGCTTTGTTCGCGTCCTATAATTTTGAAGATGGTTATCGCCAGGTCTACGAGAATGCCGCTATACCGAAGGCCAACGTCGAAACGACCGACCTCAACCATACGATCATCCTGGGCGGCAAGTTCACGGTGATCCCTGCCAAGCTGTTCCTCGACGCGAACTACACCTACACCCGCTCTATTTCGGAATGGGGTTTGGGCTGCACCCCGGCCGGTTGCCAGTACACGCCGCTGGCGGTTTACCCGGACGTGCACAACACCATGAACCGGGTCGACGTGCAGGCGAAATACATGCTCGACGACTCGTTCATGAAAAGTGCGGGCTTTGCCGGAAAAGCTTACGTAAAGGCTCGCTTGCTGTGGGAGAAGAACTCGAACGACTCCTGGCAGTCGCTGCAGAACCAGTACGGCTACCTGGTCAACCCGACCAACCTGACGACGGAATATTCGATCTGGATGGCCAACGGCAATCCGAACTACGACGTGGTGCTGGGCCAGTTGTCCTTCGGCGTGAAATGGTGAACTGGCTTTAGCCAGACCGCTAACGTCAGTTGCTATCAAGGAGCGGCCTTCGGGCCGCTCCTTTTGGTTTGTGCCGCCGGCCTGGTCCGGTGCGCTAAAGGCCGGTCCGGCCGCCCGGGGAGCAGGCGGGTATCGCCTTCCATGCCGGGCGGCTGCCGTAGCCGGCTGTTGATATCCGTCAAAAGGCGAACATCATTTTCTAGTAAAAAGACCATGCCGATTGGCGGGGGCTTCGCTATTGTATTACAAAGACTGTGGAATCGAAGGAGACCGGCTATGAAGCGGCATCGTCTTTTACTTGCAGCGGCGGCGACCGGCCTTGCCATAGTGGCGGTGGCCAGCATGCAGATCACCACCTCGTCCACGGCCTATTGCGCCCCGAACGACACACCGGCGAAGAAGGTTTATCCGCAAACCAGCCAGTCTAAAAAGAGCTTCAAGGAAGACGTCATGCCGGTCTTTGTAGGCCGCTGCGTCAGCTGCCATCAGCCGGGCGGCGAGGGCTTCGTCAAAAGCGGGCTCGATCTTACCAGCTATGCCGGCGTCATGAAGGGCACCAAGTTCGGGCCCATGATCATTCCCGGGGATCCCGAGAGCAGCAATCTGATGCTGCTGCTCGATTGGCGCGCGTCTCCGGACCTGCGCATGCCGCACGGCAAGAAGCAGCTCAATTCCTGCGACCGCAACGACATCCGCGCCTGGATCCGCGAAGGCGCCAAGGACAACTGAGCGCCGCTTCGCGGTTTAAAGCGAGGCTGTTTTAGCTCGAGGGGAATCGCCGCCGCTGCGGCGGTTCCCCTTTCGCGTTTGGGCAGAGGGGCCGGGTGAGGACGCTCAGCCCTCGACCTTGAGATCCTTGATCACCGCGTCGATCTGGCGAAGCTTGTCGGGATCGCCGTCGAGCGCCTTGCGCGCGTCGGCGGCGGCGGCCTGTGCCTTGGCGTGGTCGCCGAGCACCATATAGGCGCGCAATAGCCGCTCCCATCCCGCGATGTCGGAACCGTCCTGTTTGAGCCGGTCGGCGAGCCGCGCCACCATGGTGCGGATCATCTCGTTCTGCGCGTTGGGGTCCATCTTCGCCGCCGCCGCGATGTCGGCCGCGCTCGGTCCCGGCAGGCCGGCCGCCGGCGCCATCGGCGGCGCAGCCGGTACGGGTGCCGTAGCTGCAAAGGGCGCTGCCGGCGGAGCCGAGGCGGCCGCTTCGAGGCCCTGGGTGAACTGGCGCAGCCCATCCGGATTGCCCGCCAGCGCGCGGCGGGCGTCGGCACTCGCAGCTTCCGCCTTGTCGTTCTGGTTCAGCGTGCGATAGGAGCGCACCAGCTCGACCCAACCCTGAACGTCGGAACCGTTCTTTTTCAGGCGATCGGCAAGCCGACCTAGCATCGCGTCCATTGACCCCTGGTGCTGCCCTGCGGCAGGCGCCGCGCTGGCGGCCGCGGCAGGCGGGGGCGCCGGTGCCGCTGCTGCCGGGGCAGCCGAAGCGGCCGCTTCGCTGCCGTCGTTGAACTGGCGCAGTTTGGCGGGGTCATTCGCCAGAGCTTGGCGGGCGTCCGCGATGGCCGCCTGCATTTTGTCGCTCTGGTCGAGTACGCGGTAGGAACGTACCAGCTGCAGCCAGCCTTGGACGTCGAAGCCATCCTTTTTCAGCCGTTCGGCGAGCCGCTCGATCATCGCATTGACGTCGTGATCACCGGGCGGCACAGCGTCTGCGCTGGGTGCCGCCGCGGCCGCTGTCGCGCCGGCCGGCGCGTTGCGCGCCAAAGCGTGGCGGACCACTTCGATCCAGGGCGCATTCGGCGGGGCGCCGGCGATGAGATCGTTCCAGATCTTCTCGGCCTCGGCGCGCCGACCATCCTGATCGGCCGCCATGCCCATGTAGAAGCGCGCCATCACGTCCTGCTTGTCGAGCGCCAGCGAACGGTCGAAGGCAGCTTTGGCCTCGGCGGTGACGACGCCGTTGGCGGCGGCGACAATGGCCTCGCCGTGGTTGGCCTCGCGCTCGGCGTTGCTGCCGTTCAAGGCGATCACATTGCTCCAGGCCCTGGCCGCGTCGTCAAAACGGCCGACGCGCATATAGACCGGCGCCAGCACTTCCCAGGCGCGGCCATCCCTGGGATTGCTCTGCAGGTGATCTTCCACCTTGGCGACCAAGTTTTGGATATTGCTCGAGTCGCTTGCGGTCTGTGTGCGCGCCGCCAGCGGTTCCCCCGGCAGGTCCGGAGAACCGAGCGTGAGATAAAGCGCGACAGCGCCGACCGGCAGCAAAACGAGACCGGCGATGGCGGTGACGCGCCGGCGCACCAGCGACGACGTTTCCGGCGCGGGCTTTTCAATTTCGTCGGCATCGGCGGCGGCAATCAGCCGGCGCGACACCTCGACGCGGGCGGCCTCGGCTTCGGCTTCCCCGATTAAGCCGGTGGACCGGTCGCGCTGGATTTCGTCCAACTGGTCTCGATAGACGGCGACGTCGCTGCCGGGGCGCAAGGGCTTGCGCCGCGCCAGGGGCCAGAGCACGGCGAAGACCGTTGCTGCCGTCATCAGTGCCAAAACGAGCCAAAGTGTCATTGAACCCTACTACCCGCTAAACCGTTGGAATTGCTGCCCGAAAAGAGACTGAAGGGCATAAAAGCGTCGGAATGACGGCCAAGCGCCGGAATGCCGACTTCTGCCGTCGATTCCGGTTTCTCAAACGTCAGCCGCCCTAACCCGTTGATACATATCAAGGCGGCAGACAATTAGATGGCAAAATATCCGACCGATTTGAAGAGGAGTAGTGGGATATGAAAGCCGCCGATGTCATGGCGACCAGTGTTATCACGGTCCGCCTGGACACGCCTGTAGCGACGATCGCGGAGGTATTGCTGGCGAACCGCATCAGCGCCGTGCCGGTGGTCAACGATAAGGACGTCCTGGTCGGTATCGTCAGCGAAGGCGACCTCATTCATCGCGTCGAGGCCGGCACCGAGCGCCGCCGCTCCTGGTGGCTCGAACTGCTGACCGGGAAAGAAGTCCTCGCCCATGAGTTCGTGATGTCGCATGCCCGCAAGGCCGCCGACGTCATGACCAGCCCGGCGATCAGCGTGCCGCCGGAAACGTCGCTGGGGGACATCGCGTCGCTGCTCGAAAAGCACCGCATCAAACGCGTACCGATCGCGAACAATGGCAAGATTGTCGGCATTGTCAGCCGTGCCAATCTTATTCAGGCGCTGGTGAACCTCAATAAATCGAAGGCATCGGACGCGGCTATTGACGATCAGACCCTGCACGGCAACATCGTCGCGCAATTGCGAACAAAGCCTTGGGTCGATCCGTCCACGATCAACATCATCGTCAATGACGGCTCCGTCGAACTGTGGGGCATCGTCGATTCCGAGAGCGAGAAGGACGCGATCCGCGTTGCGGTCGAGGTGACGCCGGGCGTGCGCAAGGTTGCCAACAGGCTGGTGGTCGAACATCTGATGACGGCCCAGTGACGGCGTGAGCGCAACGTTCCGATCTGTTCTTTATTGCCACTAAGTCGCGTTGCCGTTTGCGAACAGTTGCAGCACAGGCAAGGAACGCCGCCTGCGCGGCTCTATTTGTCTACTACCCGATCGAGCGCCGCCGCGATGAGATGCGGTGCGGCCTGCGCGGCAACGAGCCGCTCGCCGCCGATGCCGCAGACAGCCAGCAGGATTTGCAGGTTTGCGGCGACTGCTTCGCGGACTTGCCCGCGCGGCCAGGCCGCAAGCCGCGCCTCGGCCCATTTTTCGAGCATCATTTGCTCGATGCGCTCGGATTCGAGTTCCGCGGTTTTGACCTGCGTGCGCAATTGCGCCGCGGCGTTCGTTGCTTCCGCATTTTGCAATGCAATGGTCTTGAGAGTTTGCCGCGCGGCGCGCAGCGGACGCACGATCTGTTCCTGCCATGGACCGACTTCCTGGCGCGCCGACACGACGTCGCCTTCTGTCAAAGCGACGCCATGGACCGCGCCGAGATAGGTGCATAGCAGAACCAGATTGACGTCGAGCCCGAACCGATCTTGCAGCGCGAGGCATTCATGTTGCACCCCCTCCGTGCTGTAGACCGCGATGGAGAAATCCCAGAACGGCGAGCCCATGCGACCGGCCTGCGTCAGAGCTTGCCGGTGAAATTCGGCAAGCGCCGCTCGGCCGTGGCCTTGACGCCTTCCTTGAAGTCGTCTGTCTTGCGCAGCCAGGTCTGCTCTTTGAGCTCGTGCTCGGTCGCCGCGCGCACGCGGTCGGCTATATCGCCGCGCATCGTCGCGCGCGTCGACATCAGGCCGAGCGGCGCGTTCTCGGCGATCTCGGCGGCGAGCGCCATCGCGGCGGCGCGCACCTGATCCTGCGGCACCAGCACGTCGGCGAGCCCCATGGCGAAGGCCTCGTCGCCGCGCACGCGGCGGCTGGTGTAGAACATCATCGCCGCCTCGGTCGCGCCGACGACGAGCGGCAGCGTCACGGTCAGGCCGAAGCCGGGATGGAAGCCGAGTCGCGTGAAATTGGCGCAGAAGCGCGTCTCCGGGCAGGCGACGCGAAAATCCGCCACCATGGCGAGGCCAAGTCCGCCGCCGACCGCCGCGCCGTGCACTGCCGCGATAATCGGCTTCTTGGTGCGGAACAGCCGGTTGCCTTCGAGATAAAGATGCTGCACCGCCTGTTCGCGGTTGAGCTCGCCGGGCCGCTGGCCTTCTTTGTTGAGCGTCGAGCCGTCGCCAAAATTGGCGCCGGCGCAGAACGCCTTGCCCTGCGCGGCCAGCACTACCGCGCGGCAACCGATGTCCTGGTCGAGCGCTTCGAGCGCGCCGGCAATTTCCTGGATCAGCGCGATGTCGAAGAAATTATTCGGCGGCCGCCGGATTTCGATCAGCGCCACGTGTCCGGTCTTCTCGACGGCGATATCCTTGAACGGGCCCATGCAGCAATCCTTCCGAAAACGGTTACTCGGCCGCGCTGCGTTGCGCCGGACGCGGCTGTTTGACGATCAACGCGTCGACGATGGAAACGCCTTGCCCTTTGGCATGCACGATGACCGGATTGAGGTCGATCTCCGCGATTTCGTCGGCGTGGTCGGCGGCGAAATGCGACAGCCGCACGATCAATTCGATGAGCGCGCCAGTATCGGCCGCCGGCGCGCCGCGAAACGGCCCGAGCACCGCGGAGCCCTTGAGCCGGCCGAGCAAGGCGCGCGCCGCGGCATGATCCAGCGGCACCGGCGCCAGCGCCACGTCGCCGAGTGCCTCGACCAGCACGCCGCCCAAGCCCACCATCAGCAGCGGGCCCCAGACCGGATCGCGGCTGACGCCGAGGATGACTTCGCGTCCGGGCGGCGCCATCGGTTGCACCAGCACGCCGTCGATGCGCGCGTGCGGCGCGTGATGCAGCGCGGCGGCGAGCACGCGCTCGTAAGCGGCGCGCGCATCGTCGCCGGAAATATTGAGCGCCACGGCGCCGGCTTCGGTCTTGTGCGGGATGTCGGCGGACTGCACTTTCAGTGCCGCCGGCCGCGCCATGGCGCGGGCCGCGGCTTCCGCCTCGGCCGCCGAATGGACGAGCTGTCCCGCCTCGTTGCCGCCGATGCCATAGGCCGCCAGCACCGGCCGTGCGTGCCATTCGCACAGCACCGGCCCGGACGTTGCCAGCATGGCGTGGGCGGCCGCGCGGTCCACCGCCGGGATGCTGAGGGTGTCGGCCGGCCGCAGCAGGCGTTCACGCAACGTGCGGTATTCGACCATAGCCTGCATGGTGCGCGCGCAGCCAAGCGCGCCGGTGAACAGCGGAAAACCGGCTTCATTCAGGATTTCCACGCTGCGGTCCGAGGGCAAAGTGTAGGTCCACATGAACACCGGTTTCTTGGAGTCGCGGCCGAGGGCCTGCAGCTTCGGCAGATCGTTCTCCAGGAACGCCGAGCGGCGCGCGGTCACCACCACGATCACGCCATCGATCAGCGGCGACTGGCCGACCAGGCGGGCGAATTCCGCATATCCGAGTTTGTGCACGCCCTGCGCGGTGGAATCGACCGGGTTCTGCGAGGTGCCGTAGGAGGGCAAATGCACGTCGATCGCCTTGCGCGTCGCATCGTCGAGCACCGGCACTTCGAGGCCGGCTGCGGCGCAGGCATCCGCCATCCACACGCCGGCGCCGCCCGACGAGGTGCAAATGCCCATGCGCCGGCCCGCGGGCAGCTTGTCGCCGCTGCTAAGGAAGCCGGCCGCGAGATCGATCATCTCGTCGAAATCCTGGCCTTCGATCACGCCGTGGTGCTGGAAGATAGCGCGATAGGCCGCCTGCGATCCGGCGAGCGCGGCGGTGTGCGAGGCGACGGCGCGGCGGCCCGGTTCGGTCTGGCCGATCTTGGCGACGATCAGCGGTTTGCCGGCTTGCAGCGCCTTCTCCGCGGCGCGGCGGAATTTTGCCGGCGATTTCACGTCCTCCAGCAGCAGCAGGAAGACGTCCGTGCCGCCTTCGTCGAGCATGTAATCGAGGACGTCGGCGACATCGAGCGCTGCCTCGTTGCCGGTGGTGACGATGTGGCGGAATGCGAGATTGCGCGGCCGCGCGCGGTCGAAAAAGGCAAAGCCGAGACCGCCGCTTTGCGAAATCACCGACACCTGGCCTTTGCCGAGCGCGCGCGCCGGGCGGATCGCGCCGGCCTTCTTGTCCATGGCCGGTGAGAAGGTCGGGCACAGCGCGGCTTCGATATTGGCGAAACCTTCGGTGTTGGGCCCGCTCACCGCCATGTCGTAACGGTGCGCGGTGGCGGCGATCTCGGCCTGCATGCGGTGGCCGGCCTCGCCCGGTTCCTCGGCGAAACCGGACGACAGGATCACTGCCGCCTTGACGCCGGCGCGGCCGCAGCGCTCGAGCTCGGCCGGGATGTATTGCGCGGGAACGATGAGGATCGCGAGATCGACCGGCTCCGGCAAGGCTTCGACCGACGGATAAGCCTTGAGACCCTGTACCTCCGCCGCACTGCGGCTCACCGGATAGACTTTGCCGGCGTAAGGATGGCTCAAGATCACTTCGAGGATACGGCCGCGCAGGCCACTGGTGTCGGACGAGGCGCCGACCACGGCGAGCGTTTTCGGCCAGAGCAGCTTTCCGATATCAGGCACACACGCCCCCTGTCACCGCAGACCAAGCCCGCGCGCGATGATGCCGCGCAGGATCTCGGTGGTGCCGCCCTGGATGGTGAGCTTGGGCGCGACCTTGAAGGCGAAGTCGAGTTGCTCGTCCAGTGTCACCCGGTTGCCCGCCTCCGGCTCGAGAAACGCACTGAGGTCGCGCACGCGTTCGGGCAATTTCTGCTCCCAGAGGGTGCCGACGTCCTTGACGATGGACGACTCCACCACCGGCTCCTTGCCGGCCTGCAACATGCCGGCCACCGATACCGACATGCGCCGCAACGTGTGCAATTGCGCCACCAGGCGGCCGAGGCCCTCGGCGCTGCGCAAATCGGGACTGGGCCCAAGTGCGCGCACCAATTCGGCCAGCACATAGTAGGTCTCGAGAAAGCGCTCCGGCCCGCTGCGCTCGTAGGCGAGCTCACTAGTCGCCTGTTTCCAGGCACCGTCGAGTCTCGCCCAACACGTGATCGTCGGGAATGAACACGTCGTCGAACACGACCTCGTTGAAATCGTGCTGGCCGGTCATCTGGATGATCGGATTGACGGTGATGCCCGGCGCCTTCATGTCGACGAGGAATTGCGTGAGGCCGTGGCGGCGGTTCTCCTTGGTCGGCGGCGAGGTGCGGAACAGGCCGAGCATGTAATCGGCGATATGCGCGTTGCTGGTCCAGATTTTGGTGCCGTTGATCTTCCAGCCGCCGTCCGCTTTGGTCGCCTTGGTCTTGGCGGCAAACAGGTCGGAGCCGGAGCCCGGCTCGCTCATGCCGATGACGAAGCACAATTCGCCGCGGCAGATGCGCGGCAATATGTCCTGCTTGATGTGCTCGGGCGCGTATTTGAGCAGGATCGGGCCGCTCTGCCGGTCGGCGACGAAATGCAGGCGCACCGGCGCGTTGACCACGCGGAATTCCTCGGTGACGACGTAACGCTCGAGAAAATTGCGCTCATGGCCGCCGTATTTTTTCGGCCAGGTCATGCCGATCCAGCCTTTGGCGCCGACGCGCTTGCTGAACGCGCGATTTTGCGTGTCGCCGTGCCCCGGCCGGTCGGGAACGAAAGTACCGGCCGCCACTTCCTCGGCGATGAAGGCGCGCACTTCCTCGCGCAGCTTTTGGCATTCGGGCGGCAGACGAATCTGATCGAAGTGGAGATTGGTGCTCATGGATTCACCGTGACGCCAGCATGGGCCAGAACTGGTTGGCGCCGCGCGCCGCGACCACGCTGCCGAGCGCCGCGGCCCAGTGGCTTTCGCTGCCGAAATCGTCGCGCCAGGAGAGGAGGCGCAGCGTGAAGCGATGCAGCACATGCTCGTTGGTGAAGCCGATCGCGCCATGCACCTGATGCGCTATGCCAGCGCCTTCTGCGGCGGCTTCGCCAGAACGGATTTTCGCCGACGCCGCTTCGAGGAACACCGCGCCGTCGCGTATGTCGCCTTGCGCAATCGTGTCGGCGGCCGAGCCGGCAGCGGCGAGCGCCGCGGCCGTTTCGCCGGCGAGCCGCGCGAGGTTCTGCTGCACCGCCTGGAATTTGCCGATCTTGCGCTCGAAGGCGACGCGCTCGTTGGCATAAGCGACGCTCATCGACAGGATCGCCTCCAGTGCGCCGGCAATTTGCAGGCTGCGCACGGTCGCGCCCATCAGCATCAGCGCGGCGGCATCGAACGGCGCCGGCGCGCTGCGGACGACCTTGCTGCGCTCGAAGGTCACGGTGTCGGAGCCGTCGCCGGCGAGGTTTTGGCCCTCGCTTATGCGGCAGTCGGCGGTTCTCACCAAAGCAATGCGGGCGCCGTTATCGGCGCTGGCTACGACCGCGATATGCTCGGACTCTTTGGCGAAGGGAATTCCGCGGCTAAGTCCGCTCAATGTGCCGTCGGTATTCAGCGTCACACGATCGCGGGGCCGGGCAGGGGCAACGGTCATCTTGCCGGCCGGCGATTCGATCCCGGCTTGCGCCAGCAGCCAGCCGGCCAGCAGCGTCTCGGCGAGCGGAACCGGTAGCGCGTAGCGCCCAGCCGCGCCGAGAATGACAAAGCCGTCATTGAGGCTCGCGCCGGCGCCGCCCAGGTTTTCCGGCACCCAGGCGAGCGTCAGCCCGGCATCGGACAGAGCGCTCCAGAGCTTATTCTTCCAGCCGCTGTCGCGGGCTTTGTTGATCGTCTGCGGATCGGCAAGGTCGGCAAAAATCCGCGCCGCCGTTTCGGCGACGATATTCTCGCTTTCGGTTGTCATTGCCTTTGCGGCTTTCCACTCAATAGGCGTTTCCGGGCGCCATCGTGCGGTGCAGCCGCACCGTTGGCAAGCGGGAGGCGTTTCCGGCTTATCCTTGGGTCGGGTTGATCGGCGGTATCATACCGGGTAGCGTCATCGTCAAAATAATCAAAAAACGGCTGTCGAGCGGCCGATGCCGCCGCCGACCGCACATAGGGGAGGAAAAAAATGGCAACAAAACTTGCCGCGTTGGCGACGGCTATTCTCGCCACTCTGACGATCTGCACCGCCCAGGCGGCGGAGCCGAAGCACGGCGGCATTCTGAAAATCTATCACCGCGAGACGCCGCCCAGCCTGTCGATTCACGAGGAGGCGACCTTCTCGGTCAACGCCCCCGCGATGCCTATCTTCAACAACCTGGTCATCTACGATCAGCACAAGCCGCAAACCAGCATCGACACCATCGTGCCGGAGCTGGCGACCAGCTGGGCCTGGGACAAGGCGGGCACCGCGCTCACCTTCAAGCTGCGGCAGGGCGTGAAATGGCACGATGGCGTGCCGTTCACGGCCAAGGACGTGAAATGCACTTTCGACCTGCTGCAAGGCAAATCGCAGGACAAGTTCCGCAAGAATCCGCGCAAGGATTGGTACGAGTTCGTCTCGGACGTCTCGATCAACGGCGACTTTGAGGCGACGTTCCATCTCAAGCGGCCGCAGCCGTCGCTGTTGGCGATGCTCGCCTCCGGCTACACGCCGATCTATCCGTGCCACGTCCCGGCGGCGCAGATGCGCACGCATCCGATCGGCACCGGCCCCTTCAAGTTCGTCGAGATGAAGCAGAACGAGTCGATCAAGCTCGTGAAAAATCCGGACTATTGGAAAAAGGGCCTGCCTTATCTCGACGGCATCGAATACACGATCATCAAGAATCGCGCGACCGCGGTGCTCGCCTTCGTCGCCGGCAAGGTCGACATGACGTTTCCGACCGAAATGACGGCGGCGTTGGAGAAGGACATCAAGTCGCAGGATCCCAAGGCGATCTGCGAGATCAAACCAATTAATGTCAGCACCAATCTGATCGTCAATCTTGAGGCGCCGCCGTTCAACAACCCGGAACTGCGCAAGGCGATGATGCTTTCGCTCGACCGCAAGGCGTTCATCGACATCATCTTGCAGGGGCAGGGCGACCAGGGCGGCTCGTTGCTGCCGCCGCCGGAAGGCGTATGGGGCCTGCCACCCGACATCCTCAAGACCATTCCCGGCTATGGCGACGTGAAGAAAGATCGCGAAGAGGCCCGCGCCATCATGACCAAGCTTGGCTACAGCGCCGCCAAGCCGCTCAAGATCAAAGTGTCGACACGCAATCTCGCGACCTATCGCGATCCGGCCGCGGTGCTCATCGATCAGCTCAAGAGCATCTACATCGATGCCGAGCTTGACCCGGTGGAATCCAGTTCCTGGTTCGCCAAGGTCGCGCGTAAAGACTATTCGGTCGGCCTTAACCTCACCGGCAACGGCATCGACGATCCCGACCAGGCTTTTTATGAGAACTACTCGTGCGGGTCGGAGCGCAACTACACCCATTACTGCAACAAGGACCTGGAGAAGCTGTTCGATCAGCAATCGGCCGAGACCGATCTCGCCAAGCGCAAGAAGCTGGTCTGGGAGATCGACAAGAAGATCCAGGAGGACGGCGCGCGGCCGATCCTGTTCCACGCCCGCACCGGCACCTGCTGGAAACCTTACGTCAAGAACATGACGATCGAGAGCAACAGCGCCTACAACGGCTACCGCTACGAGGACATCTGGCTGGACAAATGATCGTCAGCCGCGGCGCGCAAATTCGTCCAAGCTTCGGCCGTGTGGGGCGGCCAAATCTTCGGAGAGTTTGCGCGTCTTTCCCCGCGCACCATGGGAGGACTTGGTGGGGAGTTACCTGATCAGGCGCTTCTTCTTGATGCTCCTGACGCTGTTCGGAATTTCCGTGCTGGTGTTCACGATGTTGCGGGTGGTGCCCGGCAACATCGCGGATATCTTGTTCGATGCGGCCGGGATGATCGACACGGCCGAGAAGGGCAAGCTGGAAAAGGAACTGGGCCTCGATAAGCCGATCATTGTGCAATACGCACACTGGATCGACGGGCTGGCGCATGGCGACCTCGGCTATTCCTACGTGTCGGAGAAACCTGCGCTGCAAGAGATTCTTCCGCGCATTCCCATTACCGCAAAACTAGCCGGCCTGGCGCTGACGTTCGCGATTCTGTTCGGCGTTCCGCTCGGCGTGATCAGCGCGGTCAGGCAGAATTCCAAACTTGATTACGCATTGCGGGTGATCAGCCTGAGCGGGCTGTCGATGCCCGCGTTCTGGCTCGGCCTGTTGATCCTGATGGCGTTCGTGAAATTCTTCGGCACGATTCCGATCTATACCGATCCGCCGCACGGCTTTTGGAACAACTTGTGGCTCTACAGTGTGCCGGCGGCGGCGGTCGGCTTTCGCTCGTCGGCGCTGGTGATGCGGCTCACGCGTTCCTCGATGCTGGAGGTGCTGCGGCAGGACTACATCCGCACCGCGCGCGCCAAAGGCGCCTCCGACTCGAACGTCAATTATCACCATGCCCTGCGCAATGCGATACTTCCTGTCGTCACGGTGATCGGCCTCGAGGCGGCTTTCCTGATGGGCGGACTTATCGTGACAGAAACGGTGTTCAACATTCCGGGCGTCGCGCGCTTCCTGGTCGAAGCGATCCGCTGGCGCGACTATCCGATCGTGCAGAACCTGGTGATGTTCATCGCGGTGGTCGCGGTGTCGATCAACTTCCTGGTCGACCTGCTCTACGCGGCGTTGGACCCTCGCATCAAATATTCCTGAAAGCAGAGCGTATGGCCAGCATCGACATCGCTCCCGCACCCGTGGACACCGCCCGCGCGGAAAGCCCGTGGGCGAAAATCCGCTACCACGCCGCCGCGCATCCGCTCGGTGTGGCCGGCGCCTTTATCATGGCGGTGTTCGTGTTCGCCGCGGTCTTCGCCGATTTCATTACCTCCTACGACCCGATCAAGACCAATTCGGCCATTACGCTGCTGCCGCCCAATCACTTGCATTGGCTCGGCGCCGACCAGATGGGGCGCGACATCTACAGCCGCATCGTCTACGGCGCGCGCATTTCGCTCGCGGTGGGTCTCGGCTCGACCTTTCTCGGCTGCGTGTTCGGCGTCGTGCTGGGTCTCGCCTCGGGCTATATCGGCGGCTGGGTCGATCTGGTGATCCAGCGCATCGTCGACGTGCTGCAGGCGGTGCCGCTGCTGGTGCTGGCGCTGGTGATGGCGGCGGCGCTTGGGCCGGCGCTCGACAACACGATCATCGCCATCGCGATCCCGCTCATCCCCTATACCGCGCGCGTCATCCGCTCCAACACGCTCACTTTGCGCGAGCAGCCCTTCGTCGAGGCGGCGCGCGCCGTCGGCATGAGCGAATTCCGCATCGCGGTTCGCCATGTGCTGCCCAACACGCTGGCGCCGTTGATCGTGATCGCGACGGCGCAGCTCGGCGCCGCGATCCTGACCGAAGCGTCGCTCTCGTTCCTCGGCCTTGGCGTGCCCGAACCGCATCCGTCTTGGGGCCGCATGCTGTCGGAATCCGCCGCCGAATATGTGCGCACCGCCCCCTGGCTGGTGATCTTTCCCGGCGTCGCCATCAGCCTCGCCGTGTTCGGCACCAATCTGCTCGGCGATGCGTTGCGCGACATCCTCGACCCGCGGCTGCGCAATTAGCGCATGATCCCGAAAAGTGGGAACCGGTTTTCGGACAAGATCATGCGCAAACAAAAAATGATTCCATGAGCATCATCAGCGAGCCAGCAACCGGCAACCCGGCGCCGGCCGATATTTCGAACGCGCCGCCGCTGCTCGTGGTCGACGGCCTGCGCACCTATTTCGATCTGCGGCACGGCGTGGTGAAGGCCGTGGACGGCGTTTGCTTCGCGCTTGCGGCGCACGAGACGCTGGCGATCGTCGGCGAATCCGGCTGCGGCAAGAGCATCACCGCGCTCTCCCTGATGAGACTTGTGCCCGATCCGCCCGGCCGCATCGCCGGCGGGAAGGTCTTGCTCGCCGGCGTCGATCTGCTTGCGCTCAGCGCGGAGGAAATGCGCTCCGTGCGCGGCAAGGACGTCGCGATGATCTTCCAGGAGCCGATGACCTCGCTCAATCCGGTGCTCACCATCGGCAGCCAGATCGCCGAAGTGCTGTTGCTGCACGAGCCGCTCAGCCGGCAGCAGGCGCGGGCGAAGACGATCGACATGCTGCGGCTGACGCGCATCCCCGAGCCGGAGCAGCGCGCCAAGCGAATATCCGCATCAATTGTCCGGCGGCATGCGCCAGCGCGCCATGATCGCCATGGCGCTCGCCTGCAATCCGAAAGTGCTGATCGCCGACGAGCCGACCACCGCGCTCGACGTCACCATCCAGGCGCAGATCCTCGACATCATCCTCGACCTGCAGCGCAAGCTCGGCACCGCCATCATTTTGATCACGCACGATCTCGGCGTGGTGGCGGAGACCGCGCAGCGCGTCATCGTCATGTATGCCGGGCGCAAGGTCGAGGAGGCGCCGGTGGACGAATTGTTCGCCCGACCGCAGCATCCTTATACGCACGGGCTGATGGCCTCGATCCCGCGGCTCGACCTGATGCGCGGCGAGGAAGCGGGCGCCTCCGGCCGCTTGCAGGAAATCCCCGGCATGGTGCCGGCTTTGACCGACCTGCCGGCGGGCTGCGTGTTTGCGCCGCGCTGCGCGCACGCCGAAGACCGCTGCCGCCGCGAGTATCCGGCCTACGAGGAGAAACGGCCGCGCCACTGGGCGGCGTGCTGGCGCTCGGCGGAATTGTTCGGTGACCGCCATGGCTGATGCATCCGCCCCCGCCGTGCTCGAGGTGCGCGACCTCAAGAAGCATTTCCCCGTGCGCAAGGGGCTGTTGCAGCGCGCGGCCGGAACGGTGTTTGCCGTCGACGGCGTCAGCTTCTCGATTCGGGCCGGCGAGACGCTCGGTCTGGTCGGCGAATCCGGCTGCGGCAAATCCACCGTCGGCCGCACCGTGCTGCGGCTGATCGAGCCGACCGCGGGCAGCATCGAGATTGACGGCCGCGACATCACGCATTTGAGCAAGACCGAGCTGCGGCCCTATCGCCGGCAGATGCAGATCATCTTCCAGGATCCGTTCTCCTCGCTCGACCCGCGCATGTCCGCGGGCGACATCGTGGCCGAGCCGATGCGCGTGCATCGCACCGCGCGCGGCGGCGACGTGAAGAAGCGCGTCGCCGAATTGTTCGATCGCGTCGGCCTGCGCAAGGCGCAGATGGACAGCTATCCGCACCAGTTTTCCGGCGGGCAGCGCCAGCGCATCGGTATCGCCCGCGCTCTCGCGCTGCAGCCGAAGCTGATCGTCGGCGACGAGCCGGTCTCGGCGCTCGACGTCTCGATCCAGGCGCAGGTGCTCAATCTGATGATGGACCTGCAGCGCGAGATGGGGCTCGCCTATCTGTTCATCTCGCACAATCTGGCGGTGGTCGAGCACATCAGCCACCGCATCGCGGTCATGTATCTCGGCCGCATCGTCGAATATACCGACAAGCGCACGCTGTTCACCAAGGCCTTGCACCCCTACACCGAGTCGCTGCTGCTGGCGGTGCCGGTGCCCGATCCGCGCGTCAAACGGCAGAAGCGCGTGCTGCAGGGCGACGTGCCGAGCCCGATCACGCCGCCGTCGGGCTGCCATTTTCACACCCGCTGCCCCTATGTTTTCGACCGCTGCCGAACGGAGACCCCGGCATTACGCGAAGTGAAACCCGGGCAACTGGTTGCTTGCCATTTGCGATAAGTATTTCGTCATGGCCGGGCTTGTCCCGGCCATCTACGTCTTGCTTAACTGCGCGTCCTACAAGAAGCCGTGGATGCCCGGCACAAGGCCGGGCATGACGGCTGAAAGGTGTCCCATGCCACCCGCCCGCACTTCCAATATCAATCCCAACCCGTTCACCACCCGGCCTGAAATCGAAGGCACTTTCGGCGTCGTCACCTCAACGCACTGGATCGCCACCGCCGTCGGCATGGCGACGCTGGAAAAGGGCGGCAACGCCTTTGACGCGGCGGCCGCCACGGCCTTCACGTTGCAGGTGGTCGAGCCGCATCTCAACGGGCCCGGCGGCGACGTGCCTGTCATTGTGCACGACGTGCGGCGCGGCAAGACCGAAGTGATCTGCGGGCAGGGCCCGGCGCCCGCCGGCGCCACGATCAAGCACTACCGCGACGAATTGGGGCTCGATCTCATCCCGGGCACCGGCCTCTTGGCCGCCTGTATTCCCGGCACCTTCGATACCTGGATGACGTTGCTGCGCGACTACGGCACCCTACGGCTTGCCGACGTGCTATCGCCCGCGATCGGCTACGCCAAAAACGGCTATCCGCTGGTCGAGCGCATCAGCGCCACCATCGACACGGTCAAGGACCAGTTCCGCGATCACTGGCCGACCTCCGCCGCACTTTATATGCCGGACGGCAAAGTGCCGGCGCCCGGCACCATCTTCAGCAATACCAAGATGGCCGAGACCTACGAACGTATTTTACGAGAGGCGCAAAGCGGCGGCGGCAATCGCGAAGCGGAGATCGAGCGCGCGCGGAAATCCTGGTCGCAGGGCTTCGTCGCCGACGCGATCGACCGCTTCTGCCGCACGCAAGAGGTCATGGATACCTCAGGCCGGCGTCATCGCGGCGTGCTCAACGGTCAGGATATGGCCGGCTGGCAGGCAAGCGTCGAGCCGCCGATCAGCTACGACTACGGCCGCTACACGGTGATGAAGCCGGGACCGTGGACGCAAGGGCTCGTCACCTTGCAGACGCTCGCTCTGCTCAAAGGCTACGACCTCGATGCACTCGCACCCACCAGCGCTGAGTTCATTCATCTGCAGATCGAGGCGACCAAGCTCGCTTTCGCCGACCGCGATACCTTCTACGGCGATCCGAAATTCGTGCAAGTGCCGATCGATGTGCTGCTGTCGGATGCCTACAACGAGGAGCGCCGGAAATTGATCAGCGGGCGCGCCTCGCTGGAGCTGCGCCCCGGAACGGTGCCGGGCTTCGGCAAGCAGATCGACGTGCGCTTGGCCGAAGGCGCACGCGCCGCGGTCGCGAGCTCGGGCGCGGGCGAACCGACCGTCGGCCGCATCGACTGGACGCACGATGAAAATCGCCTGTCCGATGCCGCCGCGCAGCGCGAACGCGCCGGCGCGATCCCCGGCGACACGGTGCATTTCGACATCATCGATCGCGACGGCAATATGGTTTCGTCGACGCCCTCGGGCGGCTGGCTGCATTCCTCGCCGGTGATCCCGGAGCTTGGCTTCTGTCTCGGCACACGCGCGCAGATGTTCTGGTTGGATGAGGCTCATCCGGCGGCGCTCGCACCGGGAAAACGCCCGCGCTCGACGCTGACGCCGACGATGGCGTTGCGCGACGGCGAGCCCTATCTCGCCTGGGGTTCGCCCGGCGGCGATCAGCAGGACCAGTGGATCACGCAATTCTTCCTGCGCCACGTGCATGCCGATATGAATTTGCAGGAGGCGATCGATGCGCCGGCCTGGCATTCCGAACATTTTCCGTCGTCGTTTT
>CAWAXK010000009.1:0-198304 GCA_963786025.1 uncultured Alphaproteobacteria bacterium
GGGCGGCGGCAAGGCGCGCATCGAGGCCCAGCACAAGCGCGGCAAGCTGACCGCGCGCGAGCGCATCGAACTGCTGCTCGACAAGGGCTCGTTCGAGGAGCTCGACATGTTTGTCGAGCACCGCTCCAACGACTTCGGCATGGAAAAGACCAAGGTGCCCGGCGACGGCGTCGTCACCGGCTGGGGTACGGTCAACGGCCGCACCGTCTATCTGTTCTCCAAGGACTTCACCGTGTTCGGCGGAAGCCTCAGCGAGACCCACGCGCAGAAGATCATCAAGGTGCAGGACATGGCGATGAAGGCGCGCGCGCCCATCATCGGCCTGTTCGACGCCGGCGGCGCGCGCATCCAGGAGGGCGTCGCGGCGCTCGGCGGCTATGGCGAGGTGTTCAAGCGCAACGTCATCGCCTCGGGCGTCATCCCGCAGATCAGCGTCATCATGGGGCCTTGCGCGGGCGGCGACGTCTATTCGCCGGCCATGACCGATTTCATCTTCATGGTGCGCGACACCAGCTACATGTTCGTCACCGGCCCCGACGTGGTGAAGACGGTGACCAACGAAGTGGTCACGGCGGAAGAACTCGGCGGCGCTTCCGTGCACACCACCAAGTCGGGCGTCTCCGACGGCGCCTTCGAGAACGACGTCGAATGCCTGTTGCAGATGCGCCGGCTGATCGATTTCCTGCCGGCCAACAACGAAAGCGGCGTGCCGGAATGGCCGACGCAGGACCCCGACGACCGCATCGACGAGTCGCTCGACACGCTGATCCCCGACAATCCGAACAAGCCCTACGACATCAAGGAACTGATCCTGAAGGTGGTGGACGAGGGCGACTTCTTCGAAATCTCGACGGCTTACGCGAAGAACATCGTCACCGGCTTCGGCCGCATCGCCGGGCGCACCGCCGGCTTCGTCGCCAACCAGCCGATGGTGCTGGCCGGCGTGCTCGACAGCGACGCCTCGCGCAAGGCGGCGCGCTTCGTGCGCTTCTGCGACGCCTTCAACATTCCGATCGTCACTTTCGTCGACGTGCCCGGCTTCCTGCCCGGCACCGCGCAGGAATACAACGGGCTGATCAAGCACGGCGCCAAGCTCTTGTTCGCCTACAGCCAGTGCACGGTGCCGCTCGTCACGGTGATCACGCGCAAGGCTTTCGGCGGCGCCTATGACGTGATGGCGTCGAAGCACGTCGGCGGCGACTTGAACTACGCCTGGCCGACGGCGCAGATCGCGGTGATGGGCGCCAAGGGCGCGGTGGAGATCATCTTCCGCGCCGACATCGGCGACAAGGACAAGATCGCCGCGCGCACCAAGGAATACGAGGACCGCTTCCTGTCGCCCTTCGTCGCCGCCGAGCGCGGCTATATCGATGACGTGATCATGCCGCACTCGACGCGCAAGCGGCTGGCGCGCGCGCTGGCGATGCTGAAGAACAAACACGTCGAGATGCCGGCGCGGAAGCACGATAATTTGCCCCTCTGACTGTCATGCCCGGGCTTGACCCGGGCATCCATGATGAGCGTCGGCAACGACAGGACTTACGTAACAAAGGGCTCGCGGCACCGCCTCATGGATTGCCGGGTCAAGCCCGGCAATGACAGGATAGGGGATGCCGACCGTCTTGCGCTGGGGTCCATACCGCGCCTTCTTCTACTCGAACGAAGGCGACGAACCCGCGCATGTCCATGTCCGCGCCGGCGACAAGGAGGCCAAATTCTGGCTTCACGACCTGACGCCCGCCGTCAATGCCGGGTATCCGGCGCATGAAATCGGCGATATTATCCGTCACTTGAAGCAGAATCGCGAAGCGCTATTGAAAGCTTGGCATGAGCACTTTGGAAATTGACGTCGGCGACTTGCGCGCGCGCTCGGTCGAGTTCACCGCGACTGAACTCGTCGTGACGCTCGCCGACGGCCGCCGCATCGCGACGCCGCTGGCCTGGTATCCGCGCCTGCAAAAAGCCACTGCCGCGGCGCGCGCGCATTACGAGATCATGCCGATGGGCATTCATTGGCCCGATCTCGACGAGGATTTGAGTACCGCGGGCATGCTGAAGGGGCGGGCGGGCGAATAATTAGGCCGCCTGTGCCCGCGCGCACACGACAATTTGCCGGTGTGAGCCCTCCATGTCCCGGTGATCCCGATCAAGTCCACAATGCCTCTCGAAGCGGGATTGCCGGGTCAAGCCCGGCAATGACAGGGCAGGCGGCGCGACCCACTGGCGCGCGGCCGCCACAACCCCCTATACTTTGCGGGCTTTGGCTCAACCTGGGGGTTCTCATGCCGGCACCGAGCACGCGCAATTGGACAGCGAATGAACTGCCCGACTTCGCCGGCGGCCACTACCATGTGGAAGTCAAAGGCGAGGTCCAGACCTCCGCGACAAATTACATGCCGAAACTGAGCTACCGAAATCCGCAAGGGTTCAATAAACGGATTTTGATGCTCGACCTCACCATTGAAAAGACCGCCGAGTTCGGCGGCCAGGTCGTGATGTTCCGCAAGGCCGACTACAGCCGGCCGACCACGGGCAACGAATACGACGAGGCCGACATCCTGTTCGAAGGCCAAGTCATCGAACGCATCACCGTCGGCCATCCCAAGACGGTGGTGAAGCCGGTCGTGAAGCCGGCGCCCGCGCCGGCCGCCAAGAAGAAGACGAAAAAGAAATCCAAGGCCAAGCCCGCCAAGAAGGCGAAGGCGAAAAAGAAGCCGGCGAAGAAGGCGAAAAAGACGAAAGCCGCCAAGAAGAAGAAAAGACTCTAGACGCGACAGCGCCGCCGCGCGTGGCCTGGTCGATGATCGCCGATCGTGCTGCGTGCGCTGGCGATGCTGAAGAACAAACACGCCGAGATTCCGGCGCGGAAGCACGATAATTTGCCGGTGTGAAGCGACAAATTGATGTTTCGAAAGAAAACACTTTTTATTGTCGGGGCGGGCGCTAGCCATGCATTGAACCGCCGCGTCGTAGCCCTTCAAGGGTTTCAATATGTGAGAATTACGCCCGTTTCGAGAGCATCCAACTCGAGTAGTGCTTATTCCGAAGAATGGGGCGTCACGCTTCACAATATGCCGGAACAAATGGCGGCAAACAAAAGGCGTGGCGCCTTTATCAAATACGCCGATTTGACAGAACTTATGCTGATGATGGACATGAAGCTTGGCGGCGGAGTTATGGACTCTGTGAACGAGGGACAGAAGCTGGTCCGTCCCGTTTGAAATTGTAGACCGTCCGCCCACCGCGTGCGATGAAGTTGCGCCGGTAAAGGAGCAGGGGGGCGTACCGCACCCTCGTCATGCCCGGGCTTGACCCGGGCATCCATGATGAGCCGCCGAGGCAAGAGCCTTCCGTAAGTCTGATCTCGTCGCGCTGCCTCATGGATTGCCGGGTCAAGCCCGGCAATGACGCCGGAGGTGCGCTTTAGGAATATGTTCACATTATCGTGAGAACTTATCCCCGCCACCCGCAGGCGGGTTTAGGATGGTCACGTCCGGCTCAATGAGGGCGTCATCTAGAGGCGTCTAAATGATGGAGCCGCCTTTCGAGGGCCGATAGCGGGGGAACCTGGCATCGGCGATGCGGCGCCCGCGGGCGGGAGACGAATGCTCCTCCCGCACCCGGGCGGCGCCGGGGCTCCGCCCGGGGGCACTACGACCCCCTGCGAGGAGCTCGCTGACGGCGGGCCGCGAGGCTTGCCCGAGGTTCGCAAGGAGCGGTTGACCCAGAAGGCGCCGCGAGTTTCGAGCCGG
This sequence comes from uncultured Alphaproteobacteria bacterium, assembly GCA_963786025.1. GTDB lineage: Bacteria > Pseudomonadota > Alphaproteobacteria > Rhizobiales > Xanthobacteraceae > Pseudolabrys. The sequence continues at coordinate 3,753 of CAWAXK010000009.1, forward strand.
AGGCAAGGCGAAACGGACCGTCAGAAAGCGCGGCCCGGCGCCGCAAAGACGCCGCCATGGCGCGCCGAGAGGCGCCCGCGTTCTCCAAAAGGGAACGCGGCAAGACGGAAAGACTGGTGCGCCGCTCGGTGCGCCATCCCCTCGCTTTTCGAGGGGGCAAGGCTTGGCCCCGCCAAGGCGGGGAGGAAGACGGCCTACCCGGGGCCGCTCAAATAATACGGGCGTGCACGCGCGCCCTGTTGCAATACGGGCGGTGGAGCGTTGGCTGTTTGACAATTGCACCGTGAATTTTGCCGCCGGCGCGCTATGCTGGCGCTCTCGCATCCGCCGGATTGCCGCCATGCCAGCGACCTGCTTCATCGTGCGCGCCGTCGTCGTCGCGCCGCTGCGCGAGAAATTCGACGCCTGGTATTCGACCGACCACCTGCCGTGGGCGATCAAGGCGTTCCAATGCGACAAGGCCTGGCGCTTCTGGAGCGAACTCGAGCCGGGCGTGCACTACGCGGTCTATCGCTTCGCCAGCAAGGCGGCCTGCGACGCGGCGCTCGGCTCCGACGAGTTCAAGGCGCTGGTCGCCGACTTCAACCGCGCCTTCCCGGAGGGCGTCACCCGCACGCGCGACGTGGTGACGCTGGCCGAGGAGCGGTCCTGATCCACCGTTCGTCCCCGCGAAAGCGGGGACCCAGGGTTATTTTGCAAAGAACTGGATGCCCGCTTGCGCGGGCACGAGCGGATGTTGTGTCGCCGCCCTAAACCTTCGCCTCAGCCAGCGTGCGCCCGGCGGCGTAGCCGGCGGCGGTGAGCTGATAGCGGTAGCGGTTGCGCCGGTCGATGGCGACCCAGTCGTTGGCCACCGCCTTGTTCAGCCCGCGCTGAAAATCGCCGTCGCGCACGGTAAAAAAGTAGTTGCGCGGCAGCAAGCCGCTCACCGGGATCCGGTGCTGCATGAAAACGTCGAGGATCTGGCGGCCGACGTCGTCGTCGGAAATTGCGCAAGACATGGGGGCACCGGCATTCGCTATTGTGTGTTCAATTTCGTTACGCCAATGCGCGGGCGCTGTCGCGCGGCGCGCGCATAATCGCAAAAGTTATACCTGCTAATTTCGCGCTCAGGTTCCCGCTACCACTTTGTTGCGCAACACGCCGATGCCGCTGATCTCGATTTCCACCGTGTCGCCCGGCTTGATGTTTTCCGGCACGCCGTCGGTGCCCATCCACATCACGTCGCCCGGCTCCAGCGTGCAGTATTTTGACACTTCGGCGATGTAGGTCGCGGTGTCGAAGATCATGTTATTGGTGGCGAAGCGGTCGGTCTCGCGGCCGTTGACGCGGATCGTCGTCATCATCGCGGCGGGATCGAGGCCGGTGACGATCCACGGCCCCATCGGCTTGAAGGTATCGGAATTCTTCGCCCGCCACAGCGTGCGGTCCTGCTTCTGCCAGCCGCGCTCGGAGACGTCGTTGCCGATGGTCCAGCCGAACACGTAATCGAGCGCGTTCTCGCGCGAGACTTTACGCGCGCGCTTGCCGATCACCGCCACCAGTTCGCCTTCGTACTGGAACTGTTCGCCGGCGTCGGCCGGCTTGACGATATCCTCTTCGTGGGCGATCAGCGCGTTGTTGGAGCGGTAGCCGATGTCCGGCTTTTCCGGGAACACCGGCTCGGTCTTGCGCTTGGCAGCCATTTTACGAATATGGTCGGCGTAATTGATGCCGACGCAGAAGAAGGTCGACGGCACCACCGGGATCAGCAGTTTCACGGCTCTGAGCGGGTAGGCGCGGGCGCTGCGCGTGTGTTCGCCGAACGGGCTACCGTCGACGGCGATCACCTGGTCGCCTTCGACTACGCCATAGCTGGCCACGTTGTCTTTGCTGAATCGGCACCACGTTGTCATTGCTTATCTCCAGCCGCCGCCGCCGTTCACATAGACGGTGTCGGCGGTCATAAACTCGCAGGCGTCCGAGCACATGAACAGCACCAATTCGCCGATCTCCTCCGGCGCGGCGAAGCGGCCCATCGGCACGTCCTCGAGGAACTTCTGCACCAGTTCCGGCGAGGTCGCCGCCGCGTCCTGGAACGGCGTCTTCACCGGCCCGGGCGAAATCGACAGCGCGCGGATGCCCTGTTTGGCGAATTCGCGCGCCACGCCCATGGTCATGGTCACCACCGCGCCTTTGGCCGAAGCGTAATGCACGCCGGTGCCCGGTCCGCCGCGCTTGTGCGACATGCTGCCCATGTTGACGATGACGCCGAACTTGTTCGCCAGCATATGCGGCAACACCGCCTGCATGGCGTAGAACGTGCCCTTCACGTTGAGATCGTAGGTGCGGTCGAACAAATCGTCGTCGATGTCGAGGAACTTGGAGCGGCGCAGCGCGGCGCCCGCCGAATTGAACAGGAATTGGATGCCGCCGAAATCGTCGAGCGCGAGCTGGACCATGTCCTCCACCGCCGCGCGTTTGGTTACGTCGATGGTGAGCGCCAGCGTCTGCCCGCCGGCATTGCCGGACTGACCATTGATCTGCTCGACGGTTTGCTGGACGCCGGCCTCGTTGATGTCGGCGCACACCACGTTGGCGCCCTCGCGCGCGAAAATCAGTGCGGTAGCACGCCCGATGCCGCTGGCGGCTCCGGTGATGACGATGGTCTTGCCTTTGAAATAATCCGGCGTCTTCGGCATGGTTACCCTTGGCTGTCATTCCCGGACTTAACCCAGGCACCCATGATGGATGTCCGCGATTGGGAGCTTCGCTGGATCGGTCCTTGCTGTGAGCCATCATGGATTGCCGGGTCAAGCCCGGCAATGACGGCGGCGAGGTTTTTACCCGCCGTACGACATCCCGCCCATGCGGATGACCGCCTGGGTGCCGAGCAGGATGGCCCGCGACAGCAGCGCGACGTCGGCCGGCATGTCCTTGCGCCAGACGTCGAGCAGAAGAGCGATGCGCGCCTGGTCGCTGCGGTTCCACACTTCGTGCGGGTAGGTGTCGTCCCACAAGAGGCTTTCGCCGTCGTCCAGCCGGTAGGGCAAGCCGTCGATATTCATGACGCAAGCGGGCACGCCGTTCTCGTCGCGCGGCATCGACAGCATCAGGTGATAGCGCAGGATGGCGCGGAACGGGCCGCGGTGCTCGGGGACGTGCTTGCCGGGCGCCAGAAACGACAAGACGGCCGACACCACCTCGGGCGCCTGGTCGAGCAGCGCAGCGACGGTCGGGCAGCGTTTAAGATTTTTCTCCACCGGCACGCCGTAGGCCTTCATGATGAACATGCGCCAGTCGCGACCGTCATTGGCCGAGATATCGGCCTGCGCCGGCATGAGGTCGTGGAAACGCGGCACCTGCTCGAGCATGCCGGCGACGCCAAGCGCCTCGCGGCGGATGTCGGCCCAGCGGTCGTCGAAGCGATTGGCGTTGGGGAAATAATGCGCGGCATCGAGAATCGCCGGCGTCGCGATGCGGCTGTCGTAAATGGCGCGGACCGCTCCGGCCGCCCGGTCGTAAAGTTGCAACACGGCTGTCTCTCCCGGCACCTGTCGCACCCTGCTTGTGAATATAGTCCCGCGCGCGGGAGCGGCCTATGTCCCCGCAGATAAAATCCTCGTGTGCGCGGCCGCGGCCTGCCTAGGAACGAAGTCTGTTTATTCCGCAAGGCAAAGCCCGGACGATGGGGTAGGCTTGCAAACGCGGTTATGCGCACCGTGCGAAAAGGAGTGCTCCCATGACGCTGCGAAAATTGCTGCTGGCGCTTCTGCTAGCGCCGCTGTTGAGCGCCCCAGTGCGCGCCGAGGAAAATCTCGTCACCTTCAAATCCATGAGCGTCGATCTGGCGCTGGCGCTTGCCCGCGCCGCGCTCGCCGATTGCCAGAAGCAGGACTATCAGGTGGCGGTCGCGGTGGTGGACCGCTTCGGCGTCACGCAGGTGCTGCTTCGCGACCGCTTCGCCGGCGCCCACACGGTGCCGACCGCGACCGGCAAGGCCTGGACCGCCGTCAGTTTCCGCACCAATACCAGCGAGCTTGTCGCCGCCAGCGGACCGGGTTCGCCGCAGGCCGGCGTGCGTAATCTGCCGGGCGCGACCATCATCGCCGGCGGCGTGATGGTGGAGGCGGCGGGTACGCTCGTCGGCGCCATCGGCGTCTCCGGCGCGCCGGGCGGCGACAATGACGAAACCTGCGCCGTGGCCGGCATCGCCGCCATTCGCGACAAGCTCGATTTCTAATCGGCGAGCGCTACGCCGAACGAACCAAAGTGGCCCAGCAATCTGTTGCGGCTAGAGACCGTGGCGGGCCGTTACGGCTTCTTCGACAGTCTTGCCAGATATTCCCGGGCCCTCTTAAAATCATTTTCCACATTGACGAACTTGCCCTTTTTAGGCTTGGACGCCAGCGCTCTTTTCAAATCTGCAATGGCGCCTTTGAGATCGCCTTGCTGTTCGCGAACCGATGCACGGTTGATATAGGCGGACGGATTTTCCCGGTCATGGCTGATGGCGACGCTGTAGTCGGCAAGCGCGCGCTTGAGATCGCCCCTCATCTGATAGGCGCGGCCGCGGTTGGCGTAGGCCAGCGTGCTCTGCGGAAACAGCTTGATCGCCACGTTTGTGTCCGAAATGCCGCGGTCGTACTCCTTCTACGCGATCAGTTCGGCGGCGCGATTGATATAGGCGTTTGCCAGATCGACGCCGGAGTAGCGCCCGGAATTTATTGCACGGTTGCACGCCTCAATGGAGCCGTCGCCATTCTCGTAGATGCACATGTGTAAATCGTCGTCGGCGGCCGCGCCCGTGCTGAGCAAGGCTCCGGCCAGCAGAAAACACGAAAAATAGATTCGCAGCATCTGATCCCCCAGTCGTGGCCCCCGATCGACCTTATCAAGCCGGCCGAGGGCTCCCCACGTCAATGGGCTGCCGGAATAAGGTAGCGAATTGTCCTGCACGCCCTAAAACCGCGTGGTCAGCTGGGTGAGCCAGGCCGGCGACGCATCGACCAGCACGGCTTCCAGCCTGCGGTCGAGGCCGCTGATGATCAGCACGCCGACGAACAGCAGCAGACCGCCGAGCAGAAATTTGCCGCTTTTGCCGGCCTTGAGCAGGCGGTCGCGCCAGCGCATCAGCGCCTCGCGCGACAGCATGCCGAGCGCGATCAGCGGCGCCGCCGCGCCGATGCCGAAGGCAATCATGGTGACGGCGACGCTGCCGATGTCCTCGCCTTGCGCCGCCAACACCGAGGCCGCGCCCAGCGTCGGGCCGACGCAGGGGCTCCACACCGCGCCCAAGAGCAGCCCGAGCGCGAACTGGCCGCTGAGCCCGCGCGTCGACATGCCGCCGCTCTGCGCATGCGCCCAATTGCCGAACGGGCCGGCGGCGACCGCGAACTGACCTTGCAGGCGCGGCAATAGCAGCACCGTGCCGATGACGATGAGCAGTGCCGCCGCCACGTTGCGGAAAGTGTCCTGGTTGAAGCCGATAGCGAAGCCGATAGTGGCCACGGACAGGCCGACCGCCACATAAGAGAGTGCGACGCCGGCCGCCAGCGCGACCGGACCGTAGCGATGCTCGGTCAGCGCGGCGCCGAGCACGATCGGCAAGAGCGGCAGCACGCAGGGACTGAGCGTCGACAGCACGCCCGCCAGGAGCGCGAGTGCAAGGGCTCCCATGTCCGGTTAGATCGCCTTGCCGAGCAGCGTTTCGATCGTGGCCGAATTGGTGTCGCCGGTCGAGCGGCCGACTTCCTGCTTGCCCTTGTAAACGATCAACGTGCTCTGCTGGGCGACGTGCAGTTGCCGCAGCAGGTCCTTGCTGGTGTCGAAGTCGATGTCGAGCACCACCATGTCCTTGAACTTCGCCGTACCCTCGAGCTTGGACAAGATCGGCTTCTGCGCCTTGCAGGTTGGGCACCACGGCGCGGTGATGTGCAGCAGGATCGACTTGCCGGCGGCCTGCGCCGCCGCGAAGGACTGCGGGCTGTAGGTCGCGGGCGTCAAGGCCGAGGCGAGGGGGCTGAGACTGAGCGCCGCGCCGAGCGACAGCGCGCCGATGAAAAAGCGCCGATTGAACATGGGACCTCCGATTGCGGATGCATTGCTCCCTCCTAGCAAGCGGTCGGCGATGCGGCGGTCACGTTTCCCGTATTCGAAATCACGAATTCGTGGGGGATAGGTGAGACGCCGCGGGAGGCATGAATGTGAAAGGTCCTATAATCGGCGATCTTCCTCTCGCAACAGGATCAACTCTATGGCTACGCCTCCACTCATCGAATATGCCGACGCTTCGCCGCAGGTGCGCGCGGTCTATGACGACATCAAGCAGTCGCGCAACGTGCCGGACGTGAACAATTTCTGGAAATATCTGGCGCGCGATCCGGCGACGCTCAAGCGCACCTGGGAAGGCATCAAGGAGATCATGGCGCCGGGCGCACTCGATCCGCTCACCAAGGAGATGATCTATCTCGCGGTCAGCGTCACCAATGGCTGCGCCTATTGCATCGCCAGCCATACGGCGGCCGCCCGCAAGGCCGGCATGAGCGAAGCAATGTTCGCCGAGGTGATGGCGGTCACCGGCATGGCCAACGAAACCAACCGGCTGGCCAATGGCTATCGGGTCCCCATCGATCCGGCCTTTCAGACCTGACGCGATTGATCCGGCTATACCATCCGTGCAAGATAATAAAGCCGCGCGTGGGGCGCGCGCAGGGGGACGCGTATGTTTGATCGAACAGTGGTTTCGAGGTTGATTTGCGTGGGGCTGGTGGCGGCCGTGATGCTGCCGGTCGGCCACATGCTGTTTCCCTATGTCAGCCACGTCTTGAGCGGCATGCAGTTCCAGGCGATCGAGGCGGTGGTCAGCGCCACGGTGGGATTTGGCCTCTCCGCCATCGTCGGCTGATGCGGTTTCTGCAACGCTTCTCGCGCGGCGAGTTCGCCCTCAACCGCACCGAGGCGTTCAGCGACGCCGTGTTCGCGATCACCGTCACGCTCTTGGTACTCGAGCTGAAGGTACCCGCGCTCAAGGACGTGACCAGCGTCGACGAACTGGGCCGCGCGCTGATCGATCAGGCGCCGAAATTCGTCAGCTGGCTGATCAGCTTCATCATCGTCTGCAAATTCTGGCTCAACCACCATCATCTGCTCGGACTCGCGCGCCACGCCAATTACGGCATGATGTGGCTCAATTCTTTATTTCTGCTCGGCCAGTCGTTCATCCCGTTCCCGACCGCGCTCGCCGGCGAATATCCGCACAACGCGTTGGCGGTAAGTTTTTTCGGGATTGTGTTCGCGCTCAATACGTTTCTGTTCCTGCTGCTCAACGCCTATATAAGGCGCAACCTGCTCAAGCCGGAATTGGCGGCCCGTCAGGACCCCAATGCGGTGGTCAAAGGCTTGATCGGCCCGGCGTCCTATTTCATGGGCGCCGCGCTCGCTTGGGCAAGCATTCATGCCGCCTTCCTCGTCTATGCGCTCACGCCGCTGTTCTACATCACGCCGTGGAACGAGCGCGCCGCGCCTCACGGCGCGACGCACACCAAAGCAAAGCCGCGGCGTTGAGCGTTATTGCGTGCCGCTCTTGTTCGGCGCCGGCATTGCCGGTGCCGCCGGCGCCATCGGCTTCGGCGACATGGTGCCCGAGCCGGTGGTGGCCGGCGAACTCAGCGGCCGCGAAGTGCTGCCGGTGGTGACAGGCGGCGGACCATTGCTCGCGGTGTTGTTGTGGCTGTTCACACCCGCGATCACCAGAAACGCGATCAGCACCAGCACCGCGATACCGGCAATCCAGCCCCATTTTCCGTTGACGGCTTCGTCACGACGCAGCACCGGGTCGCTCAACCGCGGATCGGTATAACGTGGATCACTCATGGCAATCCTCCTTCGGTTCCAGACGCGCTTGGTCGTCTCGTCCAGAAGCAACCCGCTTGTTGCGCCGTCGGTTCCGGAAAAAACTTTGTGCAATGCGGCGGGAACTTTCGCTTGTGAGCGGCAGCCATAACGGCGCCGGAAATGCTAAGGGAGCGGTTCCGGCTCGATTCCGCGAATGCCGAAGCCGTACGCCAATGCAGAGACCGTCATGCGCCTGAGCAACCTGGCGATCGCCTCCGCACCGATGCTGTTCGTGCTGCTGTGGAGCACCGGCTTTATCGGCGCGCGTTTCGGGCTGCCCTATATCGAGCCGATGACGTTTCTGGCGGTGCGCATGGCGTTCGTGGTCGCCATCATGACCGTCATCGCATTGATCGGCGGCGCGCGCTGGCCGCGGGGCCCTGAGATCGGGCACAGCTTGGTGGCGGGCGCGCTGGTGCACGGGCTTTATCTCGGCTGCGTGTTCACGGCCATCAGCCAGGGCGTGCCGGCCGGCATCTCGGCGCTGATCCCGGGCCTGCAACCGATTCTCACTTCGACCATCGCCAACCGCTTCATGGGCGAGAGGGTCTCGCGCCTGCAATGGCTCGGCCTCGCGCTCGGCCTCGCCGGCGTCCTGCTGGTGCTGCATGACCGCAGCATCGTGCTGGCCGGTTCGCCGCTCGGCTGGATGGCGAGCTTCGGCTCGCTGCTAGGGATCACGCTCGGCACGCTCTACCAGAAGCGCTATTGCGGCCGCATCGACTGGCGCGCCGGCAACACGGTGCAATATGCCGGCGCGCTGCTGCTGTTCGGCCTTGCCGCCTTCGTGTTCGAGACGCGCACCATCCACTGGAGCGGCGAACTCATCTTCGCCATCGCCTGGCTGGTGCTGGTGGTGTCGATCGCCGCGGTCGGGGTGATGTACTGGCTGATCCGGCGCTCGGCGGCGACCGGATTCGCCAGCCTGTTCTATCTGGTGCCGGTGGTGACCGCGCTGTTCGCCTTTGCGCTGTTCGGCGAGCGGCTGGACGCGCTCTCGATCGCCGGCATGGTGGTCTGCGCCGCCGGTGTCGTGCTGGTCAATCGCGGCGTCGGCGGCGTCAAGCCGGTCGCCGCGAATGCGGCGGCGTCGGTGACCGCGGAGAGCTAGGATTGTTGCGGTGGAACTTTTGTCGAAAAAATTGCAGCGCCGGGTAATTGTAACTGGCGCGAAATTGAAGAATCAGAATTAATGGTTGCACCATAAAAATCCAGCGTCATCCGATACATCAAGCACGTCTTGGAGAGCCCTCATGGCGATTGAGAAGGCGACTGCTCGGGTCATCGTTGTGGCGAATGAAAAGGGCGGGTCGGGGAAATCCACCGTCGCAATGCACATCGCCGTGGCGTTGATTAAATCGGGCCAGCGCGTCGCCACGCTCGATCTCGATTTCAGACAAAAGAGTTTCACCCATTACATCGAGAACCGGCTCGCCTGGGCTGCGCATGTTGGCCGCGATCTCGGAACGCCCGATCATACCTGTTTCGATCAGCGGGTCGATTATCCGACCGAAGACGATGAGGCCGCGGCCTGCAAGGCGCTCAACGATACCGTCGATGCGCTGGCGGCGAGCCACGATTTTATTGTGATCGATACCCCCGGTCACGACAGCGACCTGATGCGGCGGGCGCATCTGATGGCCGATACCTTGATCACGCCGCTCAACGACAGTTTCGTCGACTTCGACGTGCTTGGCTCCATCGATCCGGAAACCTTCAGCGTCACCGGCACCAGCCACTACGCCGACATGGTGGGGGAGGCGCGCAGCCAGCGCCAGGCTCTCAATCAGGGGGCCACCGATTGGATCGTTTTGCGCAATCGCTTGTCGACGCTGGGCTCGCGCAACAAACGTCTTGTCGGGGAGGTGCTGCAGGAGCTTTCGCAGCGGCTCGATTTCCGCAGCACCGAAGGTTTGGCCGAGCGGGTCATTTTCCGCGAGTTTTACCCGCGCGGTTTGACGGCCGTCGACGATATCGACGAGATCACCCTCGGCGCGCGCCCAACTATGTCGCACGTGACCGCCCGCCTCGAGATCGAAGGTTTGCTCAATACCCTGCGATTGGGCAGCGTGATGGACCGCGGTGGCATGTTTGACGGCAGCCACGACGCGGCCGCGGCTTAGCCATAAATTCTGTCCCGATGCCAATATCGAATGAGCGGCGCGCCTATTTTTTCTCGCGCGTAAGCACCAACTGCGTCTGCGTCACCAGCGCGCAGAGCCGCCCGTCGCCGCGGGTGATGCGGGTTTGCCAGACCATGGTGGTGCGGCCGCGATGCAGCGCCGTGCATTCCGCATAGGCGACGTCGCCGATCGGGATCGCGGCGAAGAAATTGGTCTTGCTCTCGATCGTCGTGGTGCTCTGACCGTCCTTCAGATTGGCCGTGGTGGCGGTGCCGCCGAGATTGTCGGCAAGCGCCATGATGGCGCCGCCATGCATGATGCCGAAGCGGTTGTTGAGCTCCTCGCACGCGACCAGTTCGGCGGTAACGCGCACCGGCGAGACATGGGTGATTTTCATGCCGAGAAATTGCGCGAAGGGCGGTTGTTGCTGCGCCAGCGGGTTCATGGCCCCGTCGTCGTTCATGTCGAATGCTCCAGCCAATGGGCGGCGTTAATGAGGTCGTTTTGCGTGAGATTAAGTCCGGTGGGAAGGTCTTTATAGCCCATCCCGGCGGCGATCCGAATATTTCCGGCTGGAAAAAGCAAAAGGCGCGGGACTATTAAGCCCGCGCCCTTGCCGTGAACGATACGCGCTGCGTCACTTCGGCTGCGGCACGACGCGAAGATAGGGCTTCACCGTCTTGTAGCCCTGCGGATAAAGCTGCTTGGCTTCATCGTTGCTGATCGCGCTGGACAGGATCACGTCCTCACCCTGTTTCCAGTTCGCCGGCGTGGCGACGCGATGTTTGGCGTTCAGTTGTAGCGAGTCGAGCACGCGCAGCACCTCGTCGAAATTGCGCCCCGTGCTCATCGGATAAACCAGGATCAGCTTGATCTTTTTATCCGGCCCGATGATGAAGACGTTGCGCACGGTCTGATTGTCGGCCGGCGTGCGGCCCTCCGAGGTGCCGGAGGTGGACGCCGGCAACATGCCGTAGGCCTTGGAAATCTTCAGTTCGGTATCGCCGATCATCGGATAGTTCGGCGCAAAGCCGACCACGTCCTTGATGTCGACCGCCCACTTGGCGTGATTTTCAACCGGATCGACCGACAGGCCGATGATCTTGGTGTTGCGCTTGTCGAATTCCGGCTTGAGCTGGGCCATGGTGCCGAGCTCGGTGGTGCACACCGGCGTGAAATCCTTCGGATGCGAGAACAACAGGCCCCAGGAATTGCCGAGCCAATCGTGAAAACGGATTTTTCCCTCAGTGGTTTCCGCCTCGAAATCCGGGGCTGTATCGCCAATCGCCAGTGTCATGACAAACCTCCTCAAAACGCGGTCAACTGCGTTCAGCCTCCAATATAGGCATCCGCGCGCAGGGGGAATAGGGCCACCGCCAAAGAGGATGGCCGTGCGGTATTGCCGCACGGCGGAGCATAATGCTTCGCCGCCGCGCGGCCCCGATGAAACGCTTTTTCACGCCGCAGTCAGCGGCTCGCGGCTTTGCTTTCTTCAGCCAGGCCGACCGAGCGCCCGGGAAATCCTGCGACGTCGAAATAGTGCGTGCGGCCGACCGATTGATACTGCAGCACCGTGCGCAGTTGATTGTCGGCTGCGGGCGAGCGGACGGTGTGGGTGGCAACATTGGGCGTGCGCCCGCCCGGCATCGCCTCGTTGACGACGCGGCCGACCAGATGGCCCTTCGCCGTAACGGTGAGACCCAGGATATGCGCAATGGTCTTGCCGACGTCGGCGTTGCTCACCGGCGCTTCGTCGGTGAAGCCGGCCTTGAAGTCGGGACCGGCGGCCGCCATGAAGTTCATGGTGTCGGCGCGGCTGAAGCTGCCATGCATGCCCTGGCCCTGTTGCAGACCGGTGTCGGCGACTTCGGCCGTGCACAACAGCGGCTGCTCGCAGCCCGTCGAGAACGACGCGAAATTGACGGCGATGGCCGGATGCGGCGTGGTGGCTGCGCCATTCAGGTTGATCGCCGACATCGGCAGCGTGCCCGGGTAGTGCCCGAGCGAAGCGTCGACGAAGATGCCGCTGACATAGTCTTGTTCGAGCAGGGCCTTCACCACGCGCGCCGCGACTTTGCGGTCCTTGCCCGGCAGGTAGACCAGATCGGAACCGCCATTGGCCGCGACCACCACGGCGGGCTTGGCCGGATTCTTGCCGATCACGCCGTTCCCGGCGCTCGGATGATTATTGCCAGTGATGGCTGCGTTCTTTTTATTGGGATCGAACAGCGGCAGCTCGAGCGCCTTCGCCAGATCCATGGCGAGAAAGCCGGGCGGCAGCAGCCCCTTCTGCACATCGCCGTATTCGAGCTTGGCGGCCGGGCTGGTCTTGCTCTGCTTGGAAATGGTGGAGAAGCCGTGGTCGGCCGAGACGATGATGTCGGTGGTGGCGGCGAGGCCGAGCTCGTTGAGCGCCTTGCGCAACGCGCCAAGACTGTCGTCGGCGTTCTTGATGGCGGCGAGCGAGGTGGGGCCGTTGATGCCGGGTGTCAGCGTGTTGAGGCTGTCGCCTTGATTGTGCTGGCTGCCGTCGGGGTCGCGCGACCAGAACACCAGCACGAACGGCCTGTTGCGCGCCTTGAACATCGGCAGCACGACCTTGCTCGCGACGTCAGCGAAATAGGCCTGCTGGTCGACATTGGCGACGGTCGTGCCCGGCTTGTCGAAGGTGCCGGCAGCGCCATTCTTGCCACGGGTGGGCGCGACCAAGGGTAGTCCCGCTTTGCTGAGGGCCGCTTGCATTTCGGCCGTCAGTGGCGCGCCGATTTTCGATCCGGTCGAGTCGTCGACGACGATGGTGTGCTCGCCCGGCTGGTTGACTCGGTCGGTGTGGTCGAAGATCAGCGTCGGCCCGAGCTTGCCGATGGCCGCGGTCGAGAAGCCCTTGCCGCGTGCCAGCTTCAGGATGGTTTCCTCATTGAGGTAGTTGCCGTCGAAATGCTCGTCGACGTCGAACAACACCGCGTCGTTCTCCAGGAACGGCGTCACCGTGCCGCCGGCGGGGCCAACCGGATAGGCGGTATAGATCGTGTTGCTGAAATCGCCGGTGTCGCCGAGATAATGGCCGGTCGCCATCGCCGAGGCGTTGGCGGTGGTGAAGGTCGGGAACAGCGAATGCGGGTTCTTGAAATTGACGCCCTTGTCGCGGATCGCCGCCATGGTCGGCGCGGTATCCGGGGAAACTTTAAGGGCGCGCAGGCCGTCCGGCACGAACAGGATCACGTTGTGCGCTGGCTCGGCGCTGGCCGCGGTCAGTTGTAGGGCGAATATCGTCAATGCCAGGGCGTGCAGTGTTTTTGACCTGAGCGACAAGGCAGCTCTCCCGGTTTTTTTTGTTGCAACGGCGCGCTAGATACGCCGCCCACAAGACAGTATTGTAACAACAGCCGGCTATCCGCAGCCATTTCCACCCGGAATGGCAGGGGGCGTTTCGCGTAATGTTCAAGCGTATTCTAATTGCCAATCGCGGCGAAATCGCCTGCCGGATCATCAAGACCGCCCGCCGCATGGGTATCGAGACCGTCGCGGTCTTTTCCGAGGCCGACAAGGACGCCCTGCATGTCGAGATGGCCGATACCGCCATCGCCATCGGCCCGCCCGAGGCGGCCAAGAGCTACTTGCTGATCGACAAAATTTTGGCGGCCTGCAAGGCGTCGGGTGCCGAGGCCGTGCATCCCGGCTACGGCTTCCTGTCCGAGCGCGAGGCCTTCCCCAAGGCGCTGGAGGCCGCCGGCGTCGTGTTCATCGGGCCGAACCCCAAGGCCATCGCCGCCATGGGCGACAAGATCGAGTCCAAGAAAGCGGCGGCCGCGGCACACGTCTCCACCGTGCCCGGCCATCTCGGTGTGATCGCCGACGAGGTCGAGGCGATGGAGATCGCCGAGGAGATCGGCTATCCAGTGATGATCAAGGCTTCCGCCGGCGGCGGCGGCAAGGGAATGCGCATTGCCTATTCCAAAGCCGAGGTGGCGGAAGGCTTCGCACGGTCGAAGTCGGAGGCGAAGTCCTCCTTCGGCGACGACCGCATGTTCATCGAGAAATTCATCACCGATCCGCGCCACATCGAGATCCAGGTGCTGGGCGACAAGCACGGCAACGTCATTTATCTCGGCGAGCGCGAATGCTCGATCCAGCGCCGCAACCAGAAAGTGATCGAGGAGGCCCCAAGCCCGCTGCTCGACGCCGCCACCCGCAAGAAGATGGGCGATCAGGCGGTCGCGCTGGCGAAAGCCGTCGGCTACAACTCGGCCGGCACCGTCGAATTCGTCGCCGGTCAGGACAAGAGCTTCTTCTTCCTCGAAATGAACACGCGGCTGCAGGTCGAGCATCCGGTGACCGAATTGATCACCGGCATCGATCTGGTCGAGCAGATGATCCGTAGCGCGGCCGGCGAAAAATTATCGCTCAAGCAGAGCGACGTGAAGCTCAACGGCTGGGCGGTGGAAAGCCGCGTCTATGCCGAAGACCCGTACCGCAAGTTCCTGCCCTCGACCGGCCGCCTGACGCGCTACCGGCCGCCGGAAGAGCACAGCGCCAACGGCGTGACGTTGCGCAACGACACCGGAGTCTACGAGGGCGGCGAGATTTCAATCTATTACGATCCGATGATCGCCAAGCTGGTCACCCACGCCGGCACGCGCGCCGAGGCGATCGACGCGCAGGCCGACGCGCTCGATGCCTTCGTCATCGACGGAATCCGCCACAATATTCCGTTTCTCGCGGCGCTGATGGCGCATCCGCGCTGGCGCGCCGGCAAGCTGTCGACCGGCTTCATCGCCGAGGAATTTCCCGACGGCTTTCACCCGCACGCGCCGGACGGCGAGCGCGCACAGGTGCTGGCGGCGGTCGCCGCGGCGATCGACCACCTGCTGGGCGAACGCAAGCGGCAGATCTCCGGCCAGATGGACGGCCACCGGGTGACGCGCGAAAGCCAGCGTGCGGTGTGGCTCGGCGAAACCGAATACCGGCTCGGAGTCCGGCGCGAGAACGGCACCATCGAGGTGCGCTTCCCGGGCAAGGGCAAAGATTCCCGCCGCCATTTGCAATCGGACTGGAAGCCGGGCGACGCGTTGTGGACCGGCACCATCAACAGCAAGCCGGTCGCGGTCCAGGTGCGCAACATTCCGAATGGTTTCGCGATCGCCTACCGCGGCGTCGAGGCCAATGCCTTCGTCTATACCGAAAGCGAGGCCGGTTATGCCCGGCTGATGCCGCCGAAGAAAGTTGCCGACACCGGCAAGCAGGTGCTGTGTCCGATGCCGGGGCTGGTCGTTTCCATCGCGGTCAAGGAAGGCCAGGAGGTCAAGGCCGGCGAAACCGTGGCAGTGGTGGAGGCGATGAAAATGGAGAACGTGCTGCGCGCCGAGATCGACGGCACGGTGAAGAAGATCAACGCCAAGCAGGGCGACAGCCTGGCGGTGGACGCGGTGATTTTGGAATTTGCTTAGGCTGTCGTCCCGGCCAGGCGTCGCGCAGCGACGCGCGAGCCGGGACCCAGTAACCCCGGCGCTCACGATGCGGAAAGACGGGGCGTACTGGGTCCCCGCCTTCGCGGGGACGACAGAAACAAATCGATGACTCTCTACTTCGCCTACGGTTCCAACATGAACCGCGCCGCCATGGCGCGGCGCTGTCCGGGCGCGCGCGCGATCGGACCGGCGACGCTGGAAGGCTATAAGTTTTTCGTCGGGATCGACGGCTGGGACTCGGTCAAACGCAGCGCGGGTGATGCCGTGCACGGCGTGCTGTGGCGGCTCTCGCCGCGCAGCGTAGCGGCGCTGCATGCTTATGAGTTGCTGCACCAGGGCCTCTACGACGTGCGCCATCTGCCAGTGCGCAGTCGCGCGCGGCGCCGCACGGCGATGATTTATCTGTTGCGGCGGCGCGCGTCGGGAAAACCGAAGCCCGGCTATATCGAAATGATCGCAGCCTCCGCGCGCGCCTGGCAACTGCCGGCGCGCTATATCCGCTCGGTCGAGCGCTGGTCGATCTCGCGCTTCATCGGCGCGCGCGTCATCGACGCCGGCGAGCTTGCCTGATCCTCATACATCGAAAGGTATCGGGTGGGGGCGTACCGGCTTAGCGCAATTGATCGGCGCGCGCGGCAGCCGAAAAATCAATCGTTGACAATTCATTATCCTCAATTATTCCCTATCGGCTTCGACCATCGCACGAAGTGTTTTCAAGTGCGAACAATTCAGCCGAGACCGTTATGACCTTGGCCGACCGCGCCCTCTACGCGGCGAAAAACAACGGCCGCAATTGCCGTCGTTGCCGCTTGACCGAGGCGGTTCCGTCACCGGTTGCGCAACCGGCCCTTCCTCTGATTTAAGCCACGGGTAGCGGACGTGCCGTCATTTTTCGGGCGGCGCGCGGCAAACTGTTCCTTGGGGAACGCGCATGAGTACGCAAATCATACGCCACATGGTCGTGGGCGGCGGCGTGCAGGGCGTCGGCTATCGCGCCTTTGTCGAGCACGAGGCGTTGCGGCACGGCGTCGAAGGCTGGGTGCGCAATCGCCGCGACGGCAGCGTCGAGGCGGTGTTCGCCGGTGCGCAAGAAAAAGTCGACGGCATGATCGAGGCCTGCCGGCGCGGACCCTATGCCGCCCGCGTCGACGCGTTGGATCAGCGCGAGGGCAGCGCGGACGAACTCAGGCTGCGCGCGCCGGGCGATGTGTTCTCGGTGCTGCCGACGGCATAGCCGGGCGTGCCGAACAGCGCCTCGAATTCCCGCCGCAGCATCATGTCGACTTCCGGCAGCAATACTGGAATGCCGAGATCGGCTAGGCTGGTGACGCCGTAGCGTTGTTCGCTCACCCCGCACGGCACGATGCCGGCAAAATGCGACAGGTCCGGCTCCACATTGAGCGCCATGCCGTGCAGCGTTACCCATTGCGTCACCCGAATGCCGATGGCCGCGATCTTGTCTTCGAAGCCTGCGCCCTTGTCCGGCCGGCGCACCCATACGCCGATACGGTCCTCGCGCCGCTCGCCGCGCACATTGAAGGCCGCCAGCGTCCGGATGAGCCATTCCTCCAGCGTGGCGACAAAGCGGCGTACGTCCGGTCCGCGCCGGCGCAGATCGAGCATCACATAAGCCACGCGCTGGCCCGGCCCGTGATAGGTCATCTGGCCGCCGCGGCCCGATTGGAACACGGGAAAGCGCGCCTCGAGCAGTTGCTCGGGCTTGGCGCTGGTGCCGGCGGTGTAAAGGGCAGGGTGCTCCAGCAGCCAGACCAGCTCCGGCTCCTTGCCGGTGGCAATGGCCGCCGCACGGGCCTGCATCGCGGCGACGGCCTGCTCGTAGGGCATGGGCGAGGGGCTCACGCGCCATTCGACCGGCGCCGTTCCGGGCGGCGCGGCGAGCCCAATCTTCAATTCGTTGCGCGCATTAACCATCCGTTTACCATACCATGGTGACCTGAAACCTGCCGCAGTTGTGCGGGCAGGGGGAACTAATAACGTGGCAACAATTGACAAGGTTTCGGTCGATATCACCGTTGTGCTCGGCACTGCCGAAATGCCGATCCATCAGGTGCTGCGGCTCGGCCGCGGCGCGATCATCGAACTGGAAACCACGGAGGACGACGCCGTCCAAATCCTCGCCAACAGTCTGCCAGTCGCCAAGGGCACGGTAGTGGTCAACGGCAACCGCATCGCGGTCGAGGTCAGCGAGTTGATACCCCGCCAGTTGGATATGCGCTGAGCCGCCAAAAGCGGCCGAAAACCGGCACTTGTCCCTCAAGACCCTATTTGTTAGAGGAACCGCGCTTCGTCGGGACGCGAGGTTTTTGCAAGGCTTTTCGTCCTCACCAAGAGCTTGATCCCGAAAGGCTTGTCCTCGACTTGATCGGGGACGGGAACCGGTTTTCGGACCAGATCATGCTCAAATTGAACTATGCGGCCATGGCGGAATTGGTAGACGCACTAGCTTGAGGTGCTAGCGGGGCAACCCGTGGAGGTTCGAGTCCTCTTGGCCGCACCAGCTTTCCTAATCCGCAAGCCGGATCAATAAGCTACTGAAAAACCTGAAGCATTCGACTAGCCCGAAGTACAAAAGGGTAGTACGAATGCCGTTCCCCATGGCCTCACTTAAACGCTCAAAATCAGGCGCGTAACCCGCGCAGTTGGCATGTTTGGCTGGCGCAGGAAACGGAAGGCCCAAGCAACCGGCTGATCAAAACACTTGATCGAATTTTGGAGAGACCGCCCGCGTTGGCGCTTTTTCTGTTTGCGTTGTCTGCTGCGGTGCGTTTGGTTGCAAATGGCACTTACCCGAGCAGCCGCGGCGAGCTTTAATCCCGGTTTTTCAAGTCGGGGGCGGGGGGCTGTTTCTGGACGCCGAAACGAGAAAGGGGACCCACACCGAACCTGTGCGCTTGCCGGACAATTGCAGTGTGGGTGAGTCAACACGTCGCACCCACCCCAGCAGGTGTCTCCTTGATTGACTGTTCAAAGAAGGGGGCATTGTACGATCAGTCAACGAGGTGAGGAGGCGGAAACCATGGCCAAAACACACCTGAAGCCGGTCACCCCAGGCACCAAAAAACGAGCAGTCGCCCCAGTTCGGCGGCCGAACAGCGAGTTTCGCACCCGGGAACACCTAACCGAGACTGAGGTTGAAAAGCTGATCGAGGCCGCCAGGGGCAACCGATACGGCCACCGGGATGCGACCATGATCCTAGTGGCTTACCGTCATGGGATGCGGGCGTCAGAGGTCTGCGACTTGCTATGGGAGCAAATCGACTGGAAATCCGCAACGCTTCATGTCCGCAGGGTTAAGAGCGGGAAACCGAGCACCCATCCAATTCGGGGCGATGAGCTGCGTGCGCTGCGCAAGCTCCAACGAGAGGCCTCTAAATCAACGTTCATATTCGTAAGCGAGCGCGGCGGGCCGTTCACAACGGATAGCTTCAATTGGATGGTCAAGCGGGCAGGGCAGAAGGCCAACCTCCCGTTTCAGGCACATGCACACATGCTTCGCCATGCTGCCGGCTATAAGCTGGCCGGGGATGGCCACGACACCCGGTCGATCCAGGACTATCTCGGGCACAAAAATATCCAGCACACCGTGCGCTACACTGAACTGTCACCGACGAAGTTCAAGGATTTCTGGCGCGACTAGACCAAGTTGAATCGATAAAATGCAGTTTCCCGCGTCATGCTTCTGAAATCGCCACTGTTTATATTTCTGTGGCTCAACCTTCTTGCAGGGTGACCGTCGCTGCATGACCGAGATACGATAAACTTCCACATCGAGAAAGATGAGGCCGACATGCCCGACATCGAGCGAACGAGCGCAGGATTCCAGGTTGTCATCCCCGGCTGTGAGCGGCGCACCCTGCCGAAATCCACTACAGCCTCCGACAATACCGGCCAAGGCCTGCTCGAATTCTACCGCCCACCAACATTGCGAGAGAAACTCGCCGCTCTTGCCAGTGCACCTTTGCAGTCGAGACGCTCGGTGTACCGAAGGAAAGACGGACCGTGACAAAGCGTTTATTTTAAAAGATTGCGGATCACGGTTAACGTGGCGCCTTCGTTTGCGCAAACGTTTTTCAATGCCGCGCGCCAGCTCTCAAAGCCCTCTGAATCAAATGCAAAGTCTTGTGACGAATGATCTGATCCGGTCTCTTTGTCATAAACCGTGTTGAGTATTGAAAGGGCGATACCTTCATCGCTTACATCAACAGAGGCAAACAGTCTTTCCTCAAAGCCATCGTCGCGGGCCCGATATCTCTCGCGGGCTACTGCTGATATTCAACACCGCGAAGGAGATAGTCGTTTGGGTATTTCGAGCCGGGCTCTGAGCTGACCTCGCCAGAAATTCGTTCGGCGTGCGCGTTCGCCTAGCTCTGAACGAAATCCACGTTCGGCGATCGCCGGGCAATAAAAAGGCTCCGGGCTCGTGCCCAGGGCCTCGATCAGCTCGCCAGCTCGATCAACGCCAAACGTCTTTGAATGGCTCGGGGCTCATTGCTGTGTATCGCACCGTATTCGTGATGCTGGCGTGGCCTAGGAAGTGCTGGAGCCGCCTCGTATCCATGTCTTTGCCGGCCAGCGCATAGTCGGTGTCATGGCGAAGCATGCTCTCGCACGCGGTAGGCATCGTTCGCCTTGCGCCCTTTCGGGGCAACTGGTCGCATAACAGTGCTTTTGACCAGCTTGAGGTGCCGCGGCTTTGCTGACACTTTCGCCTCCTCTACGCATTACGCTGATCGCAGAATACTATAGAAAGTGACCAATCCAAAGCCGAACTCGGCGCGATGGTGAACGCGGCGCGAAAGTTGCTTCAAAAAGACCGGGGGAGGGGTGGGGCCACACCACGTCTTGCCAGCCAAACAATTTTCTTTGTGTATCAAAAATCAAATGCATCGAATTTTGAGAACTAGGGCACGTCATCATAAATCGAGGTTGGTCGGTAGCAGCTAGTCAATGTTCGGTTTGGAGCGCGTTACGGACGCAAGCCAGACATCGCGCCAAATCGGAAAAGTGCCAGCAACTGACTCGTTATCCCATCAGAGATATGCGGCATACGCCTTCACCCAAAGAAGGGGAAGAACACCGAGTGATCCATGATCGCCTGCGATTCCTTGATCTCGCGGATGGCGCCCTTGGTCTTACGGTTTCAAGGCAAATTCTTTGAGTTTCTTCGCCGCCGTGCCGTACGGGCCCAGTTGGTAGACAGCCACGCCCGCGGGGGAGAACGTAAACGGCGTAAACGGCTCAGCGAGCAACTTGTCCAGATCGGTGCGCGGGGCGGTGCCTGTGGAGACGTGCGGATTGAATTTCTCGCCTGCAGCCTTTTGCACGAACGCCGACACGTAGTCGATCATCATCGCGTCAACCGCGGGGTTCTCGTGTCCGGCGGTGAACGCGCCGATCGGGCCGGTTGCCGCTGTGAATGGCGCCACGGCGGCTATGATGTCGGCCTGCAGCTTGAGCAAATCGGCGGTCGGTTTGGCGACAATGCCCGCGATGCCGAGCTCCCCGGCCGGGAGATAGTAGCGCTTGGTGGCGTCCAGTTTCATGGCGTTCACGTTGGCATCCGCGAGCACCTTGCCGACGGCGGCATAGACCTTGTCGAGGTCGGCGGTGCGTACGAAGCACTGGAGCATCGTGATGTGCGGACTATGGCTTGCATCGAGGGCGAAGCCTTTCGGATAGGCCTTAAGCAGGCTCGCGTTATCAGCGGCGGTATGCCGAAGCATCGTGGCGTCTGGCCGGAGCAAAATGTCGATCGCGGTGACCGTGTCCTGCACGACCGGGAACACCTGTTTCCAGTCGTCCTTCATGCTGACGACGGTCCAACCGTTCTTCTTTGCGAGTCCTTGAAGTGCGGATGTGAAGTAACCGTATTTGACGTCCGGTAATCCGCGCGCGGGGCCGTAGGCGAATTCGCGCGATACGTCGTCGTGCAGCACAAGCAATCCGAACCGCGCGCCGCTGCCGCCCTGCGTCGCGTATTCCAGCATCTGTTGGTCGCCGACGGAGTTGCCGAACGCGGCAATGGGCCGGCGGCCGATATGCTGATTGATGCCGACGGGCTTATCGGCCTTGTCGTCGTTGAAGTTCAGCGCGGGCAGACGCACGAGCACGGTCTTGCCGCCGCTCAATTCAAACTTCGTCTTCATGCTGCTGCCGATGACCTGCTCCGGCGGAATGCCATAAGCCTTTTCGGCCCACGGGCGCATGAATTCGATGCCGCCGCCCGAGACAATGAAATTCTTGAAGCCGTTCGCGCGCAGGTAGGCGAGCACCTCGAGCATCGGCTGATAGGTCATGTCGAGGAATCGTTTGCCGGTTTGCGGATGCTTCGCGGTGGCGATCCAGTCCGTCACAATCTGCGCAAACTCATCCGTGGTCATCCCAGTGTGCGTGGCCACGAAGAGTTCCATGAGGCCGCGGTCGCCGCCTTCTAGCGCCGCCTTCAGATCGCCCTTCAACAGCGATGCAAACGGCTCCTTGTGTTTCCACTCCGGACGCTGCGGTGCGAGCGCCTTCACGCGGTCCGCGACGAAATAAAATTGAACCGGCACCGGCTGCTCACTCCAAAGCGTGCCGTCGTTGTCGAAGGTTGCGATGCGTTCAGGTATGGGCACGAAATCCGGCGAGCCGGGTTTGGTGACTTTCTCGACAAAGGCGATGATGGATCGTTTAGCCGGACCGTCGTTCCAGGATGGCAGTGCGTCCTGCGCGCAGGCAACGCCGCCGAACGACGTCATAGCGACCGCCAGAGCCGCGAGCAGACCGAATCCGATATTCCGAATCTTGTTCATGTTTAAACGATTCAAAATGGCTGAACGTGCGCTATCTTTGTTGGGCTGCGGCCGACCGCTCGACGGGGCCGGCCGCAGACATTTGGTGTCGGAGATGACGGCGCTTAATCGCCTGATGGCGCCTTCATCTTCTGCATCACTTCATCCATGTTGAAGCTGGCCGCCTTCTGCCGCTGCGGATATTCCTTGAACGACGACAGGAAATCGCCAACGAAGGCCTGCGCAGGCACGAATGCGAAGGCATGATCCAGAAGCCAGTCGTAATAAGTGTTCGAGGTGATGTCCGCCCGCTCGTACGGGTCAGTCCTGAGGTTGAAGATCTTCGGAACCCGTAAGTTAGTGAACGGCTCCGACCAGATGCGCATTGTCCCCGGAGCGCGCTGCTCCATGAACACGAACTTCCAGTTGTCGTAGCGCAGGCCGGTCAGCTGCTGGTCATCGTTGATGTAGAGGAACGATTCCCGCGGGCTCTTCGCAACCTGGCCGGTCAGGTACGGCACGAGGTTGTCGCCGTCGAGATGGACCTTGTAGGTCATGTCGCCGACCTTGTCGGCCTTGAGCAGCTTGTCTTTGATCTGCGTGTCGCCGGCAATGGCCAGAATGGTTGGCAGCATGTCGAGGTGAGCGACGATGTCGTTGGACACTTGGCCCGGCTTGATGTGGCCCGGCCAGCGGAACATCGCCGGCACCCGGTAGGCGCCTTCCCAGTTCGAGTTCTTCTCGCTGCGGAACGGCGTCATCGCGCCGTCCGGCCACGAGTTCATGTGCGGACCGTTGTCGGTCGAGTACATGATGAAGGTGTTGTTGGCGATGCCGAGATCGTCCAGCGCCTTGAGGACCTGTCCGACATTCTTGTCATGGTCGATCATGGTGTCGTGATACGGGCTCTGCCATCGTCCCGCCTGGCCGATACTTTCCGGCTTGGTATGGGTGCGGAAATGCATATGGGTCGTATTCACCCACAGAAAAAACGGCTTATTGGCGCTCTTCTGCCGGTTCATGAAGTCTATGGCCCGGTTGGTGATGTCGTCGTCGGTTGTCTCCATCCGCTTTTTGGTCAGCGGACCGGTGTCCTTGCACACCTGCTTGCCGACCTTGCCGAAGCGCGGGTCGACCGTCGTGTCGTCGGTCGCCGAGGCCTTGCAATCCATCACGCCGCGCGGTCCGAACTTGGCGCGGAACGCAGCATCCTTCGGGTAGTCCGGCAGTTCCGGCTCTTCCTCGGCGTTCAGGTGGTAGAGGTTGCCGTAGAACTCGTCGAAGCCGTGCACGGTCGGCAGGAACTCGTTGCGGTCGCCCAGATGGTTCTTGCCGAATTGACCGGTGGCATAGCCGAGCGGCTTGAGCAGCTCCGCAACCGTCGGATCTTCCTTCTGAAGCCCGAGCGGGGAGCCCGGCAGGCCGACCTTGGTCATGCCAGTGCGCAGTCCCGACTGGCCCGTGATGAATGAGGCCCGGCCGGCGGTGCAGCTCTGCTCGGCGTAGTAGTCGGTGAACATCATGCCTTCGTTCGCGATGCGGTCGATGTTGGGCGTCTTGAAGCCCATCAGGCCGTGCGAGTAGGCACTGATATCGGATTGGCCGACGTCATCGCCCCAGAAGATGACGATGTTCGGCTTTTGCTGCTGCGCTGTTGCCGGCACGATTGCCAAGCCAACGGCGGCGCTGACACACGACGCCAGCAAACCGAACCTGATTTTTCAACTCAAACTCATGGATCTATCTCCCGTTTGACCGCCATGTGAATCGCATCGTGACGACGTCCGATGCGACAAACTCGTCGCAGACGAGCGTCGCCATTGACGACCGATGGCACGTCTGGTGCGAGACAATCCATTGGCCTTTGGGGCAGTGGACTTAGAACGCGGATCGAAGGAAGGCCTGTTTCAAAATTGCGTACTGAGATACCGTCAGACAAAAATCGAAGATGTGATCGCATCCGGTGGATCTCGGTTCGATTCTGCTCTTCGGTTTCAAAGCACTCGGGAATAGACTAACCAAACGCCACGTATGAGCCTTGCACAATGCTTGATAAATACACCGTCCCACAAAAGCTGCACGCGACGTCGGGCGGCCGCTTTCACGTCATGGCCAAGCCGAGCGGGTCAACGTGCAACCTGGATTGCAAGTACTGTTTCTATTTAAGCAAGGAGACGTTGCCCAAGGGGCCCGGTACGGGGGAGATGAGTGATGACACTCTCGAACTGTTCATCAGACAATATATCGAAGGCGTGACCGGCCCCCAGGTGGTTTTTTCGTGGCAGGGCGGCGAACCGACGCTGCGCGGGGTCGATTTCTACCGGCGCGTGGTCGCGCTGCAGAAGAAATACGCCAAGCCCAATCAACGCATCGAGAACGATCTGCAGACCAACGGCGTGCTCCTTAACGAGGAGTGGGCGGCGTTTCTCAAGGAGCATCGCTTTCTCGTCGGACTAAGCATCGACGGTCCGCGCGAACTGCACGACCATTTTCGTGTCAACAAGGGCGGCGCGCCGACCTTCGACAAGGTCATGGCCGCAGCGAAACTGCTGCGCAAATCCGGCGTCCGCTTCAATACGCTGACATGCGTGCACCGGCAAAACGCCTCGCGGCCGCTCGATGTGTACCGATTTCTGCGCAACGAGTTGGACTCCACCTACATCCAGTTCATCCCGATCGTGCAACTGAAGGAATTTGAAACCACGGCTCCGCAAAAATGGGATGAATCCCGGCTGCCTATCGTTGGCAGTCCCGAGGCGCGCCCCGGTCATCGCAATTCCGTCGTCACCGACTGGTCCGTCGATCCAGAAGAATATGGATATTTTCTAAGCAGAATATTCGACGAGTGGCGCCGGAAGGACCTCGGCAAAGTTCTCGTCAATCACTTCGAGACACTTGTGGCCCAGCACATGGGCCTTCCCTCCCAGCTTTGCATCTATAGCGAAATCTGCGGCAAGGGAGTTGCTTTGGAACACGACGGCAGCGTCTATTCTTGCGACCACTACGTCTACCCGGAGTATCGGTTGGGTTCGCTGCAAGAAAAGCCGTTAGCGGAAATGGTATTCGCTCCGGAGCAAGTCAAGTTCGGCTATGCCAAGTCCGAAGCATTGCCGCGCTATTGCCGCGAGTGTTCCTATCTCAAGGACTGCTGGGGTGAGTGTCCAAAGAACCGCTTGATCCGCACGCCGGATGGCGAACCGGGCCTCAACTACCTCTGCGCCGGATTGAAAAAATTCTATAAACACGCTCTGCCTGAAGTTGAGAAGATTGCAAACGAAATTCGTCAGCAACAGACTTCACCTGGTGCAGTCGTGCGACCATGAATCTGCATGCGAGAATAATTATGGGTGGAATTGATGCGTTGACCTGTTGTGGCGGCCGGTCCAATTGGCGGTCGCCGATTGCTGGCATACTTTCTGTAATTGCAGTTGTAGCGACGCCGCACGCATCCATCGCCGATGAAGGAGGTGTCAGCTTCTGGCTTCCTGGACTTTATGGGAGCCTTGCCGCATTGCCTGCGCAACCGGGATGGTCATTTGCCACCATCTACTATCACACGTCCCTGAATGCCGGGGGCGAGGTCGCCGCCGCACGCCAAGTCATGATCGGAAAGTTAAATCCGACCGTAAATGTGAACTTGAACGCGAACCTGAATGCCAAGATAGATCTTGAATTCCTCGTTGCGACTTACGCGTTCCAAACGCCGGTGCTGGGCGGACAATTCGCCCTCGGTATGGCGGGCGCATTCGGGCGCTCCAGCGTGTCGATCGATGGCACGCTGACAACTCCATTGGGCACACGCCAAGGGAGCATCAGCGATTCCCGGAGTGGCGTTACCGATCTGTACCCCACCGCCACCATCAAGTGGAACCAAGGCGTCCATAATTTCATGACCTACATGACAGGAGATATTCCTGTCGGCACCTATGACTCGGACCGCCTGGCCAATTTCGGAATCGGGCACGGGGCGATCGATGGCGGCGTTGGATACACCTACTTCAATCCGCAAACCGGGCGAGAGTTCTCCGCGGTGACCGGCCTTACCTACAATTTCAGGAATGCCGAAACCGACTATCAGAACGGCATCGACTGGCACCTGGATTGGGGCGCGTCCCAGTTCGTCACCAAGCAAGTACATATCGGGGTTGTCGGCTATTTCTACCAGCAACTCACCGCCGATAGCGGAGCGCCCCCCATACTTGGCGATTTTAAGTCGCGCGTCGTTGGCATTGGCCCGCAAATTGGATTCATCTTTCCAGTCGGCAACATGCAGGGATATCTGAACTTCAAAGGCTATAAAGAATTCGATGCCGAAAGCCGGCCGGAAGGCTGGAACGCGTGGGTTACGTTTGCAATCTCACCACCTGCGCCGCAATCGAGACTGGTTCGGAAATAACGTGCACATGGCCGCGATCGAGGAACGTTGGTCCTAAAACTCGCTCATCTCGCGTGCTGGCAAGGCGATCGATTTGCGGATCGCCGTATGTCGCATAAGTGTCATTTTCGTCGGTTTTGCCATGTCCGCGATATGTTCGGTTAGCAGTTAATTCCGGATATGCCGGCTGGGTGTTGCGAGTGTACGTGTGGGCGTGATTCAAGCTCCCAAACTGGAGCCTCGAATCATGCGCTATGAACTCACGGACTATGAATGGGCGGCTATCAAGCCCTTCCTTCCGAATAAGCCCCGTGGCGTCCCGCGGGACGCGTTTGAGTTTGCGTCAAATAAGCCAATCACTCTTATCGATGGTCAGAATTTGCTATCGTTGCTTGCGAAGCACGGATACCAATTCAAGATTGAATTGACATAAAAAAGTGCACCCAATTCCGCACCCAACTTCTCATAATGGGGTGCGAAATGCCTATACTGGGCGGATTCCCCCTCTTAACCCTGCGGACATGAAGCGTTGCAGATTTCCAGTCAATTTGCTCCGACCGAAACTCGCAGACCTCCGAAGCTAGTAGCCCATGCCGGTAAGCCACCAGCATCATGGTGGCGTCCCTGTGACCGTATCGGTTGGCCTTGGCGGCGTCGATCAGCTTTTCGACCTCAGTCTCGGTGAGGTGTTCCCGGCTGCGAAACTCGCTGTTCGGCCGCCGCGACGGAGCAACTGCTCGTTTTTTGGTGGCTGGCGAAGCCAGCCGTAGGAGTGTTTTCGCTATGGTTTCCTGCTCCTCGCCTATTAAACAGCTCGTACAATAGTCATTTTACGAGCAGTTAGCAACGCGGGCATTCAGGAGGAATGTGGGCCGAGATAGCATCGCCGCGCCGCCGCTTGCGGCCCGTTCGGCAATACCGCAACCTGCGCGCCCGCCCAGCAGGAGGACTCACATGGCCGCCCCCGAAGAGATCAACGCCGACATGCTTGCCTTCTGGAACGGTAAGGGCGGCGACACCTGGGTGGCTCGACAGGAGCACACCGACATCACGCTCAGGCCGGTGACGGACGCCTTGCTCGCATTTGCCGCGCCGCGCGCCGGCGAACGAGTGGTGGATATCGGCTGCGGCTGTGGCGCGCCCACGCTGGAGTTTGCGCGCGCCGTCGGTCCCTCCGGCCGCGTGGTCGGGTTGGACATCTCCGGGCCGATGCTGGCCGAGGGTGAGAGGCGCGCGAGTGCTGCCGGCATCGCCAATGTCGATTGGCGACAGGCCGATCCCGCCACCGCCGCGCTGGACGAATACGATTTGTTGACCTCGGCCTTCGGCGTTATGTTCTTCGGCGATAGGGTGGCGGCCTTCACAAATATGCGCCGTGGCGCCGCTCCGGACGCGCGCATGGCGCTCGTGTGCTGGCGCGCGCTGGCCGAAAACCCATGGATGGAGGTGCCGATGACTGCAGCCGCGCAGCACCTGCCGCCGCGGCCGAAGCCGGTCCCGAGCGCTCCCGGAATGTTCGCCTTCGCCGATCCGGAGCACGTCACCGAGGTTCTCACTGCGGCCGCCTGGGCGCCGCCGCGCATCGCGAAGCTCGATATGGACCTCGACATCGCCGCCGGTCGCGGGCTGGAGGAGGCTGTGGTTCAGTCGACCCAGATCGGCGCCGTGAACAGCTGGTTGCGTAACCAGCCGGCAGAAGCCGTCTCGGCCGCCGTCGCCTCCCTCCGCGAAGCGCTGGCACCCTATGCGGACGGTGCGAGCGTGCGCCTGCCCGGTGCGATGTGGTTGATCAGCAGCGCGTCTGTCTGAACGTGCACCGCCCCTAACCAATTTTCTTGTCGTGCATGAAATGCCACATGATTGCGTTCGATGCGCCGCAAAAACTAGAACGCTATCCGACTAACAACGGACAAAGGTCCGCCCGGAGGCCGAATAACTGCGCAGCGATTGACCCAATGTATGGTCCGGCCGTGCGTCGCAAGTGGATTTCGCCGAGTTGGCGGTGAGCGGTCTTGCATCAATGTATCCGGCCTCTGATTGGAGTGTGTTTTGCTCCGGGCCATCATGGATATCAGCGCGCGTGCGGTCTCATTAGCGGATAGGTCTCGACCGGGCCATTCGGGTCACCAGTGTTCGCATGCGCCGGGAAGACCGAACCTCCATCTCATCTCATCCTCTCGCAGAGCTCGGCGGGTAAAGCGTATCATCTGGCTACGTCATCGCCGGCTCCTCATTTTGCGCGGCCTCTGTGATCGTCGGTGTGGTGTAAGGATCAGACAGATTGGGCAGCGACCCCATCAATCTTCCTAACCTCGAAAGCTCGACCACGAGCCAGAACGCTCCAGGCGATGCGGGCGAGCTTGTTGGCGAGCGCAATCGCCAGGACGTTACGGTGCAGCCGTTTCTTGGCTGCTTCGATCCAGGGCTTGAGCCCATGGCGCTCCCAGATCTTCGGTTTGACCAACACAACCCATGCCGCCTGCACGAACAGGACACGCAGGTAGCGATTGCCGCGCTTAGATATCTTGCCCTAGAATCGTGCGGTCCCCGGTCGACATCTGCTTAGGGACCAGGCCCAGCCAGGCGGCGAAGTCGCGGCCTTTAGAGAACGCATCTCCAGTACCGATCGCGGCCACCATCGCGCTGGAGATGATCGGCCCGATGCCGGGCACGCTCATCAGCCGTTCGCAACCAGCATCATGGCGCGCAACAGCCTCGATCTCGCTCGATAGACCCTCGATGCGTTCATCGAGCTGACGCCAGTCGCCAGCCAGGTCCTCAATCACTCGCACCATGCGGGCCGACAGAACATCTGGGGGCATGGCCAGGATGCGTGGCAGCTCGACACGCAAGAACCGCAACCCCTGTCGCACCGCAATGCCACGCTCCAGCAGGAAGGCGCGGATTTGATTGATGATGCCGGTGCGCTGGCTGACCAGCCGCTCATCACGCACCCGATGCAACGCTTGCAGGTCGAGTTGATCTTCAGTTTTCGTTGCCACGAACTTCATCGTCGGCCTCTGCACCGCCTCAGCTATAGCCTCCGCATCGCGGAAGTCGTTCTTCTGCCCCTTCGAGTAGGGACGAACGTACTTCGCAGGCATCATCCGGGCGTCGTGGCCTAGCGCTTTAAGCTTGCGATTGAGGTGGTGCGCTCCGACGCAGGCCTCCATGCCGATCAGGCACGGTGGCATGTTGGCAAATCGTGCCTCTACCTGACCACGCGACCATTTCTGACGCAGCACAATGGCCCCACGCTCATCGTGACCTACGATGTGGAACGAGTTCTTGCCGATATCGATGCCAACCACGGCGATTACGGTATTGAGCTTCTGAGACATGGCATGCTCCTTGTCTTTGGTGCCCCTTCCCAGCTTCTAAAGCTGGTAGGGGGCAGGAGCACGGCCGGACCATTCCATTAGCGGTCATTCAACGCGCGTTGACGCAGATCAACGCTAGTTGACTAGATCAGCGTTAGTCACAGAATTACGTCTTCCCGAATTTACTTCGGCATATGACCATCTTTGAAACAATTGGGTCTGCCGCCATGAAAAAACTTCTCCGGGACCCGCGGGACTTCTCGCTCGTCCTGGGCGGGCCGATCTTTCAGCTTCTGCGTCGGTCGCATCTGACCGACGATGCTTTGGGGCTCTTGCAACAACGCATCATCGTCATTTCATTGTTTTGTTGGCTGCCACTCTTGGTGCTCTCGGCCCTGGAAGGCAAGGTGCTGAGTGGGAGTGTGGCCGTACCGTTCCTGCTGGACCTGGAGGTTCACGTCCGTTTCCTAGCGGCGATACCGCTCTTGATCGGTGCGGAGCTTGTTGTGCATCGGCGCATGCGTTTTATCGTGAAGCAATTCCTGGAGCGCCATCTGATTCCCGAAAGGGCTATGACGCGGTTCGATGCGGCCATTACGTCATTATTTCGGCTGCGCAACTCGGTGCTCGCCGAGGTGCTGCTTCTGGCCTTCGTGTATGTGATCGGCATCCTGATCATTTGGCGCCACTACATGGCACTCGACACAGCCACATGGTACGCGACACCGTCCGTTGCGGGCTCCCAGCTCTCGCTCGCTGGGGTGTGGTATGGCTACGTTAGCTTGCCAATCTTCCAGTTCCTGCTGTGCCGCTGGTATTATCGAGTGTTTATCTGGGCGCGCTTTCTTTGGCAGGTGTCACGCATTGATTTGAGTCTAGTACCCACGCATCCGGATCGCGTCGGCGGTCTGGGATTTCTTTCGGAGACGGTCTACGGCTTCAT
Source organism: uncultured Alphaproteobacteria bacterium (assembly GCA_963786025.1). GTDB lineage: Bacteria > Pseudomonadota > Alphaproteobacteria > Rhizobiales > Xanthobacteraceae > Pseudolabrys. Next base: position 34,648 of record CAWAXK010000009.1, read on the forward strand.
CCCGCTGCTGATCGCACATGGCGCCCTTCTGGCCGGACTGCTCGGCAATCGCATTTACTACCTCAAAGCCACATTGCCCTCTTTCATGCTCGAGATGCTTATCCTGGTCATCTTTCTCATGTGCGTGGTGCTCGGCCCGCTCTTGGTGTTCACCCCTCAGCTTGCCCAGGCGAAGCGGATAGGTTTACGCGAGTATGGTATGTTGGCCGAGCGTTACGTGCGAGAGTTTGATGCAAAGTGGCTGCGCGGTGGCGCGCCTGCCGATGAGCCGTTAGTTGGCAGCGCCGACATCCAGTCCCTCGCCGATCTGGGCAATAGTTTTGAGGTAGTGCGGACTATGCGCATCATACCTTTTACCAAGGAAGCAATCATCCAACTTGCGGTCGTTACGGTCGCGCCCGTAGCACCGCTAGTACTCACGATGATGTCGTTGGAAGAAATTCTGAAAAAGCTGCTTGGCATAGTGTTCTAGGGAACCGTTAATAGCGAGTATCACGGATCGCGACCTCACTAAAACACCCGATCGGATTTCGGAGAAATCGCCGCGAGGTGGTCTTTCTGTATGTGCAGTTTGCTGCGGTGCATCGGTCGCTAATGGCACGTTGCTGCGTTCGCCGCATTGCAGCGACGACGGTCGCTATCGGGGGCACAGCCGACAAACGCCCGACCGGAGGCTGAATTGCTCGGGCGCTAATGACCCAATGTATGGTCCGGCCGTGCGTCGCAAGTGGATTTCGTCGAGCTGGCGGTAAGCGGTCTTGCATCAATGTATCCGACCTTTGATTGGAGTGTTGTGCTCCTGGCCATCATGGGTATCAGCGCGCGTGCGAGCTCATTATGCGACAGACCGCGACGTGGCCGCTGCCGCGGCGTGAAACGGCTTCCAATTCGTCCAGCAACTTTGCCTAACGGGGTGGTCTGCCCTGGCGCTGTGCGGCGTCCTAGAGGGCGTCGGCGGTCGATAATGGACGCGAGGTATGTGGCCTCGTCCTCCCCAATATTACCGTCTCCGTAACCCCGCCAGAGGAGACGCCCCACCTCATCGAGTTGATCCGACTCGCTGCATGCGTTTACGACCTCGTAGATCGCGAGGCCTGCCGTGCCGAGCGTCTGCGCCCAATCAGTTTGTTCGGAGGCTTCGGCTGGGGCAGAATCCGCACAAGCATTAGCGGTAGGTGAGGGCGGCAGCGAAAATAGTCGTTTCGGTTCAAAGGGGCCTAATGGCCCGCACCTTGGCACAAAGCATTGTTGCGGTTTGCTGGTGCCACAACTCTTGGCCGCAACAATCTGATTACTGTCTTTATTTCAATGCCTTACAGGGGCGTCCAAGCCCTGCGAGCGCCGGCGTGTTCAGAGCCGGATGCGCAGCCGCTTGGCGATCTCGCCGATGATGCCGCGGCGGAACAAAAGCACGCAGGCCACGAAAATCACGCCCTGAATCACCAGCACCCATTCGCCCACGATGGCGAGCTTGTACTGCATGAACAGGATCACGAAGGAGCCGACGATCGGCCCGAATATGGTGCCGAGCCCGCCGACCAGGGTCATCAGCACGACCTCGCCCGACATCGGCCAATTGACGTCAGTGAGGGAGGCGAGCTGGAGCACGATCGCCTTGGTCGAGCCGGCGACACCGGCGAGCGTCGCCGACAGCACGAAGGCGACCAGCTTGTAGTGGTCGCTCTTGTAGCCGAGCGAAATCGCGCGCGGCTCGTTCTCGCGGATCGCCTTGAGCACCTCGCCGAAGGGCGAATGGACGATGCGGTAGATAAACAGGAACCCGGCGAGGAATATCACCAGCACCACGACATACATTGCCGCTTCGTTGCGCAGGTCGATGAGGCCGAACAGATAGCCGCGCGGCACGCCCTGGATGCCGTCCTCGCCGCCGGTGAGTTTCACCTGCAGCGCGAAGAAATACATCATCTGCGCCAGCGCCAGCGTGATCATGGCGAAATAGATGCCCTGGCGGCGGATCGCCAGGGAGCCGGCAATGAGCCCGCAAAGTGCGGCGGTCGCGGTGCCGGTAAGGATCGCAAGCTCCGGCGTGAAGCCCCAGGCTTTTGCCGAATAGGCCGCAAGATAGCTCGCCCAGCCGAAATAAAGCGCATGACCGAACGACAGCAGTCCGACATAGCCGATCAGCAGATTGAACGCGCAGGCGAACAGGGCGAAGCACATGACCTGCATGAGGAACAGCGGATAGGTGAAGAAGGGCGCTACCACCAGCGCCGCCACCATAATGGCGAAGGCGATGATTTCGCTCGGCGCCCGCGTCGTGGCCTGTGCGCTCTGCAAGTGGGCGGCGGCGCGCTGCATCAGCCTCTCCGCCCGAACAGGCCGGCTGGGCGCACCAGAAGGACGATCGCCATGATGACGAAGATCACGGTGTTTGACGCCTCGGGGAAGAACACCTTGGTCAGGCCCTCGACCACGCCGAGCCCAAAGCCGGTGACGATGGCGCCGAGGATCGAGCCCATGCCGCCGATCACCACCACCGCGAACACCACGATGATCAGATCGGAGCCCATCTGCGGCGATACATTGTAGATCGGCGCCGCCATCACCCCGGCGAAGGCCGCGAGCGCCACGCCGAAGCCGTAGGTCAGCGTGATCATGCGCGGCACGTTGATGCCGAAAGCGCGCACCAGCGCCGGGTTCTCAGTGGCGGCGCGCAAGTATGCGCCGAGCCGCGTCCGCTCGATCACGAACCATGTGCCGAAGCAGATCGTGAGCGAAGCCACGATCACCCAGGCGCGGTAATTGGGAAGAAACATAAAGCCGAGGTTCTGCCCGCCGCGCAGCGAGTCCGGCAGGACGTAGGGCAGGCCGGCGGAGCCGAAATAATTGCGCGCCACGCCCTCGATGATTAGCGCGAGGCCGAAGGTCAACAGCAACCCGTAGAGATGATCTAGCTTATAGAGCCAGCGCAGGAACAGCCGCTCGATGATGATGCCCGTGATGCCGACCAAGACGGGCGCGACGATCAGCGCCGGCCAATAGCCGAGCCCGGAATATTTCAACAGCAGGTAGGCGGCGAAGGCGCCCATCATGTATTGGGCGCCATGGCTGAAATTGATGATGTTGAGCATGCCGAAGATCACGGCGAGGCCCAGGCTCAACAGCGCATAGAACGAGCCGTTGATCAGCCCGATCAGGAGTTGGCCAAACAGCGCTGTCGAAGGGATGCCGAAAATTTCAAACATGCCGGGTCCGTATTTTCCCTCTCCCCGCGTGCGGGGAGAGGGTGGCGCGCGAAGCGAGCCGGGTGAGGGGCAATTTCTCGAAGGCTATAAGAAGCCCCTAACCCGACTTCCTCGTTACACTCGGAAGTCGACCTCTCCCCGCGCGCGGGGAGAGGTGAAGAAAGCGTACTTAGCCGCCGGCCAGCGGGCAGTTGCCGTCCTTGAGCGGACGGAACGCTTCGTCGGCCGGGATGGTGGCGAGCAACTTGTAGAAGTCTCCCGGATACTTGGATTCGTCCGGCGCCTTCACCTCCAGCAGATAGGCCGGATGGGTCTTGCGGCCGTCGGCGCGGACGACGCCTTTGCCGAACAGCGGATCGTCGGTCGGGAGTTTCTTCATCTCCGCCACCACCGCTTTGCCATCGGCGGCGCTCTTCAGCGCGGCGACCGCCTTGAGGTAGTGCGTGACCGCCGAATAAACGCCGGCCTGCACCATGGTCGGGAACTTGCCCGGCGCATTACGTTCGGCCTGCCAGCGCTTGGTCCAGGCGCGGTTGGCGTCGGTCATGTCCCAGTACCAGGTTTCCGTCAGGGTCAGGCCCTGCGCGGTCTGTAAACCGAGCGCATTGACGTCGCTTGCAAACACGAGCAGGCCGGCGAACTTCTGGCCGCCTTTGACGATGCCGAATTCGGCGCCCTGCTTGATCGCGTTGATGGTGTCGCCGCCGGCATTGGCAAGGCCGATGATCTTGGCCTTGGAAGCTTGCGCTTGCAGCAGAAACGACGAGAAGTCGTTGGTGTTGAGCGGGTGACGGACGGCCCCGAGTACCTTGCCGCCGGCCTTTTCGACCGCCGCCTTGGTGTCGCGCTCGAGCGCAGCACCGAAGGCATAGTCGGCGGTAAGGAAGAACCAAGTGGTGCCGCCAGTCTTTACGATGGCCTTGCCGGTGCCGTTGGCAAGCATCCAGGTGTCATAGGTCCAATGAACGGTATTGGCGTTGCATTTCGGACCGGTGAGGTCGGAGGCCGCCGCGCCGGAAACCAGGAACACTTTGTTCTTCTGGGCCGTGACCTGGCTGACGGCGAGCGCGACGCCTGAATTCGGCACATCGACGATCATGTCGACCTTGTCGACGTCATACCATTGATTGGCCATCTGCGAGCCGATGTCTGGCTTGTTCTGATGGTCGCCGCTGACGAGGGTAACCTTCACGTTCGGATTAACCTTGGCGAAATCGGCGATCGCCATCTTGGCCGCCACGACGGAGCCGGGGCCGCCGACGTCGGAATAAAGACTCGACATGTCGCTGAGCACGCCGATCTTGACATTGACCTGCTGGGCGCTGGCCGTGCCGCAAGCCAACATGACGGCCAACGCCGCCAAGCCTAAACTTCGTTTCATTGACGTGGTCCTCCTTTGCGTGCCCTTCGGCACATCTTGTTAAACTCCAAGGTAGTCGTGCAGCTTCTCGAGATTGGCGTCCAGATCGGCGTTGGCGAATTGATCGATGATGCGGCCGTTCTCCATAACGTAATACCTATCGGCGACCGTCGCTGCGAAACGGAAATTCTGTTCGACCAAGAGAATGGTGAAACCCTGTTCCTTCAGCGCGCGGATGGTCTTGCCGATCTGCTGGATGATCACGGGGGCAAGCCCCTCGGTCGGCTCATCGAGCAGCAACAGCCGCGCGCCGGTGCGCAGGATGCGGCCGATAGCGAGCATTTGCTGTTCGCCGCCGGACAGCTTGGTGCCCTGGCTGGCGCTTAAGCGTTCCTTGAGATTGGGAAACAGATCGAAGATGCGCTCGAGCGAAAGCCCGCCGGGCCGGATCACCGGCGGCAGCATGAGATTTTCCTCGACATTGAGGCTGGCGAAAATGCCGCGTTCCTCGGGGCAGAGAGCAATGCCGGCGCGCGCGATCTGATCGGAGGAGCGCTCGATCAGTTCCTTACCCTCGAAGCGCACCGAGCCGGCGCGCCGCCCGACCATGCCCATGATCGACTTCAGCGTCGTGGTCTTGCCGGCGCCGTTGCGGCCGAGCAGGGTCACGACCTCGCTTTCGTTCACGTCGAAATTCGCGCCGTGCAGGATGTGCGATTCGCCGTACCAGGCCTGCAGGTCCCGGATCGCGAGCAGCGGGGTGCGGGCGTCAAGCATGGCCTACTCCCATATAGGCCTCGCGCACTTCCGGATTGTTGGACACCGTCGCGTAGTCACCCTCGGCGAGCACGCGCCCGCGCGTGAGCACGGTGATGGTATCGGACAGATCGGCCACCACTGAGAGATTGTGCTCGACCATCAGCACGGTGCGGTCGGCGGCGACTCGTTTGATCAGTTGCGCAATGCGATCGATGTCTTCGTGCCCCATGCCGGCGGTCGGCTCGTCGAGCAGCAGCATTTCGGGATCGAGCGCCAGCGTGGTAGCGATCTCGAGCGCGCGCTTGCGGCCGTAGGGCAGTTCGGCCGCCAGCCAGTCGGCAAATTCGGACAAACCGACATCGGCGATCAGTTCGCGCGCCCGCTCGTTGTACTGTTCGAGCACCGCGGTCGAGCGCCAGAAATCGAGCGAACTGCCGCGCAGGCGCTGCAGCGCGATGCGCACGTTTTCCAGTACCGTCATGTGCGGGAACACGGCGGAGATCTGGAACGAGCGCACCAGCCCCAGTCGCGCGACATCGGCCGGCTGCATGGCGGTGATATCGTCGCCCTTGAAAATGATGCGCCCGCGCGTCGGACTGAGGAATTTCGTCAGCATATTGAAGCAGGTGGTTTTGCCGGCGCCGTTGGGACCGATCAAAGCATGGACGGTCCTGCGCTTGACGCGTAGGTTGACGCCGTTGACGGCGAGAAATCCGGCGAATTCCTTGGTCAGATCCTCGGTTTCGAGGATTATGTCGTTACGCATGCACGCCCCTGGCGGCGGCATTGTCGGCGCATTGCAGCGAATGTCCAGAGCCTGGAACGTACAATTTTAGCCGCGCAAATCCGTTTAAAGCGGCTTCTGTCGCCAATCCTGATTTGTGACCTAGAAGGTCGCCGCCGGCGTGCTCGCGACCGTGGCCGAATGCCGTTTCGTGGCGGGAACCTTCTTGATGCGGTGGTGAAATGCCGCCTTATGCCGGACCTTGGCGGTGGTGCTGGTTTTCACCACGCGCGGCCAGCCTTCCTTGCCGGGTGTTGCCGTCAGCACGGGCACTGAGGCTGGCCGGTCGCCCGTCGGCACCACCTGCACCACGCGATAGCCTTGCTCTTTGAGTTGCTTGAGCAGCGTCGGCAGCGCCATCGCGGTGGCGGGATGGATGTCGTGCAGCAACAGGATGCCGCGGCCCCTGGCGTTTAGCCGCTGCATGGCGCGTTTCACGATCTGCTGCGCGCTGATGTGCCGGAACCAGTCGTCGGCGACCACGTCGGCGCTCCAGGTCACAAGATGCTGCGAGGCGAGGAAGCTCTCGTCCACTTTGGAGCGGCCGAGGCCCGGAATGCGGAAAAACGGCGACACCGCTTTCGGGTCGCCGATCGCGGCGTCGACCGAGGCGATGCCGCCCTCGACCTCCTGCTCGACGCGCGGCAAAGCGAGGCGCTCGAAGCCGAGTGGATGATCGAGGCTGTGCGTGCCGATGGTGTGGCCTTCGTTGTACATGCGCCGCAGCACCCACGGGTAGGCCTTCGCCATCTGGCCGACGATAAAATAGGTGGCCTTCACGCATTGCGAGGCCAGCGTGTCGAGAATGACGTTGCTGTAGGGCGGCAACGGGCCGTCATCGAAGGTGATCACCACCTCATGATCGGCGAGCGGCAGCGATTGCTTGTATTGCATGCGGCCGATGCGGGTGAATTCGTCCGGGCTGATGGCGAGCACGCGCGAGGTCCCGAGCGCATCCGGATGGCCAGGGCAGGCAGTTGCCGTGCGTGGCGTGGCCGCTACCGGTGGCGCGGCCGGCGCGGCCGCCGCGGGTGGTGCGGCTGGCGTGGCTGCTACCGCTGGTGCGGCCGGTGTGGCCGCCGTGGGTGGTGCAGTCGGCGTGGCCTCCGTGGGCGGCGCGACCGGCGTGACCGCCATGGCCGGCGCCATGCCGGCGACCAGCAAAAAACAAACCGCTGCGATAAGACGCATAAGCGCTCCCCGGCCCCCTACTATCGCGCCTTCTACCCCGAACAGCGCGTCTTTCCGAAACTACGAATCTCAACATTAACGGCGAATTAACCGACTAAGGCAGCCCACAGCTTCAGCGTGGCGCGGCTTTTCCTAAGGTTTTGCGCAGATTAGTGCAAATTCGGCGGGTTTTGCGCTGGCGGCACCACGTGGACGATGCGGTAGCCGCGCCGTTTGAGCGCGCGCAGGAAGGCCGGCAGCATCCGTGCGGTCTGCGCCTTGGTGTCGTGCAGCAGCACGATGCCGCTGCCGAGCCGCTCGATGCGGGCGAGAATCAACTGCAATTCCTGCTCGGGCGTCATCGGCAGCCAGTCGCTCGCCCAGACGTCGGCGCCGAACACCACAATATCCCGCGCCTGCAGGCGGTCAAGCTCCGCGCCGTTCGAGGCGAAACCGGGAAAGCGGAAAAACGGCGTGGTCGGATCGCTGCGGCGCCGGCCGTAGATGGCGAATTCGTCTTCCGCGATGCCGCGGTCGATCTCGGCTTCGGCCTTGGCGGGCGCCATGCGGGAAAGCAGCGGATGCGAATACGTGTGGTGGCCGATGCTGTGGCCCTCGGCCAGTTCGCGCCGCGCGAGTTCCGGATGCGCCGCCACATTGCGGCCGATCAGGAAGAAAGTCGCCAGCACGCATTCAGCTTTGAGTGCGTCGAGCACTTTGGGGGTGGTGGTCGGCCAGGGGCCGTCGTCGAAGGTGAGCACCAGCTCCTTGTTCTGCAGCGGCAGGGTGCTCGGGAAACTCTTGCGGCCGACCCGCGGGGTGCCACTGGCGTCGATCGTCAGCACGCGTGCGGTGCCGAGCGCGTCCGGATTGCCCGGGCAGGGCGCCGCCACGGCGGTCAAGGGAACAAGGACGGCGCTCAGCGCGATGACGGCAATGCGCAACATTGATTGGCTCCGAGACGCGCAATTGAGCGCAACACCGCTCGACCGGCAAGCCTGACTTTGGGCGCGCGTTTATGCGTTAATCATTTGCCCGGTTCCAGGCCGGCGGCTACAAGCGGCGCGCAAACGCTCATCGCACCGGCGGGATCCGGCATGGCTAAAAGAAAAATCAGAACATTGCCGCGCGACGACGACGGCTCCATCCGCAAGCGTTATTTCGGCCGCGTGGCCACAGCCATCGAGGCCGGCGACGTCGAGACGCTGCGGCGGCTGGTCGGCGGTCTGCACGAATCCGATCTCGGCGCCGTGGTCGGGGCGCTCGAACCTGAAATGCGCCCGCGCCTGGTCGAACTGCTCGGCATCCACTTCGACTTTACCGCTCTTACCGAAGTCGACGACAAGGTGCGCGAGGAAATTCTCGAAGAACTGGAGCCGCGAACCGTCGCCGAGGGCGTGCGCGAGATCGAATCCGACGACGCGGTGGCGATCCTCGAGGATCTGCCCAAAGAAGAGCGCGCCGAGATTCTCGAGCAATTGCCGCAGACCGAGCGCGTCGCGCTCGCCCGCAGCTTCGATTACGCCGAGGATTCCGCCGGCCGGCGCATGCAGACGGAATTTATCGCCGTGCCGCCGGGCTGGAATGTCGGGCAAGCGATCGACTACATGCGCGAGACCGCCGAGCTGCCGGAGCACTTTTACGAACTTTATGTGACGGACGAGGCCAGCCGCTTCCTCGGCGCGGTGCCGCTCGACCGGCTGTTGCGCAGCAAGCGGCCGGTGCCGGTGACCGAGCTGATGGACGCCGAGCGCCGGCGCGTGCACGCCGACGAGGACCAGGAGGAAGTGGCGCGGCTGTTCCAACGCTACGACCTGGTGGCGGCGCCGGTGGTCGATGGCGAAGACCGGCTGGTTGGCATCATCACCTTCGACGACGTCGCCGACGTCATCGAGGAAGAGGCCGAAGAGGACATCAAGGCGCTGGGCGGCGTCACCCGCGACGAAGAATTGTCCGACTCGGTGTGGACCATCGCGCGCGGCCGCTTCAACTGGCTCTTGGTCAATCTCGCCACCGCGTTTCTGGCCTCCTCGGTGCTCGGCCTGTTCGAGGGCCAGTTGCAGAAGATGGTGGCGCTGGCGGTACTGGCGCCGATCGTGGCGAGCCAGGGCGGCAATGCCACGACTCAGACGATGACCGTCGCGGTGCGCGCGCTCGCCACCCAGGACCTCAGCGACGCCAATGCCCGCCGCGTTATCATGCGCGAACTGCTGGTCGGCGTGCTCAACGGCGTCGCTTTCGCTGTCATCACAGGCGTCGCGGCCTATATCTGGTTCCGGGTGCCGGCGCTGGGCGTCGTCATCGGGCTCGCCATGATCTGCAACTTGGTCGCCGCGGGGCTCGGCGGCATCCTCATTCCGCTCGCACTGAACCGCCTGCGCGTCGACCCGGCGGTGGCCTCGAGCCCGTTCGTGACCACGGTGACCGACGTGGTCGGCTTCTTCTCTTTCTTGAGCATCGCCACGTTCTGGTTCGGCCTGCGCTAAGGCACCGCCGGTTAGGCCTCACGCATGTGGCGGCCGATTCTTATTTTCCTTTTTCACGTTGCGCATCAAAGCGTCAAACGACACCAGCAGCGTCAACGCGCCGGCGGCGAGAGACACAAAAATCAAGGCTTCGCGCTGGATTTCAACCGCGGCCTTGAGCGCTTCGGTGGCTTCCATTCCGGTCATTAAAATCGTTCCCGTTGCGATGCAACCTTCGATTTAACTGCTTGAGGCGGCAGCAAGTTCCATAGGGATACCGGCTTGGTCACACTTCATTCACCCTGTTTGGTGACTCTCCATTAACGCTGAAATTCTAGCGTCTTGCCCAGGTACCGCAGCGTAACGCGGGGAGAGTCCTGTGGACGGCGAGGTCAAACCGCAAGCGACCGGCACGCTGCTGGGCCGCTCGCTGCTGGCGTGGGCACGGCGTGCCCGCGCAGGCGCCGCGCATGATCTCGCCGACGCGCCGCGCGCCCGCGCCAAACGCATGCTGTCGGCCTCGCAATTGATCGTCGTGCTCGCGGCGCTCGCCATGGGCGCGACCCTGCTTGCCGGCGTCATCGGCTACGGGCTGGCACGGCAGAGCGACGAGCGCCTGTGGTCGGAACAGCGCGCCTCGCTGCGCAACGCCATCGGCGAATTCCGCAATTTGTTCGGCAAGTCCGACGAGGTCGATCCGCGGTTTGTGCGCATGGTCGAACAGAGCGTGGGCCTCAAGGGCCTCAAATTCGAAGTCAATCCGGGCGTCAGCGAGCGCGAGATGCAGCCGGTGATGGACGCGCAAGGCCGCATCGCCGGATTCCTGACCTGGGAGAAAGCCCACCCGATGGTGCAGGCGATGGAGCGGCTGATGCCGTTCATCGCCGGCGTCGCCTTCGTCCTGGTCAGCTTTGCCGGATTTTCGCTGGCGCAGCTTCGGCGCGCGCGGCAGGAATTGGCGGCGAGCGAGGAGCAGGCGCGCCGCGCCGCCGACGGGGACAAACTCACTGGCCTGCCCAACCATGCCAAGACGCTCGAACTGCTCGATCTCGCTTTGGCCGAGCGCATGGGCGACGATGCCACGACTTTCGCGCTCATCGAACTCGACGGCATGGCAGACGTCAACGCGCAGCTCGGCGTGCTCGGCAGCGACGAACTCGTCGTCGCGGTGGCGGAGCGGCTGAAGGAGGCGCTGCCGGCCGACGCGATGTGCGGCCGCATCGGCGGCGACCAGTTCGCGGTCATCGTTACGGCGGGCAGCGGCGCCGACGCCGGCGCGGTGATTCGCGCCGTCCTCGACGCCATCGCCCGGCCGCATTGGATCGAAACCGTCGTGCGGCTGAGCGGACACGCCGGCTACGCGCAGGCGCCGCGCCACGCCACCACTCGCGGCGAGCTTACGCGCCGGGCCGGCCTCGCGCTGCGCGCGGCGGGCAAGAAAGGTCCCGGCGCCATCGTCGGTTTCGAGGGCTCGATCGATACCGTGTCTACCGACCAGAAGTTCATCCAGCGCGAATTGCCGCGCGCGCTCAGCGCCAACGAGCTGGAGCTGCACTATCAGCCGATCGTGTCGGGAAACGGCGCGCGCATCGTCGGCGTCGAAGCCTTGTTGCGCTGGACCCATGCGACGCGCGGCGTTATCGGACCGGCGACCTTCATCCCGGTCGCCGAACAGATGGGCCTGATGGATACGCTCGGCGCCTTCGTGCTGCGCCGCGCGTTGAGCGAGGCCAAGCGTTGGCCCGAGCTCTACGTGGCCGTCAACCTGTCGCCGCTGCAGGTGCGCGATCGCGCCATCGTCGAACTGGTGCGCTCGGCGTTGGCCGAAAGCGGCGTGCCGCCGTCGCGGCTGATGCTTGAGATCACCGAAGGCGTGCTGATCGACAATCCGGACGAGATGGTCAAGCGCATCGAGGATTTGCACGCGCTCGGCGTGCGCATCGCGCTCGACGATTTCGGCTCCGGCTATTCCAATCTCGGCTACCTGCAGCGCTTCCCGCTCGACAAACTCAAGATCGACCGCAGCTTCGTCAACGCGCTCGGCAGTTCCGCCAATGGCGGGGTGATCATCCAGGCGATCGTCGCGCTCGGGCGCGCGCTCGGCCTGACGGTGGTGGTCGAGGGCGTGGAGACCGAGCAGCAGCGAGTGCTGCTGCGCCTCGCCGGCTGCGACGAGATGCAGGGTTACCTGTTCGCCAAGCCCGCACCGGCCAAGGCGATCGACCGGCTGCTCGGTAAATCCGGCAGCAGCGGCCGTATGCTGCCACCGCCGCTGTCGCCCGCCACGCTGACAGCCTGAGCGCGAGGCGATACAGTCACGGCTTCCGCGCCCGGCCGGGCGTCAGCGGAGGACGGCATGACAATCTCCAATGCCTGGGCGGGCTTCGATTTCGGCCTCGGTCCCGACGTCGAGATGCTGCGCAAGACCACGCATGATTTCGCGCAGGACCGCATCGCGCCGCGCGCCGACGCCATCGACCGCGACAACATGTTTCCGCGCGACCTGTGGCCGGAGATGGGTGCGCTCGGCCTGCACGGCATCACGGTCGAAGAGGAATATGGCGGCGCCGGCCTTGGCTATCTCGAGCACTGCGTTGCGATGGAGGAGATTTCGCGCGCTTCCGCCGCGGTCGGCCTGTCCTACGGCGCGCATTCCAATTTGTGCGTCAACCAATTGCGCCGCAACGGCAATGCCGAGCAGAAAAAGAAATACCTGCCCAAGCTGGTTTCCGGTGCGCATGTCGGCGCGCTGGCGATGTCGGAGCCAGGCGCCGGCTCCGACGTGGTGTCAATGCGCACGCGCGCCGACAAGGTCGGCGACCGCTACGTGCTCAACGGCTCGAAAATGTGGATCACCAATGGCCCGGTCGCCGACACGCTGGTGGTCTACGCCAAGACCGACCGCACCGCAGGTGCGCGCGGCATCACCGCCTTCATCATCGAGAAGGACATGAAGGGCTTCGCCCCGGCGCAGAAGCTCGACAAGCTCGGTATGCGCGGCTCCGACACCTCGGAGCTGGTGTTCACCGACTGCGAAGTGCCGGAGGAGAACGTGCTGGGCGCGGTCGGCAACGGGGTCAACGTGCTGATGTCGGGCCTCGACTACGAACGCGTCGTGCTCGCCGCCGGACCTCTGGGCATCATGCAGGCCTGCATGGACGTGGTGATGCCTTACGTGCACGAGCGCCATCAATTCGGCCAGGCGATCGGTCGGTTCCAACTCGTGCAGGCCAAGCTCGCCGACATGTATGTCACCATGAACGCGGCCAAGTCCTACGTGTACACGGTGGCGAAGGCCTGCGACGAGGGCCGCACCACGCGCGAGGACGCCGCCGGCGCCATTCTCTATGCCGCCGAGCGCGCCACCTGGATGGCGCTGGAAGCGATCCAGTGCCTGGGCGGCAACGGCTACATCAACGATTATCCCGCCGGCCGCCTGCTGCGCGACGCCAAGCTGTACGAGATCGGGGCGGGCACCTCGGAAATCCGCCGCATGCTGATCGGGCGGGAGCTTTTCGAGAAGACACGGTAGGCCATTGGCCGAGTCATTCTTTGGCAGAGTCGGCCACCGGCAAACTCGGCTGCCGTTAACTTCTCGCTGCCGCGAATCAGCTAGGCCTCAAGCCGACTTCACCAGCGATGGGGAAAGCCATGATGCGGGTGCGGCTGAAAGCCGATGGGCGGATCGTCGAGATCATGCCGGACGGTCAAGAGAAAACCCTCGATCACAGCGATCCGGCCCAATTCGTGCGCCAGGTGCGCGCGCGCTGCGGACTGACGCAGGCGGCGTTCGCCGCGAAGATCGAAGTGCCGATCGAGACCGTGCGCAATTGGGAGCAGGGCAAGCGCAGCCCACGCGGTCCGGCGCGTGCGCTGCTCAAGCTGATCGACACGGCGCCGGATGCGGCCTTTGCCGCGCTGGGTGGTCGGCGTCGATAGCTGATTATTCGGCGGCGGCGACTCGCTCGCGCGGCGCCGGGCGCGCCAGCCGCATCAGCAGGAACATCGCGAACAGCGTCGCGATATAGGTCATCAATTGCATCTCGGTCGGCCGCTCCGTGTAGCCGATCAGCGTGTGCAGCAATTTGCCGAACAGGCTGCTGTCCGACAGCAGCCACGAGGTGTCCCAGACCGTGCGGTCGAGCGCGATCAGCACGCCGGCATTGTCGAGGAACTGCACCGCCTGCGCCGCCATGCCGGCGGCGAGCAGCGCGATCAGCCAGCTTGTCACCGAGAAGATGTAGCGGTTGGGGATCGCCAGCAGCCCGTAATAAGTCAGCCCGGTAAATGCCGCGCCGGCGGCGATGCCGAGCAGCCCGCCGGTAAGCAGCGACGACGCGGAGGTGCCGGAGGCGAAAATTCCGTACAGGAATAGCACGACTTCCGAGCCTTCGCGCAACACCGCGAGACCCACCACGACGGCGAGCGCGGTCAGCGGCTTGGCGCCTTCGCTCACAGCCGAACCGATGGTGCGCATCTCCTCGGCGATCTCGCGGCCGTGCCGCGCCATCCAGGCGTTGTGCCACATCAGCATGACCACGGCGATGCCGAGCACGCTGGCATTGAACAGTTCCTGGCCGGCGCCTTCGAAGGCCTGCGAGATTGCGCCGGCGAAGACGGCGACCAAGGCGGCGCCGACCACGCCGCCGAGAATGCCGAACCCGATCCAGCGGCCGCGGGTCGGCACGCCGCGCGTCGCCGCCATCACGATGCCGACGATGAGGCCGGCTTCGATGACTTCGCGAAACACGATGATAAGGGCGCCGAGCATGCTTCTCGTCTGCGGTGGTCAGTCCCTGAGCGGGAGCGTCTGGCTGTCGTTCAATAGTGCAATCGAGCCCTCACAAAAGCATTAATTACTATCGATGCAAGAGCCAATTTGTATTCTTGAATTATTCCAATGTGAGAAACGCGGCTAAAAGCTTGCGCTGCCAAGTATTGTCGCGGCCGCCGCCAAAGTAAAAAATGCATGAGTCTTGGCCGGCTGTGCGTCCCGCCGATTGGTCGTGTCGGTTCTGCTACAATTTTCCACCCAAAACGGGCAGGGAGAGTTGATGTCATTCGATTGATCCTGGCGGTTGCCGCGCTCGTCCGCATCACCGCCGCGCCTGGCGGCATGCTTCGGGGCTGCGCAATAAATCGACGGCGAGGTAAAGGCCGCGCTCTGCGGTGAGCACCATCTCGCCGGTGCCCGGATTTGTGCCGTTGGCAAAACCCATGAAGCTGAGTTCGACGAGATTGCCGTTGGTCACCGGGCTGGCCTGGAGATTGTCGTCGAGTACAAACAAGCCGTCGCGAGTCGATAACCGGGCGACCTTGGATTCCGGCCAATCCTTTATTGCGGCCTGCGGCAAGCCGCGGGTCGGGAACGGCATCGGCCGCTCGATGAGCTTTCCGTCCGCGCTGAGTTCGAACAGGCCGTTGCGGGTCGAAAGCACGACCCGTTTGATCGATGGCAGGTCGTAGGCGCGCGGCAGCTCGCCGATGCGCGCACGGCTTCCGCCGATGACCGATGTTATGGCGCGGCCGTCGTAAAGGAACAATCCGTCTTTTCCTTCAATCAGTGCCTTGCCGAGCGTCGGCAGGTCCTGAATTCGGCCATAAGGAGAATACGTCGACGGCGGGATTCCAGTATTGCCGCCTGGAACGTCTTCGAAACCATGAGTCCCGAGCCGCCGCCAGCGCAATAAAAATCGAAAAAACCGCCGCCGGTATCGTAGATCAAGACCTGGTGGAACAGGCGCGACGTCGAATAGCGCATGGCGGCGCCGTTCGCATTCGTCGTCAACAGCCGTTCCGCCGAATAGGTCGCCGGCGTGTCGCTATTTTTTCGGATCAACATTACGGACTTTGCGCCAAGGACGAGCGCCGCGCCGGCATCCAAGGCTTCGAACACCGGCCCGTAGTCGTGTTTCTCCAAGGCGCCGACCTCCAGCCATCGGCCATCGTCGGTCAAAAGGTGAATTCGGCTGTCAAAATCCCTGATGACCGTTGCCGCCAGCGACGGGGTTTCGTGCAAAGTGAAAATCCCGCGAATGCCATGCGCCGCCAATTCTTCCTTCGACAGCCATGGCCGCAGCGAATTCTCCTCCACGACGAGAGGAATGCCTTTTCCGGAAGCGATAATGGTCAGTTTGCGGCGCGGCAGTAATTGAATGCTGTTGTAATTCCCGCCCTTCGGCGAGGCGGTGTCTTCGATTGCCTCGAAGCGATCTGTCCCCGGCCGCAGCACGGATACGCCGCCGCCCCAAGGGATCGCGACAATGCGCGAACTCCAGGGCTCGACCACCCATTTGTTCTTGTCGAGACAAGAATGGGGTAGCGGCCGGCATAAGGAACCAGACGGCGCTCGGCGTCGATGGTCCACCAGCCGTGGCGGTTCGTCGGCGTGAATACGATGGCTGGCAGACCCGGGATGCGAAAACTGTTGCTGCTGATCCGCCAGGTTTGGCCGACGTCCGCTTCGGTGGGCTCGCCGTTTTTTACGGGCACGACGCAAAAGCGCGCGGCGGCAATCTCGGCATGAAGGCGTTGCGGCCCGCAGGTCGCTAATAGTCCCGCCAGAATGGCAACCGCTATGAGCCGGCGCATGCTGAAATCCACACGGCGGCGCTATCCTATCAAAAGAGGCGGGGGAGCGATCGAGCCGAGGTCGCCTTATCGGCAATGTTGGTTAGCGGCCGGGAAACAAGGCCTGCCCGAGCCGGCGGCTTGGCGGGACCAACTGACAAAACGCCGCCCGCTCCTCTCGAATAGCGCGGGCGCGGATTAGCGAGCGGACCCGGTTGGCAGCGCGCCGCCAAGCAGGCATTCTCCACCACCCATCCGCTACCCCATTCCAGACCCGGCAAGGAGATTGTGATGCAAGTTGTTGAAGCCCATGGATGCCGCATTCCGCAGATCGGCCTTGGCACCATGACCCTGAAGGGCGACATCTGCGTGCAGGCGGTCAAGACCGCGTTGCAGCTCGGCTACCGTCATCTCGACACCGCCGCGTTCTACGGCAACGAGGTGGAGAATGGCGAAGGCCTGCGCCAATCCGGCAACAAGCGCGAGGACGTGCTGATCTGCACCAAGGTGCGGGAGAACAACCTGCTGCCGGAAAATTTCAACAAGTCGCTCGACCAGAGCCTCGCCAATCTGAAGCTGCCTTATGTCGATCTGCTGCTGATCCACTGGAACAACAAGGACATCCCGTTCTCGACCAGCATTGCCGCACTGTGCGCCGCCAAGAAGGACGGCCGCGCCAAGCATGTCGGCGTCGCCAACTTCACCACCAAGATGCTGGACGAAGCCTGGGCCGTGACCTCAGAGCCTCTGGTCTGCAACCAGATCGAAGTGCATCCCTTCATCAACCAGGACAAGGTGCTGGCGGCGAGCAAGAAGCACGGCATGGCGGTGGTCGCCTACGTGCCGATCGCGCGCGGCAAGGTGCCGGGCGCCGACGCGCTCGAACGCATCGGCAAGGCGCATAACAAGAGCGCCGCGCAAGTGTCGCTGCGCTATCTGGTGCAGCTCGGCCTCTGCGCCATCCCACGCACGGCGAGCCCGGCGCACTTGAAGGAAAACCTCGAGGTGTTCGACTTCGCACTGTCGGCTGCCGAGATGGCCGAGCTCAAGGCGCTCAACGCCACCAATATGCGCGTGGTCAATCCGCCGCACGCGCCGGTCTGGGATACGCCGTAATGCGCGCGGCCGCCGTTATCATTCTGTTGATGACGGCGGCGGCCGCTGCCGCCGCGCAGGGCAAGCATCAAGCCGCCGACGATTCCAACGCGCTGCAGGATTGCATCAAGAGCGCCGCCCCGGCCGGCAAGCCGGCGGCGGATGCGGAACACTGCATCGGCACCCTGTCGGGACCATGCCTCGATGACGACAAAACGAAATCGACCGCCGACCAGATTGCCTGCATCGACCGCGAACTTGCGGTGTGGGACAACATCTCGAACGGGAGCTACCGGCGGCTGCGCGCCAAGCTCGACGCCGACCAGCAAGGCAAGCTGCGCGACATGCAGCGCGGCTGGATCGCTTCGCGCGACGCCACCTGCCACTTTTATTGGGACTATTATCAGGGCACTATGGCGAGCCCGATGAGCGCGTCTTGCGTGAACTGGGAAACAGCACGCCGCGCGCTGTTCTTGCTTGGCTTCGTTCTAGACGCCGAAAACAAATGATGGACTGAATGCCGACGCATACGGTCGAGGCAAAGGGTTTTCAGATTCCGCTGGTCGGTCTCGGCACTTGGACGCTGCAAGGCCGCGATTGCGCGCGCCTGGTCGAGCAGGCGATCCGCGTCGGCTATCGCCACATTGACACCGCGCAGATGTACAACAACGAGCGCGAAGTGGGCGAGGGCGTGCGCGCCTCCGGCAAGCGCAACGAACTGATCGTTACCACAAAGGTACAGCCGACGCTGCTGGCGCCGCATAATCTCGAACGCTCGGTGAAGGAAAGCCTGGCGCATTTGCGGCTCGATATCATCGACCTGTTGCTGATCCACTGGCCGAACCCGCGCGTGCCGCTGTCGGAAACGCTCGGAGCCATGGCCAAGATGAAGCGCGAGGGCTTCGTCAAAGAGATCGGCGTGTCGAATTTCACCGTGGCGTTGCTCGACGAGGCCAACCGGGTGACGACCGAGCCCTTGGTCTGCAATCAGATCGAATGCCATCCCTACCTCGATCAGGACAAGGTGATCGCCGCCTGCCACAAGCACGGCATGGCGGTGGTGGCCTATAGCCCGATCGCCCGCGGTGAGGCCAAAGGCGACGAACTGCTGGCGCGCATCGGCGCGGCGCATGAGAAGAGCGCGGCCCAGGTCTGTCTGCGTTGGCTCACCCAGCAGGGCATCGCGGTGGTGCCGCGCACCAGCAAGGTCCTGCGGCTCGAGGAGAATCTGGCGATTTTCGATTTCGAGCTCACGGATCGCGAGATGAAGGAGATCGCCGGGCTCGCCCGCAGCAGCGGCCGCATCGTCGACTGGACCTATTCGCCGAAGTGGGATTGAGAGCTGGCCTGGCCCCTCCATCGTCATGCCTGGCCTTGTGCCGGGCATCCACGCCTTATGACGACCCCGAAAATCAAGGCGTGGATGTCCGGGACAAGCCAGGCCATGATCGCTAAATAACATCCATGACCATCGCCACCGACACAGCTCTCGTCCTCTTCTCCGGCGGACAGGATTCGACCGTCTGCCTCGCTTGGGCGCTGGAACGCTTCGCTTGCGTGGAGACCGTCGGCTTCGATTACGGCCAGCGCCACAGAATCGAACTCGAGGTGCGGCCGCGCATCCGCGAGCGCGTGGCGGCGCTCAAGCCCGACTGGAAGGCGCGGCTCGGCGAGGATCACACCGTCGCGCTCGACGCGCTTTCCGCCATTTCCGACAGCGCGCTCACCCGCGCAACGGCGATCGAACTGGCCGACAACGGGCTGCCGACCACCTTCGTGCCCGGCCGCAATCTGATCTTCTTCAGCTTCGCCGGCGCGCTCGCCTATCGCCGCGGCGCGCGCCACATCGTCGCCGGCATGTGCGAGACCGATTATTCCGGCTACCCGGATTGCCGCGACGACACCATTAAAGCCATGCAGGTGGCGCTCAGTCTCGGCATGGACAAGCGCGTCACCATCCATACGCCGCTGATGTGGATCGACAAGGCGGCGACCTTCGCCCTGGCCGAGGAGATCGCGGGGCAGCCATTCCTCGATCTCGTTGTCGAGGACACCCATAGCTGCTACTTGGGCGACCGCACGCACCGCCACGACTGGGGCTATGGCTGCGGGGAGTGCCCCGCCTGCCAGTTGCGGGCGAAGGGATTTGCGGCATTCATGAGCCGGCGAAGAACAGAGTGATTATGGAAAAGCAGAGAAACATTGAAGGCGCGGTCTTTCTGGTCCTGTTCTGCCTGACCATTCCGGCGGCCAATTGGATGATCGGCCACGTCGGGGCGGTTTGCGCGGCCAACGGCCCGTGCCTGCTGCCGGTCGCGCCCGGCCTGATGGCGCCGTCCGGTGTACTGATGATCGGCATTGCTCTGGTGCTGCGCGACCTTGTTCAGCGCCGCTTAGGCGCAGAATTCGGCATTGCAGCCATTGTCGCCGGCGCGGCGATTTCCGCCGGCCTTGCGCCGCGTTCGCTGGTGCTCGCCTCGGCGGCCGCGTTTCTTCTGTCGGAATTCGCCGACTTCGCCGTCTATACGCCGCTCGCCCGCCGCCGGCTTGTTCTGGCGGTGCTCGCTTCCAGTACGCTGGGGCTGGTGGTGGATTCGCTGGTCTTCCTCTGGCTCGCCTTTGGCTCGCTTGAATTCCTGCCCGGCCAGATCGTCGGCAAGCTCTGGATGGTGCTCTTGGCTATTCCCTTCGTCGCCTATCTGCGCCGCCGCGATGAGCGGCTCGGCCTGAAACCCGCCTGAGGAATCAATGACACCCACCCTCGAAGCGCTGCGCCACATCACCACCGGCACCATCACCACCATGCTCCTGAAGAAGGGCATCCGCCGCTCCTGGATGGCGGGCGCCATGCCGTTCGGCTTTTCCGGAAAACGCGTTGTGGGCCCGGCCTTCACGCTGCGCTTCGTGCCGGTGCGCGAGGATCTGGCGACGCCGGAAAGCTGGTCGAAACCGATCTCCACCCGCTCGGCGATCGAAGCCATGCCGGAAAATTGTGTGGTGGTTGCCGACGCCATGGGCGTCACCGGCGCCGGCATCTTCGGCGATATTTTGTGCATGCGCATGGTCAAGCGCGGCGTCTCGGCGCTGATCACCGACGGCGTGATGCGCGACAAGCACGGCGTCATCGCCACCAACTTGCCGGTCTGGTGCGCCGGCGTGGCGGCGCCGGCGAGCGTCAACCAACTCACCTTCGTCGGCTGGAACGAGCCGATCGGCTGCGGCGGCTGCGCGATCTTCCCGGACGACATCATCGTCGCCGACGACGACGGCGCGGTGGTGATCCCGGCCGCCCTCGCCGATTTCGTCGCCAGCGAAGGCGCCGAGCACGAGCTGATGGAAACCTGGCTGGTTCAGGAAGTGGAGAAAGGCGCCAAGCTGCCCGGCCTTTATCCGCCCAACGAAGAGAACAAGAAGCGCTACGAAGAATGGAAGAAGAAGCGCTGATCTCGCTTTCGGCCTGCCGCCGGGCCCTTCATAAAACTGTGATATTCTTTTTACGTCATGGGCGATTCGCAGCCCCGGGTTCGCGTCAGCGTGCTCGTGCGTCATTCGCGGCAACGCGATTGCACCTTAGGGGCAGCCCATGGCTTTGCAGGTTAACATCACCCAACCCGACGCGCCGGATGAGCCGGCTGCGGATAGGCTTGCCGCGCTTTATCCCGATTGGGGCGAGCGCGTCGCTACGATTATCGCGGCGAGTGTGGCGGTGTTGATCGTGGCGATTATCGCCGTCGTTATGGGAATGGCTTGACGTTCTTGCCGGCGCGCGGCCGGCGGTTGCCGCCGCCGCGCCCGAAGCGGTCGAAGAAGTTCTTGCGCAAGATGCGCATGATCCACTCCGCCACGCCGCCAAATCCGTAGGCGCGCCGCACCGTGCCCGCGTTCGTGGGATCGAGGCCGGCACCTTGCGGCGACGACGTCGCTACCAAGCCGCGCGACTGCATGAACCTCCAGGCCAGCGGCGCGCTGCGCTCCAGCGCCACGGCCGCTTCCTCGCACAGAAATTCCGGCACAATGACAGGCGGCGGCGCGAACACTTCCGGCATGGTGTCCGACAGCACGCGGTCGCCCAAGATATTCCAGCGCGCCGTGCCGCCCATGACCGGCGAGCGCAAGGAAAAGACCACCCGGGCGATCCGGCTCTCGCGGATCGCATAGCTGCAAAAGACGCAGGGCTCCATGTTCGCGTAGATGGTGCAGTCGGAAAGATCGGTGCTGGCGAGCGTCTCCTGCGCGTGGCAGATCGCCACCAATTCGGCGTGGCGGGTGACGTCGCGGTCGCGCGCGACCGCATTGGTGGTCTCGGCCACGACGATGCCGTTGCGGACGATGACGGCGGCGTAGGGATATTCGCCCTGCTTGGCCGATTGTCCGGCCAGCGCAAAGCAGCGCCGCATCATGTCCTCGTCGCTGACGGTCGTGGTGGGTTTGAGCATGGTGGCCGTTCGTCAGGCCGTGCCGGCGGCGGGTGGCGGCGTTTGCGAAAACGCCAGGCGCGCATCCGACGCGAATTGCCGGCGCCACATCACGATCACGATCCCGGTGGTGGTGAGCGCCAGCACCAGAGGACCGAGGAACCAGCCGAGATAACCGAGCGCGAAGAAGAACGCGCGCTGGCCGCGGTTGAAATGGCGGCCGGCGTCGGCGCACAGCCGCGCGGCGCGATGCGCAAAGGCTTGCGCCGCCGCGCTGTCCTTTTCCGCCGGCGGCGGCGCCGCACCGACCATGATGGCGAAATAATTGAACAGCCGGTACGACCAGGCGAATTTGAAGAAGGCATAAACGAAGATGATAGCGAGCCCTATCATCTTCAGCTCCCAAAATTCCGGCGACGGCGCGACACCGAACGGCAACGCCGCCACCACGGTCAGGATCTGCTCGGTGGAACGCAGCAGCGTGAGCGTGCCGCCGATGGCGATCAGGCTGGTGGAGGCGAAGAACGCCGTGCCGTTCTGCAGCGCGGCGGTGACCTGGGCGTCCACCATGCGCATCTCGCGCGCCAGCAGCCGCTCCATCCACTCGTCGCGATAGAGGTTCATCATCGCGTTGAGGCCGCTGCGGCCCTTGGCGGTCTTCTCGATCAACAGCGAATAGCCGAGCCAGGCGCCGAGGAACCAGGCGAAAGCCAACAAGTCCAGCAAGGTGAAAGACGGCATGCCCCAGACTCCCATCCGGCATGGTGCCCCCTTGTTGCCGACCGTTCAACCACCAGCTTGAGTGCGTGCCGCCGCTCTGTCATCGTTATGGAAAAGGAGCCCCCATGCCGCAAAACATCACCACCGGGTACCGCGCCCTCGTGGACGCCGCCAATAACGAAGTCGAGACCCTGCCGACCGAGGAGGCGATCAAGCTCGCCGGCCGCGACGACGTGGTACTGGTCGACATCCGCGACATTCGCGAATTGGCGCGCGACGGCAAGGTGCCCGGCGCCACGCATTGCCCGCGCGGCATGCTGGAATTCTGGATCGATCCGGCGAGCCCTTATCACAAGCCGCTGTTCGCCCAGGACAAGAAGTACGTGTTCTTCTGCGCCGGCGGCTTGCGCTCGGCGCTGGCCGCGCAGACCGCGCAGCGCATGGGGCTCAAGCCGGTCGCCCATATAAAGGGCGGCTTCGGCGCCTGGAAGAAAGCCGGCGGTCCGGTCGAGGAGCCGGAGATGGCGCCGGGCGAGACGAAGACGGCGTGAGCGGCGAACGGCGATGGCGCTCTCGCTGATCATCGGCAACAAGAACTATTCCTCCTGGTCGCTGCGGCCATGGATCGCCATGAAGGTGGCGGGCATTCCGTTCGACGAAAAGGTGATCCCGCTTTACGAGCCGGGCAGCCGCGAGCAGGTGCTGAAATACTCGCCGGCCGGCAAGGTGCCGGTGCTGATCGACGGCGATCAGGCCGTCTGGGAATCGCTCGCCATCCTGGAATATTTGGCCGAGAAATTTCCCAAAGCCGGCCTTTGGCCGGTGGACGCGCGGGCTCGCGGTCACGCCCGCGCGGTGGCGACCGAAATGCATGCCGGCTTCCAGGCGCTGCGCAAGAATTGCCCGATGAATCTGTGGCTGCCAGTGAAGAAACGTCCGCAGCCGGACGACGTCATGGACAATGTGCGGCGGATCGACGCGCTCTGGAGCGATTGCCGCGCGCGTTACGGGCAGGGGGGGCCGTTCCTGTTCGGCGCCTTCGGCGCAGCGGACGCGATGTATGCGCCGGTCGCCTCGCGCCTGCACAGCTATGGCCTCGCAGTGAGCGAGGTATCGCAGCGCTATATCGACGCCGTCCTGACACTGCCGGCCTTTGTCGAATGGCGCGCGGCCGGGCTGAAGGAGCCCTGGATCATGCAGGGCAACGAGCCGGATTGGCCGCTGGTGCGCGGCGTATAATTTTCACGATCGCAAAATTGATTGCGGCCGCCGTCCCCAATTTTGTCAAGATTGTGAGCGACACCGCGCGCGTCACTTACACGGCGCTCGGCCGTGTTTCCAATTCGGGGGCGGCGTTGCGGCGGGACTTCTCGTGGGGAAGTCCCGGAGGAGTCGCTCGCCATGTCGATACGTTTTTTCGCGCTCATTGTTTCCTTGTTGGCGCTTACCGCGCCCGCTTTCGCCGCCGATGCCAATCATGACATCAAGGGCCTGTACCTGCTGACCGACTATCCGGCGGTCACCGTGCAGCCCGGCACCACGTCGACGGTCAACTTGAAGCTGCGCAACTATGCGCTCGCGCCCGAGCGGCTCGCGCTGTCGGTCGCGGGCGTCCCGCAGGGCTGGACCGCGACGCTGCTCGGCGGCGGCCAGCCGATCGCGGCGGCCATGCCGGCGACCGACGACAGCGTTTCGCTGGATCTCAGGCTCGACGTGCCGAAGGACGCCAAGATCGGCACGCACACGCTGACAGTCAGTGCCGATGGCGGTACGTCGCATGTGACGCTGCCGGTGGCGGTCACGCTCGCCAAAGAATTGCCGGCCAAGCTTACGCTGTCTCCGCAATTGCCCGAGCTGCGCGGCTCCTCGCGCTCGAGCTTCGAATATACGATGACCATCAAGAACGACAGCGGCAAGAAGCTGCTGGTCAGTCTCGCCGCCGACGCGCCGAAAAACTTCGACACCTCGTTCACCGAGGCCTATGGCACCCAGCAGCTCACGGCGATCCCGGTCGACGCCGGTAAGAGCAAGGACGTGAAGCTAAAGGTCAGCCCGCCCGATACCGTCGATGCCGGGCATTATCCGGTGACCGCGCACATCGCCGCCGAGGACGCGCGCGCTTCCGCCAAAGTCGCGCTCGATATCACCGGCCAGCCCAAGCTCTCGCTCGCCGGCCGCGAAGGCTTGCTCAGCGCGCGCGCCACCGCCGGCAAGGAAAGCTCGGTTCCGATCGAGGTGACCAACACCGGCACCGCGCCGGCCGACAATATCCAACTGTCGGCCAACGCGCCGTCCGGCTGGAAGATCGCCTTCGAGCCGAAGACCATCACCCGTATTGCGCCTAACGAGCATAAGGAAGTGCAGGCGCTGATCAGCCCGCCGGGCAAGGCGATTGCCGGCGATTACGTCACCGCTTTGACCGCGTCGACGCGCGGCGAGACCGGCAGCGCGAACTTCCGTGTGACCGTGACCACCTCGACGGTGTGGGGCATCGCCGGCATCGGCATCATCGGCGCCGCGCTTTTGATCATGGTCGGCGCCGTTGCAAGGTTCGGCCGGCGATGAGCGAAACAGTCATCAAGGCCAATGTTATCGAAACATTGGGCCTCACCAAACGTTACGGCACCGCATATGCCGTGAACGGCGCGACGTTTGACGTCGCCGCCGGCGAAATCTTCGGCCTGCTCGGGCCCAACGGCGCCGGCAAGACCACCACCATCCTGATGTTGCTGGGTTTAAGCGACATCAGCGCCGGCCAGGCGCGCGTCTTCGGGCACGATCCGATGCGCGAGCCGCTCGAGGTCAAACGCCTGGTCGGCTATCTGCCCAACTCGGTCGGCTTCTACGATCACCTCACCGCGGCCGACAATCTGCACTATACGGCCCGACTCATGGGCCTCACCGCCGGCATCCGCGAAAAGCGTATCGCCGCCGCGCTCGCCCGCGTTGGGCTGTCGGCGGTCGCCAACAAGAAAGTCGGTACCTTCTCACGCGGCATGCGCCAGCGCCTGGGGCTTGCTGAAATCGTCATGAAAGACGCGCGCATCGCCATCCTGGACGAACCGACCAACGGGCTCGACCCGCAGGCGAGCGTCGAATTGTTGGAACTGATCCGCTCGCTGAAAGAGCACGGCGTAAGCATCCTGCTCTCGTCGCATCTGCTCGATCGCGTGCAGAGCGTGTGCGACCGGGTGGCGCTGTTCAACGCCGGCCGCATCGTGCTGATGGGCACGGTGCCCGAACTCGGCCGCCAAGTGCTGGGCGGCGGCTATGCCGTCGAGGTCGAAGCCGACGGCGGCGACGGCATCGCCAGACGTCTGTCGGCGCTGCAGGGCGTGCGCAGTGTGGCGGAGCCCGGCCCCGGCCGCTTCCGCATGACCTGCGACAGCGATCTGCGGGCGGAAGCCGCCGCGGCGGTGGTGGCCGGGGGCGGGCGGCTAAAGCAGCTTTCGCTCGACCAGCCCAGTCTCGAGACCATCTACACGCGCTATTTCCAGAACGAACAGGAGGCCCGCCATGCGGCGTGAAGGCTCGGCCCTCCAGGGCCTCGGCGTGGTGACCCTGAAGGAATTGTCGGACCATCTCACCAGCGCGCGCATGCGCGTGTTGGAATGGCTGGTGGTGCTCACCGCGCTGGCGGCGGTGTTCGGCGCCATCCAGCAGATCCGCGCTGTCACCGCCGAGGACCCGTTCCTGTTCCTGCGGTTGTTCACCACCGCGCGCGAGCCGCTGCCATCCTTCGTGGCGTTTCTCGGCTTCCTGGTGCCGTTGATGGCGATCGGGCTCGGCTTCGACGCCGTCAACGGCGAGCATAACCGGCGCACGCTGTCGCGCATCCTGTCGCAGCCGATCTACCGCGACGCGCTGCTGTTCGGAAAATTCCTCGCCGGACTCGGCGTCATCGCCATCAGTCTGGTGTGCCTATGGCTGTTGGTGATTGGGCTCGGCCTCATCATGCTGGGGGTGCCGCCGGGCGGCGAGGAGATGGCGCGCGCGCTGATTTTTCTGCTGGTGACCATCGCCTATGCCGGGGTCTGGCTGGCGCTCGCCATGCTGTTCTCGGTGATTTTCCGCTCGGCCGCGACCGCGGCGCTGGTGACGCTCGGCCTCTGGTTGTTTCTCTCGGTGATCTGGCCGGCGCTGGCGCCGGCAATTGCACAGGTGTTCGTGTCGCCCGAGCATCAGGCGACCTACGTCGTCACGGCGCAGATGCTGGCGCGGCTGTCGCCCTCCACGCTGTTCGGCGAAGTCGTGCTGGCGCTGCTCGATCCCAGCACCCGCACGCTCGGACCGGTCTATTTGAGCCAGCTCGAGGGCGCGGTGATGGGCGCGCCGTTGCCGTTGTGGGATAGCGTGATGGTGGCCTGGCCGCAGATCGTCGGCATGGTGGCCGGCAGCATCCTGTTGTTCGTCGGCGGCTATATCGCCTTCCAGCGGCAAGAGGTGCGAGCGTAGCGAGCACCGTCTTCGCGCAACAAAAGGTGAGGGCGTAGCGCAAACCAAAACCTCGCGCCGGATGTATGCCGGCGCGAGGTGTTGCGCGTACGCGATGCGAGGATCTCAGTACTTCGAGCCGGTGGTGGCGCTCGGACGGGCCTTGCAGGTTTCGCTGCCCTTGGCGGCCTTCTGACAGGCCGAGAGGCTGGCGTACTGGCAGTTCAGGGCGCCGCTGGCGCCGCTGATGCAGAACTTGCCGGTTCCGGTCGCGTGCACGGCGCCGCTGTCCATTGTGTTGCTCTTGTCCATGCCGGCAGCGCTGGCGATGGAGATGCCGGCGATCAATGCCGCAACGGCCGTGAATGCGGTCAACGTCTTCATGGTTGCTCCTCCTTGAGGTGATTGCCGCGAGGGCGGCGTCACCACAACGAGTGCGCAGGACCCGTGTTCCGGGAACTCACGCGTCGCGGAAAAAATTTTCGGTAAATGCGGCGACCGCGTGGCGTAGTACGAAGTTCCGCCGCGGCCTCATTGCGCCGCGGTGACCACGATCTCGACCAGATGCGGCGGCTCGAGCGCGACGCCGAGGCAGGCGCGCATCGGCGGATTGGCGCGGTCGACCCATTCGTCCCAGGCCCTGTTCATTTCTTCTTTGCGCGCGATGTCGGCAACGTAGACGATTGCCGACAGGATGCGGGTCTTGTCGGTGCCCGACATGGCCAGGCTCTCGTCGATGCGCCTGAGCGCGCGCTGCGTCTGCTCGTAAACACCAGGCGGAGCAGGGTCCGGCGATACCGCAACGGTGAAGACGAGGCCGTCGTGAATGACGGCGCGGCTGCGGGTAGGGGTGAGACCGGGAAAACGCGTGATCATCGGCGGCTCCTGGCGGATTGAAGACCGGCAGTGCAGGTCTAGAACGAAAAACCCGGCGCATCCGCCGGGTTTTCCGTCAGGTCCGCGGAACCGTCGAATCAGTTTTCGAGGGCTTCCTTCACCGCGTCCTTCAAGCCGCCGACGGCGTTCTGAATCTTGCCGGCGATCTGCTGCACTTTGCCTTCGGTTTCGAGCTTGCTGTCGCCGGTCACCTTGCCGGCGACTTCCTTCACTTTGCCTTTGGCCTGTTCGACCGAACCTTCGATGCGATCTTTGTTCATTGTTGTCCTCTGGTTAGGGATGGTGAGATCGCAATGACAACGAATGAGGGGCTACAAGGGTTCCGTCGCGCAAGATCGTGCTGTCCCGACGCGCGGCAAAACGGCCGGGAAGTTTCCCGGCCGCTTGCCGATTACTGTCAGCCGCGATCGTTACGCTTCAAGAATCGCGACGATCTCGTGACTGTCCGGGTCGACGACGATGAATCTCGTCGCCGACCAGGATGTAGTCGTAGCCGCGCCATTCGGGATAGATCATCGAATACTTCGACCGGCAGCGGATAGAAGTGCACGGTCTCCGGCACCCGCGTGCCCACGTGTATGGAGATGTTGAGATGCGCCGGTGCTACTTGTGATGTTTGATGATGGTCGTGATTTTGCTGCGCTGTTCGGTCGAGAGCTTGGCGGCACCGGCCGCCGCGCCTTGACCGGTGGTGGACTGATTCGTTGCTCCGACCGGATTCTGTTAGCACTCTCGTTGGTCTTTGTTTCGTGCGCGCCTTGGCGCGACGCCTCTTGTTCGCGGACCGATCGCTTCTTATCAGGACGCGCTTTTGGCAGCCGGTGCTTTCACGTGGACTATCCTGTCGCCCTTTCGGTGGCCCGGTCTTGTCAGCGTCGGACGTCTTTGGCGCCTGGCCTGTCGATCTCCGGCGCCTTCCGTTGGTGCCGGAGCTTTGTGCTCTCCGGCCTTGATGCACGGCGCCATCTTCTCGGCCGGCGCCTTTGCTGTGCGGCAGGCGCGCGAGCTTGCGCTTCGTTCTTCTTCATATCAGTCTGCGCCGATGCGACACCGACGGTCAGCAACAGCGCTGCTGCACGGTCGATAGCAGCTTGCTTTCTTCATTTCATTCTCCTCTGGGCACCTCCCGACGTGCTTGACGTTGTGGCGTGCTAAAGGAACGTCCCGCCGTCGCGTCAGTTCCGGAAATCATTGTACTGCCGCAGTTCCCCCACCATTGCCTTCCGGATGCCGCCAAGGCACGCTTCGAATTCTAAACGGGGGAGGGGCCGTTGGCAATTCTGTCATCCGCCATCGATACCGGCAGCGCCGAGTTTTGCGGCAATGCGGAAAAAATGCGCGCGCTCGTCGCTGAATTGCAGGCGCGCCGCGCCGAGGCCGCGCTGGGCGGTTCGGAAAAGTCGCGCGAGCGCCATGTCGCGCGCGGCAAGCTGTTGCCGCGGGAACGCGTGATGAACCTGATCGACCCCGGCGCGCCGTTTCTGGAACTGTCGCCGCTCGCCGCCTTCGGCATGTATGGCGGCGACGTGCACGCCGCCGGCATCATCACCGGCATCGGCCGCGTCGAGGGGCGCGAATGCATGATCGTGGCCAACGACGCCACCATCAAGGGCGGCAGCTATCATCCGATGACGGTGAAGAAACATTTGCGCGCGCAGAAGATTGCGCGCGAGAACCGGCTGCCTTGCATCTACCTGGTCGATTCCGGCGGCGCCAATCTGCCGACGCAGACCGAGGTGTTTCCCGACCGCGAGCATTTCGGCCGCATCTTCTACAACCAGGCGATTCTATCGAGCCTGCGCATTCCGCAGATCGCCGTGGTGATGGGCTCCTGCACCGCCGGCGGCGCCTATGTGCCGGCGATGTCGGACGAGACCATCATCGTCAAGAACCAGGGCACCATCTTCCTCGGCGGCCCGCCGCTGGTGAAGGCGGCGACCGGCGAGGTGGTGAGCGCCGAGGATCTCGGCGGCGGCGATCTGCATGCGCGCAAGTCCGGCGTCGTCGATCATCTGGCGCAGGACGACCACCACGCGCTGTCGCTCGCGCGCCGCATCGTCGCCAATCTCAACAGCCGGAAGGCGGTGGACATTCCGCTTCATGCGCCGCGCGAGCCGGCGCTGAGCCCGGCCGAACTCGACGGCATCGTGCCGGTCGATCTGAAGAAGCAATACGACGTGCGCGAGGTGATCGCGCGCATCGTCGACGCTTCCGAATTCGACGAGTTCAAGCAGCTCTACGGCACCACGCTGGTCACCGGCTTCGCCCGCATCCACGGCATGCCGGTCGGCATTCTCGGCAACAACGGCATTCTGTTTTCCGAAAGCGCGCAGAAGGCCGCGCATTTCGTCGAGCTGTGCTGCCAGCGCCGCATTCCGCTGCTGTTCCTGCAGAACATCGTCGGCTTCATGGTGGGCAAGGACTACGAGGCCGGCGGCATCGCCAAGGACGGCGCCAAGATGGTGACGGCGGTCGCCTGCGCGCAGGTGCCGAAGATCACCGTCATCGTCGGCGGCTCTTACGGCGCCGGCAATTACGGCATGTGCGGGCGCGCCTACGGGCCGCGCTTTCTGTTCATGTGGCCGAACGCGCGCATCTCGGTGATGGGCGGCGAGCAGGCGGCGAGCGTGCTGGCCACCGTGCGGCGCGACAATATCGAGGCGGACGGCAAGACGTGGTCGCAGGTCGAGGAGGAGGAATTCAAGGCGCCGATCCGCGACCAGTACGAAACCGAGGGCAATCCCTATTACGCCACCGCGCGGCTGTGGGACGACGGCATCATCGCGCCCAGCGAAACGCGCCGCGTGCTGGCGCTGGCGTTTTCCGCGGCGCTCAATGCGCCGGTGCCGGAGACGAAGTTTGGGGTGTTTAGGATGTGAGGGGAGTTTGGAGCGCAGCTCAATGGCAATACGAAATTTATGCAGGAGTGAGATCTGCCGCGGTGTTCCAGCTCGTATGTCAAATCAATCACAATCGGCTATCGCAGTGGCACGACTTTGCGAGCACAGCTGGTTATCTGAAGTTACGAGCCATCATGGCGATCTTTAGGAGCCTCCAAACAGTCGCGTGCATGATAAGAGCGTGGAACGGCAATATCGCTTGAACGCAATCGGAATAGTTTGCGCTTCAGCAATTCGCGGCACATTGACGAGCTGGTTCAGATCCGAAACACATCGATTCATGCGGTCGCTCGATATTCCAGCAGGTTCAGTATGAATCAGCCTGATGCCGTTCCTGAATTTTACTCGATACAGAGCGTGACTAGCAAAAGATCGCGAGTTTAGTGCTGAGGATCGGCTTGCTCGTGCGGATTAGCGTCGCTCGATTGCGACGACGCCGATCACAATCCATAGCGCGGACGACCTTCTTGTCGAATGATCAGAAAAAGCGCGTCGGTGGGCGCAACAGCGGTGCAATGCATGATGCGAGCTCGTAAGTCCGATCAGCATGTAGGATGCGCCGAACGATCTGAACGGTGCCACATGTAGCGCGATGCAGCGGTCTGCGAGTCAAGGTCGGTTCACGCCTTCTTCTATTCGCCGGCAACTCGCCGCCTTGCGCAGCGCGGCGTTGATGCGGCTCTGCCAGCCGCGGCGGTGCGCGGTAAGATGCGCACATCGGGATCGGGCGGCGGCTCAGGCATCTTTCGAGACAACGGCTTCGGCGTCTCGCGTCGGATCAGCTTGTCGCCGTGGTAAACGTCGCGCGCTTGAACCACTCGTCGGTGAGTTCGGGAATTTCTTCATAATCCTTTGGGCCGAGCACATAGGCATCGACTTTCTTCATGTCGCTGCCGACGCGTTTCGATTTCAGCGCCGTATTTTGCTTTTTCACGGTCATTGGCTTTCCTCATCGAAAAGACGTGCCTTGCATCGCCACGCGGCGTCCAGCCCACGATGACCATGCGCCTGCGCAGATAGCCGACGGTCAACATCCGCAATTCGCCGTAGTCTCGCCGCTCGTCGGGAAATTCGAGTTTCAGTCCGTCGAACACCTGATCCGCGTCGGGGAAATCCAGACCCCGCTCGCGTAGCGTCCATTCACGCTTGGCAGGATCGAAAGTGATTTTCCACGGCATTTAATGTATATACAATAATTACGGCGATCAAGTGGCGTCGCGCTGCTATTCTGACATAAGGTAACCAAATGCCATACACCTCCGCCCTCATCGTCGGCGCCGGCTCCGGCCTGTCGGCCTCGCTGGCGCGGCTGTTTGCCAAGGCCGGCATGTCGGTTGCGCTCGCCGCGCGCTCGGCGGCTTGAGGAATTCGTGCAGGCGACCGGCGCCAAGGCCGTCGGCCGCCAAGCTCGATGAATTCGTGCAGGCGACCGGCGCCAGGGGCTTCAACTGCGATGCCGCCAAGCGCGACGAAGTCGAGAAACTGTTCGCCGATCTCGATGCCGCGCAAATGACGCCCGACGTCGTCGTCTACAACGCCAGCTATCGCACGCGCGGGCCGCTGGTCGAGCTCGATCCGGCCGAAGTGGCCAAGGCGATCGAGATCACCGCCTTCGGCGGCTTTCTGGTGGCGCAGGCGGCGGTCAAACGCATGCTGCCGCGCGGCCACGGCGCCATCCTGTTCACCGGCGCCTCGGCATCCGTGACGGGCTACGCGCAATCGGCGTCTTTCGCGATGGGAAAATTCGCGCTGCGCGGTCTGGCGCAGAGCATGGCGCGCGAATTGTCGCCGCAGGGCATCCACGTGGCGCATTTCGTCATCGACGGCGGCATCAAAAGCGCGCGCCGCGCCGAACCGTGCCGATAAGCCGGACGCGCTGCTCGATCCCGACGCCATCGCCGCGAGCTACCTCGCCGTGCTGCAACAGCCGCGCAGCGCCTGGACGCACGAGCTCGAACTGCGCCCGTGGGTGGAAAAGTTCTGAGCGAAGCCCTGCTATGCAGCGGGCGCGAGCGCATTGCAGCGCCTGCGCTCCCGCGCTACTAGGCTTTTCGCGATCCAGACCCATTTTCCCAACCGAGGTTCAAGAAGCCGCCATGACCCCACCGTTACCATTATCCACGGATGTCATCGTCGTTGGCGGCGGCAATGCGGCGTTCTGCGCGGCCTTGGCCGCGGCCGAGCAGGGCGTTTCGGTGCTGGTGCTCGAGCGCGCGCCGGAGGACGAGTCCGGCGGCAACAGCCGGTTTACCGCCGGCGCCTTCCGCTGCGTCTATGACGGCGTCGAAGACCTGCGCAAGCTGATGCCCGATCTGTCGGATGAGGAGGTGGCGAAGTCCGACTTCGGCACCTACACCGAGGAGAAGTTCTTCGACGACATGGGCCGCGTCACCGAATACCGCACCGACCCGGATCTGTGCGAGGTGCTGATCAAGAACAGCAAGGCCACCATGCTGTGGATGCGCGACAAGGGCGTGCGCTTCATGCCGATCTGGGGCCGCCAGGCCTACAAGATCGGCGGCATGTTCAAGTTCTGGGGCGGCCTGACGGTGGAAGCGGTCGGCGGCGGGCCGGGCCTGGTCGACGCGCTGACCAAGATCGCGCGCAAGAACAACATCACCATCGCCTACGGCGCGCGCGCCTTCGAGCTTCTGGCCGACGACGACGGCGTGCACGGCGTCAAGGTCAAGCAGGGCGGCAAGACCCACCAGGTGAAGGCCAAATGCGTGGTGCTGGCCTCCGGCGGCTTCCAGGCCGACGCCGAGATGCGCACGCGCTATCTGGGACCCGGCTGGGAGCTCGCCAAGATCCGCGGCACGCGCTTCAACACCGGCGACGGCATCAAGATGGCGCTGGCCATCGGCGCGCAGCCGATCGGCAACTGGTCGGGCGGCCACGCGGTCGCCTGGGACCGCAACGCGCCGGAAACCGGCGACCTGACGGTCGGCGACAACTTCCAGAAGCACTCCTATCCGTGGGGCATCATGATCAATGCCAACGGCGAGCGCTTCCTCGACGAGGGCTCGGACTTCCGCAACTACACCTATGCCAAGAACGGCCGCATCATTTTGATGCAGCCCAAGCAGTTCGCCTATCAGGTGTTCGACAACAAGATCATCCCGATGCTGCGCGACGAGTACCGCATCAAGCGGGTGACCAAGATCCGCGCCAACACGCTGGAAGAACTGTGCGCCAAGATGGAGGACGTCAACGCCGAGAAGGCGCTGGCGACCATAACGGAATACAACAAGGCGGTGATGACCGAGGTGCCGTTCGATCCGAACGTCAAGGACGGGCGCGGCACCAAGGGCCTCTCCATTCCGAAATCGAATTGGGCCAACACGGTCGACGAGCCGCCGTTCGAGGCCTATGCGGTGACCTGCGGGCTGACGTTTACCTTCGGCGGCCTGCGCATCGACACCAGCGCGCGTGTGATGGACTTCTGACGGCGGCACCATCCCCGGCCTGTTCGCCACCGGCGAACTGGTCGGCGGCATCTTCTGGTTCAACTATCCCGGCGGCACCGGGCTGATGAACGGCAGCGTCTTCGGCAAAATCGCCGGCACCACCGCCGGCCAGCGCGCCAAGCAGACGCCGTAGGTCACCGCCCGAGCATCCCGACCACAGTGTCCCAGTTCACGAACGGCTGCGGCGGGCCAAAGTGCGCCCGCCCAGTATCGTACAGATAGGCCGAGTCGAGCATCAGCGCGGCGCCGACAAATACGCCGACGATGAATTTCATGATCGTCTCCTAAAGGTGAAGCCGGCCGCGCGGGCCTCGCATGCACCGCATCATAGCCCTATATTGGCTGCAATGGGCCTGGCGGCGGCAATACCAGCCGCTCGTGCGATCAAAACGAGGGCGAGCCCGCTGGTGACACGGGCTTTTGCCGCCGCCGCAGGGTCACACGCCTGTGATCGGCCAATTCAGAAACAGTTTACCGGCCGCCCATAGCGTCCATCGGGTGGGGAGCGTTGCGTAATGATCACCTACGTCAACGGCTATGTCTGCACGACGCCGTGCGAGGCGGCGGCCGCGCGCAAGGGCAAGGACCCCTTCGCGCCGCCCGGCACGCCGCCGGGACAATCCGGCAAGACCGACAAGAACGGCGGCATCGATGGGCAGCAGGCAACCGTGTTCGGCGGCGTGCTGGCGAATCTCAATTCGACCAATTCGACCAATGTGGTCACGCCGACAGGCGCGCCGTCGCCGTCCAATCAGTCCGTACTGAACCTGCTGGTCTGAGCCCGGTGGCCTGCGCGTCGCCTGCGTGTCAATCCGCGCCGCATGGCCCCCGGACAAGTCAGATTGTCACGATCACATTGCCGATCGTACCGCGCTCGACCGCCTCGTGGGCGGCGGCGATATCGGTGAGCGCGAAGGTTGGGCCGACCCGGTTGATCAGTCTGCCTTGGTCGAGCGCGCGGCCGATGCGGGAAACGGCGCGCTCGCGTTCGCGGGTATCGAGTTCGTAGACCAGGAAGAACTGCACGCGGATCGAGTTGGTCAGGCAGAAATAGGCTGGCAGGCTCGCCGTCGCCGCGCCGGTGCCATAGACGATGACGCTGCCCTTCGGCCGCAGCACGAACGGGATCAGCTTGGCATTGGCTGCAAGATCCATCTCGATCACCGCGTCGACGCCGCGCTTGCCGGTCAGTTCCATCACCCGCTCGCCGACATCCTCGCGTTTGTAGTCGATCGCATGATCGGCGCCGGCCTCGCGCGCGGCCGCAGCCTTCTCGGGCGAGGAAATCGTCGTAAGCACGGTCGCGCCCAGCGATTTGGCGAACTGGATGGCGTATTGGCCGACCGAGCCCGCGCCGCCGGCGATCAGCAGGGTCGCGCCTTTGTCGGCGCCCGCGAGCGCCAGCGCATGGATGGCGGTCATGGCCGGAATGCCGAGGCAGGCGCCGGCCTCGAAGCTGACTTTGTCCGGCAGCTTGACCGCCTGCGCGGCGGGCAGGGCGATAAATTCGGCAGCGGTGCCGAAGGCGCGCTTCCATTGCCCGTTCCAGACCCAGACACGCTCACCGATGCGGGATTTGGCGATGCCGTCGCCGACTTGGTCGATGACGCCGGCGCCGTCGCTTTGCGGGATGAGGCGCGGCCAGGTGATCTTGCGCGTTGAGCCCTGGCGCGATTTTACGTCGGACGGGTTGACGCCGGAGGCAACGAGCTTGACGCGGACCTCGCCGGGTCCGGCCTGCGGCGTATCGACCTCGCCGACGCGTAGCACCTCGCGCGCGGAACCATTCTGCTCGTAATAGACGGCTCGCATGGATTTCTCCCCGGCTGGACCCGCGACAATTTTACCCGGCGGACCGCCGAAATGGAGCCGGAATCTGAGCTTAAGCGTTACCCAACCATAGCCACATGTCGAGGTAAACCAGCCGAGAAGGAGGTTAGCCAATGCAATACCGCGTCTATAGCGGCCCAAAAGGGTCCGGCGAAATATCTCCGATCGCCAAGGAGCAGATGCTGTTCAAGCAATTCACCGCGTTGGACGACGCGCTGTCGTGGGCCCGTCACGTCGAGCAGGGCGGCCGCGTCCCCTTGCTGATTGAAGGCGACGACGGCACCCGCATGGACCGCCGCAGCATTGCGGATGCGCTGCGCGTCGGCCAGCGCGAGCAGGTTGGCCGCTAGCTGGTGCAAGGGCGCTGAAAGGTGTTCCGACTCGCGGCGTCTAGCCGGCGAGCCGGGCCCATTCGCTGCGGGCGCGTTGGTTGAGTTGCTGCCATTTGGTGCCGACCACGTTCCAATTGACCAGTGGCTGCTGCACGGCAGCGGGCGCATTCGCAGTCGTTAGCGCGTTGTGGGAGTCGTAAACATAGGCGCCGCCGACGGTCAAAGCGGCGCCAAGAATGATCCCAAGCAAGACTCGCATGGCACACCTCCACGTCCCCGCACCAAAACGCGCCCGCCGACTGCCGGTTCCAAGGTCGGGCGGCGCTTCAGGGTACTGGTGGCGCCGGACTTGGCCACTTTGGGCGTGCAGGTCGCGGCCCGTTAACCACCCCGAAGCATTGTTATAACCTATTGAAAAGACTTGATTTCCGACTTCAAAATCTTCCCACGGGAGCAAAATAAGCTGCTATATTGATATTATGAGCAGCCATTCAACCAAAGCCGCCGGCCGATCCTCCAAAACCGTACGGCGCCCGGACAAAAAAGCCGCCAAGAGCGGCACCGCCGAGATCAAAAAAGCGTCGAAATCGGCTCGCCGACCGGTCAGCAAGGCCGCGCGGCCGAACGCCGCCACCGCGGTCCGTGCGCCTAGCATCGCGCCCAAATCGGCCGTCACGATGATCCGCACGCCGAGCCCGCCGGTGCAGCCGGTGGCCGCGCCCGAAATCAAGGTCATGCCGCACAAGTATCACGTCGGCGAGACCGTCTACTTTACCTCGCCGACGTTCGGCCGCGCCTCAGCCTCGGGCAGCTATACCGTGGTCAAGCTGTTGCCGTCGGAAGGTGACGACTACCAGTACCGGATCAAGAGTTCGGGCGAGGCGTTCGAGCGCGTCGCCAAGGAAAGCCAACTCGATCGCATTTAGCGCATGATCCCGAAAAGCGGGAACCGGTTTTCGGGATCATGCGCAAATAATCGCGCGGACGACTGCGGCTTCCTGCCGATCTCGCCTTAACCTCAGCCTGCAGCCCAAAGGGGAAAATTGAATGCGCACCATATTGCGTTTGATCGCGTTGTTATTGCCCGTGATGCTGGCGCTACCGGCGTCGGCGGAAACCTATCCGAGCCGCACCGTCCGTTTGATCGTGCCGTTCGGCGCCGGCGGCCCGGCCGACGTCTATGCCCGCATCCTCGCCAAATATTTGTCCGAGGAAACCAAACAATCCTTCGTGGTCGAGGATCGCCCGGGCGCCGGCTCGTTGATCGGCACCGACGCCGTCGCGAAATCCGCGCCCGACGGGTACACGCTGCTGATTATGTCCAATACCCACACCACCAACGAGTCGCTGATTCCGAAAAAGCCCTATGAACTGATGCGCGACTTCTTGCCAGTGGCGACGATCAACTATTCCGACCTGCTGATGGTGGTGCACCCCTCGGTGCCGGCCAAGACGGTGGCGGAATTCATCGCGCTGGCCAAGAAGGAACCGGGCAAGCTCAATTACGCGTCCTCCGGCCCGGGCACGCCCTATCACATGGCCGGCGAACTGTTCAAAGCCATGAGTCATACCGACATCGTGCATGTTCCGCACAAGGCTTCTGGCGACATGCGCAACAGCGTGCTGTCGGGCAACGTGCAGATGATGTTCGATGCCATCACCGTGATGTCGGAACTGGCCAAGGCCGGCAAGGTGCGTGCGCTTGCCACCACCGGCGTGAAGCGAAATCCGCTGACGCCCGATCTGCCGACTGTCGGCGAAACGGTTCCCGGCTATGAATTGACCATCTGGATCGGCCTGATGGCGCCGAAGGGCACGCCGAAGGAAGTCGTCACCTTCCTCAACACCTCGATCAACAAGGTAATCAATCTGCCCGACGTGAAGGCCGCCTGGCTCAAGCAGGGCGCCATTCCGCTGGTGAAGACGCCGGAGGAATTCGATGCCTTTTTGCGCAAGGACATCGAGAAATGGGCGCATGTGGTAAAGATATCCGGGGCCCAAATCGGTAGGTAGCCCGCTCGCTGGAGGCCTATGCCGACACTCGATGGCGCGTCGCTGAACGGCCTGTTGTCGACCCCGCTGGTCCTGGGCGCACTGGCGGCGCTCTTGGTCGTGCTGTTGGTCCTCGCCGTCATGCGCAACGGCGTGGCGCGCCAGCTGCTGTTACCGGTCGCAATCCTGGTTGTGGTCAGCCTTGCGGGAATGGCCGTTCTCGACCGCGTGGCGCTGGAAGGGCGCTCCGCCGAACGGCGCGCGCTCGCACGACGCGATGCCGAACTCACCGCCCAGGCGCTGGCGCCCGGCTCGACGCTCGCCTGTCTCGACGGCGCCGCCGGCGAAGCGGTGGAGAACGCCTGCGAGAAGAATGTGTTCGCTGGTCCGCAAAGCACGGCCGCCGCGGTCGCTTATATGGCGGCGCGGCTGACGCTCTTGGCCGACGGCGTGGCTTTCGCCCGCCATGATCCCGATTTCGCGGCAACGCTCTCCGGCCTGCGCCGCGCCATCGAGCTCGACCGCTTCGGTCTCGCCGCCCACGTGCTGGCGGTGCGCGACGGTTGCACCGCCGAGCGCTGCGCGGCCTTCGCGCTGCTCGGCAATGCGAACGTGGTCAAGGCCAATCTCAAGGCGCAGGTGTTCGACCAATACGTCTCGCGCTATGCCGCTGACTGGAACAAGACCGCACCGATGACGCCGGTGGCCGGTGGCCAGCCAGCTGCTGCGCCGCCGGTCGCGAACCTGGAGCAAGCGCCGGCCAAGACCCCGGTCTCCGACAAATACGATTTCCCCTCCGCCGCCTCGATCCCGCCGGTGAGCATCATGAATGCCGAGCCGCCGCTGCCGAAGGCGGCGGCCGAGGCGCAAGCCGCGCAGCCGGCCGGGCCGGGCACGGCTGCCGTGCCGGTGCCGCTGCGGCGGCCGCAGGGCCAAGCGGCCCCGCCATTACCGCGCTAGGATGCGCTACTGACGCCGGGCCCCTTCATGTTCAAAGCCGTCCTGATCGCCAATCGCGGCGAGATCGCCTGCCGCATCGCCCGCACTGCCAAGCGGCTCGGCCTGCGCACCATCGCGGTCTTTTCCGACGCCGACGCGGATGCGCTGCACGTGCGGCTATGCGACGAGGCGCACCGCATCGGCCCGGCGCCGGCCGCCCAGAGCTATCTCGTCGTCGACAAATTGATCGCAACCGCGCGCGCCGCAAAGGCGGACTGCGTGCATCCCGGCTACGGCTTCCTGTCGGAGAACGCCGATTTCGCGCAAGCCTGCATCGATGCCGGGCTCGTTTTCGTCGGGCCGAAGCCTGCGGCGATCCGCGCCATGGGGCTCAAGAGCAGCGCCAAGGCGCTGATGGAGAAGGCCGGCGTGCCGGTGGTGCCCGGCTATCACGGCGACCGGCAGGAGCCGAAGTTCCTCAAGGAGAAAGCCTACGAGATCGGCTATCCAGTGCTGATCAAGGCGGTGGCCGGCGGCGGCGGCAAGGGCATGCGCCGGGTCGAGCGCCACGCCGACTTCGAGGCGGCGCTTGGCGGCGCCATGCGCGAGGCGAAGGCGGCGTTCGGCGATGAGCGCGTGCTGGTCGAAAAATATGTCAGCGCGCCGCGCCACATCGAGATGCAGATTTTCGCCGACCGTCACGGGAATGCCATCCATCTCAACGAACGCGATTGCTCGCTGCAACGCCGCCACCAAAAGGTCATCGAGGAGGCGCCGGCGCCCGGCATGAGCGTGCAACTGCGCGCAGCGATGGGCGAAGCGGCGGTCGCCGCGGCCAAAGCGGCCGGTTACGAGGGCGCCGGCACGGTCGAATTCATCGCCGACGGCGCCGGCGGGCTGAAACAGGGCGGCTTCTGGTTCATGGAAATGAACACGCGGCTGCAGGTCGAGCATCCGGTGACGGAGGCGGTGACCGGCCTCGATCTGGTGGAATGGCAGTTCCGCATCGCCGCCGGCGAGAAACTTCCGCTTATGCAAGGCGAGGTGCCGCTCAACGGCCACGCGGTCGAGGCGCGTCTCTATGCCGAGGACCCTGAACGCGGCTTCCTGCCGTCAACGGGCAGGCTGGTGGCGCTGAACTTCCCGCAAGTCGAAGGCCTGCGCATCGACACCGGCGTCGAAGCGGGCTCCGAGGTCACGCCGTTTTACGATCCGATGATCGCCAAGCTGATCGCGCACGGCAAAAGCCGCGCCGAGGCGCTCGATCGTCTAGCGCAGGCATTGGACCACACCATCGTCGTTGGTCCGCGCAGCAATGCCGGCTTCCTCGCCGCGCTCTGCCGCGCCGAGGGCTTTCGCAAGGGCGACTTCGATACCGGCTTCATCGACGGCCATCTCGCGGACCTCGGCGCCACGCCGCAGGGCCTCGACCGCGCCGCCGCCGCGCTCGGCGCGCAGAAACTGCTGGTGCGCGAAGCGGCGCGTATCGAAGCATCGCTGGCGCGCGAGCCGGATGCGGCGGCTTCGCCCTGGGATACTAGCGATGCCTTTCAACTGTCGGGCGCGCGCCGCCTCGCTTTGCCTGTGCTGGCCGACAGCGAAAGCCTGGTGGCGCAAGTTGAATACGGCGTGCGTGGCGCATCGGTCACCATCGACGGCATCGCGCCGGCCGCTGACGCCACGGCGGTGGCGGCGGGTGACGCGGTCTTCGTGCTGCGTCGCGGCCGCCAGACCAAAGTGACGCTGCGCGATCTTTCGCTCGACGAGGGCGCCGAGCACGGGCAGGGCGGACTGGTGCGCGCGCCTATGCACGGCAAGGTGCTCGGCGTTCTGGTGGAGCAGGGCGCGCATGTGACGCGCGGCCAGCGCCTCGCCATCATCGAGGCGATGAAGATGGAGCACACGCTCACCGCGCCGATCGATGGAACCGTCAGCGAGATTGCGGTCGCCGTGGACGCGCAGGTGGCGGAAGGCGCCAAAGTGATGCTGATCGTGCCGGCGCCAACGGAAACGCAGGATTAAGGCGCCCCCTCACTAAGT
The DNA here is from genome assembly GCA_963786025.1 of uncultured Alphaproteobacteria bacterium. Lineage (GTDB taxonomy): Bacteria > Pseudomonadota > Alphaproteobacteria > Rhizobiales > Xanthobacteraceae > Pseudolabrys. The sequence goes on from CAWAXK010000009.1 coordinate 76,023, forward strand.
CCGGTGGCCCATTTTCCGCCAACAATCTCCGCTTTTGCGCCCCGATTTGGCCGCTAACGCCTGATGGTTATGGCCCTGGGGCGGGTGGGTTACGTTGGCGGGGAAATCTTGATGAACCGGTCGTTCGCGCTTGCCATTGCTGCTGCCTGTCTCGCCGTGAGCGGCATCGCCGCGCAGGCCGCCGATATGCCGCGCGCCAATCCGGTGCCGTACTACAAGGCGTCGGAAGCGCCGTTCAGCTGGACCGGTTTCTATTTCGGCATCAACGGCGGCTACGCTTGGGGACGGTCGAGTTGGAGCGATCCGGCGCTCGGCGCCGATTCTGGTCGTTTCAACACCGCCGGTGCATTATTGGGCGGCCAGCTCGGCTACAACTGGCAGACCGGTCCTGTCGTGCTCGGCATCGAGACCGACGTTGACTGGACGAATATCAAAGGAAGCACCGCCGGCCCCGGCGGCGTTTGTGTCGCCGATGGCGGCGGCCAGTGTCAAACCAAGCAGGATTGGATCGGCACCACGCGCGGACGCATCGGTTACGCGTTCGGCCGTTTCATGCCCTATCTGACGGGCGGCGCTGCTTACGGCGACATCAAGGCGTTGGAATCGACCGGCAACGCGACGCAAACCAAGCTTGGCTGGACCGCCGGCGGTGGCATGGAATATTTGCTCAATCGCAATTGGACCACCAAGGTCGAATATCTCCATCTCGACCTCGGCACCGCTACGCTGTTCAGCGCAGCCGCCGGCACGCCTTCGCTGTCCGTTCCCGTCACCGACGATCTGGTGCGGGCCGGCATCAATTATCATTGGTGAGGCGCGTCAGCTCAGATGCGGTCCTGGTCCACCGGCCGCCTCCAGTACGGCCGCGCGCCATTCGCGCTTGATCGGCAGGATCGGCGGCATGGGAGCGACGTTAGGCTCCGCCGTCGGTGCCGCGACTGAATCGATCTTCTCGGTCTGCGCGCCGCGCCGCATAAACATATTGTAGATCAGCCATTGCGCGCGGTGCCGCCGGCCGAGCAGCGGGAAGCGGCTGGCGATTGACGATGTGGCATAGAATTTTTCGTAAGCGCTGGCCTGTCCGACGCGCAGCTCGTCTCCCGACATCTGCGCCGGGCGGTAGACCACATGGCCCTGGTCGTACATCGTCCAGTCGAAGGAGACGATGCGGTTCTCCTTCTTCATCTCGTACCAGGTGAGCGTGCCGGGATAAGGCGTCAGCGTCGAATAGGCGCAAGCGTCGTAATTGGCGGCGATGTTGAATTTGACCGTTTCGTCGAACACGGAAGTGTCGTCGCCATCAAAGCCAAACATGAACAGGCCGAACACCATAATGCCGTAGGAGTGCACCTTCTCGACCAAGGCGGCGAAGGTTTCCGGCCGGTTGACGTGCTTGTGTACGCTTTTCAGCGTCGAGCGCGAGATCGATTCAAAGCCGACGCTCAGCAGCGTGCAACCGCTTTCGGCCGCGAGCTCGAGCATGCTGTCGTCTTGCGCGAGCTTGGAGGTCACGCCGGCCTGCCATTGGATGCCGCGTCCCTTCAAGGCGCGCATGACTTCCTTCGGCCGCTCCGGCGTGCCGAAGAAATCGGCGTCGTTGATCGAGATGACGCGCGAGCCGCAGTTCTCCATCTCGTTGATCACTTCGTCGACCGGCCGGTAGCGGAACTTGAGGCCGTTCATCAGCGGTTCGGCGCAGAACGTGCAACCCTGGTGGCAGCCGCGCGAGGTCTGCACGAAGGTCTTGTTGACGTAGCGGTGCTTCTTGAGCAGGTCGTAGCGCGGCATCGGCACGCCGACCATCGGATGCAAAGTGTCCGATTTATAGGTGCCGCGCATCGATCCGTTTTCGAGATCGTCGAGCAGCTTGCCGATCACCAGCTCGACTTCGCCGATAACGACGGCGTCGGCATGTTTGAGCGCTTCCTGCGGCATGAAACTCGGATGCACGCCGCCCATGGCCACGGGCACACCCTTGGCGCGGAACTGGTCGGCGATTTCGTAGCCGCGGTTGACGTAGCTCGTCATGGCGGAAATCCCGACCATGTCGGCCTTCAGGTCGAAGTCGATCGGCTCGATATTCTCGTCGGTGAGCACGACTTCGTACTGGTCGCGCGGAATGACCGCGGCGACGGCGAGCAGGCCCGCCAAAGGCGAGTAGAGCGCCCGGTTCAGGTAGAGCGGGCGCGTGGTGAGGGAATCCGTTTTCGGATTGATGAGGTGAATGACGCGCGAGCGCATCAAGATTGTCCTCCGACAATGGCCCCCAGCAGCGGCAATGATATCACGATAAGAATAGTTCCAACGCCCCCGGCGAATATTTCTTCGTGTTGCGCCCCGGCTGCAACACAAGGCCCGATAACCCCTAAACGGACGTGTGGAAATCCCGCGGGCGGCTTCCTAACGGGGCTGCTGCGGGCTATCCATGACCGGTCTTGTGGCTCGCGTTATGGTCGGGAATTCGGCAATGCCGCTTCATCTCATCAAGCTCTGCGTAGGCTGCGATTCGGTCGCCGACCTGGAGGACTGGATCAAGCAGAAACTGAAAGAGAAGAAAAAACGCGGGCAGAAGCCTGAGCATATCCACACCACCCGCATGGTGCCCAAGCGCGCCGGGGATTTGACCGACGGCGGCTCGCTCTTTTGGGTGATCCGCGGCCAGATCAGCTGCCGCGAGAAGATCCTCGATATTCGCCCGTTCACCGACAAGGAGGGGATTGGCCGCTGCCGCGTGGCGCTCGACGGCAAGGTGGTACTGGTCGAGCCGCGCCCGCGCTCGGCCTTCCAAGGCTGGCGTTATCTCGAGGCCAAGGACGCCCCGCGCGATCTGTCGCACGCAGCCCCTGGCGCCGCCAAGATGCCGGAGCAGATGCGGCGCGAATTGCGCGAGTTGGGGCTGTTGTAGTCTTTGGCTGTCGTCCCCGCGAAGGCGGGGACCCAGCACTTCTGATCGCAAGAGCTGGAGTCCCGCTTTCGCGGGCATGACAGCCCTGGCTAAACCCCCAAATTATCGATCAGCCGCGTCTTGCCGATCTTGGCGGCGACCAGCAGCCGGATCGGCCCGTCCTTGCACGACGCAATGGACGCCAGCGTGAGCGCATGGCGCGCCTCCAGGTAATCGAGCGCAAAGCCAGCGCGCGCGATTTCACCGCGGCCTTCTTCCAGCACCATTTCGATTGGCTCGCCCTTTTTGATGCGCGCGGCGGCGGCTTTGAGCACGCGCTGCAGCGTCGGCGCCACAGCGCGCTCGGCGGTCGAGAGATAGGCGTTGCGCGACGACAGCGCGAGGCCGTCCGGCTCGCGCACTGTCGCCAGGCCGATCACCTTGAGCGGCAGATCGAGATCCTTGGCCATCTGGGTGACGACGCGCAGTTGCTGATAGTCCTTTTGCCCAAACAGAGCGAAGTCAGGCGCGGTCTGCGTGAACAGCTTGGCTACCACGGTGGCGACGCCGCCGAAGAAATGCGGGCGGAACTTGTCTTCAAGCCCGGCCTTGGCGGCGCCTTGCGGCTCGATCGTTGTGGCAAAGCCGTCCGGATACATCACCTCGGCCGACGGCGCCCATACCAGGTCGGCTTTGGCGGCGCGCAGCGCCGCGAGATCGGCCGCAAAGCCGCGCGGATAGCTGCCGAAATCCTCATGCGGGGCGAATTGCGTCGGATTGACGAAGATCGACACCACGACGCGGCGGGCGCGCCGGCGCGCCTCGCGCACCAGCGCCAAATGGCCGCGGTGCAGGGCGCCCATGGTCGGCACTAGCGCGATCCGTTCGCCGGATTCCCGGAACTTTTTTAATGCGCGGCGGAGGGAGGAAACCGTGCGCGCGACGGGAGGGCGGTCTGCCATAATTTGTGTGCCTGTCGGCTGATTGTCGCAAATCCGGGCTAGCCCATAGCAAACTGCCGCCGATCCGGCCACGCGGTGACGAATTGCCGGCCATTGCGGGCCGTACCGAAGCTCGCCACCTTTAGGCTGCGGCACGAATTCGGTGTAGAATTGCCAAAATGAATAAGGATCGCTCCCAGCAAACCCCGGCGCCGGCCTCTTCGCGGCCGGAAATCGCCGAATTCATCGAACGCGTCCGTACGCTCGGACCGGCCGCCGCAAGCGGTACGCGCGGGCGGCTGATCTTTGCGCTCGACGCCACCATGAGTCGGCAGCCGACCTGGGACAGCGCCTGCGCGCTACAGGCCGACATGTTCCGCGAGGCCGCCAGTGCCGGCGGGCTCGATATTCAACTGGTCTATTTCCGGGGCTTAAACGAATGCCGGGCGTCCGGCTGGATCGCGGGAGCCGAGAAACTTGCCGGTTTGATGTCGCGCATCGATTGCCGCGGCGGCCATACCCAGATCGGCAAAGTGTTGAACCACGCCCGCCAGGAATACGCCAAGCAGCGCCTGCAGGCGCTGGTGTTTGTCGGCGACGCCATGGAGGAGAAGATCGACGATCTGTGCAAGGCGGCCGGCGAGCTCGGATTGCTCGGCGTGTCGGTCTTCATGTTCCAGGAGGGCGACGACCCGGTTGCCGAGAACGCCTATCGCGAGATTGCGCGGTTGTCGCGCGGCGCCTATTGCCGCTTCGACACCGGCGCGGCGCACCAGCTCGGCGAACTGCTGCGGGCGGTCGCGGCTTATGCCGCCGGCGGCATCAAGGCGCTCGCCGACCTGTCGGCGCGGCATTCGGACGGCGCGCGCAAACTGCTTGCGCAGCTTAAATAGCCATGCCGGAGATCGTATTCGGCATCTTGGTATTGGTGGCCGCGCTTTGGGTGCTCGGCGTCATCTCGAAGATCGACCCGAAGGTCGCCGCGCGCGTGCTTAAAGCCTCCGGTGGCATCCTCGCGATCGGCTTCGCCGTGTTTCTCGGCCTGCGCGGCGAAATCGGCGTTGCCATTCCGCTCGGCATATTCGGATTAGGGCTGCTCGGCTGGATCCCGTTCGGGATGCCGGGCTTTTCCCAGCGCACCAAGAAAAGCGCCGGCCAGACCTCGCATGTGCGCTCGGCCTATCTCGAAATGGAACTCGAGCACGACAGCGGGGCGATGCGCGGGCGCATCGTCGCGGGCCGTCACCAGGGCGCCGCGCTCGAACGGCTCGACGTCAAAACGCTGGCCGGCTTGCTGGACGAATTCGACGAGGAGAGCCGCGTGCTACTGGTGGCTTATCTTGACCGCCGGGATCCCAGCTGGAGTGAAAACGCGCAAGGACACGCGGCAGCGGGGCGGGCTGCTGCGGGGAGCGGCAAAATGACGGAGCAGGAGGCCTATCAGATCCTTGGCATTGAGCCGGGTGCGAGCGCCGACGCCATCACGCACGCGCATCGCACGCTCATGAAGAAGCTGCATCCCGACCAGGGAGGGTCGACGTATCTGGCCGCTCGCGTCAACGAAGCCAAGGAAATCCTTTTTCGCCGTCATCGCTGAGGTACTCCTTACGCAACATCACCATCAGCGGCTCCTGGTTTGGCGCGACCCTGTTATTGGTTTTGGCTCTCAATTTCTAAGCAGCATGCATGGAATGTCGCTGCGCTTGAGATGCTTGCAGGCGGTCTCCGCCTGATCCTTGTCCAAGCCGGCAAAGCGTGCGCGATAGAGCTCCTTGTCGCCCTTCGCCACCTTTTCGGTGAACGGGTCGGCGCGGTGGAGCAGGGCCTGGGCTTTACCTTGCGCCGCGATCAGGCGCTGCTTGGCTTCTTTTTCTCGCGGGAAAGCGCCGACCTGGATCATCCAGCCGCCGCTGCGCGGCTTGGCCGCGGGCTCAGGCCGCGCGGCCGCGACCGGGACGCTGTCGCCGGCTGAAGCGATCTTGACCGGCAACACGCCGAGTACGCCCAGCCTTGCGCCCGGGGCGGGCGGCGCCTCTCGTTTCACATTGATGGTCGTGACCTTGGCGGGACCCGACACCGTCACAAGCTTGCGGTCATCCGACGGCGATAGCGACGCGGTCCGCATGGCGCTTACTTGCACGGTGAAGGTCTTCACTAGATTGGCTTTGATCGGATCGGTGGAGCCAGGCCGCGGCTCGGCGCGCTGGGGCGCGGGCGATGCCGCGACGACTTTATCCTGAACGTCCTTGGCGTCCTTGACGCGCGCTTCGGCGATCTGGCGGCCCTCGACGATCGGCGGCACCGTGCGCTTGATCGAGGCGAGCGCGATGGTGTCGTCCATCAGGCTGACGACGCGCGCATCGCGCACCGAGGCCGTGCGTCCGCCGAACACCACCGCCAAAATATGGCGCGGGCCGCGGCGCATCGAGACGACGATGTTGAAGCCGGAGTCGTGGATGTAGCCGGTCTTCATGCCGTCCACGCCGGGAATGCGGCCGAGCAGGTGATTGTGGTTACGCATCTCGTTGCCGCGGTACGCGAAGGTGCGGGTCGCGAAGTAGTGGTAGTATTTCGGAAAGCGGTCCTGGATGGCGCGCGCAAGGATGGTCATGTCGCGCGCCGTGGTGATCTGATCGTCGTTGGGCAGACCGGAGGCATCGCGGTAAACGGTGTGCATCATGCCGAGCGCCCGCGCTTTGGCGGTCATCTGCTTGGCAAAGCTCTCTTCGCTGCCGCCGAGCGCCTCGGCGATGACCACCGCCACGTCGTTGGCCGATTTGGTGACGATGGCGCGGATCGCGGTTTCCACGCCGATGGTCTGGCCCGGCTTGAGGCCGAGCTTGGACGGCGCTTGCGCGGCGGCGTGCGCCGAGACTTCCATTTCCGTCGACATCTTGATCTTGCCCGCGTCCAGCCGCTCGAACAGCAGGTAGAGCGTCATGATCTTGGTCAGCGAGGCAGGATGCCGCAGGCTGTCGGCGTTGGTCGCCTGCAATACCGCGCCGGTATTGGCGTCGACGACTATGGAAGAATAGGGCGGCTCGTATTTTTCGGCGGCGGCGGCCGCGTGGTGGTGCCGGTGGCGTCGTGCGCGGGCATCGGCGCTGGTGGTGACGGCCGAAACGGCGAACAGCGTCGCCAAGCCGAGGACGCTCCAACGGAAACGGTGTTGGACAAAGGCTTCCGCACGCAACATCCGCTCTCCCCAACCCCGTTATTCAGGCAGACTTGAAACCCACCAAATTTGGCCGATTTATAGCCTCACCGCGCCGCCACAAATTATAACCGTAAGGGATCACGGTTTAGAAATTCTTAATACAATCCGCCGGATTTTAAAGGTTTTTCCGCAGTGCAAAATAATATTTGACTTTATTGTGCAGTGCGGTATAAGTTTTATCCATTCCCGGGTTGGCCGGGTACAGCGATCAGCACGTTGGCGCCGCTTTTGCGGCCGGGAAGGGATTACGATGGTCAAGAATTTAGAGGACCTCCAGCAGGTCGGGAAAGAGAACGTTGATATCGCGCTGAAGTCCATGGGTGTTCTGTCGAAGGGCAGCCAGGCCATCGCGACCGAGGTTGCCGACTACTCGAAGAAGGCTTTCGAGGACGGGACCGCGGCGATGGAGAAGCTGTTCGGCGTCAAGTCGTTCGAGAAGGCGATTGAAGTGCAGACCGAATACGCCAAGACCGCCTACGAGGGCTTCGTGGCCAAGGCGTCCAAGATCAGCGAGCTCTATGCCGACCTCGCTAAAGAGACCTACAAGCCGTTCGAAACCTTGATGGCGAAGGCGAAGTAACTCGCGCCGCGTGCGTTGTTGAGTTTCGTCGCGTACCGTTGCGTCAGCGTCAAAGATAAAGCCCGGCTCGGTTGGCCGGGCTTTTTGTTTGTGACGCCAGATGGCGAGACGCTACTTGATGCTATTGGGCAATTCGCAGCTGACTCAGTTCGGTGCCGATCTGGGTGAAGACGTTCAGGATCTGGCTCGACGACGTCAGCAGGAAGAATTTGCTTGAGTCTGGATAATGGCCCGGGCTGCCTGCGCAGTTTTGCAGCAAGGTCGACGTCGGATCGCCGCCGGTATTGACCTGGATCGTGTAGAGCGTGATGCCGGCGGTGTTGATGTTATTGCAGGTGAGTTGTTGCCGCGCATCGATCGAGCTCTGGCTCGTGGACCAGCGGTTCTCGGTGTTCAAACCGTCGGTCAGCAGGATGATAGCTTGCGTATATTTGTAGTTCGGATCCATCGGAGGCGCCGTGAACGGGCCGCCGCCGACCAGAGACAGCCAGCCTAGCTGCAATCCGATCGCCTGATTGGTATTGCCGTTCGGCGACATGCTGTTGACCAGCGAGGTCATAGCCGACCAGTTGTAATTCAAGCCCATCACGGTTGCTGAGGGGCAGGAGCCGTATTGCTGGGCCGCGTATAGCGACGACATGATCGATGTGTCCGACGCCGCAACATTTGTGTCGTAGTTGTTCGTCGCGTCCGGCCCGCTTAGCCCGCTTAGAGTGTTGGGCGAGGCTGGATGGCCGCGGTCCATGACGCAACCATTCCACGTGTTGTGGTTTTTGGGTGTCCAGGTTGGATTGGTCCAGACCGCTGGTGTCCACGTTCCCGGGTTGGCTGTCCACACGCCCCATGTCCAGGTCCCAGTTGTCCAGGTCCCGCCCGCGCTCGTGCAACTGCTCTGCGTGGTTTTGTATGATTTCGAGCAAGTGCCCGCGCTGGTACACGTGTTCTGCGAGGTTTTGTTCGATATCGAGCAAGTGCCCGCGCTGGTACACGTGCTCTGCGAGGTTTTATTCGATATCGAGCAAGTTCCCGCGCCCGTACAGGTGCTCTGGGTAGTGTAGCTAGATTGCGAGCAAGTGCCCGCACTGGCGCATTGGGTCTGCGATTTGCCGGATATCGAGCAGGTCCCGTGCTGGAAGCACGTACTGCGGGGCGAGTAGTTCCCGGCAGAGCAGGTTCCATTAGTTGCGTCCCAGGAACTGTTGTCGGAGAACGTCGGGTCCTGCGCCGAAGTACCCCAGTAGATGAAGTCGGAATTATAGTTGGAGGGGTCTAAATTGACGTCCTTTACGAACGGAATAATTGAGACATAGACGTCGCCGTTGACGCTGGCGGCAGCCTGCAGCTGACCGAGCAGGCTCTTGGTTGCCGCAATCAGCGCGGTCATCTTGCCGCTCTGCGCCATCGATCCGGTGTTGTCGAGCACCAGCGCCACGCGCAGCCGCGTTTCGCCCCATTTGGAGGTGGACGTAAGGCTTAAGTCGATATTGTTGATACCGATGATGCTAATGAGTGTGGTGGGTACCTGGGCAGTTGCGTTCAGGATCATGGCCGTGGCGCTGGACGGGTTGTAAACGGCGGTGACCTGAACGTTGGTTGCTTCAGTCCGTGTGAATAGGGCTTTGAAGTAATTGGACGCGTTCGTTTGTAGCTGCGTCGAGGTGTCGGTGGACGCTTCCTTCGACATCATCAACGCTGCCGAATCGAGGGCGGATTGCATCGCAGCCTTGACCGAATTGGCGCGGCTGTAATCGACTGCCGCGCCGACAAATGCGATAATCGGTATCGAGGCGAGCGCGAATATAATGGCGACATTGCCTGCTTGCGCCGCGCGAAATGCGCGCAGCTTGCTGCGGAACTTTGTCCAGGCCGACATCATGACAGTTCACCGAATACGGTTGAATACGCGTACTTGCATAAACGCTGCTGTTAAAGGGCCGGTATATGGAAGCCCTGGAATTCCGCGCCTTTTGGTAATCGTCGCGCCTGCAAGCCGATGGGTCTGCGCGCTTTTTCAAAGACTTGACTGGTTAACGCCGTCTGCCCCCGATGCCGCGAATGCCGAATAGTTCTTATACGGTGTCGTTAACGCTTGGTTGGCGCCTTGCCGAAAACGATACCCTGGAGCTTGTAACTCCAGGGTATTTTCGCCTTTTGCGGCTCCCGCGCGCTACATCGCAAGCCGCAGATTGGACAGCGCGGTGCCGATCTGACCGAACGCCGTCACGATCCCCGCCGACGACGTCAGCAGGAAGAACTTGCTCGGGTCGGTCGCGCAGCTCTGCAACAGCGTCGAGGTCGGCTCGTTGTCGGTGTTGACCTGCACCGTATAGATCGTGATGCCGGCCGCTTTGATGTTGTCGCAGGTTTTCTGCTGCCGGGCATCGATCGACGACGCGTTGGTGTACCAGCGGTCCTGGGTATTCAGGCCGTCGCTCAGCAGAATGATGACCTGCTGATACTTGTAGTTCGGGTCCATGGCCGGAACCGTGAAGGGCGCTGCGGTCAGAGATTGCCAGCCCATCTGCAAGCCGATCGCCTGGTTGGTATTGCCGACCGGCTGCATGGCGGTGATCTTGCTCGACAGCGTGGTCCAGTTGTTGGTCAGTCCCATCAACGATACCGGGCAGGAGGAATACTGCTCGGTCGGGTACAGCGTGCCGCCGGCCACCGGGGCATCATTGGTGGTGTCGAAATTCTGGTCGCGGTCGGTGACGCAGCCGTTCCAGGTGCTGTGGCTGTTGGGCGTCCAGATTTTTTTTGCCGCTACACAAGTCGATTGCGTTTTGTAGGTCGTGTTGCTGCACTTGCCGTTCACCGCTTCCCATAAATCCCAGCGCAGCCACGGCGAATTCACCTTGCTGGCATCGACATTGACGTCCTTGTTGAACGGGACGATCGAAACATAAACGTCGTCGGCCGTCACCGCCGCGCTCTGGAGCTGCGTGAGTAGGTTCTGCGACGCCGTCTTCAGCGCGGTCATCTTGTTTGAGCTCGCCATCGAGCCGGTATTGTCGAGCACGAGCGCGACGCGCAGCCGGGTATTGCCCCAAGTCGATCTCGACGAGGCGGTGATATTGATCGAGTCGACGCCAATGATGCTCATAAAACTAGTGTTGACGGTCGCGCTGCCGGTGAGCACGAGCTGCGATCCGTTGGTCGTGGAATAGCTCGCGGTGACCGTGGGATTCTTGGCGTTGGTCGCTGTAAACAGCGCATTGAAGGTGTTGGTCGCCTCGGTCTGTAGCGCGCCGTTCGTTTGTAACGCCGCGTTCTTCGAAAGCATGAGCGCAGTCGAATCAAGCGCGTTTTGGAGGGTGGCGCGGGCGGCGTTTGCCTGGCTGTAGTCGACGGCTGCGCCGACGGCGGCCATCAAGGGAATAAGGGCAATTCCCAGCAAAGGGGCGATGCTTCCCTGCTGGTTTCTCCAAAATCTGGTCGGTAGCATTGACACCCCCCTTTGGTATTGCCGGACATTTGGCAATCGGTGTGGTGGTAGAACCTTGATGGTGCCGTCTTGAAATTCCGTTGGAACCGCAGTGTGAATTTGGGGAAAAATCGCCTTGGATTGTCCGCAAACGGCTTGTGATCGGGTAACCAATGGATATCTGCCCCGATACACCCGGAATCGCCGGAATTTGGCTTAGTTTGTCTCGGAGCGGGACGAAATCCCGGCTTGGCCTGGTTAGGCGTCGGTCTTTATTATGGTGGCGAGGCCGCGTATGTGCGGCCTGCGTGCTATGATTTTGGAATGCTTCTTGCCTCGGCAAACCCATGACGTCGACTGTCAGAAAGAGCTCTCGTATCGATTGGCCGGCCACCTCCCTGGGCGCCGACCAGTCGCCGCGTATGGCGGACGACGACCGCAAGCGCAAAAACGGCAATTTGGGCGAGCCGGGCGGGCCGAGCACTGCGGTCATCACCAAGACCAAGCCGCAGACCAAGCGCCCGAGCCTGTACCGCGTCCTTATCCTCAACGACGACTACACGCCGATGGAATTCGTCGTGCACGTACTGGAACGCTTCTTCGGCAAGGATCATGAGGCCGCGACACGCATTATGTTGCATGTGCATCACCACGGCATCGGCGAATGCGGTATCTATACTTACGAGGTGGCGGAGACCAAAGTGACGCAGGTCATGGACTTTGCCAGAAAACATCAGCATCCTCTGCAATGTGTGATGGAAAAAAAGTGAGATTCGGGAGGCGTCCAATACAAAAGGAAATGGGAATCTGATGCCAACGTTCTCGCGCAGTCTCGAGCAGTCGCTCCACCGGGCGCTCGCCATCGCCAATGAGCGGCACCATGAATATGCGACCTTGGAACACCTGCTGTTGGCGCTAATCGACGATCAGGACGCCTCGGCGGTGATGCGGGCCTGCAATGTCGATCTCGACAAGCTGCGCCGCAGTCTAGTCGCCTATCTCGAATCCGAATTGGAAAACCTGATCACCGACGGCGCCGAGGATTCCAAGCCGACCGCCGGCTTCCAGCGCGTGATCCAACGCGCGGTCATCCACGTGCAATCCTCCGGCCGCGAGGAGGTCACCGGCGCCAACGTTCTGGTGGCGATCTTCGCCGAGCGCGAAAGCCACGCCGCCTATTTCCTGCAAGAGCAGGACATGACGCGCTACGACGCGGTCAACTATATCAGCCACGGCATCGCCAAGCGACCCGGCCTGTCCGAGGCGCGGCCGGTGCGCGGCGCCGACGAGGAGGCCGATACCAAGGGCAGCGACGAGCCCAAGAAGAAGGGCGACGCGCTCGACGCCTATTGCGTCAACCTCAACAAGAAAGCCAAGGACGGCAAGATCGATCCGCTGATCGGCCGCGACGCCGAGATCAACCGGACGATCCAGGTGCTCTGCCGCCGGCAGAAGAACAATCCGCTGTTCGTCGGCGATGCCGGCGTCGGCAAGACCGCGATCGCCGAGGGCCTTGCGCGCCGCATCGTGCATGGCGAGGTGCCGGACGTGCTCAAAGGCGCCACCGTGTTCGCGCTCGATATGGGCACGCTGCTCGCCGGCACGCGCTATCGCGGCGACTTCGAGGAGCGGCTCAAGCAGGTCATCAAGGAGATCGAGGCCTATCCCGGCGCGATCATGTTCATCGACGAGATCCACACCGTGATCGGCGCCGGCGCGACCTCCGGCGGCGCGATGGACGCGTCCAACCTGCTCAAGCCGGCGCTCGCTTCCGGCACGATCCGCTGCATCGGCTCGACAACGTATAAAGAGTACCGTCAGTATTTCGAGAAGGACCGCGCGCTGGTGCGCCGGTTCCAGAAGATCGACGTCAACGAGCCGACGGTTCAGGATGCGATCGAGATTCTGAAAGGGCTCAAGCCCTATTTCGAGGAATACCACAAGCTCAAATACACCAACGAGGCGATCAAGGCGGCGGTCGAATTGTCGTCGCGCTATATCCATGACCGCAAATTGCCCGATAAGGCGATCGATGTGATCGACGAATCGGGCGCCGCGCAGATGCTGCTGCCCGAGAGCCGCCGCAAGAAGACCATCGGCATCAAGGAAATCGAGACCACGATTTCGACCATGGCGCGGATCCCGCCCAAGACCGTATCGAAAGACGATGCCGCGGTGCTGCAGCACCTCGAACAGACGCTCAAGACCGTGGTCTATGGCCAGGACAAGGCGATCAACTCGCTCTCGGCCTCGATCAAGCTGGCGCGTGCCGGCTTGCGCGAGCCGGAAAAGCCGATCGGCTGCTATTTGTTCTCCGGACCGACCGGCGTCGGCAAGACCGAGGTCGCCAAGCAACTGGCCGTCGCCCTCGGTGTCGAGCTGATCCGCTTCGACATGTCGGAATATATGGAGCGGCACACGGTCTCGCGCCTGATCGGCGCGCCTCCCGGCTATGTCGGCTTCGACCAGGGCGGGCTGCTCACCGACGGCGTCGACCAGCATCCGCATTGCGTGCTCCTCCTCGACGAAATCGAAAAGGCGCATCCCGACCTGTTCAACGTGCTGTTGCAGGTCATGGATCACGGGAAGCTGACCGATCACAACGGCAAGCAGGTGGATTTCCGCAACGTCATCCTGATCATGACCACCAACGCCGGCGCTTCCGATATGGCGAAGGCCGCGTACGGCTTCACGCGGACCAAACGCGAGGGCGACGATACCGAGGCGATCAACCGGATGTTCACGCCAGAATTCCGCAACCGGCTCGACGCCACCATCACCTTCGCCCACCTGTCGCAGGAGATCATCGCCAAGGTGGTCGAGAAGTTCGTGCTGCAGCTTGAGGCGCAGCTCGGCGACCGCAACGTGACGATCGAGCTGTCGGAAGAAGCCGCGCGCTGGCTGATCGCCAACGGCTACGACGAATTGATGGGCGCCCGGCCGATGGCGCGCGTCATCCAGGAGCACATCAAGAAGCCGCTGGCCGACGACGTGCTGTTCGGCCACCTGAAGGGCGGCGGCCATGTGCGCGTGGTGGTCACCAAGGACGAGGACGGGCGCGACAAGCTCGGCTTCGAATATCCGGAAGGACCGATCACGCCGAAGCCGGAAAAACTGCCGGCCGCGGCGCCCAAGGCCAAGCGCCGTTCGCCGCGGCCCAAGGCCAAGCGCAGCTCGGTGCCGAAGGTGCCGCTGGCGAAGGTTTAGCCCGCCGGCTCAAGAAGAAATGCCAAGGCCGGGCTTCGCGCCCGGCCTTCGCTTTTCGCGGGTGCCGTATGCAGCCGGGGCGGGCGCCTGCGGTTGCGCCTCATACGGCGCTGTGAGACAGGTCGTGCCCCATGGCCGTTCCCGCCACGTTCAATTCGACCAGCGCCGCCTTTTTCGGCGGCGTGAAATCGGCGTTGACCTCGGTGTTCTTCCTGGTCCTCGCCGGCACCTATATCGGCATCGGTGCGCTCACGCACGATTACGGCTTCGCATCCTGGTGGCTCGCGCTGTCATCGTTACTGGTGTGGGCCGCGCCGGGGCAGGTGATTCTAATTTCCTCGCTCGGCACCGGTGCGGCGCCGCTCGAGGCGGCCATCGCGGTCACTTTAAGCGCGATCCGGCTGTTTCCCATGGTGGTGGCGCTGCTGCCGCTGTTGCGTGGGCCGCAGACGCGCACACGCGACCTGCTGCTGCCTGCGCATTTTACCTCGGTGAGCATGTGGGTGGAATCGCTGCGCCTGCTGCCGGGACTGCCGCGCGAGCGGCGCATTGCGTTCTGTAACGGTCTGTCGGTCGGCTATATGGGCACGGCGGTGACGTTCGGTTTCGTCGGCTATTACCTCGCCGCCGGGCTGCCGCCGCTGTTTGCAGGAGCGTTGCTCTTTCTGACCCCGATGTCGTTTCTGATCTCGACCGCGCGCAACAGCCGGCTCCTGGTGGACCGGCTGGCGCTGGTACTCGGCCTCGTGCTCGGGCCGCTGCTGACCTATTGGCACGTCGGGCTCGACCTGATGTGGACCGGCTTGGTTGGCGGCTCGCTCGCCTACGCCGTCCACCGCTTGCGCGAGGCCGCCAAATGAATGCCGCCGTCGCCGAACTTTGGCCCTATCTGCTGCTGATCTTGGTTGGCTATCTGCCGAACGAGATATGGCGCGTGCTCGGCCTGGTGCTGGCGCGCGGGCTCAACGAGGATTCCGAGATTGTGGTGTGGTCGCGCGGGGTGGCCACCGCGATCCTCGCCGGCGTCATCGCCAAGCTGATCTTTTTCTCGGCCGGCGCGCTGGCAGGCATCCCGCTCACGGTGCGCGTGACCGCGGCGGTCTGCGGATTTGTCGCCTTCCTGGCGGTGAAACGCTCGGTATTCGCCGGCGTGCTGGTCGGAGAGGCGGTGCTGTTGCTGGGCGGCTATTTATTCCCGCACTAGCGCCGGTCAAACCGCGGCGATGGCCGCAGCGAGCTTCTTGGCGTTCTCGGCGAGCGCGTCGGGCTTTTCCTTTTCGGCTGCCGGCGGCTTCATGGGAACGCCGGCCTTGCGCGGGATGATGTGGACATGCAGGTGGAACACCACCTGTCCGCCGGCGCCCTCGTTGAACTGCTGCATGGTGACGCCATCGGCGTCGAACGCCTTCATGGCGGCTTTGGCGACCTTCTGGGCCACCTTCATGACATGCGCCAGATCGTCGGCGCCGATGTCGAGAATATTGCGCACGGGTGCCTTCGGCAGCACCAGCGTGTGACCGGGCGCGCGCGGCATGATGTCGAGGAAGGCGAAAGCCTTGTCGTCCTCGTAGACCTTGTAGCAGGGCAGTTCGTCGCGCAGGATCTTGGCGAAGATGTTGTTCGGATCGTAGCTCGGCATCAGCTTTCCCCTATTTTTGTCAGTCATTCCGGGGCACGCGCGCAGCGCGTGAACCCGGAATCCAGGCAAACACTCTGAATTTGCATCTGGATTCCGGGTCCGGCCCTTCGGGCCGTCCCGGACTGACGGGACAATGATTCACTCCTGCTCGACCAAATCCTTGCGGAATGGCGCCAGCGCCGCAAGCTCTTCGCCGGCGGCTTCCACATAGGCGCGCTCGCGCGCGAGATACTCGGCCACCGCCCGCCGCAAGGCCGGATTGGCGATGAAATGGGCGGAATAGGTGGTCTTCGGCAAATAGCCGCGCGCCAGCTTGTGCTCGCCCTGGGCGCCGGCCTCGACGCGCGTCAACTTGTGGGCGATCGCATAGTCGATTGCCTGGTAGTAGCAGAGTTCGAAATGCAGAAACGGATGGTGCTCGACGGCGCCCCAGTTGCGGCCGTAGATCGCCTCACGCCCGATGAAATTGAGCGCGCCGCCGATCCAGCGCCCGGCGCGCTTGGCCATCACCAGCAGGATGCGGTCGCGCATCTTTTCGCCGACGATCGAAAAGAATTCGCGCGTCAGATAGGGCCGGCCCCATTTGCGCGATCCGGTCTCCATGTAAAAGGCGAAAAAGGCGTCCCACGCCGCTTCGGTGAGATCCGAGCCGGTGAGCCAGGCTACCTCGATCCCGGGAGCGAGCGCCTCTTTGCGCTCGCGGCGGATGGCCTTGCGCTTGCGCGAG
This sequence comes from uncultured Alphaproteobacteria bacterium, assembly GCA_963786025.1. Classification (GTDB taxonomy): domain Bacteria; phylum Pseudomonadota; class Alphaproteobacteria; order Rhizobiales; family Xanthobacteraceae; genus Pseudolabrys. The sequence goes on from CAWAXK010000009.1 coordinate 92,642, forward strand.
GCGAGGCGGCCAAGGAAATCGTCGAAGCTGGCGTAGCCGGCATTGTCCCAGTGGAATTGCTGGTCAGTGCGTTGCAGGAAGCCGCGCTCGCCAAGTGCACACCATTCCGGCTCGGTCAGGAAGGTGACGTGGGCCGAGGACAACTCGCTGGCGGTAGTGATCTCGACCAAAGCATCGGCGAGGCCGCCGCGCACCTGTTCGGCCAGCGGGCCGGGACGGGCGAGCAGGCGGCGGCCGGTCACCGGGGTAAACGGCACCGCCACCTGCAGCTTGGGGTAATAGTCGCCGCCGGCGCGTTCGAAGGCCTCGGCCCAGCCGGCGTCGAAGACATATTCGCCGCGCGAGTGGCTTTTCACATAGCAGGGCGCGGCGCCCAGAAGGGTCCCGTCGGCGCCTTCCGCCAGGAGGTGGCGCGGTTGCCAGCCGGCCCGCCCGCCGACTGAAAACGAAGCTTCTATCGATGATAGAAAATCGTGAGATATAAATGGGTTATCGACTTGTCCTCGTGTTGATAACTTTGGGGAAAAGTTATCCTCATGTGTTAGTTTAACTGCGTCCGCTATCTCGCGGCTCTGGCTGGCGTCGTCATTGCCGCCGGCGCATGCGTCCCAGGCCGCGGCTGGAACCTCGGCGAGCGACTGGGCGATGCGGATACGGAGTTCGATTTCGGTCATCGGGTCTGCTAGTTCGGTCATCGGGTCTGCTAGCCCGACTTTATGCCGGAAATCGATCTTTGTTGATCATCCGTTCGGCCATTACGGACGGAAGCCCTCAAATATCATCTGATCGGCCCAGCGGGCCGCGCCCGCCTCGTCGGCCTCGCTGCGCACGGTCCAAGTCAGCAGCGGCCGGCGGAAGATCCAGCGCGCGATCAACGGTGCCATGGCCGGCAGGTCCTTGACGCCATAGGCGATGAAGTGGGGGCGGGTGCGGTTGGCATGCAGGAGAAACGCCATGCGGCGTTTCTCCTTGTGGGAAAAGCGGTCCCACTCGTGATGGACAAAGTAGCGCTCGGCGACGATGCCGCGCGTCAACTGGGGAGCGATCCACCGCACCAGTTCGATCATGGCGGGGTCGAACGACATCACCGCCACCGGCCCGCTATAACCCGCCAGCACGTCGGCGCAGCGCTGCACCAGCCTCCGGTCGCCGTCGAAGTGGCTCTTGAGTTCCAGCGCCAGCGTGGCGCGGCCAGCCACGAAATCGCACAAGTCGCCGAGCGTCATCATCCGGTCGCGGGTCGTCTTGAAGCGCACGGCCTCGATTTCGGCCGTGGTCATGGCGTCAAGCCGCGCGCTGCCTTCGGTGAGCCGGCCAAGCGCATCGTCATGGTGCACGAAAGCTTCGCCGTCGGCGCTGATCTGCAGGTCGGTCTCGATGGCATAGCCGCCGGCGATGGCGGCGGAAAAGGCGGAGGCCGTGTTCTCGATCACGCCCGCTGACGCGTCATGCAGGCCGCGGTGGGCGATCGGACGGGCGGTGAGCCAGTCAAGACCAGGCATTTGACTTATTTCGTTTGGCGCATGATCTGGTCCGAAAACCGGTTCCCACTTTTCGGGATCATGCGCCCACTTCGAACATACCCTCGACTTCGACCGCCGCGTCGACCGGCAGCGCCGAGACGCCGACCGTGCTGCGGGCATGGCGGCCTTTGTCGCCGAATACCTCGACCATCAGGTCGGAAGCGCCGTTCATCACCTTCGGCCCGTCGCCGAAACCGGGCGCCGAATTGATGAAGCCGCCGAGCCGCACCACACGGGTGACCTTGTCGAGATCGCCGACCGCGATTTTGAGCTGAGCCAGGAGATTGACCGCGCAGGCGCGCGCCGCCTTCTGCCCATCCTCAATCGACACGCCGGCGCCAAGTTGGCCCTTGGCGGCCAATTTGCCGTCGGCGCCAAAGCAGAGCTGGCCGGAGACGACGAGCAGGTTGCCGCTGCGCACGAACGGCACATAATTGGCGATCGGGCTCGCCGGCGTCGGCAGGCTGATGCCGAGGCTTGCAAGCTTCTGTTCAATCATACCGGACATGAAATTCCCCCTGCTGGTTGCCCTGTCTTGGCCGATCAAACCCGTCAGCGCAAGCGCAAGGCACCCGTTGTCGGCGGCGGTAACGGCCTCTATCTTGCCCTTATCTTGCATGAATCATCTTTCGGACGCCGCTGCACCGCTGCCGCCGGAAGGCCCGTATCGATGAAAACGCTGAAATTTGCCAAACGGTTGATCTTGCCGATCCTGGCTATGGGTTTGGTCGCGGGTGCGGCCCATCGCGCGGTTGCGGCCGCGCCTCCCGCCGATACGGTGCTTCTGGCGCCGCACCGGGCGGTCTACGACCTCAAACTGGTGAAATCGCACGGCGCGCGGGGGGTCGAAGCGGTGCGCGGGCGCATCCTCTACGACTTTTCGGGCAATGCCTGCGACGGTTACCAGCTGCAATTCCGCCAGGTCTCCCAACTCGATTCGGAGGGTAAGAGCGCGCTCAGCGATCTGCGTTCGACCACCTGGGAAGCCGGTAACGCCAAGGCTTTCCGCTTCAATTCGGAAAACCTGGTCGACGACAAGCGCACCGACTCGGTCGACGGTCATGCCGAACGCAACGCCACGACGGTTGCGGTCGATCTGAGCAAGCCTAAGGACAAGAATTTCACCGTTCCGGTGAGCGCGGTGTTCCCGACCCAGCACATTCGGCGCATCATCGTGGCCGCGCGCGAAGGCAAGAATATCCTGGAATTTCCGGTCTATGACGGCTCGGAAAGCGGCGAGAAACTCTACAACACGCTCACCGTGATCGGCCGGCCAATTGCGCCGGGCGCCAAGCCGCCGAATGACGCCGCGGCGAAAATCCCCGAGCTTGCCAAGCTCACGCGCTGGCCGGTGACGATCAGCTATTTCGAGCGGGAAAGCGCCGCGGCGCAGCAGACCGGCGAACAGACACCGGTCTATGCCATTTCCTTCGAGCTTTACGAGAACGGCATCTCGCGGGCGCTGGTGCTCGACTACAGCGATTTCAGCATCAAGGGCGAAATGACCTCGCTCGAGCTCAAGAAGCCGAAGCCGTGCCCCTGAGGGCGCATTTTCTATTGCCCATGATCTTCTCCGAAAACCGGTTCCCACTTTTCGGGATCATGGGCTAGTCGTCCTCCAACGCCAGGCCTTTCACCACCGCGTCGCGTCCGAATTTCGCGCGCAGGCGATCCACCGCGTGCTCGGCCTCGGCCGCGCGGCGGTCGATCAAGTCCGACAGATCGTCGCCGGCGGCATCCTCCAGATGGCTGACGCCGAGGCCGATGAGGCGGAAGCGCGTCGTTCCGATCTCATGGGCGAGCAAGTCGCGGCCGGCCGCGAAGATGCGGGCGGCGAGTTGGGTCGGATGCCCCAGCGCGCGCGCCCTGGTGCGGATTTTGAAGTCGGCGCTCTTGAGCTTCAGCGTCACCGTTGAGCCGGCGAGCGCATTGGCTTTCAGGCGCGCCGACACTTTTTCCGTCAGTTCCCAGAGCGTTTGCTCGAGCGGCCGGAACTCGCTGATATCGCGTTCGAAGGTGGTCTCCGCCGATATGCTCTTGGTGTCGCGTTGCGGATCGACGGCGCGCGCGTCGATGCCGCGCGCCAGACGCCAGAGCCGGGCGCCTTCCTCGCCGTAACGGCGGATCAGATCGTGCTCGTCGGCGCGCTGCAGGTCGGCGATCAGCCGATAGCCGTCGGCGGCAAGCTTGGCCGCGCTCACCGTGCCGACGCCGTAGATGAAGCCGACCGGCTTTGCCGCCAGAAACGCCGCGGCCTCTGCCTCTCCGAGCACGGCGAAGCCGCGCGGCTTGTCCATGTCGGAGGCGATCTTGGCGAGGAACTTGTTGGCCGACAGGCCGATGGAAACCGTGATGCCGAAATCGCGCTCGACTTGGCCCGCAAAGCGCGCCAGCACGCGCGCCGCGCTCATGCCGTGCAGCCGTTCGGTACCGGTCAAATCGAGAAAGGCTTCGTCGATCGACAGGGGCTCGACCTGCGGCGTGAGCGCCTGCATGGCGCGCCGCACGTCGCGGCCGACTTTGCTGTATTTCGCGATGTTCGGCTTGATCACCACGGCCTGCGGGCAGCGGCGCTTGGCCTCGAACATCGGCATGGCCGAGTGGATGCCGTAGGTGCGCGCCACATAGCAGCAGGCCGCGACCACGCCGCGTTTTCCCCCGCCGACGATCACCGGTTTGTCGGTGAGCGACGGATCGTCGCGCTTTTCGATCGTGGCGTAGAAGGCGTCGCAGTCGACATGACCGATGGTCAGGTTTTCGAGCTCGGGATGGCGCGCGAGCCGCGGCGACCCGCAGGCCGGACAGCGCGCTGCGGTGTCGGGCGCATCCGCCAGGCAATCGCGGCAGAAGCTCACGGTATGTCGCGCTCCCAATGGCCGCCCAGGGCCGCCAACGCCTTGCCGATTTGGGCGGGATCGACCCCAGTTTCGGCGGCAAACGCCGACAAAAGGCGCTCATCGCCGGCCAGATGGTCCAAGACGCCGATCAGGAAACCCGGCTCTTGCGCGGCGGCGCGAATCTGGGCAGGGCCGATGCCGCTGATGGCGAGGAAGCGGCCGAGCCGCTCGCTGTCCCCGGCAATGAAGGTAAGCGCCTGAATTGCAAGCTCTTCTGCCGCTTCTTGGGTTAACGAAGGCGATAGTTTCATCGATCAAATTTGCCTTTCCGTAACATATCGGCACTACCGTGGTTTGATCATGCCCGAGCGTGCGCGCCATGGCGACGCCAAGCGCGACGGGTTGGGGACGCACTGGGGACAAATGGGGCGGGGGAAATGCCGAAGACCGTCCTGATCGTGGAGGACAACGAGCTGAATATGAAGCTCTTCCACGACCTCCTGGAAGCGCATGGCTACCAGACCGTCGGGACTCGCAACGGCATCGAGGCGCTGGATCTTGCGCGCAAGTACCGGCCCGATCTGATTCTGATGGATATCCAATTGCCGGAAGTATCCGGCCTCGAAGTGACCAAATGGCTCAAGGACGATCCCGAACTCAAGGCAATTCCGGTCGTGGCGGTCACCGCCTTCGCCATGAAGGGCGACGAGGAGCGCATCCGCGAGGGCGGCTGCGAGGCCTATCTGTCCAAGCCGATTTCGGTCGGCAAATTCATCGAGACGATCCGTCATTTCCTCGGGGCCGCCTGATGGTGCAGCCAGGGACTTTGCAATGACCGCCCGTGTTCTCGTGGTCGACGACGTGCCGGCCAATGTGAAGCTCTTGGAGGCGCGGCTGTCGGCCGAATATTTCGACGTCACCACCGCGCAGAGCGGGCCGGAGGCGCTGGCGCTGTGCGAGCGCGCCGAATGCGACATCGTGCTGCTCGACGTGATGATGCCGGACATGGACGGCTTCGAGGTTTGCCGCAAGCTCAAGTCCAATCCGCTGACGCATCATATTCCGGTGGTGATGGTGACAGCGCTCGACCAGCCGGCCGACCGCGTGCGCGGGCTGGAAGCCGGCGCCGACGATTTCCTCACCAAGCCGGTCACGGATGTGGCGCTGATCTCGCGCGTGCGCTCGTTGTCGCGGCTGAAGATGGTGACCGACGAGCTGCGCCTGCGCGCGCTTACCACCAAGGAAATCGGTCTCGAAAGCCCAGAGCGGGAAGCGGTGGCGGAAACCGGCCGCCATGGCCGCATTCTCGTCGTCGACGACCGCAAGAGCTCCTACGAACGTATCGTGGCGACGCTGTCGGCCGAACACACGGTGGACGTGGAGGTCAATCCGAGCGAAGCGCTGTTTCATGCCGCCGAGGGCAATTACGACCTGCTGATCGTGTCGCTGGGCCTGAAGGAGTTCGACGGACTGCGGCTGTGCAGCCAGGTGCGCTCGCTTGATCGCACGCGCAACGTGCCAATTCTGGCGGTCGCCGAAGCCGACAACAATACGCGCCTGGTGCGCGGGCTCGAGATCGGCGTGAACGATTATCTGCTGCGCCCGATCGACAAGAACGAAATGCTGGCGCGCGTGCGCACGCAGATCAAGAAAAAGCGCTACACCGAGCGGCTGCGCGACAACGTGCAGCTGTCGATCGAAATGGCAATCACCGACGCTCTCACCGGGCTGTTCAACCGCCGTTACATGGAATCGCATCTGACGGCGCTGGTCGAGCAGGCGGCCGCGCGCGGCAAGCCGATCGCGGTACTGGTGATCGACATCGACTATTTCAAGGCGGTCAACGACACGCACGGCCACGATGCCGGCGACGACGTGCTGCGCGAATTCGCGCTGCGCATCCGCAAGTCGATCCGCAACATCGATCTCGCCTGCCGCTACGGAGGCGAGGAATTCGTCATCGTCATGCCGGAAACCGACATGGCGGTCGCCACTATGGTGGCGGAGCGGCTGCGCCGGCGCATCGCCACCGAGCCGTTCGCGATCCAACAGGGCGCGCGCAATCTCGAGGTGACGATTTCGATCGGCATTGCCGCGCTCGGCGGCGCCAGCGACAACGCCGGGGCGATCCTCAAGCGCGCCGACACGGCGCTCTATCGCGCGAAGCGCGACGGCCGCAATCGCGTGGTACCGGACGCCGCCTGACGCCTACGGGCGGACGATGGTCCAGCCCTTTTCGCCGAGTTCGATCAGCGTGACGACGCCGGCGGGCACACGCGTGGCGTTGTCGACCAGCGGCGGCTCCTTGCCTTCGTGGCGGGTCATGGCGGCGAGCGTGTTCTCGCAGGCCAGGAACGACACATTGGGCATGCCCTGCTTGAACGACTTGAGCCGCTCGAGCACCGGCGACTTGTCCGTGCGCAGCATGTTGAGGCCGGCATTGAAGGCCACGATCTGGATTTCAACCTCGTCGCCCTTGTCGGAATAATATTTCGACACATTGGCGGCGACGTTGAGCACGGCGTTCATCTTGTCGGGAGTGGCATCGCTGATCTGCAAGGCGAGCTTATGCTTTTCCATCGCGGCGGCCGGTCCGAAGGCGAGCGGCAGCAGCAGAAACGCGGCAAACAGTGCGCGCAACATGACGGACATCGATGGCTCTCCCCGGTTTGTCGTTTGCCCCGAGGATATCAGGTCCACGGGCGGCTGAATATTCCGGGCCGCGCCGGAAATGCGAAGGGCGCCCAATGGGCGCCCCTTCTAGCTTGCGCATGGTCTTATCCGAAAACCGGTTCCCACTTTTCGGGACCATGCGCGGGTATCGGAACAGGCCGCAAGATCACTTGATCTTGGATTCCTTGTATTCGACGTGCTTCTTGGCGATCGGATCGTATTTCTTCTTCGCCATTTTGTCGGTCTGGGTGCGCGAATTCTTGCGGGTCACGTAGTAGTGGCCGGTGCCGGCGCTCGACACGAGCTTGATCTTGAGACTGATGGCTTTGGCCATGGAATTGCCCTTGAAACTTGAATGGCGGTAGCGGTTTGGGTGATTTTGCGGCGGACCCTAGCGGCCCGCCTGCAAATGTCAAGAAATCCGCGATTTTGCTGGATTTACAATAGTTCCCGGAAAAACTGCCTGTCGATCATGAAGTAAAACGGCACCGGCAGGCCGTGCCCCATGCCGCCCGCGACCCGGGCGGCGAGCTCTTCCATCACCACCCCGGTGATGGTCGGCATGTCGAGATGAGTGGCTTCCTCGATCGGCACCCAGGTCAGTTCGACCAACTCGGAATCCGGTCCGACCACGCCCTTGATTGTGTGCGCGACGGCGCTGAAATCGGCGGTGAAGAAGCGGGTGTCGAAGCGCTTCGGACGCCGCGGCGGCGTAATGGCGCGGGCGATGAATTGAATATTGCCGAGGTCGGGATGCACGCGCGCCTTGCCGAATTCGGTCCAGATTTCTCCTGGCACCGCCGGCGGCTCGTCGCTTTTGACGCCGAGCAAAAGGCCGGTCTCTTCGGCCACCTCGCGCACCGCCGTGAGCGCAAGCCCGCGCGCGAAATCGGCGCTCGGATTGGCGACGCGCTCGAGCAATTTCGTCTGCATGTCGGGATGAAGCTCGCTCACCGCCGACATCTTGGCGTCGAGGGCCTCGATGCGCCCGCCCGGGAACACGAACTTGCCCGGCATGAATTTGTGGCTGAGATGGCGGCGGCCGAGCAGAACCTTGGGCTTTTCGCCCGAGCGGTCGATCAGCATCAGCGTGGCCGCATCGCGCGGCTCGCTGTCGGGGAACGTCTGGTCGCGCTCCACCTTGGTCATGCGCTCGGCCCAGACTTTTGCGAGATCTCGTGTCATCGTGCCTTCCGTTGCTTGCCGCGCGGGCGGTAATGTTGGCGCTGTTCCTGGCGCGGGCGGCGGCTCGGCCGTCCAGCCCGTCCCTCGGATAACAGCTCGAAGCGCAAGGCGCCGGCAACCGGCGCCGCTTCCACCAGTTTAACGGTGACGCGGTCGCCGAGCCGGTAGCTGGTGCCGGAGCGGGAGCCAACCATGGCGTGGCCGGCTTCGTCATGGCGGAAATACTCGTCTCCGATGGTGCGCGCCGGCACGAAGCCGTCGGCGCCCGTCTCGTGCAGTTTCACGAACAGCCCGGCGCGGTGCACGCCGGAAACGCGGCCGTCGAAGGTGGCGCCGACGCGGTCGGACAGGAAATGCGCGATCAGTCGGTCGTTGGTTTCGCGTTCCGCCAGCATGGCGCGCCGTTCGGTGGCGGAGATCTGCGCGGAGATTTCAGCCAGCGCCTTGGCGTCGGCCGCTTCGGGCAGGCCGCCTTCGCCCAGCTTGAGCGCGCGGATCAGCCCGCGATGCACGATCAGGTCGGCATAGCGGCGGATCGGCGAGGTGAAATGCGCGTAGCGGCGCAGGTTGAGGCCAAAATGGCCGTAGTTCTCCGCGGCGTATTCGGCTTGCGCCTGCGTGCGCAGGACGACCTCGTTGATCAGCAACTCGGCGTCGCGGCCCTTGGCCTGCGCAAGCACGCGGTTGAAGGCGTCCGCCCGTAACACGCCGCCTCTAGCGAACGGGATGTCGAGGGTGGCGAGGAATTCGCGCAGGGCATTGACCTTCTCCATGCCCGGCTCGTCGTGCACGCGATAGATCAGCGGCACCCGCGCTTTCTCCAGCGTCTCGGCGGCGGCCACGTTGGCGAGGATCATGAATTCCTCGATCAGCCGGTGCGCCTCCAGCCGTTCGGGCACGACCACGCGGTCGACGGTGCCGTCGCCCTTGAGCAGAATTTTTCGCTCTGGCAGGTCCAAATCGAGCGGCCCGCGCTCCATGCGTGCGCGCGTAAGCGTTTCGTAAGCCGTGTAGAGCGGCGCGAGCACAGGCTTCACTAGGGCCTCGGTATCTTCGTCGGTGCGGCCGCCGATGGCGAATTGCGCTTGCTGATAAGAAAGTTTCGCCGCCGAACGCATCATGATGCGGTGGAAGGTGTGCGAGCGTTTGCGGCCGTCGGCGCCGATTACCATGCGCACGGCGAGCGCAGCGCGATCTTCGCGCGGACGCAGCGAACACAGATCGTTGGAGATACGCTCCGGCAGCATCGGCACCACGCGGTCGGGGAAATAGACCGAATTGCCGCGCACCAGCGCCTCGCGGTCGAGCGCCGAGCCGGGCGTCACGTAATGGGCGACGTCGGCAATGGCCACACTGACGATGAAGCCGCCATGATTGTTGCCGGCGGTGTCCGGCTCGGCGTGCACGGCGTCGTCGTGATCCTTGGCGTCGGGCGGATCGATGGTGATGAACGGCACCTGCCGCCAATCCTCGCGATGGGCGAGGGGCGCAGGCTTTGCCGCTTCCGCTTCGGCCTGAGTATCGCTGCGGAAGACCAGCGGTATCGAATGGGCATAGATCGCGATCAGGCTGACCGCGCGCTCGCTGGCGAGCGAGCCGAGCCGCTCGACCACGCGCCCGGTGGATAGCCCGAAGCGCGGCGCGCGGACGGTCTCGACGGCGACCAGATCGCCGTCCTGAGCGTCATGGGTGCCGCCTACCGGAATGTTGAGCTCCTTGCCGAGCATCTTCTTGTCGACCGGCTCCAAGCGACCGCCGCCATGCTGGGTCTTGCGGAAGATCCCGAGCACGCGGTGCTTGGGATGATCGATGATCTTGATGACGCGGCCGCGGTGGCGGATGCCGTTGTCGTCTTCGGTTTCCTCGACGTGCATCAGCACGCGATCGCCGATGCCGGCGGCTTCACCGGGCCGCGCCTTGCGCGGGGTGTGAATGCGGATTTTCGGCGCCGCTCCGTGCGCCGCTTCGTCCCACTCGTCGGGGGTGGCGAGGAGGTCGCCGTCGGCATCGCGCACGGTGACGTCGGCGACCACGGTAGAGGGCAGGGTGCCGGGGTGGTGCAGCTTCTTGCCGCGTTTCTCGACCGCGCCGTCGTCGGCCAGGTCGCGCAGCATGCGTTTGAGTTCGACGCGCATGGCGTTCTTGAGGCCGAAGGCGCGGGCGATCTCGCGGATGCCGGCTTTGCCTTTGTGAGCGGCAATGAAGGCGAGGATTTCAGCCTTGGCGGGAAGGGAAGGTGTTCGTTTGGTCTGTTTGTTCAAAATAGATTTTCCTGCGCCAAAAAGGCGCTGATGAAAGAGAATGTAATGATCGAAAGGGAGCTTCGCTAGCTACTTGGCGGCCTTGACGCGGCGCGCCGGCTTGGCGTGGGCAGCAACCGTGGCCGCCTTCTTTGGTTTCGCCGCGGCCGGCTTCTTCGGCGTGGCCGCGGGTGAAGCGGCCTTCTTGCCGGATGCGGTCTTGCGGCCGGCGGCGCGGCGCCCTTTTGGCGAATTGCCGACCATGGCCGCGCGGGCGTCGAGCAGGACCACCGCCTCGTCGAGCGTCACGGTATCGGGTGTCTTGTCGCCGGTGAGTGTGGCGTTGACGCCGTTGTGGCTGACATAGGGTCCGTAGCGGCCGTTCTTGACCACGATCGGTCCGCCCTTGTCGGGATGATCGCCCAGCGCCTTGCCCGGATCGGCGCCAAAGCGGCGGCCGCCTTTTTTCGGATTGGCGATCTTGTCGGCGATCAGGTGCATGGCGCGGTTGAGGCCGACGGTGAGCACGTCGTCGCCTTGTTCCAGGCTCGCGTAGACTTTGCCGTGCTTGACGTAAGGTCCGAAGCGGCCGACGCCGGCCATGATCGGCTCGCCGTCTTCCGGCGACTTGCCGACTTCGCGCGGCAGCGACAGCAGCGCCAGCGCCTTCTCCAGATCGATGTCCTCGGGCGCAACGCCTTTCGGCAGGCTGGCGCGCTTCGGCTTCGGCGGCTTTTCGGCTTTCTCGCCCTTCTTGGGCTTTTCGGCTTTCGCCTGTTCGCCCAGTTGCAGGTAAGTGCCGAAGCGTCCGCCGCGAATTGAAACGTCGAGGCCGGTGGCAGGATCGACGCCCAGCACCTTGGTGGTCTGGACGCCCTTCGCGCCCGGCGTCATCTGCCGCGTGAACGTGCATTCCGGATAGTTCGAGCAGCCGATGAAGGCGCCGAAGCGCCCCACCTTGAGCGACAGCTGACCGTTGCCGCATTGCGGGCACTGCCGCACTGGGCCGCCGTCGGCGCGCGCCGGGAAGATATGCGGCTCGAGCAGGTCGTTGAGCGCGTCGAGCACCTGGGTGATGCGCAGTTCCTTGATGTCGTTGACCGCGGCGATGAAGCCGGTCCAGAAATCCTCCAGCACCTTCTTCCAATTCATCTCGTTATTGGAAACGCGGTCGAGTTGCTCTTCGAGCGAGGCGGTGAAATCGTATTCGACGTAGCGCTGGAAGAAGCTTTCCAGGAAGCCGACCACGACGCGGCCTTTGTCTTCCGGGATGAGCCGCTTCTTGTCGATGCGCACATAGCCGCGGTCCTGCAGCACCTGCAGGATCGAGGCATAGGTCGAGGGCCGGCCGATGCCGAGCTCTTCCATGCGCTTGACCAGCGCCGCTTCGGAAAAGCGCGGCGGCGGCTCGGTGAAATGCTGCGCGGCTTCAATCGCCTGTTTCGCCAGCGTCTCTTTTTCCGACATGGCCGGCAGGCGTTTCGACTCTTCGTCTTCCGGCGTCTCGTCCTGGCCTTCCTGGTAGAGCGTCAGGAAGCCGTCGAATTTCACCACCTGGCCGGAGGCGCGTAGGTCGATGATGCGGCTGCCCGATTTGGCGACGATATCGACGGTGGTGCGTTCGAGTTCCGCGGATTCCATCTGGCTCGCGACCGCGCGATTCCAGATCAGCTCGTAAAGCTTCGCCTGATCGCGGTCGACATATTTGGCGACCTGGTCGGGCGTGCGGTGGGGATCGGTCGGGCGCACCGCTTCGTGCGCCTCTTGCGCGTTCTTCGACTTGTTCTGATAGACGCGCGGCGAACCGGGCACGTAGTCCTTGCCGTAATTCTTGCCGATCATCGCGCGGATATCGGTAATCGCTTCCGGCGCGATGTCGATGCCGTCGGTGCGCATATAGGTGATGAGGCCGGTGGTCTCGCCGTCGATCTCGACGCCTTCGTAGAGACGCTGCGCCAGGCGCATGGCGATGGCCGGCGCAAAGCCAAGCTTGCGGCTGGCCTCCTGCTGCATGGTCGAGGTGGTGAAGGGCGGCGGCGGATTGCGCCGCGCGGGCTTGGCTTCGACGGCAGCGACGGTGAAGGTTGCGCTTTCGAGCGCACTCTTCAGGTCGGTAGCCTGGACGCCGGTGCCGATATCCAAACGCTGCAGCTTCTGTCCGTCGGCGCCGACCAGGCGCGCTTCGAAACTCTCGCCGCGCGGCGTCGCCAGCTTGGCGACGATCGACCAATATTCCTTGGCGACGAACTTCTCGATTTCCAGCTCGCGGTCGCACACCAGCCGCAGCGCCACCGATTGGACGCGGCCGGCCGAGCGCGCGCCCGGCAGTTTGCGCCAGAGCACCGGCGAGAGGGTGAAGCCGACCAGATAGTCCAGCGCGCGCCGCGCCAGATAGGCGTCCACCAGCGCGCCGTCGATGGCGCGGGGATGCTTCATCGCCTCGGTCACCGATTGCTTGGTGATCGCATTAAAGACGACGCGCTCGACCGCCTGGCCCTTCAGGGCCTTCTTTTCGTTAAGCGCTTCAAGGACATGCCAGGAGATCGCCTCGCCTTCGCGGTCGGGGTCGGTCGCCAGAATGAGGGTGTCGGCCTTCTTGAGGGCGTGGGCGATGTCGTTGACGCGCTTCTGCGACTGCGGGTCGACCTCCCACAGCATCTTGAAATTATTGTCCGGATCGACCGACCCATCCTTGGCCGGCAGGTCACGTATATGGCCAAAGGAGGCCAAGACCTCGTAACCCGGTCCAAGGTACTTATTGATCGTCTTCGCTTTGGAAGGCGACTCAACAACGACAACTTTCATGAGAATCCAATAGGTTAGCCGCCGGAATCGCTGCGATTCCCGGCGGAATCGGCGGCTTGCTTTGGCCGGAACATGGTGAAGGCACCCCTTGCTGTCAAATGAGGGTGCCCGGGAAATCTTTAAGAACAGCCAAATCGGGCACGAAAGAGACGGGACTTACGCCCAAATACAACCATTAGATGTATTTGATTTTAAAATCAATTTACGAGCTACTAATCGTTAGGGACCTGTGTATTTTTGCCGGCATGGCCAATCAAGGCGCTTCAGCCGGACCCGGGAGCCGCACGGTGGTAGCCAATTATGTGGCGACCTTGTCGGGGGAACTCGCCACCCTGGCGAAGCGAAACGGCCTCGATACGTTCGGTTACCTGCTCGAAATGGTCCGGCTCGAAGCCGAGAACGAGACCCGCCATTCCCAAAATGGCGGCGGACGCTAGTCAGGGGCCCCGCACGCCCAGCCGTTCGAGAAACGCCGCTGTCGGATTTCCGTCCGGCAGCATGCCGAGTTTGGCCTGTTCGGCGCGGATATTGTCGCGCAGGTCGAAGTCGATGTGGCCTTCGAAATCGAGCACCTTGTAGCCGAGCACCGACAATTTCTTTTGCAAGGCAATGCGGGCGTCGCGCGAGATCGGGTGGTCGTCGGCCGGCCAGGCGGCCTTGATCGGCGGCCCGCCATTCATGCGGTCGGCGAGATGGCCAACCGCGATCGCGTAAGGATCCGAGTTGTTGTACTCCTTGAGCACGGCGTAATTTTCAGTCGCGATGAAGGCCGGGCCGTTGGTGCCGCTCGGAAAAAACAAGATGCCTTGGCCCGAAGGCGGAAACGGCTTGCCGTCGGTGCGGCGCACGCCGCGTTTTGCCCATTCGGTGAAACTGCCGCGGCTGTGCATATAGTCGAAGCGCTTCGGCACAGTGACCTCGAAGCCCCAGGGCAGGCCATGCTTCCAGTGCTCCTTGGCGAGATAGTTGCCGGTCGAGCCGAGCACGTCCGGTACATTGCTCCACAGGTCGCGCTTGCCGTCGCCGGAAAAATCGATGGCATAGTCGACCACGTTGCTCGGCATGAACTGCGTCTGGCCCATGGCGCCGGCCCATGAACTGACCATCTTGTCGCGGCCAAAATGGTTGTCCTGCATGATGCGCATCGCGACGATCAATTCGTTGCGGAAATAGGGATGGCGGTAGCCGACGTAGCCAAGCGTCGCCAGCGAGCGGAACACATCCCAGTGGTCTTTCTCGGCGCCGAAATCGGTTTCGATGCCCCACAGCGCCAGCAGCACCCAGCGCTCGACGCCGAATTTCTTTTCCACCGCGTCGAAGGTCTTGGCCCATTCCTTGGCCTTGCGCTGGCCGTTGGCGATGCGGCCGCGCGAGGCAATGTCGTTGACATAGGCGCCGACCGGCTTGCCGTATTCGGGCTGGCGCTTCGTGGCCGCGATCACGCGTTGATCGGGCGTCACGCCTTTGAGCGCGAGATCGAAGGTGGCACGCGTGACGCCCTTGGCCTGCGCATCCGGCCACAACGCGGCTTCGAAGGCGGCGAAAGATTGCTCCTGCGCGCGCGCCGGCGCGCAGAACAATGCGAAGATGACGGAGAAGAAGACCAAGTTCCGGAGCATTCTTGCGATCCGATACGTTTTCTATTGCGCATGATCTTATCCGAAAACCGGTTCCGACTTTTCGGGATCAAGCGCTACGATTCGCTTCGTATCTTATAGCAACGACACCAGACCGCCGCCGTGGCGCTCCAGCCGTCCTGCGATTTCGAGTTCCAACAGCACCGTCCGCACGATTGCCGGCGATGTGTGCGACAGCCGCACCAGATCGTCGATCGACACCGGCGTCGGCCCAAGCAGGCCGATAATGCGGCGCGCTCGTCCTCGTCGGGCTCGACATCGAGCGGCCCCGGAACATCGGGCGTGGGTTCCTGCGCCGCACGTCGAAGCCGCTCCCGAGGATCGGTTCGAGCACCGCGATCACGTCGGCGGCTTCGGTGACCAGCGTCGCGCCCTGCTTGAGCAGACCGTTGGTTCCTTCCGCACGCGGATCGAGCGGCGAGCCTGGCACCGCAAACACTTCGCGGCCCTGTTCGCCGGCAAGCCGCGCGGTGATCAGCGAGCCCGAGCGGCGCGCCGCTTCCACGATCACCACGCCGACCGACAATCCCGAGATCAGCCGATTGCGGCGCGGAAAGTCGCGCGCGCGCGGTTCCCAGGCGAGCGGCATCTCCGAAACGCCAGCGCCTTCGGCGAGGATCGCTTCCAACAGATCGCCATGCTCGGCCGGATAGATGCGGTCGTGGCCGCCGGCCAGCACCGCGACGGTGCCTGTTGCAAGACTGGCGCGGTGGGCGGCGGCATCGATGCCGCGCGCCAACCCCGAAACGGTCGCGAAACCGGCCGCGCCCAGGTCGTGCGCCAGGCGTTCGGCGAATTTGACGCCGGCCGCCGAGGCGTTGCGCGAGCCGACAATGGCGACCAGCGGATGCGTCAGCACGGCGCGCTTGCCGCGCACCGCCAGCAACGGCGGCGCGTCGTCGATCATCTGCAGCCGCTGCGGATAATCCGGTTCGCCGAGGGCGACGAATTCGACGCCGCGGGCGCGCGCGGCTTTCAATTCGGCTTCGGCGTCCTCGCGCGAGCAGATGCGCGCCGGGCCCGCCGCGCCGCCGCGCCGCGCCAGCGCGGGCAGGGCGGCCAGTGCCGCACGCGCGCCGCCGTAGTGATTGATGAGGTCGCGGAAGGTGCGCGGCCCGATATTGTCGGTGCGGATGAGGCGCAACCAGTCGAGCCGCTGTTCCTCGCTCAGTCGCGCCCGCTCGCTCAACGCCGCCCCCCGCCAAAGCGTCCCAAGCATTGCTCAAGGCGCGGCGCACTACAACCGGGTTTGGCGGAATACAACCTAGGGTCAGGCCGCGGGCGTGGATTTTGCCCCGATCTTGCCTTCGCTGCCGCTTAGCAAGCGGCCGATATTGGCGCGGTGCATGACCCAGAGCAGGGCGCTCAGAGCTAAGAATAATGCGGCGGTGCGTGGCTGGCCGAGCAGCCACAGCACGAGCGGGGTCAGCGCGCTGGCGACCAAAGCCGCGAGCGAGGAATAGCGGCCGAGCGCCGCAACCACGAGCCATGTCGCGCAGAATATCAGAGCCCCCGGCCAATAGAGGCCGATCAATACGCCGATATAGACGGCGACGCCCTTGCCGCCTTTGAATTTGAGCCACACCGGAAACAGATGGCCGAGGAAGGCGCCCAAACCGGCGACCAGCGCGGCGTCGGGCGTTGCAAAATGCGCGGCGAGCAGGACCGCGGCGGTGCCCTTGAGCGCGTCGCACAGCAAGGTCGCGGCCGCGAGGCCCTTGCGTCCGGTGCGCAGCACATTGGTGGCGCCGATATTGCCCGAGCCAATGGTGCGCACGTCGGGCCCGCCGGCGGCGCGCGTCAGGATCAGCCCGAACGGGATCGAGCCAAGCAGATAGCCGACCACGAAAGCGAGCGCGGGGATCATACGTATTCGTAAACAGTGCGGCCGGCGACGATGGTGCGCACCACGCGGCCGGTCATTTTGGCTTCATCGAACGGCGTGTTCTTGCACTTCGATTTGAGTTCGGCCGGATCGAGCACCCATGGCATATCGGTGTCGACGACGATGACGTCGGCCGGCGCGCCGCTCTTCAGCGTGCCGCCGGGAATGCCGAGCAACTCAGCCGGCCGCGTCGACATTGCGCGCAGCAAGGTCACCAGTTCGATCTCGCCGGAATGCACCAGGCGCAAGCCGGCGACCAGCATGGTTTCCAGCCCGATCGCGCCGGACGCGGCTTCCGCGAACGGCAGGCGTTTGGTTTCCACGTCTTGCGGATTGTGATCCGACATCACCATGTCGATGAGTCCGCTCGCGACCGCCGCAGCCAGCAGCTTGCGGTCGTCTTCGGTGCGCAGCGGCGGCGCCACTTTCAGAAAGGTGCGGTAGGGCCCGATGTCGTTTTCGTTGAGCGTGATGTGGTTGATCGAGGCCGAAGCGGTGATGCTGAGCCCGGCGTCCTTGGCGCGGCGCAGGACCTCGAGCGATTCCCCGCAGGTGATCGAGGCCGCGTGATAGCGCCCGCCCGACAGCGCGACCAGCCGGATGTCGCGCTCGAGCATCACCGTTTCCGCCGCCTTCGGAATGCCGAGCAGACCGAGACGGGCGCCGAATTCGCCTTCGTTCATCACGCCGTCGCCGATGAGATCCGGATCCTCGGTATGGTGCACGATCAACGCGTCGAAATCGCTGGCGTACGTCAGCGCGCGCCGCATAACCTGCGCGTTGGTCACGCTCTTGTCGCCGTCGGTGAAGGCGACCGCGCCGGCGGCCTTCAAGAGGCCGATCTCGGTCATCTCGTTGCCTTCGAGGCCCTTGGTCAGTGCCGCCATCGGATGCACGTGCACGATCGCGGTGTCGCGCGCGCGCCGCAGCACGAAATCGACCGTCGCCGGATCGTCGATCACCGGCGAGGTGTTGGGCTGGCAGATGATGGTGGTGACGCCGCCCGCCGCGGCGGCCTGGCTGGCGGAAGCGAAGGTTTCGCGATGGCCGCCGCCGGGCTCGCCGATGAAGGCGCGCATATCAACGAGGCCTGGCGCGACTAGCTTGCCGCGGCAGTCGATCACGTCGGTGCCTTCCGGCACGCCGCCGGCGCCGATGCCCTTTTTGGCTTCGCGGATGACGCCGTCGGCGATCAAGAGGTCGCCGACGATATCGAAGTCGCGCGACGGATCGACGATCCGGGCGTTGGCGAGCAGGATCGGGCGGCGGTCAGACAACATTTTGCAACTTCATGTCAGGCGTTCGGCAGGTTACGCGACAAAGCTTCCAGCACGGCCATGCGGATGGCCACGCCCATTTCGACCTGCTCGCGGATCAGCGATTGCGCGCCGTCGGCGACGATCGAGTCGATCTCGACACCGCGGTTCATCGGCCCAGGATGCATGACCAGCGCGCCAGGCTTGGCGTAGCTGAGCTTCTTTTCGTCGAGGCCGTAAAAGTGGAAATATTCCGAGATCGACGGCACGTAGGAGCCGTTCATGCGCTCGCGTTGCAGGCGCAGCATCATGACGATGTCGGCACCGTTCAGGCCCTCGCGCATGTCGCGCGCGACTTCGACGCCGAAATGCTCGATGCCCGGCGGCAGCAGCGTGGAGGGCGCCACCACGCGCACGCGCGCGCCCATGGCGTTGAGCAGGATGATGTTGGAGCGGGCGACGCGCGAGTGCAGGATGTCGCCGCAGATCGCCACCAGCAGGCCTTCAATACCGCCTTTGTTGCGACGGATGGTGAGGGCGTCGAGCAGCGCCTGGGTGGGGTGCTCGTGCGCGCCGTCGCCGGCGTTGATCACCGAGCAGTCGAGCTTGCTCGCCAGCAGCGCGACTGCGCCGGAGGCGTGGTGGCGCACTACCAGGATGTCCGGGTGCATGGCGTTGAGTGTGATCGCGGTGTCGATCAGCGTCTCGCCCTTGCGCATGGAGGACGAGGAGGTCGACATGTTCATGACGTCGGCGCCGAGCCGCTTGCCCGCCAGTTCGAAGGAGGACTGGGTGCGGGTCGACACTTCAAAGAACAGGTTGATCTGGGTGCGGCCGCGCAGCGAGGTACGCTTCTTTTCGACCTGGCGATTGAGCTCGACGAATTCCTCGCCGAGGTCGAGCAGGCCGGTAATCTCCGCGTGCGAAAGTCCTTCAATCCCCAACAGGTGCTTTTTGTTGAGGACGAACGATGATTTCGGCGCGATGTTCATTAAAGGCAGGTCTATAGGCGCAAGTTCGGCCTCCGGCAAGGGCGTAGCCCGCCGATCCACAAGCGGTTGCGCAATTTGCCGCCAATTCGCAGTTCATCGGGAATGGTGAACGCACCATCGCCTAGCCGGTGGAACCATCGCGGGTGCCGCCACGTTAACCCTGGAATGCCCGGACGCCGGGCAAAAGGAGGCACTATGAGGACGATTTTGAAATATGCGGCAGCCGTAGCCTTGACGGGCGCGCTTGCCGTTGCTGCGGCGACGCCGAGCGAGGCGCGCCACGGACGAAATGCCGCGGCCGGTATTGGTTTTGTCGCCGGCGCGCTGCTCGGCGCTGCGGTTGTCAATAATGGCTATTACGGTGAGCCGGGTTACTACGGTCCGGGACCTTATGCCTACGGGCCGGGCTATGGTTATGAGTCGGATTACGCCTATGAGGCGCCGGTCTACGTTCGGCCCGCGCCGCCCTACTACTACGGCGGTCCGAGCTATCGCAGCGGTACGAAATGTTCGGCATCGCCAGCATCGAGCAACTTCGGTGCTTGCAACTAACGAGCGTTCGGTGACGAACGCGCGAGGGCGGGCCGCGAGCCCGCCCTTTTTCTATTTGGTCAGATTGGCCAGGCGGTCGAGCGCGCCTTGCAGGATATACATGGCGGCGTGCTGATCGATCACCGCGGCGCGTTTCTTGCGGCTGACGTCATGGCCGATCAATTCGCGTTCGACCGCGGCGGTGGACAGCCGCTCGTCCCACAGCGCAATCGGCAGCGGCGTGAGCCTGGCGAAGTTGCGCGCGAAGGCGCGGGTCGATTGCGCGCGCGGACCCTCCGAGCCGTCCATGTTGATGGGCAGGCCGAGCACGAAGCCGATGGCGTTGCGCTCGGCCGCGAGCGCCAAGAGGCGGCGCGCGTCGGCGGTGAAATTCGTGCGCGCCACGGTCTCGACGCCGGTCGCCAGTCTGCGGTCGGGATCGCTCGAGGCGACGCCGATCGTCTTGGTGCCGAGATCGAGCCCGATCAGCGACCCGCGTTGGCCGAATTCCCCGGCGATGTCGACCAACGGCGCGACCGGCATCGTTAGGCGGCGCTCGATGGTCGATCGGCCTGCAGCGTCGAGACCAAATAATCGTACGCGGTCTTGTCGGCGGCCCTGAGGCGATCGAGCGCATCGCGCGCGGCGGAGAGCGCCGACGTCGACCGCCGCTTCTTGATCTCGGCGATCTTGTCGGCCGCCTGCTTCAGCTTGGTCAGGGAATCTTCCGCCTTCTTCAGCGTCTGCGGCGCGGCGGCCTCGGTCAGCGCAAGCACGATGTCGTCGAGCCAGCCGATCTGGCGGCCATAGCTCGCAACCTCCTCGTTGACCTCGCGCTCGATGCCGGCGTTGCCGGCGAAGTTGAGCGAGATGTTGGGCGACCACCAGCGGGTCATGATCTCCTGCCAGTTGCCGCCGGCACCGGGAAAAATATTCAACGGATCTGTCGTCATGACGGGTTCTCCATGCCGGCAATCGGCT
Source organism: uncultured Alphaproteobacteria bacterium (assembly GCA_963786025.1). Classification (GTDB taxonomy): domain Bacteria; phylum Pseudomonadota; class Alphaproteobacteria; order Rhizobiales; family Xanthobacteraceae; genus Pseudolabrys. Next base: position 113,187 of record CAWAXK010000009.1, read on the forward strand.
AAGTCTATCACGGCACGGTGCCTTGCGGCAGGCTCGCCGCGTGCGCGGCGATGGCGCCCGCGGTGGTGAACCACACGCGCTCGTCGGCCTTGCGCAGGATGTGATTGAGCGCGCGCGCAAGATGCTTGAAGCGGTGCGGCTGGCCGACGATGTAGGCGTGCAGCGCGATGCCCATCACCAGCGGGCGCTTGTCGCATTCGGCGCGCAGCACGTCGAAGGCATCGACGATCATGTCGGCGAAGTCGGCGCCCTCGCGCTTGCGGGCGACGATCTGCGGAATGTCGTTGAGCTCCTGCGGGTAGGGCACGGAGAGGATGCGGCCCTGGCGCGTCTTCATCCAGACCGGCTGGTCGTCGTGACACCAGTCCAAGAGATAGCTGTAGCCGGCTTCCTGCAACAGATCGGGCGTCACCGGCGACTGCGAGATCCACGGCCCGAGCCAGCCCTGCGGGCGCGCGCCTGAGCGTTTCTCGATCGCCGCGCTGGTCTCCGCGATCAGCGCACGTTCGTCGGCTTCGCTCAGTGTGCCCTGGCGCTCGGAATTGCTGCGGCCGTGACCGACGATCTCGGCGCCGGGAAAGGCCGCGACCGCTTGCGGCGCGTGCTCGTACATTTGCGAATTGACCAGCAGCGACAGCGGCAGCTTCAACTCGGCGAACAAATCGGCGAGGCGGAAGACGCCGACGCGGTTGCCGTAGTCGCGCCAGGCGTAATTGAGCACGTCGGGCTGCGGCCCGCCGGGCGCCAATTCGGCGCCGAGCCCTTCGCCAAACGAGAACCATTCGAGATTGAGCGCGACATAGATGGCCAGCCGTTTGCCGCCGGGCCAGTCGTAAACGGGGCGGGCGGGGATCGGCGAGTAGGGGTAGCGGCCGTGGTGGGGGGAGGGGGCATAGAGCAATGTTACCTTGTTGCGCGCTTTCTTTCTTCCCTCTCCCTTTGGGAGAGGGAAACGCGCGTGCGTCATCGCCCGTATTCTTTGCGGCGCCGGGTACGCCGTCTTCCATCTCCTTCCCCCTCGAAAAATCGAGGGGATGGCGCGCCAAGCCGCGCGTCATGCAGTCAAGTCACGTGCCGTTGCCGGCACGTGGCGCCTCTCGGCGCGCCATACGCGGCGTCTGTTCGGCGCCGGGCCGCGCTTTCTGACGGACCGTTTCACCCTGCCTCCGGCTCTTTCGACGCTGGCCCCTTTTGGGCGGCCTTGTTTGAAAGCCTCGGGCAAGCCTCGCGGCCCGCCGTCAGCGAGCTCCTCGCAGGGGATCCTAGTGTCCCCGGGCGGAGCCCCGGCGCCGCCCGGGAGGGGGAGGAGCGTTCGTCTCCCCCGCGCGGGCGCCGCATCCGATCCCGCCAACATGACGCCTCATGACAGCGCCCTCGGTGGATCGGACGCGAGCATGATAAAGCCGCGCCGGCACGCGGGGATAAGTCCTCACGACATTGTGATTATAGTCCTAGCGCTTCGGCTGTCGTTCCCGGCGGAGGCTCGCTTCAAGTCTTACGAATTCGCCGGCGCCAGCGCCCGCGTTAATCTGTCATAAGCGCGCATTCTTGCCGGGAGAACACCTATGTGGCCGGACCGTCGTTTGCTTGACCTGTTCAAGATCGACCACCCGATCGTACTGGCACCGATGGCTGGCGCGATGGATGCCGAACTGGCGATCGCGGTCGCGCAGGCGGGCGGGCTAGGCTCGCTGCCGGTCGCCATGCTCAACGAGCAGCAGATGCGGGTGCAGCTCGAAAAATTTCGCGCCGCGACAGACAAGCCAATCAATCTGAACTTCTTCGCGCACAAGCCGCCGGCGCTCAACAATGCGCGCGAGCATGCTTGGCGCGAGAAGCTGAAACCTTATTACGTCGAATTCGGCGTCGATCCGGCGGCGCCGGTGCCGTCGAGCAACCGGACACCGTTCGATGCATCGCTCTGCGCCGCGGTCGAAGAACTCAAGCCCGAGGTGGTGAGCTTCCATTACGGCTTACCGGAGGCCGGGCTGGTCCGGCGTGTGAAAGCGGCGGGCAGCAAAGTGATGAGCTCGGCCACCACGGTCGCTGAGGCGCGCTGGCTGGAAGAAAACGGCTGCGACGCGGTGATCGCGCAAGGCTACGAGGCCGGCGGTCATCGCGGCATGTTCCTGACCGATAATCTGGCGACGCAAATCGGCACCTTTGCGCTGGTGCCGCAGATCGTCGATGCGGTGAAGCTGCCGGTGATCGCCACCGGCGGCATCGGCGATGCGCGCGCGATCGCGGCGGCGCTCGCTCTCGGTGCAGCGGCCGTGCAGATCGGCACTGCTTTTCTGTTCTGCCCGGAGTCCAAAATTTCAGCCCCGCACCGCGCGGCGCTGAAAGCGGCGCGCGACGACGGCACCGTGCTGACCAACGTGATGACCGGGCGGCCGGCGCGCGGCATCGTCAATCGCGTCATGCGCGAGTTGGGCCCGATCAGCGACGTCGCGCCGGAATTCCCGCTCGCCGCCGGCGCGTTGGCGCCCCTGCACGCCAAGGCGCAGGCGCAAGGTTCCGGCGATTTCTCCTCGATGTGGGCGGGGCAGGTGGCCGCGCTCGGGAGAGAGATGCCGGCGGGTGAACTCACTGTGACGCTGGCCGAGGAGGCGCAGGCGCTGATGCGGCGGATGGCCGGGTAGTCGTTAAAGTGGTTGCATGGCCGCCAAACGGCGCTATCTCTTCGGCACAGGCATCCGAAGAGGCGACCCATGCATACCCATTCGATTGAGCCCTGGCAGCACAGCCACGTCTTCCTCGGCGCCAAGCACGACCGCCACGAGCGCCGCACCTGGTTCGTGGTGGCGCTCACCGCCGCCATGATGGTGGCCGAGATCGTCGGCGGCACCCTCTTCGGCTCGATGGCGGTGGTCGCCGACGGCTGGCACATGTCGACGCACGCCGGCGCGCTCACCATCGCGGCGCTCGCCTATCGTTTCGCGCGGCGGCATGCGCACGACCCGCGTTTCACCTTCGGCACCGGCAAGATGGGGGAACTGGCGGCGTTCTGCAGCGCCGTGATCCTGGCGCTGATCGCGGCGGCGATCGGCTACGAGGCGCTGATGCGGCTCACCGTGCCGGTCACCATCCATTTCCCCGAGGCGATCGCGCTGGCGGTCGTCGGCCTTGGGGTCAACGTCGCCAGTGCTTGGCTTTTGTTCGACAGCGACCACCATCATCACGGTCATGCGCACGACGATGACGATGACGATCACGACCACGACCACGACGATCACGATCACGATCACGCGCACCACGCCCATCATCACCATGGCCACGACAGCAATCTGCGCGCGGCTTACGCGCATGTGCTGGCCGACGCCATGACCTCGGTGCTGGCGATCATCGCGCTGTCGTGCGGGCTCGCCTTCGGCTGGGTGTGGATGGACCCGCTGATGGCGCTCATTGGCGTCGCCGTGATCTTAAGCTGGTCGTTCGGGCTGATGCGCACGGCCGGCACGGTGCTGCTCGACATGGTGCCGGACCGGCATCTTGCCGGCCATATCCGCAAGCATCTCGAGGTCGACGGCGACCGCGTCTGCGATCTGCATCTGTGGCGGCTCGGGCCCGGCCATGTCGGGCTGATCGCGGCGGTGGTGTCGGACCATCCGCAGGCGCCATCGGCCTACAAACACCGGCTGGAGGGCATCGCCGGCCTGTCGCACATGACCATCGAGGTGCACGCCTGCCCGGACCACGAGCGCAAGGCGGCGTAGAAAAGTAAGATCATTGCGAGGCCGAACGGGCCTCTGCTATACGCGGCGATATTCCTTGAGGTTTGCATGTCCGTCGACGCCGACACCGTCCGCCGCATCGCGCATTTGGCGCGCATCGCCGTGCCCGAGAGTGAGATCGGCCATTTGCAGGGCGAGCTCAACGCCATGCTCGCTTTCGTCGAGCAGCTGCAGGAGGTGAACGTCGAGGGCGTCGAGCCGATGACCTCGGTGACGCCGATGACCATGAAGAAACGGGCCGATGCGGTGACCGACGGCGGCATCGCCGGCGATATCGTCAAGAATGCGCCGGCGAGCGAGGATAATTTCTTTCTGGTGCCGAAGGTGGTCGAGTAAATGTGCATCGCCTGTGAGCTCAGTTTCTGGAACATGATCGACGCGCTGCCGCCGGAGGACCAAGAGCGGGTCCTGCGCGAGCAGGCCAAGCGCTTTGCCTGTGAGGCGGGCGAGGGCGAGCCGCAGCCCGAACCGCAGCCCATCGCCGACGACCGCAAACCGGCCGTGACCAGCCGTGAGTGATTTGAATTCGCTCACTCTGGCGGCAGCGCGCGACGGGCTGAAGAAGAAAAGCTTCTCGGCGCGCGAATTGGCCGACGCGCATCTCGCCGCGATGGAGAAGGCGCGCGCGCTCAATTCCTATGTGCTGGAGACGCCGGAGCGCGCCAGCGCCATGGCGAAGGCATCCGACGCGCGCATCGCGGCGGGTAAAGCCGGGCCGCTGGAGGGCATTCCGCTCGCCATCAAGGACATGTTCTGCACGGAAGGGGTGCGAAGCACGGCGTGCTCGCACATCCTCGACAATTTCGTACCGACCTACGACTCCACGGTGACCGCCAATCTGTGGCGCGACGGCGCCGTGCTGCTCGGCAAGACCAACAATGACGAGTTCGCCATGGGCTCGTCGAACGAGACCTCGCATTTCGGCCCGGTGATCTCGCCGTGGCGGCGGCAAGGCGCCAACACGCCGCTGGTGCCGGGCGGCTCGTCGGGCGGCTCGGCGGCGGCGGTGGCGGCGCAACTTTGCCTCGGCGCCACCGGCACCGATACCGGCGGTTCGATCCGCCAGCCGGCGGCCTTCACCGGCACGGTCGGCATCAAGCCGACCTACGGCCGATGCTCGCGCTGGGGCATCGTCGCCTTTGCGTCGTCGCTCGACCAGGCCGGCCCCTTCGCGCGCACGGTGCAAGATGCCGCGATCCTGCTGCGCTCCATGGCCGGACCCGACGCCAGGGACACCACCTGCGCCGATCTGCCGGTGCCGGATTACGAAGCGGCGACGGGCAAGTCGGTGAAGGGCCTGCGCATCGGCATTCCGAAGGAATACCGGCTCGACGGCATGCCGGCCGAGATCGAGAAAATCTGGCAGCAGGGCAGGGAATGGCTCAAAGACGCCGGCGCCGAACTGGTCGAGGTGTCGCTGCCGCACACCAAATATGCACTGCCCGCCTATTACATCGTCGCCACGGCGGAAGCCTCGTCCAATCTCGCGCGCTATGACGGCGTGCGCTACGGCTTGCGCGAGCAGGCGAGCGACATCACCGACATGTATGAGCGCACCCGCGCCAAAGGTTTCGGCGCCGAAGTGCGCCGGCGGGTGATGATCGGCACCTATGTTTTGTCCGCCGGCTATTACGATGCCTATTATCTGCGCGCGCAGAAGGTGCGCACGCTGATCAAGAAAGACTTCGAGGACTGCTTCAAGGCCGGCGTGCACGCCATGCTGACGCCGGCGACGCCGTCGGCCGCCTTCGGGCTCGGCGAGAAGGGCCAGGCCGATCCGGTCGAGATGTATTTGAACGATGTGTTCACGGTGACGGTGAACATGGCCGGCTTGCCCGGCATCTCGGTGCCGGCCGGCCTGGACAGCCAAGGGCTGCCGCTCGGCTTGCAACTGATCGGCCGCCCGTTCGACGAAGAGACGCTGTTCTCAGCCGCCGCCGTGATCGAACAGGCAGCGGGAAGGTTCACGCCGGAGAAGTGGTGGTAAGCGCGCCGCTGGTGCCGATTTAATTTTGATCGGCAAACGCGATCGGCGGCAGGTCCTGGTCGCCCGTGACGGTTTTCTTGCCGCCCAGTTCGCCGCCGCTGAAGATGAAGATCATCGCCGCCAAGGCGACGAAGCCGCCGACGAGAAGTCCGAAATTGCCATTGTCCTGTTTCATGCTCTTCGCTCTGCTGTCCGATATCCAAACGTTCGCCGCTTAAATAATGTTCTTCGCAAGCGCGCCGCGCTTGCCGCAAAAGGCTATGCAGAATTCAGGCCAATTGTGGGAGGCGTGGGCCGGCGCCAACAATTTCCGCAGAAAATATCTGGGAACTTGGCCCCGCGCGATGGTAACGGCATACTATCGAGCGTTGGGGAGGATTCGGTGTCCGAGCGTGATACCCGCGTTCTCGTACGGGATCTTTATGACGCTTACGGACGGCGGGATTTCGACCGCGTCGCGGCGCTGATCCACGACGCCATCGATTGGGTGATCTACGCGCCGATGGCGGTGTTTCCCTTCGCCGGCCCGCGCCAGGGGCGCGCGGCGGTGCTGGCGGCGATGGGCGAGATCGCCGTCGCCTTCGCGCTCGAAAGCTACAACCCGGAAGTCATGGTCGTGGACGGCGCGCGCGCCGCGCTGATGTCGGGCGTGAGCTACCGGCAACGCGCCACCGACCGGGTGCTGCGCCTGCGCATCGCCAGCTTTCTGCGCTGGCAGGATGGCCGCCTGATCGAGTACCGCGAATTCATCGACAGTTTCGACGCCGTCGAACAGGCGCTCGGCCACGAATTGCAGTTCTGAGCGGCCGGGCGCAACGGCGTTAACCGAGCGGCTCCAAACGATATTGCCGGACGACAACCCCACCCGGCATTGGGTAGAGTGGCCGGGGAGTTGTCTCGCACGATGGTTTGGTATCGCGTCATCGTACGAATTGCGGCCTTGCTCGTGCTCGCGGGCTGCGCGGGCATCCGCAACGAGCCGGTCAACCTGTCCGTTGCCGATGTCGCGGCGGCGGCCGCCGTCGGCCGCGAAGACCCCACCCATGCCGACGACCTCCTGCTCGCTTTGTCGTTTTCGGGCGGCGGCACGCGCGCGGCGGCCTTCGCCTTCGGCGCGCTCACCGAATTCGGCCGCACCCAGGTGCGCGACGGACAAGCGCGCATCGCGCTGCTCGACCATCTCGATTTCGTCTCCGGCGTCTCCGGCGGGTCGGTGACCGCGGCTTATTACGGTCTCAAGAAGCGCGCCGCGCTCGACGATTTCCGCGAGAAATTTCTGTTACGCAATGCCGAGGAGTCGCTCGACACCTCCGTCAGCCTGGTGTCGCTGCCGCGGGCGCTGGCCGGCGGCATCAACGATTCCAGCCAGCTGCCGCACTGGCTCGACGACAATCTGTTTCACGGCGCCACCTTCGCCGAATTCCGCGAAACGCGGCGGCCGCGCATCTGGATCAACGCCTCCGATATCTACAACCGCACGCCCTTCGTGTTCGGCGCCACCGCCTTCCGCGCGATCTGCAGCGATCTCGATTCCTATCCGATCTCCAACGCGGTGGCGGCTTCCGCCGCGGTGCCGGTCGTGTTCGCGCCGGTGGTGATCAAGACCTTCCCGACGGCGTGCCATTCGCAATTGCCGGACTGGATCGTGCGCGCGCGCACCGAGCCGAACACGCCGCCGATGCTCAAGGCCTTCGCCGACGGCGTCGCGCGCTACCACAGCGGCGAGATGCCCTATATCAAGCTGCTCGACGGCGGCCTGGTCGACAATTTCGGCATTTCCGGTTTCACCATCGCGCGCCTGTCGTCGCAAACGCCCTATGGGCCGCTGACGCCGCATCAGGCCGTGGCGTTGCGCCGCGTGCTGTTCCTGGTGGTCGACGCGGGGAGGGCGCCGACCGGCGACTGGGTGAACTCGGTGGAAGGCCCGCGCGGCGCCGATCTGGTGATGGCGGCCGCCGATACCGCGATCGATGCCGGCACGCGGGCGAGCTTCACCGCCTTCGAGCGCACCAATAGCGAATGGCAGGCGGCGCTGGTGCGCTGGCGCTGCGGCCTGCCGGCGGCCGAGCGGCGCAAGCTTGGGGCGCCGCCCAACTGGAATTGCCGGGACCTGAAGTTCTTTGTCGGGCGGGTCGGCTTCGACCAGCTCGGCGACGAGCGCGCGCGAAGGCTCAACGCCATTCCGACGCGTTTCAAGCTGCCGGCGGAAGACGTCGATCTGCTGATCGGCGCCGGCGCCGATTCCGTGCGGGCGAACGGCGTCTTCAAGGCGTTCCTCGCCAGCCTGCGCTGACGTCAGCCTTGTTGTCAGGCCCGGTCGGCTCGGCTAATCGATTGCCTAAGGCGCCGGCCGCCGCATGAGTTCCCGATGAATGCCTCCGTGAAGACCTCGAAACTGCTCAAAGGCGCGACCGGCGACTGGGAAGTCGTCATCGGCATGGAGGTGCATGCCCAGGTGACCTCCAAGTCGAAGCTATTCTCCGGCGCTTCCACCGAATTCGGCGGCGATCCCAACAGCCACGTCTCGCTGGTCGATGCCGCCATGCCGGGCATGCTGCCGGTGATCAACGAGGAATGCGTCAAACAGGCGATCCGCACCGGCTTGGGGCTGAAGGCCAAGATCAATTGCAAGTCGGTGTTCGACCGCAAGAACTATTTCTATCCGGACCTGCCGCAGGGCTACCAGATCAGCCAGTACAAATCGCCGATCGTGGGCGAGGGCGAGGTCATCGTCGATCTCGAGGGCGGCGAGGCCGTCACCGTCGGCATCGAGCGGCTGCATCTCGAGCAGGACGCCGGCAAAAGCCTGCACGAACGCCATCCGACCCTGTCCTATGTCGATCTCAACCGCTCGGGCGTCGCGCTGATGGAGATCGTGTCGAAGCCCGATCTGCGCTCGGCCGAGGAGGCGATGGCCTTCCTGACCAAGCTGCGCTCGATCCTGCGCTATCTCGGCACCTGCGACGGCGACATGGAGGAAGGCAGCCTGCGCGCCGACGTCAACGTCTCGGTGCGCAAGCCGGGCGCGTCCGCTCAATACGCGTTGCGAAATCAAGAATATGAACTCGATTCGGTTTATCGGCGAGGCCATCGAATACGAGGCGCGCCGGCAGATCGAGATCATCGAAGAGGGCGGCACGATCGACCAGGAGACGCGACTGTTCGATCCTGGCAAGGGCGAGACACGTTCCATGCGCTCCAAGGAAGAAGCGCACGACTACCGCTATTTCCCCGATCCCGATCTGTTGCCGCTGGAGTTCGACGATGCCTATGTCGAGGAATGAAGGACAGCAATTGCCGGAGCTGCCGGATCAGAAGAAGGCGCGATTCATACGGGAACATGGTCTATCGAACTATGATGCGGATGTGCTTGTCGCCGAAAAAGAGGGTGCGGAACTATTTGAGTTCTTTGTGCGGCAGGGAGTCGCCCGCAAAAACAGCTGCAAATTGGATGATAAATGATTTGCTGCCCGCTGGCGCAAAAGCGATTTTGCGCGGAATAAAACTAACGCGTGTCGCAGGCCCCACTGGCCTAGTTTACTCAATGCGACACTTTTCGGGCGTCCCGCCCTGGCTTCCTGTCACCGGCCCAACGGGACCCAATGCTACTGTCACGATTATCAACATGACGCTGAGTGGTGACCTCTCAAACAGCATGGCTAAGGCTCTGCAAGAGAAGATTTCGGAACGAATGGTGACCGACGATCCCGCTGTAGTCAGGACGATTGCCGACCAGGAAGGCATGAAGCAGGTGACTGACGTCGGCGCGATCGAAAAGACCGTCGACGAGATCATCGCCAAGAACCCGGACAAGGTTACCGACGCCAAAACCAACCCGAAGGCGATCCAGTGGTTCGTCGGCCAGGTGATGAAGGCGTCCGGCGGCAAGGCGAGCCCGCAAGCGGTCAACGAAATCCTGAAAAAGAAACTCGGACTCTGACCGAGCGGGTCGCGATCGCGCGCTTGCGCGCGATTTGGGTGCAGTGCGGCAATAGCGCGCCGCGTTTGCGCGCGCGGCGATGAAAAATTCCAAATCGAAACGCGTTCGGTATGCGCACGGATGTAAAAATTTATGCGCGGTAACCATGCGCGCCGCGAATCACTCGGCACTGATTCGCTCGTTTTTTGCTCGAATCCGGTCCGCGCACGCTGTTTGCAATACAGTTTTTGAAATTTTTTTTTGCCTGTGAAGATGTCGACGCCGCGCGCTATGCCGATGTAATTCCGAATGAATGTGCGGGCAAAAAAATTGCCGCGCCGCCGCAACTGCGCAATTTCATCGATGCAAATAACCCTTATTTCATCGATGTTTTTGCAATCGCAGCGAAATGCATTCGGCAAGGCGTCGAAGTTGAGTCGTGCGCGATGCAATGCTGCGCATGCATGAAGTTGGCGGCGTTGCAGAGCGCGGGGCACGCTGCGAATACACAGTTCGTTAAGCGAAACACTGTTTTTTTCATTTTGCTGTAGTAAACGAAGAACAGTGCGTGTCGATCCCCGACCGTACTGATGCAGACATCCGCCATGTTTCATGGCTAGGAGGGCAGCAATGGCGAAACGTAGGAAGAAGAAAGCAGTGAAGAAGAAGAAGAAGCTCTAGTCGATGCTTCTTCTCGATCTTCGGACTTAACGTTTCGAAGATTGCGTCATAAGGGCCGGTGCGCCCGACGGAGTGACAAGAGCAATTCGGTTGTTCCGCGGCGCGCCGGTTCCGATGACAACAGAGGGCGTCGGCGAGACTTCGAGTCTCGCCGACGCCCTCGGTACGTCTGGACCGTAAAAAGTTTTGCGCTTTGCGCGCGGCGCCGCTTCAGCCGCCCGCCTTGAGACGCTTGTTGCAAGCGCTCCAATATTTTGGCCACTTCATTCCTTTCTCGATCTTGCCGGCGGCTTTCGCTTCCCGCCATTCGGCGCCGCACTTCTTCAGCCGTTCGCGCGCCGCGAGTTGACCCGGCGTCGGCGGCTTCTTTGTCTTGGTCTGTTTCTTTTCGGGCGCGGCCGCGGTCTGCGCCGCCGCGGTCGGCGTCAGGTATGGCAACGGCGCCGCGATCAGGCCGGCCGCCAGCAGGGCGGCGAACAGTGCTTTGGACATGAATCCCCCCGTTTTGCTGCGGTTGCATTGTTTGCAACCTGAGCGGCAAGAATAACCATCGGAGGTTGTATTCGTCCAGTAGGCTACGCGAAGACGGCCGGAAAACGCCGTTCTGCGAGGCCTTTATGAGAGTTGCGGATTACCGCCGCCGGCTTTACCTGTGATCGGGATCGGCACCAGCTTGATGGCAAGGGAGCAGGGACATGGCGCGCGGCAAGGCGAAGACGAAAAAGGCGGCGGCGAAATCCAAGAGCTCCAAGAAAGTCGCCAAGGCCAAGACGGCCAAAAAGTCGGCCAAACCGATCGAGCTCTATTACTGGCCGACGCCGAATGGCTTCAAGATTTCGATCATGCTGGAAGAGTGCAAGCTGCCCTACACCCTGGTGCCGGTGAACATTTCCAAGGGTGAGCAGTTCAAGCCGGACTTTTTGAAAATTTCTCCCAACAACCGCATGCCGGCGATCATCGATCCGGACGGTCCTGGCGGCAAGCCGATCTCGATCTTCGAGTCCGGCGCCATCCTGCAATATCTCGGACGCAAGACCGGCAAGTTCTATCCGGCCGACGAGCGGCAGCGCGTCGAAGTCGAGCAGTGGCTGTTCTGGCAGATGGGCGGCGTCGGTCCGATGGCGGGGCAGGTGCATCACTTCAAGAACTACGCAGTGGAGACGCTGACCTACGCGATCAACCGCTACATCAACGAGGTCAACCGTCTGTACGGCGTGATGAACCTGCGGCTCAAGGATCGCGACTTCATCGCCGGCAAATATTCGATCGCCGACATGGCGCTGGTCGGTTGGGTCAACGGCTGGCCGCGGCAGGGGCAGAACATCGAGGACTTTCCAAATCTCAAAGCGTGGCTGGAGCGCGTCAAAGCCCGGCCGGCGGTGCAGCGCGGCATGTCGCTCGGGCTCGAACTGCGCCAGGGCATCGACATGAAGGATCCGAAAGTGCAGGCGGTATTGTTCGGCCAGCGCGCGCGCAGCGCGTAGCGACAGACGTGCCGGCATAGTCGCGCGGGTGGTTAGCTGGCGCTTACCCAGCGCGGTTAGCGCTTCCTCAATTGTCCGGCGCGCGCGCTCGATTCAGCCTGCAAATACTGGGCTTTTGCGCCTACCGGCGCGCGCGATCGCGGCGCGCATTCACGTTCGATTCATCGCAACGCTTAAACTGTCATTCAAATTTTCCTCCTTAGATCGCGTTGTTCGGGCGAAGGCATTTTCGTCCGGCAACAGGGACTTGAGCGGCCGGCTCGCGGGGGCGCAGCGGCTGCGATAATGGGGAGGCCATAATGGCTATCGAAATCGCGGCGGCTTACGCCGTCGAACCCAAGGACGCGGACGGCTGCTTCGCGCTTGGCATGAACTATTCGATCGGCGCCGGCGTCGCGGCCGATCTGATCGAAGCGCACAAGTGGTTCAACATCGCGGCCATGCGCGGGCACGCCGACGCGTCGCGGCTACGCCGTGAAATCGCCGAGCAGATGGCCGACGCCGAGATCGGCCGCGCCCAGCGCGCGGCGCGCGATTGGCTCAAGGGCCATCCGCAGCCGGTGCGCGCGCCGGCGATCCGCGCCGCGGCTTGATCTACGCAGCGGCGGCGAAGCGCGCGAGCTCCGCGCGCAGCGTCGCGATCACGCTCGGCCAATCGCCGAGCGTGGGCTGACGGAACAGCCGCGCCTGCGGGTACCAGGGACTCGCCGCGCCGGTTAAGGTCCAGCGCCAGTCCGGCGCAAAGGGCAGCATCACCCAGACCGGCCGCCCCAGGCTGCCGGCAAGATGTACCACCGACGTATCGACTGAAATCGTGAGATCGGCGAGCGCGAGAAGCGCCGCCGTGTCGGCCATGTCGGACAGATCGCCGCCGAGGTGGCTGACGTTGGCCTGGCGCGCCAGACGCTCGGCGTCGTCGCCGCGCAGCTCGCGCTGGATGCTCAGGAAAGAAATGCCTTCGAGCGCCAGCAGCGGCTCAAGCAAATGAAGATCGACCGAACGGTTGCGGTCATTGGCATGGCTCACATTGCCGGCCCAGGCGAACGCGATGCGTTTTCCCGGCAGGCCTTCGAGGCGCGGCCGCCATTTGGCGAGGTGCGCTTCGTCCGCGTGCAAATAGGGGATATCGGCGGGGATGGTCGCCGGCTCGGTCTTGAGCGCCAGCGGCAGGCTGCCGAGCGGACAATGCACGTCATAGGCCGGAAGCGGATCGCCGCGCGCGTGGCAGGAAGCGACGCCGGCGAGACCGGCCAGCAGACTTTTCAGTTCCGGCTGCACTTCGAGCAAGACGCGCGCGCCGCTCTGCGCGACGAGCGGCACATAGCGCGCGAACTGGATGGTGTCGCCGAGACCTTGCTCGGCAGTGAGCAGGATGGTCTTGCGGGCGGGCGGGTATTCGCCGAGCCAGAGCGGCTTGCCGTAGCCGCGGCGCGTGTCGCGCATACCGGTGCGCCGCCAGCGCCATTCGTATTGCGCGAAGCCGCGCGACAGATCGCCGAGCGTCAGCAGGCTGAGTGCCCGATTGAAATGGGCGTCGGCGAAGTCCTTTTGCAGAGCGATGGCCTTATCGAAGCTGCCAATCGCGTCGGCATGGCGGTTGAGCGCCTGCAGCGCGCGGCCGCGATTGTTCCAGGCATTTAGATGCGTGGGCATCGCGGCGAGCGCGCGATCGAAAGCGGCGATGGCTTCGTCGTAGCGGCCGAGGTCCAGCAGCGCGTTGCCGCGATTGTAAAGCGCGCCCGGATGTCCCGGCATCAGCGCCAGCGCGGCGTCGAAGTCGGCAAGGGACTCATCGGTGCGGCCGAGTTTTGCAAGTGCGACGCCGCGATTGAGCCTGGCATCGCCATGGCGCGGATTGCGCGCCAGTACCGCATCGAAACAGGCGAGCGCGTCCTGGGGCCGGTGCAGCGCGAGCAGTGCGTTGCCGCGGTTTTCGATCGCGTTCAGATCGCCCGGGCGCAGGGCCAGCGCCTTGTCGAGACAATCGAGCGCCTCGGCGTCGCGCTTGAGCGCGTGCAGCACGTTGGCCAGATTCATCCAGGCGTCGGGCGCTTGCGGATTGATCTTGAGCGCGGCCGACATCAGCCGGTAGGCCTCGCCCATCTGGTTGCTCTGCGCCTTCGCCAGCCCGAACAAATGCAGCGCGTCGAAGTTGGCCGGCGCCGCCTTCAGCACGCGCGCATAAAGCTTTTCAGCCTCGCGCAGCCGGCCCTGCTGATGCAGGGCGACGGCATCCTGCATCGTTTGCGGCAAATTGAAACGGGGAGGCGGCGCCATGGCGCGCGATATGGCCCCGGTTCATCCGTTCGTGCAAGCAGGGCCTGCGCTTTAGTAATGGTGTCGGTTGCGCTTGCGTTTGACGGGCCGTTCGGCGGGGCCGGTGTAGAACAAATTGCGTTCGCAGAAGCCGCCGATGCCGGAGACGGTTGCACGGCACTGTTCGAGCGTGACGAAGCCGCAATTGCGGCCGCCTCCGCCTCTCCCGCCGCCATATTGCGCGCACCACGGGTAGGGTTCGGCCTGACCGGCCGATGGCATGAACACGGTCAGCGCGGTCAGGGCGAAGACAAGCGACCAAAATCTGCGCATCGAACATCTCCCAGTCTGGCGTTCGCGTGCCGAACGATCAACCCGCTTCAATCTTTGCGCGGCTTGCGCGTGAGCTTGGCGGGCGGCTCGGCGGGACCAGTATAGAACAAATTGCGTTCACAGCCGCCGCCAATGCCGCTGACCGTCGCCATGCACTGCTCGAGGGTCGAAAAGCCGCAGTTCCTGCCGCCGTCGTCCGTGCTGCCATATAGCGCACACCAGGGATATTCGATCGCCGCAGCGGGGCGGGTGAGGGCCGTCAGCGCTGCGACGGCGAGGGCGGCTAACAGGGCCGAACCGAACCTGGTCATGGCGGTCGCCTCGATCGGTGGCAGGGCGCAGTGTAAGCGTTAACCCACGGTCCGGTGCTTTAGTTCGCGCGGCAGCAAATTTTATGCGGCCGTTAGGCGCCCGCCGTCAGCTTTTCTGCACCCAGAATTGGTACATGTTACCGAAAGTATTGGGGTATTTCGCTTCCACCGCGTCCCATTTGCCGAGGTCGCTCATCGACCAGCCGGCATCCGAGAACATTGCGCGGAACTGTTGCGCCTCGGCGTCCTGGAAATCGAAGCCTATGAATTTCAGCCCATGGCCATCGATGAATGCCTTGATGGCCGGGATGGTCGTGCGGCTTTCCTGCACATGGAACAGGAGGTCGCGGCATTCGCTGGTGCTGAAAAAATCGCTGAAGCGCATGACGCTGCCCATGGGAGTCTTGAGCAAGTCGTGGCGGCAGCGGCGGATGTCTTCGGGCGTGGCGGCATAGCCGCGTTCGGCGATAAAGGCGCGCGCCGCCATCACGTCGCGGCGGGCGATCTCGCTGTAAAAGCCGAGATGCATGACACCGCCGCGCCGCAGCAACGAAAGCAGCACGCGCCAGCCGTCGAACGGATCGCGCATGTGATGTAGCACGCCCTGACAGTCGATCATATCGAAGTCGCGGCCGATTGCGCTGAGCTTGAGGATGTCGCCTTGCGCGTATTCGACGCGATCCGCCAGCGCGGGCGGGGTGGTGCGCTTGGCATAACAAAGACTGCTCAGACTGAGATCGACCGCGAGCACGCGCGCCCCGGTGTAGGTTTGCGCAACTCGGGCGCCCAGGTCGGTACCGCAGCCGGCGACCAGGATATCGATCGAATCGGTTTTTTCGAGCGGCGTAAAAGCCGCGGTGGGGAACTTGGCGCGCAAGACCGAGTCGAGCGCCATCGGCTTGACGCCGCCAGCGGCTTTTACCCAGCGCGGGTAGGGATTTTCTTCATATTGCTGACGGACGCTCTGCGAGACGTCGTCGTCGATCGGCGTCAGGCGCGCCATCATCGGGCGTAGCGCAAGCTCAGCAAGCGGCTCGCGCAGCTGCTGCGTCACGACTGCGTCGAGCGCCGCCGGCCATTGCCGCGCCAACAGCGCGGATGCATCGGGCAGCGTATGCAGCGGCTGATACATCGCGATCGCGGCGACCTGCATGGGCGCGATAGCCGCGCCGGATGCGATCGCGTCGGCCAGCGTGGCCCTGCAGCGATCGAGCTGTGCGTCTTCGTCGGGCGTCACCGCAAACACGTATTCATTGATGAAGCATTGTTTCGCCAGCACGCAGCCAAATGCGAGAACGCCACCATCATCCTGCCCGTTGCCGGCGCTGGCCATTAGCGCGGCGCGCAGTGACGTGAGCACGAGTTCGAGCTCGATCGTGCGGGCGGGAACTGATTGCAGCATGCAGAGCAGCATGGGGTCGTCGCCGATCGCTGCGAGACCGGCGCTGCCAAACAGTTGTTCGATCGTCAACCGATTCGGCCAGGCCTTGGCCGCCCGCCGCATGGCTTCGCCGAAGGCCGGCAAGACCGCGACCAGGGTTGCCGTAACGCCGCCATACTGTTCGAACAGTTGCGGCATCAGCGAAAGGGAGCGCGCAAAGGACGCGGAGGCCTCGCGCAATTTGCCCTGAGCCAGCAGCACGACGCCAAGATTGTTGGCCGCTTCGGCGTGATCGGGCTTGAGCTGCAGCAATCGCGCATAGCGGCGCGCGGCATCGTCGAAATTGTTTTGCCGCTGGTAGCGAACCGCCTCGGCGAACAATTGAGCGGTGGAATCGCCGGCGGGACCGGCGCGATTGGCTCCGGCCGGTGGGCTTTGCTTGAGCGCGGCGCGGCGCTGTTTTCGATTCATCCGCTGGAGTCCGAAGGCTGGCCGGATCTGGCGCCGGTTCAGTTGCAGTTTTGCCGTCCGGATTGCAAGGTTCGGTTTGACGGGCAAATGCCGAAAGCATAAGCCTTCCCGCACGCGGAGCTGTGGCCGAGTGGCTGAAGGCGGCGGTTTGCTAAACCGTTATACGCTCCAAAGGCGTATCGAGGGTTCGAATCCCTCCGGCTCCGCCAGCACCGCCAGCCCTCGCTTGGAAGAATGGTCGTCACCGCTAAGTCGCCGCGCCGAGTGTTGTTCGCGCAAATTCTTTTGTGGAAGGGTTCGTGAGTCGCTCCCGCTCGCGCAATTCGCGGGATTGAAGAGCACGCAAGCGATTCGAACTCCCGTTTCGTTGATTCGAAAGCCGAGCCGCGGGGTATTGAGACTGCGACCCAGATCCAAGCTCCGGTTTGGCCGGAAATCCCGCTACTCGGCCAGAATGCCTCGAAAATGGGCTTTTCGGTGGGATTGGGCGGCTGAAAGACGCCAAAAAGCGGTCATTTTGGCGGAGCCCCCAGTTCCCGTGCCACCGATCCTATCGGCGGATGGATCGCCGGCAATCGCGAATCCTATTTCTAACATATTGAAAATACAATTGAATATTAGAAATCGCGCGGTATTTGACGACAACCTCCCAGCGATGGCCGGGCCCGGAATTTTGCGTGTTTTTTACGCAACACTTGATTGAAAAGCGCCGCCAAACCCTGTGGGAACGGCGCTTCTTCGTTGCACCTCAACCTTCAATCGATAATGTCGTGACTGCGACGGAGGGGGGCATCCCCATGTCGCGCTTTCCGGGTCGACGGATCGCACCAAGCCCAGATTTGGCAGTCAAAAGTGGGTCGACCGGTGCGGTCAGTTTTTTCGGGCAGCGGGGAGCAAGGGGAAGTTCCATCGGTGCCGATCGCACTTGGCGGATACGGAACCCTCTCAAGAGAAACAATGTTTGGAGGTTCAAGATGAAGATGGTGAAAAGCCTTCTCCTCGGCACCGCAGCGGGTTTCGTTGCGATCGCAGGGGCGCAGGCCGCCGATCTTCCCGTTAAGGCCAAACCGGTCCAGTACGTGAAGATTTGCAGCCTGTATGGTGCAGGGTTCTATTACATCCCCGGCACCGATACCTGTCTGAAGATCGGCGGTTGGGCCCGCCTCTACACGCTTTATGGTGCCAATTCTAACAGCACCAACGCCGCACTCGGAGCTGGCCCAGCAGCCTATCCGAACAACCGCACCACGAGTAACTTCTCGTGGAAGCAGCGTGGCTACATCACGGCTGATGCCCGTACTCAGACTGAATACGGCACTGTCCGGTCGTATTTGGACGTCGGGTTCTCGGGCGACTCCCCCGGCAGCTTGATGGCATTCAGCTCGAACCGCGCCTTCATCCAGTTCGCCGGCTTCACCTTCGGTCTGTCGCAGTCGTTCTACGACTTCTACAGCCAGCCGGCGGTGTCGTTCTTCGGCGGCCGTGTCACACCGAACTCCGATACCGGCGATGCGGGTCAGACCGTATGGGCCTACACCGCGCAGTTTGGCAACGGCTTGTCCGCTAGCTTGTCGGCGGAAGCGCCGTCCGGCAATCGACGCGCTTTGGTGTGGAATGCGAACACAACTGCGAGCCCCCGGCTTTACCAACCCGGGGAACTCCTACGAAGGCATCCAGATGCCTGACTTCGTCGCCAACCTGCGCATGGACGCTCCATGGGGCGCCGCTCAGATCATGGGTGCGATCCACGATGTGAGTGCGACTTACTACGGCGGCTACTGCAGGTACCGGACATCCGGACAATGAGATCGGCTGGGCGGTCGGTGCTGGCGTGAAGATGAACACGCCGATGATCGGTGCAGGCGACTACTTCCAGACGCAGGTCAACTATACTGAAGGCGCTACTGGCTACGTCGCTGTTCCGGCTGCTGGCGGATTGGCGTATGGTGGCTGGAACGGTAATGAATTCGGCTATGGTTATCAGGCCGATGGCGTCTACGGCGGCACCATAGCCGGCGGCACAGCTACCAGTATCTCTCTGACAACCGCGTGGGGCATCGCCGCCTCATACGAGCACTACTGGAGCAAGAAGTGGCAGACGTCGTTGTATGGTTCCTATTCGGACTTCAAATATAACGGCACCGCGTAACGCGCTCGCTTGCGCTGGCACTGCGGCGTCTATCACCGCTTGCCGTCCTGCGACAACGACTTCAGCTACTGGGATGTTGGCTCGCGGACGCAATACAACCTCGACTAGCAACACCTAGATCGGTCTTGACGTGTTTACCAGAACGGAAACCGGCCTCGGCTTCCGGCACAGTCTGCTAGCGGCCGGTCAAGGCTTCGGCAGCGCCCACGACCGTGGCAGACGTGGCACTGGCTAGGTCACTTCCGCGTGCACCGCAACTTCTATCCCTGATCGTCTGATCAAGGTGAAGTTCGCTTGAACAACAGCCCCCGGCGGGAAACTGCCGGGGGTTTCTTTTTTGCAACAAGTGCGTTTGCAATAAGTGAGCCGCGTCGCGAGCGACGTTCAACGCTCGCAGCGATTGGCAAAATCCGCGATGCGCGCGATCACGCCGGCTTCGGCCAAAAGCGGCGCATGGCCCTGGTCGGGCACCTCGATCGCCTCCAGTGTCGGGCGGCGCGCCTGCATCGCCTCGACCGTGGCGGGCGACAGGATGTCGGAATTTTCGCCGCGGATGACCATCACCGGGCAATGCGCGAGGGCGTCGAATTGCGCCCAGAGAGGCGGGAAAGGCTTGTCGAAATTGACGCCTTCCAGCGTCTTGGCGAGCTTGACGTCATAGGTCGGCACCAGGGCGCCGTTTTCCTGGCGGAAGGTGCGGTGGGCGCTGGCGAGCCAATCCTGCGGTCCGAGTTTGGGGAATTGCGCGTCGAACAGGCGGCGCAGGATTTCGGCGCCTTCCTCGAAGGAGCGCGGCTGCGGCAGCTTGCCGACATAGCCCTTGATCCGCATCAGGCCCTTCGGCTCGATCACCGGTCCGATATCGTTGAGCACGGCGCCGGCGATCGCCGTCGGCCGCACGGCGGCGAGCAGCATGGTGAGGATGCCGCCGCGCGAGGTGCCGACGAAAATCGCCCGCGCCGCGTCGAGCGCGGCGATGACGGCGAGCACGTCGGCGAGTTCGACCTGGAAGTTGTAGTTGTCCGGGTCGCGGTCGTATTCGGATTGGCCGCGGCCGCGGTAATCGAGCGCGATGACGCGGCGCGGATGGCTGGCGTCGCCCGCCAGGGCCTCGGCTAAGGCGTCGAAATCCGCCGCCGTGCGCGCGAGGCCGGGCAGGCAGACCACCGGCAGCGCAGACGCGCTAGGCCGGCCATGGCAGCGCGCGTGCAGCTTGAGGCCGTCGGGGGCGGAGATGAAGGTGGAAGTCGTCATGCCTGTCATGGCAGCGCAAGGTGACCGATCATCGATGAGATATCAATTCGTCGCGCCGCGCCGGAGATCGGCCTCGATCATCAGTTTGCTGCCGCCGCCGAACCGTGCGCGGTAGACCTGCAGGTTCTCCATGATCCGCTCCACGTAATTGCGGGTCTCGGAAAGCGGAATGCGCTCGACCCAATCGACCGGATCGACTTTCGGGTCGCGCGGGTCGCCATAGGCCGCGATCCATTGCCGCACGCGGCCGCGCCCGGCGTTGTAGCCGGCAAAGGTGAGGATATAGGAGCCGTTATAGCCGGTGAGCAGGTTGGACAGCTCGGCCGCGCCCATCTGCATGTTGTAGACCGGGTCGCTCAATAGGCGGGCGCGGTTATAGACCGCCTTGAACTTCTTGGCGGTATCGATCGCCGCCGCCGGCGTCACCTGCATCAGTCCCATGGCATGGGCGATGGAGACAACCTTCTGGCTGAAGTGGCTCTCCTGACGCGCGATCGAATAGGCCACCGCCGGCGTGATCGGCGGCGCGATCGGCTTGTAGGACGGCAGCCCGACGGTCGGATAGGCGTAATATTCAAGCGGCAGTCCGCGCCCGTAGGCGCCTTCGCCGAGCAGCAGCATGGCGCGGCCGTCGCCGTGCTTGCCGGCGAGTTCGGCGAGCGCCGAAAGGCCGGCGACGTCGGTGCCGCTTTCGCCGAGCTCGGCATAGATCGACGCCAGCAAATCGCGCTCGTCGAGCGCGTAGAGGATTTCGGCCGCGCGTACGACCTCGAGATTGCGCATTTCGGCGTGCTTGGCCGGCGTGAACACGGGCGGGCCGCGCAGGCCGAGATCGGTAAGCCCGAGGCGGCCCCGCGCAATCTGGCCGTAATAGGTCGCGGTGTAGCGCGCCGCCATTTCGTAATAGGCCCTGGCCTGTGCGTGCTGGCCCATGGCCTCGGCGGCGCGGCCTTGCCAATAGCCGGCGCGCGAAAGCGCATAGGGACTGACGGAGCCGTCGGCGATATGCGCGAAAAGCGTGGCGGCGGTCTTCGGGTCGTGCAGGAAGCGCAGCGCGATCCAGCCGGCGGTGAAATAATGATCGGCACGGAAATAGCCGCGCACCGGCTGGGCGGCGTCGCGCGCGACGTAAAAGGCGGTGCGCGGATCGCCGTCGTCGAGCAGCTTGCGCACCAGGATGCGCCGTTCCTGCCACCACTGATCGGGATCGATCATCGCGGCCGGGTTTTGCGGCACGGTGAGGATCAGCTTGCCGGCTTCTTCCAGCTTGTTGTCTTTGCGCAGCCATTGCACGCGCGAAAAGATATAGCCTGGATCCTGTCGCGCGCTCGCCGGCACCGCGTCGAGCAGCGCCTTGGCATTGTTCAGCCGCTTGATCACCGCCGCGCGGGCCCGCCCGATCGCCAGATCGTCGCCGCCGAGGCGGTTGGCGGCGCGCATGCCGGCCTCGATGTCGTCGGCATAGAAGCGCTGATCCATGCGCGCCTTGTGGTCGGCGCGCGTGAGCAGGCCGCCGAACATCGCCAGCACCTTGCTCTCGGCGTCGGCGCTTAATTCCTCGTGGCGCCAGGCGTAACGCACGAGCGCGGCGGCGCCTTCGCGGTCGCCTTTGGCGAGCAAAGCGCGCGCCAGCATGTAGCGGCCCTTGGCGGTACGCGGCTTATGGTTGGTGAAAAAGGCGAGCACCTCGGCGTCGCTGAGATTGTCGTTCCACAAGGCGTTCTCGGCGCGGCGGCGGAACAGCGCGGCGTGCGGCCAGCTCGGATTGGCGTTCACGAAGGCGGCGTAGCGCGCAAAGCTCGGGTTGGTGGTGTCGCTGCGCAGAACGATCCATTCGGCGAGCTTGCGGGCGACCGGATCGCCGATGCTGTTCTCGGCGGCGTCGGCGTCGGCCAGCTTGCCCTTGCGCGAGTCTTCGATCACGCGTTTTACCGCGGCAATGTCGGCCGGCGAGGTCGCTATGCTGGGCGCGACGGCGAAGGCCGGCGCCGCCGGCCGCACCGCCGGACCGAGGGTGGCGGGTCTGGCGGCAGGCAGTTCGCGCAGTGCCACGGCGCCGTGCGGGAAGCTGCTGGCGGCGGGCAGGGGGCGCTTGGGCGGCATCGGCACATTGTGGACGACGTGCACGGCGGCGTGTTTGACGGCCACGTGTTTAGCCGGATGCTTCGCGGCAGGCTTGACGCTCGGTTTGGCGGCGGCCTGGATTGCCGGTTTTTTGGGGTGCGGCGCGGGAATTTTCTTGGGCGCGGCCATGGCGAAATGGACGCCGAACGCGCCGACTGCCGCAAACGCCAGGGCGAGCGCCCGGCGGGTCCGTTTAGTCCCGTTCATTCAATCCCTTGCCCGGCCGTTTTCCGGTTCCAAAGCGCCAACTCAAAGGCGGTGCCCGGTATCCTCCCCATTAGGCCAATATCGTCGCCGCAGGGATAGCCTAAATCCGGTCCGCCGCAGGCTAGGCCGCAAGCCGGGCAAAAACGGGGCGGGACCCTGTTTATCAAGGCAATTCATGGACCTATTTGATGGGAGGGCTTTCATCGGCGGCGGCGACCCGATATCTATGGGGCTGCCGCCGAGAACCCCTGTGGAGAAGTCGTGCCAAGGAACACACCATGACCGCCAAGACGAGTTTCCGAGGTTCGTTCACCGCGCTGGTCACGCCGTTCAAAAACGGCGCGCTCGACGAAAAGGCGTTCCGCGATTTGGTGGATTGGCAGATCGCCGAGGGCACCAACGGGCTGGTGCCGGTCGGCACCACGGGCGAGAGCCCGACGCTGTCGCATGACGAGCACAAGCAGGTGGTGGAGTGGTGCGTCGAGCAGGTCGACGGCCGGGTGCCGGTGATTGCCGGAGCGGGCTCCAATTCGACCGCGGAAGCGGTCGAACTGTCGAAGCACGCCGAGAAGGCAGGCGCCGACGGAGTGCTGATCGTGACGCCCTATTACAACAAGCCGACCCAGGAAGGGCTGTATCAGCATTACAAGGCGATCAACGACGCCATCGGCATTCCGATCATCATCTACAACATTCCGGGCCGCTCGATCGTCGACATGTCGGTCGACACCATGAAGCGGCTTTACGAGCTCAAGAACATCTCCGGCGTCAAGGACGCCACCGCCAATATGTCGCGCGTGTCGCAGCAGCGCGCGGCCATGGGCGAGGATTTCAATCAGATGTCGGGCGAGGACATCACCGCGCTCGGCTTCATGGCGCATGGCGGCCATGGCTGCATCTCGGTGACCTCGAACGTGGCACCGCGGCTGTGCGCCGAATTCCAGAGTGCGTGCCTGAAGGGCGACTATAAGACCGCGCTCAAGCTGCAGGACAAGCTGGCGCCGCTGCATATCAATCTGTTCGTCGAGACCAGCCCGGCGCCGATCAAATATGCCATGTCGCTGATCGGCAAATGCGCCAATAGCGTGCGGCTGCCGATGGTGCCGGCGAGCGAAAAGGCGCAAATCGCGGTGCGCGAAGCCATGGTGCACGCCGGGCTGATCAACTAACCAGCGCGCGCCACGGTTTTTGGATTTCCATCATCAGAACCGGGGGGCAGAGCATGCTCGAGGACTTCAAGAAGTTCGCGCTGCGCGGCAATGTGGTCGATCTTGCCGTCGGCGTGATCATCGGCGCGGCCTTCGGTGCCATTGTGAGCGCGCTGGTCGGCGACCTCATTATGCCGGTGGTCGGCGCCGTAACCGGCGGCCTCGACTTCTCGAACTACTTCCTGCCGCTCTCGTCCAAGGTCACAGCGGCCACCCTAGTTGAGGCACAAAAGCAAGGTGCTGTAATGGCTTGGGGGCATTTCCTCACCGTCACGATTAACTTTGTCATCATCGCTTTTGTGCTGTTTTTGGTGATCCGGGCGATGACCCGGCTGATGAGTAAGGAAGAAGCCAAGCCCGCGCCGCCGTCGAAGCAGGAAGAACTGCTGACCGAAATCCGCGATCTGCTGAAACAGCAGCGCTGACGCGCGACCCAACCCGAAGCGTCATGCCCGCGCTTGTCGCGGGCATCCGCGTCTTATTTTCTGTTCGTGTAAAGACGTGGATGGCCGGGACATAGGCGTTCTGAAAGAACGCCGTTCTTCGAACGGCTATGCCCGGCCATGACGAAGCCGCCGCTATTTGATCTCGACCAGCCCCACTTGATTGACCAGGCTGTTGGCGGTCACCGGATTGCCGTCCGGCGTTACATCCATATTGCGCACGATGTCGCCGCCGCCGGGGATCGCCCAGGTCTGGAATTTTTCCGTCTTGGGATCATAGCGCACGATCGTGTTCGGCTTGGCGAAGGATTCGTTGTACCAAAGCGCGCCTTTGGCGAAGACGATGCCATAGGGCTCCGATTTCGGCCCGCTGGGCGACGGCCACTCGGTGACCTTGCCGGTGGCGGGGTCGAGACGGCCGAGGAAACCGCGCGCGAAATCCGTGTACCAGACAATGTCGTCCGGCGAGATGGCGATGCGGCGCGGGCGCGCGCCGGGGTTGGGCAAGGTGAATTCCTTGATTGCCATGGTCTTGGCGTCGATGGTGGCGATCTTGTTGGCGCCGAACTCGACAAAGTGCACGACGTTCTTGGAATTCACCGCCATGCCGTAGGGCCGCGACTTCGGCGTCGGCGAGGTGACGAGCTTCACCGCGCCCGTTTTGGGATCGAGCCGGCCGACCATGTTGGCCTGCTGCACCGTGAACCACAGGATGCCGTCGTGGTCGAATACGAGGGTGTGCGGATCCTTGGCCGCCGGATTGTGCAGGTCGTATTCGGTGACTAGCCCGGTCTTGGGCTCGAGCTTGCCGATGAAGCCGCCGACATTGCCGGTGAACCAGATGTTGCCGGCCTTGTCCTCCTTGAGGCCGTGCGGTCCGCTGTGCGGCGTCTTGAGCGTGTATTCCTTGACGGCGCCGGTTTTGGGATCGATGCGTCCGAGCTTGTTGGAAAGCTGTCCGGCCCACCAGATCGCGCCGTCCTTGGTTGCGAGCGGATCATGCGGACGCGAACCGAGGGTGGGGACGTCCCACAGCCGGATGCTCGCCTGAACGGGGCCGGCAATGATGGCCGCCGGCGGGCGCGGTTTCTCGGGGAAGTTCTTCATCAGGTAGGTGACGACCGCAGGCCACTCTTCGGGCGCGACCGGCGCACCCATGTTCTCCATCATGCTCTGGATCATGATCCAGCCCGCCGGCGTGTAGCCGGCGCGCAACCGGTTGATGGCGTGGCAGCCGCCGCACACGGCGACGATGGTGGCTTTGCCGGGTCCGTCTGGGAAGCTCTGCGGCGGCCCCTGGCCAAAGGCTGTGGCGGCGCAACACACCAGCGCGGCCGATAAAAGCGGGATTAATGGAGTTTTCGACATGGACGCCTCCCCGACGCTTTATTTTCGTTATTTGCAGCGATCTTGTCGGCCGGCCGCGCGTCGCGCAAGCGGCGGTTGACCGGAACCTGCGCATTTGATCGATTGCCGCCATGGCCAGCAAACCTGCCCTTAAGTTCAAAGTCGTCGCCGACAACCGCAAGGCGCGCTTCAACTACGAGATCGGCGAGGTCTACGAGGCCGGCATTGCGCTTACCGGCAGCGAGGTCAAATCGCTGCGCGCCGGCAAGGCCACCATCGCGGAATCCTACGCCGACGCGCGCGGCGGCGAGATCTGGCTGATCAATTCCAATATTCCGGAATATCTGCAGGCGGCGCGCTTCAATCATCTGCCCAAGCGGCCGCGCAAATTGCTGCTGCACGCGCGCCAGATCAACAAGCTCGCCGGCGCAGTCGAACGCGAGGGCATGACCATCGTGCCGCTCAAGATCTACTTCAACGACAAGGGGCGGGCCAAGATCGAGATCGCGCTGGCGCGCGGCAAGAAGCTGCATGACAAGCGCGAGACGGAAAAGAAGCGCTCCTGGGAGCGCGAGCGCGGCCGGCTGATGCGGGACAAGGGGTAGCAAGATGGCAGGCCAGCGCCGCATCGGCATGCTGATTTTCCCGCGCATGACCCAGCTCGACATGACCGGGCCTTATGAGGTGCTGGCGCGGCTGCCGGACACCGTGGTCGAACTGGTCGCGCGCAGTCTCGATCCGGTGAAGACCGACCGCGGCATGAGAATCGTGCCGACCGTGACCTATGCCGGCTGCCCGCCGCTCGACGTGGTGATGGTGCCGGGCGGCCCGGGCCAGCAGGACCTCATGGAAGACGCCGAGGCGCTCGATTTCCTGCGCCGGCAGGCGGCTACGGCGAAATACGTCACCTCGGTCTGCACCGGCTCGCTCGTGCTCGCCGCCGCCGGCCTGCTCAAGGGCAAGCGCGCTACCTGCCATTGGGCGGCGGTCGAGCATCTCAAGCTGCTCGGCGCCATCCCGGTGCACGAAAAGGTGGTGGTGGACGGCAATATCGTCACCGGCGCCGGCGTCACCTCCGGCATCGATTTCGCGCTTGCGCTTGCCGCCATCCTCGAGGGCGAGCAGGTGGCGCGCGAAATCCAGCTCGGCATCGAATACGATCCGGCGCCGCCCTTCAATTCCGGTTCGCCGCGGACGGCCGCGCCGGCGATCCTCGAAACGGTAAAGGCGCGTCTTGCCAAGCTGAGCGAGGAGCGGCGGGAAGTGGCGACGCGCGTTGGAAAAACCCTTGGAGTTTAGTGCCATGGCAGTGCCCACGACTCTCGATCATTGCGTCATCCATGTCTCGGATTGGGAGCGCTCCAACAAGTTCTATAGCGAGGTGATGGGCGCCGAGCTGGTGGCGCGGCCCGTGGGCTTTGCCTATCGCTTCGGCGACAAGCAGCTCAACGTCCATGGTCCGGGCGTCAATCCGGCGGAGGTGGCGCGTCTGCCGGTGCAGCCGGGCAATTCCGATCTGTGTTTCGAATGGCGCGGGTCGATCGAAGGGGCGATCGCCCATCTCAAGGCGCACGGCGTGGCTATCCATCGCGGCCCGCTGCAGCGCTTTGGCGCCAAGGGGCAGGGCACCTCCGTCTATTTCCGCGATCCGGACGGCTCGCTGATGGAATTCATGAGCTATGGAACGAAGCCGTGACCGAAGCGCCGGGCACCCATAATCCGAACCTCCTGCCGCCCAATATTCCGGCGCCGCAGGACGATGGCGCCGCGCGCCATCTCGCCGGCATGAAGCTGCCGGACATCGCCCTGCCGGCCACGGCGGGCGCAGCGGTCAACCTGGCGAAGCTCAAGGGCCGCACGGTGGTCTATATCTATCCGCGCACCGGCGTACCGGGGCAGGACCTGCCGACCGGCTGGGACGCGATCCCGGGCGCGCGCGGCTGCACGCCGCAATCCTGCGGTTTCCGCGATCATTTCGGCGAGCTCCAGCGGCTGAGCGTGGCGCAGCTTTACGGGCTGTCGACGCAGGGCACCGCCTATCAGCAGGAGGCGGCGAACCGCCTGCATCTGCCGTTCGCAATCCTGTCGGACGACAAGCTCGCTTTCAGCCGCGCGCTCAAGCTGCCGACCTTCAGCGTCGACGGCATGACGCTGCTCAAGCGCATGGCGCTCGTCATCGACGACGGGGTGATCACGAAAGCGTTCTATCCGGTGTTCCCGCCCGACAAGAACGCCGAGGAAGTGATCGCCTGGCTGCAAAAGCCGGTCTAGGCCGCGCCGGTGATGCGGTCGGCATTCTGGCCGAAGAATTGCCTTATCTCTTTGGCCGGCCGCGCGCGGCTGAAGAGATAGCCCTGCATCTCGGTGCAGCCCATCGACTGCAGCATGTCCATTTGCTGCTGTGTCTCGACGCCCTCGGCGGTCGACGTCATGTTCAGGCATCGGGCCAAATTCGCCACCGCCTGCACGATGGCGACCGGTTCGGTGCCGTTGGAAAGATCCTGAATGAACGACCGGTCGATCTTGATCTTGTCGAACGGAAAGCTGCGCAGGTAGCTGAGCGACGAATAGCCCGTGCCGAAATCGTCGAGCGCAATCTGCACGCCGAGCTTGCGCAGCTCATGCAGCGTCGCCAAGGTCGCGAAGGTATTCTGCAACAGAACCGTTTCGGTGATTTCCAGTTGCAGCCGTTTCGCCGGCATGCCGGATTCCGCCAGCGCGCCAATCACCACGTTGAGCAGATTGCGGTTGTTCAACTGGGCGGGCGAAAGATTGACGGCGACCTTGATGTGATCGGGCCAATCGACCGCCTCGTAGCATGCAGCTTTGAGCACCCATTCGCCGAGCGGCACGATCAGACCCGTCTCTTCGGCGACCGGGATGAAATCCGCCGGTGAAATGAGGCCGCGCCGCGGATGGTTCCAGCGCAGCAGCGCCTCGAAGGCGTTGACATCGTTCGATTCAAGGTTGACGAGCGGTTGATAGTGCAGCTCGAATTCTTTGCTGACCAGCGCCTTGCGCAGATCCATTTCCAGTTCGCGCCGGGCCTTCATGCGGGTGTTCATCTCCGGCTCGAAGAACCGGTAGGTCCCGCGCCCGTCGGCCTTGGCGCCATAGAGCGCCATATCGGCATTTCTCATAAGCGGGTCGGCGTCCTGCGCGTCGAAGGGCGCGACGGAAATGCCGATGCTGATGTCGGTGACGATCTGGTGGCCCTCGATTTGATAGGGCTTGATGATCGAATCGCGGATGCGCTTGGAAAGCGATGCCGCGTCGGTCGGCTGCTGCATCTGGGTCATGATGATGGCGAACTCGTCGCCGCCGAGACGGGCGACCGTATCGGGCTCCCGCGTGCAGCCGCGCAGACGGTCGGCTACCAATTTCAGCAATTCGTCGCCGATCGGGTGTCCAAGCGCATCGTTGATGCCTTTGAACTGATCGAGATCGAGGCAAAGGACCGCCAGGCATTCGCCGCGTTTGACGCGCTTGAGTTCGTGTTCCAGCCGTTCCCGCAGCAGGACGCGGTTGGGCAGGTCGGTCAATGCGTCGTGGCGCGCCATATGCGCAATGCGCCCATCGGAGCGCAGCCGCTCGGTGACGTCCTCGTGGGTCGCCAGCCATCCACCGCCGGCAATCGGCTTGCTCACGACCGAGAAAGCCCGGCCGTCGCCCAATTGGACGGTATGACTAAAGCACTCGCCCGCGGCGATGCCTTCTCTCAGCCGAGCAATGTACTCGTCGGGGTCGTCGGCAAAAGTTCCGGTCTGAATGCGCTGCACCAGCAGGTCGCGCAGGTGGCGTCCCGGCCGCGCGGTTTCCGGCAATAATCCGTACATTTCGAGGTAGCGCTGATTGCAAAAAATTAATCGTGTTTCCGAATCGAAGAGCAGCACACCCTGCGACATGTTGTTCAGAACGGTCTCGAACAACTGTTGGTCGATCCGCGCCATTTGCGGGAACGAAAGAACTTCCGCGGGCGCAGATAGCTGCGTCGTTTGATCCATCGTAAACCCCCTGAATAGGCAAAGGTAACCTGTTGGGGACCCATCCTTAGGGGCGGCTTATTTTGAACTCTTGAATCAAGCGAAGCCGGTTTGAGTAAAAAAAGATTCGAAAGACGAATTTTCAAATTTTAAATGGCGGCGGCCGGACGCCGCGGACGGCCATCGCGGCGGCGCGGGGCTTGGCTTCCGGCGCGCGTCCATTCAGCCATTGCCGCAATTTGAATTGATTACCCGAGTTCGGCGCGAACGGCGGCAAAGATCTCGCGGAACATCTCGGGCGTCAGTACGCCGGTATTGGTGTTGTAACGGGAGCAATGATAGCTGCTGAAAAGCGTCAGGCCGCCGAGTGCGTGCTTGCCGCCATGCTTGAACGGCGTTGCCGACTTCTTGGCGCCCAAGGCGGTCACCGCGCTGTCATGCGCGATGCGCCCGAGCGCGACGACGATCTTGAGGTTTGGCATTTCCGCGATGGCGGCTTTGAGGAAATCGCGGCAGGTGGCGATCTCCACGGTCGTCGGTTTGTTTTCCGGCGGCACGCAGCGCACCGCATTGGTGATGCGGGCGTCGCTCAGTTCCAACCCATCGTCGGGATGCGCGCCGTATTGGCCGCGTGCGAAGCGGTAGCGCGACAGCGTGTCGTAGAGCAACACGCCGGCGTAATCGCCGGTGAACGGGCGGCCGGTGCGGTTGGCGCCCTGCAGGCCGGGCGCCAAGCCGACGATCAGAACGCGCGCATCGAGCGGCCCGAAGGAGGGGACCGGCGCGTTGAACCATTCCGGCTCGCTCGCGCGCCATTTCTTTCGGAACGCGGCAAGCCGCGGGCAGCGCGCACAGTCACGCCCGGGCTTGCCGTCGTCCGGCATGGTCTTATTCGAGGTCGAATTCGTCGTCTTCGCCATCGCCGCCGGCGGGTGCTCCGGCGCGCTGCGGCACCGGCGGACGCTGCAGGAATTGCGGCGTATGGCCCGGCGCTTCGCCGCGATCGTCGCGCGGCGGCCGCGCGGCGCGCTCGGACGGATCGCGCCCGATCTTGCCTTGCAGCGTGACGATGTCAGTGAAGATGTCGGCCTGGCGGCGCAATTCGTCGGCCACCATCGGCGGCTGGGTGGTGACGGTCGATATCACGGTCACGCGCACGCCCTTGCGCTGTACCGCCTCCACCAGCGAGCGGAAATCGCCGTCGCCGGAGAACAGCACCATGTGGTCGATCGTGCCGGCGATCTCCATGGCGTCGACCGCGAGTTCGATGTCCATGTTGCCCTTGACCTTGCGGCGCCCGGTCTGGTCGACGAATTCCTTGGTCGCTTTGGTGACGACCGAATAGCCGTTGTAGTCGAGCCAATCGATCAGCGGGCGGATCGAGGAGTATTCCTGATCCTCGATGACGGCGGTGTAATAGAAGGCGCGTAAGAGATATCCGCGCGACTGGAATTCGCGCAGCAGCTTCTTGTAGTCGATGTCGAAGCCGAGGGATTTGGCGGTGGCGTAAAGATTTGCTCCATCGATGAACAACGCGATTTTTTCACCGGGTACTGTCATGATTTGTCTCTCACGATCCTCGCAATACAAGCCAAATCTCCCGATTCAGCGTGCGCCTAACGCGCGAGAATAGCGCGACGCACTGCCCTGAACCGGCGTTTACAGAACGATTGAAGGCACCTTCGATCAATTCAGCAGGCCGCCTACGCAATCACGCCGTTGCCGTTAATATCTGTTCGGTCGGCCTGCTTGCGACGGTTTCGGTATCAGAGGCTTGCGGCTAAACCAAGACAAAAATACTTGAATTTTGAGCCCGTACAGTCTACCTAACGGGCGAATTCAGGACAAAGTTCCATTCAAAGGAGTGACGAGCCGATGGCCCGTGTCACCGTAGAAGATTGCATCGACAAGGTTGAGAACCGCTTCGATCTGGTGCTGCTGGCCAGCCACCGGGCGCGCATGATCTCGTCGGGGTCGCAGATTACGCTTGACCGCGACAACGACAAGAATCCGGTTGTCGCGCTGCGCGAGATCGCGGAAACGACGGTATCCCCCGGCGATCTCAAGGAAGATCTGATCCACTCCTTGCAGAAATACGTCGAGGTCGACGAACCGGAGCCGGAAGTGCCGCTGATCGGCGCCGGCGCCGGCGCATCGGTCGATTCCGACGACACCGAAGTTACCTCCGAGCGCATGACCGAAGAAGAGCTGCTCAAGGGCCTCGAAGGCCTGACGCCGCCGGAAGAAGTGCCGGAAGAGGACGCCGAATAGGCAATTTGCCGCCGCTTCGACATAAATTTTACATAACGGCCCGGCGCTTGCGCCGGGCCGTTGGTTTTTCATCAACCAGAGCGGCAAACCCTTGCGGCGCCAGCGAAATGCCGTGATATCTATGATAGAAACGGGCGCCGGCAGCGTTTTCCATTCGGATTCGGCGGCCGCGAGGCACGAGAATGGCGCGCGCGCGCTCAGATTTACCACGGATGCAGAAGCAGTCGCCGATCAGGGCGCCGCTGGAACGGGCCGTCGCGCCCGCACAAACTATTGAAAAGCCGGCGCAATCCAAAAAGCCGCCGATGATGCGGCAGTTGGATCTGATTGATCGGGTCCGCCGCTACAATCCCAAGACGAACGAAGCGCTGCTCAATCGCGCCTATGTTTACGCCATGAAGGCGCATGGCGAGCAGCGGCGCGCCTCGGGCGACCCGTATTTTTCCCATCCGCTCGAAGTGGCGGCCATCCTCACCGACCTCAAACTCGACGACGCCACCATTGCCGCCGCGCTTTTGCATGACACGATTGAGGATACCGCAACCACCCGCGCCGAGATCGACACTTTGTTCGGGCCCGACATCGGCACCCTGGTCGACGGGCTGACCAAGCTGAAGAAACTCGATCTGGTCACCAAGGAAGCCAAGCAGGCGGAGAACCTGCGCAAGCTGCTCTTGGCGATCGCCGAGGACGTGCGCGTCCTGCTGGTGAAGCTTGCCGACCGGCTGCACAACATGCGCACGCTCGACTACATGCCGGTCGAGGCGCGCCGCCGCGCCGCCGAGGAGACGCTGGAGATCTACGCGCCGCTTGCAGGCCGCATGGGCATGCATGAGATGCGCGAGGAGCTCGACGATCTGGCGTTCCGCGAGCTCTATCCGGACGCCTATCGGGTCGTGAATGCTCGGCTCGAGGAATTGGCCGAGCGCAACAAGCATTTGATCGCGCAAATCGAGGAACAGCTCACCCGCAAATTGGCCGATCGCGGCATCACCGCGCGGGTGGCGGGCCGCCGCAAGCGCACCTATTCGATTTGGCGCAAAATGGAGCGCAAGTCGGTCGGCTTCGAGCAGCTTTCCGATATTTTCGGGTTCCGCGTCATCGTCGCCACGGTCGCCGATTGCTACCAGGCGCTCGGCATCGTTCACACCACGTGGCCGATGGTGCCGGGGCGCTTCAAGGATTACGTCTCGACGCCCAAGCGCAACGACTACCGCTCCATCCACACCACGGTGATCGGACCCGGCCAGCAGCGCGTCGAGCTGCAGATCCGCACGACCGAAATGCACGAGATCGCCGAATACGGCATCGCCGCGCACGCGCTCTACAAAGACAGCGCCGGCTCGCCGACCGAACTGCTGTCGCGTGAATCGACCGCCTATGCCTGGCTGCGGCGGACGATCGAATTGTTGGCCGAGGGCTCCAACCCGGAGGAATTCCTCGAGCACACCAAGCTCGAACTGTTCCACGACCAGGTGTTCTGCTTCACGCCCAAGGGCAAGCTGATCGCGCTGCCACGCAAGGCGACGCCGATCGATTTCGCCTATGCGGTGCACACCGATATCGGCAATGCCACGGTCGGCTGCAAAATCAACGGCAAGATCTCGCCGTTGACGTCGGAACTCGGCAATGGCGACGAGGTCGAGATCATCACCTCGAAGGCGCAGTCGGCGCCGCCGGCCGCCTGGGAATCGATCGTCGTCACCGGCAAGGCGCGCGCCGCGATCCGGCGCGCCACGCGCACGGCGGTGCGCACGCAATATACCGGGCTTGGCCGCCGCATCGTTGAGCGGCTGTTCCAGCGCGCCAAGATCGTCTACTCGGACGAAAAGCTCACCGGTGCGCTGCCGCGGCTGGCGCGCGCGTCGATTGAAGACGTGATGGCGGCGGTCGGGCGCAGCGAATTGAAAGCTTCCGACGTCGCCCGCGCGATGTATCCCGATTACAAGGAAGAGCGCGCGGCCGCCATGGCGGTGAAGCCGAAATCGGAGAGCGGCTGGTTCGGGCTCAAGAAGCTCACCTCGGTCAAGTTCAAGGTGCCGAGCGCAGGCACGACCGGACCGGCGATTCCAATCCGCGGCATCAATAGCGACCTGCCGGTACGGTTCGCGCCGGAAGGCGGCGCGGTGCCGGGCGACCGCATCGTCGGCATCCTCAACCCGGGCGAGGGGATCACCATCTACCCGATCCAGTCGCACGCCTTGAGCGAGTTCGAGGACACGCCGGAGCGCTGGCTGGACGTGCGCTGGGATGCGGAGGAAAACACGCCGCGGCGTTTCCCGGCGCGTATCGCGGTACAATCGGTGAACGAGCCCGGCTCGCTCGCCCAGATCGCGCAAGTGATTGCCGAGCACGACGGCAATATCGACAATATCCGCATGACGCGGCGGGCGCCGGACTTCACCGACGTGTTGATCGATCTCGAGGTCTATGACCTCAAGCATCTCACCGCCATCATTGCGCAGTTGCGCGCCAAGCCGGTGGTGGCGAAGGCGGAGCGGGTGAACGGTTAAATGAAGCTCGAGCCCCTCCGTCTCGGCGTCAATGTCGACCACGTCGCCACCATCCGCAACGCGCGCGGCGGGCGTCACCCCGATCCGGTGCGCGCGGCCAAGCTTGCCATCGCTGCCGGCGCCGACGGCATCACCGCGCATTTGCGCGAAGACCGCCGTCACATCCGCGACGATGATATTGCGCGGCTCAAAGCGGAAATCGACAAGCCGCTCAATTTCGAAATGGCGGCGACCGACGAGATGACCGCGATCGCGCTTAAGACGCAGCCGCACGCCGTGTGCCTGGTGCCGGAAAAGCGCACCGAGCGCACCACCGAAGGCGGGCTCGACGCCGTCAGGCAGCGTGCGCAACTCAAGCCGGTGGTGCATGCGCTCAAGCACGCCGGCATCCGGGTCTCGCTGTTCATCGGGGCGGCGCCGGCGCAGATCGAGGCGGCGGTCGAATTGGGCGCGCCCGTGGTCGAGCTGCACACCGGCGCCTGGTGCGACGCGCTGACCGAGAACCGGGCGGCCGAGGCTGATGCCGAATGGCAGCTCATCCGCGCCGGCGCGCTGCTGGCCAAGAGCCTGGGCCTCGAAGTCCATGCCGGCCACGGGCTCGACTACGCCAGCGCGGAGACCATCGCGGCGCTGCCGCAGATCGTCGAGCTCAATATCGGCCATTTCCTGATCGGTGAATCGGTGTTCGAGGGGCTGGCCGACACCGTACAGTTCATGCGCGCGGCGATGGATCGCGGCCGCAAAGCGACACAATCCCCATGATCATCGGGCTCGGCTCGGATCTGGTCGACGTGCGGCGCATCGCGCGCAGCATCGATCGCTACGGCGAGCGCTTTCTCGGGCGCATTTTCACCGCCGCCGAACGCGCCAAAGCGGAAAAGCGCGCCAATCGGGTTGAAACTTACGCCAAGCGCTTCGCCGCCAAGGAAGCCTGCTCCAAGGCGCTCGGCACCGGCTTCCGCAACGGCGTGTTCTGGCGCGACATGGGCGTGGTCAATCTGCCTTCGGGGCGCCCCACCATGAAATTGACCGGCGGCGCGCTCAAACGGCTGCAGGCGATCACGCCGGCCGGCTACGACGCCCAAATCGACGTTTCGCTCACCGATGAAGGCCCGAGCGCGCAGGCCATTGTCATTATTTCCGCGTTGCCACGAACATCGGCCTGAGGCGAATAACCGCAATCCAACCAAGTGCTTATGCACCGGCGGCGGCGTTCTTGATTGCGCCCAAAGGTGGCAGCCGCTACAAGGTCGCCGGGGCACGACGCCGTTAGTGGCGGGACAAGAGGCCGATGAGCGTGACATCCGGAACAAAACGAAAAGAAGGCGGCATTGGCGAGACAATCCGCGTGGTTGTCCACGCGTTGATCATCGCCCTGGTGATCCGCACATTCCTGTTTCAGCCCTTCAATATCCCCTCCGGCTCGATGAAGGCGACGCTGCTGGTCGGCGATTATCTGTTCGTGTCGAAATACAGTTATGGCTACAGCCACTTCTCGCTGCCTTTGTCGCCGCCCTTGTTTTCCGGGCGCATTCCGGACGGCTGGCTGCCGCAACGCGGCGACGTGGTGGTGTTTCGCCTGCCGAGGGATACCTCGACCGATTACATCAAACGCGTGATCGGGTTGCCGGGCGATAAGATCCAGGTGAAAGACGGCCAAGTCTTCATCAACGGCGTCGGGGTCAAGCACGAGCCGGCGCCGCCGTTCGTCGAAGCCGAAGAGGGCGGCCCGCCCGCCGCGCCGGTCAAGCGCTGGAAGGATACGCTGGACAACGGCGTGAGCTTCTACACGCTCGACCTGGTCGACAACGGCTTTGCCGACAACACCCAGGTCTACACCGTGCCGCCCGGCCATTATTTCATGATGGGCGACAACCGCGACAATTCGACCGACAGCCGCTTCAGCCAAGTCGGTATGGTGCCATTCGAGAATATCATCGGCAAAGCGCAGATCATCTTCTTCTCGGTCTATGAGGGCGAGCGCGCCTGGGAATTCTGGCGTTGGCCGGTGTCGGTGCGCTGGAACAGACTGTTCACGATCGTGCGATGAGCCGTAAGGCCAAGGACAGAGCGGCGCTCGAGGAGCGGATCGGCTACAAGTTCGTCGATAAGGCGCTGCTTGAGCGCGCGGTTACGCATATTTCCGCGCTTGCCGGCGGCGCCACCCGCGCCAATAGCTACCAGCGCCTGGAATTTCTCGGCGACCACGTACTCGGTCTGGTGATTTCCGACATGCTTTATCGGGCATTCCCGAAGGCGAACGAGGGCGAATTATCGCGCCGGCTCGCCGATCTGGTGCGCAAGGAAACCTGCGCGGAGGTCGCCCGCGCGATGGATCTTGGGCCCGCGCTCAAGCTCGGCAATTCGGAATCGCACGCCGGCGGGCGCTTGCGCAGCACCATCCTGGCGGACGCCTGCGAGGCGCTGGTCGGGGCGGTATTCACCGACGGCGGCTATCAGGCGGCCGACGAGGTGATCGCACGGTTCTGGAAGGAGCGCATGCTCAAGCCGCTGCGCCCGTTGCGCGATCCCAAGACCATGCTGCAGGAATGGGCACAGGCGCGCGGACTGCCGACGCCGGTCTACCGGGAAACGGCGCGTACCGGTCCGCATCACGACCCCAAATTCCGCGTCGCCGTCGTGCTGCCCGACCGGCCGCCGGCCGAAGGCATGGGCTCGTCGAAACGGGCGGCCGAACAGGCCGCCGCTGCCGCCATGCTGACGCGCGTCGGGGTCGCGGCGGACAAGCTTGATGATTGACGACGCCAAACCAGGAAGCGACACGCGCTGCGGCTTCGTCGCGCTGATCGGCGCGCCCAATGCCGGCAAGTCGACGCTGCTCAACGCGCTGGTCGGCTCCAAGGTCACCATCGTCTCGCACAAGGTGCAGACCACGCGGGCGTTGATCCGCGGCATCACGCTGGCAGGAAAGTCGCAGCTTATCTTCGTCGATACGCCGGGGATTTTCGCCCCCAAGCGGCGGCTCGACCGCGCCATGGTGACGACGGCCTGGAGCGGCGCGCACGAGGCCGATCTGGTCGGCGTCTTGATCGATGCGCGCAAGGGTATCGACGAAGAGGCGGAGGCGCTGCTGGCGCGTCTCGCCGATGTGAAGCCGATGAAAATCCTGATCCTCAACAAGATCGATCTGGTGCCGCGCGACACGTTGCTGTTGCTGACCAAGATCGCCAATGAAAAGGCCAAGTTCGATTCGACCTTCATGATTTCCGCCTTGACCGGCGACGGCGTCGCCGATCTCAAGGCATGGCTCGCCGAGCGCATGCCGCCGAGCCCGTGGCTTTATCCGCCCGAGCAGATGTCGGACGCTCCGATGCGGCAATTGGCGGCGGAGATCACGCGCGAGAAACTGTTCGAGCGGCTGCACCAGGAATTGCCCTACCATTCCACGGTCGAGACCGAGACGTGGAAGGAACTGCGCGGCGGCGATGTCCGGATCGAGCAGACGATCTATGTGGAGCGCGAGAGCCAGCGCAAGATCGTGATCGGTAAAGGCGGCCAGACCCTCAAGTCGATCGGCGAATTGGCGCGGCGGGAAATCGCCGAGATCGTCGAGCACAAAGTGCACTTGTTCCTGTTCGTCAAAGTGCGCGAGGGCTGGGGTGACGATCCGGAGCGCTACCGGGCCATGGGGCTGGAGTTTCCGAAGGAATAACCCGTCGGCCGCCGTGCTTTTCCCCGATTCTGGGGGTATGCAGTCTGCATGCAATGGACCGATGAAGGCATCGTGCTTGGCGTCAAGCGCCATGGGGAGGCCAGCGGCATCCTCGAATTGATGACGTGCGCGCATGGCCGCCATCTCGGGATGGTGCGCGGCGCTTTCGGTTCGCGCATGAAGCCGGTGCTGCAGGTCGGCAATTCCGTGAGCGCGAACTGGCGGGCGCGGCTCGACGAGCATCTCGGCAATTACACGATAGAGCCGATGCGCCAGCGCGCGTCGGACTTTTTTGGCAGCTCGCACGCGATCTATGGCGTCAGCCATCTGGCGGCGCTGATGCGGCTTTTGCCCGAGCGCGACCCGCATGCGGGCCTTTATTCGGTGTTCGAAGAGGTTCTCGACCGGCTCGAATACCCGGTGCTGGCGGCGCCGTTGGCGGTGCGTTTCGAATTGCAGCTTCTGTCGGAACTCGGCTTCGGCCTCGATCTCGAGCAATGCGCCTCGACCGGCACGCGGGCCGATCTGATCTATGTCTCGCCGAAATCGGGACGGGCGGTTTCGCGCGACGCCGGCGAACCCTGGGCCGATAAGATGCTGCGCCTGCCGGCCTTCCTGCGCGATCCGTCTGCGGAGTCCGGCGTGCGCGACCTTGCCGACGGCTTTGCGCTCACCGGCTTTTTCCTGGCGCGTTACGTGCTGGAGCCGCGCGGGCTTAATCTCTCCGACGAGCGCGCGCATTTCATTGCGGCGATCCTGCGCGGCCCGCGCAGCGCCCTGGCGATCTGACGGCGACTTGGCTTATCAAATCGCCGTGTCGGGAAGGTCGTCGGGGAAGGGGCCGAAGGTCTCGAGCATTTTCTCGCCATGGCGGCCGCCGTCGACCGCTTCGATCAGTTCGTAGTAGAGGCTCTTGAAGGTCGAGAAAACGACGCCTTCGGCTTTGATGCGCGCGATCGCCGCATCGACATTGCGCGACGACGAAAATATCAACTCCTCGATCACGAAGACCTCATAGCCGAGGTCGAGAAGACCGAGGCACGATTGCAGCACGCAGACGTCGGTTTCGCAGCCAGCCACGATCGCCTGGCGTTTCTTCAGACGCGCAAGGTGGGCCTTTATCTTCGTGTCCTTGCACAAGTCGAAAAAGTTTTTCTCAAAAGTCTGCGCGCGATCGGTCAGATGTTTGCCGATCTCTTTCGGCAGAAAGCCCTTGAAATCGACCGGCCGTTCGAGCGTCACGACGATCGGGATTTGAAAATAATTGAGCAGGCGGACGAGGTTGCCGGTGTTGGTCTTGATTTTGGCGCCGAGCCGCTTGTCCACCTGCGACAGGAAGAAACCCTGGAGATCGATGATCACACCGCAGCAACGATCGGCGACAATCCGCTTCACCGCTTTCATGTCGTGGTGCGCCCTATGACCGAGGCGGGACAGCTTATCGGCAGCGCCGCAGCCGTGCTATAGGAGCCGACCCGGAGTGAACAGAAGCCAATGCCCAAGAACCACACTTACATACTCGGAATCAACGCCTACGACCACGACGTCAGCGCCTGCCTGCTGCGCGACGGCGAAATCGCCTATGCGATCGAGAAGGAGCGGATAACGCGGCAAAAGCACGCCGGCGGCTTTTTCCAGGAAGTGGTCGATTACTTACTGAAAGCCGAGGGCATTACGCTCGACGACCTCGATCTGGTGGTGCGCAATTGCTACGTCCTTCCGGTCGAGGACCTGGAAGTCCGCATGATCTACCAGGGCGACATTGCCGATCGCGAACGCGATCAGGTGGCCAAGAGCCCGCTCTATCTGTCGAAATCGAACAAGGTGATGACGGTCTCGCACCATCTCGCCCACGCCTACAGCGCGTTCGCCGCCTGTCCGTTCGACGAGGGCGTGGTCATGGTCGTGGATGGCGTCGGCAGCTACGCATCCGACATCAAGGAGCCGGGTCAACTCACCGAGGGCGTCAATCCGCTCGCCCGCGAATCCGAAAGCTATTACCGGTTCAAAGGCAGCGAACTCGAGCCGCTGAAGAAGGTATGGCTGCAGCCTTGCCGCGGACTTCTCAGCGACGAGTTCTTCAACATGGACGGCCTCGGCGCCGTTTACAGCCGCGTGTCGAGCTACATTTTCGCCGACTGGAACAAGTGCGGCGAAGTGATGGGGCTGGCGCCCTATGGCCGACCCGACAGTTTCAAGCGGCTGCTCGAATTCAAGGACGGCGAACTACGCGTTCCAGAGTGGGACGCCGACTTCAACAAGCCCTGGATGCCGAACGGAACAGACAAGTGGGAGGCGAGCCCCTCCATGCGGCATTGGGAGGATCTGGCCTGGCGCGTCCAGCATGATGCCGAGGAGGTGCTGCTCGCCCGCGCGCGCTGGCTGCGCGAAACGACCGGCGCCAAGAACCTGTGCCTGGCCGGCGGCGTGGCGCTCAATTGCGTCGCCAATGGGCGCATCGTGCGCGAGACCGGCTTCGACAATGTCTGGATCCAGCCCGCCGCCGGCGATAATGGCATCGCCATCGGCTGCGCCTATTACGGCCATCTGGCGGTGCAGAAGAAGCCGCGCACATTCGTGATGAAGCAGGCGACGCTCGGCGTCGTGTATCCGGAGGATGCCGTGCGGCGCGCCGGCAACCCGCTGCTGGTGACGCGCACGACATTCAACGGCCCCGGCCAAAGCATTTGCCGTGAAGCGGCGAAATTGCTGGCGGATGGCAAAGTGCTGGGCTGGTTCCAGGGCCGCTGCGAATTCGGCCCGCGCGCGCTCGGCAACCGCAGCATCCTGGGCGATCCGCGGCGGCCCGAGATGAAGGATATCCTGAACAAACGGGTAAAGTTCCGCCAGGCTTTCCGTCCGTTTGCGCCGATCGTACCTTACGAGAGGGCGAAGGACATTTTCGTCGGCGAGGACGAATCACCGTTCATGCTGCGCGCCAAGCAGGTGCGCCCGGAATGGAAGGACCGCATTCCGGCGATCGTCCACGTCGACGGCACCGCCCGCGTCCAAACGGTTCGGCGCGAGGATAACGAACGGATTTACGATCTGCTGATGGAATTCGACAAGCTGACCGGCGTGCCGGTCCTGGTCAACACGTCGTTCAATATCAAAGGCGAGCCGATCGTCGAAACGCCCCAGGATGCGATGAATTGCTTCATTTACACCGGCATCGACTATTTGGTCTTGCACGACACGCTGGTTGCGAAGAATGCGCTCTACAAGATTTTGGCGCCGTTCATAAAGGTCTATTACGAATCGATGGGCGCTTCGAGCAAGGAGACCGACTGAACGAATCACCCCCGGCCAGGTAACTGACGTTGGCCGCAAGGGAATGATGGTAACCTGGTACGCAAGGCTGCAGGTGAAAGTGTCACATGGAACCTTGGCAAGCTGATATTATTATAGAATAGTTGGAAGATTGCTCACGCGACCGTCTAGTTTGCTGGGTACTCTGGTCAAATTCGTCCCGACTCGGGTTCAGCAGGAATGGGAGGCGACCTGATGCAAAGATTGTTTGTAGCTACGCTGATGGCTCTGATTCTTGGGCTCTTCAGCATGCCGGCATTGCGAGCCGCACCGGCCAATGGTGTGGCGGTTGGCAACGCAGCCAACGCCGCTGCGTCGGTTGAAAAGGCTCAATGGCGCCGCTGGCGCCGTCGCCGCTGCGGTCATCGTTGGCGGTCTCGCAGGTGGTGCTGGTAGACGTTTCTAAGCAACCAGCATTCGGATTAGACGGGCCGGCGGGTTCAACCCCGCCGGCCTGTTTGCTTGAATCCGCGCCCAATTTTTTCCGGACTTAATTCGACCGCACGCATGTCATCGGACATGCCGCATGGCGAGCGGCCGCGCGTTTGCGTCGTTGCCGCCTTCCTGCGGCAGCGCGAAACATGCGTCGTACCATTGCGCCGGAATGCGCCGGCTGGTGGCGCAGCGGTCGAAGATCGCGAGCTCCTTGGGGCTGCGGTATTCCATGTAGGGCGCCTCGGCGACGCGCCCGCCGTCGGAAAAACTGCCGTAGCGATTGATCTGGCCTTTGAGATCCGGCTCGACCGCGAGGACGGCCTGCCGGTAGGCTTCGCCCTTGATGAAATTGTCGGGCATTTGATCGAACGGGCCGTCCAAGTAATTATTGGCCACGACATTGTCGTGAAAGACGCCGATCAGAATTTTTCGATCGCGATGCTGGTCGCGATAGACCGCAAAGCCTGTGCGTTTGCCGATGAGAATGCGCCCGTCGCCGACGGGAGCCGGCACGAATTCGTCGGCTGGCTTGATCGTTTCGTCGAGAATGTAGTGAAATATTTTGAGTTTTGGATTGAACACCAGAAAGAACCTGACCGCCGAGTTGTCGAAGACCGGACCGATGAACTGGTCGTTCGGGGCAAGCGCCGCGGCCGGAGGCGTGACCTGCGACAGGTCGTTGAGTTCAAACACGACGCTCTTCTTGCCGTAACTCACCCGGTAAGCCAGGGGATCGATTTTCTCCACCGTCACTTTGTCCGACGCGCCGAGGATCCGCGCGACGCCGTGCGTGTCCTTCAGCCAAGTTGCGCGATCTTCATAATAGGCGAACACAACTTTGCCTTCGCTACGCAGGAACGCATCGATCTTGATGTTGCCGGCATAGCGGGTGCCGTTGAGGTCGAACGAAAAATAATAGTGGTTTTCAGTCGGGTAGACCTTGACCCGTTCGGGCAGGCTGCCGAGCACATAGGCAAAGACCGCCATCGGATCGTTGATCGCAAGCGTCTGGTCGCGCGTCGTCACTTCGGCGACATAGGCCTCGTTGGTTTGGAGGGGGGGCAGCTTGGCGTCTTGCGCGGCGGCGGCCGAAACCATCATCGCGCCGAGTATGGCAATCACCACGTGCGCAGCTTTTTCGGAACTTGAACATCACGCGAGCCCTCTGAGCCAAGATCAACCCCAAGACCAAGCATTACTTGGCTATGGCCAATTGGAACGCCGCCCTCTTTTGCGGCCGGACCGATAAGTTTGCAACGGATACAAGATCGGAACTTGAAGCTTAGATGGCGGTATGTTCATCGCTTGTTCACGGCCGAACGACGCAGTAGTTATCGCCCATGGGCAAAAGACTGATTCCCCCCGACAAGGGCCATGTTGAAGAGGTTGGGCTGCGCGGGGCTCTGGAAGAGCGCTATCTCGCCTATGCGCTCTCCACCATCATGAATCGCGCGCTGCCCGACGCGCGCGACGGGCTTAAGCCCGTGCACCGCCGCATCCTGCACGTTATGCGGACCCTGCGGCTCGATCCCGGCGCTGCCTTCAAGAAATCGGCCAAGGTGGTCGGCGACGTGATGGGCAATTTCCATCCGCACGGCGACCAGGCGATCTACGACGCCATGGTGCGGCTGGCGCAGGATTTCGCCCAGCGCTATCCGCTGGTCGACGGGCAAGGCAATTTCGGCAACATCGACGGCGATAACGCCGCCGCCATGCGCTACACGGAATCGCGGCTCACCGAAGTGGCGCGGCTGCTGATCGACGGCATCGAAGAGGATGCGGTCGACTTCCGGCCGAGCTACGACGGCACCGGCGAAGAGCCGGTGGTGCTGCCGGCGGCATTTCCCAATCTGCTCGCCAATGGATCGCAGGGCATCGCGGTCGGCATGGCGACGTCGATCCCGCCGCACAACGCCGCCGAGCTATGCGACGCGGCGCTGTTCCTGATCGACAATCCGAATGCGCGCAGCCGCACGCTGCTCAAATACGTCAAAGGGCCGGACTTCCCGACCGGCGGCGTGGTCGTCGACAAGCCGGCGGAAATCGCCGAGGCCTATACGACGGGCCGCGGCTCGTTCCGCGTGCGCGCGCGTTGGGAAACCGAAGACACCGGCCGCGGCACTTACGTCATCGTGATCACGCAAATTCCCTGGCTGGTGCAGAAGTCGCGGCTGGTCGAGAAACTGGCCGAACTCATCAACGAGAAAAAGTTGCCGCTGGTCGCCGATGTGCGCGACGAATCGGCCGAGGATCTGCGGCTGGTGATCGAACCGCGCGCGCGCACAGTCGACGCCGAACTGCTGATGGAGTCGCTGTTCAAACTCACCGAGCTCGAAAGCCGCATCCCGCTCAACATGAACGTGCTGGTGAAGGGACGCATCCCGCAGGTGCTCGGCCTCGCCGAGGCCTTGCGCGAATGGCTCGATCACCGCCGCGACGTGCTGGTCCGCCGCTCCAAATACCGGCAGGCGCAGATCGAGCATCGCCTGGAGGTGCTCGGCGGATATCTCATCGCCTATCTCAACCTCGACCGGGTGATCAAGATCATCCGCAGCGAGGACGAGCCGAAGCCCGTCTTGATGAAGGCGTTCAAGCTTTCCGACGTGCAGGCCGACGCCATCCTCAACATGCGCCTGCGCAATTTGCGCAAGCT
Organism: uncultured Alphaproteobacteria bacterium; assembly: GCA_963786025.1. GTDB lineage: Bacteria > Pseudomonadota > Alphaproteobacteria > Rhizobiales > Xanthobacteraceae > Pseudolabrys. The sequence goes on from CAWAXK010000009.1 coordinate 157,313, forward strand.
GGAAGAGATGGAAATCCGCGGCGAGGACAAGGCGCTGCGCGAGGAGCTCAAGCAGGTCAAGGCGCTGATCGGTTCGACCGACAAACAATGGAAAACCATAGCCGGCGAGATCAGACAAGTGAGGGAGGCGTTCGGGCCGAAGACCGAACTCGGCAAGCGCCGCACCACCTTCGCCGAGGCGCCGGAGCATGACGAGGCGGCGATCGAAGAGGCGATGGTGGTGCGCGAGCCGATCACCGTCGTCGTGTCCGAGAAGGGCTGGATCCGCGCGCTGCGCGGCCACGTCAGCGATCTGTCGGGCGTGACTTTCAAGACCGACGACGCGTTGAAATTCGCGTTCCCGACCGAGACCACCGCCAAGGTGCTGATCTTCGCCGGCAACGGCAAATTCTACACGCTCGAAGCCTCGAAACTGCCCGGCGGGCGAGGGCATGGCGAGCCGGTGCGGCTCTACTTCGATATCGAGCAAGACGCCGACATCGTGGCGGCGTTGGCTTATGAGGGCAAGCGCAAATTCCTGGTCGCGAGCTATGGCGGCAACGGCTTCGTCGTGCCGGAAGACGAGGTGCTCGGCACCACGCGCAAGGGCAAGCAGGTGCTGAACTTGAAAGGCACCGACAAGGCGGCGGCGTTGACCATGGTCGACGGCGAGTTAGTCGCCACGATCGGCGCCAATCGCAAGATGGTTATTTTCCCCATCGACCAGGTGCCGGAAATGACGCGCGGGCGCGGCGTGCGGCTGCAGCGCTACAAGGAGAAGGGCCTCTCGGACGTAACCACGTTCAAGGCGGACGAGGGGTTGACCTGGATCGACGGTGCCGGCCGGACCCAGACACTGTCGATGAAGGAACTCAAGGATTGGCGCGGCAACCGCGCCGATGCCGGCCGTATTGCGCAAGGATTGCCGAAGAACAACAAATTCCGCGGCGCGCCCGGCGCAGGCAAGGCAACAGACGAGGAAGCTGACTAGAGCGATATTCCGCTCATTCCCGCGGAAGCGGGAATCCAGAGCAAAGAACTGGGTCCCCGCTTTCGCGGGGACGAACGGAGGGTTCGTTTAACTCGCGACGAACAGCAGCGAGCGCTCGGACTTCTCCAGCAAAGCCGCAGCGGTATCGCCGAAGAACAGTTTCTCGCCAGGACGGCGGCCGACGCCGAGCACGATCAGATTGTTCCTGCGCCGTTCGGCGACGCCGAGAATCGCGCCATCGGTGGAATCGTCGGCCAACAGCGCCGTGCGGATGCTCATGTTGTAGCCGTCGGCGATCGCGACAATGTCTTTCAGGATTGCTTCTTCGCGGCCGCGGTTGCGCAAAGCACTACCGCCGGCGCGTTTGCCGGCGCGCACGGCGACGTAGAGTACCGTGAGCGGCGCCTTGGTCGCCCGCGCCATGGTGATGGCGACTTCGGCGCCGCGGCGCGAGGCTTCCGTGCCATTCACTGGTACCAGAATGCTGAGCTTGCCGTTGGGCTTGCCGGCCAGCTCGCCGCGCGTCGCCACGACCGCCAGCGGTCCTTCGAAGCCCATGGCCAGCGCGGCGATGCTTTCGTGGAATTCCTTATCCCGGTCGGAGGCTTTCGCCAGTCCAATCAGCATCAGGTCGTAGCCCTTCTTGGCTTCGTCCACGATGAAGTCGCGATGCGGCGACTCGTGCACGATGGTGGTGACATCGACCGGCGTGTCGACCTTTTCTTCCTTCTCCTGCATGCTCTTGATCTGCGCGGCGGCTTCCTTAACGGTCTCGCCGGTCGCTTTCGCTTTTTTCTCCTCGAGTTTTTCTTGTTCTTTGTCGGCTTCTTTCTCCTGGGCGGATTTTTTACCGGCGTCGTCTTTCTTCGCCTCGGAGTTTTTGGCATCGGCCGTTCTTGCGACCGGCCTGGTGTCGTCCTCGCCCGCGTTCGCCTCCGGCGACGGCTTGTCGATCTTCGCCGGGTCGGTGATGTGCAGCACGGTGGTTGGCATGCTGCCGGTGCCGGCCAGCATGCCGGCGACGCGGGAAGCGAATTTTCCATTGGCGCTGTCGTCGACGGCAAGCAGCAGCCGTTCGAGGTTGGGCACGAAGCCGCGCTGCTCCATTTCCTCGCGCTCGAGCCGCTGCTTTTCCTCCTTGCGCATGGGGATGCGCGCGAGCGCCCAGCGCAGCATTGACGGCATGGCCATGGTGGTAATCACCGCCATGGTGACAATCATGGTGAAAAGGTTCGGGTTGAGCACGCCCATGGATAGACCGATGGTCGCGACGATCACCTCGGTTGAGCCGCGCGCATTCATGCCGCTGCCGAGCGCCAGCGACTCCGGAAAAGTGAGGCCGCCCAGCTTGCCGCCGACAAAGGCACCGCCGAATTTTCCGAGGCTGGCGATGACGATCAGCCCGGCAGTGAGCGCCAAGATTGAGGGGTCCTTGAGGATGGTGAGGTTGGCGTTGAGCCCGGCGGTGCCGAAAAATACCGGCATGAAGAAGGCGAAGATCAATCCGCGCAGTTGCTCATCGATGTGACGGGTGAGGATCGGAGATTCACCGATCAGAATGCCGGCGACGAAGGCGCCGAGCACGGTGTGGACGCCGATTAGATCGGTGATGGTCGCCATCACGCACATGATGAGCAGGATGGCGGTGATCACCGCGAATTCGCTGACGAAAGTGTCGTTGACCCACCGGATGATGCTAAACACCACGCGACGGCCTATGGTGAAACTCAGCCCCATGAAGATAAGCGTGCCGAACACGCTTTTCGCCACGCTGAAAGCGTCCACCTGGCCCTGCAGCGCGAGACTGAAGATGATCGCGGTGATGATCCAGCCGACGGTGTCGTCGATGATCGCCGAGGCAAGGATGACCTGACCGACGGTGCGCCGCGTGAAGTTCATTTCGCGGATTACGGTTGCCACGATCTTTACCGAGGCGATCGACAGCGCGGTGCCGAGAAACAACGCGGTGATCAGACGCTTGCCGGGGTCGGGCAGGATCGAATCGGGCAGCAGTTCACCAAGCGCCACGCCGCAGGCGAACGGCACGGCGATGCCGGCGAGGGAGGCGAAAACCGAGGCCCGTCCGGTCTGCCGCACCAGCTTGAGATCGATCTCCATGCCGGTGAGCAGCAACAGCAAGAGGATGCCGAATTGAGCGATGCCATCGAGCATCGCCTTCTGCTCTTTGGCGGCGGGAAACAGCGCGTGCTGCCAATCCGGAAGGATCGCGCCGAGCAGCGACGGTCCGAGCAACAGGCCGGCAATCAGTTGACCCATGACAGCCGGCTGCTTGAACCGCAGCATGACTTCGCCGAGCAGGCGGCCGACGAGGATCAGCACCACAAGCTGGGCGACGAAAACCAGTTCGGAGGCGCCCTTCGGGGCTTCATTTGCGGCAAACGCAGGCCCCGTCGCCAGCGCGTACGCCACCAACGCGCTGAGCCATCGTAAACACCGCCGAATTCCGTTCATGCAAGACCCGCCCCCTCATTGCCGCAACCAAGCGTGCTGCAACCCGGTCAAAGGGAGAAAGTTCCCTTGCAAATGAAAGTCATTTGCAACAAGCGATCGCTAAAGCGCATCAATTGGAGTTTGGACCGACATCTGGTTTTAGCCTTGCTCGCGCGATGCCAGGAACTGCGCGAAGGCTTTCAGCGAAGCTTCCGAGACGTAATGCTCGATGCCTTCCGCATCGGCTTCCGCGGCTTCCGCCGGCACGCCTAGGGCAAGCAAGATGTCGACGACGAGCCGGTGCCGCGCGCGCACGCGCGCCGCGAGCTTTTGCCCCTCCTCGGTCAAGAAAACGCCGCGGTAGGGGCGGCCGGTCGCCAGGCCGTCGCGCTTGAGCCGCGCAATCGTCTTGATGGCGGTGGTGTGCGATACGCCGAGACGGCGGGCGACGTCGGTTGGCCGCGCCTCGCCGTTGCTGTTCAACAGGTCGTCGATCAGTTCGACATAGTCCTCGAGCAGGGCGCCCGATTGCGCCGAGCGGGTCTTGCCGAACCGGCGCGCCTGCGTGAGCTCGGCCGGCAGTTTGACCGTGGTGTCCGCTGTTTTTTTCTTCGCTGCCGGCGGCATGACGTTTCCTGCAACCCCCGCGATGACCGTCGTCAATATTCTCGCACCAAGGTCCCCCATAAACAATATCAAATTGTTGCCAAGGCTACAATCTGTGCGTTGACTTTCGTAACCGGCCACCTATTCTTAAGTGTAGCCAGAGCTACACTTTTGGGCCGATGCTGGAGCGGCCGCGCGCATGAGCGGACTGAGCGCCCGTCGAGGATCGCTGACCGACCGCACCGTGGTGGCGGCGCAGGCCATTTTGAGCGGCCAGCGCCGCGGCCCGGCCGCTTATCTCGCCTTCGCCGGACCGGCGATCGTCGCCTCGATCGCCTATATGGACCCCGGCAATTTTGCCACCAACATCCAGGCCGGCGCCAAATACGGCTATAGCCTGCTGTGGGTCGTGCTGCTGGCCAACATGATCGCCATGCTGTTCCAGGCGCTGTCGGCCAAGCTCGGCATCGTTACCGGCCGCAATCTTGCGGAACTGTGCCGCGACCAATTCCCCAAGCCGGTGGTCTGGGCGATGTGGGCGGTGAGCGAGGTCGCCGCCATGGCCACCGATCTCGCCGAATTTCTCGGCGGTGCGATCGGCTTGGCGTTGCTGTTCAAGATGCCGCTGATCGCAGGCATGGGGGTCACCGCGGTCGTCACCTATGCCATCCTGATGGTCGAGAGCCGCGGCTTCCGGCCGGTCGAGCTGATCATCGGCGGCTTGGTCGCCATTATCGGGCTTTGCTACCTGATCGAGATGTTCATCGCGCCGGTCGATTGGGCGGCGGCGGGATTGCACTCGATCAAGCCGGAAATCCCCGATGCCGAGGCCTTGCTGATCTCCGTCGGCATCATCGGCGCCACCGTCATGCCGCACGCGGTCTATCTGCATTCCGGCTTGACGCAGGCGCGCACGCCCGGCCGCGACGAGCACGAGCGGCGCCTGCTGGTGCGCATCTCCAATCATGAAGTGGTGATCGCGCTGGCAATCGCCGGCCTCGTCAACATGGCGATGGTGATGATGGCCTCGGGCGCCTTCCACGCTGGCCATCCGGACGTCGCCGAAATCGAAACCGCCTATCACACGCTGGCGCCGCTGCTCGGCATCGGCGCCGCCGGGATATTCCTGCTGTCGCTGATCGCCTCCGGCATATCGAGCTCGGTGGTGGGCACCATGGCCGGGCAGATGATCATGCAGGGCTTCGTCGGCTTCCGCATTCCGATCTGGCTGCGCCGCGTCATCACCATGGTGCCAGCCTTTGTGGTGGTGGCCTATGGTGTGAACGCCACGACCGCGCTGGTGGTGAGCCAGGTGGTGCTCTCGATTGCACTGCCGCTGCCGATGATTGCGCTGCTGATGTTCACCGGCCGCGCCGACATCATGGGTACGTTCGTCAACGGCCGCCTGACCCGCGTCGCGGCCGTGATCGCTACGGTCGTGGTGCTGCTGCTCAACGCGTTTCTGATTGTGCAGACGCTGGGCGTGCCGATTCCGGGCCTGCGCTAGGGCGTGAACCCGAAAGGCACGCCGTGTGGCGCGCCCGCTTTACCGCCAAAAGCAACATTAGCGTTGAACGTAAAACGCCATCAAACGACATGATCCGGCGCAAGCTTGCACGCGCCAGCATTCCCTATTTCGATTTGCAGCGTCGGATGCTCAATCTCGAATTTGTCATGCAGTTGGTGATAAAGCCCTTGCAGAAATTCGTCGCCGGGATGGCCCTTCGGCATGACAAGGTGGCAAGTCAGCGCGGTCTCCGTCGTGCTCATCGCCCATACGTGCAAGTCATGGATAGCATCGACGCCGGGAAGGCCACTGAGATATGTGGCGACTTTCTTCGGGTCGATGTCGGATGGAACGGCGCTTAGCGAGTGATTTACGGCCTCTCGTAAGAGGCCCCATGTTCCCCACACGATCACCGCCGATATGACAATGCTCACGGCCGGATCAAGCCAATTCCATCCGGTCAAGATGATGACGCCGCCAGCGATTACGACCCCCAGCGACACCGCCGCGTCTGCTACCATATGAAGGAACGCACCGCGTATATTTAAATCGTCTTTTTGGCCTGCCATAAGAAGCCAAGCTGAAAGGCCATTGATGACGATGCCCATAGCAGCGACAATCATAACGGTGATCCCCGCGACGTCGCCCGGCTCAAAGAACCGCTGGATTGCCTCCCATGCGATGCCGCCCGTGGCCACGAGCAAGATCACACCGTTCAGCAGTGCTGCGAGAATGGACGCTGAGCGGAATCCGTATGTATAGCGGCTAGTGGGAGTGAGCCTCGCAAGGACGTGCGCGCCCCACGCGATCACCAGCCCGAGAGCATCGCCGAAATTGTGTCCGGCATCGGCAAGTAGGGCGACGGAATGCGCGGCGATGCCATAGAACACTTGAATAGCAACCAAGCCGACATTGAGGGCGGTAGCAATTGCGAACATCGGGCCAAAATCTTTCGGCACGTGAACGTGTTCGCCATGATGATCGTGTTCCATCGCTGCGCTATACCAGCGGATGGGTAGTTACACTATCACGTAAGGGGCTGAATGCAGCGCGAGTGCGCGTTGTGCGGGCAACAGTATCCGCTTTGGTTCATCGGCGACTCGCGCGGATCGGATTTTGGCCGCGGCTTTATGAGTCGGCGCCGTAGTACTATTTTTCGACGCGGCTCCAGCCCGACGGCAGCAGCCGTTCCTGTGGCAGGAAGCGGCCTTTGTAGTCCATCTTGCGCGAGCCCGGCACCCAATAGCCGAGATAGACGTAAGCGAGCCCCATGGCTTTGGCGCGGGCGATGTGATCGAGGATCATCAACGTGCCGAGCGAGCGCTCGCCTTCGTCCGGATCGAAGAACGAATAGACCATCGACAGCCCGTCCGAGAGCACGTCGGTGAGCGCGACCGCAAGCAATTTGCCGGCGCCGCGGCCGTTGATGCCGCTATCGGGCCCGCGCCGGCGATATTCGATCACGCGGGTGTCGACGTGGGTGTCCTCGATCATCATGGCGTAGTCGAGCACGGTCATGTCGGCCATACCGCCGTCGCGGTGGCGGGTGTCGAGATAGGCGCGGAACACCGAATATTGCTCGGAGGTGGGCGCCGCCGACCGCATGTCGCCGATGACGTCGCTGTTGCGCTCGGCGATGCGGCGCATGTTGCGCGAGGGCGCGAAATCATTCGCCACCACCCGCACCGACACGCAGGCGCGGCAGCTCTCGCAGGCCGGCCGGTAGGCGATCGACTGGCTGCGGCGGAAGCCGCCATGGGTGAGCAGATCGTTGAGGTCGCCGGCGCGCTCGCCGACCAGGTGGGTGAACACCTTGCGTTCTTCCTGACCGGGCAGATAGGGACAGGGCGAGGGCGCGGTCAGATAGAATTGCGGCGTATCGCGGGAATGCTGGGTCACGTCGTCAGGCCGTCATCTCATAAACACTTCCGGTTTGGCCTAGCATCGCGCGGCGGACGCCTGCCGTCAAAGCCCATTATCGCGCCGGCGCGGTGCGCAGCGCGGCCCGCGCCGGGTTATTGATGATCACGGTGCCGAGCACGATGTCGTGCAGCAGCCGGCGGCGCTGGTTGAAAAAGGCCACCAGCAGGATGAACGGCGTGAAGAACGACACCGTGAACCAGAATGCGATGGCGTGCACCGCGCCGAGCACGAAATAGGCGGGCGCGCCGTACCAGGTGCGCATTTCCAGGTCGACGATTCGCATGCCGACGGTGGCCGAGCGCGGGCCGCCGAGGGTGACGCCGAAATAAATGATCGCCCACACCACCGTCGCCGGCGACAGCATCCAATAGAGCACGAAGCCGAAGCCGAGGGTGATGATACCGAAGGCGAAGATGAGCATGGCCGCCAGCACCACCGGGACGGCGATAACGAAAAAATCGATGATGAAGGCGACCACCCGGCGCGCCAGCACGCCCTCGAACAATTCGGGGTTGCTGACCGGGTCGTAGGCGTGGGGTTTGACGTCGATCGACATGGGGCTTGGCCTCTTAAAGACTCTGCCGGTACCAAGCATACCTCTCGGTACGGCCAACTGCGAGATGGCGAAGGAGAAAGGCTTACGCAAGAGGCTTACCCGCCGGGGAGGCTGGAATGGCGGCCGCGCTTGCGGCATGGTGCGTGGGCCGCCGGAGACAGTGCGTGACCGTCACCATTGCCGACATCCAAGCCGCCCGCCGCGTCATCCAGGGCGCCGTGCTGCGCACGCCCATGCTGCCGGCGCCGCGGCTGTCGGCGCTCACCGGCGCGGAGGTCTACGTCAAATACGAAAACCTGCAGGTCACCAATTCGTTCAAGGACCGCGGCGCGCTCAACAAGCTGGCCTCACTCGGCGAGGCCGAACGCCGCCGCGGCGTTATCGCCATGTCGGCCGGCAATCATGCCCAGGCGGTGGCCTATCACGCCGCGCGGCTGAAAATTCCGGCGACCATCGTGATGCCGGTGACGACGCCTTTCGTGAAGGTGGCGGCTACCCGCTCGCATGGCGCCGAAGTGGTGCTCGATGGCGAGAGCGTGGCGGAGGCCGAGAAGCGCTGCGAACAGATACTGGCCGAGCGCGGGCTGACGCTGGTGCACCCTTACGACGACCATCGCATCATCGCTGGGCAGGGCACCATCGCGCTCGAAATGCTGGAGGAAGTAGACGATCTCGATTTGCTGGTGATCCCGATCGGCGGCGGCGGTTTGATTTCCGGCAACGCCATCGCCGCGCGCGCGGTGAAGCCGAAGATCGATATCGTCGGCGCCGAAGCCGTGCTCTATCCCTCGGTGTGGAACGCGCTGCATAACGAGAGCCGGCCGGTCGGCGAGGCAACGCTTGCGGAAGGCATCGCGGTCAAGAATGTCGGCAAGCTGACGCTGCCAGTGATCCGCGAACTGGTGTCCGAGATCGTGCTGGTCGACGAGGCGCATCTGGAGCGCGCGGTCAACGCCTATCTCACCTTGCAGAAGACCATGGCGGAAGGCGCTGGTGCCGCCGGGTTAGCCGCCATGCTGGCCAAGCCTGAGCGCTTCCGCGGCAAGAAGGTCGGCCTCATCCTGAGCGGCGGCAATATCGATCCGCGCATTCTGGCGTCCATCATGGTGCGCGAACTCGAACGCGAGACCCGCATTGTCTCGTTTCGCCTGACCATTCCGGACCGGCCGGGCGTGCTCGGCACGATCGCAACGCGGCTCGGCGAACTCGGCGCCAATATCCTCGAGGTCGATCACCGCCGGCTGTTCCTCGACGTGCCGGCCAAGGGCGCCAAGCTCGACGTGACGATCGAGACGCGCGACGCCGCGCATGCCGCGGATATTCTGACGGCGCTCAAGGCCGACGGCTATCAGCCGGTGCGAATCGAGACCGGTGCCGCCATGGAGTGAGCCTTGGATGGGATTATTCCATCCGCCGCCGGCCGCACGGCGGATTGCTGCCGCGCAATGGGCCGGCGATGAAAAATACGGCCCCCACGGGCAATATCCTTTCACGATAGCGGCGCAAGGCGTGACAAACGGCGTCCTTGCGCCTGCGCGGCGATGGATTTTTTGCCGATCAATATCGCGCCAATTTTGGCATGGCATTGCCGCTTTAGGTTCCGCGCTAGCATCGATTGCGCGCGGCGAACGCGAAAAGGCGAATTCTATTTCCGGTTTGACTCGATTGCTGCGGCGCACATTAAGTGCGGCATGCTTGATATCGCGCCCCGAATTCGCAGCGAGGATGTGGCGGCTCTGCCGGCGGCCGAGCGCATCGGCTATTTGCGTGCCGCGATCGACGGCCCCATTGTCTTCACGCACGGTTTCGGCGTCGAGGGCCAGCTCATCTTCCACTGGATCTGCGAACGCGGCATCGATATCGACGTGGTGACGCTCGATACCGGGCGGCTGTTCCCGGAAACCTACATGCTCTGGGCGGAAACCGAGCGCCGCTACGGCCGCCGCATCCGCGCGACCTATCCCAATGGCGCCGCGCTGGAACGGCTGGTCGCCAAGCAGGGCATCGATGGCATTTACGAATCGAAGCAAGCGCGCAGCGCATGCTGCGACGTGCGCAAGACCAAGCCGCTCGATCGCGCGCTCGCCGGGGCGGCGGCCTGGATCACGGGGTTGCGCGCCGATCAAAACGAAAACCGGCGCGACGGCGGACTGACCAGTTTCGACGCCAGCCGGGGAGTGCTCAAGTTCAACCCGCTGTTCGATTGGACGCGCGGCGCGGTGCTCGCCGAGGTGCGCCGGCTCGAAGTTCCGATCAATAGCCTGCACGCCAAAGGCTTCGCGTCGATCGGCTGCGCCCCTTGCACGCGTGCGCTGCGCCCGTGCGAACCCGAACGCAACGGGCGCTGGTGGTGGGAGCAGAACGGCAGCAATGAATGCGGGCTGCATCTGCCGCGCAAGCGCGCGGCGAAAAATAGCCTCCAACGCGACCCAATCGAAGTGAGCGCCGGCTGCGGCTAGTTCGGAGGCAGATTCGCCATTTTGTCCGCTCGGCCCCGCGAAAGCGAGGACCCAAGGCGGCAATGCGATCGCCAGTAAATCCTGCTCTGGATTCCCGCTTGCGCTGGAATGAGCGGATCTTTGGCGCGGCGCGAGCCTCTGCCGCTATTTCGGCTGCATCGCGCGCCAGATGCGCTCAGGCGTCGCCGGCATCTCGATGTGCTTGACGCCGAATTCCTTCAACGCATCGACCAGCGCATTGGCTACTGCCGGCAGCGCGCCGACATTGCCGGCTTCGCCGGCGCCCTTGGTGCCCAAAGGATTGGTCTTGGTCGGCACCGGGTTGCTCTCGACCTTCATGGCGCACAAATCATGCGCGTGCGGCATGGCGTAATCCATGAATGACGCGGTAACGAGCTGGCCGCTGGCATCGAAGTGGATGTCTTCCATCAGCACCTGGCCGACGCCCTGCGCCACACCGCCGTGGATCTGGCCGTGCAGCAGCTTGGGATTGAGCACGGTACCGACGTCGTCGATCACGGAATAACGCACGATTTGGACCACGCCGGTGTCCTTGTCGATCTCGAGCTCACAGATGTGGCAACCGTTCGGATAGTTGGCGACCGGCGCTTTATAGACCGCGGTGGCGAACAGGCCCGGCTCCATGGCGGCGGGGATCTTGGCCGGATTGGTGGAGTCGACGGCGACTTCCTTGATGGTCATGGTGCGGTTGGATTTCGGCGAGGAGAAGACACCGTCGGCGAAATTCACATCGCCGGCGTTGACCTGCAAGGCATGCGCCACGATCCCCTTGGCTTTTTCGATGACCTTGTCGGTCGCCATCAGAAAGGCGGCGCTCGACATGGTTGACGTGCGCGAACCGCCGGTGCCTTCGCCATAGAATACTTCGTCGGTATCGCCCTGAACGTAGCGCACTTCATCGGGGTGCAGCCCCAGCCTGTCGCAGACCAACTGCTTGAATACGGTTTCGTGGCCCTGGCCGGCGGTCACGGAGCCGGAAAACAAGGTCGCGGTGCCGCTGCGGTCGAAGCGGACTTCGGCGCCTTCGGTGCTGGCGGCGGCGGCGCGCTCGATGGTGTTGGAGATGCCGAAGCCGCGCAATTTATTGCGCTTGCGGGACTCCTCGCGCCGTTTTTTGAAGCCCTTCGCGTCGGCCAGCTCCAAAGCCAAATCCATGTTCTTTTCGAATTCGCCGCTGTCGTAAATGAATGTGAGGCCGGTCTTGAACGGCATCTGGTCGGGCGAAATGTAATTGCGCCGGCGCAACTCGGCCGGATCGATGCCCAATTGATTGGCGGCGAGATCGACCATGCGTTCGATCACATAGCCCGCCTCGGGCCGGCCGTTGCCTCGATAGGGGCGCACCGGGTTGGTATTGGTGAAAACACCGGTGATGTCGACGAACATCGCCGGCGTGCGATAGGTGCCGGCCAGCGTGCCGGCGTTGAAAAGAAACGCCGGCATATTGTTCTGCAGATAGGCGCCGATGGCGGCGATGGTCTTCACCCGCATGGCGAGGAAGTGGCCGTCGCCGTCGAGCGCGAGTTCCGCCTCGGTGACGTTGTCGCGCGCCTGCGCATCGCTCAGGAAGGCTTCGGTGCGCGTGCTCATCCATTTCACTGGACGGCCGGTGAGCTTGGAGGCGAAAAGCACCAGCGGCGCTTCGTTGAAAACCGGCGTCTTCATGCCAAAGCTGCCGCCGACATCGGTGCAGATGACGCGCACCTTGCTTTCCGGCACCTTGAGCACGTGGCGCGCGATTTCGCTGCGGTAAGGATGCGCGCGCTGGACCGGGGAGTGGATGATATAACGGTCCTCCGCCGGCAGATAGACGCCGACCGCGCCGCGCGGCTCCATGCTGGCCGCGGTCACGCGGTTGATGACGAAGCGGTGCTTGACGATATGCGCGGCCTTGGCAAAGGCCGCGTCGGTCGCCGTCTTGTCGCCGATGAGCTCGACGAAGCTGATGTTGTCGGGGCAATCATCCCAAACCTTCGCAGCGCCGGGTTCGGTGGCCTGGGCGGTCGAGACGACCGCCGGCAGCGCTTCGTAATCGACCTCGACCAGTTCGGCGGCGTCCTGCGCGTGCGCGCTGGTCTCGGCGACGATGAAGGCGACCGGATCGCCGACCCAGCGCACGCGATCCTCGGCCAGCACCGGATAGGGCGGCTTGAACATCGGCGAGCCGTCGCGCCGCTTGAGGCCGCCATGCGACGGCAATTCGCCCAAGCCCGCTTTCTTCCAGTCGGCCGCGGTGATGACGGCGAGCACACCGGGCGCGGCTTTCGCTGCCGCGGTATCGATCGAATTGATTTTGGCGTGGCCATACGGCGAGCGAAGCAGCACGCCGAAGACCATGCCGGGGTAGACGACGTCGTCGACAAAGCGGCCGCGGCCTTGCACCAGGCGCGGATCCTCGAAGCGCGACACGCCCTGGCCGATTGCGAATTCACCCATGGAGACAATTACCCGTCGATTTCAGGAATCACCGGCCGGTGATCTGGAGAGGAAGGAATTTGGGCGTTCAGCCCTTGGTTAGTTTTTCCGCCACGCGCGGCGCGAAATAAGTGAGCACGCCGTCGGCGCCGGCGCGTTTGAACGCCGTCAGGCTTTCCCACATCGCGCGTTCGCCATCGAGCCAGCCGTTTTGCGAAGCCGCCATGATCATCGCGTATTCGCCCGACACTTGGTAGGCGAAAGTCGGCATGGCGAAGGCGTCCTTCACGCGCTGCACGATGTCGAGATAGGGCAGGCCGGGCTTGATCATGATCAGGTCGGCGCCTTCCTCGATGTCGAGCGCGACTTCGCGCAGCGCCTCGTCGGTGTTGCCGTAATCCATCTGGTAGGTGCGCTTGTCGCCGGTCAGCGTCTTTGACGAGCCGACCGCGTCGCGGAACGGCCCGTAGAACACGGACGCGTATTTCGCCGCATAGGCCATGATCGACACGTCGAGGAAATCCGCCGCATCGAGCGCCTTGCGGATGGCGCCGACGCGCCCGTCCATCATGTCGGAGGGCGCGATGATGTCGCAGCCGGCCTCGGCCTGCACCAACGCCTGCTTGGTCAGTACGGCGACGGTCTCGTCGTTGAGGATTTCGCCGTCACGGATGAGGCCGTCATGGCCGTGGCTGGTGAAGGGATCGAGCGCCACGTCGGCCAGGAGGCCGACTTCCGGGACCTCTTTCTTGATGGCGCGCAAAGTGCGGCAGACCAGATTGTCCGGGTTGAGCGCCTCGCTGCCGGTCTCGTCGCGCAAGCTCGGATCGGTATAGGGAAACAGTGCCAGGCAAGGGATGGTCAGCTTGGCGGCGCGTTCGGCCTCGCGCACCGCCTGGTCGACGGTCAGCCGCTCGACGCCGGGCATCGAGGGGATCGCCGCGCGCTCGTTGTCGCCGTCCATGATGAACAGCGGCCAGATCAGGTCGTCGGTGGTGATCTGGTTTTCGCGCATCATGCGGCGCGCCCATTCGCTGCGCCGGTTGCGGCGCAGGCGGGTGGGCAGGTCGAGGCGTTCGCCAGCCGCCGCTTCGACGGGGGCTAAATGGGTGCGGGCTTCGATAGGGCGGCCGAATTTGATTGCCATGGAGGTCTCCGAAGCCTCTTTTTAGCCGGTCCGGTGACCGCACGCTACCGGCACTTTCGGTCACGCCTCACCGCCGTTGACTGAACTAAGGCCGCCTTCTATCGGTCGATACCATGGATTTCGATTTCACCGAAGAACAGCGGGCATTTCAGGCGACCGCGCGGCAATTTGCGCGGGATGAAATGATGCCGCATGCGCGCGACTGGGACGAGGGCGAGATCTTTCCGGTCGACGCGCTGCGCCACGCGGCGGCGCTCGGCTTTGGCGGCATTTACGTCAAGGAGGACGTCGGCGGCTCGGCGCTAACCAGGCTCGACGCCGCGCTGATCTTCGAGGAGCTGGCGCAAGGCTGCACCTCGACCGCCGCCTATATCTCGATCCACAACATGGCGGCCTGGATGATCGACGCCTTCGGCGGCAAGGCGGCGCGCGAGAAATTCCTGCCCAAGCTGTGCAGCATGGAGCATTTCGCCAGCTACTGTCTGACCGAACCAGGCGCCGGCTCCGATGCGGCGAGCCTCAGCACGCGCGCGCGCCGCGACGGCGAGCATTACGTGCTCGACGGCACCAAGGCCTTTATCTCCGGCGGTGGCGTGTCCGACGTCTATGTGGTGATGGCGCGCACCGGCGAAGCGGGTCCGCGCGGCATTTCCTGTATCGTGGTGGAGAAGGGCACGCCCGGGCTCTCCTACGGCGCGCGAGAGAAGAAGCTCGGCTGGAAGTCGCAGCCGACCGCCATGGTGATGTTCGAGAACTGCCGCGTGCCGGTGGCAAATCGCATCGGCGCCGAAGGCCATGGCTTCCGTATCGCCATGGCCGGGCTCGACGGCGGAAGGCTGAACATCGGCGCTTGCTCGCTCGGCGGCGCGCAATTCTGCCTCGACCGCACCATCGACTACATGAAGGAGCGCAAGCAATTCGGTTCGCGGCTGGCCGATTTCCAGGCCTTGCAGTTTCGCATCGCCGACTACGCCACCGAACTCGAGGCGGCGCGGCTGCTGCTGCATCGGGCGGCGGTGGCGGTCAGCGCGGGCGAGCCGTCCGCGACGCGGCTCGCAGCCCAGGCGAAGCGCCTTGCCACCGATACCGGCTTCGAGGTGGTCAATGGCTGCCTGCAATTGCATGGCGGATACGGTTACCTGCGCGATCACCCGATCGAGCGCGTCCTGCGCGACGTACGCGTGCATCAGATTCTGGAAGGCACCAACGAGATCATGCGGATGATCATCAGCCGCCAGTTATTGGGGAATTGATTAGCCTCAATTCGATCGCCGCGAACCGGATTAGGCTGCCGCCCAAGCCACAGTAGGCAATGGAGCGGGCGGTATGACCGGCAGCACGGATCCTTCTCATTTCAGCATCGATGCGCTGCTGCCGCCGGAAATCGCGCGCAAAGCCGAAGCGATCGGTGTGCAAAAGACGCGGCTCGATACGCCGAGCCTGCTGGCGCTCGCGGTATTGGCCGGCGCTTTCATTGCTTTCGGCGGAATGTTCGCCACCACGGTATTGGCGGGCGCCGACGGCGTTGTACCGTTTGGCATAAGCCGGCTCTTGTCCGGCCTGGTGTTTTGTCTCGGCCTTATCCTTGTCGTGGTCGGCGGCGCGGAGCTGTTCACCGGCAACACCTTGATGGTCATGGCCTGGGCCGCCGGCGAGGTGCGCTTGCGCGAAATGCTGCGCGCCTGGCTCATCGTCTTTATCGGCAACTTCGTCGGCGCGATCGGCACGGCGGGGCTGGTCTTCCTCTCCGGACAGTATTTGTCCGGCAAAGGCAGCGTGGCCGCCGTCGCGCTCAATATCGCCCTCAACAAGGTCACCTTGTCCTTCGACCACGCGCTCTTTCTCGGCATTTTGTGCAATGTGCTGGTGTGCCTGGCGGTGTGGCTCGCCTTCGGCGCGCGCACGACCAGCGACAAGGTGCTGGCCCTGCTGTTTCCGGTGTCGGCTTTCGTGGTGGCCGGCTTCGAGCATTCGGTCGCCAACATGTATCTCATTCCGCTCGGCCTGTTCATCAAGGCATTGGCGCCGGCCGCGTTGTGGGCGCAGGTTGGCAGCACGGCCGCCAGCTACGCGGCTCTGACCTGGCCGGCGTTTTTCGTCAGCCTCATCCCCGTCACCCTCGGCAACATCATCGGCGGCGGCGCGCTGGTCGGCGGCGTTTATTGGTTCATCTATTTGCGGCCGCGCCGGGCGGCATGACGAGCGGCAAATGCGCCAACAGGCCTAACTAGGCGGCCGAGCATCTGCCGCGCTATGCTCAGCTCAGGGCTTCACTGGGACGCGCAATGGCGGGCGACATCCTCTTCGAGCGGCGCGGCGCGGCCGGCCTCGTCACGCTCAACCGGCAGAAGGCGCTGAACGCCGTCACCCACGCCATGGCGCTGGCCTTGCGCGCGCAGCTCGACGCCTGGGCCGAAGATCCGGCGATCACGCGGGTGGTGATCGCCGCCGCCGGCGAACGCGCGTTCTCGGCCGGCGGCGATATCCGCGCGCTCTACGACCTCGGCCAGGCCGGCCGGCACGCGCAGGCGCTGCAATTCTGGCGCGACGAATATCCGCTCAACGCGGCGATCAAGAATTTTCGCAAGCCCTATGTGGCGTTGATCGACGGGCTGGTCATGGGCGGCGGCGTGGGCGTGTCGGTGCATGGCTCGCACCGGGTCGCCGGCGACCGCTTCCAGTTCGCCATGCCGGAGGTCGGCATCGGCTTTTTTCCGGACGTCGGCGCAACCTGGTTTCTGCCGCGCATGCCGGGCGAACTCGGCACCTATTGCGGGCTTACCGGTGAGCGCTTCAATGGCGCCGATGGCTGCGCCTCCGGTCTTGCCACCCACCGCATTCCTTCGGCCCGCTTTGGCGCGCTGCTCGATGGTTTGACCGGCACGGTGTCGGTGGACGCACTGCTCGCCGCCTTCGCCGAGCCGACCGGGGAGGGGCCGATCCTGGCGCGGCGTAGCGCGATCGACCGCCTGTTCGCGGGTAACAAAGTCGACGACATCCTCGGCGCGCTCGATCGCGAGGCGGCGCACGGCGGCGCCGATGCCGAATGGGCGGCCAAAACCGCCGCCACCGTGCGGACGAAATCGCCGCTCAGTCTCAAATTGGCGCTGGCGCAGGTGCGGCGCGGAAAGACTTGGGATTTTGAGACGTGCATGCGTGCTGAATTCCGCATAGTGTCGCGCGTCATCCATGGGTTCGACTTCTATGAAGGTGTTCGCGCCGTGATCGTCGACAAGGACAACAAGCCGCGCTGGCGGCCGGCGACGCTCGCGGACGTCAGCGAGGCCGAGATCGAGCGGCATTTTGCGCCACTCGGCGCTGACGAACTGGTCCTGCCATGAACGAGCCCTTCGCCAGCGGCGATCTGCAAAGCCTCGAGCCGGTGCAGGAGAACGAGGGCGAACAGAGCATCGGCCGCTGGACGCGGCGGCTGGTGCTGTTCCTGCGCGTGATGGCCGGCGTGTCGATGCTCAAGGGCCTTTATCATTGGTCGCGGGTGTGCGGCATCGGCGTCGATGCCAGCGACGCGTTCCAATATCATTCCATCGCCTGGCAGGCCGCCACGGTGTTCTTCGCGGTGATCGATCTGATCGCCGCCGTCGGACTGTGGCTGGCCGCCGCCTGGGGCGCCGTGATCTGGCTTACCGCGATTGCCTCGATGCTGGCCTTGCAAATATTTTTCCCGCAGGTGTTCGGCGCCAGTCTGCCGACCGGCCTGCTGGAAGGCGGATTGCTCGTGCTCTACCTATGGCTGGCATTGAAGTCGGCGCAGGAACAGGCGCCGTAACGAAACGAGAAAGAACGGGGAGGGCGCCATGGCGCGCATTGGATTTGTCGGGCTCGGCAATATGGGTCTGCCGATGGCGCAGAACCTGCTCAAGGCAGGTCACCAGGTCGAAGGCGTGGACGTGAACCCGGCGGCGGTGGAGAAACTCAAGAGCGCCGGCGGCGCCAGCGCCGAGTTCGCCAAGGTCGCGGCCGCGCGCGCCGACGTGGTCATCACCATGCTGCCGTCCGGCAAGGAAGTGCGCGAGGTCTATCTCGGGCCGAACGGCATTATTGAGAACGCCAACGAAGGCACGCTATTGATCGATTGCTCGACCATCGATGTCGAGACTGCGCGCGCGGTAGCGCAGGCCGCGGAAAAGAACGGCCTCATGATGCTCGATGCGCCGGTGTCCGGCGGCGTCGGCGGCGCCACCGCGGCGACGCTTACCTTCATGGTCGGCGGCAGCGTGCAGGCCTTCACCCGCGCGGAGTCGATCCTGCAAAAGCTGGGCAAGACCATCGTGCACGCCGGCGGCGCCGGCAACGGGCAGGCGGCCAAGATCTGCAACAACATGATCCTCGGCGTGTCGATGATCGCGGTGTCGGAAGCTTTCGTGCTGGCAGAAAAACTCGGGCTCGATCACCAGAAATTGTTCGACATTTCGTCGAAGTCGTCGGGCCAGTGCTGGTCGCTGACGAGTTATTGTCCCGTTCCGGGGCCGGTGCCGGCCTCGCCCGCCAACCGCGACTACCAGGCCGGCTTCACCGCGGCGATGATGCTTAAGGATTTGAAACTTTCGCAGGAGGCGGCCAAGGCTGCGGGCGCCAAGACGCAGCTCGGCGCCGACGCGGCAAGGATTTATTCGACTTATGTTGAGAGCGGCGAGGCGGGCAAGGATTTTTCTGGTATCATCCGCTTCGTGCGCGGGTAGCTTTCGTTTCATTCCGGGACGGCTTTGTTGCCGTTCTGGAAAGATGGGCGATGCGTGGTGAACGAAGCGTAACTTCGTTCGCGTCAATTGCACATTCAACGAAACATTCACTGTTGCAAATAAATCTAATCTTTATCGTGTTATTTAAGCCGATTTTAGAATGCCCCTTATAGGGTCCATCATCTGGAACGGGGAAAAACAGGGCCTCGTTACCGGGACGTTGCGAAGACAATAAAACGCAAAAAGGGGCGTTGGACATGAAAGCCGTTGTGAAAACGGTCGAACCCGCCGAACGCGAGGCGAAGTTAGACCACATCAGGCCGCTCTACCACGAAGCCTTGACTTTGGTTGAACGGCTGCATCGCCGGCTGCTCGACGTCATCAAGGACGAATTCGATCGCCGCGGCCGCGCCGATATCAATTCGGTGCAGGCGCTGCTGCTCTACAATATCGGCGACAAGGAGCTGACCGCGGGCGAGCTGCGTACTCGCGGCTACTATCTCGGCTCCAACGTCTCCTACAATCTCAAGAAGCTGGTCGAGATGGCCTTCCTCGATCACCAGCGCAGCCGCGTCGATCGCCGTTCGGTGCGCATCAAGCTGACCGAGAAAGGCCGCGAAGTGCGAGACATCGTCGAGACGCTTTACCAGAAGCACGTGCGCACGGTTGAGCAGGTCGGCGGCATCAATGCCGACGAGTTCATCACGCTCAACAAGTCGCTGCATCGGCTCGAGCGCTTCTGGACCGACCAGATCCTTTACCGCCTCTAATCGCCCTTTCTGGCGGAGACGACTTGCCCCGGCCACCTCCCGGCCGGGGTTTTGTTTTTTCGTGGATATCGTCACAATGTCGCCCGCTGCCGCCGCTAGATGGACGGCGCAGACGCCATTGATCGAGACCGCGATGCCAAAAATGCCCCGCCGGCCCGGAAACGGCCCCGACCGCCGCAGGTTTCTCAGGCTGTTGAGCGCGGGTTTGGCGGCTGGCGGCGCTTTGGTGCGCCGGGCCGCTGCCGCCGAAGACCAGACCCTGCAGGCGCTCATCGACCAGAACCAGCGGCGCGAGCTCGGCCAGGATTTCGACAGCGCCTCGCGCACCATCCATATGCCGAAGGCCTCGCTGCCGACGCTGTCGCCGTCGACCGTGGACACCACTGCCCAGGCGATCGGCCAATATGAAAGCATTCTCGCAAGCGGCGGCTGGCCGACGGTTCCGCCGACCGACCGGCTGCGGCTCGGCAATCGCCACCCGAGCGTGGTGCCGCTGCGCAAGCGGCTGATCGTCGTCGGCGATCTCGAGGCCAATGCCGGCATTACCGATATCTTCGATTCCTATGTCGAGGCGGCGGTGCGCCGCTTTCAGGCCCGCCACGGCATTACCGTCGACGGCATCGTGCGGGCGGAAAGCTTCGACCGGCTCAATATTCCATGCGACGTGCGGCTCTCGCAGCTCAAAACCAACCTGGCGCGGCTGCGCAGCCTGACCGGCCATCTTCCGAACCGCTACGTGGTCTGCAACATCCCGGCCGCGCAGATCGAGGCGGTCGAGAACGGCGTCGCGGTCAGCCGCCACACCGCGGTGGTCGGCAAGCCTGACCGGCCGTCGCCAGAAATCAACAGCAAAATCGTCGAGGTCAATTTCAATCCCTACTGGACCGTGCCGGTCTCCATCGTGCGGCGCGACCTCATTCCGCTGATGCAGAAGGATCCGAGCTACCTCACGAGCGAGCACATCCGCATCTTCGACATGCATCGCAACGAGCTGACGCCGTCGCAGATCAATTGGTATTCGGACGAGGCGGTGAATTATTTGTTCAAACAGGATCCCGGCAGTTTCAATTCGCTCGGCTCGATCCGCATCAATTTCCCGAGCAAGGACGGCGTCTATATGCACGACACGCCGCTCAAGAACCTGTTCGGCGAGGACATGCGTTTCCATTCCTCCGGCTGTGTGCGGGTGCAGAACGTGCGCGAACTGGTGGATTGGCTTTTGCGCGACACGCCGGGCTGGTCGCGGCCGGAAATCGACGCGGTGATCAAGTCCGGCGATCGCATCGACGCCAGGCTCGCCAAGCCGGTGCCGGTTTTTTGGGTCTACATCACCGCCTGGGCGACGCCGGATGGCGTGGTGGAATTCCGCGACGATATCTACAACCGCGACGGGCTGGGGCCTTACGCCACCACGTTCAAAGGCTGAGCGGCCCCCGCAGCGCCCGGTTAAACCCTAGATATTGCGGTCGGGAGATGTTCCCCATGCCAGCGCTTGGCGGTTGGGGTCCGATATGCTAATTGCGGGCTAATCCTGGACTTTCCCTTGCATTCGGCGCCGATCGTCTTCGGCGCCAGGAGATCATGATGTCGGCGACTTCCAAGCCCAGTTCTGCAAGCGACGTTGAAGCTCTTTTCTCCGCGTCCCTGGCAGAGGTCGATCCCGAGATCGCCGAAGCGATCAGCAAAGAACTCGGCCGGCAACGCGACGAAATCGAACTGATCGCCTCGGAGAACATCGTTTCGCGCGCCGTTCTGGAAGCGCAAGGCTCTGTTCTCACGAACAAATATGCCGAAGGTCTGCCGGGCAAGCGCTACTACGGCGGCTGCCAGTTCGTCGATATCGCCGAACGTCTGGCGATCGAGCGGGTAACAAAGCTGTTCGGCTGCGGATTTGCGAATGTCCAGCCGCATTCCGGCGCTTCCGCCAACGCGGAAGTTTTCTTTGCTCTGATGCAGCCGGGCGACACCTTCATGGGGCTCAATCTCGCCGCCGGCGGCCATCTCAGCCACGGCATGGCCATCAACCTGTCGGGCAAGTGGTTCAAGCCGGTGCCCTATAACGTGCGCCGCGACGACCAGCGCATCGACATGGAAGAGGTCGAGCGTCTCGCCCACGAGCACAAGCCGAAGCTGATCATCGCCGGCGGCTCGGCCTATCCGCGCATCATCGACTTCAAGCGCTTCCGCGAGATCTGCGACGCGGTCGGCGCTTATCTCTTCGTCGACATGGCGCACTTCGCCGGCTTGGTCGCCGGCGGCGCGCATCCGTCGCCGTTCCCGCACGCGCATGTCGTCACCACCACCACGCACAAGACGCTGCGCGGTCCGCGCGGCGGCGTCATCCTTACCAACGACGAGGAACTGGCGAAGAAGTTCAACTCCGCGGTGTTCCCCGGCATGCAGGGCGGGCCACTGATGCACGTGATCGCCGCCAAGGCGGTGGCCTTCGGCGAGGCTTTGCGGCCGAGCTTCCGCACTTACGCGCGCAATGTGGTGGAAAACGCCAAGGCGCTGGCCGAAACGCTCAAGTCGCGCGGGCTCGACATCGTCTCGGGCGGCACCGACACCCATCTGATGCTGGTCGACCTGCGGCCGAAGCAGCTCACCGGCAAGGTGGCGGAGTTGGCGCTCGGCCGCTCGCACATCACCTGCAACAAGAACGGCATTCCGTTCGATCCGCAGAAGCCGACGATCACGTCGGGCATCCGTCTCGGCACGCCGGCCGGCACCACGCGCGGCTTCGGCATCGCTGAATTCTGCCAGGTCGGCGAAATGATCGCCGACGTGCTCGACGTGCTGTCGCAGAAAAAGACCGAGGAAGATTCGCTGATCGAAAGCACGGTGCGCGACAAGGTGAAGGCATTGGTTTCGCGGTTTCCGATTTATCAATGAATGAGGGAACAACATTTTTTCGTCATGGCCGGGTTTGTCCCGGCCATCCACGCCTTTCTTTTGCGTCTAAGGCGTGGATGCCCGGCACAAGGCCGGGCATGACGAAGTAGAGAGGGCGGGGGACTAGTCATGCGTTGCCCGAGTTGCGGAAGTCTCGATACGCAGGTGAAGGATTCGCGGCCGACCGAGGATTCGGCGGTGATCCGCCGCCGCCGCGTCTGCCTGACCTGTAATTTTCGTTTCACCACCTTCGAGCGCGTGCAGTTGCGCGAGCTCACCGTCATCAAGCGCAACGGCCGGCGCGTGCCGTTCGACCGCGACAAACTGATGCGTTCGGTGCAGATCGCGCTGCGCAAGCGCGCGGTCGATCCGGAGCGCATCGAGCAGGAGGTTTCCAAGATCGTGCGTGAATTGGAGAGTCAGGGCGAGAACGAGGTGTCGTCAGAGGCGATCGGCGAATTGGTGATGGAGCATTTACGCGGGCTCGACGACGTCGCCTATGTGCGCTTTGCTTCCGTCTACCGCAATTTCCGCGAGGCGAAGGACTTCCGCGCCGCGCTCGACGAGTTGTCTGGCGACGACGACGTCAAGCCTGCGACGGCGAACAAATGAGCGAAGAAGCAGCGCCTATCGCGGCCCCGCCGGAAAGCGCGGCGAGCCCGGACTCCACGAACGGCATGAATGAGACAATGAACTCAGAGGTCACGGATTCCGCGCCCGCGCCGGACGGCGCTCCGAATAACGACAAGGAAAACGACGACGCGCGCTACATGGCGCTGGCATTCACCCTCGGCCGGCGCGGCCTGGGCAATACCTGGCCCAATCCGGCGGTCGGCGCGGTGATCGTCAAGGACGGCGTCATCCTCGGCCGCGGCTGGACGCAACGCAGGCGGCCGTCCGCATGCCGAAGTCGAAGCGCTGCGCCAGGCCAAAAAGACGGCGCAGGGCGCCACCATGTATGTGACGCTCGAGCCGTGCTCGCATCAGGGCAAGACGCCGCCTTGCGCCGACGCCATCATCAAGGCCGGTATCGCGCGCGTGGTGTCGGCGCTCGACGACCCCAATCCGGAAGTTGCCGGCAAGGGCCATGCGCGGCTGCGCGAAAAGGGCGTCACGGTCGATGTCGGCTTAGGCGCCGAGGAGGCGCGGCTTGTGCATGCCGGCCACATCATGCGCGTGACCAACGGCCGGCCTTTTGTGACGCTCAAGCTGGCGGTGTCGGCGGACGGCAAGGCGGGGCTCGCCGGCCGTAAGCCGGCGGCGATCACCGGCGATGCCGCTTGGGTGCGCGTGTTCCAGATGCGCGCGGCGCACGACGCCATCCTGGTCGGCATCGGTACCGTATTGTCCGATAACCCGCAGCTGACGTGCCGCCTGCCGGGCATGTTCGAACGCTCGCCAGTGCGCGTCGTGCTCGACGCCACCTTGAAACTGCCGCTGGCGACCTCGGTGGTGGCGACGGTGCGCGACACGCCCACCTGGGTATTCACCTCCAGCAAGCCGTCGGCCATAGCCGAGGAAATTTTGCAGCAGAAAGGCTGCAAGGTCTTCCGCGTCGGCGACGTGGACGGGCAGCTCGACCTGGCCGAAGTGCTGAAGGTTTTAGCGGAGCAGGGCATCACCCGGCTGATGGTGGAGGGCGGCCCGAAGATTGCCGGCGCCATCGCCGCCGCCGGACTGGTGGATGAACTCGCGCTGCTGCATGGCGAGAAGAATATCGGAGACGACGGCATCGAGCCTCTTGAAGGCATGCCGCTCAACGGCTTTACCGGGCAGTTGCAGGCGCGCGGCCGCGAAAAGCTGGGCGCCGATATGCTCGAAACATTCGCGCGGGCAAGCGCATGATGCCGCGGTCACACCAATCCGCTCGTCCTCGCGCAAGCGGGGACCCAGGGCGACATGACGGTGACTTTGGGTTCTTGGCTCTGGATTCCCGCTTGCGCGGGAATGAACGGAGTTTTTGATGTTCACCGGCATTGTCACCGATGTAGGCGAGGTGCGGTCGGTCAAGCCGCGCGCCAACAATCTCCATCGCATCACCATTTATTGCGTTTACCCGCGCGCCGAACTGATCGAGGGCGCCTCCATCGCCTGTTCCGGCGTCTGCATGACGGTGGTCGGCACCGGCGAGGAGGACGGCCGCACCTGGTTCGCGGTCGATGCGGCGGCCGAAACCTTGAGCGTCACCACGGTGGGCCGCTGGCGGCATGGCGGGCGCGTCAATCTGGAGCGCGCATTGAAGCTCGGCGACGAGCTCGGCGGCCATCTGGTGGCCGGCCATGTCGACGGGCTGGCGCATGTCGTCGCGCGCGAGGACATGACCGATATGGCGCGCTTTGTGTTGCGTGCGCCGCACGAACTGGCGCGCTTCATCGCGCCCAAGGGCTCGGTCGCGCTCGACGGCGTGTCGCTCACTGTTAACGATGTGGACGGCGATACCTTCTCGGTGCTGATCATCCCGCACACGCTGACCGTGACGACCTTCGGCGCCTTGTGCCAAGGCGACGACGTCAATCTCGAAATAGACACGATGGCGCGTTACGCCGAGCGGCTGATGGAAGCCAAATAGAGCGCAACAATCTCCGCTCATTCCCGCGCGAGCGGGAATCCAGAAGTTGATTAAGCCGCCTTTCCGACAAGTTGCGCTAGGTCCCCGCTTGCGCGCGGATGAGCGGATGACTTGTCGCCGACGCGGGCGCTTGCTAGGACGCGGCTCAACAAGGAACCTTAAGACATGGCCAAGAAGACCAGCGGCGCGAAAAAGCGCGCCCCGTTGCGCATGCTGATCGTGGAGGCGCGCTTCTACGAGCATATTGCCGACGCGCTGCTCGCCGGCGCTACCCGCGTATTGGACGGGGCCGGCGCGCAATGCGACCGCCTGTCGGTGCCAGGTGCGCTCGAAGTGCCGGCGGCCATCGCTATGGCGGTCGACTCCGCGCAGCGCAAGAAAGCGCCCTATGACGGCGTGGTGGCGCTCGGCTGCGTCATCCAGGGCGAGACTTATCATTTCGAGCTGGTGTCGAACGAATCGGCCCGCGGCTTGATGGACCTGAGCATCGGCCGACAGCTCCCGCTCGGCAACGGCATCCTCACCGTCGATAACGAGGCGCAGGCGCTTGCCCGCTCGACCGCCGACGGCCGCAACAAGGGCGCGGCGGCGGCGAAAGCGGCGCTGGCCATGGTCGCGCTCAAACAGAGCCTGGCAGGCAAATAAATGGCCAAGGGCGCGCCGACCGCGGACAAGGACGCGCGCAAGGCGAACAAGCGCGGCGCGGCGCGATTGGCGGCGGTTCAGGCGCTCTACCAGATGGACCTCGCCGGCACCGGGTTGAACGAGATCCTGGCCGAGTTCGAGAGCCACTGGCTCGGCCGCGAGGTCGAAGGCGCGCAATATCTGCCGGCCGAGGCGGCGTTCTTCCGCGATATCGTCTCCGGCGTGGTGCGCGAGCAGCGCAAGCTCGATCCGATCATCGACGAGGCGCTGGCGAAAAGCTGGCCGCTCAAGCGCATCGAGGCGGTGCTGCGCGCGGCGCTGCGCGCCGGCGCCTATGAGCTCGACCACCGCCGCGACGTGCCGGCGCGCGTCGTCGTTTCGGAATATGCTGACGTCGCCGCCGCCTTTGTCGAGCGCGACGAGACCGGCATGGTCAATGCCGTGCTCGATCAGTTGGCGCGCAAGATGCGGGCGGCCGAATTCGCCGGGTGATGCCATGACCGACAAGATGTCGGCCGAAGACCGTCTGATCGCGCGCTATTTCCAGCCGATCGCGACCCATCCGGGCGCGCTCGGTCTGTCCGACGATGCCGCCTTCATCAAGCCGCCGCCGGGTTGCGACCTGGTACTCAAGACCGACGCCATTATCGGGGACGTGCACTTCTTTGCCGAAGACGCAGCCGATGGCGTGGCGCGCAAGGCGCTGCGGGTGAATTTGTCGGACTTTGCGGCCAAAGGCGCAAAGCCGCTCGGCTTCCTGTTGTCGCTGGCGCTGCCGAAGGCAACCGGCGACGCCTGGCTTGCCGGTTTCGCGCAAGGCCTGCGCGAGGATGCGGTTGCGTTCGGCTGCCCGCTGTTCGGCGGCGACACCGACCGCACGCCGGGGCCGATCACGATTTCCATCGCCATGTTCGGCAGCGTGCCGGAAGGCACTATGGTGCGGCGCGCCGGCGCCAAGCCGGGCGACCGAGTGTTCGTCAGCGGCACGATCGGCGACGCCGCGCTCGGGCTGGTGCTGCGCAAGGGCGCCGATTGGAAACTCACAGATGCGCAGCGCCAGCATCTCGCGTCGCGCTATCTGCTGCCGCAACCGCGCAATGCATTGGCCGAGGCCGTGCGCACACACGCCTCGGCGGCGATGGACGTGTCCGACGGGCTGGCCGGCGATTTCGCCAAGTTGTGCCGGGTCTCGCAAGTCGCGGCCGTGATCGACACCGCGCGCGTGCCGCTGTCGGAAGCGGCCAAGACGGCGGTGGCCGCCGATCCGGCGATGCTGGAGACCGCGCTCACCGGCGGCGACGATTTCGAGATCATCTGCACCGTGCCCGCGGCCAAGGCCGAAGCGTTTCGCGCCGCGGCAAAGGCGGCCGAGGTCGCGGTGAGCGAGATCGGCGAGATCAAGGCGGGCGAGGGTGTCCGCTTCGTGGACAGCCACGGCCAGGCGCTTGCCTTCAAGCGCGCGTCGTTCAGCCATTTCTGAAGTTGCGCCGGCCTGGTGGTGATACCCGGGCCGGGCGCGCTATAGTTATGAAAACGCATCCGGGGAAACGCCATGGACGACCTGACGGCAAAAAAGCAGATCGATCAAATGCCGTCGGGCATCAGCCCGAATTTCGAACGGCTGCACCGGCAGTACCCGAGTTCGGCCTATTTGCGCCGGCGCGCGCCGAAGAACGTGCCGCGCTTCTCGTTCGAATATGGCGACACCGGCGCTGGCGCCGACGTTGGCATCGCGCATAATTGGGCGGCCTTCGATGCCATCAAGGTCGTGCCGCGCTATGGCGCGATCACCACCGTGCCGCCGACCGACGTCGAATTGTTCGGCACCCGCTACGCCGCGCCGATCGGCATCGCGCCCATGGGCGGGCCGTCGCTGGTGTGGCCGGGCGCCGATCTGATCATGGCCAAGGCGGCGCAGCGCGCGCGTGTGCCCTACACGCTCGGCGTGGCCGGCGGCGCAACCATCGAAGACGTCGCCAAAGTGGCGCCCGATGTGTTCTGGCTGCAGCTCTATCGCTTTTACGAGAACGATCACGCCATCGGCTTCGACCTGATCAAGCGGGCGACCGCGGCGGGCGTCAAGGCGCTGGCGCTGACCATCGACGTGCCGGTGCGCACCACGCGCACGCGCGAAAGCTACGCCGGCTTGGGCCGCGAATTCCGTCCCACCCCGCGCATGATTTACGAGATGCTGGTGCGGCCGAAATGGCTGCTGGCGCTGTTGCGCAACGGCTACCCGCGCTTTGCCACCATCCGCCAATACACGCGTGCAGGCGCCAGCACCAACGAGGTGATCGGCTTCGCGCGCAAGAACATGGGCGGCGTGTTCTCCTGGGAGGAGGTCGCGCGCTACCGCGACCGCTGGAAAGGTCCGATGCTGGTCAAGGGCGTCTTGCATCCGGCCGACGCCGAGAAGGCGGTGTCGCTCGGCATCGAGGGCGTCTGGGTGTCGAACCACGGCGGCCGCCAGATCGAGGCGCTGACGCCGTCGATCGACGTGCTGCCGGCGATCGTGTCGGCGGTCGGCCAGAAGGCGACCGTCGTGCTCGACAGCGGTATCCGCTCGGGCCAGGACGTGATGCGAGCGCTGGTGCTCGGCGCCAAGGCGGCCTTCGCCGGCAAGAGTTTCCTGTGGGCCGTCGGCGCGCTCGGCGAGGCCGGGCCGGCGCACCTGATCGACCTCTATATCGACGAACTGCGCTCCTCGCTCGGCCAGATCGGCGCCCGCTCGCTGGCGGAGGCGCGCGACGCCGTGATCCGCCACCCCGGCGCCTGGCGGTTTGATCGGAACGATTAGGCCCGAGCGGTAAGCGGCAACGCAGCCTTGCAGCGACCGCAGTGGTGGTATTCTCCGAACGCCGGTAGAAGGAGAATCCTTTTACCGAGAAACGCTCATGTCGGCGGTCGCCGAAGCCATACAATACGCAACCGTCGACGACGCTCTGGCGCGCCGCAACGCCATGGTGCTGGCGGTGGGGCAGGCGCTTGCCGGCGGCAACAACACCGTCATCGTCTCGACCGCTTCGATCGTCGGCGCGGTGCTGGCGCCCGACAAGGGGCTGGCGACGCTGCCGATCACCTGCATGGTGATCGGCATGTGGCTCGGCTCGCTACCGGTCGGCGCGCTCGCCCGCCGCTACGGCCGGCGCTTCGCGCTGCAGACCGGCTCGGTATTCGGCATGGCGTCGGGGCTGATTTCCTATTCGGCGGTGATCAACGGCCAGTTCTGGCTGCTGCTCGTCGGCACGTTCTGCGGCGGACTCTACGCCGCCGCGCACAATTCCTATCGCTTCGCCGCCGCCGATACCGCGAGCGAGGCGTACCGGCCCAAAGTGGTGTCCTGGGTTCTGGCCGGGGGCGTGTTTGCAGCGGTGATCGGGCCGCAGCTCGTCATCTTCACCAAGGACCTGTTGCCGCCCTATGCCTTCGCCGCCAGCTACCTCGGCCAATCGGCCTGCGCCTTCCTCGCCGCGCTGGTGCTGATGTTCGTCAAGATCCCGCCGCTGCCGCCGGTGCATGCCGACCACGCGCGGCCGCTCCTCGAGATCGTGCGCGTGCCGCGCTTCATCGTCGCGGTCGCCTGCGGCATGGCCAGCTACACCATGATGAACATGCTGATGACCTCGGCGCCGCTCGCCATGGTCGGCTGCGGCCATTCGGTCACCGACGCCACGCTCGGCATCCAGTGGCACGTGCTGGCGATGTATTCGCCGAGCTTCTTTACCGGTACGCTGATCGCGCGCTTCGGCGTCGAGCGCATCACCGGGATCGGCTTGAGCCTGACCGTGCTGGCCGCGGTCGCCGGCATCACCGGCCTCACGGTGGCGCATTTCTGGACCGCGCTGGTGCTGCTCGGCTTCGGCTGGAACTTCGCCTTCATCGGCGCCACCACCATGGTGACCCAGTGCCACCGGCCTGAGGAACGCAACAAGGTGCAGGCGTTCAACGACTTTCTGATTTTCGGCGGCATGGCCATCGCATCGTTTTCCTCCGGCCAGTTGCTCGAATATTTCGGCTGGGCGACGATCAACGCGGTGATCTTCCCGACCATGTTCGTCGCCGGCGCGATGCTGTTGTGGCTCAGCCTGCGCAAGCGCGCGGCGGCGACTACGGTCTAGGGAGCGTATTCATAAAAAAAGCCGCACGTCCGCTTTCCCCCGGAAGCGTACATTCGGCATTGGCTCGGCAATGGCCGTTAAGTGCCGATATTGTTGCAAAAGTCGTTTTGCGCTGCTAATCAAAATTTCTCTGGGCTCTAGACGCCAACTTGGAATAAATATGTGAAGGACCTCATCGTACAGCGATGAACTCACCGGCGACTTCGTTAATAAGCCTAAAGCCATATTAAACGGCGATCCCGGCCTGTCTTGTCGTCTGGCGGAAAAACTCTTGCCCTGCGATTTGAGACTTTTGCAACAATATCTGCCAACAGCGGTCATTGCCTTTGTGATTTATCGTGACGGAAAAGGTCCCCAATTGAGGCGGTCTAAGCAGCGGCGACTTTGCGCACACCCAGTGCGCTCAGTGCGCGTGCTTTAATTTTCTCAGGGTCGCGCTCGCCTGTCGCCGTCACGTTGATAATGGCCTTGGCGATAAGCTCGGTGAATGGATCGTTCCGATCAATCATTTGGAGATCGGACAAGGCGCCCTCGTAAGCGGCAGTCATTGCTTTTATCACATTGGGCTCGAAGGAGCCGTTTGCGATCAATCGATATATGGCCATGGCTTTATGTCCCCTTTGCGCGCGCTCCGGCGCAGCTACCTCTGTGAGGCGGCCTAGTCGTATTTGACGACGACGGTTTCCTGATATTCGCAACGTGGGCATTCAAAACTGCGCCTGTCGTGGTGCGACTGATCTGGCTCAATACAAGCCAGCCACATGGGCCATGCGCATCTTGGACAAGCTGGCCGTTCAGCGGCCGGGATTGTTGGATCGGAAATTTGAGACGCGGGCATGGTGGCTCACCGAAATGCTTACATAGGCGAATACGGTTGCGCGGCTTGTCAATGTGCGCGTCAATCGGTTCCCAAGCCAGCCTCCCGTAGTCTAAGAGCAAAAAGCGCTTTTGCCGGTATTAGCCATGGCGACTAACCTTGGTCACTGTCGGCATTTAGCGATATTTGCTGCCGCCATTTGTGTTGTCTTCAAGCACACCGAAATCTGCCGATTTTTGCCCGGCCACAGCGGGTGTCGGCCTGACATTGTTGAGGCCGAGCCTGAACAGTTCACGCACGGCTGCGGCGCGACTTGGCATTCGCTGCTTGAAACGAAAGTCATCAACCGCCGCCACCTCATCCGGCGACAGCATAATCTGTAAGCGCTCTCCGCGAGTCAGATTGTCCCTTCTCATGGCATATCCCCAAAATGATGCAATTTCTCATTTTGATAACACCTCCCATAAAGCGTCAGTTACTCATTCGGTTCCCATCGGACTCGAAAAAATTCCACGCGGGCCAATACGGAACAAATCGAAACTTTGTGATATTTCAAAGGTATGGAAGCCTGCACATCAGACCACTGTTGTCATTCAGCCAATGTCGCATAGGGTCGCTACCGAACCATTCAGCGCCAGCGGCGACCAATGTCTGTTGTTAGCCGGTGATCTAAACCGGTCGCTGCAACACTTTATCTTTGAGGGAAAAGATGGAGTGTGACGATGGATCGGAGATTTCGTCGTGGTTTTACCGCAGCAGAGAAGACGGAGTTATGGGATCGCTGGCAACGGGGTGAGTCGCTCAAAGCGATTGGACGGGCGTTTGGTAAGCCGTCATCATCGATTTATAACCAGGTAGCCCCGCACGGCGGGATTCGACCTTTGCCCCGGCGTCGATCGGTTGAGCCGGCAGCCCAACAGCCGACAATCGTGGACGGCAGGCCCTGACAGGACTATATTCACAGGAATATAGTCCGAGAATCCGATCCGCCGAGGGCGTTTCATGAGGCGTCATGCAAGTGGGATCGTCTTAACGGGGCCGATATCGGGTAAGCCCGACATCGGCGATGCGGCGCCCCCGGGCGGGGGATGAACGCACCCCCAAGCCCCCGGGCGGCGCCGGGGGCTCCGCCCGGGGACACTAGGATTCCCTGCCAGGAGCTGGCTGACGGCGGGCTGTCAGCCTTGCCCGGGGCTCGAAAGAAGCGGCCACCCAAAAGGGGTCGCAACTCAGAGCCGGAGGCAGGGCGAAACGGACCGTCAGAAAGCGCGGCCCGGCGTCGTAAAGACGCTGCGATGGCGCGCCGAAAGGCGCCACGTGCCGGAAACGGTACGTGACTACGACCCATGACGCGCCGCTTGGCGCGCCATCCCCTCGATATTTCGAGGGGCGAGGAACTGGAAGACGGCCTACCCGGGGCCGCAAAGAATACGGGCGGTTTGGCGCGCCCGCTCCTTAGCCATGCCCGCAAGTGGGGGAGGGATAAGAACGAACCGCGAGTTGCTTTACGAACTGCTTTTTGGCTATATCCGCGCGCTTTTCCGGTCGGGGTGAAGCGCCCTTAACAGCGGCCATCCTCGACGCTCCTGGCGCCGGCGGGAGCGTTCCTTCCGTACGCGCCATTTCAATCGAGGTTGAAACCACCATGAATACGTTGTGGGTGATCGTCGGCTGTGGCGTACTCGCTATCGTTTACGGCATCTGGGCTACCCGTTCGGTGCTGAGCGCCGACGCCGGCAGCGCGCGCATGCAGGAGATTTCCGCCGCCGTGCGCGAAGGCGCGCAAGCCTATCTCAAGCGCCAATACTCCGCCATCGCTCTGGTCGGCGCGGTGATTTTCGTCATCGTCGGCTTCACGCTCGGCTGGCTAGTCGCCGTCGGCTTCCTGATCGGCGCCATCCTGTCGGGCATCACCGGCTTCATCGGCATGAACGTGTCGGTGCGCGCCAACGTCCGCGTGGCACAGGCCGCCACCAAGTCGTTGGCCGGCGGTCTGGAACTCGCCTTCAAGTCGGGCGCTATCACCGGCATGCTGGTCGCGGGGTTGGCGCTGCTCGGCGTCACGCTTTATTTCGGTTTCCTGACCGGCACCATGCATTTGGCGCCGAACGACCGCACCGTGATCGACGCCATCGTCGCGCTCGGCTTCGGCGCTTCGCTGATCTCGATCTTTGCCCGTCTCGGTGGCGGCATCTTCACCAAGGGCGCCGACGTCGGCGGCGATCTGGTCGGCAAGGTCGAAGCCGGCATCCCGGAAGACGATCCGCGCAATCCGGCGACCATCGCCGACAACGTCGGTGACAATGTCGGCGACTGCGCCGGCATGGCCGCCGACCTGTTCGAGACCTACGCGGTGACCATCGTCGCCACCATGGTGTTGGCGGCGATCTTCTTCGCCAATACGCCTTACCTGCTGACCATGATGACGCTGCCGCTTGCCATCGGCGGCGTCTGCATCATCACCTCGATCCTCGGCACGTTCTTCGTGCGGCTCGGCGCCAGCCAGTCGATCATGGGCGCGCTCTACAAGGGACTGATCGCAACCGGCGTGCTGTCGCTGGTCGGCATCGCCGCCGTGATCCATCAGTTGGTCGGCTTCGGCGTGCCGCTTACCGCCGCGGGCTCGGCCTTCACGACCACGACGTTGTTTTATTGCGGCATCGTCGGCCTAGCCGTCACCGGACTGATCATCTGGATCACCGAATACTACACCGGCACCGACTACCGTCCGGTGCAGTCGATCGCGGCGGCCTCCGTCACCGGCCACGGCACCAACGTCATCCAGGGCCTCGCCATCTCGATGGAATCAACCGCGCTGCCTGCGATCGTCATCATCGCCGGCATCCTGGTGACCTACGGCATGGCCGGCCTGTTCGGCATCGCCATCGCGGTGACGACCATGCTGGCGCTCGCCGGCATGATCGTCGCGCTCGACGCCTTCGGTCCGGTCACCGACAATGCCGGCGGCATTGCCGAAATGGCCGGTCTGCCGAAGGAAGTGCGCAAGGCGACCGACGCGCTCGACGCAGTCGGCAACACCACCAAGGCGGTCACCAAGGGCTATGCCATCGGTTCGGCGGGCCTCGGCGCGCTGGTGCTATTCGCGGCCTATAACCAGGATCTGCTGTTCTTCAGCAAGGACGCCGCCGCGCATCCGTACTTCCAGGGCGTCAAGCTCGACTTCGCGCTGACCAACCCTTACGTGGTGGTCGGTCTCTTGTTCGGCGGCCTGCTGCCGTACCTGTTCGGCTCCATGGGCATGACCGCGGTCGGCCGCGCCGCCGGCGCGATCGTCGAGGAAGTGCGCCGGCAGTTCCGCGAGAACCCCGGCATCATGAAGGGCACCAGCAAGCCTGATTACGGCCGCGCGGTGGACATGCTCACTAAGGCCGCGATCAAGGAAATGATCATTCCGTCGCTGCTGCCGGTGCTGTCGCCGATTTTCGTCTACTTCGCGATCTTCCTGATCGCCGGTGGCGGCGCGGTCGGCAAGTCGGCGGGCTTCTCGGCGCTCGGTGCCATGCTGCTCGGCGTCATCGTCACCGGTTTGTTCGTCGCCATCTCGATGACCTCGGGCGGCGGCGCCTGGGACAATGCCAAGAAATACATCGAGGACGGCCACTACGGCGGCAAGGGCTCCGACGCCCACAAGGCCGCGGTGACTGGCGATACCGTCGGCGATCCCTACAAGGACACGGCGGGACCCGCCGTGAACCCGATGATCAAGATCACCAATATCGTGGCGCTGCTGTTGCTGGCGGTGCTGGCGCACTAGCCCGTGCGCGCATGATCCCGAAAAGCATGTCCTCGACTTGATCGGGGATGGGAACCGGTTTTCGGAAAAGACCATGCGCAACTAAAAAGACAAAGGGCCCGCTCGCGCGGGCCCTTTTTGTTATCCGCCAGTTGCCAACGGAACGGCGCAAGGCGCTACGCGCTCAGCCGCCCGAGAGGCGGGGAGACAGGCTGCGCAACACATTGCGCAGATACTGCACGTCCTTGCCGCCGGTCGGCGTCGTCTGCGACACGAAATCGAAAACTTTTCCGTCCTTGAGGCCGTAATTGGCCAGCCGTTCGACCCGGCGGTCCTTGTCAAAATAAACCGCGATGACGCGCTGGTCCTTCACTTCATAAGGCATGAACGCGAAAGCGCGCTGCGAGGTCTGCGAAATGTAATAGAACGCTTCGCCGCTCACGGTGGCAACGGTGGAGGGCGTGCCGAGCACGATCAGGACCTGCTCCTGACTGGCGCCGACCGGGATTTGCTCGAGTGCGCCTTCCTGCGCCACGTAACCGCGCTGCAGCGTCTCGGTGAAGCCGCCGCAGCCGGCAAGCGCCAGGCCGCAGGCAAACGCCAGCGCGAGCCGGATCGGCCTGGTGCAGTTCTGTGTGGTCGTCGTCCCCAAACGCGGCA
This sequence comes from uncultured Alphaproteobacteria bacterium, assembly GCA_963786025.1. Classification (GTDB taxonomy): domain Bacteria; phylum Pseudomonadota; class Alphaproteobacteria; order Rhizobiales; family Xanthobacteraceae; genus Pseudolabrys. The sequence goes on from CAWAXK010000009.1 coordinate 192,293, forward strand.
CCGTCATTTCGGTCTTGCATCGGCGAAGGCGTTCACGTACCGGGCGGCAGCTCCGGTCAGCTCCGAACCAATGCAATGATATTCCCTCTTTTTCGCCGCAACGCACGGCCCGACACCATTTCGACCCTGTATGGCATGATCGTGGCGCAGGCGCGATTGCCGTATTTTTATCGCGACTATGCGGTCGCCGATACGGTTAACGGCCGTTTCGACCTGATCGTGCTGCATTTGGCCTTGGTCCTTGAGCGGCTGATGCCGGATGCTGCCTTGCAAAGCCTCGGGCAGGGCATTTTCGACCGGTTTTGCCAGGATATGGACCATAACTTGCGCGAAATGGGCATCGGCGACCTGAAAGTGCCGAAAGAGATGCGGCGCATGGGCGAGGCCTTTTACGGCTGCGCGCAGGCCTATCGGGCCGCCTGGGCGGCCAAAGATGATGCAATGCTGGTGGCGGCGCTGGAACGCAATATCTATGGCGGGTTGCCTTCGACTGTGGCACCCCGCCTTGCGGCCTATACGCGAGAGGCGTTACGTGATCTGAGCGCGCAGCCGTCCGAGCGCCTGGCGCGCGGCAAACTGCACTTTCCGGAACCCAGCCAGATCCCTGGGATCGCAAGCTAAGAGTTTGAGTTAATGAAGAAAACGGCAAATCCTTGGAGCGTGCCGGTGGCCGTGGACGATATCCCGGACACTGGCCTGCATATGGCGATCGAGGCTCCGGCCGCGGTCCGCGCCGAGCTCGCCGAACTCGCCGAAGTGCGCGATTTGCCACAGCTCGCGGCCGTCTTCGACCTGACGCGCCAGGGCGCGGAGGTTCACGTGACCGGCCAGGTGAGCGCCCGCGTCGGGCAGACCTGCGTGGTGACGCTCGAGCCGATCGAGAGCGCGGTGGAGGAGGCGGTGGACCTCGCCTTCGCGCCGGCTAGCGGGACGCAGGCCGAGCCCAAAGCCGCGCGAAAGCGCACGCGGGACGACGATCCGCCGGAACCGCTGGTCGGCGGTAGTCTGGATCTGGGCGCGCTGGCGACCGAATTTCTCATTCTTGGCATCGACCCCTACCCGCGTAAGGCGGGCGCCGAGTTCGCGCCGCCCAAGCTAGAAGACGATGGCGAACACCCGTTTGCTGCGCTGCAATCGCTGAAGAAAAACCTCGGCGGCGGTAAATCGTGAGCGGCGCGCTAGTGGTGGAACGGTGCCAAAACCGGCTTGTCTGCCGCGACCGAGCGGTTATGGTCGCCCCCGTGCAGCGAACCCATTTGACTGAGTTGCCGGCGTCCACGCCAGCGCCGCCAAAGTCGACCCATGCCTGACAAGGCTCGCATCGCGCTTGACGCTATGGGCGGCGACCATGGTGCCTCGGTCGTCTTGCCGGGGGCCGAACTTTCGCTCACCCGCCATCCGGACACCGAATTCCTGCTCTACGGCGACCGCGCCGTGGTCGAGCCCTTGCTCGACGGTCTGCCGCGGCTCAAAGCCAGATCGAAATTCGTGCACACTGATGTTTCGATCCGCATGGACGACAAGCCGAGCCAGGCGCTGCGTTCCGGCCGGCACAAATCCTCGATGTGGATGGCGATCGATGCGGTGAAAAAAGGCGAGGCCGACGTCGTCGTCTCGGCCGGCAATACCGGCGCCTTGATGGCGATGTCGCGTTTCAATCTCAAGATGATCGAGGGCATCGAGCGCCCGGCGCTCGCAGGCCTTTGGCCCACGCTGAAGGGCGAGTCGGTGGTGCTCGACGTAGGCGCCTCGATCGGCGCCGACGAGCAGCATCTGATCAATCTCGCCGCCATGGGCAGCGCCATGGCGCGCGTGCTGTTCGACATCGAGCGGCCGACCGTGGGCCTGCTCAATATCGGGGTCGAGGAGGTCAAGGGCCTCGAACAAGTGCGCGAGGCCGGGCGTCTGCTGCGCGAGGGCCATTTCCCGCATTTCGATTATGTCGGCTTCGTCGAGGGCGACGACATCGGCAAGGGCCTGGTCGACGTCGTGGTGACCGAGGGCTTTGCCGGAAATATCGCGCTGAAAACCGCCGAAGGCACTGCGCGTCAATTCGCGCAATATCTCAAAGACGCCATGAACCGCACCTGGGCCGCGCGGCTCGGCTATCTCTTGTCGCGCCAGGCCTTCCGCACGCTGCGCGACAAGATGGATCCGCGCAAATCGAACGGCGGCGTCTTTCTCGGTCTCAACGGTATCGTTATCAAGAGCCATGGCGGCGCCGACGCCGAAGGCTTCGCGTCGGCGATCGACATGGGCTATGACATGTTCCGCTACGAACTTCTCGCCAAGATCGGCGAGTCGATGGCGCGCGATATGCAGGCAAACGCGACGGCGCGCGTGGCGAGCGGAGCAATCTCGTGACGGTAATGCGTTCGGTGGTATTGGGTTGCGGCAGCTATCTGCCGGCGCGAATTCTCAGCAACGACGAATTGGCGAAGTCGGTGGAAACCACCGACGAATGGATCGTGCAGCGCACCGGCATTCGCGAACGCCATATCGCAGCGCCCGGCGAACTCACCTCCGACCTCGCGGTGCATGCCGCGCGCGCGGCGCTGATCAATGCCCATGTCGAGGCGACGTCGATCGACCTGATCGTGCTCGCCACCTCGACACCGGACCAGACTTTTCCCGCCACCGCCGTGTCGGTGCAGGCCGGGCTCGGCATCACCGCCGGCGCCGCCTTCGACTTGCAGGCGGTCTGCTCGGGTTTTGTCTATGCGTTGCAAGTGACCGACGCGTTGCTCAAGGCCGGCAGCTACAAGCGCGCGCTGGTGATCGGGGCGGAAACCTTCTCGCGCATCCTGGACTGGAACGACCGCACCACCTGCGTGCTGTTCGGCGACGGCGCCGGCGCCATTGTCGTGGAGGCGCAGCCGCAAGCGGGCACCATCGCCGACCGGGGTATCCTAACCACCCACCTTCGCTCGGACGGCCGCCACAAGAGCAAGCTCTATGTGGACGGCGGCCCATCCTCGACCCAGACCGTCGGCCATCTGCGGATGGAAGGACGCGACGTCTTCAAGCATGCGATCGCGATGATCACCGACGTGATCTACGACGCCTTCAAGGCCACCGGCACCAGCGCGGCCGATATCGACTGGTTCGTGCCGCACCAGGCCAACAAGCGGATCATCGACGGTTCGGCCCATAAACTCGGCATCGCGTCGGACAAGGTTGTCATGACCGTGGACCGCCATGGCAACACATCCGCCGCCTCGATCCCGCTGGCGTTGACCGATGCGGTGACCGACCGGCGCATCAAGCGCGGCAATCTCATTTTGCTCGAGGCAATGGGCGGCGGTTTCACCTGGGGCTCCGCGCTGCTGCGCTGGTAAGCTGCTAAAGGGTCGATTTTCGGTCTACCAGGCTCACCGGACGGGTTGCAGGCCGTCAAAAATACGCGCCGGAGACCGGCGGCAAGCCGCAATGCCGACAGTCCGATACCCCTTCATAATTTGATTCGCCCGGTTGACCCCTGGGGGCGATGCTAATATCGTCGATAATTCAGCGGGATATCTTCGCCGGGGGCTGGGCAGGGATGACCGGTAAAACAGTGACGAGGGCTGACTTGTGTGAGGCGGTCTACCAAAAGGTAGGCTTGTCGCGCACGGAATCGGCTGCGCTCGTGGAGCTGGTGCTCAAGGAAATCACCGACTGCCTCGAGCGCGGCGAAACCGTAAAACTTTCATCATTCGGGTCGTTCGTGGTGCGCAAAAAGGGCCAGCGGATTGGGCGAAATCCCAAGACCGGCAAGGAAGTGCCGATCTCGCCGCGCCGGGTGATGGTGTTCAAGCCGTCGGCGATCCTCAAGCATCGCATCAACGGCCACGCCGAATAGTACCGTCTGTCGCTGTAGTTTAGTTTCAGTACTGCGTTCACTTCAGCATCGAGAGGGCCGCTTTGGATAACAAGGCGCCGGAAGCATTTCGCAGCATCAGTGAAGTGGCGGACGAACTCGATCTGCCGCAGCACGTGTTGCGATTTTGGGAAAGCCGTTTCCGCGACATCAAGCCGATGAAGCGCGGTGGCGGGCGGCGCTATTACCGGCCCGAGGACGTCAATCTTCTGCGTGGCATCCGCCATCTGTTGTACGGCGAGGGCTACACCATCCGCGGCGTGCAGCGCATCTTGCGCGAACAGGGCGGAAAGTTCGTGGCTGTCGTTTGGCAGGAGGGCGCGCCGCAGCCGCCGCATGGCGCCAGCGAAGACGAGGACATTGCCGAAGAAGCGGCGGAGACCGAGGCGGTCGAAGAGGGGCGGGGCCTGCGCAGCCGGCTGTCGTCGCTGATCGGCCGCGATCTCGGCGACCGCCACAACGAGGTCGAGGCGCGCCGCGAGCCGCCGCTGCAAAGCGCGCCGGTGCCGCACATAGAGCCGACCGATCGCGCGATCCATGAGGTTGGTCTTGGTGCCGAGGCGCCGCCTGCGATCGAGCCTCAGCCGGCCGTCCCGGAGGTCCGCGCAGCCCCGCCCGCCCGGCTGGCGCGTGAGGATCTGCGCAAGTTGCACGCGGTGCTGCACGAGCTCGCCGAATGCCGCAAGCTCGTCGAAACCGCGGTGGCGCGCGCCGAATAAAATAAGCCGGCTTCACCCCTAAAGATTGAATTAAACACGCGTGGCGATGCCTTAACACCCGTGTAGAATGGCGCGGCTGGCTGTGCCGCGTGGCTGAGGGGTCGACAATGCGACGGGTCGCAACGGTTGCGACATTGCTCTTCGCAATGGTTATTGGCGTTCAGACCGCCGCATTGGGGCAGTCTACCGCGCCGCCGCCGCCCCTTGTACCGGTGCTGACGACGCGTGCCGCCCCGACCCCGCTAGGCTGGTACGGCTTTGGGTCGATTGCCTGCGCGGCCGTTTCACCGATGATCGGCACCCTCGTGCTCGGCCGCGAATTGACCATCCCCGAAGTCGACCGCATGGCCTTGTCCTGCTTCCTCGGACCGGTGGGATGGCTGCTCGGCCCAGTGTTGTTCCCGGATCAGGTCGTCACCGCGACCCCGCCGCCGCAAAATCCGCCGCCGCCGCCGCGCGGCCCGCGCCAAGTGCGCGGCCGCCATATCGACATTCCGCCGCGCCGCGTAACCGCCTTCGTGCCGAACGAAATCCTGCTCGAAACCGAAAGCGGCACGCCCGCGCAATATCTCAATGTGGTGGCGCGGCGTCTGCAATTGACGCTGTTGGAGACGCAATCCTTCTCGCTCACCGGCCGCACCTTGCAGCGTTGGCGCATCGACGGCCGCAACTCCGTACGCACCACACTGCGCGGTCTCTCGCCGTTCAGCCGGATATCGGCCGCGCAGCCGAATTTCCTCTACCGGTTTGGCCAAGCGCAGCCACCGGCGCAGTCCGAGGCCGCCGCGCAATATGTCGTTCCCAAGCTGCATTTGATGGAAGCGCACAAGATCACCAACGGCGACGACGTGCTGGTGGCGGTGATCGATTCCAGGATCGACGCGCAGCATCCCGATCTCGCCGGCGTAATTGCCGAAGAATACAACGCGCTCGGCACGGCGGGACCGGCGCATGTGCACGGCACCGGCATGGCCGGCGCCATCGCCGCGCATGCCAAGCTCATCGGCGTGGCGCCGAAAGTGAAGCTGCTCGCGGTGCGCGCCTTCTCCGGCGACAAGGAGAGCGCGCAAGGTACCACGTTCAATATTCTCAAAGGCCTCGATTGGGCCGCGAACAAAAAAGCGCGCATCGTCAATATGAGCTTTGCCGGACCGGCGGATTCGATGTTCCGCGACATGCTGAGCAAGGCACATGACCGCGGCATCGTGCTGATCGCCGCAGTCGGCAATGCCGGGCCGCGCTCGCCGCCGCTTTATCCGGCGGCGGATCGGGACGTGATCGGCGTGACCGCGACCGACGCCGACGACAAGTTGTTGCCGCAGGCCAATCGCGGTCCGCAAGTCGCGGTAGCGGCGCCCGGAGTGCAGGTGCTCGAGCCGGCACCGGACGGGGCCTACCAGGTCACCACTGGAACCTCGGTCGCCGCGGCGCACG
>CAWAXK010000010.1:0-79604 GCA_963786025.1 uncultured Alphaproteobacteria bacterium
GGCAGCGAGCGGGTGACCAACATTGTTGCGCTCGGCGCCTTGGTGGCGTTGAGCGGAATTCTGCGATCGCGATCGGATCGAGCAGGTGGTGCGCGCGGAAACGCCGCGCGGCTTCCTCGATCTCAATATGGATGCGCTCAAGGCCGGGTACGCGGTGCATACACAAACCGACGCCCGTGAGGAAATTGCCGGGGCGGTCGGCACCTAAAGTGCCTGGCGCCCACGCTTAGAAAAGTGACCCGTTCGGACTGAGGGTGCGGCTATGCCGGGAAGCAAGCCACCGCAGGAACGTATCGTCTCGACCTATTGCTACCAATGCGTAGCCGGGCCGGACCTGTTGACCGTTCGCATCCAGGACGGGGTCGCAACCGAGATCAACCCGAATTTTGCCGCCGCCGCGATTTATCCCGGCGGGGGCAAGGCTTGCGTCAAAGCCTTTGGACTGGTGCAAAAAGCCTACAGCCCCAATCGCGTGTTTTATCCGATGAAACGGACCAACCCGAAAAAGGGCCGGCACGAGGATCCGGGTTTTGTGCGCATATCCTGGGACGAGGCGCTCGACCTCGTCGCCGATAAGCTTAAGGCTGCGCGTGCAAACGGGCTTCTTGACGAGGGCGGCTTTCCGCGGCTCGCCGCCAGCTTCGGCGGCGGCGGCACGCCCACCGCCTATATGGGCACGCTGCCGGCTTTCCTTTCGGCCTGGGGCCCCGTCGACTTGAGCTTCGGCTCCGGTCAGGGCGTCAAATGCACCCATTCGGAGCACCTGTACGGCGAACTCTGGCACCGCGCTTTCACCGTGTGCCCCGATACCCCGCTTTGCGAATATGTCGTTTCGTTCGGCGCCAATGTCGAGGCCTCGGGCGGGGTGTGCGGCGTCAAGCGCCACGCCGACGCACGCGCGCGCGGCATGAAACGCGTGCAGATCGAGCCGCATCTCTCGATCACCGGCGCCTGCTCGGCCGAATGGGTTCCGATCAAGCCGAAAACCGACTCCGCGTTCCTGTTCGCGATGATTCATGTGCTGCTGCATGAAACCGCGCGCGAAAAACTCGACATCCCATTTCTGAAAGGCCGCACGTCGTCGCCCTATCTCATCAGCGCCGGCGGATTTTTCCTGCGCGATCCCGAGACGAAAAAACCGCTGGTCATCGATCTGATCAGCGGGCGCGCGGTGCCGTACGACACCGCCGGTATCGATCCGGCGCTCGAAGGCACGTTCACCGTCGACGGCATCGAGGTCGGACCCGACCAGGAGACGACGAACCACGCCGCGGCTTCGGTCAGCCCGGCCTTCGCGCACCTGGTCGCCCATGTGAAGGCCTATTCGCCGGAATGGGCCGCGGCGATCTGCGATGTTCCGGCCGCCACCATCCGCCGCGTGACCAACGAGTTTCTTGCCCACGCCCACGTCGGCGAGACGATCGAAATCGAAGGCATGACGCTGCCGTTCCGGCCGGTCGCCATCGCCTTCGGCAAGACCGTGAATAATGGCTGGGGCGGCTACGAATGCTGCTGGGCGCGCACGCTCATTCCTTGCCTGGTCGGCGCGCTCGACGTGCCGGGCGGCACGCTCGGCACCACCGTGCGGCTCAACCGTCCGGCCGACAATCGCTGGTCGAGCGTCACGCCGGGCCCCGACGGCTTCATGCATTATCCGATGAATCCGACCGGCAAGGACGACTGGATTTCGAAGCCGACCGCGCGCAGCGCGCATCGTACGCTGGTGCCGCTGGTCGCCAATTCGGCCTGGAGTCAGGCGCTCGGGCCGACGCACTTGGCCTGGATGATGCAACGGGAGGATTTCGAACATCTCCCGCACGCCCCGCCGCCGGACGTTTGGCTGGTCTACCGCACCAATCCGGCGATTTCGTTCTGGGACACCAAGGCGGTCGGCGAGACCATGGCGAAGTTCCCCTTCACCATTTGCTTTGTCTTGACGCGCGACGAAACCAATCACGTCGCCGACGTGCTGCTGCCCGACTGCTCCGATCTCGAAGGCCTGCAGTTGATGCGGATCGGCGGCACGAAATACATCGAGCAGTTTTGGGATCATCAGGGCTTCGCCTTGCGCGATCCGGCGGTGCCGCCGCAGGGGGAGGCGAGAGATTTCACCTGGATCGCAACGGAGCTCGCGCGCCGCACCGGCCTGCTCGAGCCATACAACACCGCGATCAATCGCGGCGGCGCCGACGTCAAGCTTAAAGGTGCCAACTACGATTTCTCGCTCGATGTGACCAAGGTGCACAGCGTCGAAGAAATCTGGGACGCCAGCTGCCGGGCGGCGAGCGCGGAACTCACCGACGGCGCCGAGACCCAGGGGCTTGAGTGGTTCCGGGCCAACGGCTTCCGCGTCAAGCCGTTCCCGCGGCTGATGTGGTACCTCTATCCGAAGCTGGTCGAGCAGGGTTTGCGCTTCGAGCAGCCGTACCAGGAGCGCTTGTTGCGCGTCGGCCGGGAGCTCGAGCGCCGCCTGCACGAGCATGGCATCACCTGGTGGGACAAGCAGCTCGGCGAATATGAGGCGCTGCCGCATTGGCGCGACTTGGGTGCGCTCTGGGAAGATGCCCTCACCAAGCACTTCAAGGTGCAGATTGCCGACTACCCGTTCTGGCTCGTCACCTCGCGCAGCATGCAATATTCCTGGGGCAATAACGTCGGTCTTCAGCTCATCAAGGAAGTTGCCGACAACGTCATGGGCCACGGCAGCGTGGTGATGAACGAGAGCGCGGCCGAGAAGCTCGGCATCGCCGACGGCGACTTGGTCGAAGTACGCTCGCCGCTCAACAGCACCAAAGGCAAGGTGATGTTACGCGAGGGCATCCGCCCCGACACATTGCTGATAATCGGTCAGTTCGATCATTGGGTGACGCCTTACGCCAAGGATTTCCACGCGCCGAGCATGAACGCTTTGGTGCCGATGCTGCTCGATCTCACCGACGCAACGGGGTCGAGCGCCGATCTGGTCAAGGTCAAGATCACGCGCCTTGCGGGGGCAACATGACCCGCTGGGGAATGGTCGCCGATCTCGAGCGCTGCGTCGGCTGCCAGACCTGCACCGCGGCCTGCCGGCATGCCAATGCCACGTCGCCGGCGGTGCAATGGCGCAAAGTGCTCGATATCGAGGCCGGCTCGTTCCCCAACGTCAATCGCACCTTTGTGCCGGTCGGCTGCCAGCACTGCGCCGATCCGCCCTGCATGCATGTGTGCCCGTCGACTGCGACGCGCCAGCGCGCCGACGGCATCGTTACCATCGATTACGATATCTGTATCGGCTGCGCCTATTGCGATGTCGCCTGCCCCTACCAGGCGCGCTTCAAGATCACCAAGGAAGACTTCGCCTACGGCGCGGAAGCGATGCAGAACGAGATCGAACGCGAGATTTCCGAGCGCCTCGGCGTGGCGCAGAAATGCACGTTCTGCTCCGACCGCATCGATTTCGGCATCGAGAATGGGTTGACGCCGGGCTCAGATCCGCGCGCGACGCCGGCTTGCGTCAATGCCTGCATCGCCGACGCCTTGCATTTTGGCGATCTCGACGACGCCAACAGCAACGTCTCCCGGCTGCTGCGTGAGCACAAGAGTTTCCGCATGCATGCCGAACTCGGCACCGAGCCGGGCTTCCATTATCTCTACGACAAGGCTGCCGCGCCGCAGGCGCCGGATATCCCGCCGCCCCTTGCCGGCGCGCAAGCCGGACGGGTTCGCACCCGTGGGGTCGAACCGTGGCATCAGAAGCATTGGGACTGGAAAGCCTCCGGCAATTTCCTGTGCGGCGGCGCCGGCGCCGGGCTGTTCGGCTTTGCGGCAATCGCCAGCCTTGCTGGAGCGCCGATGCTGGTGCCCGGCCTTATCGCGCTCGCGATGATCGCGCTCGGGCTGACGCTGTTGATGTTCAAGATCGGCCGGCCATTGCGCTTCCTGTATGTGCTGCGGCAGCCGCAACGCTCCTGGATGTCGCGCGAAGCCTGGGTCGCCGGCGCGTTGTTCCCGCTCGCGCTCGCGGCGTTATGGTCGGGCAATCGAATTGTGTTGCTGGTGGCCGCAGCGGTCGGGCTGATCTTTCTTTATTGCCAGGGCAGGATCCTGGAGCAGGCCAAGGGCATACCGGCCTGGCGCAACCGCCGTGTGATCGCCTTGATCATGACGACCGGACTTGCCGAGGGCTGCGGCCTGTTCCTGCTGCTGGCGGCGTTCCTGCCGGCTTTGGACAGCGTCGCGACGCCGATGGCGCTCGCGCTTGCCGTGCTGGCCGCGGTGAGAATCTGGGCCTGGTGGCGCTATCTCGGCGCACTTGAAAACGAAGGGGCGCCGACCCGCACTCTGGAAATCTTCACGGCCTGTCGATTCTGGTTATTTGCCGCCGGTCTCGTGCTTCCGCTGGCCCTGGTCGTCATCGGCTTGCTCCTGCCGGCCGCGGCTACGGTGCTGTTCGCGCTTGCCGGGCTTTCGGTGCTCGCCAGCGGCTGGGGTCTGAAATTCATTCTCATCACGCGCGCCGCCTATAATCAGGGCTTCGCGCTTCCTCACACACCGATACGCGGGTCCGGCGTCCCCGGACCGGCGGTCAAGCCGGGATGGACCTCGCCATGAGGGAGGCAATTCCGGCTGGCAAGACGCGCCGCAGCGCGCCACAATTCAAGAAACTCGACCGGGAGGCTTAAGTCATGAGTACGCAACGCGCGATCGCCGATACGCCCAACTTTATGTTCGAGCCCGCGGCCGAGACCATGCCGCGCGGCGAGTTGAAGGCGTTGCAGCTTTCCCGGCTCAAGACCACGCTCGAGCGCGCCTATCACAAGGTGCCGCATTACAAGAAGAAGTTCGACGCGGCGAACGTCAAACCGGCCGACCTCAAGTCGCTTGCCGATCTCGCCCGCTTTCCCTTCACGGTGAAGAGCGACCTGCGCGACAACTATCCGTTCGGCATGTTCGCGGTGCCGCGCGACCAGCTTTTGCGCCTGCATGCCTCGTCGGGAACGACCGGCAAGCCGACCGTCGTCGGTTACACCAAGGCGGATCTCGATCTGTGGGCCAACCTGATGGCGCGCTGTCTTGCCAGCATGGGCGCCAGGCCCGGCGAGATCGTGCATAACGCCTATGGCTACGGCCTGTTCACCGGCGGGCTCGGCGCGCATTACGGCGCCGAGCGGCTCGGCTGCACAGTGGTGCCGTTGTCCGGCGGCGGCACCGAGCGGCAGGTCACGCTGCTGCAGGACTTCGGCGCGCACATCCTGTGCGCCACGCCGTCTTACGCGCTCAACATCGCCGAAATCGCCGAAGGCATGGGCGTCGATATCCGCAAACTGCCGCTGCACACCGGCATTTTCGGCGCCGAGCCGTGGACCGACGCCATGCGCCGCGACATCGAGGCGCGGCTTGGCATCAAGGCGGTCGACATCTACGGCCTGTCGGAGATCATCGGGCCGGGCGTCGCCTGCGAATGCCGCGAAGTGCAAAGCGGCCTGCACGGCTGGGAGGACCATTTCCTGTTCGAGGTGATCGACCCCGACACCATGCAGCCGAAGCCGATGGGCGAAGCGGGCGAACTGCTCATCACCACGCTGACCAAGGAAGCTTTGCCGATGATCCGCTACCGCACGCGCGACATCACCCGGCTGTCCGACGAGCCCTGCGCCTGCGGGCGCAGCCACGTGCGCATCCTGCGCGTCACCGGCCGCAACGACGACATGATGATCATCCGCGGCGTCAATGTTTATCCCTCGCAGGTGGAGGCGGTGCTGGTTGGCTTCCCGGGCATCGCGCCGCATTACCAGATCGTGCTCACGCGCGAGGGTGCGCTCGATGCGATGACGGTCGAGGTGGAGCTCGCGCCGGATTTCACCGGCGATCGCAAGCGCAAGGCGGTGGAAGTTACCCACCACATCAAGTCGCTGATCGGGGTGACCTGCACGGTCGTGCCCAAGGCGACCGGCGAGGTGCCGCGCTCGCAGGGCAAGGCGGTGCGCGTCGTCGACCGGCGCAACAAGGCGAACTGAGGCAGGCGCCGCGATTGAATGTGGATCGGGGACGGTCTCCCAGCGCGTTTACGCGTAAAGCGGCGCTTGTGCGCTGGCTCAATCGACTGTGTCGCCGCTTTTAGCGCCGGTGACCAAGTCTAATGCCGAGCACGCCAGCTTTTTGACGTAACGCGCCTGCAGTCCGCTTCATCAGCTTTGAAATATTTGCAACGGGCAATTTGTCCTTCGAGTATTTGCGCAACTCTGCAAGATTTGATTTCGTCCATGATGCACGCTTGACGCGCCGCATTGCTTTCTTCGCCATCAGGTTCTCCAGATTATTGGCAAGGGGGTGGATCCCCCTATTATCGACCGATGCGACCTACCGCGTCTTGCCATGAAATGAAAGAGGCCGCCAACATGAGGCGGCCCCTGCAATCGCATCGAATGGCGGCTACTGCTTTACACCATTGACGGCGATAATATTGTACTTCGCATGTTTCTCGCCCATCTTGAGCGCGGCTTGATATTCTGGCGAGTTGCGCCAACCCTGCAGCGCCTCCATGCTCTCCCACCGGAGAATGACAACGCGTCCATTTGGCAGATTTCCAGCAACCTGCGTTCCCGGTCCCGCCGCCACGTACACGCCGCCGTGGTCTTTAATCGATTTCTGAGCGGGTGGAAGGTACTCCTTCGCGTAGCCATCTTGGTTGCTGACTTCATTGATCGCGATCATGTAGACGGGCGGTTTAGTCTGCGCATTTAGCCCTTGAACTGCGATGGCTCCGAGCGCACCTCCTGCCAGCAATGATAATCCGATTACGTGACGTGTTTTCATCGTCGCCTCCCTTTTTGTCGGCTGATTGGAATCCGACCATTCATCAGCATTCCAAGTGACTTTGCGCGTATTGATCTGGCTCAAAAGGTAAGCCTGTCTGCCATATCTACCGTCGGCGGCTTTATGGATGTTGCGGTTGGGTCATTCGCTACCAATCAATTCCGCACTAGGGCCGACCAACGCCCCCCTGTTGCTCCAATAGCGCCGATTCGGGGCATCAGTGCGAATTGACGCGAATGGGATGGACCGGCCGTGCTCTTGCCCCGAACGAACCATAGAGTTGGTTTCGGGGTTTTGAAGAGCACGAGGAGCACACGCCATGCCAAGCAATAAAGACGCCGCAGTTGTCCACGCAATTGGGATCGATACGGGTAAGAACACGCTGCACATGGTTGGCCTAGATGAGAAAGGTGCGATTGTTCTGCGTGAAAAGGTGTCCCGGAACAAAATTGCCGCACGACTTGTGAACGTACCGCCATGCCTGATCGGGATCGAAGCCGGCATGGCCACGCACTACATGTCGCGTGAGCTGCTTTCGCTTGGTCACGAGGTCAAACAGGTGCCGCCGGCTTATGCCAAACCGTTTCGGCAGGGCCACAAGAACGACTTCCGTGATGCCCAGGCGGTTGCGGAAGCGGTGCAGCGCCCTTCGACGCGTTGCGTGCCGATTAAAACCGACGACCAACTGGACTTGCAGGCGCTGCATCGCGTGCGTTCTCGACTGATCGGTGATCGGACAGCTGTGATCAATCAGATTCGCGGCTTTCTTCTGGAGCACGGCATTCCGGTGCGTCAGGGGCCCCGCTTCCTGCGGCAGCAGCTGCCACAGATCCTGGCCAAGTGCACCGATGTACTATCGCCCCGTATGGTCAGGATCATCGGGGGCATCGTCGAGGACTGGAACTACCTCGATGAGCGCATCGAAAGGGTAACCGACGAGATCGAAGGCCTGGCACACACGGACGTGAGCTGTGGACAGTTGATGACTGTTCCAGGTATCGGCCCGATCATTGCGAGCGCGACGGTTGCTGCGATCGGCAACGGAACTGCCTTTGCAAAAGGGCGAGACTTTGCCGCATGGCTTGGCCTGGTGCCCAAGCAGATGTCGACCGGTGATCGCACGATCCTTGGCCGTATCACGAAACGTGGAAATCGCTATCTGCGCACGCTCTTCGTACAAGGCGCCCGCGCCATCCTGCTCCACCCGACGAGCTGGGCGAAGCATAGCTTTGGACCCTGGCTCACGGCTGCGGCGCGGCGCCTACATCGCAATGTTCTGGTAATCGCGCTCGCCAACAAGCTGGCGCGGATTGTCTTCTGGTTCAAGGACCGGTTACGAAACACGCATCGACCCGTAGCGGCGTAATTGAACAAATGCATTTGCGGAAACGGCTCCAAATAACGGAGGCAACTTCCACCTGAGACGTTCAAAAACAACAAGTTTTATTTGCTGGATTGGTGGACATGGCACCGACCCATAAGAGCAGAACACGCAACAATCGCCGGGCTTCGGTTTAAGCCTCTCGCCACATCCTTTGCAGTCATAGAAGAACTGGCAAGCGTCGGTCGGCATTTGCTCAGTCGCCTGGTGCCCGCACTTCGGACAAGTGATTGTGGAAATTGCGATCATGATACTTGAGAGCCCAAAACGATAGCAAAATACCAATGGCTGCAAATGGTGGATAGTTCGCTCTGGACCCCAAACATCGACTTGCATCAGTCCTGGCGTCTGGGAAAAACGCGCGACGGTAGCCGCAGCGCGTCCAGCGCGCCTTCATATATTCGATCAGCAACTGGCATGAATCCAACGTTGGACAGCCGAAACCAGCAAGGCGGCGAGCACTCCAAACAAGCAAGCGATCAGTGCCGAGGCTACCATATCGAGGGGGAAGTGAAGCCCCAGGTATATCCGCGCCCAAGCTACAAGTACGCCCAAAACGCTCACCGCCTTTCCCCAAATTGGAGCCGCGCGCGTCGCGATAAGAGCAAACCCGACAGTCAGGATGAAAGTCGAATGATCGCTGGGAAAGGAATTCTCAGGCACGTGGGCCACCAGCGTACGGCCGAGTCCGGCCATGAACGGGCGCGGCTCGAACCAAAACAGGCCCACAATCTGGTTAGCACTGAGCGCAAGCGCGCCAGCGATAGAAGATGCCGCAAGACCAGTTCGCCGCGTCGGCTTGCCCCAGACCCAAAGTGCAACGAGCAAAAGAGGAACTAGGCCGATCAGCTTGGAGGCGACCAACTCGGCTACAAAAACAATGGCCGGCGAAGCGCCCGACGGCGCATTAATAAGAAGAAAAAGATGATTGTTCATGGCGAGCATAGGTCGGACATTCGGGCGTGCCCCGCTGTCTTCCTAGCGGCGGCATGTGGCATCGCAGTGGCACTCCGGGGGTCGGCGCAGGTCTGCTTCATCGGTTATGTCTTTGGCCTGCGTTCCGAGCGGCTGCTGTGTCGCGAGTTGCAGGTGAACCTCGCCTATCGCTGGTTCTGTAAGCTCGGCATAGAGCACAAGATCCCGGATCATTCAGCGTTCTCGCGAGCACGCAATGAGCGTTTCCGCGACAACGACATCTTTCGCCGGGTATTTGAGCGTGTCGTCGGGGCGTGTATTGCGGCCAATCTCGTTGGCGGAGAAGGGTTTGCAGTCGATGCGAGTCTGATCCAGGCTGACGCCAACAAGCAGCGCTCGATCCCAGGCTCAGAATGGCAAAAGACGCGCGATCCCGAGACGGCAAGCCGCGCCGTGAAGGAGTATCTGGCAACCCTCGATGACGCGGCCTTTGGCGCAGCAAGCGAGGTTAGGCCGAAGTTCATCTCGCCATCTGATCCAGCCGCGCAATGGACGGGCGCAATGCGGGGACCGGCCTTCTTCGCCTATGCCGACAACTATCTGATCGACTTGAAGTGCGGCATCATCATGGATGTCGAAGCTTCTCGTGCCATTCGCCAGGCCGAGGTGGGCGCGGCCAAGACCATGATCGATCGGACCGAGAGACGCTTTGGATTGAAGCCTAAACGGCTCGCGGCCGATACGGCCTACGGTTCAGGCCCGAACCTCAACTGGCTCGTCAAAGGCAAGGATATCGCGCCGCACATCCCGGTTATCGACAAATCGAAGCGCGAGGACGGAACTTTCAGCCGAGAAGACTTCAGGTTCGACAAAGTGCGCAACGTCTATGTCTGCCCGGCGGGCAAGCTTCTAACCACGACAGGAACGCTGATCGATGATGGCGAGACCCTTCGTTATCTCGCCAGCACATCCGACTGTCGGGACTGCCCGCTCAAGGTGCGATGCTGTCCAAAGGCACCTTTCCGCAGGATTCCGCGCAGCATCTATGAAGAAGCGCGCGACGTTGCTCGCGCACTGGCTAACACCGAGGCCTTCGACCAATCACGCCGTGATCGCAAACGCATCGAGATGCTGTTCGCCCATCTCAAGCGCATCCTGAAGCTTGGTCGCCTTAGGCTTCGTGGCCCGTGCGGCGCACAGGATGAGTTCACGCTTGCGGCTATTGCACAGAACCTACGCCGGCTCGCCAAACTGGTCGTTAGGCCACCACCGATTGCCGCCGCTTGTGCTGCGTAAGCGTTGCGGTTGTCAGTGCTAATGCCTCAAGGGCTCCACCGCCAAATGGGGCGGGCGCAGCAGACGGCTTAAAAACATCGAGACCGTCGCCTCATTCTTCCCATCGCCGACTTCTGCAACAAAATCGGTCATAAGCGAACAAATCGGTACGTACTGATCATGTTTGCTCCACCCCCAAAAGTGGACACCTGGCAACGAACCCAGACCGATATTTGACCGCCCGTTTTTGCGTCCACGCCCTAATTAGTCGCATGGGCGAGTCGCCTCTCGACTTTATTCCTAGTAGGATTATAGTCACGCAATCCCGTCCCTCGTGACCGAGGGGTGTCTGATCAGCGTCTCCAGACGCGGGGCGGGGAGCGGTGGCCGGAAGGGGGCGTCGGAGATGCGGCGCCAGTATCCCCAGCCGGCGGTCCAAGCCGCTTCGTCCCGGCGCGCCAACCGCGCGTCGCCGGGCCCCACTGACGGCGGCAGCCGGCACGGTCAGAAGTGCTGAGCACCGTTTGGGCCTACAGCGGTGGATAGGTGGCCTTCCAATTAGAGAGGAGAGGCGGGTCGCCTGAAACGGGACGTCCACCGGGGGCGAGGCGGAGCAAACCTCACAAACACCGCGCGCGGGACGCCTTGGGTTTGGCGGACTTGCGGCTTGCCCGCCGAAGCTCGAAAGAGCGAAGGCGGGTTACCGGACTTCAGCACGCCTCGATGCTGCGAGGCGTCGAGGTCCGCGGGTCCGAGCATTTTTGTTTGCGCACACTGCGTAAACTTGAGTGCGCCCCGGACCCTTGGCGTCCCGCGCGCCCTCGGTACTTTTTCGAGAGCGGGCGGCAGGGAATACAGGCGTACCCGGCGCCTGACAAAGAATACCGGCGATGACGCGCGCCTTGTCGTCATTCCGGGGCGCGAGCGAAAGCGAGCGAACCCGGAATCCATACTCCGCAGCACTGGGTTATGGACTCCGGGTTCGCGGTCTAAAGACCGCGCCCCGGAATGACGAAGAAGTAATTTCTTATTCCTGCGACACCGGCGGATCGAGATCGTCGGCCCAGTTTTCGCCCGGCTTGGGATAGCGCTTGAGCAGCCGATGCACGAGCTGGACGTGCTCGGCCTCCTCTTCGACCAGTTCGCCCGCCAATTCCTTGACCTTGGGGTCTTTTGTATTTTCCACGATCGAGGTGAAGTAGGCCAGCGCGCGCTCTTCGCCGGCAAGCGAGAGCTGAAGCGCGTGCCACGGAGTCATCATGTAGTGCGCCGAACTGAGATCGGCTTCTTCCGGGCTCTCGCTTTTTTCGAATTTCGCGATTTCTCGGGCGCGCGCGGCGACGTCGAAATCGCCGGCCATACGGCGGATTTCCTCGCCATGAATGCCTTCGGCGCGGGCCAGATCGCGGAAGATCTTGACCAGTTCCGGATTGTTGTGGGTTTCCATCTGGTCGGCCAGCAGCTTGTAGCGGTCGACGGCGTCGATCTCGATCTGATAGGCGACGGCCAAGAGATCGTTGAGGTTGGCGATCTTGGGCGTGCTCGGGGACTTGCTCATAGCTCGAAGTCCTTTTCCAACTCCGACAAGTCGATATTGATTGCGCCGGCCGCGGGTTGATACGGCGTGCGATTGCCGCGGTAGAGGATGCCGATATTGAAGCCGTCGTCGGTCATCAGCCGGCGCGCCGCCTTGCCCTGATCGGAAGTTTCGGTGACCGGAGCGGCGTGCACCTGCTCCTTCCAGGCCTTTTCATCGGGACGGAAGGTGACGCAGGGGCTGAGGATTTCGACGAAAGAGAAGCCCGGATGTCTGATCGCCTCCGCCAGCACGTCGGCGGTGTGGTTGGGGTCACCGGAGAAGCAGCGGGCGATGAAGTTCGCTCCCGAAGCGAGCGCGACCACCAGCGGATGGAACGGCCGCACGCGCGTCCCGCCCGGCGACAGCGCGGTGTCGAATTCCGGCTCGGTGGTGGGCGACGGCTGGCCCTTGGTCATGCCGTAGATGTGGTTGTCCATGACGACATAGGTCATGTCGACGTTGCGGCGGCAGGCGTGCAGGAAGTGGTTGCCGCCGATCGAGTAGCCGTCGCCGTCGCCGCTGGCCACCACGACCGTGAGGTCGGGCCGCGTCACTTTCAGCCCGGCGGCGAGCGCCAGCGAACGGCCATGCACGCCGTGAAAGCCGTAGCAATTGGTGTAGGCCGGGATGCGCGACGAGCAGCCGATGCCGGAGATGACGGCGATCTGCTCGGGCGGCAAGCCCAACTGCGCAAAGGCGCGGCCGAACGACATCAGCACGTGATAGTCGCCGCAGCCGGGACACCAGATCGGCTTAACGTCGGATTTATAGTCTGCTTGTTTGTAGGCGACGTGCGACATGGTTATCTCCAATCCGCGATCGCGCGATGAATTTCACCGGCGGTAATCGGCAGCGGCCCTGGCCGGCTCAACACGCGAACCGGCGCCGGCAGGTCGTAATGGGCGCGCAGGAATTTGTTGAACTGGCTGCCGTGCGTCTGCTCGACCACCAGGATGCGTTTGACGCCGGCAAGAGCGGCCGCCATCTGTTCCGGCAGGACCGGCGCCAGCAAGCGCGGCGCGATCATGCGGGCGCTGATGCCGTCGTCGGCCGCAAGTGCCACCGCTTCGCGCGCGGCGCCGGTGAGCGAGCCCCAGGTGATGACGGCCAGATCGCCGTCGCCTTCGATGCTCGCCCAGTGGTCGCCGTAGTTGAAGCGATCGAGCTTGTCGCGCCGCTTGTCGAGCTGGGCCAGATGATCGCCCGCGCCGCTGGTCGGAAGCGCGCGCTCAGTGTGGGTGAGGCCGTCGGCCGTATACTGACCGCCGCGCGTGCCGGGGATAGCCATCGGCGATACGCCGTTGGCCGTCATGGCGTGGCGCTTGTAGGAACCGGCAACGATATCGGTGGCAATGGCGCGTTTGCCGATGAACGCGATGTCGGCCGGCCGCTCTATGGCGGCGCGCGACTGGCCCATGAACTGATCGGATAGAATGATGGTCGGGGACTGCAGCGCTTCGGCGAGATAGGTCGCCCATTGCGCGGTGAAGGCGCAGTCGCCGACCGATTGCGGCGCCAGCACGAGATGCGGTGCATCGCCGTGCATGCCGTAGATGGCGATGTTCAGGTCGCCCTGTTCGGATTTGGTCGGAATACCCGTCGATGGCCCGCCGCGCATCACGTCGACGACCACCACCGGGATTTCGGCGGAGGTGGCAAGCCCGAGCGCTTCGATCATCAGCGAAAGGCCTGGCCCGGAGGTTGCCGTCAGCGACGGCGTGCCGCCGTAGGACGAGCCGATGATCATGTTGATGGCGGCGAGTTCGTCTTCGGCTTGCAGCAGCGTGCCGCCGACTTTCGTCAAGTTCGGCGCCAGCCACTCCAGGATTTCGGTCGCCGGCGTGATCGGATAGGCGGCGGCAAAGCGGATGCCGCCGCGGATGGCGCCGAGCGCGGTCGCTTCGTTGCCCGACAGCAGCCATCGCGGAGCGGTGCTCGGTTTCGGCGCGGCGAGTTGCATGCCGAGATCGATGCCGGCAGCCGCGTTATAGCCGGCCTTGATGCCGGCGAGGCTCGCCTCGATGGCGGCCGGCCCTTTGTCGACCAGGCGTTTGGCAATCGGTGCGAAGGTCTGCTCGACGGTAAAGCCCAACAGCCGGCCGGCGATGCCGAGTGCGATCATGTTGGGGCGGCCGTCCGGGATGGCCTTGGCCATTTCCTTCATCGGGATTTCAATGACGCGGGGGCCGGCTTCGGCCACCATTGGCGGCAGGTCGCCGCCGCGCGGATCGCTGATCACCAGCGTCTTGGGTCCGGCCTTGATTTCGGCGCCGAAACGGGCGGCATTGAGCCAGTCGATGCCGATCAGAAGGTCGTAACGGTCGGGCAGGGATTCGACGGGCTGGCCGGCCAGGCGGAGCAGGGCGGCCGCTTCGCCGCCGCGGATTTGCGGCCCCATGGTGCGGGTAAACAGCCCATGCCAGCCGGCCGCGCAGGCCGCTTCGAGCAGGCTGTCCCCGGTGGTCAGCGCGCCGGCGCCGCCGCTGCCAATGATTGCAATCGAAATACTCGGCGAGGCTGCCATGGCCATTTTCCCTTGATTAGAGCCCATTCCACGGGCATCCGGCTCCAATATGTATTTCAGTACTAGAATGCGTTTTTTTGCTTTTCCTTGACGTTGATCAAGGAAGTCCTCCGGTCGCCGACCGAAGAATGAAAGGTAAGGCCGCGTAAGGTCCGGTGACGGGCTCGGCGGCCACTCTGGAGGGCAAACCGATGAGCGCCAAGCCTATTCGTTGGATGATGACGGGCGCAGGCAAGCCGTTTGTCCCGATGGAATTTGAAGTCGGCACCCTGGCCCCCGACGAAGTTCTGGTCGAAATCGCCGGTTGCGGGGTCTGTCATACGGATCTCGGCTATTTTTACGACGGCGTCCGCACCAAGCATGAACTCCCGTTGGCGCTCGGCCATGAGATCAGCGGTCACGTCGTCGACACCGGCACGGATGCGCTCTGGTTCACCGACCGTGCGGTTATTATTCCTGCGGTAATCCCGTGTGGCCGTTGTGATGCCTGCCAGCGCGGCAAGGCGACCATATGCCCGAACCAGAAGATGCCTGGCAACGATATTCAGGGCGGCTTCGCCACGCACATCGTCGTGCCGTCGCGGGGGTTGTGCGTTGTCGATGAGCACCGTCTTGCGGCTGTGGGAATTGATCTCGCCGATCTTTCCGTGATCGCCGATGCGGTGACCACGCCTTACCAAGCGGTGGTGCAGGCCGGCGTCACAAAAGGCGATCTGGTCGTCGTCAACGGCGTCGGCGGTGTCGGCGGCTATGCCGCCCAGATCGCGGCCGCCATGGGCGGCGTCGTTATCGCGATCGACGTCAACCAGGACAAGCTTGCCGCCATTACCGGGCAGGGCGCCGCGCTCACGCTGAATTCCAGGCAGTTGTCGCCGCGCGATCTCAAGGTCGCGATCCAGGCCTTCGCCAAGGAGCACGGTTGCGGCAGACCGAATGGATCATCTTCGAATGCTCCGGCAGCAAAGCTGGTCAGGAGACCGCCTTCAGTCTGATTAATCACGGCGCGACGCTCTGCGTCGTCGGCTTCACCATGGACAAGGTCGAGGTACGGTTGTCGAATTTGATGGCCTATCACGCGCGCGCGCTCGGCAACTGGGGCTGCCCGCCCGAACTCTATCCGGCGGCCCTGGAGCTCGTGATGAACGGCCGCGTCAAGGTCACGCAGTTTGTCGAGAAGCATCCGCTCAGTGAGATCAATCAGGTGTTCGAGGCAGTCCATGCCGGCAAGCTCAAGCGCCGTGCCGTTCTCGTTCCCGAACAGTCAGGAGCATCTCAATGACCGCTGCAGCCGCTCGCGAAGCCAAGGATCACAATCTCGTCGCCGATCAAGCGCGCGAGGCGGTCTCCAAAGGCGTGCACTATGAGAAGCGGCCGGTGAAGGGAGCCGACGGCAAGCCGGTACCCGGGCTGTTCAATGCCTGGATTACCCTCGACAACCCCAGCCAATTCAACTCCTACACGACCGATATGGTGAAGGGCACCATTCTGGCGTTTCGCGCCGCGAGCGCGGCGCGCGACGTCGTTGCGGTGGTCTTCACCGGCGCCGGCGACAAGGCCTTCTGCACCGGCGGCAACACTAAGGAATACGCCGAGTATTACGCCGGCAATCCGCAGGAATATCGCGGCTATATGCGGCTGTTCAACGACATGGTCTCGGCGATCATTGGCTGTGACAAACCGGTCGTTTGCCGCGTCAACGGCATGCGCATCGGCGGCGGCCAGGAAATCGGCATGGCCTGCGACTTCTCGATCGCGCAGGATCTCGCCCGCTTCGGTCAGGCCGGCCCCAAGCACGGCTCGGCGCCGATCGGCGGTGCGACCGACTTCCTCCCCTACATGATCGGCTGCGAGCAGGCGATGGTTTCCGGTCTGCTGTGCGAGCCGTTCTCGGCGCACAAGGCCTATCGCCTCGGCATCATCAGCGAGATCGTGCCGGCGCTGAAGGTCGACGGAAAATTCGTCGCCAATCCGACCGTCACCACCGACACTTACCTCGACGAGTACGGCCGCATCGTGCACGGCGAATTCAAGACTGGCGCCGCGGCCGCCGAAGCTCAGGCGCTCGTGAAGCGCGGTACGATCGACCTCAGCCTGCTCGACGAGCGGGTCGAAGCGCTGTGCACCAAGCTGCTTTACACTTTCCCCGAATGCACGACCAAGACGGTCGAAGAATTGCGCAAGCCGAAGCTCATCGCCTGGAACGCCAACAAGGAAAATGCGCGCGACTGGCTCGCCCTCAACATGATGACCGAAGGCCGCGCCGGTTTCCGCGCCTTCAACGAAGGCACGCGCGAGACCGGACGGGAAATCGATTTCTTGGCGCTGCGCCGCGCACTCGCCGCCAATACGCCGTGGAGCGACGAACTTACCGATAGCATCCAGCCGCGGGCGAGGTCTTAAGTGGTGAACCAGCCGCTCAAGATCTGGCACGAGGCGGATGGCCGGCTGCTGCGGCTGCGGCTGAACCGTCCGAAGGCCAATCTTGTCGATGCCGCCATGATCGCGGCGCTTGACGCGGCGTTCGCCGAGCATCTCGGCAACGGCCAACTCGGCGCCGTCCTGCTCGATGCCGAGGGGCCGCATTTCAGTTTCGGCGCCAGCGTCGAGGAACATCTTCCGGCGCAATGCGCGGCCATGCTGGCAGGGCTGCACAAACTGATCCTGCGCATGGTCGAATCGCCGGTGCCGGTGCTGGTGGCGGTGCGCGGCCAATGCCTCGGCGGCGGGCTCGAACTTGCGCTCGCCGGCCATCTCATGTTCGTCGCGCCCGATTCCAGCCTCGGACAGCCGGAAATGAAGCTCGGCGTGTTCGCGCCGGCCGCCTCCTGTCTGTTGCCTGAATTGGTCGGCCCGCAGCGCTCACTCGATTTGCTGCTGTCCGGCCGCAGCATCACCGGCGCGCAAGCGGCCGCGATCGGCATCGCCCTCGAAGCGGCCGCCGATCCGGAACGTGCGGCGCTCGCCTATTTCGAAGAGCATCTCAAGCCGAAGAGCGCGAGTTCATTGCGCCATGCAGTCAAGGCGGCGCGGCTCGACTACGTCGCCCGCGTCAAAGACAAGATCCACGCCGTCGAGCGGCTTTATCTCGACGAACTCATGGCCACCCACGACGCGGTGGCGGGACTCGAAGCCTTTATCGCGAAGAGGTCGCCACAATGGCTACATCGTTGAAAGCTCCGGCTACGGCCGACATCATCGCACGCGCAACCGTGCTATTCGAGGATCTGCACTTCAAGTCCGCGCGCGAATGGAAAGCGGCGAAGCCCGGCCGCAAGGTCATCGGCTACATGCCGATCTATGTGCCGCGCGAACTCATCCACGCGGCCGACATGCTGCCGCTCGGCATCGTCGGCGGCGGCGATCAGCTCGAAGTCATCCACGGCGACGCCTATTACCAGAGCTATATCTGCCGCATTCCGCGCTCGACCATTGAGCTCGGCGTGTCCGGCCGCATCGATTTCGTCGACGGCATGCTGTTCCCGTCGATCTGCGATGTGATCCGCAATCTGTCCGGCATGTGGAAGATGATGTTCCCGCATGTCTATTCGCACTATTTCGACGTGCCGCAGAACTATCGCGACGACATTGGCGGAAATTTCTACGTCAACGAGATGGCCGAGCTCAGGCACGATCTCGGCGAGCTTCGCGGCAAGCCGATCACCGACGACGAACTGCGTCTCTCGATCGCCGTCTACAACGAGAACCGCAGCCTGGTGCGAGATCTCTACGCTTTCCGGGCGGAGAAGCCGTGGCAGGCGCCCGCCGCCGAAGTGTTCCTGATGATACGCGCCGGCCTCGTGCTTCCGGTCGAGGAGCACACCGTCATGCTGCGCGATTATCTTGCCGCGGCGCGGGCCGAGGAGCGGCCGATGCGCGATAATTGCCGCATCGTGCTGACCGGCATGTTCTGCGAGCAGCCGCCGCTCAACCTGATCAAGTCGCTCGAGCTTTCCGGCTGCTACGTGGTGGACGACGACCTCCTGCTGGTGACCCGCTGGCTCACCGGCGATGTCGCGATTGAAGGCGATCCGCTGCGGAATCTTTCGGATGCTTTCCTGCATCATTCCGAGTCGACGGCGGCCAAGTACGAGCCCAGTCAGAAGGAAAAGGGCCAGCATCTCGTCCGCGCGGTCAAGCGCACCAACGCTGAAGGCGTGATTTTCGCCGCGCCGAGCTTCTGCGATCCGGCCTTGCTTGAGCGGCCGATGCTGCAGCACGTGCTCAAGGAAGCCGGCATTCCCTACATCGCGTTCAAATACGCGGAGAACTCCGGCCAGATGCAGCCGATCCGGGAACAAGCCGGCACCTTCGCCGATTCCATCAAACTGTGGAGCGCAGCATGACGACGCAGACAAAGATTGTCACTTCCCGCGCTCCTGCGAAGGAGGCGGTCAAGGACGCTTCCATGCTGAAGCAGAAGGAGATGATGGCCGCGCATTACGACAAGCTGACCAGCGTGCCGGAGACCGGCGCCAAGGTGGCGGCCACCTTCGTGCCCGGCAATCTCAACGAGTTGATCATGTGCTTCGACCTCCTGAACAATCTGCCGGAGGTCAACGCCATTCAGAACGGGCTGCGCCGTGTCAGCGGCAGCTTCGTGCTCGAAGCCGAGAAGCTCGGCCATTCGGAAGACGTCTGCACCTACGTGAAGTCGGACCTCGGCATGATGGCCAAGGGCAATCTCGCCCCCAACGGCAAGAAATTTCCCAATCCCGACGTGCTGCTGCTCTCCTATACCGGCTGCTTCACCTTCATGAAGTGGTTCGAACTCTTACGCGAGCAGTACAAGTGCGAGACGATCATGTTGCACACGCCCTATATGGGCGACGGCAAGATCACCAAGAACATGATCGAATACATGGTGAAGCAGCTCAAGGAAGAGGTCATTCCCACGCTCGAGCGCGTATCCGGCGTGAAGTTCGATATCGACCGCTTGCGTGAATACCTGAAGGCGTCGACCAAGGCCGAGGACGATCTCGTCCGTGTGCTGCAAAGCGCCAAATCGAAGCCGTCGCCGATCGACGCCTATTTCGGCGGCATCTATTACATCGGACCGATCTTCGGCGCCTTCCGCGGCACCCAGGACGCGGTCGACTATTACAAGTTCCTGCGCGAGGAGGTCGAAGACCGCCTGGCCAAGGGCCTCGGGCCGGTCACGCCCGACGGCGACATGGGCAAGGAGAAATACCGCCTGGTGGTCGAAGGGCCGCCCAACTACACCAGTTTCCGCCAGTTCTGGAAAATGTTCTACGACGAAGGCGCGGTGGTCGTCGCCTCGAGCTACACCAAGGTCGGCGGCGTCTATGATTTCGGCTTCCGCCACGATCCCGACAAGCCGCTGGAGACGCTGGCCGAATACTGCCTCGGCGTTTACACCAATCGCAGCCTGCCGATGCGCATCGACATGTTGTGCAACTACATCAACGAATACGAAGCGGACGGCCTTTTGATCAACTCGATCAAGAGCTGCAACAGCTTCTCGGCCGGGCAGTTGCTGATGATGCGCGAAGTCGAAAAGCGCACAGGCAAGCCGGCGGCGTTCGTCGAATCCGACCTGGTCGATCCGCGCTACTTCTCGGCGGCCAACATCAAGAACCGCCTGGAGAGCTATTTCCAGATGGTCGATCAGAAACGCGCCGGCGTTGACGCGGCGGCTTGAGGAGGAACGCATGAAAACTTTCGTCGGCATCGATCTTGGTTCGACGACGACCAAGGCGGTCCTCCTCGACGAGGATCGCAAGGTAATCGGCCACGGCATCACCAATTCGCGCTCGAATTACGCCACCGCCGCGCGTGTGGCCAGTCAAGAAGCGCGCGTCGACGGCCAGTTCACGCTGTTCCGCCGGTCGCTAACCGCCGCCCATGGGCTGATCGACCTCGACTCGTTCCTCGGCACGCTTGAGCGCGCTTTTCGTCTCGAGCAGTTTCTGGAACAGCTCGACGATCTCGAGCAGACCTGCATCGGCCAAATTCAGGGCGAGCGTTTCGCCAAGGTCGCATCCGGTGTGAAGGATTCTCTCGGCGAGGTGTTCAAGCGCTTGCGGACGGAAGCGCCCGAGCTCTACGCGCCAGGCGCCAAACGCAAATCGGACTTCTTCCGCGACATCGCGGGATCGCGTTACCACACGCACGCCGAAGAGGTCGCGCGCGATGCCAACCTTCCCTACGACCTGCTGCTCAATGTCTACGACAAGTCGATTATCGAGGTGGAAAACCGGCCGCCGGCGGGCGAGTTGAGCGACAAATTCCGGCGCGCGCTCGGACGCGTGCTGAAAACGGACGACTCGGTCAAATCGGCGGCAGCCGACATCCAAAAGATGATCGAGGATGCGCTCGCGGTCGATTTGGAGGAAACCTATCTCGTTGGCACCGGCTACGGCCGCGTGACGCTGCCGTTCTCCAAAGAGCATATCCGCTCGGAGATCCTGTGCCACGGCCTTGGCGCCCATTTGATGTATCCGCAGACGCGCACCGTGCTCGACATCGGCGGTCAGGACACCAAGGGCATCCAGATCGACGAGCACGGCATCGTCGCCAACTTCCAGATGAACGACCGCTGTGCCGCGGGTTGCGGACGTTATCTCGGTTATATCGCCGACGAAATGAATATGGGCCTGCACGAACTGGGCCCCATGGCGATGAAATCCGATCGTCCGGCGCGCATCAACTCCACCTGCACGGTGTTTGCCGGCGCCGAGTTGCGCGATCGGCTTTCGCTCGGGGAAAAACGCGAAGACATCCTGGCCGGGTTGCATCGCGCCATCATCTTGCGCGCGATCTCGATCATCTCGCGGTCCGGCGGCGTCACCGATGAATTCACCTTCACCGGCGGCGTCGCCAAGAATGAGGCCGCGGTGCGCGAGCTGCGCAAGGTGATCAAGGAGAATTACGGCGAGGTCACCATCAACATCAACCCGGACTCGATCTATACCGGCGCACTCGGTGCGGCGGAATTTGCGCGCCGGGCGCATTCGGGACAGGCCGAGGGGGGCGCACAATGACCATTTCAGCGGGCATCGACATCGGCACCAGCACCATCAAGGCGGCGCTGTTCAAGGTCGAAAACGGCGAGGAAACCTGGCTGTCGCGCTACGTGATGCGCATCCGGCAACGCGATCCCATGGAACTGGCCCGCGTCGCCTATGATGCCGTGCTCGAAGATGCAAGACTTCGGCCCGAGGATGTCGATTACGTTGCGACCACGGGCGAAGCCGAAAGCGTGCCGTTCCATACCGGCCATTTCTATTCGATGACCACCCATGCGCGCGGCGCCATCTATCTTGACCCGGAATCGCGGGCGGCGCTCGATATCGGCGCGCTGCACGGCCGTGCCATCCAGATCGACGGGCGCGGCAAGGTCCTCACCTACAAGATGACCAGCCAGTGCGCGTCAGGTTCCGGGCAATTCCTGGAAAACATCGCGCGGTATCTTGGTATAGCTCAGGAGGAAATCGGTTCGCTGTCGCGCCAGGGCGACAATCCCGAGATTGTGAGCAGCATTTGCGCCGTGCTGGCGGAGACCGACGTGATCAATATGGTGTCGCGCGGCATCTCGACGTCGAATATCCTGAAGGGCATCCACCTTTCGATGGCGGCCCGGCTATCCAAACTGCTAAAATCGATCGGCGTGGTCGATGGCTCGGTGATGGTGACCGGAGGGCTCGCCCTCGACAAAGGTTTGGTCGCCGCGCTGGAAGAGGATATCTCGCACATCAAGGATATGAAGGTCGCGGTTCGCAGCCATCCGGATTCGATGTATGCCGGCGCGATCGGGGCTGCATTGTGGGGCGCGTTCCGCTTTGAAAAACTTGCCGCCGCCAACCGGGCGCCCAAGGCGGCGTAAGAAATTGAGGAGATGACGCTATGGCTCTGTTGATCAACGACGCCTGCACGGCTTGCGATGCTTGCGAGCCGGTGTGCCCGAACAAGGCAATCACGGCCGGCAATCCGATGTACATCATCGATCCGCTGAAATGCACCGAATGTGTCGGCGCCGAGGATGAGCCGCAGTGCAAGCTGGTCTGCCCGGCCAATTGCATCGAGCCCAATCCGGACTGGAACGAGACGAAAGAGGATCTGCTCGCCAAGTACGAGCAGCTGCACGGCTGACGCGATATTCCGTCTAGAGTGAACGAGGCTCTTGCATGAGCAATGCCGCCGCGACTGCGGACAACACGGTCCGCCCGTTACGCCCGAACGATCTTGAACGGGTCATCGCCATCAATTCGGCCCACGTGGGGGAACCGCGCCGCCGCTTTTTCGAGAAACGGTTGGTTCATGCGCAGCAGCACCCGGAAGATATCGTTCATGTCGGTGTCGTCGGCAAAGGCGCGCTGGTCGGCTTTGCTTTCGCCCGCATCCTGCGCGGGGAATTCGGCCGCGAACAGGCCACTGCCACGCTCGACGCGGTCGGCGTCGAGCACGACAGCCGGGAGCACGGCGTCGGCCGTGCCTTGATGGACGGCGTCGCCAAGGTCATGCGTCAGAAGGGTGTGCAATCCCTGCAATCGCAAGCCGATTGGACCAATCACGGTTTGCTGCGGTTCTTCGATTCTTCCGGTTTCCGGCTGGCGCCGCGCCTGGTGCTGGAGCGTTCCGTGCTGACTCCGCTGGCGGAGTCTCCCGATGACGAGTAACGGCAGCACAAGGAAGGACAGCATGGCTCAAAAGCCCGGCATCACCATCCCGCAACACGTGGGCGAAGCCGCCGAAGTCAATTACAGCGGCGAGCCCGCCGCCGATTACGGGCCGCTCGCGCGCGACCGCATCCCGGTGCGTTCGATGGCCGAGCGCGATCTGCGCGCGCTGGTGTCGATCGACCGCCGTATTACCGGCCGCGACCGCGCCGGGTATTTTCAGCGCAAGCTCAGCGACGCGCTGAACGAGTCGGACGTCTGCGTCTCGCTCGTCGCCGAGCTCGATTCCGTTCCCGTCGGCTTCATCATGGCGCGCGTCGACCTCGGCGAATTCGGCCGCGTCGAAACCACCGCGGTCATCGATACGATCGGCGTCGATCCGGACTATCAGAACAAAGGCGTCGGCCGCGCTTTGGTGTCGCAACTCTTGGCCAATCTCGGCACGCTGCGCGTCGAAAAGGTGCGCACCGAGGTCGATTGGCAAGACCACGATTTGCTCGCCTATCTCGACCGCAATGGGTTCCTTCCCGCGCAGCAGCTTTGTTTCGACCAATCGCTCGTTTGATGTCGGCGTCGATGCTGGTCAAATCGAAACTGGCTTGTCAGCCGCGCTTCGACTTTCGCGATCACCGGGCCATCGTCACCGGCGGCAGCCGCGGCATCGGCCGGGCGATCGCCGATGCGCTTGGAGAAGCCGGCGCGCGGGTCTACGCCTTCGACGTCGGCGAGCCGGAGCACGTTGAAAGCTTCCCGCATAAGTTCGTGCGTATCGATATTGCCGATACCAATGACGTGAAAGCCGCCCTCGCGGAGTTCCCCGAAGCGCCGACTTTGCTCGTGAACAATGCCGGCATCACGCGCGACCGCTCGATCGCCAAAATGAGCGATGCCGATTGGGCGGCGGTGCTCAACGTCAATCTCACCGGCGCCTTCAACATGATCCGCGCCGTGGCGCCGCTGATGGTGGCGCAAGGATTTGGCCGCATCGTCAACATCACGTCGATCAACGGTATGCGCGGCAAGTTCGGTCAGGCCAATTACGCCGCCGCCAAGGCCGGCCTGATCGGCCTGACCAAGACCGCGGCGCGCGAATTCGGCAAGAAAGGCGTCACCGTCAATGCGGTCGCGCCAGGCATGGTCATGACCGATATGGCGCGCGCGTTGCCGGAGGAAATTCTCGCCCGGGCGGTCGCCGAAGCGGCGCTCGCCGAGCTTTGCGACGCCCAGGATATCGCTAATGCGGTGCTGTTCCTGCTGTCGGACGCCGCCCGCGGCATCACCGGCGAAGTGCTGCGCGTCGACGCCGGGCAATATATCTGACGATCCGAACCCGCAGGCGGGCCCGCTAACCCCAGCGCACCATGCGCAGCATGAGGCCGCCTTCGCAGTCGCCGCAATGCGAGTCGACGGTTTCGTGGCTCCAGCCGCGCTCTTCGAGATCCGGATAAAGCAGGATCGGTTCCTGATCGAAATGGCCGACCAAGGCGGTATCGACGTCGCCGCTTTCGATGGTCTGCAAGACGGTCGCCATGGTCTCCGGCGGCTCCAGGCCGCGCAGGTCGATATGGACGGCGTCGGCGGTCCGCCACTTGCGGGAGCCGTCCTTCGGTGGGGCGTGATCGTGGTGGTCGTGATGCACGGCAATGCTCCGGTCCAGGCGTCGGGACGATTAATCGGTACCAAAATGCCTAATTATGCGCTATAGCTTTTGATCAGAATCAAGGGGCCGCTCATTTGCCGACAGCCGCCAAAGCGCGCGCAACAGATACCGATACCGCGGTGCGGGTCCGGCGCGTGCGCGCCGCCGACATCTCGCAGGTGATCGGGCTCGACACCCGCGTTACCAAGCTCGCCAAGGCGGAATACTGGAACGATGTTTTCGTTCGTTACGGCAAGCGCCGGCTGCACGAGCGGTTCTTCCTGGTTGCCGAGAGCCGGCGCGGCCGGGAAGATCGGCACGTGCTCGGCTTTATCATCGGCGAGATTCGCGCCTGGGAATTTGGCTCCACGCCGTGCGGCTGGGTTTTCGCGCTATCGGTCGAACCGGAGATGCGCTTGCAAAGCGTCGCCACCGAGTTGTTCGAGGCGATTTCCAACGAGTTTAAGAAGGCGGGCGTCGGCAAGATGCGCACCATGGTGGCCAGGGATGCCCATCTTCCGATGCTGTTTTTCCGCAGCGAAGGGATGATGGCCGGGCCCTACATTCAGCTTGAGAAGGATCTCGATTGAACCGCCGGCGCGGCAATCGGCATTTTGACGGGCGCGGCACACGGATGGCGATGTCATGAGACTGCAGATTTCGACCCGGCTTGCCATCTTCGCGGTGCTTGAGCTGACCGCGCGCGAAGGCCGCCAGGTTTCCGTCGCCGATATTGGCGAGAAATACGGCGTCTCCAGTCACCATCTGGCGAAAGTCATGCACGTCATGGGCCGTGCCGGTCTGGTCCGCTCGGTGCGCGGCGCCGGCGGCGGGTATCAATTCTCCGGCAATCCGCGGCGGACAACACTGCTCGACGTGGCCCAGCTGTTCGAGGAGTTGAGCGCCGTCGAGCCGGATAGCGGGGTCGTTGCCGCGACGCCCGAGGACCAGGCTCTGCGCGAAGTCCTTTACGAAATCGACGATATCGCACGTGCGACCTTGGGATCGATCACCATCGCGACCATGCGCAAACTGGTCGACCGCCGCGCCGCCAACGGCGGGCGGCGTTCGAAGACCGGCACGCAGGGCCCGCGAAACCAATCGCGTTCCTGATTAGCGGCAACATAGTTTATTTCCGCATTGCAATGGATGAGGCGCAGAGACGTCTCAGATCGTTCGAATATCGATGATCTGCGCCCAATTGGGCCAGACGTTGTGCGCTGCAACATAAATGAAAATGATCGAGAGTCGACAATCCTTGATCGAGATCAAAGCGGCCCCGCCATTCGCCACCTTGAGTTAGCCAGGGTCGACTTAAGGTCTTGTCCATGGCTTCAAAACTGACGGCCGGCGATCTTCAAATCATCACCCGCATCGCGGTCTTTCGAGGACTCAAAGCCGAGACCGTCGAGCACATTATTGCCCCCGCGACCGCCCTCATGTTGCGGCCGCACGAATGGATCATCCGCCAAGACGATCCGGCGACGGCATTCTTCATCGTGATCGACGGATGGGTGAAGCTTTATCGCAGCACCCCGTCGGGCGACGAGACCGTGATCGAAATCATGACCAAGGGCCAGAGCTTCGCGGAAGCCGTCGCCTTCACCGGCAACCGCTATATGGCGACCGCCGAAGCGGTGAGCGAAGCGCGCGTCGCCCGCATCCCGGCCGATCATATTGTCCGCTGCATCCGCGAAAGTCCCGATATCGCACTGGGGATGATCGCGTCGATCTCGCAGCACATGCATCATCTCGTCCAACAGGTCGAGCAGCTCAAGGCGCAAAGCGGCGTGCAACGGGTCGCCGAATTCCTCGCGTCGCTGTCGGTGGCCGAGCATGGGCACTGCGCGGTCGCGCTGCCTTACGACAAAGTGCTGATCGCCGGACGGCTTGGCTTGACGCCGGAATCGCTGTCGCGCGCCTTTGCACGCTTGCGCAGCATAGGCGTCGTCGTCGACGCTTCGCACGTCGTCGTCAAAGACGTTGCCAAGCTGCGTCAGCTTGCCAATGACGATCGCAGTGCGGTGCGCGGCACTTTACGGGCGGTGCGCTGACACAATGTCATCCCAGATCCTCCAACCGCCCGGCTGGTTGCCGCCGATCGGCTATGCCAACGGCATCAGCGTTCCGGCGGGCCGCATCGTTTTCGTCGCCGGTACGGTCGGCTGGGATGCCAATCAGAAATTCCAAAGTGAAGACCTCGTGCCGCAATTCGAGCAGGCACTCAAAAACATCATCGCAATTCTGGCGGAAGCCGGCGCCAAGCCCGCCCATATTTGCCGCATGACCGCCTTTTGCATCGACAAGCCCGCTTACCTTGCGGGCAGGCGCGAGCTCGGCCGTATTTGGAAATCGCTGATCGGGAATCATTTCCCGGCGATGAGCATGATTTTTGTCGCCGATCTCCTCGACCACCCTGCCAAGATCGAGCTGGAAGCGACTGCCGTTATTCCTGCTTAATCGCGGCTCAGCCCTTCCGTTCAACGAACAGCTTTGCGGTCAAACGCCGTGCCAGCGCGGCCGCGGCGACGCGGCGGTAATTGGCCGATGCAATCGTGGTCCGCATTGGCTGCACCTGCTTCTGCACCAGCCGGTCGATCTCTTGCAGCAGCTTGTCGTCGATCGGCCGGCCGGCAAAGGCCTCCGTGCCGGCGAGCAGGAACGGCCGCGAATTGGTGCCGGTCAACGCGATGCGCAGCGAACCGATCGTGGTCCCGGACGCCGCCAGCGCGACCGCCACGCCCGCCAACGGAAAGTCGATGGCGCCGCGCACCCGCAATTTTTCATAGGCCGACAGCGGCGGGGCGGCCGGCAAATGCACCGCCACCAGAAGCTCGCCGGCGGCCAAAGTAAGATGAGCCTTGCCGTCTTCGACATAGAGCTCGCTCAGCGGAATCCGGCGCTGGCCTTGTGCGTTGGCGATGTCGATTTCCGCCCCATAGACGAGCAAGGCGGGCGCTAGGTCGCCGCTGAAGGCGGCGTGGCAACGTTGCCCTTGCGGGGCGACATGACACGTATCGCCGCGGTACTTGAGACAATAAGCGTTGGCGCTGCGCCACCATTCGCTTTGATTGTAATAGATGCAGCGGGTGTCGAGGCACAGATTGCCGCCGACGGTCGCCATGACGCGGTGCCCGGGGCCGGCGATCGCCGCGGCGGCTTGCCTCAGCGCGCGATATTGGCCGGCCACCGCCGTGTTGCGCGCCAGCGCGGCGATGGTGACGCCGGCGCCGATGGTCACGCCGTTGCCGTCGCTCTTGATCTCGACCAGTTCGTCGATGCCGGAAAGATCGACCAGCAGGTCCGGGGTGCTGATGCCGCGCCGCATGTTGACGAGCAGGTCGGTCCCGCCCGCGACGAAACGGCTGCCCGGATGTTTGGCGACCGCCGCGACCGCTTCTTTGACGGTGCCCGGCTGGGCCAGACGGAACTCGGCCATCGGTGCGGTCATGATGCAGCCTTCTTGGTGCTGGTGAGCCTCGCCTGACGCCGGCGCTGGATGAGCGCGTCCATGACCCTGTCGGGCGTCACCGGCAGTTGGTCGAGGTCGATACCGATCGCGTTGGCGATGGCGTTGACCACGGCCGGCGGAAAGCCGGCGAGCGCGCCCTCGCTCGCTTCCTTGGCGCCGAACGGCCCGTAGGGGTCGTGGCTTTCGACGATGTGGACTTCGATCGGCGGGGATTCCGCCATGGTCGGCATGCGATATTCGAGAAAGCTGGCGTGGGCGGGCAAGCCGTCGAGGTAGTGGGTCTCCTCGCACATCGCTTGCCCCATTCCCATCCAAACCGATCCCTCGATCTGGCCTTCGACCGCCAGCGGGTTGATGGCGTGGCCGCAATCGAGCGCGACCCATACCTTGTCGACGGTGACCGCCGCGGTCGCCTCGTCGACGCTGACCTCGACCACTTGCGCGCCGTAGCTGAAACCCATGGTCGAGCCGACGGCGCCGCCGCGGTGCTTGCCGCCTTGCATGTCCGGCGGGCAGGTGAACGTTCCCTTGACCGTGATTGCGCCTTCGTCGACCAGCGCCGCGGCTACGACGTCGGCGAAGGACAGGGTCGATTGATTGCCGCTGCCGACGCGGAAAGTCTCGCCGGCGCATTCGATGTCTTCCGGACGCGCCTCGAGTTTCTTCGCGGCGGCTGCGACGAGAACTGCCTTAAGATTTTTGGCCGCATCGATTGCGGCATTGCCGACCATAAACGTGATGCGTGACGAATAGGCGCCGTTGTCCTTGGGCGTGATGGCGGTGTCGGCGGCGATAACGCGAATGCGGTTTAGCGAAATGTCCAGCGTCTCCGCCACGGCGATCGCCACCATGGTGGAGGAGCCCTGGCCGATATCGGCGGCGCCGGTAAGCGCCGTCACGCCGCCGTCGAAATCCAGCTTGAGATTGACCAGCGCGTGTGGCTCGCCGGTCCGGTGAATAGGCTTGGCGGCGCCGCTGACATAATGAGAGCAGGCCATGCCGAGGCCTTTGCCCGGCGGCAGCTTGCCAAGGCGCTCGCGCCAGCCGCTCGCCCGCTCGACCTTGTCGAGGCATTCGGGCAGCCCATAGCTGTTCACGGCGAGATCATTCAACGTGCGGGTCGGCGCCTGCAGCAGATTGGCGCGCCGCACGGCAAACGGATCGAGTCCGAGTTCGCGCGCCATGCGGTCGACCAGACATTCGAAAGCGTGCCGCACGTCGACCGAGCCGTGCCCGCGCATGGCGCCGCAGGGCGGCAGATTGGCATAGACCCGGTAGCCGTCGTATTTGACCGCCGGAATGTCGTAGAGGCCCTGCAGCAGAGCGCCGGCATAGAGAATGGTGATGATGCCGTAGCCGGCGTAAGCGCCGCCGCGTTGCACCACCTCGCATTCGCAGGCGGTCATGCGTCCATCCTTGTTCATACCGAGCTTCAATTTGATGTCGGTCTGCGGACGGGCGCGATGGGTGATGAAGGTCTCTTCGCGGGTGAGCTGCATCAGCACCTTGCCGGCGGCGGCGCGTGCCAGCAGTGCGGTGATGATCTCGAAATTCAGTGTCTCGACGCGCGCGCCGAAGCCGCCGCCGATGAACGGCTTGATCAAGCGGATGCGCGAGGAATCCATCTCTAGGCATTGCGCCAGCATGAGGTGCAGGTAATAGCCGACCTGCGACACGGTCTGCATCGTGAGACGGTTGGTGGCCGGATCGTATTCGGCGAGCGTCGCATGCGGCTCGATTTGCGCATGATTGATCTCGGCGCAGCTGAAGCGCTCCTCGCGCACCAGATCGGCAGCAGCAAGACCCTGGCGGACGTCGCCGAACTCATTGTGAACGTCGCGTTCGATGTTGCCGGGCTTGTTGTCGTGCAGCAGGACGGCGTCCGGCACACGGGCCGCGTCCGATGTGTAATAAGCGGGCAGCTCCTTGACCTCGAACTCGATCAGTCCGAGCGCCCGTTCGGCCGTCTCGGCGTCGACCGCGGCCACCGCCGCCACGGGCTCGCCGCGATAGCGCACGCGGCCGCGCGCCATTGGATATTCGTTCATGGCGATCGGCAGAACGCCGTAGGTGTGCGCACAATCGTCGCCGGTGACGACGGCGACGACGCCGTCGAGCGCGCGAGCCTTGGAGACGTCGAGCCGGAGTATGTCGGCGTGGCTCACCGGACTGCGGAAGATGCGTCCGGCCAGCGCGTCGGCATGGTCGAGATCCGCCGTGTAGCGGGCCTTACCGGTAACTTTTTCAATGCCGTCGATGAGCGGAACGCCCGGCCGTTTTGCAGGGCGCGCCTGATCGGGAACCGTCGTCATGATGCCGATTCCGCCGCCGCATGCACCGATTCGATGATCTTCACGTAACCGGTGCAACGGCACAGGTTGCCGGACAACGCGGTGCGGATTTCCTCATCGCTCGGGTTCGGATTGCGCCGCAGCAGCGCTTCCGCCGCCATGATCATTCCCGGCGTGCAGAAGCCGCATTGCGTGCCGAGCTTCTCGTGAAAGGCTTGCTGCAAACGGCTGAGCCGGCCTTGCGTCGCCAGGCCTTCGACCGTTTCGACCTCGCGGCCTTCGCAGCGCACCGTGAGCGTGATGCACGATGGCACCGCTTCGCCGTCGACCAAAACCGTGCACGCGCCGCACTCGCCGCCGTCGCAGCCGGTCTTCACCCCGGTGAGATGCGCAACGTCGCGCAAATAATCGACGAGCAATTGGCGTTCGGCGACGGCGTCTTCGCGCCAGCGCCCGTTAAGCTTCAATCTCAATAGACGCTTTTTCGGCTGCGGGGCCGGTGCATGCATCGGAGCGCTCCTTGTTGAAAAAGTGCGCCGTTTGCCGGCCTATTTCCATGACTAAAATCAAGACAATCAGTCCTGTTTGCAGGGACTTCGGGCGATCCACCTGACCGAAGTCAAGGATTGGACATTGCCCAGCCGGTAAGTCTTCAAGCGCAGAACCTCATGGGGCGAGGCTTAATAATGGCGCTTCGCGATTACAATGCCGCGGTTGATCTGGCGGGAAAAGAACTGGAACAAGCGCGAGACGTTTCCGCGCTGAGTGTGTTCTTTAACCCGAAGAGCGTCGCCGTGGTGGGCGCCTCATCGGATCCGAAGAAGCCAGGCAACACTGCGCTCCGCCACATGATCTCCATGGGTTACAAAGGCAAATTGTACCCGGTCAATCCGCGCGAAAAGGGCATCCTGGGATTGCCTTGCTACAAGAGCGTGACCGACATTCCCGAACCGGTCGACATGTGCGTTCTCATGGTCGCCGCAGAGCTGACCGTGCCGGTTGCCAAGGAACTGGTTGAGCGCAAGCGCCGCTTCAATGACGTCAAGGGCGCTATCTGCATGTCGGCGGGCTTCGGCGAGATCGACGCGCCCGAGGCCAAACAGCGGCAAAAAGATCTGATCGAGATTCTGCGCTCCGCCTCGATCCGGCTGATCGGTCCGAACTGCGTCGGCGTCATGGACACGGTAAGCGGCTTCAATACCAATTTCGACATCGGCTCGTATCCGTGCGGCGGCATCAGCGTGCTGACGCAGAGCGGCGCCTTCGGCAATTCATTTCTGTTTGCTTCGGGGACGAGCGGCCGGGTCGGCCTGAACAAATATGTCTCCATGGGCAACATGGCCGATGTTCAAATGGCCGAACTGCTCGGCTATCTGAAAGACGACGAGTCGACGCGCGTTATCGGCATCTACCTCGAAGGTCTGAAAGACCCGCGCGCGTTTTTCCAGGCGGCCAGCGAGGCCGCCGCGGTCAAGCCGGTGGTGGTGCTGAAAAGCGGCCGCAGCGAATTGGGCACGACCGCAGCGCTCTCCCACACCGGTGCAATCGCCGGCGCCGAGGCGATCTACGAAGGCGCCTTCCGTCAGTTCGGATTGATGCGCGTGCACAGCGTCGCGGAATTCTACGACACGTTGCGCGCCTTCTCGATGCAGCCGGTGCCGAAAGGCAACCGCGTCGCCGTGCTCACCCACATGGGCGGGCCAGGAACGATGTGCATCGACGAAATTTCCGAATTGCCCGGCATCAAGATGGCGTCGTTCACCGAAGAAACCAATGCGGCGTTGAAGGCGATCCTGTCGCCTGCCGCCAATATCGGTCATCCACCCGGCTATATCGATCTAACCGCGGCGCATTTCGAGCGCTTGCACCATCAGGTGCTGCAGATCCTGTTCAAGGATCCGAACATCGATTCGGTGATCCAGATTCTGGCGCCGAGCGCGTTCCTCGATCAGCCGCTGCTCGCCAAGGAAGTCGCCGCCGCGTTCCAGGCGCAAGGCAGTACGCCGAAGCCGCTGCTAAATGTCATCACCTTCGGCGATTTTGCCGACCAATTGCGTCGCGGCTTGGAAGGCGCCAGCCTGCCGACCTTCGATTACCCCGACACGGTCGCGCGCGTGGCGGCCAATCTCGCGAATTACGCCGTTATCCACGGCTCCGCCGCGCAAGCTGACGCAAAGACCCAAGCCGCTGCTCCGGAAGGATCGTCGGCGCAACTGATTGCCGCCGCCGCCAATGCAGGGCGCTTTACCTTGCTCGAACCGGAAGGCTATGCGGTGTGCAAGCAGTACGGCATCCGGGTGCCGCCGTTCAAAATGGTCGATTCGCTGGAGGGCGCCTTCGCCGCCGCCAGAGAAATCGGCTACCCGGTCGTGATCAAAGTCGTGTCGGAAAAGATCCTGCACAAATCCGACATCGGCGGCGTGATGCTCAGCATCGTTTCCGACAGCGGGCTTGAAATTTCCTATGCGAAGCTCGTCGACAACGTCCGCAAGGCGGCGCCTGGAATCAGCAAGCCGAACGTGTTGGTGCAGAAAATGATGCCGGCGGCGACCGAACTGGTGCTCGGCGCGGTCCGCGACAAATTGTTCGGTCCGGTGGCGATGTTCGGCCTCGGCGGCATCTACGTTGAACTGCTCAAGCGCGTCGGTTTCCGCCTGGCGCCGTTCGGCATCGACGAGGCGCGCACGCTCATCCACGACACGCTGCCGCCGAAAATTATCGCCGGCGCGCGCGGCCGCAAGAAACTCGACGTCGACGCAATCGCCGCCATGCTGGTTTCGCTTGGCCGGATGCTGGAGGAGCACCCGCGGGTCGACGAAGTGGACCTCAATCCTTGCCTGGCGCTCGAGGACGGCTGCCTGGCGGTGGACGCGCGCATCATCCTCGCCAAGCCTAATTGAGATAGCGCAATGACCGCCATGCACCGAAAGGATTT
Organism: uncultured Alphaproteobacteria bacterium; assembly: GCA_963786025.1. GTDB lineage: Bacteria > Pseudomonadota > Alphaproteobacteria > Rhizobiales > Xanthobacteraceae > Pseudolabrys. Next base: position 33,443 of record CAWAXK010000010.1, read on the forward strand.
ACCTGCAATATCAGAAGGTGAACCGCAGGTATGACCGACGTTCGTGACTATAACGCCGCGGTCGATTTCGTGGACCGCAACGTTGCCGAGGGACGCGGCGACAAGATCGCGTTCGTCGATCCGTCGCGCAACCTGACTTATGGCGAGCTGCGCGACAACGCGGCGCGCATCGGCCCGATGCTGGCGCGCATGGGCATTGAACAGGAAAACCGGATCGCCCTCGTTCTGCTCGATACCGTCGACTTTCCCGTGCTGTTCTGGGGGGCCATCCGGGCGGGCATCGTTCCGGTTCTGGTCAATACGCGGCTGACGGTCGACCAGTATCGCTACCTGTTCGAAGATTCGCGCGCCAAGGCGATCTTCGTTTCGGCCGCGCTGCTGCCTGTCATTCAGGAAGCCGCGATGGACCTGCCGAACGTCAAGGAAATTGTCGTCGTCGGCGGCGCCCCGGCGTCGGTGCCGCGGCTGGATTTGTTGTTGGCGGCCGAGAACGAAGGCTCCGCGCCGGCCAGAACCTGCGCCGATGAGGTCGCCTACTGGCTCTATTCGTCCGGCACCACCGGAATGCCGAAGGGTGCGATGCATGTGCATTCGACGCCGATGAACATCGCACGCACCTCGGGGCAGACCCGTATCCGAGTCCGTGAGGACGACGTGATCTTTTCGGCGCCGAAGCTGTTCTTCGCCTATGGCCTCGGCGACGCCATGTTGTGTCCGATGTCGGTCGGCGCGACGACGGTGCTCTATCCGGAGCGGCCGACGCCGCAGACCGTGTTCGAGACGTTGCGCGCCTATCAGCCGACCATGTTCTTCGCGGTGCCCACGCTTTTCGCGGCCATGCTCGCCGATCCCGAATGCAAGAAGGAAAACATGCCGAGCCGGTTGCGGCTCTGCTTTTCGGCCGGCGAGCCGTTGCCGATCAATGTCGGCATGGCTTGGAAGGAACGGTTTGGCATCGACATCTGCAACGGCGTCGGCTCGACCGAGATGGGGCATCTTTTCCTGACCAACCTGCCAGACGCCGTGGAATACGGAACCTCCGGCGTGCCGGTGGAAGGCTACGATCTCAGGCTGGTCGATGAGAAGGGGCAGGATGTGCCCGACAATGAAATGGGCGAGCTGCTGGTGCGCGGCGAGTCGGCCGCGGCCGGCTACTGGAACCAGCGCGAGAAATCGCGCCGCACCTTTGTCGGCGACTGGACCCGCACCGGCGACAAATACACCCGGCGCCCCGATGGCGTGTACACCTACTGCGGACGCACAGACGACATGTTCAAGGTCAGCGGCATTTGGGTATCGCCGTTCGAGGTCGAGGACGCGTTGGTATCGCATCCGAAAGTGCTCGAGGCGGCGGTCGTGCCGGTCGAAGATGCCAACGGCCTGATCAAGCCAAAGGCCTTTGTCGTACTCAAGAACCAAAACGAGGGCGACCACGGCCGGGCGCTCTACGAAGAACTCAAGGTGCATGTGAAGCGCGCGATCGGTCCCTGGAAATATCCGCGCTGGATCGAATTTGTCGACAGTCTGCCGAAAACCGCGACCGGAAAGATTCAACGTTTCATGCTGCGCGATAAAGGTCTCGAATCGCACATTGGTGGTCACTGATGCCGCCGCTCGAACATCTGGCTTGGCCGTTTTTCGGCGAGGAGCACCGGAAATTCGGCGCTGGTCTGGCGGAATGGGCCGGCAAGGAAGTCCGCCGGCACATCGATCATGCCAATATCGATCAATCCTGCCGGTCGCTTGTTCGCGCGCTCGGCGACGCCGGCTGGCTTAAGGCCGTCGTGCCGGCGGCCTATGGCGGCCTCAAGGAAAAGCTCGACGTACGGACGATTTGCTCAGCGCGCGAGATTCTCTCCTGGCACGACAGCCTCGCCGACTTTGCCTTCGCTATGCAGGGCCTGGGAACCGGGTCGATATCGCTCTACGGCAGCGATGAAATAAAAGCCAAATACCTGCCGCCGGTGCGCGAGGGCCGCCACATCGCCGCTTTTGCGCTTTCGGAACCCGAAGCGGGGTCCGACGTCAGCGCGCTGGCAGCGACCGCGACTTTGGATGGGCCGGCGCACGTGCGCATTGACGGCATGAAGACCTGGATTTCCAACGGCGGGATCGCAGACCACTACGTCGTGTTCGCGCGCACCGGCGAGGCGCCCGGCGCCAAGGGTCTTTCCGCCTTCATCGTCGACGCGGACACGCCCGGTCTCGAGATCGCCAGCCGCATCGAGGTCATCGCGCCGCACCCGCTGGCGACGCTTCGCTTCACGGGCTGCCGCGTTCCGCTGGCCAATCGTCTCGGCGGCCCGGGCGAAGGCTTCAAGGTCGCGATGGCGACGCTCGACATTTTCCGCTCGACCGTGGCGGCCGCAGCCCTCGGCATGGCGCGCCGCGCGTTCGACGAGATGATAGAGCGGGCGGCGACGCGCAATCTGTTCGGCGCGCCGCTGGCGGATATGCAACTCACGCAGACCGCGCTGGCGGACAGCGCCATCGACATCGACGCCGCGGCCCTGCTGATTTATCGCGGCGCCTGGGAAAAAGACAGCGGCGCGGCGCGCATCACGCGTCAGGCGTCGATGTCGAAGGCCTTTGCGCCCGAAATGGCGCAGCGGGTCATCGATCGCGCGGTGCAAATCTTCGGCGGCAACGGCGTGCGCGTCGGCGTCAAGGTCGAGGCGCTGTACCGCGAAATCCGGGCCTTGCGCATCTACGAAGGCGCCACCGAAGTTCAGAAGCTGATTATCGCGCGCGAATTGCTGAAGGCGCGCGAGGCCACGCGGCGCTAAACTGCCGAGTAGGATGAATGGTGCTGACCGAGGAACAGGAGCAGGTTCGGGATACCGCGCGCGAATTCGCGCAGAACTTCCTGGCGCCCCATTCGGCCGAATGGGATAGCCAGGCGGTGTTTCCGCGCGCGGCGCTGCGCGAACTGGGCAAGCTCGGCTTCATGGGGATGACGGTCCCGCCGGAATGGGACGGCGCCGGCACCGACTACGTCGCCTATGCGCTTGCGCTCGAGGAGATCGCCGCCGGCGACGGCGCCGTCTCGACCATCGTGAGCGGGCATAACTCCGTCGGCTGCATGCCGCTGGTCGAGTATGGGACGCCGGAGCAGAAGGAAAAATACCTGCGGCCGATGGCGCGCGGCGAGATGTTGAGCGCCTTTTGCCTCACCGAGCCGCAGAGCGGCTCGGACGCCGGCGCGATCCGCACCCGCGCCGAGCGCCGCAACGGCGGCTATATTCTCAACGGCACCAAACAATATGTGACGTCGGGCAAGAACGCCGACGTCGCGCTGGTGATTGCCGCCACCGATCTCGGGCTCGGCAAGCAGGGCATCAGCTGCTTCATCGTCGACACCAGGCAGCCCGGCTATTGCGTCCGCCGCATTGAAAACAAGATGGGGCAGCAGGCGTCTGACACCTGCGAAGTTGAATTCGACGAACTCAACGTGCCGGTCGAAAACCGGCTGGGCGCCGAAGGTCAGGGCTACCGTATCGCGCTTGCCAATCTGGAAGGCGGCCGCATCGGCATCGCCGCGCAAGCGGTCGGCATGGCCCGCGCGGCGCACGAAATCGCGCTCGCCTATGCGCAGGAGCGCCGCAGCTTCGGCAAAACGATCATCGAACATCAGGCGGTCGCGTTTCGCCTGGCGGACATGGCGACCCAGCTCGAGGCCGCGCGTCAGCTTGTACTGCATGCCGCCGACCTGCGCAGTCAGGGCATGCCGTGCCTCAAGGAGGCCTCGATGGCGAAACTATTCGCCACCGAAGCCGCCGAACGTATCTGTTCCGACGCCATTCAGACGCTGGGCGGCGCCGGCTACATGACCGACTTTGGCGTCGAGCGCATTTATCGCGCGGTGCGCGCCAGCAAGATCTACGAGGGAACCAACGACATCCAGCGGCTGGTCATCAGCCGCGCGCTCATGGCCCAGTCGGGGCAGGAAAAGCGGACCTGACCATGTTCCTCACCCACATCGCCAACGGCGTGGTCACACTGACGCTCAACCATCCGCCGGTGAACGCAATCAGCGAGGAATGGCTGCGTCTGTTCGACGCCAAGCTCGACGAATTTGGCGCACGCACCGACTGCAAGGTGCTGCACATCCGCTCGGAGCAGAAGGTCTTTTGCGCCGGCGCGGATCTCAAGGAAGTTCAGGCGCGCATGCAAGCGGCCGACGGACCCGACCGCATGTATGCCTATGTCGCCAATATTCAGCGCCTGTATTTCCGCATCGAGCATCTGCCGCTGGTAACCTTGGCGGAAATCGGCGGCGCCGCCATGGGCGGCGGGTTTGAACTGGCGCTGTCGTGCGACCTGCGCGTCGCGGCCAACGAAGCCAAGCTCGGCCTGCCGGAAGTTCGTCTCGGTCTGATCCCTGGCGCTGGCGGCACGCAGCGGCTGACGCGTCTGTGCGGGCGCACCATCGCCTCGCGCTTAATTCTCGGCGCGGAGGTTCTCGACGGCGCGGCGGCCTGTCAGCTCGGGTTGGCGCAATGGAGTTTTCCGCGCGCGGAGCTGCAGCAGCGGGCGGCGGAGATCGCCCAGCGCATTGCCGCGCTGCCTGCTGCGGCGCTGGCCGCCAGCAAAGCCTGCATTATCGCGGCCTCCGATCCGGGACGCGACGGCTACACCGCCGAACTCGACGCGACCCGGCAACTGTTGAGCAATGCGGAGACGCGCCAGCGCGTTCAAGAATTCCTAGCCGGCGCGGCCGGCAATGCCAATCCGACAAAGAAAGAATGAAACGCAGCGCATGATCCCGAAAAGTGGGAACCGGTTTTCGGACAAGATCCTGCGCAAAACAAAATAAGGAGTAGCGCGATGATATTCGACGGCAAGGTTGCGTTGGTGACGGGCGGGGCGTCCGGCATCGGCAAGGCCACGGTAATGGCATTCGCCCGGCAGGGCGCGACGGTGATCTGCGCCGACGTGAACGCCGCGGCCGGCGAGGCGTTGAAGAACGAAGGCGCCGGCGCCAACCTGAAAATCGATTTCGTCAAAATGGATCTCGGCAATTCCAACTCGATCCGCGCCGCCGCCGCCGAGGTGCTGCAGCGCTATCCGCGCGTCGACATCCTGGTGAACGCAGCCGGCTGGGGCGACATCCAGCCCTACATGCAGAACACGCCCGAATTCATCAACCGCGTGATCGCCATCAATCTTGCCGGTCCGGCGCATCTGACGCAGGCGCTGCTGCCGGCGATGATCGCCGCCAATGGCGGCAAGGTCGTCAACATCGCCAGCGACGCCGGCCGCGTCGGCAGCGGCGGCGAGACGGTTTACGCCGGCGCCAAGGGCGGGCTGATCGCCTTCACCAAGTCGCTCGCGCGCGAGGTCGCCCGCTACTCGATCAACGTCAATTGCGTCTGCCCAGGCCCGACCGACACGCCGATGCTCGCTACCCGCTCGGAGAAGCTGCGCGATGCCTTCCTCAAGGCCATCCCGTTTCGCCGCTTCGCCAAGCCGGAGGAAATCGCCGACGCCGTCGTGTTCTTCGCCAGCCCGCAGTCCGCCTACGTCACCGGTCAGGTGATGAGCGTGAGCGGCGGGCTGACGTTTGCCGGTTAAATCCAGAAACAGCCATCGAGAGGACCAACTCCTATGAACGATACAGCCACGCGGTTTCGCCCCGCCGGTTTAGATTTTTCGAACTTCAAGCCGAAGCATTTTCTCTGGACCGTCGACGGCAAGGTGGCAACCATCACCTTGAACCGGCCGGAACGGAAAAACCCGCTCACGCTTGAATCCTATGCCGAGTTGCGCGACACGTTCCGCAACCTGCAATACGCCGACGGCATCAAGAACGTCGTGGTTACCGGCGCCGGCGGCAATTTCTGCTCCGGCGGAGACGTGCACGAGATCATCGGGCCGCTGGTCGAGATGCAGCGCAAGGGCGACATGGCCGGCCTGCTCGCCTTCACGCGGATGACCGGTCAGCTGGTCAAGGAAATGCGCGCCTGCCCGCAGCCGATCGTGTCGGCGGTCGACGGCATCTGCGCCGGCGCCGGCGCGATCATCGCCATGGCGTCGGATCTGCGAGTCGGCACGGCGCGCAGCAAGGTTCTCTTCCTGTTCGTGCGCGTGGGCTTGGCTGGCGCCGACATGGGCGCCTGCTCCATCCTGCCGCGCATCATTGGCCACGGCCGCGCCTCGGAGCTGCTCTATACCGGCCGCGCCATGGATGGCGCCGAGGCCGAGCGCTGGGGCTTCTACAACAAACTGAGCGAGCCGGAGAAGGTGCTCGAAGACGCGCAGGCGCTGGCCAAGCAATTGTCGGATGGTCCGACCTTCGGCAATGCCATGACAAAGAAGTGTCTGCATCAGGAGTGGAACATGGGCGTCGATGAGGCGATCGAAGCCGAGGCACAGGCGCAGGCGATCTGCATGCAGACCAAGGACTACGAACGCGCCTACGAGGCCTTCGTCGCCAAGCAGAAGCCGGTGTTCCAGGGTAACTAACGAGGCAACGAGCAACACCGCGCGGCCGAGTTCGCGCTGGTTCTGACGGAGGCGCCATGGCCGTTGCGGCCGTGGCGCCTTTCATTTTGGCGCCGGTCTAGCGATCGATTAACTATGCAGAATGACGCGCAAGTGATAGAGGAATACGATCACCCGCGGGCAGGCAGTCATGGCCATGAAGCTCAGCCAATTGCGCAATTTCACAGCGGTGGTAGAGGCCGGCGCGGTACGCCAGGCCGCCAAGATTCTCAATCTGTCGCAGTCGTCCGTCACCAAAAGCATCCAGCAACTGGAAGATGATCTCGGCGTTGAGCTGCTGCATCGCGGCGCCCACGGTGTGGCCGCGACCGAGGCGGGCAAGGCGCTGTTCGCGCGCATCAAGACGGTCGAAGCCGAACTCCGCCATGCCCGCAACGATGTCGAAACCATCCAGGGCGCGGGCTTGGGCGAAATCCGCGTCAGCGCCTCGCCCTCGGTCGCCACCGGCTTGCTGCCGCGCGCGGTCATCGCCTTCCAGCGCACGCATCCGCGCGTCACTTTCCATATCCTCGAAGGCGTCTATCCCGACACGCTGCCGGCGATCCGCACCGGCGATCTCGATCTCGCCATTTGTCTGGTGCCCGGCCGACCGCGCGACGACAGCCTGAGCTTTATCAGCCTGATCAGGGACCGCCTGGTGCCGGCGGTGCGCGCCGACCATCCCTTGCTCGGCCGGCGCAAAGTTACGCTGGCCGATCTCGCCGATCTCGATTGGATCATCTATCGCCGCAGCCACACCGGCCTCGACGTGTTCGAGCAGACCTTCATCACCAACCGGCTGGAGCCGCCGAAAAGCACGATCGAATGCACCTCGTTCGCCTGCGCGCTGGCGCTGGTCGCCAATGGCGACTACGTCACGCTGGTGCCTTCGCAGATTTTTGCTGGCAACCGCAACGCGCCCTCGATCGCCCCGGTGCTGCTCGATGCGCCGATGCAGCCCTGGCAGGTGATGGCGATTTCGCGCGCCAAACACGAGTTGTCGGCGGTTTGCCGGGCGTTTCTCATCGAACTGCAGAACACCGCGGCGAAGATCGAAGTGCCGGCTACCTATGCGCGGCGGCCGGCGCGGCCGCGGTCCTGAAGGGTGATCGTAATATTCGATCACCATGCCGATAAATTGCATCATTAGACGATAGCCGGTGATCCTATAATCGGCACCGGATGGTGGCCGCGCCAGCCGACCAGGCGGGGCGAGCGGCGGCCATCGCGCATCGATCAGGCTGAGGAAACTCAACGATGTTCTCGAAAGCGAAATTCGCGCTCATTCTCTACGCGGTCGCGCAGTTCCTCCGCTACGTCCGCTGGCGGCATCCGCTGTTCGCGGCGCGCCTCAAAGAGCGCAATCTGGTCGCGCAGATCACGGCGCGCGACGAAGGCACTAGCCGCTGGATCGAAATTCGCGACGGCCGCATCCGAACGGGCGCCGGCCTGCATCCGAAGCCCGATATCACACTCTCCTTCAAGAACGCCACGATCGGCGCGTCGCTGCTGACGCCGCCGATCAATTGGCTCAATCAGATCAACGCGCAGAAGGATTTTGTGCTCGGCGTCGACGGTCCGGAAGACCTGACCAACTGGTTCGCGCAGACCCTCATGAAGATGCAGACCGCGCACTGGAAATTCGGCACGCCGATGCCGGACGGCTCGATGCGCTATTGCAACATGGCGAACGGCGGGCCGCTCTTCGTCACCGTCAAGGACGGCAAGATTATCCGCACTACGCCGATCGACTTCGATGAAACCGATCCGCAGCCTTGGACAATTCGTGCGCGCGGGATGGAGTTCACGCCGCCGCGCAAGACTACGCTCGCCCCGCACGGGCAGACCAGCCGGTCGACGATCTATTCGCCCGACCGCTTGCTCCACCCGATGAAGCGCGTCGATTTCGATCCGAAGGGCGAGCGCAATCCGCAGAACCGTGGCAAGTCGAAATATGTCCGCATCTCGTGGTCGGAGGCGCTCGACCTAGTCGCCGGCGAAATCAAACGCGTGAAGCACGATCATGGCCCGGGCGCCATGACTGTCTCGCACGGCTCGCATCATACCTGGGGCCATATCGGCTATTACCTCAGCGCTTTGTACCGCTTCAGCAATGCCGTCGGTCACACGCCCGTTCATCATAATCCTGACAGCTGGGAAGGTTGGTACTGGGGCGCCGCGCACCACTGGGGCTACACGATGCGCGTCGGCCAGAGTGAAACTTACGGCACCGTCGAGGATTTGCTGCAAAACTGCGAGATGGTGGTGTTCTGGTCGGCCGATCCGGAAACCAACAGTGGTTCTTATGGCGCGCAGGAAGGCACGGTGCGTCGGCAGTGGCTGAAGAAGCTCGGCATCAAAGTCGTGCACATCGATCCCCATTTCAACTCGTCCGCCCAATTCCTGCCGGGAAAATGGATCTGCCCGAAGCCGACCACTTCGCCCGCGCTCGCCATGGCGATCGCGTACGTTTGGATCAAGGAGGGCCTCTACGACAAAGAATACGTGAAGACACACACGGTCGGCTTCGATGCCTGGAAAGCCTATGTCATGGGCGAGAGCGATGGCGTGCCCAAGACGCCGGAATGGCAGGAGAAGGAGACCGGCGTCGCCGCCAAGGATGTGCGGGCGCTGGCGCGCGAATGGGCCTCCAAACGCACGTATCTGGGCTGCGGCGGTTGGGGCAACGGCCACGGCGGCGCCTGCCGCAACCAGACCGGCATCCAATGGGCGCGCACCATGGTGTGTCTGATCGCGATGCAGGGACTGGGCAAGCCCGGCATCAACATGGGCAATCTGCAATGGGGCTCCCCGGTCGATCTCAACTTCTATTTCCCGGGCTACGCCGACGGCGGCATGTCCGGCGATATCGAGAAGACGGCGATGGCGGTTGAGCTATTTCAGCGCATGCCACAGCTGCCGACAGTGAACACGCCGAATCAGAGGATTCCACGCATCTTTCTGCCCGAAGCAATTCTCGAAGGGAAAACCGACGGCGGCTACCCGTGGAGCGGTAAATCGATCGAGACGCAGTTCGCCAAGTTCAGCTATCCGGCGGCTGGTCACGCGCCGGTGCGGATGATGTTCAAATACGGCGGTTCGCTGATCCCGACCATGAACAACACGAACCGCCACGTGAAGATGTTCCAGTCGCCGAACCTCGAATTCGTCGTCAGCCAGGCCATCTGGTTCGAGGGCGACACCAAATTCGCCGACGTCATCCTGCCCGCCTGCACCAATTTCGAGCGGGCGGACATCAGCGAATGGGCCGGGCTCGGCGGCTACGGCCATCATGGCCAGCAGCAGCTCAATCATCGCGTCATCATCTTCCAGGCGCCGGCGATCGAGCCGCTTGGCGAGTCAAAATCCGACTTCTGGATCTTCAACGAGATCAGCAAGCGGCTTGGGCTCGCCAACTACTTCTCCGAGGGCGTCAACGAGATCGACTGGGTCAAGCGTCTGTTCGATGCGTCCGACCTGCCGAAAAAGATTTCCTGGAAGAAGTTCATGAAGCGCGGTTACTACGTCGTGCCGGCGGAGAAGGAGCACCTGCGCGCGCCGGTCTCCTTCCGCTGGTTCTGGGAAGGCCGTAAGAAGGACGTTCCGGAACCGCATCCATTGCCATCCGATTATTCAGTGGAGTTCCTCAAAGGCTTGCAGACCCAATCGGGCAAGCTTGAGTTCGAATGCAACAGTCTCAAGCGTGCAAACGATCCCGAGCGGCCGCCGGTCGTCGAATACGTGCCGTCATGGGAGGGACCGCATTCGCGCGAACTGTTCGAGAAATATCCACTGCAGTTGCTCACGCCGCACAGCAAGTACAGCTTCCACACCCAAAACGACGGCAAGGACAGCTTCCTGCTCAACATTCCGGACCACCGGGTGAAAGTGAAGGATTGGTACTATTGGACCGTGCGCATGAATTCGCAGGATGCCGCGGCGCGCGGCATCAAGCAGCACGATCTGGTCAAAGTTTACAACGATCGTGGCGCAGTGATCTGCGCGGCGGTGCTCACCGAGCGACTATCGCGCGGTGTCGCCCACAGCTACGAATCCTCGGCGCTGTACGAACCGATGGGCGAGCCCGGACGGTCGGTGGACCGCGGTGGCGTGGTCAACCTGTTGATGCCGCATCGCTCGCAGACCAAGTCGACGCATGCGCTCGCCGGTTCCCAAGGCCTCGTCGAAATCGTACCGTGGGACGGCAAGACCGAATACATCTCGGAGGCTTTCGCCGGGATGGACAAAGACGATGAAGTCCGCAGCAAGCTCAAGGCGGCAAACCTTGTGCCGGCAAAATAGCAACAACAGGAGGAACTGATCTAATGGCCTATGTATTCAAGGAGGGCGATCTGCCCTCGCTGATCGACGCCAAGCAGGCGCGCGAGCGCATTTTCTTCGTCAATCAGGAACTCGCCAACGTCGACGATATGCTGGCGGGCGTCATGCACTATAAACAGGGTGCGGCGTCGCCGTTGCATCTGCATAAGAACTGCGAGCATTTCTATTTCATCATCGACGGCAAGGCGACGGTGGAATCGGATGAAGGGGTTCGTCCGGTCGGCCCCGGCGACATGATCTTCATCCCGGCCGAGGAAAAGCACCGGCTGCGCGCCACCACGCCGCTGTTCTATTTCGAGTGGCAGGCGCCCAACCGCTTCAAGACCACGATCTTGGAAGGCACCGATGACGATCTGCGCTGGACGCGCAAGGACGGCAAAGCGTGGATCCAGACCTGAATTTAGCCTGACACCATAGGAAAACGATTATGTCGCTTACATTCATCGATACCAACAAGCTCCCCAAAAAGGCTGCCGCTGGCCAGGGCGAATTCACCGAGGTGCTGAACGAAGCGCTGTGCAACGCGCACAACGTGCTTGGCTCCTTGCGTTGGCTCAAATCGGCCGAGACGTTCAAGCCGGATGTCTCCGACAAGCATCAGCTCATCTATCTGATGGACGGCAAAGGCCGCATCCAGCTCAACAACAAGGATTACGACGTCGAGAAGGGCGCCGGCGTTTATCTCGGCCCGTCCGAGACCGCCACCGTTCAGGCGGCGAGCGGGGCGTCGCTCAAGCTCTTTCATCTCATCGTGCCGAAAATTCCGAAGTAAGGCCGCTCAGCTCGAGACGTGGTGTGAATGCGATGAATAAATGGAACCTGATCATCGACGTTGCCGAGTGCACAAACTGCAATTTGTGCACGCTCGCGGCCATGGACGAATATGTCGGCAACGAATTTCCCGGCTATTCGGCGCCGATGCCCAAGCATGGCCACAAGTGGATCAACATCCTCCAGAAAGAACGTGGCCAATTGCCATTGATCGACATCGCCTACGTCCCGACGCTGTGCAATCACTGCGATAACGCGCCCTGCGTCGCCAAAGGCGGTGGCGCCGTGAAAAAGCGTGACGACGGCATCGTGCTCATCGACCCGGTCCAGGCGAAGGGCCGCAAGGACCTGGTCGATGCCTGCCCTTATGGCCACATCTGGTGGAACGAGGAGCTGCAACTGCCGCAGGCCTGGACTTTCGACGCGCATCTGATCGACGCCGGCTGGAAACAGACGCGCGGCCAGCAATCCTGTCCGACGGCGGCGATGCGTTCGGTCTGTGTGGATGACGGCGAGATGGCGAAAATCGCGCGCGAGCAGGGGCTCGAGGTCATCAAGTCCGAGCTCGGCACCAAACCGCGCGTCTACTACAAGAATCTCTGGCGCTACGCGAAGTGCTTTGTCTGTGGCTCGGTGTCGGTCGAAGCCAATGGCGTCATCGATTGCGTCGAGGGCGCTTCCGTGCGCCTGCTCAAGGGCGGCGCCGTAGTGGCGCAAGCCGCCACCGACAATTACGGCGACTTCAAATTCGACCGGCTGGACGAGAACTCGGGCGATTACATGGTCGAGATTTTGGCGGCCGGCCGCGACAAGAAGACCGTCACCGCCACGCTCGGCGCCAGCGTCAGTCTCGGCGAAATCCGGTTATAGGTTTGCTCGACCCTTCGACCCCGCTCTTTATCCCCGAGCTTGGCCCGCTCTACCGGACGCTTGCTCCGGTGGCGGAGGCGCTGTTGCGCGTCATGGTCGGGCTGGCGCTGGTGCCGCATGGCTTGCGCAACACCTTCAATTTTTTCCCCAAGACCGGACAGCCGATGCGCAGCATCCGGCAGCTTGCCGACTATATGGACAAGCAAGGCTACCGGCCGGGCATGCTGTGGGCGCCGGCGATCTCGCTGACGCAACTCGTCTGCGGGCCGCTGCTGGCGCTCGGTCTGTTCACGCGGCCCGCGGCCGTGCCGATCGTTCTCTTCTTGTTGGTGTCCAATATCGAGCGTTGGCGCGTCGGCAAATATTTCTGGAATCAGCTTGGCCTCGAATACACGCTGATGTGGACCATCGCGGCGCTTTACTTCCTGGTGAACGGCGGCGGCGCCTATTCGTTGGACAGCCTGGTGATTGGCCGCGCGTTCTGACCGCTTTCGGGCGGCGAAAGAATCACAGGGTTACCGGGTGGAGGCTGCCAATTGCGCAGTTTTGCTCAATCCCAGGCGCGTAAATCCTAGCAATTCAACCGCGACGCAATGGCAATTAAATTATACCGGCTAATTTGGCCTAGATTACGCGGGCAGAGCCGCCTATTCTGCATGCGTTGTTAGTTGCAGCCCAGTTGCGGATTCTCGCTCCGTATTGACGGTTTGCGCGAGGGCTGCTGCAACGCACCATCTGCTGGCATTGAGGGCTGACTGGATGAAGGCGTTCGGGTACGTAATGGCTAAAGATATCGGGCACGCCGTGGCGCTACTCGGCGAGCACGGCGCCAAGGCCAAGATTCTGGCCGGCGGAACCGACCTCCTGGTCGAGCTCAAGCACGCTGTCCATAATCCGGAAATCATCGTCGACGTCTCGCGCCTGCGCGAACTCAAAGAAATAGCCATCCGTGACGACGGGCTGCACATCGGCGCATTGGCCACGCATGGCGACATCATGGGCTCGCCGGTCATTCGCGACATGTTCCCCGCTTTGGTCGAAGCGGCCCATTCCATCGGCGCGGTGCAGACGCGCAATCTCGGCACGCTCGGCGGTAACCTGATCACCTGTGTACCGTCGATGGACAGCGGCCCGACCCTGATCGCGCTCGAGGCGTCGGTGACCGTCGCCAATGCCGCGGGACGGCGCAGCATGCCGCTGCCCGAACTGTTCGTCGGTCCGCGCAAAACCAGCCTCAAGCCCGGCGACCTCTTGGTCGACATCGTCATTCCGAAGGAGAATCGCGGCAAACCGGCCGCCTTCGAGAAATTCGGCCTGCGCAAGGGCCAGGCGCTGGCGCTGGTGAATGTCGCGGCGGCGTTCTTCATCGACAAGGGCAATTTCCGAAACCCCTGCATCGCGCTCGGCGCGGTCGCCCCTGTCGTCATTCGCGCGCCGAAGGCAGAAGCATATCTTGCCGGCCGCAAGATCAGCGCCGAGGCCATGGCCGAGGCCGGCCGCATCGCCGCAACCGAAGCAAAGCCGATCACCGATTTCCGGGCCAGCGCCGAATACCGGCGCGATCTCGTCGCCGTCCTGGTAAAACGCGCGCTCACCAAGGCGCTGACGCGCGCGGCGGCGAAGGATAAGGAGCTTGTGGCGTGACCGACGTAACGATGACCATCAACGGCCAGACTCGCAGCGCTTCGGTGCCGCCGGAAACGACATTGCTGCAGTTGCTGCGCGAGCATTTCAATTTGACCGGCGCCAAGCTCGGCTGCGATGTCGGCGACTGCGGCGCTTGCACCGTGATCGTCGACGGTCAGGCGGTCAATGCCTGCCTGATGCTCGCCGGACAGGCGGACGGCCGGGAAATTCTCACCATCGAGGGCCTGGCCAGCCGCGACCACCTGCACACGATCCAGACCACCTTCGAGAACAGCGGCGCGCTGCAATGCGGCTTCTGCGGCCCCGGCGTGCTGATGTCCGCCAAGGCCCTGCTCGACGAGAATCTCAATCCGTCGGCGCAAGAAATCCGCGACGCGCTGTCGGGCAATCTCTGCCGCTGCACCGGCTATACCAAGATGATCGAGGCGGTGCAGGACGCCGCCCGCCTGTTGCGTGAACAATCCCGCACCCAGCTCACCCACGCGCGACCCGAGGTGACGACCCCATGAACGAACACAGCCGAATCCTGGAACGCGACAAGCTGGACATCGCCGCGCCGCTGTCCGACGCCGATCTGCGGCTGCCCGCGGTATTGCCGCGCGAGCCCTTTCCGATCGAGACGCTGACGCCGGACGCCCGCCAGCAGACCCGCGCCGTCGGTCAGCGCGCGACCCGGCCGGATGGCCGCCTGCACGGCCTCGGGCAGACCAAATACATCGACGATCTCAGCTTCCCCGGCATGCTCTATGCGCGTATCAAGCGAGCCGGCATCGCGTCAGCCCGCATCAAGCGCATCGACACCAGTGCGGCCGAGGCCATGCCCGGCGTCATGGCGGTGCTGACGGGCAAAGAGATCCCCACCAATTCCTTCGGGCCGACGTTTCAGGACCAGCCGGTGCTCGCCGATCCGATCGTCCGCCACGCCGGCGACGGCGTTGCGGCGGTGGCGGCGGTCACCGAGCAGATCGCCAACGAGGCGTTGGAGAAGATCGTGGTCGAATACGAGCCGCTGCCGGCCGTCTTCGATCCGGTCGCCGCCATGGGCGAGGATTCGCCCAAGGTCCATGCGCCCAACAGCAACATCTATGCCACCAAGGTGATCCGCAAAGGCGACATCGAGAAGGGCTTCGCTGAATCCGACCACATTTTCGAAGACCGCTACAGCACGCAGATGATCGAGCACGTGTCGCTGGAGCCGCATGCGGCCATCGCCGACTGGGATGCCAATGGCCGCCTCACCATCTATGCGACCATCGGGCGCATTACGCTCGCACGCTCCGACATGGCGCGGACCTTGAAGTTGCCGATGAGCCGCATCCGCATCGTCGGTACCATCGTCGGCGGCAATTTCGGCGGCAAGAACGAGATCTCGCAGGAGCCGGCGCTGGCGCTTTTGTCGAAAAAGACCGGCCGGCCGGTGAAGGGTGTGTTCACGCGCGGCGAGGAGTTCACTTCGACCACGACGCGTCACCCCATCATCATGGACTACAAGACCGGCGTCACCAAGAAAGGCCGTATCGTGGCCCGCCAGATCCGGCTGGTGTTGGACGGCGGCGCCTATTGCTCGTGGAGCGCTACCACGCTCGGCAAGGCCTGCATCCTGGCGCCCGGCCCCTACAAGATCGACAATGTCTTGTCGGAGGCCTTCGTCGTCTACACCAACAAGACCATGACCGGCGCCATGCGCGGCTTCGGCGCGCCGCAAGTGTGCTTCGCCTACGAATTGCAGATGGACGACATCGCCCAGAAGCTCGGCATCGATCCTTTGGAAATCCGCATGCTCAACGCCTTCGACGAAGGCTCGTCGAGCCCGACCGGACAGGTGCTGCACAGCGTGGTGGTCAAGGAATTGCTGCGCAAGGCGGCGGAGCGCTTCGGCTGGGAGCCGCGCTCATGAAACGGCGCGGACGCGGCATCGCCTGCATGTGGTATCCGATCGGTTTTACGGTCGACGCCAATCCGAGCGCGGCGACGGTGAAGGTCAATGAGGACGGCACCGCGACGGTGCTCACCGGCACGGTCGAAACCGGCCAGGGCTCGCTCACGGTGCTTGGCCAGATCGCGGCCGAGGCGCTCGGCATCGCCACCGACGACGTGCATGTCGTCTCGGCCGATACTGACACCACGCCGATGGATACCGGCGCCATCGCCAGCCGCACGACCTACGTCACCGGCAACGCCATCTGGCTCGCCGCCGAAGCCGCCAAGGCCATTCTGTTCGAAACCGCAGCGCCCATGCTGGGGGTGAAGGTCAGCCAACTCGAGGCGAAAGACCGCAAAATCCAGGTAAAGAGCTTCCCGCAGCGCAATGTCTCGATCGGGCAGGTGGCACATCGCTCGCAGGTCATCCTTGGCCAGCCGGCGATCGGCAGCGCCTCGTGGAATCCGCCGACCGTCGCCATGGACCCGGAGACCGGGCAGGGCAAGCCGTTCGCGACTTACGTCTATGCCACGCAGATCGCCGAGGTCGACGTCGACGACGAGACCGGCGAGGTCGAGCTCCTGCGTATTGCCGCCGCGCATGATTGCGGCACGGCCATCAATCCGATGTTGGTCGAAGGCCAGGTCGAGGGCGGCATTTCCATGGGCGTCGGCATGGCGCTGCAGGAGGAGATGCTGTTCGACGCCAAGGGGCGTCACATCAATCCCAACCTGACCAATTACATCATGCCGACCTCGCTCGACATGCCGGAGATCACGGTCGACATCGTGCAGGGCTTCGATCCGACCGGGCCGTTCGGCGCCAAAGGCGTCGGCGAGCCGACGGCAGTGCCGACCTCGGCCGCGATCCTGAACGCCATTCACGACGCGGTCGGCGTGCGGGTGACGTCGCTGCCGGCCACCTCGGAAAAGGTGCTGATGGCGATCAAGGCCAAACGCGCCGCCGAGCAGAAACAAATCCCGGCCTGATCGGCCGCGGCCGGCGTCGCCTAACGCTTCAACATCTGGCTGCCGAACAAGCCGGTCGGCTTGATCAGCAGGATCAGCAGCATGATGGCGAACGGCGCCATCTGCGCCAGCGGCGCATAGATCAGCGAGCCGATCGAAACGACCTGTCCCACCAGGAAGCTCGAAATCAGCGTGCCCTTGATGCTGCCCAGGCCGCCGATGATGACGACCATAAAGACGAAGGCCAGCACCTCAAGCCCCATTTGCGGATCGACCATGATCAGCGGCGCCTGCAGTCCGCCGGCGAGACCCGATAATCCGCCGGCGATGACGAAGGTGATGGTGAACAGCCGGTAGACGTTGATGCCGAGGCCTTCGACATGCTCGACATCCTCGGTTCCGGCGCGGATCGCCTTGCCGATGATGGTGCGGTTGAGAAAAAGCCAGATGCCGATATAGACGAGGGCGGCAATCCCGATCACCACCAGGCGATAGACCGGAATTTCCGTCCCGAAGATGTAGACCTGACTGGTGATAGGCTCCGGCACCGGGCGCGGCACCAGCCCCCAAAAAAACTTGATGACGCCGACGCCGCCGATCAGCACGGCAAAAGACGTGATCATGGTGAAGGGCAGGTCGCGGTCGTAGATGCGCCGGAACACCACGCGTTCCACCAGCAAGGCCGAGAGGCCCGCGACGACCACGCCGGCCAGTACGCCGAGCCAGACGTTTCCGGCCGCCAGGCCTACCGAGTAGGTGATGTAGGCGCCGACCGAGTAGTAGAGCAGCTGGTCGAGGCTGATAATGCGCATCAGGCCGAAACAAAGCGACAGCCCGATCGTCATCAGGAAAAAGATGCCGCCCAGGCTCAAGCCGAAAATAACGCCCGAGGTCAACAGCTGCATGCTGATCATCGGCTGCCCCCTTGGTCGGCCGCTTGGCCCGTGACGCGCAGATACGTCTTTCTGATCAGCGGCTCGAGCGTACCCCAGATGCCCTTTTCGCCGGCGAGCATGATGAACACGAGCACGAAGCCGATCACCAGCTCCCAATTGCCGAGCGCTTTGCTGAGCACGTCCTTCATGCCGGTATAGACGATCGAGCCGACGATGGGCCCGTACAGCGTGCCGACCCCGCCGAGGATCGTCACCACCACTGGATCGGCGGCGCGCGCCGGGCTGGTGATCTCCGGGCTGACGAAGCCAAGATAGACGGCATACATCGCCCCGGCCAAAGCGGTGGTCGTGTTGGCGATGACAAAGGCGAACAGACGGATTTTGAAGCTGCTGTAGCCGAGGAATTTCACCTTGTCCTCGTTGATCTTGGTCGCCAGACAGCAGGCGCCGAAGATCGAGTCGTCGAGATATTTGAAGAATGCCCACAGCACGAAGGCGACCAGGAATGAGAAGATGAAGAACTGATCGGGCCGCGAAATGTCCAGCACCGGCGTCGACGCCAGGTTGGTGAGAAACCACAACCCGTTATCGCCGTGCGTGATACCGGCCAGAACCTTCTGCATGAGAAAGAAGATGATCACGGCGAGCGCGAGATTGACCAAGGCGAAGTAGTCGCCGCGCAAGCGCACGAACAGCGGGCCGATGGCGAAGGACACCGCCATTCCCGCAGCGACGCCGATCAGAATGCCGACGTAAGCGTTATTGCCGAAATAAAACAGGTAAAATGCAGCGGCGTAGGCGCCCACGGCCAGATAGGCCGGCTGGCCGAACGAGATGAAACCGATGCGGCCGAGCAGATAGTTGCAGCCCATGGTGTAGATCGAGAAAATAAGGATCTCGTTGGAGAACGGCAGCGGCAGAAATACCCGCATCACCGCCAGCAGCGCGAAGGCCAGCAGCAATCCCCACCACCATCTCAAAAAATTCATCGCGGACGCCTTTATTGAACCTGTTCTAGAGATATTTCTCGCACGCTTCGGGCGTGATCTGATCGCGCTCGGTCAGCTCGGCCATGATGCGGCCTTCCTTCAGGGCGTAGATCTTGTCGGCGATGGCGCACACCAAGGGCAGGTTCTGCTCGACGATCACCAGCGCTGTTTTCTTGGCGAGCTCTTTGAAAACGTTGCGCAGGTGCATGACGATGCTGGGGGCGAGCCCCTCCGTCGGCTCGTCTACCAGCAGCAGCTTGGGGCCGCCCAGGATGGCGCGGCCGATCATCAGCATCTGCCGTTCGCCGCCGCTCAGATAGCCGGCCTTGCGGTCCATCAGCACCTGCAGCTTGGGGAAATACTCGATGACCGGGGCCCAGTCGTAATCCTGGCTGGCGTAGCTGCCGAGTTCGAGATTTTCCCGCACCGTCAGATCGGAAAAGACCTTCTTGTCCTGCGGAATGTATTTGATGCCCTTACCGGCGATGCCGAAGGCCGTCAGGCCGACCAGGCTCTCGCCATTGGAGACGATCGTGCCAGATGTCGGCTTGAGGAAACCGGTGATACTCTTGAGCAGCGTGCTCTTGCCGGCGCCGTTGCGGCCGACGCAGGCGACGACTTGGTTCGCTCGCACGTTCATAGCGACGTCGAACAGCGCCTTCGATTCGCCGTAAGCGACGTTGAGCCCGCTGACCGTCAGGATATCGTCATTGTTCGTCATGCGACGACGGTCCTGTCTTGTTCGCCGGTGGTGTCGATCTGCCAGTAGCTCCGCCGCACTTCGGGATCGTTCAGCGTTTCCTCATAAGCGCCGTCGGCGATCACCTTGCCCTCGTGCATGACCGTGAGCCGCTCCAAAAAGTCCTGCACATGGGAAATCTTGTGTTCCACGATCAGGATGGTCTGCCGGCCGACGCGCTGGCGAAGCACGCCGAGGACGCCCTGGATTTCGGACTCGGAGAGCCCGGCGAGCGGCTCATCCAGCAGCAGCACCTTGGGCTCGGTAAGGACCGCCATCGCGATTTCCAGGCGCCGTTTTTCGCCCAGGCTGAGGTTCTTCACCATGCGGTCGCGGATATTCTGCAGGTCGAAGGTTTCCAGGATCTCGAGGATCCTCGCGTCGTTGCGATGCCCTTTGCAGGTGTTCAGCAAGAGCTGCAGCATGGACGATTTCCGGTGCGCCCGGAAATAGGCGAGCACCAGATTGTCGATCACGCTGAGATTGTCGAACGTGGCCGTCAACTGGAACGTCCGCATCAACCCCCGCGCCACCCGTTGCTGCGGCGTCATGAAGGTGATGTCTTCATCTTTGTAGTAGATGCTTCCTTCGTCGGGTCGGAAAAGCCCGGTCAGCAGATTGAAGAACGTCGTCTTGCCGGCGCCGTTCGAGCCGATGATGCCGGCGACCTCGTTCTCGCGCAGCAGATAGCTGACATTGTTGACCGCGATCTGCTTGCCGAAACGTTTGGTAACGCCGTCAGCTCTGATGATTTCGGCGCGCGTATCCGTAGCCACATCTCACCCTATTTTAATGTCTTCACCCCGGCGCAAGTCAGAATGCTCGCGCCGGGGCGGAGGTAGACGGTTTTTATCGGCCTAAGGCGAAGATCGTCCGGCCGATACTGGGATCAGTAACCAAGGGCCTTGAGCGTCGGCAACACGGAGTCGCCGCCCAGGGAACCTTCCACGCTGAACAAATCCCACTCGTTCTTCCGCTCGGCAGCGCCTTTGCCCTTCACCAGGAAGGCCGCGTATTTATAAGCGGCCGAATGATCCTGGCGCCAGGTAGCCGGGCCCTTGACGGTGTCGAATTTGCCGCCATTGGCCATCAGAGCCGCCGAGACCTTTTTCGGATCCAGCGATTTCGCCGCCTCGAAGCCGCGGAACATTTCCATGTAGGCGACGTAAGCGATCGTCGCGTAGGCATCGGGCGGCGTGTTGTATTTCGCGCGGAACAGGTCGGTGAACTCTTTCGCGCTCTTGGCCACCTGCTTGTCCGGGAAGCTGCTCAGGTCGTAGTAGAAGTAGTGCATGGCATAGACGCCCTGCAGCGCTTCCGGCGGCAGCCCTTTGGCGACCACGTTGGTGATGAAGGCGTTGAAGATGGTCATCTCCTTGCCGAGGCCCATCTGCTGGACTTGCTTGAGGAGCGCCACCGAGTTGGCCGCGAACTGGGCGGCGATCAGGACGTCCGGTTTTGCGGCGCGGACCTTCTGCAGGATGGTGGTGAAGTCGCTGGTGCCGAGCGAGGCTTCGTCGTAGCCGACGATCTCGGCGCCGAACTCCTTGGCGGCGGCATAGGCGCCGTCGCGCATGTCCCAGCCCCAGCTGTCGGAGCGGGCGAGGAAGAAGATCTTCTTCTTGCCGAGCGTCTGCACCGCCGACTTGCCGGCCATATAGCCGACTGTCCACGGGCTGTAGGCCGCGGCGAAGCTGGAGTCGGCGAGCTTGCCCTTCATGAAGGCTTCCTTCGCCATCACGCAGACCGGGAAGTAGGGCATCGGGTCCTTGGAGACGATGGCGTTGATGGCGTAAGCCAGCGGCGACCAGGTCTGCCCGCCGACGCCCTTGACGCCTTCCGACACCATGTAGCGATAGCGGCGGACGCCGACGTCGAGCTTGGATTCGTCATCGTCGACGACGCCTTCGACCGTCACCTTGCCCCAGGGCATGTTGAGACCGCCCCGCTTGTTGATTACGTCGACCGCGAGCAGCGCGCCCTGTTTCTGAGTTTCCGCCACCGCCGCGAACGGGCCGGTGAGCGGCAGCAGGATGCCGACTTTGATCTTGGTAGGGTCGGCCGCCTTGGCAGTGTTGAATCCCAGCACGCTGCTGAGAACAAGCGTCGCGAGAAAAGCCCAGCGCATCTTCATAGTCGATCTCCTCCTATTGATTCTTGCTTCATTCATATCGAATTTCGCAGGCGTAGATTTTCCGTCGGTTCGCGCTGCCGGCGAATATCACTTCGCCGATAAGCAGCGTCACGGTTGCGTCAGCCGTTCGGCACACCAATGCCGACACAAAACCTGCATGCCCGAAATAGCCGACCGCCGGCAGAAATAAGCCATTGCAAGACAACCAAATAACGCCGCCGCGGCTTTGACTTACATCAAGGGCGCTGCAGAATTGATCTGGATTTACGGGCATTTCCCGCCGCCACGCTGTGATAGCGGGCAATTCATCGGCTTCCTGTCGGCGCGGCGGGAAGGTAGCATCGTCCTGAGACCGCGGCGGGGCGCGATATCAAGTTGGAGGCGAATGACGATGACATTTCTCGTTAACCGGGCGCGCCGCGCCGCGCTGTTCGGTATTGCCGCGCTGCTTGCGCTGGCCGCGCCGGCGCAGGCCGCCGATTATCCGAGCCGGCCGGTGATGCTGGTGGTGGCGTTCCCGCCCGGCGGCCCGAGCGACGTGCTCGCGCGCATCGTCGGAAAGAAGATGGAGCAGCTGCTCGGCCAGCCGTTCATCATCGAAAACAAGCCGGGCGCCGGCGGCAATATCGCGGCCGACGCGGTCGCCCATGCCAATGCCGACGGCTACACGCTGCTGATGGGCAACAACAGCATCCTTGCCACCAACGAGAGTCTTTACAAAAAACTCACCTATAGCCCGCAAAAGGATTTCGCTCCGATCACCTTGATCGGCACGCAAGCCAATATCCTGGTGGTCAATCCGAAGGTGCCGGTGCATTCGCTGAGCGAATTGATCGATCTTTGCCACGCGCAGCCCGGCAAGATCAATTTCGCCTCGTCCGGTTACGGTGCGGCGGCGCATCTGGCCGGAGAGCTGTTCAAGGCGGAGGCACATGTCGACATCGTGCACGTGCCCTACAAGGGCGCGGCGCCCGCCTTGCAGGACGTGATCGCCGGCCACGACCAGATGATGTTCGCCACCGCTGCGTCCGTCGTCGGCCACATCAAGAGCGGACAGGTGCGCGCGCTGGCGGTGACCACAATGAAGCGCACGGCGATCCTGCCCGATCTGCCGACCATGGACCAAGCCGGCCTGAAGGGTTTCGAGGCCAGCACCTGGCACGGGCTGGTCGCGCCCGCCGCCACGCCGCCGGCGATTATCGCCAAGCTGCACGACGCTGCCGTCAAGGCGCTGCAGGATCCGGGCGTGAAGGCTTCGCTCGCCCGGCTCGGCGTCGATATCGTCGCCGACACGCCGGACCAATTCAAAGCCTATATCGCGGCGGAAATCCCGAAATGGACGGCGATCGTGAAGGCGTCCGGCGCTACCATCGATAAATAGCCCATCACCCCGAATAGGCCGGTCCCGGACTTGCGCCGGGACGGCATTCGGCTTTCGCACAAGTGCATCCAAGAGGAAACACCATGAATAAAGTCGACCGGCCGAACGGCGCGTTGGCCCGCAATGTGCGGCGCATCGGCCATCTCGATCTGCCCGGCGCCGGCCAGGTCAACATCGCCGGCTCCTACGCCTATGTCGGGCACATCCCGAATAAGCAGCAGCTCGGCACCTCGATCGTCGACATCGCCGACCCAACAAATCCGCGGCTGGTCGGAACGGTCACGCTCGACGATCCCACCTCGCACAGCCACAAGGTGCGCGTCGCCGGCGACATCATGGTGGTCAATCACGAGCGCAACATGACGCCCGCCGGCCGGCGCGCGCAGGATATGCCGGCGATCCGGCGCGGGCTGCGCGAGGCGCTCGGCCGCGATCCGACGCGCGCCGAGCTCTTGCAGAAGCTCAACTTGACCGACGCCGACCTCGTCGCGATCGAGAAGGACGAGGCGCAGCCTTATCGCAACGGCGGCTTCCGCATCTATGACGTCGCCGACCGGACGAAGCCGAAATTGATCCATCATCAGTTGACCGGCGGCAGCGGCGTGCATCGCTTCGATATGGACGAACGCTATGCCTACATCTCCACCGAGATGGAGGGTTTTCTCGGCGCCATGTTGGTCACCTACGACCTGCGCGATCCGGCGAAACCGCAGGAAGTCTCGCGCTGGTGGCTGCCGGGGCAGAATATCGCCGCCGGCGAAAAGCCGTCCTGGTCGGGCAAGCGCCACCGGCTGCACCACGCGCTGCGCTTCGGCAACGAGATGTTCGCCAGCTGCTGGCACGCCGGCTTCCGCATCGTCGACGTGACCGACCTGAGCAAGCCGACCACCGTGGCGTCGTACAATTATCATCCGCCGTTTCCCGAACCGACCCACACGGTGATGCCGGCGCCCGGCACGATCGGCGGCAAGCGCATTGCGCTCACGATCGACGAAGAGGACCAGGCGCAGAGCGCCAATGAGGAGGAGGCACGGCGCGGCCGGCCGCATGCCGGGATTTCAATTTTCGACGTGACCGACCTGGCTGCGGTCAAGCCTCTGTCGCTGTTCGAGGTGAGCGAACTCGACTCGCCGTTCGCCCGCACGCGGGGCGCGCGGTTCGGCGCGCATCAGTTCCACGAGCGGATGACGGGTACACTGGTCCACGCCGTATGGTTCGGCGGCGGCTTGCGCATTATCGACATCGCCGACCCGATGGCGCCGCGCGAGGTGGGTTATTTCATCCCGGATCCGGTCGGCGGGCGTACCGCGCCGCAAAGCAACGACGTGATGCTCGACGCGCGCGGGCTGATCTATATGGTCGACCGCCACGTCGGTTTTGACGTGCTGGAATTCAATGGCCACTGAGTCATTCGGGGGCGCGAGCAACGCGAGCGAGCCCGGAATCCAGAGCTACTTTCGCAGTGTTTTACGCCCTGGATTCCGGGCCCGGCGCCAAGGCGCCGTCCCGGAATGACAAGAATTATTCCCTCACGCGATAAAACGCCGCCGCATCGGCGCTGAACGCCTTGCGCGACTGTGGGTCGATATAAAGCATGTGCCCGCCGCGATAGAGCTTGAGCTGCGCGCGCCCGGGCGGGTCGGTCGGCGGCAGGTGGTCAAGCACGTAGCGCGTCATGCCGTAAGGCGTGATCATGTCGGCATAGCCGTGCGCGATCAGCAGGCGGAACGACGGGCTGAAGGCGAGCAGCGTGCGCAGGTCGTCTTCGGCGCTCGCCTGCAAGCGGCCGCCTTGCCAGTCCCAATGGCCGGTCACGTCGTTGGCGAGCAGCGCATAGGTCATCTCGGTCTTGAAGCCGAGCTCGTTGCGCGCGTAAGCGGCCATGGCGCCGCCATAGGCGCGCGATATGCCGTCGAGGATCGGGTCGGGACCGCGCGCCCCGCGCCGCTCGGGATAGGGATCGTCGACCGCGAAGCCCACGTCGTAGCGGCTGACGATCTTGCCGCCCGCGCGCAGGCTCTTCACGTAATCGTTCTCGATAAAGCCGCGCGACTGCGTGACGACGTCGGCCGGCAGGCCGCTGATTTGCGCCACGCGTTGATAGAACGCCTTGCCGGCGGTGCCCTGCGGCGGCGCGCCCGCCATGGTCACCAGATAATCGGTCATGGCGAATTTTTCTGCGTCCGCCAGCGCCGCGGGCGTGAAGCTGTTCTTGCGCTCGAGCTCGGCCGCCGCCAGCGACGGCAACTGCAGCGCCGCGCGCAGTGCGGATTCGTCGTCGCCGAACGTGAGCCAGCCTTCCAGCATGGGCGACAGCATGACGATGCCGGAAATCACGATGCCTTGATCGCGTTGCAAGGCGCGCGCCACCTTGGCGGCGCGGAAGCCGCCATAGCTTTCGCCGAACAGATATTTCGGCGACGCCGTGCGGTTGTTCTTGGCGAGGTAGAGCGCGATCGCTTTGGCGAACGAATCGGCGTCGGCGCGGATGCCCCAGAAATGCTTGCCGTCCTCCGGCTTGACCGTACGGCTCCAGCCGGTGCCGATCGGATCGATCAGCACCAGGTCGGTGAAGCGAAGCCAAGTATCCGGATTGTCGCGCAATTGCGCGGTCGCCGCGTCGCGGCCGTCCGGCCCGAGATCGAGGATGCGCGGGCCGACCAGGCCGAGATGCAGGAACGCGGAGGCCGCGCCCGGTCCGCCGTTGAACACGAAGGTCAGTGGCCGGTTCGCGCTTGAGCCCAAATCTTTAGGAAC
Organism: uncultured Alphaproteobacteria bacterium; assembly: GCA_963786025.1. Taxonomy (GTDB): domain Bacteria; phylum Pseudomonadota; class Alphaproteobacteria; order Rhizobiales; family Xanthobacteraceae; genus Pseudolabrys. Next base: position 59,340 of record CAWAXK010000010.1, read on the forward strand.
TTTGGCGACATAGGCGGTGTAGAACACCGCGGCGCTTTGTTCGCCGGACTGATCGTAGAAGGGCAGCGTCCCGGCGGTCGCCGTATAGGCAAGCTTGCCGCGGGCCGTTTCAATGGAATGCTCGCTGACCGCATCGGCGGGCAGCAGCCGCAGCACGCCCTTGCCGCCGTCGTGTTGCGCGGCGTGTGCCGGTTTTTCTTGCGGTTTGTCCTGCGGCTTGTCTTGGGCAACCGCCGAGCCCAATGCGCCGGCGATAACGATCGCCAATGCTAAACGCAAAATCGAAGATGTCTTCATGGCACGCCCGGCGCTCCAGCGGTCGATTCGTGCCCCCAGCCGCAAAAAAATATCCCGGCCAGCGCGGCCGGGATATTCAATTCTTTACCGCCGCCGGAAGTTCGGCCGGCGTTGCTGCGGGCCTGGGGTCGGTGCGTCGCCCTTGTGGCGGAAGCTGATGCGTCCGCGCTGCAGGTCATAGGGCGACATCTCCACGATCACGCGGTCGCCGACGCCGGTGCGGATGCGGAACTTGCGCATCTTGCCGGCGGTATAGGCGAGCACTTCGTGCTCGTTGTCGAGCTTCACCCGGAAATTGCCGTCCGGCAGAACCTCGGTCACCGTGCCGTCGAACTCCAGCAGTTCTTCCTTCGCCATCCAATCGTCTCCCGATCAGCTATCTTGCGCGGTGGCCGGCGTTGCGGCGCGGCTCATTCGTGCGCTGCAGGAATGTAACATTTCCGATGCCGTTTGGCTCCCCTGCGGTGGCTTCTTGCCGGGGGGCCTGTGCATGGCTTGCCTGGTTGCCATTCTGGTGCGGGCGGCCCTGATGGCCGTTGCCGGGGGCTTGCGGGCGGTGGCCATTGTTGCCGTTGTGACGGCCATTTCCGCCGCCGCCATTGCCGCCGCCAAATCCATTACCCTGTCCGCGCTGCTGGCGGCCGTTACGATGCGGCCTGCCGCCATTGCGGTCACCGGCATTTTGCTGGGCCGGGCGATGCGCCGGCCGCTCGCCGGTCCGCTTGTCGGTTGAGGGGATCGACATCCGAATCATGCGCTCGATATCGCGCAGGAACGGCGCTTCCTCGTGATCGCAGAACGAGATCGCGATACCGTCGGCGCCGGCACGCGCGGTGCGACCGATGCGGTGGACGTAGGATTCCGGGATGTTCGGCAGATCGTAATTGACCACATGGCTGACGCCGTCGACGTCGATGCCGCGGGCGGCAATGTCGGTGGCGATCAGGATGCGCAGCTTGCCGTTACGGAAGTCGGCGAGCACGCGCTCGCGCTGGTTCTGCGACTTGTTGCCGTGGATTGCCTCGGCGCCAAAGCCGGATTTCTGCAAGGCGCGGACCACTTTGTCGGCGCCGTGCTTGGTGCGGGTGAACACCAGCACGCGATCGGTAGTTTCGGTCTTGAGCACTTCGACCAGCAGGTTCGGCTTGGCCGACTTGTCGGTCAGAATGACACGCTGCTCGACGCGGTCGACGGTCGAGGCTTGCGGCGTCACCGCCACGCGGGCGGGGTCGCGCAGCATCGCATCGGCGAGTCGGGTGATTTCCTGCGGCATGGTGGCGGAGAAGAACAGCGTCTGCCGTTCTTTGCGCAGCATGGCGACGATCCGCTTGATGTCGTGGATGAAGCCCATGTCGAGCATGCGGTCGGCTTCGTCCAGCACCAGCACCTCGACCTGGTCGAGACGCAGCGCGCGCTGGTTGACGAGATCGAGCAGGCGGCCGGGCGTGGCTACCAGCACTTCGACGCCGTGCGCCAGCGAGCGGACCTGCCGGTTGATCGGCACGCCGCCGATGGCGAGCGCAATGGCGAGCGGGCGGATGTGCCGGCCGTAGGCGCGGAAACTGTCGGCGATCTGGCCGGACAATTCGCGGGTAGGCGAGAGCACCAGCACGCGGCAGGCCTTTTTCTCGGGCCGCAGGCGCTTGGTGGTGAGGTGATTGATGATCGGCAGCGCGAAGGCGGCCGTCTTGCCGGTTCCGGTCTGCGCGATGCCGATGACGTCGCGGCCTTGCATGGCGAGCGGAATAGTCTGGTCTTGGATCGGTGTGGGAGTGAGGTACTTTTCTTCCGCCAGAGCACGGATGATCGGCTCTACGAGGCCGAAGTCGTTAAATGAAGTCAAAGAGTCTCTTTCTTATATGGCGAAGCGGCCGGTTCGCTGATGCGAACGGCGGAATCGCGGGGTTTAAAGACATCCCGCGTGGCCAGGGTTGTCGTCAGTTTGAGAAACGGAAGAGGCGGGGCGAAATTCGTTTTTAGGGAGTTTCGTGCACGCAGCCCGCGAACCCGAGGTCGGGTGTTCGTCCGTGCCGGTCATATGACAGGGGTCGATGGTCTTTTCAAGGCAGGGATACCCCTTAATCGGCCAAATGATGAATAATCTAGTCGAAACGGCCGATTTAGCCTGATGGACAAGCTGCTTTAGATCGGGGAATGTCGGGCGCAAATTTGCTGATATAAGCCCCAATAAGCCAGCCGGAGCCGTCGAAATGCCGTTTACCAGGGCATCCCAGGCCCTTTCCCGTTTCACCGTCCTTGACCTCACCCGCGTCCGATCCGGGCCGACCTGTGTGCGCGAGCTTGCCGATTGGGGCGCCAACGTCATCAAGATCGAGACACCGGCGCGCCTGGAGAAAGGCGAAGCCCTGGGCGGCCCTCGGCAAGGGCCGGATTTCCAGAATCTGCACCGCAACAAGCGCAGCATGACTCTCGACCTCAAGTCGCCGCAGGGCCGCGCCACCTTGCTGCGCATGGTCGAGAAGGCCGACGTGGTGGTTGAGAATTTCCGTCCCGACGTGAAGAACCGCCTGGGCATCGATTACGACGAGCTGCGCAAGGTCAACAAGCGCATCATCCTCGCCAGCATCTCCGGCTTCGGCCAGGACGGTCCCTATCGCGACCGGCCGGGCGTCGACCAGATCGCGCAGGGCATGGGCGGGCTGATGTCGATCACCGGGCTGCCGGGCCAAGGCCCGGTGCGCGTCGGCATACCGGTCGCCGATCTCTGCGCCGGTCTTTTCTGCGCGCTGGGCATCCTGACGGCGCTGCACGAGCGCGAAGTGTCCGGCGAAGGGCAGTGGATCACCACCTCGCTGTTGCAGTCGCAGATCTTCATGCTCGACTTCCAGGCTTCGCGCTGGCTGCAGGCGCATGAAGTGGCCAAGCAGGCCGGCAACAATCATCCGACGTCGATCCCGACCGGCGTTTTCAAGACCAAGGACGGCTACATCAACATCGCCACCGCCGGCCACGTCATGTGGGACCGCTTGTGCAACGCGCTCGGCGCGCCCGAATTTATCACGCGCGAGGACTTCAAGACCGGCGCGGCACGCTCGAAGAACCGCGACGCCGTCAATGCCGCAATCGAAGCCCTAACGGTCAACAAGCCGAGCGCGGAGCTGATCGATCTCCTCAACGAGGCGGGCGTGCCTTGCGGGCCGATCAACACCATCGACCAGGTGTTCGCCGACGAGCAGGTCAAGCATCTCGGCATCGCGCAAAGCGCGGTGGCGCCGGACGGTAAGGAGCGGACCTTCGTCGGCCAGCCGTTCTCGCTGTCGCGCACGCCGAGCAAGATCGCGGTAACGCCGCCCGAACTCGGCCAGCACACCGACGAGGTGCTCAAGGAATTCGGTTTCGCCGACAATGAAATCGCCGAACTGCACAAAGTGCAGGCGGTATAAGGAGACACGCAATGAACGCACCGGCCAAGACGGACAACAAGACCGACAAGATGCTGTCCCGCAAGGACGGCGGCGTCGGCTATCTCATCTTCAACAATCCCGAGCGCCACAACGCGGTGTCGCTCGACATGTGGGAGGCGGCGCAGGGCATCCTCGCCGACTTCGCCGCCGACAAGGCGGTACGCGTCGTGGTGGTGACGGGCGCCGGCGGCAAGGCCTTCGTCTCGGGCGCCGATATCTCCAAGTTCGAGAGCGAGCGCTCCAGCAAGGAGGCGATCGACCGCTACAATATCGCGGTCGATAAGGCCAATACTGCGGTCTATGAATTCCCCAAGCCGACCATCGCCATGATCCGCGGCTATTGTATCGGCGGCGGCGTCGGTCTGGCGCTATGCTGCGATCTGCGCATCTGCTCGGACAATTCCAAATTCGGCGTGCCTGCCGCCAAGCTCGGCCTGGGCTACGGCTACAAGGGCATCAAGAAGCTGGTCGACGTGGTCGGCCCGTCCTTCGCCAAGGAAATCTTCTTCACCGCGCGCCAGTTCACCGCCGCCGAGGCGCAGATGATGTGTCTGGTCAACCGCGTGCTGCCGGAGGCTGAGCTGGAAAAATACGTGGCGGAATACGCCGACACCATCAGCAGCAACGCGCCGCTCACCGTGAATTCGGTCAAATTCATCGTCGGCGAGACGGTGAAACCGGAAAGCGAGCGCAACCTGAAGGGATGCGCCGACCTGGTGGCGCAATGCTTCGCCAGCAACGACTATAAAGAAGGCCGCACGGCGTTCATGGAAAAGCGTAAGCCGGCTTTCACCGGCTCATAAAATATCTCACTCCCCGAAGAACGGGGAGGAGCTAAAAAATTCGGGGAGGATTGGCGTGGCGTCGGTTGAGTTGCGCGGCCTAACCAAGCGATATGGCGATGTCGCGGTGGTGGACGACATATCGCTCGCCATCGAGCACGGCCATCTGGTCTGTCTGCTTGGCCCCTCCGGCTGCGGCAAGACCACGACGCTGCGGCTGATCGCCGGTTTCGTCGAGCCGAGCGCCGGCGAGATCCGCGTCGGCGACAAGCTGATCTCCTCGCCCGCCCATTCGCTGCCGCCCGAGCGGCGCAACATGTCGATGATTTTCCAGAGCTACGCGCTGTGGCCGCATATGACGGTGGCCGAGAACATCGTCTACGGCCTCAAGCTGCGGAAGATGGACCGCGACACCATTGCCAAGAAACTTAACGCCATCCTCGCCACCACGCGACTGGCGCCTTTGGCCGAGCGCTATCCGGGCGAATTGTCCGGCGGCCAGCAGCAGCGCGTGGCGCTGGCGCGCGCGCTGATCGTCGAGCCCGAGACGCTGCTGCTCGACGAGCCTTTGTCCAATCTCGACGCCAATTTGCGCGAGGAGATGCGTTTCGAGGTGCGCCGGCTGCACGACGCCTATCGCTACACCACCGTCTACGTGACCCATGACCAGTCCGAGGCGATGACCACCGCCGATCTGATCTGTGTGATGAACCACGGCAAGATCGAACAGGCGGGCAGCCCCGAGGACGTGTATGACCGGCCGCGCTCGGAATTCGTCGCGCGTTTCATCGGTTCCAGCAATGTGGTCAAGGGCAAAGCGCAGGACGACGCCCGCATCGGCTTGGCCGGCGTTGCGCTGCGCTGCGTCGGCGGCAAGCTCAAAGCCGGCGCCGACACCGCGGTTTCGATCCGTCCGCACGACATCGCAATTTCCGCCGCGCCGCCGTCGCCCGCGGAAAACGCGGTGCCGGCGACCGTGACGCGGCAGGTCTTTCTCGGCGGCAGCCGCGACTATATGGTTGAGCTCAAGGACGGCACGCCGCTGCGGGTCGTCTCCGGCGCGGGCGAGAGCATTGCGCAGGGCAGCGCGGTTTGGCTGGTCCTGCCACCCGAAAAATGCCGGGCTCTGCTGGGTTAGCGTCCGTCGGTCGCGCTGGGACGAAATAACAACAGGACGTTCAGGGAGGATACGCCGATGAAAAGCTCGAAATTCTCACGTCGTGACGTACTGATCGGTTCCGGCGCGCTCGCCGCCGGCGCCTCGTTCTCGACCCGGGTGTTGTCGGCCGCGCCGCCGGCGAGCCCGGTCACGCCGGCGCTGATCGAGGCGGCCAAGAAGGAAGGCAAGGTCGTCTGGTACACCTCGATCGACCTCAAGCTGTCCGAACAGATCGGCAAGGCGTTCGAGGCCAAGTATCCCGGCGTCGCCTGCAAGGTGGAGCGCAGCGGCGCCGAGCGCCTGCTGCAACGCATCGGCCAGGAATATTCCGCCAACGTGCACGCCGTCGACGTGGTCAATTCGTCGGACGCCTCATTGCTGGTGTACTGGAAAGAGCAGGGCATGCTGGCGCCCTACGTTCCGGAAGACGTGGCGAAGTTCTATCCGGACGCGCACTACGACGTGGACGGCACCTATGCCAGCTTCCGCATCTTCCTTTGCGTCATCGCCTACAACACCAACTTGGTGAAAAAGGACGAGGCGCCGAAAAGCTTCGCCGATCTGCTCAACCCGAAATGGAAGGGCAAGCTCGTCAAGGCGCATCCCGGCTATAGCGGCACCATCCTGACTGCGACCTACCAGTGCTCGCGCGATCTCGGCTGGGGCTATTTCGAGAAACTCGCCCAACAGAACGTTTTGCAGGTGCAGTCGGCCGCCGATCCGCCGAAGAAGATCGCGCTCGGCGAGCGCGCCATCCAGGCCGACGGCGTCGAATATCTGATCCTGCACGAGAAGGAATCCGGCCAGCCGGTCGAGCCGGTCTACGCCACCGAAGGCACGCCGCTGATCGTCGGCCCGAACGGCCTATTCAAGGCCGCGCCCAATCCGAATGCGGCGCGGCTGTTCCAGAGCTTCTGCTTCACACCGGAATGCCAGCAGCTCTGCATCGACATCGGCGGCTTACGCTCGGCGCATCCGCTGGCCAAGGAGAAGGCCGGCCGCACGCCGCTCAGCAAGATCAAGCTGATGAAGGACGATCCGGCGGCGGTGCTGAAACAAGGCGAACAACTCAAGGCGCACTACGTCAAGCTGTTCCACGTCTAAGGCAACATTCCCCGGTCCGCGTGTGGCCTGAGGGAAGCAACGGGGGTACGCCATGACCAAACGGTTTTCGAAACGCGATGTGCTCAAAGGCGCCGGCGCGCTTGGCCTCAGCGCCTTCGCTGTGCGGGTCGCCGCGGCGCCTGCGGCGGAAGCGATAACGCCGGCCTTGATCGAGGCGGCGAAAAAGGAAGGCAAGCTTTCTTTCTACACGGCGATGGACCTGCAGTTCGCGGAACGCCTCAGCAAGGCCTTCGAGGCGAAGTTTCCCGGCATCGGTGTGCGCGTGGAGCGATCCGGCGCCGAGCGCGTTTTTACGCGCATCGGCCAGGAATATTCCTCCAATATCCACTCCGTCGACGTCGTCAACACTGCCGACCAGGCGCATTGCATCATCTGGAAACGCAACGGCTGGCTGGCGCCATACCTGCCGGAAGAGGTCGTGCAGCATTTCGACAAGCGCTACTACGATCCGGAAGGGCTGAGCATCACGACGCGAATTCTGGTCTCGCCGATCGCCTACAACACCAATCTGGTGAAGAAGGAAGACGCGCCGAAGAGCTTCAAGGATCTGCTCGATCCGAAATGGGTGGGCAAGCTGGTCAAGGCGCATCCGGCCTATAGCGGCACGATCATGAACGCGACGTTCGAGATCGCGCGCGATCTGGGCTGGGACTACCTCGAGAAGCTGGCCAAGCAGAAAGTCATGCAAGTCCAGTCGGCGACCGATACGCCGAAGCGGATAGCGCTCGGCGAACGCGCGGTCATGGTCGACGGCGCCGGCTACCTTGTCATCCGCAACAAGGAGGCGGGCCAGCCGGTCGACATCGTCTATCCGGAGGAGGGCACGCCGCTCGCCACCGGTCCGAGCGCGGTCTTTAAGGCCGCGCCCAATCCGAACGCGGCGCGTCTGTTCCAGAACTGGATGCACTCGCGCGAGGGCCAGCAGCTTCTCGTCGATTGGGCCCGCCAGTATTCGCCGCATGGTCAGGCCGTGGAAAAGCCAGGCGTCCGCAGGCTCGCCGACATCAAGCTGATGAAGGAGGATCCGGAAGGCGTCTTCGCGCAGGCGGACGCGGTCAAGAAGCGGTACGCACAGATTTTCAAGGTCTGATGACAATCGCCATTCCAGCAGCGTCGGCGCCAACGCCTCGCAAATTCGGGATCGATCTCTCGAAGCCGGTGCTGCTGGCGTTCGCGGCTATCCTGTGCGTGCTGATCGTGATGCCGCTGTCGTGGCTGGTGTACTACGCCTTCACCGACAAAGCCGGCGCCTTCACCGTCGGCAATTTTCACCGGCTGGTGTCGGACGCCGACTTTCTCGATCCGCTGCTCACCACCTTGGCGCTCGCGACCTTGTCGGCGCTGATCTGCTGCGCGGTGGCCGCGCCGATGGGCTGGCTGGTGGCGCGCACCGACATGCCGCTGCGCCGCACCGTCCGTATCTTGGTGACGGCGTCCTTCGTCACCCCGCCGTTCCTCGGCGCCATCGCCTGGGAACTGCTGGCGGCGCCCAATAGCGGCTTGCTCAACCAGCTCTACCGCGAGATCACCGGCGCGTCCCCGGATTCGCATCTGCTCAATATCTATAGCTTTTCGGGGCTGGTGTTCGTCATCAGTTGCTACACCTTTCCTTACGTCTTCGTGCTCGTCGCCAACGCGCTCGACCGCACGCCCGGCGATCTCGAAGACGCCTCCGCCATTCTCGGCGGTAGCACCTGGGACACCGCGCGCCGCATCACCATTCCGCTGGCGCTGCCGGCGGTGCTGGCCGGCGCGCTGGTCGCGTTCCTGCAGGCGATGACGCTGTTCGGTTCGCCGGCGATCCTGGCCATGCCGGCAGGCTTCCACACCATCACCACCAAGATCTGGAGCCTGTTCCAATTCCCGCCCAAGCCAGAGCTCGCCGCCGCCGCCTCGCTGCCGCTCCTGGTGCTCACCGTCCTACTGCTGCGCGCCGAGCACATGGTGCTCGGCCGGCGCGGCTATTCGGTGGTCGGCGGCAAGAACAGCGAGCCGCGCATCGTGCGGCTTGGGGCCTGGCGCTGGGTCATGCTGGCGATCGCCATGCTGGTGCTGATGTGCCCGGTGTTCCTGCCTTATTTCGCGCTGCTCAATGCCTCGTTCTCCAAGGTCGCCTCGCATCTGGTCTCGGCCGGCAATTTCACCTTGCAGAACCTGCATTTCGTCTTCTTCGAATTGTCGGCGACGCAGCTCGCGCTTCGCAACACCTTCATCCTCGGCATCCTGGCCGCGACCTGCGGCACCATCCTCGCGCTGGTGATTAGCTACGTCACGACGCGCAAGGCGGTCCGCGGCTATCGTATCCTCGGCTTCCTGGCCACCGCGCCGGTCGCCATTCCCGGCATCGTGCTCGGCGTCGGCCTGTTCTTCACCTATACGCGGCCGCCTTTCGTGCTCTACGGCACCCTATGGATTCTGCTGATCGCTTTCGTCACGCTGGCCATGCCGGCGGCCTATCAGCAGATGCAATCGGCGTTCCGCTCGGTGCATCCGGAACTGGAGGACGCCAGCCGCATCCTCGGCGCCACGCGCCTGCGCGCGCTGTGGCAGATCACCGCGCCGCTGCTGCGCACCAGCGTGATCGCCACCTGGTGCTTTATCTTCGTCGGCGTCATCCGCGAATTGTCGGCGGCCATCATGCTGTTCACCTCGGAGACCAAGGTGCTGTCGGTGCTCATTTACGATCTCAATGAAAGCGGCGACCTCGCCGCCATCTCGGTGCTCGGCCTGTTCATGCTGGTGATCACCTTCACCGTCGTGGCGCTCGCCAACAGCCTGCGCGGGCGCAACGCGCGCCGCAACGTCGCGGTTGGGTGAACCGTGGCCGTGGAATTGCCGAAAATCTCCGTTGCCGAACAACTCGCCGCGCGCATCGTAGCGCTCAACGCCGCGAAATTGCCCGCCGCCGTGCGCACCAAATGCGAGGATCTTTTGGTCGATGTCGCCGGCCTCTGCGTCACCGCGCGCAACGAGGACTACATCAAGGCCGCGCTTGCCGGCCTCGACGACGACGGCCCCTGCACGGCGATCGGTCACGCCCGCACGCTGAGCAGCGCCGGCGCCGCCTTCGTCAACGGCACGGCGGCGCATGGCGAGGATTTCGACGACACCTTCGAGGGCGGCCCGGTCCATGCCGGCGCGGTCGTGGTGCCGGCGGTGCTGGTTGCCTGCGAGCGGCACAAGCCGGACGGCGCCGCCGCGCTGCTCGGCATCGCCGTCGGCACCGAGACCATGTGCCGGCTTTCCACCGTGGTGCCGAAGGCGGTGCACAAGGCCGGCTTTCATCCGACCGCGATTTTCGGCGTGATGGGCGCGGCGGCCGGCGTTTCTGCCGCGCTCGGCCTCAACGCCAAACAGATCGTCGACGCGTTCGGCATCGCCGGCAGTTTCGCCTCCGGCATCATCGAATATCTCGCCGAGGGCGCCTGGACCAAAAGGCTGCATCCCGGCTGGGCGGCGCAATCGGGCCTGCGCGCGGCGCTGCTGGCGCGCGGCGGTTTCCTCGGCCCGCGCACGGTGTTCGAAGGCGTGCACGGACTGTTCCATGGCTTCGCCCACACCACCCAAGGCGACTACGCGGTGCTCGACGATTTCGGCACGCGATGGGTGACCGAGACGCTCGCTTTCAAGCCCTATCCCTGCGGCACCATGGCGCATCCTTATATCGACTGCGCCAGGCGGCTCGCCGCGCGCGGCATCAAGCCTTCCGACGTCAAGGAAATGATCTGCGAGGTAGGCGAGGGCACCGTGCACCGGCTGTGGGAGCCGCTCGCGGCGAAACAGCGCCCGCCCAACGGCTATGCCGCGAAATTCGCCACGCCCTTCATCCTCGCCACCGGTTTTGTGCGCGGCGGCGTTGGGCTCGACGCTTTCACCGATGCGGCGGTGCATGACGAAGCCGTGCTCGCGCTCGCCGCCAAGGTGCGTTACGTCATCGATCCGGACAATCCCTATCCGAGCGCGTTTACCGGCCACATCCGCTGCGTGCTTAACGACGGCCGCGTGGTCGAGGAGAGGCAACCGCACTTTCGTGGCGGCGCCAACGAGCCGCTCACGCGCGCCGATATCGAGGAAAAATTCGCGCTCAATGCGCGCCACGGCGGCTGGGACGGCGCGCGCAGCGCCGCCGCGCTCGATCTGCTCGGCAAGCTCTATGCCGGAAAAATCGATCTAACTGCATTACGCGGATAGTCTTGCCGTCCCGGGCTTGTCCCGGCCATCCACGCCTTGGCGGCAATGAGGAAACAAAGCGTGGATGCCCGGCACAAGGCCGGGCATGACGAAGGGAGAGAAACTGATGAGTGAGAACGAACTCGCCGGCCAGGTTGCCATCGTCACTGGCGCCGGACGCAATATCGGCCGCGCCATCGCGCTCCATCTCGCCGCCGGCGGCGCCGCGGTCGTGGTGAACGCGCGCTCCAATCAGGCGGAGGCCGATGCCGTCGCCGCCGAGATCAAGACGGACGGCGGTAAGGCCATCGCCTTTCTCGCCGACGTTGCCGATCCGGCCGCGGTCGAGGCGATGGCGCAGGCCGCGCTGAAGGCCTTCGGCCGCATCGACATCCTCGTGAACAACGCCTCGCTGCGGCGCGAAAAGCCGATCGACGAGATGAGCTACGCCGAGTGGCGCGAGATCATGGACGCCACGCTCAACTCCGCGTTCCACGGCGTGCATGCCTGCCTGCCGGCGATGAAGAAGAATGGCGGCACCATCATCAATATCGGCGGCATGAGCGCGCATATCGGCTCGAAAGGCCGCGCCCATGTGATGACGGCGAAAGCAGGCGTCGTCGGCTTCTCGCGCGCGCTGGCGCACGATCTCGGCGCCTACCACATCACCGCCAATTGCGTAGTGCCCGGAGCGATCCACACCACGCGGCCGCGCACTTCGCTTAACCCGGCGCACCATCTCACCCACGGCACCATCACCGGCGAGCCCGGCAAGCCGGACGACGTCGCTGCCGTGGTGCGTTTCCTCGCCGGTCCCGGCGGCCGTAACGTCACCGGGCAGACCATCCACGTGAACGGCGGCGCGTTCCTCGGCTAGCGCACTTCTATCGACGTTCCCCCGGGCGCAGCGCAGCACGAAGCGTAGCGAAGTGGTGCGCTGCAGACCCGGGGTCCAGCTACTACCGCGAAGAAAGCTGGGTCCCGGATCTGCGGTGCACCGCTATCGCGCTGCACCGCGTCCGGGACACGAAGCCGGGGTGGCCGCTCGCGCCCGAAAGTGCTAATCCACCGCCAACATTGTTCCAGGTAACAACGAGGTTCCCATGTATTCCGAGCTCGCGCTTTACATCGACGGCAAATGGCTCAATGGCGAAGGCCGCAAGGGCGAGGACGTGATCAACCCGGCCACCGGCAAGACGCTGGGCCATCTGTCACATGCCTCGAACGCCGATCTCGACGCAGCGCTCGCGGCCGCCCAGAAGGGCTTCGCGCTGTGGAAGGTGACTTCGGCCTATGACCGCTCCAAGATCTTGCGCAAGGCCGCCGACCTGGTGCGCGAGCGTTACGATCACATCTCCAAGGTGCAGACGCAGGAGCAGGGCAAGGTCTATGTCGAGTCGCGCGCCGAGGTGCTTACCTCCGCCGACATCATCGACTGGTACGCCGAGGAAGGCCGCCGCACCTATGGCCGCGTCATCCCGGGCCGGCAGAAGGGCGTGCGCCAGCTCGTGCTGCAGGAGCCGATCGGTGTGGCCGTCGCCTTCACGCCGTGGAATTTCCCGACCCTGACGCCGATCCGCAAGATCGCCGGCGCGCTCGCCGCCGGCTGCTCGCTCATCATCAAGGCCTCGGAAGAAACGCCCGGCGGCTGCATCGAGCTGGTGAAGTGCTTCGCCGACGCCGGGCTGCCGGCGGGCGTGCTCAATCTCGTGTTCGGCGTGCCGGCCAATGTGTCGGAGTATTTGATCCCGTCCAAGATCGTGAAGAAGGTCTCCTTCACCGGCTCGATCCCGGTCGGCAAGCATCTCGCCGGGCTCGCCGCCAAGGGCATGAAGCGCACCACCATGGAACTGGGCGGCCACTCGCCGGTGGTCGTGTTCGACGACGCCGACGCGGAAAAGGCCGCCGACACCATCGCCGCCTTCAAATACCGCAATGCCGGGCAGGTCTGCATCTCGCCGACGCGCTTCTATGTGCAGGAGGGGTCGTACAACAAGTTCGTCGCCCGCTTCACCGAATACGCCAAGGGCCTCAAGATGGGCGACGGCTTGGAGAAGGGCATTACGTTGGGGCCACTCGCCAATCCGCGCCGCCTCGACGCGATGGAGAGCTTCGTCAATGACGCCAAGGCGCGCGGCGGCAAGATCCAGACCGGCGGCGAGCGCCAGGGCAACCAGGGCTTCTTCTTCCAGCCGACGGTGATCACCGACATTCCCGATGATTCGAAGATCATGACCGAGGAGCCGTTCGGCCCGCTGGCGCCGATCGTGCCGTTCAAGACCTTCGACGAAGTGGTCGAGCGCGCCAACTCGCTGCAGTTCGGGCTCGCGGCCTATGCCTTCACCTCGTCGGACAAGACCGCTGCCGCCATCGGCGACGCCATCCAGTCCGGCATGGTGGGCGTCAATTCGGTCGCCGTCTCGACGCCGGAAACGCCGTTCGGCGGCGTCAAGGAATCGGGCTACGGCTCGGAAGGCGGCATCGAAGGCCTGCAGGCCTACCTCAATACCAAGTTCATCTCGCAGGGGTGACCGAAACGCGGCGGCATCGTCGCGTTCCCGCAGCCGGCCGGGCATTTGATACGGGTCAATGCTGAGCGCCCAGTAGCGCTGTAAGCAAGATGAAACCTCTACTTGCCGGGTCAAAACCATGACGCGGAAGCGTTTCATTCTGGCGGCTGCGACACTGATCATCGGCGCCGGCGTCCTGTTCGGCGCCTGGTCGGCCTATCTGCGTCCAATCAAGCTGCAGGTTGCCGCCGTTCAGAGCAATGTCCCAGTCGAGGTGTTCGGCCTCGGCACCGTCGAGGCGCGCGTCACCTCCAAGATCGGCTTCAAGGTCTCCGGCGTGCTGGTCGAGCTTCGCGCCGATGTCGGCGACCGCGTCATCAAGGGCGCGGTTTTGGCCCGCCTCGACGACCGCGAGCAGAGAGCGCAGGTCGCCAGGACAAATGCGACCATTGAGCTGGCTGAAGCCAATCTTCAAAGGGCAAAAGCGAGCGTCGGAAAGGCCAAGGCTAATTACGCCAACGCCAGCAGTATCAGCCAGCGTCGGCAGACGCTGCTACAGAGCAACAACACCTCAATCGAAACAGCACAGACGGCGCAGGCGGCCCAAGACGCTACACTCGGGGACCTGAATTTAGCGAACAGCGATGTGCTGGTGGCCCAGGCCAACATAAGCGACGCCAAAGCACAGCAGCAGCAGCAATCCGCGACATTAGATTTTTACACCCTTACGGCTCCGTACGACGCCATGGTGACCGCGCGTCTTAAGGAACTCGGCTCCGCCCTTGCTGGCAGCGAGCCAGTGTTCACGCTCATCGATCCCAATTCGGTCTGGGTGCTCGCCTTTATCGACGAGAGCAAGTCCGGCGAGATCCGGGTCGGCGAGCCCGCCGACATCGTCCTGCGCTCGCATCCCAGCCAGCGCCTGCGCGGCAAGGTTGCCCGCATCGAGCCCGAAAGCGATCGCGTCAACGAGGAGCGGCGGGTCGAGATCGCTTATGAAAAGGTGCCGGAAACCTTTTATCTCGGCGAGCAGGCCGAGGTTTACATCACCACGGCGCGGCTGCCGCAGGCGCTGTTGGTTCCGGAAGCGGCCATCGTCGGGCTTGCAAAAAATCACGGAACGGTCTGGACGATCGAGGACGGCCGCCTGCAACGGCATGAAGTGACGCTCGGCCACCGCTTGCTCGACGGCCGTTACGAGATCACCGGCGGTCTGCCGGACAAGGCCCGGGTGGTGGTGCAATTGCGCGGCGGGCTGCGCGACGGTCGTGCCGCCACGATCGCCGAAGAGCCAAAGCGATGAATCTCGCTTACCGGGACATCAAGCACAATCTGCTGCGCTTCGTGCTGACCAACTTCGGATTGAGCCTGCTGCTCGGCATCGTGATCGTGATCACCGGCGTTTACGGCGGCTTGATCGACGATGCGCTGCGGCAGGCGCGCGCCGCGAACGCGGACCTCTGGGTCGTCGAGGCCGGCACCAATGGTCCGTTCGCCGAGGCCTCGCGCATTTCCGGCGACACCAGGGAACTGGTCAGCCGGGTCTATGGGGTGCAGCGCGCCGGCTCCGTCACCTACCAATCGGTGCAAACCGAGCTCAACGGCAAGCCGCTGCGCATGTTTGTCATCGGCTTCGAGCCGGGCCGGCCCGGCGGCCCCCGCAAGTTGTCGGACGGGCGCGACATTCTGCGCGGCCACTATGAAATGATCCTCGACCGCTCCGCCGGTCTCGGGCTCGGCCAGGAAGTCCCGCTCGGCACGCATGGCCATAAATTCACGGTTGTCGGCCTGATGGACAAGGAGCTCACGTCGTCCGGCGATCCGGTCGGCTACATCACCTTGCGGGACGCTCAAGCCTTGCAGTTCGAACTAGCTCCTCCGGCCGCGCGCCGCGAGCAGGCGCGCGGGGGTGCTGCGGAAGGTAACGATCAGATCAACGCCGTCATCGCCAAAGTGTCGCCTTACGTCCCAATCGATGAGGTCGCCCATGCGCTTTCGCGATGGAAGCACCTGACGACGCTCACGCAAGACCAGCAGGAAACTTTGCTGAGCAAGTTCGTCATCGAAAAGGCGCGCAATCAGCAGCGGTTGATCATGATACTGCTGATCATCGTATCGGCGGTCATCATTGCTTTGATCGTCTACACACTGACCATCGACAAGGTACGCTCGATAGCCACGCTTAAATTCGTTGGCGCGCCGGACCGGACCATCGTCGGCCTCATCGTCCAGCAGGCGCTGTCGATGGGCATATTCGGTTATTTTGCCGGGCTGGCGCTCGTCCTCATTTTCCAGCCCTACTTTCCGCGCCGCCTTGTGCTCGATCCCGAGAGCGTCGCCATCGTGTTCGTCATCACGGTGGTGATCTGCCTAGCCGCCAGCACGCTTGGCATCCGGCTCGCGCTCAAGGTGGACCCGGCTGAAGCGCTGGCGAGTTCGGGGTAGCGCCATGGCCGGCACGGACAGACAACCGGTCGTGCGCGTCGAGCATCTGTCCAAGCATTTCGGGCAGGGCGGCACCCGGGTCGATGCCCTGCGCGATATCAATTTGGAAGTCTTTCCCGGCCAGGTCGTCGGGCTGATGGGACCGAGCGGCTCCGGCAAGACCACGCTGTTGCATTGCATCGCCTGCATTCTGGAGCCGAGCAGCGGCCGCATCACGCTCGATGGCGAACTCGTCTATGACGAGCGCTGGCTTAAATCCGATCTGCGCCGGTTGCGGCTCGACAAGATCGGCTTCATCTTTCAATACCCCAATCTGTTGCCGTTTCTCGACGGCAGCGACAACGTCGCCGTAGTGCTCGATCTCGCCGGCTTCAGCGCCGCGGCGTCGCGCAAGCGCGCCATCGAGCTACTCGATTATCTCGAGGTCGGGCACCGCAAGCATGCCTTGCCGAAGCAGCTCTCCGGCGGCGAGGCGCAGCGGGTGGCGATCGCGCGCGCGCTTGCCAACAAACCACGCATCATTCTTGCCGATGAACCGACCGCGCCCCTCGATTCGGCGCGCGCCCGCATCGTGATGGATTTATTGCGCCGGATCGCCGTCGATCAAAATGCGGCGATCATTGTCGTCACGCACGACGAAATGATTCTGGACCATTTCGATCACATCTACCACCTGCGCGATGGACGGCTCGAAGACGACGAGGCGAGGCCACCCCGTCAGCCTGGGAAAGAAGCCCTCATCCAAGCCTGAACGTTCCCGCTTGGCGAACGCCAGGATTATGTTAGTTGCCGGGCGCGAAGCCGTAGCCGGCAAGGATCGCCTCGCCGTCCGGCGAGACGATGAAATTGGCAAAACGCTGCGCCGCGGGCGGCGCAGCGTCGATCACCGTCAAACCGTAAGCGGCGCCGACGCTGAGATTTTCCGGCAGCGCGATGATCTGCTGGCCGGGGTTCTGCTTCTTTGCGGCCATCGCATTGGTGCAATAAGTGAGGAAGATGTCCGCTTTGCCTTCCGCGATCAGCCAGCCGTAGACCATGCGGCCGGGAGGCGGCTGCGCGCTGGTCGCGCTGCCCGTCAATTGCAGCGCCTTCTTCTCGAGCGCTCCCTGCACGCCCGCTTTGATGGCCTCGGCCTTGCGGAATATCTCGATGGCGTAATCGCCGGACGGATCGGCTTTCGGCGTCGAAATGCCGAGCTTCACGGCCGGATCGAGCATGCGCGCGACCAGGTTGTCGCTGTCTACCTTGAGCAGCGGATTGGCCAGCGCGCACATCTTGTTGCGAGCGAAGCGCACCACCGGCCCGCTTTTGCCGGCGTCATGCAGCGCCTGCGGATGCTCCATGTTGGCGGACGCGAACACTTGCGCCGGAGCGCCGCCGGCGATCTCGTTCTTGAGCAGGCCGGACGCGCCGAATTTCGCCACCACGGTGTCGCCGGTTTTGGCTTGATAAGCCTTGGCCACGTCGGTCAAGGCGCCGCGCAGACTGCCGGCGGCGTAGAGCTGGATGGTTTCGGCGGGGCGTGGTGGGGAATAGGTGGCGCGATGATGGTTGCGACGCACGGGGCGGCTGACCGCGAGCCAGGTTTTCAGCACGGCGGCCGGCGATGCTCCTCATTCCGGGTCTCCCGGGGAGGTCAGGGGAAGCGCGTTTGCTTCGCCGTTTTCGCACCCAATGACTAATCATGCGCTGTGGTCGTTGGCGTTCGGGTAGAACAATTGCTCCCCGTTGATCTTGTAATTGGAAATATCCTTCTGACCTTCCGGCGAGATCAGGTAATCGATGAACTGCTGGCCGAGCTCCTTTTTCACGTTCGGATGCTTGGCCGGGTTCACCAGCATGACGCCGTACTGGTTGAACATGCGCTTGTCGCCTTCGACCAGGATCTGCAAGTCGCCCTTGTTCTTGAAATGGATCCAGGTGCCGCGGTCGGACAGCACGTAGGCATTGCCGGCGCCGGCGGTGTTGAGCGCCGCGCCCATGCCCTGGCCGATCGATTTGTACCAGGGGCCCTTGTCCTTCGCGATATCGATGCCGGACGCCTTCCAGAGATTGAGTTCGGCAATGTTGGTGCCGGAGCGGTCGCCGCGCGAGATGAACGAGGCCTGCTTGTCCTTGATGGTCGGGAACGCCTTGGCGACGTCCCGCATGCCCTTGATGCCGGCCGGATCGCTCTTCGGCCCGATCAGCACGAAGTCGTTGTACATCACCGGATAGCGCTTCACGCCCTGGCCTTCGGCGAGGAATTTTTACTCCGCCGATTTGGCGTGCACGAACACCACGTCGGCGTCGCCGCGCCGGCCGGTGTCGAGCGCCTGACCGGTGCCTTGCGCGACGACTTTCACGGTGATGCCGGTCTTCTTCTTGAACAGCGGCAGCAGATATTCGAACAGGCCGGAATCCTGCGTCGAGGTGGTCGAGGCGACGACGATCGATTTGTCCTGCGCGAACGCGGGCGGCGTGGCGATGACGATCGCCCCGAGCGCGGCGGCGGCGATGAGTGTGCGGCGGTTAAACATGTGAATCCTCCTCATTGTGCTTTTTACTGACTTTCGAACGTCGTCCCCTCTCAACCCACCCAGCCGAATAACGGTCGAGCGTGCAACTCACATCAGCAATTCTCCGGCGATGAACGTCCGCGCCTCTTGCGTGCGCGGGTTTGCAAAAAATTCGGATGCCGGGCCGGTCTCGATCAGGCGGCCGCGATGCAGCAGCACGACGTCGCCGGCGAGACGTTTTGCCTGACCGAGATCGTGCGTGGACATCACCACTTTGACGCCGCGCGCGGTTACCGCACGCACGATGTCCTCGATCGCCTTGGTGGCGGCAGGATCGAGGCTGGCGGTCGGCTCGTCGAGAAACAGCAGGGACGGATTGCGCGCCAGCGCGCGCACGAGCGCCAGGCGCTGCTGCTCGCCGCCGGAGAGGCGGCGTGCGGGGCGGCGTTCGAGCCCGCTGAGCCCGACGTCGGCAAGCAGTTCGGCGGCGCGCCTGGCGCGCTGGTGCCGCGGCACGCCCGAGGCGGCCAGTGCGTAGCGGACATTCCCGGCGGCGCTGCGGCGGAGCATCGTCGGACGCTGGAACAGGATGGCGCGGCGGTCGGGCGGCGAGGCCTCGCGGCCGCCCCAATCCTTCCCGCCCCAACTGATACGGCCGCGCGTGACGGGGACAAGTCCCATGGCGGCGCGCAAGAGCGTGGTCTTGCCGGAGCCGTTCGGGCCGATAAGAACAGTGGGAGCAGAATCGCCCAGAAGAACAAGCGAAATGCCGTCGAGGATCGTCACGCCTCCCGCGACGATCGCCACGTCTGAGAACATTACCGGCAGTTCTGAGGCGGGTGCGCGCATGGTCAACCCGCGTAGCGTTCGCCGGCGCGGCGTGCGGCCCAGGCCAACGCATTGATCGCAATCACGATGAAAATCAGCACCATGCCCAGCCCAATGGCGAGCGGCAGGTCGCCTTTGGAAGTTTCCAGCGCGATCGCCGTGGTCATGGTGCGGGTGAAGCCGTCGATATTGCCGCCGACGATGATGATGGCGCCGACTTCCGCCGCGGCGCGGCCGAATCCCGCAAGTAGCGCGGTCACCAGGGAAAATCGCGCGTCCCAAACCAGCGTCACGACGCGGCCGGCGGCGCCAATATTCATCGCCGCCATTTCATCGCGATATTCGGTCCACAAATCTTCGATGGTTTGCCGGGCCAGCGCGGCAATGATCGGCGCAACCAGAATGGTTTGCGCGATGACCATGGCCTGCGGCGTGAACAAAAGCCCCCACTCGCCGAGCGGACCCGAGCGCGACAACGTCAGGAAGATCGCCAAGCCGACGACGACCGGCGGCAAGCCCATCAACGCATTGAGGAAAACGATAACGGCCTCGCGCCCCGGAAAACGCGTGAGCGCGATGAAGGCGCCGACCGGCACGCCGATCAGCGCCGCGAATGCAACGGCGCTCATGCTCACGACGAGCGACAGCCACACGATGGCGTACAGCCCCGGGTCGCCCGTGAGCACCAGGTGCAGTGCGGATACGTCACCCGTCATTTCGGTTTCCGAGGTATTCGACGACCGCCGATGGCCAACAAATCATGGTTTTGAGTGTATTTGATATTTTGCTCACTTGCTCCATATTCGGTCAATCTATGAAATATAAACATATTAGAGCATATTTCTGCCGACAATTTTTCACTTTGGGGCGCGAAACTTGGACAAGTGTCGTTGCAGCTTGAAAAAGCCCGCTCGCGTCGGCATGACGTAGCCATCAGCTGGCAAATACGGAGGGGTGGCCGAGTGGCTGAAGGCGCACGCTTGGAAAGCGTGTTTACGGGAAACCGTAACGTGGGTTCGAATCCCA